>NZ_CM186282.1:0-1807934 GCF_059772305.1 Prochlorococcus sp. MIT2309 | reverse complement strand
CGGCTTGTCCTAATAAGATTTCGAATCTAAGCTCTTCTATGAAAATGGTCATTAATTGATTAGAAAACCAACTAATTATTAATTATTGAGAACTTGTGAAACTTGCAAAATTCCCTATGGAAAGACGAGCAATAGTTATTGTAATGGCTAAATGGCATTCACCAAATCGCTGCAAAAGCAGACTATCTCAAACTATAGGGAGTCAGAAAGCTGCCAAGATTCAAGAGGCACTCACTTCGCACACAATCAAGGTCACAAAATCACTCCAAAAAAATGGTCAGGCAGAAATTCACCTCGCGATCTCTGGAATTGGCCAAAGAGCTTGTAAAAGATTGAGTCTTAATACTGGTATAGAAAAAACCTTTAGGCAGGGTTCAGGTAATTTGGGAGTTCGAATGAAAAGACAAATTAATCATTCACTAAGAACTTACAACCCCAAGGACTTTTGCGGAGTAATTTTCATAGGGACCGACCTCCCAACACTCTGTGAGACAGACTTATCAGAAGCAATATATTTCTTTAACAAAAAAGATCTCATAATTGGTCCATCCTCCGATGGTGGATATTGGCTTTTAGGTATTTCGAATAAACTTTTATTTCCATTAATCAACTGGCCTTTTGTTGGAATTGAATGGGGATCAAATAATGTTTATGCAAAAACTTTTAATGAAGCTTCAAAAAGAGGAGTTAAAATAGGAGTCTTAAGGAAGCAAAATGATTTAGATCATCTTTGTGATATGGCCCCCTGGATAAAATGTCCCTCAAGCCTAAGCTAAGTGTAATTTGTCCAACACTTAATGAAGCCGGCTCAATTGCACTCTTGCTTGCCGATATAAATCTTTGGGAAAAAGATATCGATATTAATGTTATCGATGGCGGCAGCAAAGATCTAACCATTTTTCTAGCAAATATTGGTGGGGCAAAGGTGATAACAACAAATGAATCAAATAGAGGTTCTCAATTAAAAAAAGGTGCATCGTACTCAAGCGCAGATTGGCTACTTTTTTTACATGCTGATTGTCGACTCCCAAATCTATGGGCTAGAAAAATAGAAGAATTAATAACCAATCCATTATCAAATAAATATGGTTGGTATTTTGACTTCAAAGTTGTAAATAAACATCCACAATTTCGTCTTTTGGAATTAGCAGTCTTCTTAAGAAGTATCTTTTTACAACAACCATATGGCGATCAAGGATTATTAATATCAAGAAAGTTATATCAAGAAATCGGAGGTTATACTGATCTTCATATTATGGAGGATTTTGATTTTGTAAGAAGATTATCAAAAAAAACAAAACTGAAAAGAATCAAACTTCCATTAATCACTGACTACAGGAAGTGGGAGAAAATTAATGTTATTTGGCAAGGGATAAAAAATGCTAGATATAGATATCGCTGGTTAAAAGGAGAGAGTTCAAAGAACTTATTAAATGATTATTATAAATAATCATTTAATTAATTTGCATACCAAAATGCACATCTTTTGCCTCTAGGCTCTAAAGTCCAACCTTGGCTTTTGTAAAAATCAACAACACCTGGATCAGCAAATAGCGTAATTCTTTTTATTCCCATATCACGAATAGATTTTATAACAAAAGACATGAGTTTCTTTCCAAATCCAGCTCCTTGATAAACGGGATTAATAGCAACATCCCATATTGTCGCCTCTAGGATCCCATCACCGGTGCATCTTGCAAAGCCAATTAACCTTGGAAACTTTGGGTCGTGCCGCCACAAACCCACCTTCAAAAGACTGTAGTCAAGTGCTCGCCGAACTCTTCTGAGTGGTCGTCTGCTCCACCCTACTGATTGCAAAAGTTGTTCCAATTCAATCAAGTCAAATGATCTTTCTTGACTAAAAATAAATTTCTGATCTTCAAAAGGGGATGGACATTCTATAAAACCCTCACCATACATTTGCTCCATAAGATTCTTCTCAGATTGATCAGAATCTTTAAACATCCCAAAATTTGAAATATTGAAAGAAACTTTTTTCATCGTAATTGAGTCGAATCTTTTTAGAGTGTTGCTAGGCCTCTTTGCTGAAGCTCGGCTAATTGTGAGTACAATCCGCCTTGTTGACAGAGCTGATCATGGCTACCTTCTTCAATTATTTCCCCTTTTCTAAGTACTAATATTTTATCGGCTTGCTCCACTGTGGCGAGGCGATGAGCAATAACTAATGCCGTCCTTTTTTCAAGAAGTCTATCCAAATCTCTCTGTAGAGTAGCTTCAGTGGAGGGATCCATAAAGGCAGTAGCTTCATCCATAACTAATACTGTAGGGTTTCTAATTGCAACTCGCGCAACTGAAAGTAATTGTCTCTCTCCAGAGGACAAATTCCCCCCTCTTTCTCTTAAAGAGGAGTCAAGGCCTCTAGGCAATTTCTCAAGGAAACTATCCAATCCCAAATCAAAGCAAATTTTTTCAAGCTTTTGTCTTTTTATTTGAGAATCAAGCTTCAAATTATCCTCCACATTTCCACTAAAAATAAAAGTATCTTGTAAGACGACACCTAGTTTTTTTCTTAAATGATCAATAGGTATATTTTTTATATCTGTTCCGTCAATAAGTATTCGTCCTGATTGAGGCTCGTAAAGCCTGCAAAGAAGTCTAATAATTGTAGTTTTCCCAGAGCCTGTTGGCCCAACAAAAGCAACTGTCTCACCTGGGTTTACAACAAAACTAAGATTCTTGATGATAGGTTCATTTGATTTGTAGAAAAAAGAAACATTCTCAAACTCAACTTTCCCTAGTTGTATTTTTCTTTCAATATTATTTTTATCTAATTTTTCTGAATCAGCTATTTCAATATCTTGCTCAAGTAACTCAGAGATTCTCTCAACAGCTGTCAAGCCTCCCTGTATCTGCGTAAATCTCTCTGCTAGTTGTCTCAAAGGTTCAAAAAGTCTTTGTGAGAAAAGGATAAATGTTGTCAAAGTACCCAACCCCATAGCGCCAGAAGTGACCAAAAGGCCACCTGCCGCAATCACTAAAGCGACAGCCGCTAATGACACCCATTCTATAAATGCAGAAATTGTACTGTCATAGAAGATTGTTCCATTTACTGCATTCCTATAATTTGTTCCGGTCTGATAAAACTTACTGCCATTAGATTTTTCTCTTCTGAACATTTGAACAACTTCAATACCTTGGAGATTTTCTTGAAAATCGGCATTTAACTGAGACAACTCTTCCCTAACTCGATAGTTTGCTTTACGAAAGCGAGACTGAAGCCAAATGACAGTAAAGGTTACTGGAATTTGAGTTATTAAAAGAACTAAGCCAAGCCTCCATTCAATGAAAATCATCGTTATGGAAATTATTATCAAACTAACCACATCAGCTAGTACTCCAACTGCACCACTTCCAAAAACCTCAGCCAATGCATCAACATCACTTGTTAATCTTGTTAATAGTTTGCCTACTGGCATGCGGTCATGAAATCTCAGAGAAAGCGCAAGAGAGTGCGAGAAAAGATCCTCTCTTATCCTTGCTGTAAGTCTTTGGCCCACAGACTGAATGCTATAACTTTGCAGCCCCTGAAAAGCAAGCCTTATCAATACTGAAAAAAGTAGGAAAATGATAAGGAATCTTATTGAAGTTCCTACAGAGTAGTTATCAAAAAATGAATTAGTCTGCTCTCCCTTCAAAACGCTTATGGCAAGTCCAACTAAGAGAGGCTGAATAGCACCAGCTATCGCAACAGGCAAAAGTATTATGAGAATTACTAAAAGCCTCTTTTTTTCTTGCGTTAAATAACGAGCTATGTTTTTAATTCTTTGAAGATCCTTAGACATAATTAGAGAACCTAATAATCAGTTTTGTTTTTGGGATTGAATGGATTCAATTGTTTCTTGAAGAATTCCTGTATCAAGTCTTAATGCCAAAGGATTTCCAACAAGGCGCGCTGTTGATTTAAAGAGTTCATCTATCTCTCTTAAACCATTTTCCTTAAGAGTGCGACCAGATGCCACTAAATCGACTATTGCCTCAGCAATGCCAGTAATTGGTCCAAGCTCTACCGATCCTGTTAAGTGTACTAATTCAACAGGAAGGTCTATTTTCTCAAAATAATTCCTAGCGCAATTAGTAAATTTGCTTGCCACTCGACAATGGGGCGGCAAATCAGAGGCTCTTTCATAGGAACTATTGCTTTTTACCGCAACTGACATCCTGCAGTCCCCAAATCCAAGATCGAGGAGATGGGCAAGAGGCATTTCGTGTTCTGTTAACACGTCATATCCAACAATTCCTAACTGAGCTTGACCGTATGAAACATAAACTGGAACATCGCCGTTACGAACAAGCAAAGCTTTCGCTTTCCCACAAACAGATGGAACCATTAATTGCCTGTTATTAGGATCTAAAAGTGAGGAAAAATCCAAACCTGCTTGTTTCAATCTTTTAACGGAGTGCTGTAAGAGTGCTCCTTTGGCTAACGCGATAGTAATCATAATTTCACCACTTAGATTTAACTTTAACTACTACAGCCCCCATCGATGAAATGAAAATAAAACATGAGGAAAACTTAAGTATTTTCTCCTTACCTGTATTACAAGACAACATAATCTGGATATTGGTTTTGGGTAACAGTGCAGTAGTTGTTGACCCATCAATTGCAAAGCCAGTAGAGACTTGGTTGAGAGAAAAATCTTTAAATTTGGAAGCCATACTTTTAACTCATCATCATGAAGACCATATTGGTGGGGTAAAAGAATTAGAAAAAACGTGGCCTCTGGCAAAAATAGTAGCTTCAATGGCAGACAAAAATAGAATTCCCTTCCAAACTCTTTCTGTCAAGGATAATGATAGTTTTTTGATAAAAAATAAGCTCATAAATACAATTGAAATTCCAGGTCACACAAGATCTCACATTGCTTTTTACATAGATAATTCGCAAGAAAATCCTCCTGCACTTTTTTGTGGAGATACTTTATTTTCTGGAGGGTGTGGTCGTCTTTTTGAGGGAACACCTGATGACATGTTTAAATCACTTCAAAAAATCAATCGACTTCCTTCAAGTACAAGGATTTATTGTGGTCATGAATACACAGAAATGAACTTGAAATGGGCTCATGAAATCAAGCCAAATGACTTAAAAATCAGCAAAAGGTTGGCAGAGATTTCTGTTAAGAGGAAACGAGGAGAAATTACCCTGCCTACTACTCTGGAGATAGAACGATCAACTAATTTATTTCTTCAAGCTGAAACAATTGAGGAATTATTTTTTTTGAGAAATCATAAAGACAATTGGACTTTTTAAAACAATATAAATAAATTCAGATTTAATAAAATATCCAACTAATAAAAATCTCTAAATCATGTCTGTCATTACTTCCATCAATACCGTGGATGCCCCAAAACCAGTTGGCCCATACAGTCAGGCAACAATGGTAGATGGATGGTTGTATTGCTCAGGACAAATTGCGATTAATCCTGAAAATGGAGAAATGGTCACTAAAGATGTGAAAGTAGAAACTCACCAAGTTTTAACTAATCTTTTCGCCGTCTTGGAAGCAGCCGGAGCAAAATGTTCAGATGTTGTCAAAACCACAATTTATTTAACTGATTTAAAAAATTTCAATGATGTCAATGATATTTATAGTGAGTTTTTCAATTCAGATACAAATCCAGCAAGGGCTTGCATAGAAGTATCAGCACTCCCGAAAGGAGGAACGGTAGAAATTGAATGCGTTGCCTTCGTTAAAAAGTAGATTATTTAAATCACAATCTGCCCAAGAATTTTTCCCACTTTGCAAAGTGGTCACTTTATTGTCTAGATTAATAAATGAACTGCGATCAAACATGACCGTAGCCAAGCTAACTATTGGCGAACTTGAAGCCGGATATCCGCTGTATTGCAAAGCCCTAAGACGTTTGCTTCAGCAAGGTCGGTCTCCTCAAGAAATTCAAAGAACAGTTTGCTGGGGCCATCTAGAGACACTTAATCGCTGTCTTCCAGGGAGGTATAAATCACCATCCTATTTAATGGCACTAATCAAACGCGATCTTTCTCAACCAAAAGATTAAACTAATCTTTATATCAGTCAATTAGTTCATCGATTTTCATACTAAATTCATGATCTTTGATTGATATATTCTTCTGCTCTTCTTCTGGTCTCAGGGTTATATTTACATAAGTTTTCCCAAAACTTATATCTGGAAATCTATTAGTTTTTTCACTAAGCTCACCAAGTTTATCAAGAAAATTCCTTGTAGAGTTATAAGTATCAAATTCAAATCTTCTCTCCAGACATACAGGTCTGGTTTTATGTTTCCAAGTATTTTTTTCCATAATGTTTATCTCATTTTCATCTAATTTATCAAATTATCAAAAAATCAACTTCTTCTAGTTGCTCCGCTTGGCTTAAGAACGGGCATTAATTCTGTGTTTGGTCTTGCAATAATGTGAGCAGCTACTAATCCGTCTCCTACTCTCTCGCAGGCATCAGCACCAGCTCTTACTGATGCGTTTACGGCGCCTGTCTCTCCTCTAACCATTACGGTGACGTAACCGCCGCCAACATATTCTTTTGCAATTAATCTAACCTCCGCAGCCTTGGTCATTGCATCTGCAGCCTCAATAGCTGGGACTACTCCTCTTGTTTCGATCATTCCGAGTGCCACTCCAAGGGTTGGGTCTTCATTTGTTGGGCCTAAAATATCTCTTGGAATACCAGATGATCCTCCCAATCCATCTGAATCAGTTTTTTTAGTGGAGACAGAGCCCTTACTACGATATTTTGAGGGACTACTGGCTGCAGTCGACTTATTTTTACTTACTGTGGAAGTGACACTCGAAGCTTTTACATCAATAACTTGATCAGATGGATTTGATAGAGAAATCTCAGATTGGGTATTTCTCACAATCTTTTTACTATCTGAGTTGTTAATTGAATTTTTCATAGCTATGTAAAGTAGATAATAAAGTTAATATCAAATAGTTAAATACGCTAACCATCAGGAGACCAAAAATCAATTATCCCTCCAATAGTGAGATCCGTGAGTGTCTCGGGATTTTGGCAGGCAAATCTTGCTGCTGAACCACTTGAGGTGAAAACCCAATTTCCTTCTCTTGCTCCCACAGGATCAACAGCAACCAATTGTTTGCCTGCACTATTTTTTAAGATACGCAAATGCATATGTCCTAAACCAGCCACCCTTTGCGAGCAGACTAATCTTCCCATAACTTGCATAATTTCCATTATTTTGATCCTCTCAGCTCAGAATTCTGTGTTTCCTGATTCCAGTGATCAATAATCCCAACAATAGTTAGATCACTTGGATATGATTTACTTCCAGCAGCCTCTCTAGCGGCCGAACTGCCTACACAAATAACCCAATCATCAGGCTTACAACCAACTGCATCAACGGCAACTTTTTTAGAGCTACCATCGAGTACAACTTGCAAATGTTTATGTTCAAAGCCCGGGATTCGATTTGTAGAAACAAGTGGCTTCAACACTTTACAAATAATCATCTTAATGTGCCTCCATTAGAACGGGATCAAGTGAAGACCCCACAATAACTGCAGGGGCTTTCTTATCACGGTCTCGAATAGTCAATAATGTATGAAGCTGACCATTATCTACTAATCCCCTATATCTTTCAGATATGGCATTATCTACTCTTTTGCAGTCGGCAATCGCTCTATCTCTCTCGCCTGGAACTCTTCCTGAATAATCAAATCTGATCACAATAGGAATTGGTAGATCTCGTGAAATGTTCAATCCTTTAAATATTTTTATTCCCACGTCTAAATCCGGTGCTCCCTCTTCAACAGTATCAAGATGAGCAAAATAAGTAAGGTTCCTTAAATGGATTTCCTTAAAACCAATACCTACACCGATAAATCGTTCTGCATGTCCAGCATCTGGATAAGTGCCTCTATGCATCTTAAGAACGTAGTCAATTTGAGAAAAATTATTAATTATCATCTTAAGCAAAAAAGACTCCATCCCTGATTGAGAAGTTGAGCTGGATTTACTTTTTATCTCCTTTTCAATTACTGAGATTGCCTCTCTGGAAGTCAATTTGTAAGTTTTATCGAATAAATCACAAGTGGATATCCATTGAGTCAAGTCAGTTTCATTTTTACCTGAGGGAACGTGTATTCTTAAAGAGTCATTATCAGTATCTATACCTACTAATAGAAGGTCTACTGACGCACCACAACAAAAACTATTCTCAATAGCTTCACGAAAATCTAAAAGGCGTTGAAGTCCGGCTTGTGCTGCAACTTTCTCATCACTTCCATGAGCTGCACAACCCTGATGAGTGGGATCAACAGAACTAAAGTGGTAAGTGACAACTTTTAAATATCTTGTTGGTTCGGTCGGAGAATTTGGTTTTGATTCTCTAAATCTTTTATGTTCAGTTTTAATCCAACGATTAACAGTCCTCTCAACATCAAAAAGTGCTCCAGCATGAGATCTTCGTCTTACAGCACTAAAGGGAATACGCAAGGCATAAGCTATTGAGTGAGCAAGACGTCCATCAGAGCATGGTGTTATGTCCAACAAATGAAAGCCACATTCCTTAAGAAAATTTTGGAATTTTCTTGCCTCCATACTTTCTTCTCCACCATTTAATGGGTCAGAGTTGAAAAATTCAGCACTAACGAGTTGATGTGACTGAAAAACACACCAAGCAAAAAGTGCTCTCATATCGAGAGGTCGAACCCAAGCTTTTTCTAGAATATGTTCTGGAAGCTCGAAACCTAATTCTCTAAAAGTCAACTGATTTGCCCTTGAGATAAAGTCCTCATCATGTTGAAGTGAGGAAATTTTTCTCAACAGGGGGACTATTCGATCAAAACGTCCTTTGACTTCAAGTTCATATTTTTCTAATTCCTCGTTTTGTCTAATGTCTGTTAGAGGATGATGCTTATTTTGAGAGGAAAAAGTTTCAAGTTTTGGTGGCTCATCAAAAGATACAAAACGTTTTCGGGGAGCAGTCGGCCCCTGTGTTTTGTTTGAGAATCTGGCCAGATTTCTATAGGCCATCTATGAATTAACCTCTTGCTCCACCAGAGAAGGTAACCATTTGTCCCTCTCGAGTGTTTCCGCTAGATCCAGTTATTAAAAAGTCTGGCTCTGGCACGTCTTGGTTTCTCTTTGAATCGAAAGAAGGCATTGCATTTCTCCCACCTGGTCTTGAGGGATTTCTTCTTCTGGCTGAGGCCCCCTCAGTGCCAGTAACTCGATCACCACGATCCCAATCATCACCTGTAATATTTAATCCAGCTGATTGTCCTTCTCCAGTAACACGTGAAACAGCTCTGGATTCAGTTGATTGATCGGATGTACTTTCATCAACCACAGTTTGCTTAATTAATTGTTTTTGTTGAAACTCTTTATTGTCGAAACGAAATTGTTCAGTTCCTGTGATTTTATTAGTTGCCATATCAAATGGTCCTGTGATTTTCGAACTGTCCTCATAACGATTTCCTGTAACGGAAGAATCTCTATCTCTTTTTCTTTGTGCTGATCTTGCAGGGGACTGAACACTGAATTCAGTCCATGGCGAATCATTAGAGTCATTATCATTAATATCACTATAAGAAGTACCACAAGATTGAGCTAGTTGATCACTCCCCACATAAGGAGTACCAGTCAAAGGTTCGCAAGCTCCCTTCTCGGCACCGGTCATAACTCCGCCTATCCCTGGTTGCAATCCAGTTAAATTTGATCCGGGGGTCCCAAGTCTTTTTGGAGTCCTTTGCTGAATCTCTTTGGTATTACTTGGTTTTCCAAATTGCGCGGATTGTTCTAATCCTGCATAAGGCGTACCAGTTACGGCTTTATTACTTCCAGGCTCATCTCCAGTAACTAACTGGGAACGTCCAGTCATTGTTCCACTGACAGATTGAGATTTATTAGTGAAGCTCAATCCAACTTTCGCAGCCTCAGGAACAGGCTTATCTCCACAAAATGATTCATATTGTTCAGCTCCTACATATTCATCACCTGTTACACGTTTACAACTACCCGCTTCATTACCAGTTACCCACTCAGATCTTGCAACGTCTGTTCCAGTAAGACCTGAACCTCTAACTGTCCTTAAAGACCCTACTTTTTGCGCTGGTCTACCAGAAGGTCTTGGATCAGATCCCAAATATTGATCACCTGTTAGATCTTTTCCGGAGCCTGCTTCGTCGCCAGTAACATTACTTGAACGACCAACCATAACTCCAGTAACGCTTCTTCCATCGATGGTTTGGCTATGTCCAACTTTTCTTGGAGACGGATTTACTCCTCCACAAAAGGCATTAGATTGATTTGCTGAAATATATTCTGTTCCTGTTAGATTCTTACAGGTTCCGGGCTCGTCACCAGTAACTTTTTCAGATCTTCCCACTTCATTACCTGTAACTAAATTTCCATGACTTGTATTGGTTACAGCCACTTTTGAAGGTTGAACATAATTTGGTGATTCTTGGCAAAAAGTATCAACAGTATCAGCACCAAGGTATTGCGTTCCAGTAACTGATCGACAAGTACTTGCTTCGTTACCTGTTGTTTTAACAGATCTATTTGCTTGAGTTCCGGTAACAATTTGGCCAGAATTAGTCTCACTAATACCAACTTTCCAATGAGCATCTACTCCAGACGATTGTTTTGCTCCTTTGCGATTAGGACCGCAAGGACGAGTACTTCCTGCTCGCTGTTTACCAGTTGCACCCGATTTACTACGAAGTTCTCTAACTCTTAATGCTATCTCTCTACTTGAAAGATCCGGATTACCATGTCGAGCAACTGAAGCAGCGGTGGTTGAATTTGTACTTGCTGATTTTCCATGCTTTGACATTGCTTCTCTTCTAGCAAGCACAAGGGACCTACTAGTGTTTTCTAGTGGTCTTCTTTTTTGAATAGTCCTTCTCTCTCCGCTCCTTGAACTCAAAGTAGCTTTAGTTGTATTTATACTAAGTTCTGCTGATTTTTTCCTACTTTTAGTATTACATGAACACTCTTTTTTTTCTGAAATTTGAGGGTTTGACGAAGTCGAGATAGCAGATGTTTTGGCAACATCTACTCTTGTTCTATCTTTACTACTACTAGCTGCTTTTCCTTTTGAAGACAAGGCTTCTCTTCTCGCTAAGACAAGTTCCCTACTCGGGTTACTGATTGACTTAACTTTACGTACAGAAGGAGAATTCATTTTTATAGCAGCTTGATTGAATGATGAATTAGGTAAAGAATTTTTATTACTTTGAAGACTATTACTGGATGTTTTTGAATATTCAGTATTTGTCCTTGACTGACGGACGTCGTCAGATGTTCGAACTCTATTTGGGCTATTAGGGCTTAATTTAGAAGCCTTTTTTCCACCATCACTAAGTGCCTTACGGCGTTCTAGTGCAAGTTCTCTACTGGTTTTAGTTGCCATGACCGCCAGATGTAAATGTCGAAGGACAAAAGAAATAAAATTTCTTGAAAAGGCTTATGCCTCGATTAGATACGAGGCATAAGAAAGTTGAAGGTCGAAAATCAGCGCCCCTCAAACACTACAAATGCAGTGCCTTGACTTTGCGTGTAAGCGTCATAACCAATGATGCGAACATGGTGATCTGGATATGCACGATGACATGCTTCAAGTTCACTAACAATCAAGTTAAGATCCTTTTCTCCAAAGAAAGGCAATTTCCAATAAGACCAATAGGTCTGCATTGAACCACTTGGGTGAACATGCTCAATAACTGGACTCCAGCCTTGAGCAATTATGTAAGCAATTTGATCATAAATTTCGTCCTGGGTCATCGGCGGTAAGAAGCCGAATGTTTCCAGGGTGGCGACTGTTGCATAGTCACCAACTGTGCTCTGGAAAGGCATGGTGAAACTGGGGGTGTGGTTAGTAAATAGCAGGAACTGAGTTTGAATAAAGTTCCTTTTCGTAAAGTTGAGAGGAGAATTAATTCTCCTCATAACTTCAGCTCTGAACGTCGAGTTTGTCTACGGTGTCAAATTCGAACTTGATTTCCTTCCAAGTCTCAAGAGCAATAGCCAATTCAGGGCTATGCTTTGCAGCTTCTAAAAGGATGTCGCGACTTTCTTTTTCAATTTCGCGACCAGCATTACGAGCTTTGACACAAGCTTCAAGAGCAACTCTGTTGGCAGCAGCTCCAGCGGCTGATCCCCAAGGATGTCCATGAGTACCACCACCAAACTGAAGGCAAGAATCGTCACCGAAAATAGCTAGTAGCGCAGGCATATGCCATACGTGTATTCCACCAGAAGCAACGGCAAACACTCCAGGCATTGATCCCCAATCTTGATCGAAGAAATTACCTCTTGTTCTGTCCTCAGGTACAAATGACTCTCTTAAGTTGTCAATGTAACCAAGAGTGGTCTGACGATCTCCCTCTAACTTACCTACAACAGTACCTGTATGTAACTGGTCTCCACCAGAAAGTCTCAGGCATTTAGCAAGGACACGGAAATGTATACCATGCTTGGGATGGCGGTCAATAACAGCATGCATTGCACGGTGAATGTGCAATAACATCCCATTCTTCCGACACCAATTTGCTAAGCCAGTATTTGCTGTGAATCCACCAGTAATGTAGTCATGCATGATAATTGGCTGACCAAGTTCTTTTGCAAACTCGGCACGCTCATACATTTCTTCAGGGGTTGTAGCTGTGCAGTTGAGGTAGTGCCCCTTAATCTCGCCAGTTTCCTGTTGAGCTAGCTTTACAGCTTCTGCAACGAACTCAAAACGCTCTCTCCATCTTTGGAAAGGCTGAGAGTTGATGTTTTCATCATCTTTAGTGAGGTCAAGCCCCCCACGAAGACATTCATAAACAACTCTTCCGTAGTTTTTTCCGGAGAGACCAAGTTTTGGCTTGATGGTACAACCCAAAAGAGGACGGCCGTATTTATTTAAGCGATCTCGCTCAACTTGAATTCCATTAGGTGGACCTCCACATGTCTTTATGAAAGCCATGGGGAACCTAATGTCCTCAAGACGTAAATGGCGAAGTGCCTTAAATCCGAAAACGTTACCGACAAGAGATGTAAGAACGTTTGTTATTGATCCTTCTTCAAAAAGATCTAAAGGATACGCAATAAATGCATAGAAAGACTCCTTATCACCTGGGACATCTTCAATGCGATAACAGCGCCCTTTGTAAAATTCTAGGTCTGTTAATAGTTCAGACCATACTGTTGACCAAGTTCCTGTTGAAGATTCAGCTGCTACTGCTGCTGCAACTTCTTCTCTAGGTACACCTTCTTGGCCTGTGCACTTGAAACAAGCCAAAAGGTCTGTATCAAGGGGGACGTAATCAGGAGTCCAGTAGGTGTCTCTGTACTCCTTAACGCCGGCATCGTACTTCTTACTCATAGGAAAACTCCATTAGGTCGTTGTAGGTATTGATTGAGTTGCGATTCATTAAAGAAACGCCTAACTAATCTCAGTCCTTCTGACCAAGGAAGTTGCCATTTCCAAGAGCTGGCTCAACTTCTCTATGAGGACGAGCAATGATGTGAGCGGCAACAAGTCCATCTCCAACACGTTCGCATGCATCAGCACCAGCACGAACAGCAGCGTTAACTGCACCTGTTTCGCCACGTACTAAAACTGTTACATAGCCGCCGCCAACGAACTCACGTCCAATGAGGCGTACTTCAGCAGCCTTTGTCATTGCGTCAGCAGCTTCAATAGCTGGGACAAGTCCGCGAGTCTCGATCATGCCGAGTGCGATACCCATAGTTTCTGTAGCCATTGCCTAAACCTGCGTAATAAAGGGGGAATGTTCGATATGGAGATTGCCTCGACCGAACGCTATCCGTCAAGAGAAATTCATCAAAAACCTGATTACTGTATTTACTTATACTGATAAGCAAAACTTATCACCATTGGTATGACTGTTATGAACAACTGTTCATTCAGGCGTGAGCGACTCAAGATAAAAAGTTGTTTTTTAATATTTTTGACTGTATTTTCTCTCCTACGAGACAGGTTCCCAGCATGCGTGGGGTGGAATGTTCAACCCATCCTGTCTCTCAATATTTTTTTTGATAACTAAATATAGTCAATATGTACATTGGCAAAATATAGTTTTAGCCTGAATTTAATAGGGATTTTTTTGACGTCTACGAGACCTTTAATAACAATCGCAAGCGCCAATCCTAAAAAAGTCCAAGAGATTGAATTGATGCTTGGTAAGCTTCCCATAAATATTCAGCGGCAACCTAAAGACCTGCATGTTGAGGAAACTGGTACAAGCTATCTAGAAAATGCTCTACTCAAAGCTGAAGCTGTTTCAGCAATTACAAAAACTTGGACTATTGCAGATGATTCAGGATTAGAAGTTGATCTTCTCGGGGGAGCTCCGGGGATTTTCTCAGCTCGTTTTGCTAAAAGTAATAAGGAAAAACTAAAAAAGCTTCTTGATGAAATGGGGGAAAGCCCTTATAGAAGCGCACGTTTTTGTAGTGTTATGGTCATTTGCGACCCTGAGGGAAAACTAATAAAAGATGCTAAGGGAATTTGTTGGGGGGAAATTTTAAAACAACCTGCTTATCCACATGGAGAATTTGAATCACTTTTTTGGGTAAGAGAGGCTAAGTGCACTTACGGTGAATTATCTAATGAACAACTTTCAAAACTTGGCAGCAGAGGCAAGGCAGCAAGAGAACTTGCTCCTCATTTAAAAAAAGAACTTAATTTAAAAATTTAACCTAAGTTTTGTTTATTAGATCAATTGCCCTCATTGCAGCAGCAGCAGCAGCTTCAACGTCACCTTCGCGACCGGCAAGAGTTAATCTTCCAAAAGCACCCACGCCTTTAACATCAACTACCGTGATGTTAGAGGCTTTTTCAGCCTCATTGGCAGCCATTAATACATATCCTGCTGGTTCTGTTTCCAAAATAAACATACTCATTCCAGATTGAATCATCGAGCCTCTTCTATTTTGACGATTTATTAAAACTGCATGGTCAGGCGTTATTGCTCTAATAATTTCAGTCCAACTAACCTCAGGACGAGTTCGTTTATCGATAGTGCTCCCAATAGCATCTAAAACAACATCACCTGAGTGAATTACGGTGCTTTGATCTCGATGGTAAAGAGCCATTGACCCAAAAGCTCTCTCGACAATCATCTGTCCAAGACGAACATTACTTGCTTTTAAAGCAATATCTGTAACTCTGTGCACAGCCATTCCAGGGGATACTTCCAACCATAAACATGCATCTCCAGGTATTGGAAGAAATCCAGAACTGGCTGTACCCATATAGGCAGCAAGCTGAGGCTGAAGTGAGTCAAGAAAAACATATGACCTTAACTCAATCTGTTGAACTTGACTTGCTTGCCTTGCTACCAATGACTTATCTGAGTCTGTAGTAATTACACAACTTGCTCCTCCAGCAGAGGAATCAACCTCTGTTCCGGTAATAATTACGCCACCTTGGGCGCGACGTTCCCGCTCATCAATACTGGAATATGAATTCATGGCGCGATACTACCGGAAAGTTGTCTTTTTAGCTATCAAAAAGCTTGCATGCTCTCCATAAACCGATAACTTCAAAAAAAATATACCCATTAAGAATGACTACTTCCCATGTAACCAACCCTGAATCAAGCGAACAAACCAACGAACTAAAAGCGCAGCAGGCATTGGGCTTAGTTGGCTTGGGCTTAATGCAAAAAATTACTGGTGAGGATCAATCTGGACTTAATTGGCTTTTTGAGGAGAGCAATGAAAAAGCTGATCTTAATTCTTTAAAAAAACGACTTGAATTAACTTCTCTTGCCTTAGAAACTGGTGCTCCCCTAACAACAGCTGAAGTTTCACAATTACTTGGCTCTCGTCCGAATTCTTCTAATTATGAAAAAGCCGGCTTACTAGCCAAAAGATTGAGCAGAAATGTTTGGAGGCTTAGCAAAATAGGGAAAGAGTCAACATATTGGCGTAACTAATTTCATAGGTAATTATTCTCATCAAATTTCTGAGTATTAATTATTTGATAATTGAAACCTAATTTATACATAGCTTAATTTGATAATAAAACTCAATGTTAATATCTTCAATTCCGAAAAGTTTCAGTAATTTATTGACGATAGCCCAGAAAAAGATGCACCTTAAGTAAAGAAGATTATTTATTTATGAGCGGTGCAACGCTCCTAAAAGAAACAGGTCCAAAAGAAGTATTTTGTGGACTTACTTCGATTGTTTGGCTTCATCGCCGAATGCCTGATGCTTTTTTTCTAGTTGTGGGTTCACGAACATGTGCTCACTTAATTCAAAGTGCTGCAGGCGTGATGATTTTTGCTGAACCGCGCTTTGGAACAGCAATTCTTGAAGAGAGAGATCTTGCCGGTTTGGCTGATGCACATGATGAGCTTGATCGTGTAGTAAAAAATCTTTTAGACCGCCGTCCAGAAATTCGAACTCTTTTCTTGGTTGGATCTTGCCCAAGTGAAGTTATAAAAATTGACTTAGCCAGAGTTGCCGAAAAACTTAATCTCCAATTAAAGGGGAAAGTTACCGTACTTAATTATTCAGGGAGCGGAATCGAAACAACTTTTACTCAGGGAGAAGATGGCGCGCTTAAAGCACTAGTCCCTCTAATGCCCTCTTCAGAGGAATCTAAATTATTGCTTGTTGGAACTTTAGCCAATCCCGTAGAAGACCGATTGAAAACTATTTTCAATCGAATTGGTATTGATAAAATTGAAAGCTTCCCACCAAGGCAATCCACGGAGCTTCCCGCTATTGGCAAGAATACAAAAGTTCTTTTAGCTCAACCGTATTTAACTGATACAGCTCGGACCCTTAGAGATCGAGGCGCTCAGATATTGAAAGCTCCCTTTCCCCTTGGTGTAGAGGGAAGCAAGCTATGGATTGAGGCTGCTGCACATGCATTCCATATAAATTATGAGTTGGTTCAAAAAACACTTGAGCCTTTGGTAGCCAGAGCTAAGAAAGCAATTGCACCATATAAAGCCAAGCTCAATGGTAAAAAACTTTTTTTATTGCCGGAATCACAATTAGAAATTCCATTGGCAAGATTTTTACATAGAGAATGCGGTATGGAACTAATTGAAATAGGGACTCCTTATCTAAATAGAGAGATGATGAGTTCGGAATTAGATCTGATCCCAGATAAAACTCGAATTGTTGAAGGGCAACATGTTGAAAAACAACTTGATCGTGTGAGAGCACACCAACCCGATCTTGTTGTATGCGGTATGGGACTAGCCAATCCACTCGAAGCGGAGGGTATTTCAACAAAATGGTCAATTGAAATGGTTTTCAGTCCAATACATGGCATCGACCAGGCCTCTGACCTCGCAGAACTTTTCTCAAGGCCTCTTCATCGGCACAACCTCTTAAACACAAAGCAACTTACAAAAACCTGATTTATGGAATTAACACTTTGGACATACGAAGGTCCACCTCATATTGGGGCAATGCGAATAGCCGCCTCAATGAAAGGGGTGCACTATGTTTTACATGCTCCTCAAGGTGATACTTATGCTGACCTACTCTTTACAATGATAGAAAGGAGAGGGCAAAGACCACCGGTAACTTACACAACTTTTCAGGCAAGAGATCTTGGGGGAGATACTGCAGAATTAGTAAAAGGCCACATTAATGAAGCTGTTGAAAGATTTAAACCAGAAGCGCTTCTCGTTGGAGAAAGTTGTACAGCTGAATTGATTCAAGATCAGCCTGGCTCCCTTGCTAAAGGAATGGGATTTGACATACCTGTCGTCAGCCTTGAACTTCCTGCTTACAGCAAAAAGGAAAACTGGGGTGCCGCAGAAACTTTCTATCAACTAGTTCGAGGTTTACTTGGCAAATCCTCAGAACAAAAATCGCCACACAATCCAAATGCTTGGGAAGAGGAAGGTAGAAGACCAAGAGTAAATTTATTAGGTCCTTCGCTACTTGGATTCAGATGCAGAGATGATGTTTTAGAAATACAAAAAATACTGGGGCAACATGGAATTGACGTAAATGTTATCGCCCCTCTTGGCGCCTCTCCCGGTGACATTATTAGATTGACCAAAGCAGATGCAAATGTATGTCTTTATCCAGAAATAGCTGAATCAACATGCATTTGGCTTGAGAGAAATTATGGTATTCCTTTCGTAAATATCCCCCCAATTGGCGTTGGTGCAACTCAGGATTTTCTGACTGCACTTCATAAAACTCTTGGCTTAGATCGACCAAGCCCAAACGATGAAGAAGATCTTTCTAAATTACCTTGGTACTCAAAATCAGTAGATTCGAATTATCTCACTGGCAAAAGGGTATTTATTTTTGGTGATGGCACCCACGTTATTGCTGCAGCAAGAATCGCAGAGCAAGAACTGGGATTCAAGGTTGTTGGTATTGGAACTTACAGCCGAGAAATGGCTCGCAGAGTCAGACCGATAGCAAAAGAACTCGGATTAGAAGCCCTAATTACAAATGATTATCTCGAAGTAGAAGAAGCAATTAAAGAGGCTGCTCCTGAACTAGTACTAGGGACACAAATGGAACGCCATAGTGCAAAACGTCTTGGAATACCTTGTGCAGTAATTAGCACTCCAATGCATGTTCAGGATGTTCCCGCAAGGTATAGCCCCCAAATGGGATGGGAGGGAGCAAATGTCATTTTTGATGACTGGGTTCACCCACTGATGATGGGCTTAGAAGAACATTTAATAGGTATGTTTAAGCATGATTTTGAATTCACTGATGGTCATCAAAGTCATCTAGGTCACTCAGGTGGGCAAACGAATAACGTTGATCTGGCATCAACAAATAGTGCAGGGCAAACTGAGAGTATTTCTCCAAAAAATGATCACTTGCCTTACTGGACAAAAGAGGGGGAGTCAGAACTGGCAAAAATACCTTTCTTTGTTCGAGGAAAAGTTAGGAGAAATACAGAAAGATATGCCCGACAAGCTGGATGTCAAGAAATAAACGGCGAAACCCTCCTCGATGCAAAAGCACATTTCAGCGGTTAGCTTTAATCAATGCAGTCATTTAGGACATGAGTATTAACACTTAACAGTACTCCTATGTGTTAAAAACTAAACTTAGTAGCATTGCAATTGTCCATTAATGTATCGAAGTAAAGAAACATTTACTAACTGCTCTTCTTCCTGCTTGAATATAATTAAATCCATCTAAAAAAATATTTAATGACTACAACCATAACAAAAAGAGCTGACGGCGAAGGCAGTGTTCAGGTAAAGCAAGATTCTACCGTGAATATTCAAGAAGGTGCTCTGGTAATTGCAGTTTATGGAAAGGGTGGAATAGGCAAGTCAACTACCTCCTCAAATCTTTCGGCTGCTTTTTCAAAACTTGGGAAAAAAGTTCTTCAGATTGGCTGTGACCCAAAACATGACAGTACTTTTACTCTTACTCATAAAATGGTTCCTACGGTAATAGATATTTTAGAGGAGGTTGATTTTCACAGCGAAGAGCTTCGTCCAGAGGACTTCATGTTTACCGGATACAACGGTGTTCAATGTGTTGAGAGTGGAGGACCACCAGCGGGTACTGGATGCGGCGGTTATGTAACTGGACAAACAGTCAAACTTCTTAAAGAGCATCATCTTCTTGAAGATACCGATGTGGTGATTTTCGATGTATTGGGAGATGTTGTTTGTGGTGGTTTTGCTGCACCTCTTCAACATGCAAATTATTGTTTGATCGTTACGGCAAATGACTTTGATTCAATATTTGCTATGAATCGAATAGTTGCTGCCATCAATGCTAAGGCGAAAAACTACAAAGTCCGCTTAGGCGGTGTAGTGGCAAATCGGTCGGCAGAATTAGATCAAATAGAAAAATTTAACGCTCGAACTGGCCTAAAGACCATGGCCCATTTTAAAAATGTTGATGCAATTAGACGATCAAGGTTAAAAAAATGTACGATTTTCGAAATGGAGCCAGAAGAAGACGTTATTGAAGTCCAAAACGAATATCTCTCTCTAGCAAAGAGAATGTTGGAAAATGTAGAACCGTTATCTGCCGAACCCCTAAAGGACAGGGAAATCTTTGATTTACTTGGTTTTGATTAATTCTGATACGCCTTTTAATTTTTCGGCTCATTAATCCCAACCAATTTCATAGTCAAATCCCAAAGTTTTCCTGAAGTGAGAGGATCTGTAGCTCTGGAGGATAATTCTTGAGAAAATTGTCTGCCATTTTTTCGCTGTCTATTTCCCCAGCTCCAATGCACTCCTGAGATAGCAAATTCAGGATCAGCTACAACTTGAGCAACTCTCTTACCAGCTAAATCCTCGCTAACAAATCCCCTAGTGATAATCCTTTGGAACCATGGGAAAAGAATCTGAAAAAGTTTTGGTGTATTTCTAAAAAGTTTGGTTTCAGCAACACATCCTGGATAAAGAGAACTAAAAATTATCGGTGAATCTTTATAGCGCTTATGAAGTTCTTGAGTTGTAATCATATTGCATAACTTGCTGTCTTTATAAGCTTTACCTGGCTTGAAACGTTTTCCACTCGCCATACTTATTGGATCTTTAAAACCCTGCTCAAAACCAGATAAATCTCCCAAATCAGCTGGCGCTGGAATAGGGATTTTCCCTCCTAATTCTTTCAAGTTTGCAGTAACAGTGCCCAAAATGACTATTCTGGCTGGTTCGGAACTCCATTTCTTTCCTCCCCAGGCTGGGCGACTTGAATTTCTCATGCAATCTAAAAGGAGTTGAATAAGGAGAAAGTGTCCGAAATGGTTTGTAGCCATAGAGATTTCAAACCCCTGTGGGGACCGTTGTGGTTTTTTTAATCTGGGAAGATAAACCGCAGCATTACAGACAAGTGCGTCCAAAGGGGAATCCAAATTACATAAAAGCTCTTTTACTGATGTTCTGACAGAATTTAAATCGCCCAAATCAATTTGAATATGTTGTATTTGACGGTTTTTTCCTGTTGGAAGTCCTAATTTATTTGCAGCCTTCTCCGCTCTATAAACTGATCGATTTGCAGTTATTACTCTCCACCCTCTTTCAAAAAGAGCTTTGGTTGCATACAAACCAACCCCTGAGGTAGTTCCTGTTATTAGAACTGTCCCGGGAGCAGCTTGAAATGATGACATCTTTTAGTTCCTTAATCACTTGAAAATATCAAGTTTTTAACCCTTAGATTTTAAATCCAACAAGCCTTTATCACTTAGTGCCAAATAATCCTGACACTATTTGGAGCAATTAGATGCTCCTGCTCAGCTATTAGACGATCATCCCCACCAATGGCAAAAAGGTTATCAAAACGATCATTAAGATCATGTAGTTTCTTAGATTCAGTTTTAAGTATTGAAAAAAGCTCTAAGTTTCTCATCACTCTCTGATGAGAAGCAATCCCCAACCTAAAAAAACTTCCAAGGAAGATCACCATCAATCCAAATTTCATAAGCAGTGCAATGCAACTATATAAATATTCCCTTCGCAGTTCCTGCAATTGCAATTCCCTTGCAATTGTTGCTTTATTAAATTTTTTATTTATTTTTCCTGATTCTAATTTTCTCTTATTAGATGAATTAACGCCTCGCAAAGTTTTCTTCCTGCTTTGATTTATTGCCTTTTTATGAATTGATCCCTGCAAGGATATTAATAACCATTAAATTTGTTTTACCTTAAAAAGAAACTTATTGCCAATATTCAAAAGAAATTCGAAACTAAAATTATTTTTAGGAATATTATTTAAACCAAAAAAGCTAATTATTTCATTTTTCTCAATATTCAGATTTAGGTATTTGCACCAAAAAATTCTATGACTAATTTTTAGATACCATAAGTTTAAAATCACTGAAAAAAGGACTTTTACTATCTCACACTAAAATGAATGGCTTTAAGCAAATGGCTTTAGATAGCTTATTGCTTGATGAAGCTATAAGAAATCCTGATTTTTTAATAATCCTAAGATTTTACAGTTGGGATGGGAATTGGCTTTCAATCGGAAAAAATCAAAAAAACATTCCTAAACGGTGGATTGAACTCCATAACGAGAAAAAGCTAAAAATAGTTAGGCGCCCCTCGGGAGGTGATGCTGTTCTTCACTCTGGAGGAATTACTTACTCCCTTGCATGGTCTAATCCGCCTAAGAAGAAGAAAACAGCATACAGACATTCATGCCAATGGCTTTTAAAAAGTTTTGACGATATGGGCTATCCATTGAGATTTGGTGACGAAATAGCAACTCCAAGTGTTAATGGAAATTGTTTTTCAAAATCAACATCTGCGGATCTCATAGACAAAGATGGTTATAAAAGAATTGGTAATGCCCAACTTTGGAGAAAAGGAAATTTGCTTCAACATGGAGAAATTATTTTTGATCCACCTAGAGACTTATGGGAGGAATTGTTCCAAACACGCCCACCGTCAAAATTAAATTTAGGTTTTAATAAAACCTGTTTAGAAAAAAAACTGACAGAAAAACTTTTTGCATCATGGCCTGAAGTTTCTTGGTGCAAAAGCAACTTAGAAGAATATAAGTTCAGTAAATTCCAAAAAAAGCACATTGATTAAATCTGATTAAGAACCAGATTTTTTGGATATCTGACCTGAAGAAACCATACTTTCAACTACCTGTGGCAAAGCAAGGCCTAAAGGGTAAGTTTTTTGCCTTCGAGACAATTCAGCTAATTTTGATGGTAAGTTCAAACCCATTTTTCTTAACAGAGTTGTCCCAATATCAACTCTGTCAATTGTTCCAACAGGTAAACCCGCTGGACTTAAAACCAATAGCATATCTTCATTAGTTCGCTCAATCGCCAAAACTGCCTGCCACAACTCTGCTTTCAGAGAAATTGAAGGAAGATCACTAATAGGTTGTGCGTAATCTCCTAACAAGTAATTATCCCAATTTTGAATAGGAATTTCCTTTAAAGGTTTTTCGGTGATGTATCCAATCCATCTCCCTTCACTAACTACAAGTATCCATTCTTTTAAATAGTCTGAATCTTCTGAAGTTGCGTTTATCTGGCTAATTTTTCTTAATGGCAGGTCTTTTTCGAGGATCCTATATCTTTTGCTTAAGGCATTATGCACTTTTATATTTTTCAAATGATCCTGAATTATCAAGACTTGATTTTGTGATCTGGATGCGGCTAAGCCAAACCAACCAATTAAAACAAGCCACAATCCAAAAAATGATTTTGTAGCCAGCGATAAAAAGCTTCCTGCTGCTATGGCAAAAATTGAAATAAATTTCCCCGTCCTAGTAGCAACCCTAGTTCCTTTTCTTTGGCTACCAGTAAAGTGCCATACTAAAGATTTAAGAACAACTCCTCCATCAAGAGGAAGGCCTGGCAACATATTGAACATACAAATAATTAAATTCAAAGTGCCCAGCTGCAGAAATAAATTTTTCAATAATAAGTTTGTTTGAAAAATTTGATTAGATATAAAAAAGAAAAGTAAAGAAAGAAGAAAACTTACAAGGGGTCCTGCTATTGCGACTCTAAATGTTCCCATTGGCGTATCACATTCACGCTCAACGTTGGCGAATCCTCCTAGAAAGAAAAGAGTAATACTTCTAACTTTTACTCCTTCTCGTAAAGCAACAAAGGAATGTCCAAGCTCATGAAGTAAAACTGACGTGAACAAAAGTAGAGAACTTAAGCAACCCAACAACCAAGGTAAAAAAACTGGTCCTGAAAAACTTTTATTGATTAATTCAACCGAGAGAGTAGAAAATTGCTCTTGAGCACTCCATGTAAAAAGAAAGAATATTATGAACCAACTGGAATGGATTTTGAGAGGTATGCCTCTTATTTTAAAAATCTCCCAGCCTTCCAAAAGTTCCCCCTCCAATTAATAAACATAAGATTATTGTGATCCTGATTCTAGGAAGAAAACTCATAGAGCTGAAACAATGACAAAATCATCAACAAAATTGAAAATTTGCGGTATTACCCAAGAACTTCAAGCTCTTGAGATCTCAAATCTTGGCGCTCATGCTATTGGAGTAATTGGAGTACCAGAAACACCCAGATTCGTCACAAGAGAAAAACGATCAGTAATTTTTGAGTCTCTCACAAAACAATTCCCAAAAGTTGAAAGAGTTTTAGTCGTAGCAAATATGGATAAAAATGAATTAAAAAAAGAATATTTTGAGGAATATAGACCAACAACCATTCAACTCCACGGTGATGAAACTGTTGGTCATTGCCAAGAACTAAAAAAAGCGATGCCTGAATTTAAATTTTGGAAAGCGTTCAGAATTAATTCAAAAAAAGATCTTCAGAAGGTTAAAGAATATGAGCCTCATGTTAATGCTCTCCTGCTTGATGCCTGGAGTGAAAAAGGCCTTGGCGGAACTGGAACAAAGTTTCAAATAAATTTACTAAAAAATAATGAAATCGAAATTCCTTGGTGGCTGGCTGGAGGAATATCGTCTGAGTGGGTGGAAGACATTTATAAATATACAAGCCCATATGGACTAGATGCTTCAAGTAAACTTGAGAGAAGCCAGGGTATTAAAGATATATCAAAGGTGAAAGATTTAATTGAAAAAGTTAAAATGTTTACTTCAATTTAGAATTGCAAGGGTTATATTAATTCAAATATATTTTTATCTGGATAAAGCTGTTTCTTGTTGTCTAACAAGTTCAAAAAATTCTTGTTTTAGACTAGAGTCATGCCTAAAATCACCTCTTACAACGGAATTAACCATACTACAATGTGATTCTTTAACACCTCTAAGTTTCATACAATAGTGATCTGCTTTTATAATTATTCCTAAGCCTTGTGGCTCGCATAGCTTTTGAATTTCATCAGCAAGAATCATCACAGCCTCTTCTTGTATGTGAGGTCTTGAAAAAACCCAATCAGCAACTCTTGAGAATTTTGAAAGACCAATAACACGAGAGCCAGGTTTTATACCAATCCAACAATGACCCATTATTGGAACAAAATGATGAGAGCATGCAGATCTTACGGTAATTGGTCCCACTGTATAGATTTCATCTAAATTTTTTACGTTGGGGAAGCTAGTTACTCTTGGTTGTTGATGATATCTGCCTTTAAAAACTTCATTGAGATACATACGTGCAACTCTTTCCGCGGTCCCCTCAGTGTTGTGATCATTGTCTATGTCAATAACAAGACTCTTTAGAAGATCCCTTACCCTCCCAGCAACTTCAATCTCAAGCTCTTTAATTTCTCCGGGCTCAATACACTCAGCAACATTATCGTTTGCGAAAAAAGAAACCCCCTCCTTAATTAGGCGAGCTCGAATTCTTTCAGACGTTAATTGTTTTTGACCAGTTTCTTTGGACATGTTCTGGTCCTGATTGCCTTCTGGCACATTTGAAATAGTTGATGTCATAAAAACAAATTAAAAAGCCCCCCCAGAGGGCATGAGAGTTAAATCTTCAATTACTTGGGTTGAAGGTTGAGTGGCTAAATGAAGGAGCTCACTAGCTACATTTTCAGCTTGAAGCATTGCGTCCCTGTTAAAACTACCCTTAACAGTGTCACTATCCCAAATTGAGGTGTTCACTGAACCAAGCGTAAGAGTGCAAGCTCGAATTGAATTGGATCTCTCCTCCTCTGCTAGGCATTTGGTAAAACTAGCTAATGCAGCCTTACTGACGCAATAGGCTCCCCATTGCGAGAAAGCATTTCGAGATGCATGGCTACTCACATTTACGACTAATCCTCCATTTTTTCTCATCATCGGAACGACCTTTGAGCAAATTTGAAAAATACTGCTCAAATTCATTTGCAGCAGCCATTGCCATTTATCCAATGGCATTTCTATTAAGGGACCAGTCCATGCAACACCTGCATTATTAATCAAAACATCTGGACACAAGCCATTAGAAAGTAACTTTTCCAATCCTGATTCAATCTCTGATGGTTGGGACAGGTCTGAAGAAGAATAAAAAATTTTTCCGGAAAATTTTTCAAGCTCTATTGATAGGTTTTTAAGAGCACTTTTGTCTCTTGAAACTAAGAGAAGATTCCAACCAGCCTCGGCAAAACGTTTTGCAGCGGCTTGGCCTATCCCTCTCGAAGCTCCTGTAATCAAAACTGTTGACAATGAAAAAATTCCTAACCCGAAGAGTCTAGACACTCATTGACGTATTTATGGAATTTTTTTCTATGTATTTGCCCATTTCTCTAAATTTCTCATACCTTTTCTCGCGTAATTGCTGCCGAGTTAAGCTTTTCAACTCGGTTAAATGTCTTTGTAGAGCCTCTTTTAAAACTTCGCCAGCATGGAGCGGGGCCCAATTATTACCCCCTGCGGGCTCTTTGAGCACTTCATCAACAACTCCAAGAGTAAGCAAATCAGAGCCAGTAATTTTTAATGCTGAAGCTGCGTCAGGGGCCTTTGCTGCATCTCTCCAAAGAATTGAAGCGCAAGCTTCGGGGCTTGCAACGGTGTAAACGCTATGTTCAAACATCAAAAGCCTATCAGCCACTCCGATTCCCAAAGCACCGCCAGAACCACCCTCCCCTATGACGGTTGCAATTATTGGGACTCTCAATCTAAACATTTCACGTAAATTTACAGCTATCGCCTCTCCCTGTCCCTGCTCCTCTGCTAGAAGGCCTGCATAAGCCCCAGGAGTGTCTATGAAGGATAAAATCGGCAATCTAAACCTATCTGCATGATTCATTAATCTCAGGGCTTTCCTATAACCGCCTGGCTTGGCCATACCAAAATTTCTCGCAACATTCTCTTTTGTATCTCTTCCCTTTTGTTGACCGACAATAAGAACCGATTCATCGCCTACCTTCCCAATCCCCCCAATCAAAGCTTGATCGTCGCTTCCATATCTATCTCCATGCAACTCAACCCAATCATCACAGAACATTCGGATGTAATCCAATGTGCTTGGTCTTTGTGGATGACGAGCTACCTGAATTTTTTGGGAAGGTGTTAAAGCCTGAAATATCTCTTCCCTTCTCCTTGTAGCTAAAGTCTCAAGCTGCAAAAGTTGCTGACTGACATCAACTTCAGAATCTCTAGCTAACTGTCTTATTTGCTCTATCTGTTTTTCGAGTTCTACAAGAGGTTTTTCAAACTCAAGAAGGTAACGCCTTGCCATAGTTAAAACTCCTTAGATGGTTCAGACTAGAGCAGTCTGCACATTAGGACTTAAACCAACAGCAGAAAAGCCATGCCTTATAGAAGCTTTACCTATAAAGTCCATTTTTTCTAAGGTAATGTTGTTTCTTCCCCAACTGAAATTGGTGTGGCAATTCTCGAATTCAAGAATCATTGCCTCAGCAAAACAAGCGAACATCTCTCTCTGAGGTTTTTCCATTTCAGCTAATTCCATCATGTTCCAACCAATATCCTTGAAAAATTCGACTATGCCGCCTTTCAAAACATGTATTCCAGTACCGGAAAACTTTTCATCAAGATTTTTTGGATAACCACCATCAATCATTAGACAGGGATTTTGTAACTTTGTTGAATCGATTTCAAGAGTTTTGGGCATACTTGCCACCCAAACAACTACATCTGCCTTTGGAAGTGCTTCATCCAGTGAAAGAATGCTCCCACCATTAAGCTCTTTCTGAAGATCTTGTAAAGGCTGCTGCTGTCTAGCAACTAAAAGTAAATCCTTCACTCCAGTTCGTTTTGAAAGCCATCTACAAACAGCACTGCCAATATCTCCAGTAGCTCCAACTACTGCGACTTTTGATTTCTTCAAATCAATTCCAACCAATGGCGCATTTATTTCAAGCTGGCGGCAAATAACCCAAGCTGTATGTGTGTTTCCAGTTGTGAAACGCTCCCAGTTAAGAGTTGTATTTCTAACTTGCTTATTTTGTAAGAGGTTGAAATTCTCAAAAATAATTGATGTAAATCCACCCAGGGCGGTTATGTTGATTCCTTTTTTCTGAGCTAATTCCATTGCATTTAATACTTTTCTCCTAGCAGTCTTAAATCTTGCAAGCATCTCAGGAACAAAACATGAATCAATGTAAGCGCCTTGAATTTTCTTACCAGTAGCACTTGTAACTTCAACGTGCTCAACAAGTTGAGGTGGTGCTGTACACCACACATCTAAGTCCCCTTCAGCAATGTGCTCATAACCTAGTTCCAAGGCTTTTCGCTTTGCATCATTAAAGCTTGTTGAATGGCCTATTAATCCAAACATTGAAGATCGAAAAGCATGGATATGGAACTTTAAAAATCCCTTAAGGTTTTGAACATTAGTTCAAAACGGTCTTAATCACCAAAATAAAGTCAATCCAATTTACTCAGATTTAGTTTTTATTCTAATTTCTTTTTTGATTTTTCCTCTTAAACCACTGCTGCTAGTGCCATTCTAGCAATTTGTCTATTATCTAATCCCATTTCGACAAGTGAATCTTGATAAGCGATCATAAACTCCTCCATAAGCTCCTCCTTGTCCATATGAAGCGTTTCGGCATCTTTGGCAACCTCATCAAGCATTGACTTAATCAAAGGAAGATTTTCCTTATTTGCCTTGATTAATTCATCTTTACAATTATCCAAATTAGCTTTTAGCCACTCCTGGCCGTAATTCAAATGAAGATATTCATCTTTGACAACACCTTCTGTAATTTTTTTTGCGAAAGGATCAGCAACTCGGATGTAAACATGATAAGCAGAAATGGCAAACGCCTCAATCAAAATCGCCTGAATTAAAAGGCAAGTTGTTAAATTCCCATCTGCATGAGCCTTTTGAAAATTACCGTGCAACTTAGAAAAAAACTTTTTAGCAAATGGCATATCTGCCGTTACTCCCAAATTCTTTCCGCATGCAGTGAAACCTTTCATATGTTTCATTTCCATAACAGCAAGCCTTTTTAGCTCTGCTGCATTTTCAGGAATAAGTTTTCCAATAGAAATGTAATTGTCGTAAGCCTCTTTTTCTCCCTCAATAACAATGGCATTGATTCTGCTGTAAGCATCTTTGTATTGGTCTGTAGTGAAATCAGGAAGATTACCCTCTTCAGAAGAAATACCAGTTTTTGTATCAACTTCGGACGTAACTAAAGATGACATGGAACTACTAATGGATGGATCTATTTGAGGGATACTACCGAATTACGACCGATTTTGCAGTTCTATTATCACAATTTAGTAGTGCTTAAAGATAATTATTGATTAATCGGGGGCCATTCACTGTTCATTAGGCTCGAAAAAAGTTTGACCCAATGAACTACCAAAGCGTTTTCAAGACTCTCACCAAGCTCCTTAGTTGATCCAATACTGTCACCGATAACCCCTGACTGACTAAGGTCTTTTGTTAACCACGCACAAGGTGCAGCCCCCTCAAGACTCCAACCAGTAGGTGCAGGGATATTAATTTCTCCAGAATCTTTGAAATTATTTTTCCAATTAATATCTTGGTTCAATCCGTCTGTTGGCCTCTCAGAACCAACTAATTGCGGGTCAAGATGAAGCATCAGGCTTGTTTCAGCTAATGCAGCATGAAGTCCTTCCTCAACCTCTTTTGAGGGAATTAGCTCATTAATTTGGCTTACGCCACTCCATAGGAAGCAGGGCAGAACAGCCATTGTTGGACACTGAACTCGAAGCTGCCTGGCAACTGCTTGAAGCAGACCAATTTGACCACCATGGGCATTAAAAAACACCAGTCTCTTAAATCCCATATTTGCTAACTGCTTACCAACCTCTGTTATTAATCTGAGCATAACCTCGGCTGAGAGGGAAATAGTCCCTGGGAATGAGGCATGTTCAGGAGAGAAACCGATTGATTGTGGCGGTAAAATCCAAATTGGTTTTTCCTCAGGAATTTGTTTTAAAACCTTCTGAATGATTTTATTTGCAAAAAAAGTATCAGTGATTAAAGGTAAATGAGGCCCATGCTGTTCGAACGCTCCAAATGGCCAAACCAATGTAGAACCCTTTTTAGATGCAGCTTTTGAGGCTTGAGGCCAACTCAAGAATTCAAACCTTCGAGATTCAGGACAAGATGACATTTTTCCTAACCCTGTTGATAACTGAACATTGCCTGTAAGAATGACTCATCGACGAAATTAAGGGCATCATGACGGAATCTGAAAGTCCGAAGCCCCAAAAGCCAAATTCCCCAAATTTTGCGGCTAACTCTCAGCGTAAACCTTTACAGGTAATGCACATCAGCAGAAAGCTCAAGGAAGCTTCTCAAAATAAAGACCCACATGAAGAAAAAAAAGATGATTCAAAATCCGCAAAAATTCAAGAACAATCTAAAAATCATCCCAATGAAGGTAATGAATTAATAAAACCTTCGTTAGGAAGAGACGATAAGACGTTCTTTAAAACTGACTTTGAAGATGAAGATGGGTTGTCAATGGAAATGATCATGGCCAATGAGGAGCCTGATTCCAAACAAACATTTAAAAATCAAGCAGAATTTTCTCGCGGCTCAGCAACCTTATTTTCTAATCAACGCGTAGTAGATGAATTTGATTTTGATGAAGATGAATTCCTCGCTGCCTTAGAGGAAAATGTACCAGTAGGAAATACAGGTGAAACAGCAAAAGGGAAAGTCATTGAAGTTGAAAGTGATGGAGTTTATGTCGACATTGGTGGCAAAGCTCCAGGATTCATGCCAAAAAAAGAATGTGGTCTAGGTGTGATAACAGGTTTGAAAGAAAAATTCCCCAAAGGACTTGAGGTAGAGGTACTTGTTACACGAGAGCAAAATGCGGACGGAATAGTAACCATAAGTTGTAGAGCACTTGCTCTAAGAAAAAGTTGGGAGAAAGTTGGCTTACTTGAGAAAGAAGGCAAAGTTGTTCAAGTAAAAATCAATGGTTTTAACAGAGGAGGTGTTACTTGTGATCTAGAGGGTTTACGAGGCTTCATTCCCAGATCACAATTAGAGAATGGTGAAAATCATGAAACACTTGTTGGGAAAACTATTGGGACTGCTTTTCTGGAGGTAAATCCAGAATCCAGAAAACTTGTTCTATCTGAGAAAAAAGCTGCCATCGCAAAACTATTTTCTGAGCTCGAGCTAGGGCAACTTGTAGAGGGTCGAATCGCCTCAATCAAGCAGTATGGTTACTTTGTGGATCTTGGTGGATTCAGTGGCCTCCTACATCACTCATCCGTGACAAATGGAAATTTGAGATCTTTAAGCGAAGTATTCAAAAAAGGTGACATAGTTAAAGCACTGATAACTGATCTTGATCCAAGGAGAGCAAGAATAGGATTAAATACTGCGTTGCTAGAGGGCCCACCAGGCGAAATTCTCAAAGAAAAAGAAAAAATCATGGCTGAAGCTGAAGAAAGAGCGCTTAAAGCTCAAGAGACTTTAAAAAAAGCACAAACTACTGAATGAAAGTCAATAATCCCACAACTAAAACAATCACAAAAAAAGCCGATTGGGAACTTGATTTTTATTCAAGACCAATAATCGAGAAGGACGGAAAAAAACGATGGGAATTGCTTATTTGCAATACCGACTCATTCTCAAATGAGAAACCCTTCAGATGGGAAAAAAAATGTCCAGCTGGAGAAGTTAACTCTGGGTGGCTATCTAAAGCCTTAAAGGAGGCTTTGGAGGACTACAAAAAAGAAGGATGGGAATTGCCATCAAAACTACGTTTTTGGCGACCTTCGATGAGAACGATGATAAAAAAAGCCGCCGAAACAGTGGGCATAGATCCTATTTCAAGTAGACGAACCTATTCACTCTTGGATTGGATTGAGAAACGGGGAAAAGAGGTTTATCCAAAAGAGCCTGGGTATGTAGCTGGTCCACTTGCACCGACGTTTTCACCAATACTTAACCAAGCAATTCCACTTCCTGAGGCTATTAGGGGTGATGCCTGGAGCTTTGCAACTCTCCCAGTTGGAATACTGCGTGAGGCAGATCAATGGCCCATTGAATTTAGTGGATTAATTCCCATAAATGAAAATATTGATGACGATATTCAAGTTCCTGGAATAAGGCTATTCAGTAAATCAAGATCATTAGGTTTAGCGGCATGGCTTGGTGGTCTCGAACCTGTTGTATTAACCCAAGAAAATTCTCAATTAGTTCTTGAAGCTGGACAAGATGAAAGATGGCTTGTAACTGACATGGATTCCAAAACAACAGAATTTGCAAAAAATAGTTTCCAAACCTCTCTTAAGAAAGCTGGCGGAATTCAATTTATTTCTATTCAATCAACTCCAGAAGAACAAATTTTTGCTGGGTTCTGGATGTTAAAGGATTGCATTATTGGATAAATCAAATTTATTAGAAAAGAGTAATTTTAATGAGAGAGAACGAGATCATTCTCAAGATTGGGTTTTGAGTAAAGAAAAAACTTTTTTTACATCTAAACTTCTTTCTTCAAATGGATTCAATCATGGATTTTTCACAAAAAATAATCATATAAATCGACCAGAGGAATTGATCAAAAAATTAAACAATGCAGAAAGTAAGCCAATTTTTAAATGCGATCAAATACATAGTAATAATATTATTGAAATAAAAGGCTCTCAGAGTTGTAGCTATTCCGATGCTGATGGAATTTTTAGTCTTGATAATGCAAGTAAAAGCCTCTGGATTTACACTGCAGATTGTACTCCAATAATTGTTGTCGATCCCATTAAAAGAAATATGGGCATCATTCATGTGGGGTGGAGAGGACTTACAAATAAGATAATAAATAAGATTCTAGAAAAATTAAATCCCCCCAATTCAGAGAGAGCAAGTTTAATTGCTGCAGTTGGCCCTTCAATCAGCCAAAATAGATATGAAGTCTCTACAGATTTGATAATAAAAATATTTAACTCCTTATTTTTTGATAGAAATTATTTAAATAATATTAAAAATGAGGAAAAAATTATTAAATTGAAAGAATTGAATATTCTAAAAGATTATAAAATGAAAGGAAAATATTTATTAGATATCAAGAAAACCATCTACTTTCAACTTCTTAAAGGTGGACTTACTTCAAAAAATATTTCGATAAACCAAAACTGCACATTTAATGATGAAAATCTATTCTATTCATGGAGAAGGGATAAAAAAAAGAAGTTTCAGTGGAGTTGTATTTATAACTACTAAAATTTAATAACAATCTGATTTAGCTATTCCACGATCTATTAAGTCTAAGGATATGTCTTTATTATCATCTATTCTTAATACTTTTGAAATTAATACCCCATTTTGAGAGCCTTTGGGTTTTAAATTTACTTTTGTGTGTCTTGGTAAAATTTTTTCTAAAGTGTCAATCGCATTACTTTCATTTGAAGGATCGACAACTAAGCAAGCGATTCTTATTGTGTAATTTCTATTATGATCGCCTATTAACAGGGTTGAAGAATTTGTAATTTGCAATACTTCTGCACTATTAACTTTAAAAGAAAAGATCAAAGAAAACAGAAAAATCAAACAAGAAAAAATAATTTTTTTCATTTAGAAGATTTTCCACAATAAGGACAATAAAGAAAACTGTTCTGAATGTCTTTACCACAGCTAGAGCATAAAGAATTATTAGGCACAGAGTTATCATTTACTACTGGTAATCCCACCATCTGATTATTACCTTTACCAGGAGGAACCATTGGATAGCAATTTTCATTTCTTCTGACGTGTATATCAATTAGTGCAGGTCCTTTTTTTTCTAAAGCATCTTTTAATTTAGGCTTTAGATCTTCCCGTCGATTGATCATAACCCCTTCAATTCCAAATGAATTTGCTAGCGCAGAGAAATTAGGTTCTCCATTTTTCATATCAGTAGCTGAATACCTTTCGTCATAAAATCTTTCTTGCCATTGCCTGACCATTCCTTGCCAATGATTATTTATAATTATTATTTTAACATTCAAATTATATTGAGATACAGTGCCTAATTCTTGAATATTCATAAGGATACTTGCATCGCCTGCAATACATAAAACTTGTTCTTTTGGCAGAGCAATTTGAACGCCCATTGCAGCTGGTATGCCAAATCCCATTGTTCCAAGCCCTGCACTACTTATCCATTGTCTAGGTCCATTACGCAAATATTGGGCTGCCCACATTTGATGCTGCCCCACATCTGTGGTTACGTATGCATTTGGAGCCAAATTACGCAATTCAAGTAACACCTCTTGTGGATAGATTTGACCTTCCTTTGGTGGATTAACTAATGGGTATTTCAATTTCCAATTTTCTATTTGAGCAAGCCAATCTTTTGTATTTGATTTAATATCTTTTCTCTTGCTTAATTCAAGTAATTTTTTTAGATTCTCTCCTACATCTCCCAGTACTGCAACTTCTGCAAAACGATTTTTATTAACCTCAGCAGGATCTATCTCAAAATGAATTACCTTTGCAGAGGGTGCAAAGGTATCGAGTTTTCCAGTAACTCTGTCATCAAAACGAGCTCCAACAGCAATAAGCAAATCGCAATCAGTTACTGCAAAGTTTGCGTAGGCAGTTCCATGCATTCCAAGCATCCCTAATGAGAGATATTCTTTTTCGTCAAATGCGCCTTTTCCCATCAAAGTTGTTGTAACGGGAATGCTATGACGCCTAGCAAAAGAGGACAAAACTTCATGAGCACCAGAGGAGACAGCACCACCGCCAACATATAAAAGTGGTTTATTCGCATTTTCTATCAGATCAAGAGCATCTATTAGAGATTGTTCGTCTGGAACAGGAGGTAACCTAAATCCCTTTGGGAGAACAGATCCAGGATCAACTGGCTCGTAGTAAAAAAGCTCTTGACCAACATCTTTAGGTATATCAATCAATACAGGTCCAGGTCTGCCTTCGGCAGCTATCACAAAAGCCTGAGAAACTACTGAGGCTATCTCCGAGGGATCTCTAACAACCCAAGAATGTTTAACAATAGGGAGTGTAATTCCAAAAATATCCGTCTCTTGAAAAGCGTCTGTTCCAATTGCGGGTCTAGGTACTTGTCCTGTTATGACTACTAATGGCACAGAATCCATTTGTGCTGTTGCGATACCAGTAACTAGATTTGTTGCCCCTGGACCAGATGTTCCAAAACAAACCCCAACTTTGCCGGTAGATCTTGCAAAACCATCAGCAGCATGAGCTCCACCTTGCTCATGCCTAACCAAAATATGCTTCAACCAACCTTGCTCCTCAGCTTTGTAAACTGCATCGTAGATCGGCAAAATTGCGCCACCTGGGTAACCAAAAATTGTATCAACTCCATTTCTTCTTAAAGAATCCATAAGGGCATCAGCCCCAAGAGTAAGTTTATTGCGTTTTTTTTCCGACTCACCCAGAGCCAAAGATGCTGACGTCAGGGTCACGGCAAATTCAATTTAATTAATTAACAATAAATGTTACTGGATACTTTAGAAAATGGATAAAAAAATATGAAATAAGAAAACAAGAAATTCTAAAACTGCCGTTCAATTTATCTAATTCAGAGCAATCCAAGGTTATGTAATGGTCCACTACCCATGAAAAACTCAATGAAAAACACCAAAAATACAATCATTGCAACTCTGCCATTCCATACTTCGGAACTGTTGTTCCACCCCCATTGCCATTTCTCTTGAGGATATAACTTTACTCTCTCAGGCAATTTTGAGGCATCATCAAGGGTAACTTCAGGTCCATCAAGACAAGAGGTTACCAAATCTGCAAGACCTTTAATGAAAATAGGGTGGGTATTTAATGCCCTAACACGGAAGAAATTTTCGATGCCAGATTTTTCAGCCAGCTCTCGATACTCAATATCTATTTCCTGAAGAGTTTCAATATGTTCACTTACAAAACTTATTGGTACAACTACAAGTTCTCTTGTTCCTCCTTTACCAAGAGTTGCCAAAACATCCTCTGTATATGGCTTCAGCCATTCTTCAGGTCCGACCCTACTTTGATAAGAAAGAGTATAAGGATTTGTATAGCCAAGCGTTTTTTCGAGTTTATCGATTATTAAAATTGAGCAATTTTCTATTTCATCTTTATAGGGATCTCCAGCATCATCAACATAACTTTTGGGTACACCATGAGCAGTAAAACAAACATGAGCTTCTTGGGGGGTGTTGCATTTTTGTATTTGCTCTTGGATAAGTTCAGCCATTGCTTGCACATACCCTTCTTGATCAAACCAACTCCTTATGCACCTAATTGGTATTTTCTTAAATTCATTATCAGAGACTCTTAATCTACTCAATTCTCTAAAACTCGATCCAGATGTACTTATAGAAAAGTGTGGGTATAAAGGTAGAACAACGACTTGTGTTACTCCATCAGCTTTTAGATCTGCAACAGCAGACTCAGTGAAGGGATGCCAGTAGCGCATTGCGATATAGCTAGTAGCGTCAATACCTCTTTGTCGAAGTTCACTCTGTAATTCTCTTGCTTGTTGTTCAGTAATGCGCCTAAGAGGCGAACCACCGCCAATAGCTTCATATGCTTTTTGAGATTTTGTACTTCGCAGGGTGCTTATTAACCACGCAAGGGGTTTTTGAAAGGCTGGAATAGGCAGTCTTATAATCTCTGGATCTGAAAAAAGGTTGTAGAGAAAGGGGCCGACATCTTTTATTCGCTCCGGTCCCCCAAGATTCATTAAGAGGACTCCAACGCGAGACATTCATAGAAGGCAATGCTTAAAATAGATTAGCTGCTGAAAACTTAAAATTAACTTGAAAAATTGTTAAAATGATGACATAAGCAACTTCCAAATTTTTCAAACCATTTAAAAATCATATTTTTATAAAACACCTCATAACAAGAAAGTAAGTTAGTAATAAAAAATCAAGATTGAAATTGGCTTTCTACAATTTTTGAGTTATAACATAATTAAAATCTTTTTTGTTAAAAATAAGACCTAGAAAAAATTACTACAAAGTAATATGAATTTCTCAGAGAATATAAAAATAATTAACGATAAAATAGCTAAAAATGGATCCAAGATAAAGATCGAAAAAAGAGGCAAAACATTAAGTTTTAGGGGAATTTTACCTTCCAAAGAAAACAGTAACCTTACAAAATACCAAAGAATCAGCTTAAATTTACCAGCAGACTTGGAAGGATTAAAGAAATCTGAGAAACTACTTGAATTATTGTTACTTCAACTTCAACACAATCAATTCAATTGGAGTAATTGGAATAGGTCAACTTCAAAAAAGAAGGGTTCAGCGAAAAATTCACTCAATGAGGCTATTAAAAACTTTGAGGCATTTTTTTTTAAGGAAGGTAGTTCAGCAAGCAAAAGGACAACTTGGGATTCAGCATACAAACCCTATCTGAAAAAACTTGAAATATTACAAGATAAAAAAAATTATTCAATCAATCCAAAGCTTTTTTTTGAGACTTTAGAAACTTATCAACTTAATAGCAGAAGCAGATTACAATGTTCATCTTCATTAGGAATCTTTGCAAAGTTTTTGAATATTGAGTTATCAGATAATTGGAAAAAAATAGCTTTAGGTTATGGTCTTAAGCAATATAATTATCGGGAATTACCAAGTGATGAGAAAATAATAGCTTTATGGGAACAGATACCTAATCCCGAATGGAAGTTGGTGTTTGGAGTAATGGCAACATATGGACTCCGAAACCATGAGGTTTTTTTCTCTGATTTCTCATCAATAAAAAAAACTGGGGATAAAGTAATAAGAGTTTTACCAACAACAAAGACTGGCGAACATGAAGTTTGGCCATTTCATCCAGAATGGGTAGATCTTTTTCAACTAGAAAAGCTAAGTAAAGATAAAAATCATTTACCTCAAATCAATATAAATTTAAGTACTACAACTCTTCAAAAAGTTGGTAGAAGAGTTTCCGAACAATTTAGAAGATATAAATTACCTATCACGCCTTACTACCTAAGACACGCATGGGCTGTAAGAACAATTTTGATTGGATTGCCTGATACAGTTTCGGCAAGAATGATGGGTCACTCGGTATCAATTCACAATCGTACATATCATCATTGGATAACGAGAAGAGACCAACAGAAAGCTGTAGATGCAGTTATTGATAAAATATAATCTTTTTTAAAGTAATTTTAAATAAAAACAACAAATATATTTATTATAGTTGCCAAATATAGATTAGAATTTTCTCTTAGTAAGAGACTACCAAAATGACTAAGGAAAACAAAGAAATTAAGAAAAAAATAGAAGCAGAAAGTCTAGATAAATCCTCCAATGAAATTGGAATAGGGGGATTCACAAAAGATGAAAAGGATGAGGAAAGCTATCGTAATAAGATGCAAAAAAGAAAAGAAATACAAATGAAAAGATTAGGCTTAAGAGACAAAAAAAAGGGATTGTTAATAGTATTTACAGGCAACGGTAAGGGTAAAACTACAGCTGCACTTGGTCTTGCTTTGAGAACTTTAGGACATAAGAAAAAGGTTGCAATAATACAATTTATCAAAGGTGGTTGGACGCCAGGAGAATATGAATCTCTTAAATTATTTGGTGAAAACCTCCACTGGCATTCTCTTGGTGAAGGATTTACATGGGAGACACAAGATAGAATTAGAGACAAGGAATTAGTCAATGAATCCTGGGAAAAAGCTCTTAAATATCTAAATGATTATTCCTTCAAGCTTGTAATACTTGATGAAATCAATATAGCAATTAAGCTTGGATATATTTCTTTTGAAGAGGTAATAGAGGGAATTAAAATGAGAGATCCAGCAAACCATGTTGTTTTTACTGGAAGAAATGCTCACAAAGAACTTATTGAAAAAGCAGATTTAGTTACTGAGATGAAATTAATCCATCATCCTTTTAAAGAAAAGGGAATTAAAGCTCAAGAGGGAATAGAATTTTAAGAAAGCAAATATTCTTTTAATGGATGTATTCACTTACTGTATAAATACCTTCTTATGAATCCTTATATGCAATAAAGTTTTTTTTTACATATTACTGTTCTAATCATTCCATCTCTTCATAGCTAGCAAACCAATACAGAACAATTTTCTGTTCGATACCCTTGCTACCGTCAATTAGTTATTGTTCATGAATGGCATTCGCACGAGCCCTCATAAAACTCAGTGGTGAAGCGCTGATGGGAGACAAACCATATGGAATTGATCCCGAAATTGTTCAATCAATTGCCTCGGACATCTCACAAGTTGTTTCTGATGGAATTCAAATAGCAATTGTTGTTGGGGGTGGGAATATTTTCAGGGGTCTAAAAGGTTCCGCTGCTGGCATGGATAGAGCCACAGCGGATTATGTTGGGATGCTTGCAACAGTAATGAATGCCATAACACTTCAAGATGGTCTTGAGAGAGCAGGCGTTGCAACAAGAGTCCAATCAGCTATTGATATGCAACAAATTGCAGAGCCATATATCAGAAGAAGAGCAATTAGGCATTTAGAGAAAGGAAGAGTAGTTGTTTTTGGTGGTGGCTGTGGAAATCCTTTTTTTACAACAGACACAACAGCAGCTTTAAGAGCAGCAGAAATAAATGCTGAGGTAGTTTTAAAAGCAACTAAAGTAGACGGAGTATATGACCGAGATCCGAAAAGATTCTCAGATGCAAAAAAATTCACAAACCTTACTTTTCAGGAAGTCTTAAGTAAAGAGATTGGTGTTATGGACAGTACGGCTATTGCTCTGTGTAAAGACAACAAGATCCCAATAGTTGTTTTTGATATCTTTCAACCAGGTAATATCAGAAAGGCTGTATCAGGAGAAAAAATTGGTTCAAGGATATCTATTTAAATCTGGAATTAATATTATTCTCATTTAAAATAAAACTATTATCAAAAAATATATGGAAAACCAAGAAGAGCTCGAGTCAAGTATGCGTAAATCCGTTGAGGCTGCTCAGCGAAATTTCAATACTATTAGAACTGGTAGAGCAAATACATCATTACTTGATCGAATATCCGTTGAATACTATGGAGCAGAAACCCCATTAAAATCACTAGCAACCCTTGGCACTCCAGACTCTCAAACAATCTCAATACAGCCTTTCGACATTAGCTCTCTACCTCTAATAGAAAAAGCTATAGGTACAAGTGATCTTGGTTTCACTCCAAATAATGATGGGAAAATAATCCGAATAAACATCCCGCCATTAACTGAAGAGCGTCGTAAAGAATTTTGCAAATTAGCCTCTAAATATGCTGAAGAAGGTAAAGTTGCTTTGAGAAATATACGTAGAGAATTAATTGAAAAAATAAAAAAACTCGAAAAAGACTCCGAAATATCCAAAGATCAAAGCCATGATAAACAAGAACAAGTTCAAAAAATGACCGACAAGTTTATTAACGAAATAGAAAAAAATCTTTCAGAAAAAGAATCTGAAATTCTAAAAGTTTGATAACCAAAGATGTCCTCATTATTGGAGCTGGTGCAGCTGGTTCTACAGCTGCATTTCATCTAGCATTAGCAGGAAAAAAAGTCGTTATTGTTGAAAAGAGCGTTAAATTATCGACTAAACAATGTGGAGGTGGTGTCGCATCATCAATACAAAAATGGTTTCCTTTTGATTTAGAACCAAAGGTAGAAGAAATAATAAAAACCGTTGAATTCAGCTGGTGCTTGAAAGATAGGGTAACTGCGAACTTAGGAAATGCAGAACCTTTCTGGATTGTTAGAAGAGAAGAACTCGACGAATTCATAAGAGAACATGCTGTTAATTTAGGCGTTGAATTAATAAGGCCATTTAATGCTATAGATCTCAAAAGAGATAACAATATATGGAAAACAACCTCGAGTGAAGGTATTCAAATTGAAGCCAAAACTGTAATCATTGCAGATGGTTCGGCCTCTCCATGGCCCCAAAAATTTAAAATTGGCCCTCAAAAACCTCACTTTGCATCAACATTATCTTTAAGGTTGAAAGGAAGAGGAACACTAAAAAATGGAACTGCAAGATTTGAATTTGGGTTAGTTCGTAATGGTTTTGCTTGGGCATTTCCTATGAATGATGAGATTAATTTAGGAATAGGTACTTTTTTGGATGAAAATATAGATATCAAAAGTGAGCTGATACTAAAAAAAATCTTGCCTAGCTTGGGCTTTAATTATCCTCAAAATAATCACAAACTAGTGTCCTTAAGAGTTTGGAATGGTCATTCTCAACTTCACGGCTCAGGCATCCTTGCCGTAGGAGATGCCGCTTCTCTTTGCGATCCCTTTCTTGCAGAAGGAATAAGGCCTGCAATATTAAGTGGTTATGAAGCAGCTAAAACAATAAATCTCTTGTTAGACGGAGATATTGAAGATTTAAGTCCTTACACAAATTCCATTAAACACAATTGGGGGAAATCTATGGCTTGGGGGAAAAGAATATCTCAAGTTTTTTATAGATTGCCCAAAATTGGATACAATCTTGGAGTTAAAAGACCAACAGCCCCAGAGAGAATAGCTCAAATACTTTCTGGAAAAATGAGTTATGAAGATATTGCCCAAAGAGTAATTAAAAGATTACTTTTTCAGAGAAATTAAGTATTTTTGGATTATATTAAAATTTATTTTCGAAGATATTGAAATAAGCGCTAAGAAGATCTAACTGTTATGACTTATCAATGGGGAGGGATTTTTTTTACTCTCAATGATGTTTAAACGCTCGGTAAGTTGAGTTTCAAGTGTATTTATGGCCTTACTAAATCCGTCAATACCCTCCTTAAGTTTTTCGGAGGCCATTCGGTCACCTGCCATCAATAGATCAAAGCTTGTTTGATCTATTTGAATATTCTCATTTATCTCTTTAGGATTTGATGCATTTAATTTCAATTCCAATTTTCCATTTTGAGATTTTAATTCCTCAAGAAGCTTGGGCGAAATTGTCAACAAATCACATCCAGCGAGTTCCTTAATCTCATCAAGATTTCTAAAGCTAGCTCCCATAACCTCAGTTTTAAAACCATTGAATTTGAAGTAATTAAAAATTTTAGTTACTGATACAACTCCGGGATCTTCATTACCAGGGTAATTTTCTTTTCCAGTAGCAGCTTTATACCAATCAAGAATTCGGCCAACAAATGGAGATATCAAAGTTACTCCAGCTTCAGCGCAAGCTACAGCTTGATAAAAATTGAATAATAACGTTAAATTACAATGAATTCCATCTTTTTCGAGAGACTCAGCGGCCTTAATACCTTGCCAAGTAGAAGCAATTTTTATTAACACTCTATCTTTGGAAATACCAAAACTCTCGTACAATTTAATTATTTTACGAGCCTTGGCAATTGTGGAATCAGTATCGTAACTAAGTCTTGCATCTACTTCAGTAGATACTCTTCCAGGGATGTAGTTTAGTATCTCCCTTCCAAAATAAACACAAATAAGATCTAATGCTTCTGATACGACTTCTGTAGTATTTGCTTTATTGCCACAGTTTCTGCGAGATGAATTTAATGACTCATCAATTAAGTATTGATATGAAGGATTTTGAGCAGCCGCTAAAATTAACGATGGATTAGTGGTTGCATCTCTTGGCTTGAAGTTCTTAATAGCCTCAAGTTCGCCAGTATCTGCGACCACAACAGTCATTAAGGATAATTGCTCAAGAAGGGAGGACATAAACATTTGTTATTGGACTTAAACCTAGCTATTTCTCGACTAAATTTCAGCTTGAAAAGAGTTTTAAATATTAATTATTTGATAAATTTTCATTATTTAAATAATTAGATGATTAAGTCCTTTTGAGTGTAGGGGGTACTTTCTCTATTACCAGCAAGCTTTCAATGATTTTTTTCGCAACAGGAACTGCCACAGTCGATCCGTATGCATATTCTTTTTTGGGATCATCAATTGCAACAAGAACTACATATCTAGGTTTATCAACAGGCAATATCGCAACAAAACTGCAAATTTTAGAAGTATAACTTTGTCCATTTTGTGAATTATCAGCTGTTCCTGTCTTCCCTGCTATTCGATAGTTTGGCGTCAAAACGCCTTTTCCACTACCATTTTCTACAACTGATTCCATCCAAGAAAGCACTGTTTTAGTGACCTCTGGACTAAAGACTTGGATGTTTTTTTGATCTTTTGAATGCCCCAAAATATCCTCAGAGAAACCTTTTGTGATGTGGGGAGTAACTTTCATTCCCCCATTTGCAATTAATGCATGCAATTGAACAAGTTTTAAAGGTGTTATGGAGAAACCTTGCCCGAAGGATGCAACTGCATGGTGAATTGGTTGTTCAAGAAATAATTTTTTATTTCTAAGTTGACCGCCAACTGCTCCTGGCAAATCAGTATCAGGAGCTTTACTAATTCCCAATTTATCTAACCACTCCCAATAAGAAGATGAGTCTAAGTTTTGCATAATATTTACCATGCCTACGTTGCTTGAGACTTCTAGAACTTTGGCATAATTCATAAAACCGTTAGCTTTATGATTCCAATTTTTTAAAGGCCAACCACCAACGGTAACTGTTCCTGAATCATAGACAGAACCATCTGATGTAATGACACCTTCTTGCAAAGCAAGTGCAAGATTTATCGGCTTGAAAACGGATCCGGGTTCAAATAAATCCTGTACGGACCATTCTTTGAAACGATTGGGAGAATAATTCCAATAGCTATTTGGATCATAGGTTGGCGTTGAAGCTAAAGCTAAAATTTCTCCATTGCTAGCATCCATTACGATGCCGACACCTTTAGAAGCATTCCATGCTTTAACTTGCTTTGCCAATTCTTTTGCAGTAATCATTTGTAAACGCGTATCTAATGTCAATTGCAACTCATGATCGTCTCCTTTGAAAACGCCAGCTTTTATCTCATCCGGTAAGGGAGTACCATCCGCTCCTTTTCTGAGATAATGAGTTTGCTCATTCCTCAAAAATCTCTTATTTAGACTTCTCTCTAGACCTGCCTGAGGGACCCTATCATGATTTAAAAAACCAATTACATTAGCGAAGAGATCGCCCTGTGGGTAAAATCTTTGGGGATAGGACTCTAAATCAATACCACTTATTCCAAGATTTTTTATCTGAGATGCAACTTCCTTGGATATGCCTTCCTTTACTCTTACACCTGAATCCCTTCCATCAAAATAAGATTTTAATTTCAATGTAGACATAGAAAGGTATGAGGAAAGTTCTGTTGCGACCTCTAGGGGTTCACGAATTCTATCGGCAGAATCACCTGGAAAATTAAAATATTTTGGATGAGCCCATAGTCGATATCTCTCTTCATCAAACGCTACAAGCTTACCATTCCGATCGATTATTGAGCGTCTAATACCTAACGGTAGATTCCTCTCAATTTGAAAGGATCTAGCTCGAGCTCTCAGAGAGGAAGATTGAATAATTTGAAGCCATGCCGCTCTGCCACTGAGAGTTAGTAAACCAAGGCAAAGAATAAAAAAAACTAATTTCAACCTATTAACTGGAATAATATTAAGCGGAATTGTCTTTCTATTTCCTCTTTTTCTAAAATGGTATCCTCCTGATGTGTCTATTGACATTTAATAACCCTCACTAAAAGGATATTTTTTTTTTAAATTTTCATTGGCAAATAATTTTAACTTAAACTTATCAATCAAATTAATTTTTTTCTCTTTTCCCTTTTTCAGATAAAGTAAATTAGAAGTTTTAGTCTCAACCAATGATTGATCTGAACTTTTAATTATTAAATGATGTCTTTCTAGCATAGAGATTGACTCCTTAAGCTTATTAATAAGATTTCTTGATGACTCCAAATTCGAGAAAGATTGTGTCCACAAATGCTGCCCATGAAGGGAAATTATTGACATTATTACTAGGACAAAAATTAATCCAATTAAAGATCCATCAATGATTCTATGTGTAGCAGCAAGAAGTGGATATCTACGAATGAGTTCTTTATTTGTTGAACTAAAAATTGATTGCTTGAATAAATTTTTATATTTAAAACTAGAATTTTCTATAATGGAATTTTTATTTTTTATTTTCTGATTTCCAACATAATGAAGATTCACAATTCTGAAATGGATTCGCAAACACTTTCAGTGAAACACTACAAATATGTGTTTGCAAGAGTAAATCAGATAATTCTCCACAATTTATTTTGCCAACAATAAAAGATTTGTGAATGTCATCCCATTCCAAAGTGCGTGCATGACAGCACAGGGTAAAAGCTTCCCAGAACTTAATCTCAAAATACCTAGGCCCACGCCAAGTACAAATAATGGTGGGAGCTCTCCCACACTTAGATGTGCAAGTGCAAAAACAAGAGCACTTAAAACAATTCCTCCATATCGGCCAAATTTCGCTGCCAAGACAGGTAAAAGAGCTCCCCTAAAAATCAATTCTTCAAAGGCTGGAGCTAATATAACAGTAGTTATCAATAGTAATATTAGTGCAAATTTATTTTGACTATTCAGAACAAGGTCAAGCAACGGATTACTTCCACCCGGATCTCCAAAAAATAAAGTTATCAACCAGCCAGATAGCAATACAAATGGGATTACGATCAACCATGCTCTAATTGCTTGAGATATTGATTTTTGAATAGGTTTTATTCCCCACTGTAACCAGCCCCCCTCTGGCATCTCGCTAATAGTAAGTTTTCGTAGCTGTTGAAATAGAATCAGCAGTGGAGGGATAGTCATAGAGATATATCCTATCAATACTCTCAAAGATTCTCCCACAGGCACACTCAATCCATCCGTTATGAAACCACTTAAAGGTATTATTACTGCAGGGAAGAGAACCTCCCCAAGTACAACAAATCCTCCAAAAATCAACAGCATCATGTCAACGATCGTGAGTGGTAGTTGTGTTTGATTTGGCCAAGGAATATTTTTTTTTCTAAAAGCTACCCATAATTGCTTTAATAAAAGAATGAGGCCAATAGCTACAGCTATAAATGGGAAAAACAGAATTGTTAATAATTTTATTGCAATCCATTTAGATGTTTCAGAAAAATCGCAATCATAGATATCTCCATTAACGGCATCACATGTTAATTGATATAAAAGTGGATCTTTTTTTAATTCCGCCAGTATATCTGGATTAGAATTGAATTTTGAGGCATACTCTGATGAATTCAAGAGAAGTTGTTGAATTGGAATTATTTTTTTATTAGTCAAATTACCTTTCAGAATTTCATCTCTAAGTTTTTGTGTTGGCTGTAGAGCAGCCAACACAATTTTATTTCTATCATCTAACTCATTGAAGGGGATTTCTTCAAGAAGACCTCTAAGGCTTTCTTTAGGATCATCACTTGTAAGTGATAAGAAAGGTTCAGGAAGAATATGAGATGCTACCACTGACATTTCTTGTTGCCTCAAGGAGAGTTTTGGAGCAACTGAGGGCCGATCAAAGCTTTCCTGAAGGCCTTTTTGCCAAACAAGTATAGTTAGGAAAAGAGAAAAGAAAGCCGCCAATAACTTCCATAGAGGAGTAGCTTGTCTCATACAGATCGAATAAAATGGATTAACTGAACAACGAACATTTAATTTTAATCAAGATTCGTTTGTGGTTTTCTCCATGTTAGTTCCAATCAAATCATCAAAGCCCTTCTGCACATGACTTTACGTCTGATTTTTGTCCGTCATGGCTTAAGTACCTTCAATAAAGATCATCGTATTCAGGGACGTAATGATCTGTCCACTCTTACTGAACAGGGGAAATTGCAAGCTATTGCAGCTGGAAAATTTCTATCAACAAGTCCTATTTCCAGAATTTACAGTTCGCCTCTTAAAAGAGCTGCAGAGACAACAAAAGGAATTGTTGAACAGCTTCAAAGTTCAATTATTCCAATTTATACTGACGACTTATTAGAAATTGATCTTGAAGCTTGGAGTGGTCTCACTCGTGATGAAGTTAAGTCAAAATTTCCTGATGCCCACGAGATATGGAAACAAGATCCTGAGCAGCTTGAGATAAAAAGACTTAATGGAGAAACTTATAAACCAGTAAAAGAATTGATGTTACAAGCAGATTCATTCATAAAAAAAATTATTGAATCGCATGAACAAAGTACTAAAGAGAATATTTTGGTAGTTGGGCATAATGCAATTTTAAGATGCTTAATCCTTAATTTACTAAATAATCCGCCACAGGGATTCAGAAAAATTCAAATTGATAATGCTTCCATATCCATAATCAATATTGATAAAAATAACAGAGATCATCGAATGAATCAGCTTGAATGTCTTAATAGCACCAACCATTTAGGCACTGGCATACCAAATAAGAAAAAGAAAGGTCGTCTAATTTTAGTAAGACATGGTGAAACAGATTGGAATCTTGAAGGGCGTTTTCAAGGTCAAATTGACATTTCCCTTAATCATAATGGGAAAAAGCAAGCATCAGCCGCGGGTGATTTTCTAAAAAATACACTCATCACTAAGGCATTTAGCAGTTCAATGAAGAGGCCACAAGAAACTGCTCAAATTATTTTGGATCATCATCCCAACGTAAAATTAAAACTCCTAAATGACCTCGTAGAAATAAGTCATGGCCTTTGGGAGGGAAAACTTGAATCTGAAATAAAAGAAAAATGGACAGAACTGCTTGAGATCTGGAAAGAATCTCCTGAAAAAGTTACAATGCCTCAAGGAGAAAATCTCAAGGAGGTTTGGGAAAGATCAAATAAGTGTTGGAAAGAAATTTGTGAATCTCTTGAAGATCGAGATACTGCTTTAGTTGTAGCTCATGATGCTGTCAACAAAACTATTTTATGCAATATTCTAGGCTTAACAGAAAAAAATATTTGGGCCATTAAGCAAGGGAATGGTGGAATTACTATTATAGATTTTGTTTCTGAAGGAAATCAACTTATTACTTGCTTTAATTTAACCTCACATTTAGGAGGTGTATTTGATACTACGGCTAGCGGAGCGTTGTAGATGTTTCGTACACTTTTTTTTGATAAGATTCAGACTCTTCATGACTCAGTGCAAAATGTTATTGAAGATTCTGCCCTTATTATCGATAATGAACTTAAAGCTTTTGGAGCAGAAGCCAGAAAGATTGCGAAAGAGCGCTCTATAAAAACTCAAAAATGTGATGGTTTACTTCTAGCACCATGCTTAGTAGATCCTCACTCAATTTTAATTTCTCCACTGAATAACCAAATTGAAACTCTTAAGAGTTTGAAAAAGAAGGCCTCTCAAGCTGGTTACGGACAAATAGCTCTTTTACCGAAGGGAAATCTTTGGAGAGATCGGCCAGAGCTTCTTAGTGGATTTAATAGTAAAAACAGTGACATAAGGATTCATCTATGGGGCGCATTAACTCTATCGGGGCTTGGGAGTGAACTTGCTCCACACGCAAATCTACTTGAAGAAGGAGCAATTGGAATAACTGATGGCGATTTTATGCCCGCTGTAGATATTATCCGCAAAGCTATCCTTGCGAATGAAATTGATACTTTTCCAATTCTTTTAGCTCCAAGAGATCAAATAATTCAAAGCAACGGCATTGTCAGAGAAAGCGTTGAGACCCTTCGTGCAGGATGGGAACCAGATCCCATAGATAGTGAGACTCTTCCTCTCTCTCAAATTCTTGAACTTCATAAGAAGTACCCGAGTTCACAAATCAGGATTATGAACTTGTCTACCAAAGAGGGTGCCTTTTTGCTTGATTCTCTGAAATCACCGCCAATTTGTAGTGTTCACTGGTGGCATCTAGTAACAGACAACTCTACTTTAAAAACTTCAGAAATAGGATGGAAAGTTATCCCTTCAATTGGAAGTCCACGAGATAGAGAGGCTTTGAAAAATTCACTTAATAACGGTTTAATTAGTGCTGTTGGCGTAAATAATATTTCCCTAAGTGAGCAAGATATTTTCTACTCCTCAGGGGAACGTCTACCAGGAATTAGTGGTTATAACTTACTTTTACCATGTCTATGGAATGAATTAATTATTAAATCTAATTGGTCTATTAAAAAGCTGTGGGATGCAATTAGTTTTGGCCCTTCAAGATTGCTCAATTTAAAACCCGAAGAATTATCTCTTGAAAGCAGACGATGGCTAATATTTGATCCTGAAGAATGCTGGGTCCAATCAAACAAAAATAATAATTCAAATTGTGTGGCTAATGAACCTCTCAAAAATCAAATTATCAAGGGGAAGGTAATTGCCTGCGGCTTGAGGGAGTGAGAAGACCAACCCTATTAATAGGCCAGAATCTCCAAACAGCTCTACCAATGATTTCCTTGTTAGGCAACATATGACCACCAGGCCATGATCTTGAATCCCAACTGTTAGCACGATTATCTCCTAAAACAAGTACGTGATTGGGAGGAACTACTGTCTGAATAGAATTACATGAGTTCAATATAAGAGTATCTGATTTACAATAAAGAGGCGCATAATTTTCAAAAACCAGCTTTTTATCGATAAATACTTTTCCCCTTCTATCGATAAATACACTATCACCTGAAATTCCAACAACTCTCTTTATGTAAGCATCGCATGCTGGGTCTACAAATCCTGTGAAAAAATTAAAGACAGGAAAAGTTAATAAATTACATTTCCATTTTTGTGGTAAATCATTTTCCCTTTCTGATATCAGTTTTTGATCAAATGAATATGGAGAGTTAAAGACTACTATTTCCCCTCTCTTTGGATTTCTTTGCCTAAAAGTAACTTTTTCAATGAGCAACCTATCATTTATTTTAAGATTTGGAAGCATCGATCCAGAGGGAATATATCTAGCTTCACCAAGAAAAACTCTTATTACAGTGTAAAAGAATATAGTTACAAATAAAGGAGACAAAATATCAGCGAAAGGGTCAAATTTATCAGAATTATCATTCCTTGAACTATTATTGAAAAGTTTATTAAATTCAATTTTTTTTAGTTTGTTCAACATGAAAACTAATTTGATTTTCAATCTTTCATGAAAGATACTTCCAACACCAATATATATCAATCATCTATTTATATTTGCTTTTATACATTTGGCAAGAAGTGATTCAACTGCATCAAAATCTCTCCACCCATCAATTTCTATAACCCTACCCTCGAGACTTTTATGTGTTCTAAAGAATTCAGCAACATCCTCCAACTGATTTGGAGCAATTTGCCTGATACTATTAATATTTTTTTGACGTGGATCTTCTACGGGAACACACAGTATTTTCCCGTCATAAGCTCCAGTATCGTGAAGGTCTAGAACACCAATCGGCCTAGACCTAATCAAGCAACCAGCAAAAGTTGGTTCTTCCATTATGACCATCGCATCAAGAGGAGCTCCGTCTTCGGCAAGTGTATTAGGGATAAATCCATAATCAAATGGATATCGAACAGACGAATGCAAAACTCTATCAAGAGACATGATGCCTGCCTGTTCGCAATATTCATATTTATTCCTACTCCCAGCGGGTATCTCTACAATGAGATTTACCAATCCCTCTGAGGGGCAGGGAGAAATAGTAGTTAAATCCATTGATTTCTCAAGGAAAATTTGTAATTTTGTAAATACATGAAAGATCTACCAAAATAATCTCAGTGGAGCAATCAAGTAATTCAAAGTAAAAATAATAACGTCAGAATTCTAATTTAATAAATTCGTTTGTGATCTAATCTAGTTGCTATGAAATTTTTTTAAAGGAATAATATTTTTTCTATGCGGCAGATCTATCATCAAAATCGGACTTATTAGAGATGTTAGAACTGGGTAACTTTTCTAGTTGCTTTCTGATCTCCCTGAGTTCTTCAAGTATTGAATTAAGAACATTCTGAGTAACCGTAGAGGGTGAATTTAGTACTTCAACGTTTACCTCTTTAATACGAAGAATATCTTTAGCAAAGCGCGCTACCTCATTAGGATGAAAAAGTAGAGGGTCTTTTTGATCTGTTCTGTATTCAGGGTTAAGTTTTCTTGGGTTAAAAGCAGGGTTGATATTCCTGGTGTCTGTATTTGTATACCTATACACAGAGGCCCTGGATCGATTGAGTGTTCTCTGAACTTCCTCAATACCTATCAAAGATTCAGGAGATGATCCGACCGATTGAATTTCGTTATTGATTCCCAAATCTTCAGAGGGTTTAGGAGTTTGTAACGACCCGTTGAACATAGTACTAAAAGTTTTTGTGCTCTCTAAAAATGTTGTCAGAACTTAGCAGATGTATCCCGCTAGTACAAGCAAGAAATATACCGATTTTTTTGAATAAGGTCACTGTTGTAAGAGGATATATTGTTTAGATGACAAAAAGACATCATGAGAGTCTCAAAAATAATGCTTTCAACGCAGAGAAATGTTCCTGCAGAAGCGGAAATAATCTCCCATCAACTTCTCCTACGGGGAGGTTTCATAAAAAGAGTTACCTCGGGTATTTATGCTTATTTACCCCTAATGTGGAAAGTTTTGCAGAAAATTACAAATATTGTTCAGGAAGAGATGAATGAAATTGGTGGATTACAGACATTGCTTCCACAAATTCATCCATCAGAACTTTGGAAGGAGAGTGGAAGATGGGAAGGTTATACAAATGGAGAGGGAATTATGTTCAATCTTAAAGACCGACAGGGTAGAGAAGTCGCTCTTGCCCCGACACACGAAGAGGTCGTCACAAAAATAGCGAAAGAAACACTTCATTCCTACAAACAACTGCCAATTATTCTTTACCAAATACAGACAAAATTTAGAGATGAAATACGCCCAAGATTCGGATTAATGAGAAGCCGTGAATTTATTATGAAAGATGCTTATTCTTTCCACAAAAGTGAGCAAGATTTAAACCTTACTTATAAAAGAATGGATCAAGCATATAAAAATATCTTCCTAAGGTGCGGTTTAAAAACAGTTGCAGTAGAAGCAGACAGTGGAGCAATTGGAGGATCTTCATCACAGGAGTTTATGGTTACGGCTGATTCTGGTGAAGACTTGATTCTTATTAGCAGTGATGGAAGCTACGCCGCAAATCAAGAAAAGGCAATCTCAGAGGCTACTACTCCGGTTAAGATTGCATCCAAATCAAATAAGCCAAAAGAGATCAAAACGCCAGGTCAAAGCAGCATAAAAGACTTATGCAAAGAGCAAAACATTGATGCATCACAAATAATAAAGGTAATAATTAAACTAGCTATTATTGAAGGAGGCAAAAAACAACCAATATTAATAAGTATTAGAGGAGATCAAGAGCTGAATGAGATAAAATTAATTAATGAAATTACTATACATTTAAAAAAATCTTTATTAGATCTTTTACCAGTAACCAATGAACTTTTAGCTAAAGAAGGTCTTGGAGATTTACCATTTGGTTCAATTGGACCTGACTTAAATAATAATTATCTTAAAGATGCATCAAGCTGGGAAAAATACTTTTTAAGATTTACTGATTGTACAGCTTCTAATCTCGATAATTTCGTCTGTGGAGCTAATAAAGTTGACACTCATAGGATTAGTTTCAAATGGGATTTACTAGGTGGTAAAGCAAAAGTTGTTGATATTAGAAAAGCAAATGCGGGAGATAGATGCATTCACGATAATAGACAAATTCTCTCTGAATGTAGAGGCATAGAAGTAGGGCATATTTTTCAGTTAGGAAGAAAGTACTCTAAATCTTTGAATGCTAATTTCACAAATGAGAAAGGTGGTCAAGAACCTTTTTGGATGGGATGTTATGGAATAGGAATTTCAAGACTAGCTCAAGCTGCTGTTGAGCAAAATAATGATGCAAATGGCATCATTTGGCCCTTAACAATATCTCCATTTGAAATCATAATAACCGTTGCAAATATGCAAGATGAAGTACAAACAAAATTGGGAGAAGATTTATATAAAAAATTAATTCATGAAAAAATTGATGTACTTTATGATGATAGAAATGAAAGAGCAGGGATTAAATTCAAAGATGCAGATTTAATTGGGATTCCCTGGAGATTGACTGTGGGTAGAGATTCCAGCATAGGAAAGGTGGAGTTGTTTAACAGATCCACAAATACTGCAGAGATTTTGTCCGCTGAGACTGCTCTTTTAAAAATACTGGGAGAAATAAAAAGTAAAAAAAGGTAATTTTCTCTTTGAAGTTATAGAGTTAGTAAAATAATAATTCAATTCTTAGGGATGATTTACTCAATACAAAAACTTCTCGGCAAGTTTTTCAAGTTTGCATTGTCATTATGTCTTTGCTTTTGCATAAGTTTTTTATCACTGAGTCATGAAGCCATAGCCGGTAAAACCTCCATGACTGGTGACTACACCAAAGACACCATAAACGTTGCAAAAAGCCTCAAAGACAATGTAATCGATGAAATAGCAGACACTGAAGATTCCCTAAGCGGGGAAGAGACTGTTTTTTTAATAACCGACTACATCTCTAGATATAGGAATAGATCTCAAATCAATAAAAGCCTTTCCTTTACAACTATGCAGACAGCATTAAACGCTCTAGCAGGGCACTACAAAACATTTCCCAACAGGCCAGTGCCTGAAAAACTTAAGAATCGTCTGAACGATGAACTATCAAAAGCAGAGGACCTTGTCTTGAAACAAAGCTAAAAGTTAATCTTTTATTCATTTCTTTGACTCAAGTGGGGTGTATCTGTAAATGTAGATCGTTCTGCATTACTACGGCTTAGTGCCGCATAATCCTTGGCAAATGTTGTAGTTATAGGTGCTCAGTGGGGTGACGAGGGCAAAGGCAAAATCACCGATCTTCTAAGCAGATCGGCAGATGTTGTTGTCCGTTACCAAGGAGGAGTTAACGCCGGTCATACAATTGTGGTTGAGGATAAAGTCCTCAAGCTGCATTTAATCCCATCGGGTATCCTCTATCCCAAGACTATATGCTTGATCGGATCGGGAACAGTTGTTGATCCGAAAGTTATGATCAGCGAGATAGAAATGCTGGTGGACAATGATATCGATATTTCTGGCCTTCAACTTGCATCAACAGCGCATGTAACCATGCCCTATCACCGATTACTTGATAAAGAGATTGAGAAAAGTCGTGGCTCTAAAAAAATTGGGACTACTGGTAGAGGAATTGGCCCTACATATGCTGATAAAGCTCAAAGGAACGGTATTAGGGTTATTGATCTTTTGGATAAAGACAAATTAGAGCAGAGACTTGCAACACCTCTTGCAGAAAAGAATGGGATTCTTAAAAAGATTTATGGAGTTTCTCCCTTAGAAATAGATGAAATTATCCAAGAGTATTACGAATACGGGCAAAAACTAAAAACTCATGTTGTTGATTGCACTAGAGCGATACATCAAGCTGCAAAAGATAAAAAAAATATTCTTTTCGAGGGCGCTCAGGGAACTCTCCTAGATCTTGATCATGGGACTTATCCTTTCGTTACGTCATCAAACCCAATTTCTGGAGGTGCATGCATTGGCGCTGGCGTAGGTCCAACTCTTATTGATAGGGTGATTGGTGTAGCCAAGGCCTATACGACCCGAGTCGGAGAGGGTCCATTCCCAACAGAACTTCAGGGAAGTATTAATGATCAACTTTGTGATAGGGGAGGAGAATTTGGGACCACTACAGGAAGAAGAAGAAGATGTGGGTGGTTCGATGGCGTTATTGGTAAGTACGCAGTCGAGGTAAATGGCCTGGATTGTCTAGCAATAACTAAATTGGATGTACTTGATGAGTTAGATGAGATAAAGGTTTGCGTTGCTTATGAACTAAATGGCCAAAAAATTGTGCATTTTCCAAGCAGTGCAGAGGATTTTGAATCTTGTAAGCCCATCTTTAAAACTTTAAAAGGATGGCAATGCTCCACTGCAGATTGCAGACGCCTTGAAGATCTTCCCAAAAAAGCAATGGATTATCTACGTTTTCTAGCTGAACTTATGGAAGTTCCCATCGCAATAGTTTCTCTTGGTGCGAACAGAGATCAAACTATTGTGATAGAAGACCCAATACATGGTCCCAAAAGAGCTCTTTTGAGAAGTTAGTTTTTATTAAAATATTAGTGCTTAACTTTTTATAAATTCAAAGATGGAAAAAACAAAATCAGAGGAAATAAACTCATTCGACATTCTTGGAATTGGTAATGCAATTGTTGATGTACTTGCTCATGCCTCCGAAACTTTTCTCTCAGAACACACATTAAATAAGGGCAATATGACATTAATAGACGAGTCAAAAGCTGAGAAAATATATCTTTCAATGAAAAACTGCACTCAGTCATCTGGTGGATCAGCCGCAAATACTCTCGTAGGAATATCACAATTGGGAGGTAAAGCAGCATTCATTGGAAGAGTTAAGAATGACAAATTGGGAGAAATATTTACTGAAGAAATCAATACAACCGGAACTTTGTTCAAAACGCCTTTTATCAATGAGGGACCGTCAACTGCAAGGTGTTTAATACTGGTGACTCCTGATGCAGAGAGAACTATGTGCACCTACCTGGGTACATCTGTATTTCTTCAGCCAAAAGATTTAAATTATGATCTTATTAGAAACTCAAAAATTCTTTATTTAGAGGGTTATCTCTTTGATTCAGGCGATGCAAAAGAATCATTTTTTAAAGCAGCAAAAATATCAAAAGAAAATATTAATCATAGAGTTGCATTATCTTTGTCAGATACTTTTTGTGTAGACAGGCATCGCGATGGTTTTATTAAACTTTTAAATGATTATGTTGATATTGTTTTTGCAAATGAAAGTGAGATTTTATCTCTTTATGAAAGAAAAAATCTAGAAGAAGCCTTAGATGATTTACAAGGAAAATGTGAAGTTGCAATAATAACTAGGGGCATTGAAGGATCAATTATTCTGACAAAAGAGAATAGAATATATATTGAACCAAAAATATTTGGGAAAGCTATCGACTCTACGGGTGCTGGAGATTTATATGCTGCTGGTTTTCTATATGGTTATATTAATAAAATGGATTTAAAGATATGTGGAGAAATGGGTTCAATATGCTCCGGTCACATAGTCACAAAAATAGGATCAAGAACTGAAACCTCTCTTCATGAACTAATAGATGATAATATCAAGAATTGACTGTATTATTAACCCATTTTTCATAATCAATTGATGATGATGCTCTTAGTAATAGGAATTCAGGATTTTCATATGGATGAATTTTTCTTATCTCTTCGATAAGAATTGACGACCTCTCAAATGTAGTCTTGATTGTTAATTGAATTTCACTCGAGATCTGAATTTCATCTTCCCACCAATATGTAGATTGAATTTCATTTAAACTTATACAAGCCGCTAATTTCTTTTTCAAAATATTATTGCTTAAATCTTCCGCTAATTTTTTGTCATCAATAGAAGTCAATAAGACAATCAAATTCCCTAAAGATTTTTCTTTTACCATTGGAATGAAATAAATAATTTAACCTAGGCAATTTTTGAGAGTTTAAACAAAATTTCTTTTAAAGAAGTAAATTTAGTAATACCAATTAAACTCTCAGGACGCCTTATTAACCATAACTTTAATCTCATATCTGTGGAAATTCTTCTCCACATCTTTTCCGTACGTCCTCCCGATTGTCTACACAAAATTCCAGTAACTCCCCATTTTTTGCACAAAGCTGATTCATAAATACCAATATCTGATCCTAATAGAGGCTTTATTACAGCAATATGCTCAGAGAGTAAACTTGAATTCAAAGCCGTTTTGAGACTTTTTGGATTAGGCAAAACCCTCGCAAATACCTCAGCACCAGCAGCTTTTACAATTTCAACTGCCACTGAAAGTTCTCTTGCCCCAATGGCCATCAAAATTCTTTCCCCTGTCATATCAAAACTTGAAATTTGATCAAGAGAGCTTAAAAAGCTCCCTTCGGAATGTTTCTCAATTGGCCGCTCATAACGAATATATTCAACTCCAGATTTATTGCATGCTGCGAGTAAATCTCTACTAATTCTGGAAGCAAAAGGATGAGTAAGATCAATTACACAATCAAAGCCTCCATTCTTTAACTTTATTTGTCTTAAAAATTTTTCAATCTCAATAACGTTACCAACCTGTCCAATCAAGAGATTTTCTAAGGGCATGTGTGAATATGAAAATGCGGCTTCACACGTAACAACAGACACTGAAACCTTGTATCCCTGATTTAGGAGAGATTCTGCAAAAGGAGGCCCCTCTCCAGTTCCAGTTAACAACCAAATACGTTTCTGGCAATTTCTCTCACATTGCATCAATATAAGCCCCAATACCGATTGAAAAAATGAACCATTGCTTCCTCGAGGTGAAGGTTAAACAAACACCCACAATTCGTTATACCCAAGACAATAAAATACCAATCGCCGAAATGGATGTTCTATTTGAGGGACTTCGTCAAGATGATCCTCCAGCAACAATAAAAGTTGTGGGTTGGGGAGCATTGGCTCAAGAATTGCAAGCCAAAGTTCGTCCTTCTCAAAGGTTAATTATTGAAGGGCGTCTAAGAATGAACACAGTATCAAGACAAGATGGCACTAAAGAAAAGAAAGCTGAATTTACACTCTCAAGAATGCACCAGCTTTCAAATAATGAAATGAATGAATCAAATAATCATTTATCGTCAAATCATATCCAGTCAAATGATCAAATCTCTTCAACTTCCAATCAATCAGATGAATTAAAAAATATTAGTTGGGATGCATCTCCACTGGTTCCTGATTCTGATGAAATACCGTTCTAAAATATTCAAATCAATCCTCAATGAGTTCAGAAGCTCTTGTGAGAAGGTGGCCCAATTCTCGCTCCAAGGCCGCGAGATCAAGACGTAGCTCTGGCCAGCGTCCGCTATCAATTTGCTTTAAAATCCAAGATCTGTCCTTATTTAATTGATCTACCAAATCAGCGTATGATTGATCATTAAAATCTGGTGAATTCATCAGTAATCCAAAAAATCAACTAAACCAAAAAGACAACTTAAGAGCATGAATCCACTCCTATCTCCAGGAAGTATAATGACCGTCGCTGGAGCTCTGCTGTCAGTTATTGGGCTTATTGCATATTTTACTAATGCAACGAACCTTAGCGTGCCAACTTTTTTTTACGGAGTTCCAATTTTATTAATTGGCTTATCATTGAAAACAGTTGAACTTCCCCCTGCCAAGAGAGTTAATCAGAATATTGATAAAAAACTATTATCTTCAGAAAATTCATTAGAGCTGAAAAAAGTTGTTAATGACGTTACAGGATGGAAGTATGGGCCTGCAGCTCACTTAGAGTCTTCACTCAAGGTTCTTCAATTATGGGATATCGACAACCCACCACAACTACTTGAGGTTGAAGAACTATCCATTAACGACGGATATGGAATACGCTTAAGGTTCGAAACTGCGGCTGTTCCTTTAGAGCGTTGGGAAGAGAAGAAGGATCGTTTGGGTAGGTTTTTTGCCAAAAATCTCATCGCAGAGATCACTTCCCCTTCCACAGGGATATTAGATTTAGTACTTTCTCCTCAACCGACAAAAGAACCAGATACAGAAACATGAATACAGCTAAGTCTGATATGAGTCATGAATCATCAGATTCAGATAAAAACATTAGTAAGAATATTGATTCACAAAGAGTTTCTGTTCTTAGTGAAGCGTTGCCATACATCCAACGTTTTTCAGGAAAAAGAATTGTTATAAAATACGGTGGAGCAGCAATGACTCATGAGAGTCTTCAACATGCAACTCTTAGAGACATAGCTCTTTTATCAACAGTTGGTGTTCAACCAGTTGTCATTCATGGTGGTGGTCCTGAAATTAACCTTTGGTTAAAAAAGCTTGGCATTGACAGCTCATTTAAAAATGGATTGAGGATAACTGATGATAAAACAATGGATATTGTAGAGATGGTACTTATCGGTAGAGTCAATAAAAAAATTGTAAGTGGCATTAACAAGCTTGGTGCAAATTCTGTTGGCCTTTGTGGCCTTGATGGAAAACTTATTGAAGCATCACCCTTGGATTCAGAGGCTTATGGACGAGTTGGTGAGATATCAAAAATTAATATCGATGTGCTTGAGCCAATTTTATCAAAAGGATATGTACCTGTCATATCAAGTGTTGCAGCAACAGAAAGCGGTCAGTCTCTTAATATCAATGCAGATACTATTGCGGGGGAAATAGCCGTAGCACTTGGAGCCGAAAAGCTTATACTCTTGACGGATACTCCTGGAATACTAAAGAATCAGGACCATCCGTCATCCTTGATCAACAAGATCAACAAAAAGGAATTACAAAAGCTTGTCGATAATGGTGTTATCGATGGTGGTATGCTCCCAAAATCGCAATGCTGTATGCATGCATTATCTAACGGAGTTCTTGCTTCTCATATAATTGATGGAAGAGTACCGCATGCACTCCTTTTAGAGGTTTTAACAGACACAGGTATAGGGACTATGGTGGTTGCAGAATAGATAAATGGACATAAGTTCCACAATCTTAGAAGTTAAAAAATCACTCCAAAGAGGCGACTACAGTCATAGCTTGGATATTCTCGAGTCTCTATCAAAAAAACATTCTGCAAGCAGCCAGGTAGGGGCTGAGATTCAACTTCTCATGGTGACAGCTTTTCTTGGCCAAGGCAAAGATCAAAAAGCTTTAGATAAATGCAAATTGCTTGAAAAAGTTAAAGATCCAAGTATCCGTGAACAAGCAAAACAATTAATCTCAATACTAGAGGCTCCTTATTTGCCGAGACCAGAAAATTGGTCAATTAAAATACCAGATTTAAACTTTGAGTCGTCTACTTTCTCAGTAAGGAAGTCTACAAAAAAAAAGAAAAAAACAATCACTTACCCTCCAACGGGTTCTACCAAGGCACTGGATTTTGGATTCTTACTTCTACTTTTGATTGTCCTATTGCTTTTGACATTTTATTTAAGCAAATGACCAGATCATAAATTTCTTCTCTATAGATTCAATGGGTCTGGATCTACAGAAAGACTTACATCTTGAGGTAGAGCTGCCCAAAGATCAGGGCCATATGGAAGTGGCAAACGACTTGATTCAGGGCCATGAAGCAGTATTTGCCAGCGACTCCGCCCAGCAATCCTTGATATCTGGGCGGGCGCAGGCCCAGAAATGGTCCACCCTTTTTTTTCACAATACGGTTTAATTTTCTTAAGCAGTTCTGATGCCGCTGAGGCTGTAAGTGATTCAGATCCTCCAGAAAGTCTCAGTAAACAAGCTCGGCTGTAAGGAAATAAACCGGATTTTTTTCTTAATTCTGATTCACTCTTTAGAAATTGCTCATAGGAACCATTTTTTAAATGAGTAATAACAGGATGCTCAGGACAATAGGTTTGTACGATTACATCTCCGAGCCGATCACCTCTTCCTGCTCGTCCTGCTAATTGCATAAACAATTGAAGAGCCTGCTCCTCTGCTGACAGATCTGGGCGATGGAGTACTCCATCCGCAGCCAGAACAACTGCAAGAGTTACATTTGGGAGATCCATTCCCTTTGCCAACATTTGGGTCCCCACAAGAATGTCGGCTTCTTGTGATGCAAATTTATCTAGAATTTTCCGATGGCCTTCTTTCCCTGTAGTTGAGTCCCTATCAAATCTCATGATTTTTAAGTCTTTAAGCTCCTTCTCAAGATGCTCCATTACCCTTTGTGTTCCAGCGCCGAACGGTTTGAATGCAATTGATCCACATGAGCTACAAGTATTTCTAATGTCTTCTTTATGATCACACCAATGACAACGTAGCCATTTATATTTATGGAGAGTCTGATGAATAGTCAAGGCAACATCACAATGAGGGCACTGGACAACTTCTCCACAACTTCGGCAACTCAAAAAACTACTATATCCACGCTTTGGAACAAGTATCACTGCTTGTTCATTGGAATCTTTGAGTTTTTGAAGACGATTAAGCAATCTATAACTTAATAATCGTCTATTTCCCCTAGCCAATTCATCTCTCATATCAATGACATCGACATAGGGCAATGGCTTCTGTGAGATTCTTCTTTCTAATTTCGCCAATAAAATTTTTCCATCAGGAACAAGCCTCTTCCATGTTGCTAATGAAGGTGTTGCACTCCCTAAAATGACTTTTGCCCCATCAAATTCTGCTCTGCTAAGTGCTATTTCACGGGCGTGATAGCAGGGCATAGGGGATTCTTGCTTATAGGAAGTGTCATGCTCCTCATCAAGAACTATCACTCCCAGAGGAGCTAAAGGTAAAAAGACTGAGGACCTAGTGCCTATTACTATCTTAGGTTCATCTGTCTCTAATATTTTTTTCCAAACCTCAATACGTTCCCTTTTACTTCTATTACTGTGATATTCCAAAACACGTTTACCAAATCTATTAGAGAATCTGTCAACCAATTGCGGTATTAGACCAATTTCAGGAGTCAAAATAAGACAATGCTTTCCTTTTTGAATTTCTTTTGAGGCAATTTGCAAATAGACTTCCGTTTTACCTGAACCTGTCACTCCCCATAGTAAAAGTGCAGAGCCTTTGAGCATTCCGTTGTAGGAATCTACCGCTGACTTTTGTTCTTTAGTTAAAACCTGCTCTTTCTCTAATAATTCTGATAAGTCAGTCTGCTGAGAAATCAGTGTATCGCAAATATCTTTTCTTTCTTTTTTCTCCTTTTGTCCACCTCCTTTCTTAATAAAATTATTTACTAGGACATTTGAAAACCCCATTTTATTAAGGGTTCTCAACCAAGCACCACCTCCTGATTCTCTTAGAAAATTCTCTAAATCTTTTTGTCTTTTAGTGACATTATTTTGAGATTTTTCTATATCCAAAAGACTTATCCACCAATGTAATTTGGGCGCAAATGATTTATTTTTATTTTGTCCTAGCCACCCTGGTGGCAAAGCAGTTTTTAGCATTCTGAATCTACTTGTAAAGCAATCCAATGCCATTTGATCGATCCATTGACTCCAATTAGGATCAACAGCGGCAGGTTGGATTAACGCCTCAATATTTAATAGGGTGAATTGATTTGATGCGTTATCCTCAGAAAAATTAGTTTGATGTTGTGAAACCACCCTTTTGCCTACAACTAATCCATTTGTAAAATTTTTCTTCAATCTTACTCTGACCAAATCACCAGTATTTACCCCTAGCCCGAGACCATCTTTATACGTAAAACACTTTCCATCTCGCCCAATTTGAATCAAAACATCTAACTCTGTGTATTCCATATGATTGTCAATACTTGCCTAGTTTGAAACTTTTTCATAAACTTAAATTGTAAGCAACAAAAAAGCTGTTGCTGAGAGAGTATAGGATTTTGTTCAGAGGGTAGACCCGAAGCTCATGCAAAAGTGATCAATCACTTTCAGTTGAGCCGGTCTGAGAAAGCCCCAGACAATCTTTACTCAATCAATACTTAAACTAGCCATTTTCAACATCAAGAACTAGTAGTTCAACCTATCCACAAAATTTGAATCATTAAAATTTCACGTTTTAATGCTTTTTATTTTTTGTGAGCTTAACGTCGAACTCACATTGTTGTTGAGAATTATCTAATCAAGTGCTTAGACATAAGTCTTAAAAAATCTACTCCCTTTTACTTTTGACATGAATACCTCTGCCACCACTGAAACATCCACACCAAAAGAGGCAAAAGTCTTCCGGACAGATTCCACTGATGTCGCCCTAGGGAAAGAGTTAAGCACCAAAACAAAGAAAAAGAAAGTCGTAAAAACTAAAACATCAAACCAAAAGAAAAAAAGTGCTAACAAAAATAAAAAAATTACTACAAACCATACAATCGCTCAATCCAAAGAACTTGATAAAGCAGCAGATGAATTGCTCATCTCAGCAAGCGAGGAATCAGTCAATTCTTATTTAGATGCAGAAACCAGTGAAACAGACTCTCAAAATGCTTCTGATTTTGAATTAGATGCACGAGCTAAAGCCCTTGCAAGCATCAAGATAGGACCTAAAGGGGTCTACACAGAAGACTCTATAAGAGTATATCTTCAAGAAATTGGAAGAATAAGATTACTTAGACCTGATGAAGAAATTGAACTGGCAAGAAAAATTGCTGATCTTCTACAACTTGAGGAATTAGCTGCACAATTTGAAAGCGAGAATAGTCATTATCCTTCGACGAAAGAGTGGGCGGCATTGGTTTCAATGCCATTGATGAAATTTCGTAGAAGATTGATGCTTGGTAGACGGGCAAAGGAAAAAATGGTGCAATCAAATCTTCGTTTGGTGGTGTCCATAGCTAAAAAATATATGAACAGAGGCCTTTCGTTTCAAGATTTAATTCAAGAAGGAAGCCTTGGGCTGATCCGTGCGGCAGAAAAATTTGATCATGAAAAAGGTTATAAGTTCTCCACTTATGCGACCTGGTGGATTCGACAGGCGATTACAAGAGCAATAGCTGACCAGAGTCGAACAATAAGATTGCCCGTTCATCTCTACGAAACTATTTCGAGGATCAAAAAAACAACTAAGGTACTCAGTCAAGAATTTGGCAGAAAGCCCACTGAAGAGGAAATCGCTGAGAGCATGGAAATGACAATAGAAAAGCTTCGTTTTATTGCTAAAAGTGCCCAGCTCCCAATTTCACTTGAAACTCCTATTGGGAAAGAAGAAGATTCTAGACTAGGCGACTTTATTGAAGCCGATATTGAGAACCCAGAACAAGATGTTGCTAAAACTCTCTTAAGAGAGGATCTTGAAGGTGTTCTTGCAACACTTAGCCCAAGAGAAAGAGATGTGCTTCGACTCAGATATGGCCTTGACGATGGAAGAATGAAAACACTTGAAGAAATTGGACAAATTTTTGATGTAACACGAGAGAGAATTAGACAAATAGAGGCAAAGGCCTTAAGGAAACTTCGCCATCCAAATAGGAATGGAGTACTTAAGGAATACATAAAGTTGAATTAAATTTCTACAAAGGTAAGCAGCGTTTAATATCAATAATTCAAATAAAGAGTTTTTGAAAAAGTGAATTCTGGAAGTCTTGAGTTTATTGTAAACAGGTAAGAATTTTGACTAATGACGCTTGACCAACTGCGTATTGCCTCCCGCAGGAGCCAGCTGGCTATGGTTCAGACTGAGTGGGTAAAAGAAGAGCTTTCAAAAACACACCCTGGGCTGGAAATATCCATTGAAGCAATGGCAACCCAAGGAGACAAAATTCTTGATGTAGCCTTAGCAAAAATTGGAGATAAAGGCCTTTTTACGAAAGAACTTGAAGCTCAAATGTTAATTGGTCGAGCAGACATAGCAGTTCACTCATTAAAAGATCTGCCTACTAATCTTCCAAATGGGTTGATACTTGGTTGTGTCACAGAAAGGGAAGATCCAGCTGATGCTTTGGTGGTTAATAAAAAAAATGAAGAGTACAAATTAGAAACTTTGCCCTCTGGATCCATTGTTGGAACAAGTTCTTTAAGACGACTTGCTCAGCTGAGATACCATTTCCCCCACCTTAAATTTAAAGATGTCAGAGGAAATGTAATCACCAGATTGCAAAAGTTAGATTCTGGAGAATATGACTGCTTAATACTCGCAGCAGCTGGGTTAACAAGGCTTGGATTTAGCAATCGAATCCATGAAATCATTCCAGGGAACATATCCCTTCATGCCGTTGGCCAAGGGGCACTCGGTATCGAATGCGTGGAAGGAAACAATGAGGTACTCAAAATAATTAAAAGTCTGCAACATGAACAAACATCATTGAGATGTTTGGCTGAGAGGTCCTTTTTAAGAGAACTTGAAGGTGGCTGCCAGGTGCCAATTGGAGTAAATAGCAAGGTCTCAGAGGATAAGATTACTCTTGAAGGTATGGTTGCAAGCCTTGACGGAAAAAATCTTATTCGAGATTTCAAAAGTGGGCCTAAATCTGATCCTGAATCAATTGGAATAGAGCTTGCAGAAATATTAAAATCTCAAGGAGCGGGCGAAATTCTCAAAGAAATATTTGAGAATGAAAGATCTTAACTTTCTATTTAATTAGTTAACTTTGGATCGATATCAGAAAGATATCTCTCTTCACAGCTTTCGATAATCTTAATTGCTTTATCAATTCCAAAAAAACCATTAACCCTGCATGTTCCTGGTTTTTTTAGGTCTTTATAGTGTTCCCAATAGTATGTAGTTTCTTTAATCCAATGATCACCAAGTTGTTCGAAACTCACTATATGATCCATTCTCTTATCATCGGCTATCACCGCAATTATCTTGTCGTCAACTTCCCCACCATCATCAAAAGTCATAACCCCAATAATTCTTGCTTCAACTACAGAGCCGGGAATTAACGGCTCCGTTACTCCAACAATCTCAATATCAAGTGGATCGCCGTCCTCATCCCAAGTTCGAGGGATACATCCATAAGCAAATGGATATGCCAAAGACGAATAACCTACCCTATCTAATTTTAGATGTCCTGTTTCAGTGATTAGCTCGTACTTATTAATGGTATTTGAGTTTAATTCCACGATAGTATTGACTTTTTTATCTAATTTGTCTGCAAATGCTGGGAGCACATGAAGAAGATTAGGCATTAACCTGCTTGGAGCCTGATCTAAATTGGCCATTTAAAAATGAATTTCAAAAATTCATCTTACGATTACGAGGTATGAGATAAAAGGTCCAGCTTATTTTCTAAATAATTTAAAAAACTCTCGCTTGAAAGTTTTTGTCCAGAGACTTTCTCTACAAGTTCCTCTGCATTAACCTGCCTACCGTGACAGTGAACATTTGAGCGCAACCAATCAATTAAATTTGCCTCATTTTTAGATCGAATGCAGTTACCTATGGGGTCTTTCCCTTCAATTCCCTTTAGGTTGAGGTCACAAGACATTTTCTCAGATAATTGAGCGCTTATGAGATGTCCAAGAAGATATGAAGGGAAATAACCAAATGCTCCCTCACTCCAGTGAACATCTTGAAGACATCCCTCACTATCGTTAGAGGGACATACACCTAGCAAATCCTGATAACGCCTATTCCATTCGTTAGGTAAAGATTCAACCTCAAGTCCTTGTTCAAGAAGAGCAATTTCCAGATCTGTTCGTATAAGAATGTGCAAGCCATAACTTAATTCATCAGCTTCAACCCTATTTAAGCCTGGAGTTAAAGGGTTCATTGCTCTCCATAAATCATGCGCTGAATCTATTTTTGCTCCAAATTCTACGAAATCTCTCCAAAATCTTTCTGCGAAATCAAAACTCCTTGCAACTCTGTTCTCCCAAAAAAGAGACTGACTCTCATGAACTCCCATTGAAGTGGCTTGACCAAGAGGCCATGCAAACCACTGATGAGTTTGAGATGGCAAACCCTGCTCGTAAAGAGAGTGTCCCCATTCATGTGCAGTTGCCAGGAAACATGAAAGAGGTTGACCCTTTACGACTCTTGTTGTAATTCTGAAATCATTTGGACCAAGCGTTATTGAAAAAGGATGAGGAGATCTTGCAATTGCAGTTCTTTTAATATCCCTAGACCAACCTGAAAGTAATTTCTCGCATAATCTCTCCTGAGAATTTTCCGTCAAATCCCATGATTTTTTTTGTGGCAATTCCTGTGATTTAAGCCTATCAATTAATTCAGGGAGAGCTTTTCTAAGTGGAAAAAACAGCTCTTGAAGTCTATTAATGGTAATGTCCGGCTCAAATGGTTGAGCAAGAGTTTCCCAACAACTTCTAGGTTCAGAAAGTTGTTGGGATTGTTCTTGCCGTAATGAAATAATTTTTTTGAGAATCGGTGCAAAATAAGAAAAGTCTGATTTATTTCTTGCTTCTCTCCAATATGTGTAACCCTCGGTTTTTGCAATAGCCAACTCAGCAACCAAAGCAGGATCAAGACTTCTTTGACGCCTCAAGTCATTTTCAAGAAGTTCAATGTTTCGAGAACGTTCCAGTGTTTGAATTTCGCTCAATTTGTTTAGTGAAACATCTGAGGTGTATTCATCTTTTGCGCTTTCTAAAAGCTCCTTGAAGTAATCACTACTTTGTCGGGTGTGTAACAAGCGAGCAAGAAGGCTCAGTTGTTCTCCCCTCCAATTTGATCCCGCAGAGGGCATTCCAGTATTTTGATCCCAATAAAGAGTGCTTTGAATTGAACCTAGCAATTGAGTTTCTCTTAAGTACTTCCCAAGAAGACTCCAGGCAGATGAAGACAATTTTTTTCTTTTCTAGTTTCTTTTAGCCTAGTGTGAGATTCAACATTCATAATGATTTTTTTTTGATGCTTGGACTAATCTTTGAAAAATTGCATTTATAAAATGACAAACATACGAGAAAGGATTAACTCCCATCTACCAATAGTTCTTGAACTACTTAGAACTTTTTCCTTAATTGTCATTGCTTTATCTGCCATTTGTGGCTCACAGTCCTTAAAAAAACTTTCTGGGAATATTGAATTAACTGATCAGCCTTCACAAGTAAATTTAAAATTTTAAAAATATTGAAGATACTTGTCCTATCTTTACTAAGTTTTTAAAGTGAATCAAGTTACAGATGAGATTACTTTTCGCACTTCATGTGATGGATTTATAGACATAACAGAATCCCTAAATGTATGGGTAAAAAATAATAAAATTCAAAAAGGAATACTACTAGTTTTTCTAAAACATACAAGCTGTAGCTTAACTATTAATGAAAATGCAGATTCAAGAGTTCTTGAGGATTTGTATTGCTATCTAAATTCAATAGTCCCCGAGGAACAATATTGCTCTCTTGATAATAAGAGAAGCCCAAACAAATATCTTCATTCAGAAGAGGGCGTTGATGACATGCCTGCTCATATAAAAACCATGCTTACAAATACTAATTTAACTCTGAGTATTATCTCAAATAAAATATCTCTAGGCACTTGGCAAGCAATTTATCTATGGGAGCATCGTTACCAAGGAAGTGAAAGAAAATTAATTCTGCATGCAATTGGTGATTTATTTTAAAAAATATACTGGAACTATATACATGCATTAAAGTGAGAGGGTTAATAAAAAAGTAATGAATTCAAATCTACTTAGCCAAGAGGAAGTTAATTTATTTCTGAGTAAAAATTCATACTGGAAATTTTCTAATAATATGATTATAAGAAAATTTGAATTTTCAAACTTTATTGAGGCATTTGCTTTTATGATGAAAGTAGCATTAACCTGCGAAAAACTGAACCATCATCCAAACTGGAATAATGTTTATTCAATTGTAGAGATTGGATTAACCACCCATGACCTTGGAGGCGTTAGTAAATTAGATATTATTTTAGCTCAATCAATAGATAAACTATATATAAATAAATAGTTGTATAATTTTTACATTTAAAATCATTACATCCCTGCTAATCTAAAAAAAATAAATCATGAAGATGATTCAAGAAACTGAATTCACTCAAAATAATAGTCAAAGAAAAATACCCGTTACTATTCTTACAGGCTTTCTTGGCGCGGGTAAAACTACTCTTTTAAATCATATAATAAATAGGCAAAATGGTCTTAATACAGCAGTTCTTGTTAACGAGTTTGGTGAGATTGGAATAGATAATGAACTAATAATTACTACTGGTGAAGATATGATTGAATTAAGTAATGGTTGCATTTGCTGTTCCATAAATGGTGAACTTCTTGAAGCTATAGAAAAAATACTTAAGCGAAGAGATTCAATAGATTATCTAATAGTTGAGACCACTGGTTTAGCAGATCCCCTACCTGTAGCGATGACTTTTTTAGGTAGTGAATTAAGAGATAGTACGCGATTAGATTCAATTATTACTTTAGTTGATGCTGAAAATTTCAATGAGGAAATTATATCCAGTGAAGTAGGGCGAGCACAGATTATTTATGGTGATATTTTAGTACTTAATAAATGTGATTTGGTTACAGAAAAAAGACTAATTGAAGTTGAAAACAAGTTAAAGGATATCAAAAATGAGCCAAGAATACTCAGAACAATTAAAGGTAACACATCAATTTCAATGCTTCTAAGTGTAGGTTTATTCCAGACAGATATAGTTGCAAAAAATCAAACTATAGAGCATAAAGTTCATAGCGAAGATGAACATGAACATAAACATAAACATGAACATGAACATGAACATGAACATGAAATAGAGGGTTTTACTTCCGTTTCATTTCAAGTTGAATCTCCATTCTCTCTCAGAAAATTCCAAGATTTTCTAGACAATCAACTTCCAAGTGAAGTTTTTAGAGCAAAAGGTATTCTTTGGTTTAGTGAAAGCGAAAGGAGACATGTTTTTCACCTCTCTGGGAAAAGGTTTTCATTAGAGGACAGTGATTGGAAAACAGAAAAAAAGAATCAAATAGTGTTAATAGGTAAAAATTTAAATCAAAGCCAAATAAAATCTAAATTAAAAAAATGTATTTATCAAGAAACCACTCAAGACTCTTAAAATTTAAAATAAATTATTTATGAAAAATATAAATCTATGCATAAAAATTTTTTTTAATTCAATAGCTTCAGTTTCAAATAAAAAAAGATCTTTATTGAACTTTCTAGCAGTTTTCATTGCAATTATTGCTCTTACACCTTTAATTAATCTTATCCAAGAAGGATTTAATGGCTTAATAAAAGGATCTGTATCTTTAGGAACTGATGGCTTCAAGCAAATTCAAGGGTCCTTTACTCTGATGTTATTTACATCAATTTTCGGTGGACTTCTTGGTACTACAAATGGATGGTTACTCGCAAACTGTCGATTCAAAGGGAGGAAAATCCTTAGAATATTTCAGTTAATTCCTCTTGCCACTCCTGCTTATCTACTTTCGGCGACCCTAATAGATCTAGGTAGCATAAATGCAATAAGAATCCATGGTATGGCTTGGGGGGTTTTTATAATGTCGATGACTACTTATCCATATGTTTTTCTCCTGAGTACAGAGAGTTTTTCAATATGTGGAAAAAGACAATTAGAGGCTTGTCGAACACTTGGTATTGGGCCATGGGAAAGTTTTAGACGAGTTGCTTTACCAATAGCTTTGCCAGCTATTGGAGCAGGGATAGCTTTGATGGGTATGGAAGTATTGAATGAGCTTGGAGCAGTGAGACTTCTCAATATTCCATCAATTTCTGCAGGTATTGAGGAGAATTGGACCTCGCAAAACAATCCATCAGGAGCAATTGGACTTTCTCTCATAGCTCTACTAATCGTTATTTGCCTTATTACCTATGAAAGGCTACTAAGACATAGAAGCAGAAGATGGACAGATGGAATAGCCGGAGGGCAATCGCCAAACTGGGTAATTACTGGTTGGAGAGAATTCACAGCTCAAGCTGTTGGATTATTACCACCACTTTTTACCCTTGGAGTACCTATTCTTTGGGTCCTAAATAACCTTGATCAAATCACTCGTGGATTAGATTTTGATTTACTTCTTTTAACTGGTAGAAGTTTAATTATTGGCCTTTTAGCTTCAGTTTTGACTGTTTTATCGGCACTGATTCTCTCGGTAGCAAAAAGATGGGATCAAAGCAACTTTATTAAATTCATAACTTTCATTTCTGGAGTAGGGTACGCAATTCCTGGAGTTGTTTTAGCAATAGCACTACTTTCATTTGGTGGACCTCCATGGAGTTTTTCTCCATTCATCCTTTTGATTTGGGGATATTCAGACAGATTTCTTGCTGTTGCAAAGGGTGGACTTGACGCTGCTTTCGAGAGGATTTCTCCAAATATTGATGAAGCAGCCACAACGCTTGGCGCAGATTGGAAAACAGTTCTTAGAAAAATTCACATACCACTTTTAAAAGGGCCTCTAACAATTGGAGTACTTTTAGTATTTGTGGACACTTTAAAAGAATTACCTCTTACCTTTGTTCTTAGACCTTTTGATTTCGATACTCTTTCAGTGAGAATCTTCCAATATGCAAGCGATGAAAGACTTGCAGAGTCAATATTGCCTGCACTATTCGTTTTATTATTAGGTTTGATTGCATCAATAGCCTTAATACCTAGTCTTGAAAATTATGAAGCAAATAATGAAAATACCGACTAAAAAACTCACAAAGTCAACTTTCTAGGTATATTCTTTGACATAAAATAAACAATTAAATCAGACAAAGTACAAATCAATCTATAGGTCAATAAAGAGGCTAGTAATTTTACTTCTGATGTAGAATCACCTAAAATTAAAATCATTGATGCTTCAAAAACACCAACTCCACCAGGTGCTCCTGGGATTATCAAGCCCATCAACCAGGAACAGGAAAATACTGAGATCCAATTAAGAATAAACAAATTATTCTCAATAAAAAATGTTTTTAAACAAAACCAAAAACCAAAAAATCTAATTAGGATAAACAGCAATTCAGTGAATAATGACTTGAAGGGATATCCACCTGAAAAAATAATTGTTTGGTCAAAAATAGTTTTACTTGGCAAAGATATTTTTGCTTTACTAAGTTTTGAAATAAAAGCTTTCCCAAAACCCTTTACAAAAAAACCAATTATTTTTGGATTTAATAAAAAAACAGAAGAGATAAATAATATTCTCAGAAAAATATTGAAATTTCCTAATGAAATTAAAACTAATGACGAAATCAACATTAAGAAAGGTTCTAAAGTTACACAAATTAATGAATCTAGTGAAGGTATATATTTATTTAAAATTCTAAATCTCTCCGCTAAATGCCAAATACCACCAGGCAAATATTTAAATAAATTCGTCTTCAAATATAAACCAATCAAAGAATAATTAAACTGATTAATATTCATATTATCTAACAATAAAACCCATGCAAAAGCATTAAAGAAAAGACTTATTATTGTTAATAGTAATGAAATTAAAAGAATAAAGTATTGATTGAAGCTCAATAATTCTGATCGCAGTTGAGAGGCATTATCTATGACTGACAAAGACAAGAATAAAATGCTTGTTATAGTAAAAATTGCCTTAAGGCTTCCATTTTGATAAAGTTTTTTAAAATTTGAAAAATACTTATCAATAGCAGTAAAAGATTTCTTATTCAAAAGAACCAATCTCCTTCTGGTACAAAATTTAATTCATTAGAATATAGTAATTGCCTTACTTCCTCAATTGACTTTCCTGTTTCTCTACTAATAATTAATAATTCATTATGTTCAATTTTTGTGCTAACACTACCATCGGTTTTTTTTATTTGCTTAGCCTTGATTTTCTTATCTAAAATCATGCAAGAACCGACTCTTCTAGGCAATGTCCATCTCCCAGCAAAATATTCTCTAAGCCCCAAAGTAGTTCCTTTCTTAAACCAAATAGATCTTAATTTCTCTGCCAAATCATTCCTCACTAATGCCTTAATTGCAAACCCTTGACGAGATTTCTTCATCTGGACAGGATAAATAACAGCCTCAAGTGCGCCAGCATTTCTCAATTGATTAGCAAAATCTGCAATATCTTCAGGAGTTGCATCATCAACCCATGACTCTTGAATTAATAATTCTTCGAATCCTACTTCAGTAGTTTTGAAACTATTTCCCGATAAATTTTTCTTTGTATCATCAAAAAGAATTAACCTAAGAATATTTGGAAAACCCAAATCTTTTGAACCGATTCCAACACCCGTTGAAAGGATATTCATTATCCCGGGCTCACTAAAATTATTAATAAAAACAGAAAGTAATGCTATTCCGGTGGGGGTTGTCAGTTCAATATTATCTAAAATATGTTTACCAGTTAAAGCTATTTTATTTTTTCTTGCCATTTCCAAGACAGTTGGAGCAGGTAAGGGGATTAATCCGTGTGATGTTTTAATACTTCCCCTACAAGCGGGAGGAGGCGTAAAGAAAATATCACCTGGTTCAAAATAATCAATTGCAGTACAAACCCCAACTATATTGATTAATGTTTCAATTGAACTTAATTCGTGAAAATGAACATTACTGATATCACATTGATGAACAGAAGACTCAGCTATTGCAAGTTCATTAAAAACCCTTAATATATTTTTCCTTAGAGAATTATTCTCAAAAGAATCATATAAAAATGATTTAATTTCACTCCATTTTTTGCAACTTGAATATGATTTTTTTCTTTCAATCTTAATTTTAAAACCACCTAAACCATAACTTTTTATGTCTTGCAAATCAAAATCAAATGAATGACCTAGACCAATATTTTTAAGTTGTTGATGAAGTTTTTCTAATGGAAGTCCAAGACTAAGGAATGCAGACAAAAGCATGTCTCCGGAGATACCAGTGGAACAGTCAATTAAAAGACTTTTCGTTTTCATACTTTAAATAAAAAACTTCATTATAAGATCATTTTTTTAGAAAATTATTTCCCCTTTTTGGTGTTATTCTTTATTTTCTTACCTAATAAATCAAAAGTCTCAACTATTAGTTTTTGCCCTTTTCTTCTTACTTTTAAATCTAAAAAATTATGAAGAGCTTCAATTGGTATCTCACCCTCTAAATTTAATTTGAAAGGTGAGGGTTTAAAGCCATTTAGCCTTCTTTTTTGCTTAACTTTTACTATTAATTCATTATTTTGGGGTTTTGTAAAAATCAAGTCGCCTCTTATTGAAAAAAAATCATCCCCTTCCGGCAATTCCTCTTCTTTTTCATGTTTAGCTCTATCGGGATCTGATTGTTGAGACAACGTACTTGGCTCCCAAATACCACTTATTTGTAAATGCAATTTGGATTGTTCTCTTGACCTTGGGTAAACAACCCAAAGATGTGGATCTTCCAGAGAAATGTGACGTTGCATTAGGGATATCATTTTGCCCAAGACAACGCAATCAATTTCCTCATCGTAAGAATCAATTAATTTACCTCTAGTAAATTTTTCTTTTTCCAGAGATTTATAAATACCTCTAACTACGCCAATTGCCCGATATTGGTACTGTTCTGTAACAGGGGGGATAGGGTGGTCTCGCATTGATTATTAGGGGCGTGATATCTGCCCAAAAATAAATTTAGCCAGATTTTTAATTTTATTCAATTTAGTTTAATTATTTAGACTTGTATATATCTTCAAAAGAATTCTCATCGTAAAGTTCCAAAGCTTGATCTAAGGCATCAGAGGGGGTTGTGGCATCTTCCATACTTGAAAACTTCTGCATAATATTTATCAGTTGCATTGGCGTTTCAGGAATAGCTGAGTCTTTACTTTTCTCATCACCAAATGTTTCAAAAATATCCCTTTCACCATATTGAGAGAAATCTTCTGCAATAACAGACGGCATAAAAAATCCACAAAACAAACCTGCACAAAAAAATATTTTTGAGAAGTTAAATAAAGATTTACGGGGATATCTCATATTTTCATCCAAGGAGCTTTAAAAATAGTGAATTGTTTATATCATCATAACGAACCTTTAACGATTGAACGTGTTAATAGCGACCTGGAATGTCAATTCTGTAAGAACCCGTCAAGATCAAATTAAAGATTGGCTTTTAAAGTATGAGCCAGATATCCTTTGTTTACAGGAGACAAAAGTCGAAAATAAGAATTTTCCAAAAGACACTTTTACTGATATCGGTTATTCATCATTTTTTGATGGACAAAAATCATACAATGGGGTTGCACTAATATCAAAGGCAAAACTTGAAGATATAAGAATAGGTTTTATTGGAGAAATTATTAATATTGATAAATTTAGTGAATTTCATACTCAAAAAAGGGTGATCAGCGCCCTTATTGATGGCATAAGAGTAATAAATGTATATGTTCCTAACGGCTCAAGTCTCTCCTCTGAGAAATTTAAATACAAAGTTGAGTGGATGAAATATTTAAAGAAGTATTTAGATATTCAGTCAAAAAGAGATGAACCTACATGCATACTTGGGGACTTTAATATTGCGCCCACCGATAAAGATTTGCACAACCCCAAAAAGCTGACAGGTGGATTAATGGCAAGCGACGAAGAAAGAGATTTACTCTCAGAAATTTTAAAAGATAGATTTGAAGATGTTTTTCGAATGTTTGAATTTGATTCTGGGCATTGGAGTTGGTGGGATTATCGAACAGCTGCTTGGGAAAGAGATCTAGGGTGGAGAATTGACCATATTTATCTTTCAAATGACCTTTTAGAAAAAGCAATATCCTGCCAAATTCACAAAAAAATTAGAGGTAACCTCAGACCAAGCGACCATGCCCCCGTTTCCGTTGAAATAAATTGTTCTTTTGAGGAGGAGGAAAAGGAAGAAGAAGATTTTGAAATTTTGTAAAAGTCAGTCAGATAATTGTGAAGTTCTATTTTCAAATCACCACACTAACTTAATAATTAAAAAAATAATGAGTATTAGTTATCTCCCAGATTCTCGCAAATATCCAATCTATGACTAACTTTATGAGTTCTCAAGGACTCTTTTAAAAAAGTCAATAGAAGGAATTTCACCTATAAAAGTTGTAGAACTATTAAATTAAAAAGAGACGAATCAGACTGTTTTAGGCCAATATGGCCAACTGTGTTTATGAGCCCACTCGCTTAGTTGCCGTGACAAACGTGTTGAACACAAATCGTTCAGAAGAAATCTTTAATGCCGCTCAGGATCTTATGCCAGGCGGAGTTAGTTCTCCTGTCCGTGCTTTTAAATCAGTAAACGGCAATCCAATTGTCTTCGACAGAGTCAAGGGGGCATATGCCTGGGATGTAGATGGAAATCGCTACATTGATTTTGTAGGGAGTTGGGGTCCTGCAATTTGTGGTCATGCTCACCCTGAAGTTGTTTCAGCGCTTCAAGAAAACATCGAGAAAGGTACCAGTTTTGGTGCTCCATGCGAACTCGAAAATCATTTGGCTCATATGGTCATAGATGCTGTACCAAGCGTTGAAATGGTCAGATTTGTGAACAGTGGAACTGAAGCTTGCATGGCAGTTCTCAGACTTATGAGGGCTTTCACTGGAAGAGACAAGGTTATCAAGTTTGAAGGTTGCTACCACGGCCATGCAGACATGTTTCTTGTAAAAGCAGGTTCAGGTGTAGCTACACTAGGCCTCCCTGATTCACCTGGAGTTCCTAGAAGTACAACTTCTAATACCCTGACAGCTCCCTATAACGATTTAGAGGCAGTTAAAGAACTTTTCGCGGAAAACCCCGATGCCATTTCTGGCGTAATACTTGAACCAGTTGTTGGTAATGCGGGATTTATTACCCCTGAGCCAGGATTTCTTGAAGGGCTCAGAGAATTAACTAGAGAGAATGGCGCACTTCTCGTTTTTGATGAGGTTATGACTGGCTTTAGAATTAGTTATGGAGGGGCCCAAGAACGCTTCGGTGTAACCCCTGATTTAACGACTCTGGGCAAGGTAATAGGCGGGGGCCTCCCTGTTGGAGCATATGGGGGGAAAAAAGAAATAATGTCAATGGTTGCCCCAGCAGGACCTATGTACCAGGCTGGTACGTTGAGTGGTAATCCACTAGCCATGACAGCTGGCATAAAAACACTTGAGCTTTTAAAACAGGAAGGTTCTTACGAGAGGCTTGAATCAATCACGCAAAAATTAATTCAAGGTATTACTCAAGCCGCAAAGGATTGTGGGCTACCCATAAGTGGAAGCAGTATTAGTGGAATGTTTGGTTTTTATCTTTGTGAGGGGCCTGTAAGAAATTTTGAAGAAGCAAAAACTGCAAATTCAGAAATGTTTGGGCAGTTGCATAGATCTATGCTCAACAAAGGCGTATATCTAGCTCCGAGTGCATTTGAAGCTGGCTTCACGTCCCTTGCTCATTCAGAAGATGACATTAGCTTGACAATAAAAGCTTTTGAAGAAAGTTTCTCTGAGATAACTTGAGCAAAAAAAGCCCTAACAAAAGTTAGGGCTTTTTTAAATTAATTCCCTCTACCACCAACAATTACAGGAGTTCCGCCTCCTTTGGATCCAGGCAAGGCAGGAACTACTTGAGTTTTGCCATCCCATTTGTCAAGAAATAATTTGAATAAAACTTGATCGTCGAGACTTTTTGTAAGTGTTTCGTATCTCAAGGCTTCCTGTTCTGCAATCTTGACTTCAGTTTGCGCTCTGAGAAGTTGTTGTTCAGCAATTTGCTTTTGCTCAATTGCTGCTCTGTATTCTTCCGCTATTTGAAGTCCTGTAAGATCAAGTGCTTGTACGTCAACATAATCAAATTTGTCTAGCTCTGCGGCAACTGTCTCCTCAACTATTCTTGAAATGTCACTCCAGTTACTTGCAATGGCGACTAACTCATATTTTGAAAATACAGACTTGAGAGCCTTCAAAAGAGATGGTTTGATAATCCTTGGATAGACTTCTGAATCTGTGTAAGAAATAGTACTGAAAACTCTTCCAGCTTCACTAGATCTTACGGCGTATTTCACTGTTGCCGTTGCCTCAATAACTTGTAAATCCTTTGTGAGGGCCTCAAAGTTCTCAGGTATAACTTTTGTACGAACATCAAAAGGATAAGTTGCTTGAATAAAAGGAATCTTGAAATTAAGCCCAGGTCTTCTTGGCTTACCACTAACTTTTCCGAGTGTCGTAACCACAGCAACTTTTCCAGCTGGAACTACAAAAAGCGCTTGTGTAAGTAGCAAGAAACCAGTAAAGGAGAGCACCAGCAGCAAAGTTGTTGCTCCACCAGGTCCATTGGGGGTCACATTGCGAAATGGCGTTGTCATAGCATTTGTCGATTGAGTTTATTTTATAAATAACCAGCTAATTGTGTGAATTATATGTTTTTATCTAATCAATGGATAACAAAACCTTCACCCTTTCAAGGATTTTTAAGTATAAATTTTCATCAATTTCTCTAATATCATATTCAGAGGGCATTACACCATGAATATGCTCATGAACAATCATCCAACAGTTCCTTTCAATTTCTGAGAAGGAATTTTCGGAAATTTTAATTGCTTTTTTTGACAACTCCTCAACCAAGGTGAAATCAATTTCACTCATAATTAAATTTCAATAAGTCAAAGAACTTATATTAACTACAAATATTAATGCATATAGAGCCAACCTTATCTAAAATTCTCATATTGAAGAGGAATTTCTAATGATTCCTCTTGTGATCTTAAAAAATTCATAGCAGATTGAAGATCATCTTTATTCTTACTACTAATCCTCAACGCATCGCCTTGTATTGAAACATTTACTTTCTTGAGTTGATCTCTTATTGATTTACTTAGCTTTTTGGCTATCTCTTTAGACAAGCCTTTTCTTAATAAAATGACCTGCTTTACTTTGTTGCCACTAATCGTTTGAGATGGTTGAAAATCAAAAATTTTTAATGACAAATTTCTTTTTGTTGTTTTTTGTCTTAAGACCACTTCTATAGATTGAAGAGATAAATCACTTGCAGTTATAATTATCAGCTCATTTTCTCCTAAATTAATTTCAGTATTTGTGTCTTTAAGATCGTAGCGTTGAATCACTTCCCTCTTAAGTTGATCAACTACATTAATCAACTCCTGGCGATCAAAATCTGAGACAACATCAAAAGAATAATTGGAGGCCATCTCAATAATCTATAAAACACCTCTTAAATTTATATCATATCTTATGATATAAGAAGTGATTTAATTAAAAACTAATTAATGATAAATTACATATTAAATTATGGTTTATAGTCTCAATCAAAAAATAAAAGGCTTACTGTTTTACCCATCTCTTCTGCATTTTGACAACTATTTAAAAGAGTTTCACTATCGTGAAAAGCGAAACAAATTAATTGATCGCATCTACTAATAATTTCTTTGTTACAAAGACTACTTGCCATAGGTAAAGATAATTCATCATTATCTGGTTTTTCCACTAGGTGGAGTACATCATTTAATTGATTACGAATTTCAACTGTTTGGCGATCCAAACTTTGGGGAAGGATCACAGTTAGAAGAGATGGCTCGATACTAAGAACAGCCCTAATAACAGCAGCATTTACTCCTTGTGAACCAGATGTAATAATTGAGTGTTCCTCTTGAGCAAGGGATCTGGCAATTAACTCAATGATGTGAATTGAGACAACTGGAACATGCCTACTCCCCAAAAAAGCAATTCTTCTTTTTCCCTGATTTTGCAATAGGGCCAGTTCTTGGGCCAATGTATCAACACGACCAACTGCAGGGAGATCAAGTGATGGACTCACTGGTACCTCCTAAAGTGCTTTGGAAAATTTAAATGCTTCATATTGCTTTAATTATCTCCGATAGTTGCAATCAGTCGGTGCAAATCGCAATGCTCTTCAACAAGACGAAATGCATAGCTAGCCTTAACTGATTCGTGGAGTCGAACATTCCCAAAAGCATTTTCAATCACTTCAACAGTTGAAAGAGTATCCCTGTCAACTCTCAGCAAAGGAACCTCCAACTCTTCAGCGCGATTAACCAACTGAGGCAAAGGTTCACCAACACCCGTTAATATCAAACATTGAGTAGATGCCTCTAATGCCGCCAATTGTAAATCAGTTCGATCAGCGCCAGTAACAACAGCCATATTTCTTCTCCGCCTGAAGAACTCCATCGCTGAGTTGACGCTCATAGCTCCGATACTGAGGGTCTCAACAAGTAATTCCAACCTTTCAGAGCAACAGATAACCCTTGCATCAAGTCGTCTAACTAATTCCTCGACAGTGACACTTCTTAAAAGGGGAGATCTAGGCATGATTCCAAAAACTTCAATTCCAAGTTTTTTCAAAGATGGAATGATTTTTATTTTTATGTTTTCTATCTCCTCTGGATTTATGGCATTTAAAACAACCCCCAATAAGCGATCCCCCAACTGAGATTTTGCAGCCAATAAATCATCAACACTCCTATTATCTTGCCAAGAATGAACAAGAAGCACTGGAATATCTAAGTTCTTTGAAACTGCTATTAAATTCAATCCATACAAAAGCCCTTCATTCAAAGTTCCCGCCGCCTCAAGAATATTGATTCCATCAATTGGCTCAGAAATATTGTTCCTGAGGACTTCAAATTCAGCTCCTGGTTCCAGGTCAGAATGCAATAAACGAGACTCAGAGGTTGCAGAAAACAAGTAATCAACCGATGGAATTAATTGGTCTTTTGTTAATCCGAGTGTGTTGCCAATGAATCTCACATCATCATCAATAATCTTCTTATCAAATACTCCGTCTTTAGGCGGAATATCAATAGTTGTAGCCAATGGTTTTCCAAACCTTACTTGTTTTCCATTTGAGAGAAAGTGCCTAGCAATTCCAAGGACTAAAGCAGATTTTCCACTATATGGTTCACATGATCCGATCATTAAGGTCTTTGCCACGACCGGACTCCTCTTTTAACTTATCTGATAATTTTATATTCAAAAGTGAAATCCTCAATACAAACAAAAATAATACTTGGAGATCAACAACTTAGGATCAACACATTTAATACCTGAACTACCTACTTAAAAACTCCACGCAAGCAATTCCAGTAAACTCGTGACTTCAAGTTAAGAAAATGCAAGTAATGCAGGGTCAAGATTCTTCTTGGACAAATCTTCGAATTGCCATAACCGGAGCATCAGGGAGCTTAGGTAAAGCATTAATAAAAAAATTCAAGGAAAAAGGGGCTAATGTAACTGGTCTAACTAGCTCTCAAATTGACAATAAAAAGCTATCTGATGATAATCCAAATCAATGGGTAAAATGGGATTGTGGTAAAGAGTACCTTTTAGATGATTTATTTAAAGACATTGATATATTAATAATCAACCATGGAGTAAATTTTCAAGGTTCCCAAAAAGATTCAGATATCAATAAATCAATAGAAATAAATGCCTTAAGTGCCTGGAGACTTATTGAAAGATTTGAATGCTCAGTTAAAAAGTTAACCTTAAATAATAAAAAGCGTGAAATATGGATAAACACATCAGAAGCCGAGATTCAACCTGCTCTCAGCCCTACTTACGAATTAAGTAAAAGGCTTCTTGGAAATATAGTTTCTTTAAAAATATCGAATTGTAATTTCGATAAAAATTCTAATATAAAATTAAAAAAGATTATCCTTGGTCCATTCAAATCAAATCTTAATCCTATAGGTATACTTAAAGCAGATTTCGTTGCCAACCAAATACTAAAAATAGCAGATAATACTAATGGATTTCTTATTATAGTTAGTCCTAATCCTATAAGCTATTTATTGATACCAATAAATGAATTAGCTAGGTTGATTTATTTCAAATTAACAAGATCTTTTTATTCCCTAGAGAAGGGTTAATATTTTTATTCTTCTCTATGAGTAAGAATTTCATGGCCTTTTTCAGTTACTAAAACTGTATGCTCCCATTGAGCAGATATACTTCCGTCCTTAGTAATAACAGTCCATCCATCTCTAAGAGTCTTGCAGTTTTTCCTACCAGAATTAACAATTGGTTCAACAGCTAGGGTCATACCTTTTCGCAATTTTACATTTGGCAAATCATTAGTTCTGAAATTGAACACAGAAGGTTCTTCATGAAGATTCCTTCCCACTCCATGACCAGTAAAGTCCTCAACTACACTGAATCCATTTTCTAAGACTAAATCCTCCACAGCTCCAGCAATATCCATCAAAGAATTACCTGGCTTTATTTGTTCAATTCCAGCATGCAAAGCCTCTTGTGCGACTCGGCTTAATCTTTTAGCTTCTTCAGAGACATCTCCAACGCAAATAGTAATACAACTATCCCCGTGATAACCCTGAAAATAGGCACCAGTGTCAACTTTCAAAAGATCACCAGATTTAATTAATTTCTTTTTCGACGGAATTCCATGAACTACTTCGTTATTAATGCTTGCGCAAATGCTTCCAGGGAATCCATGATAGCCCTTAAAACTTGGCTTAGCTCCCATTTCTCTTATTCTCATTTCAGCAAATTCATCAAGATCAGCTGTGGTCATTCCAGGCCTAACCATATCTGAAATTTCTTTGAGTACTTTCGCAACAATCTGACTGGAGTTTCTCATTATTGCGACTTCACGTGAAGACTTAATTTCAATTCCTCTCCTATTTTGAATTACTGGACCTTCGTTAATAGGAATTTTTTGATTTGATCCAGCCAACAAATCTGAGAATGATTTCATAATTAGAGCAAGTTTTTTGTCTTTAATATTTTGAGAAGTACCCCATAGGGAATTTAGTTAGTTTTTTTATTGGTTGCTCCCCCTAAACCATAAACCTGCCAACTTATTTGGATTTCTATTGAATGAACTCCTTCACAGATCTAAATTAATGAATCTGATCATTTCAGCCCCATGGGAGTGCATTAGCCAAGTTCTTGATTTGAGAGTGCAAACTAAATTTTTCCCAAAAAATTCATAAAAATCATAAAAATAATTGCAAAGCAGAAAACGCTTATATTTCAAGCTTGTTACTCAGCTCAAATATTTACAAGAATTTTGATTCCACAAAAGGATTGACTAATGAAAATAAGAAAAACTTGCGGCCCAAAATTCCCAAGCTTATTTCAATCTGAGTAATCAACGGTTACAATTACAACCTGGCTATTTAAATGGAATTTTGATGACAGAAGACTTAAAAACAACTTCAACTGCTGCATCAGTTGAGAATGAGGCTAAATCCTCGGATTCATCCAAATCTGTTGAATCGGCCCCTTCTAAAGAAAACAACGCTTCTCTTAGTAACTCAAAGATTTCGACTATGAGTCCTAACGCAATTATTAGGGAATTCGAAAAATCTCAACAAAAAGAAAATCTTCCTGAAATTTACGTTGGAGATACAGTTCGTGTTGGAGTCCGCATAAGTGAGGGAAATAAAGAGCGTGTTCAGCCCTATGAGGGAGTAATAATTGCAAAAAGACATGGTGGGTTAAATCAGACCATAACTGTAAGAAGAATATTCCAGGGAATCGGTGTTGAGAGAGTTTTTATGGTTCATAGTCCGCAAGTTGCTTCAATAAAAGTCGAGCGCCGCGGTAAAGTTAGAAGAGCGAAGCTTTTCTATCTGCGTGAACGTGTTGGCAAAGCTACACGAGTCAAGCAGCGCTTCGACCGCTGAGGTTTCGGCCTCGTTAATCCGAATGTCATTATTGAGTAATGACCCAAGGGGATATACAATGCGCCGTTAGTTCAGTTGGTAGAACGCAGGTCTCCAAAACCTGATGTCGGGGGTTCGAGTCCTCCACGGCGCGTTCGAACACCCTCATTAATCCAGTTACTTTGTTTAAAGAATGGAGCTAGATCTTCAACCTGGTGACGTCGTAAAAGTTCTTGAATCTGCAGCCTTAGGTTGGGTGCGGGCAAGAGTAATTCGTGTCAAATCAGGAGGTCGCGTTGTTGTTCAAAGCGATCAGGGTAGAGAATTCACCGCAAGGGGGAATCAGGTGCGCTTAATAGAACCTGCCGGATTTCGACCCTAATCCCGTTTGTTTTGGGATCTTAGAGATTACATGAATTTTATCTTCGTTTTTGATACTCAAAATTTTTTAAAAAAACACAAATTATTGAGTAAATGAGTACGGAGTATTAGATTGTTTCTCTAAGTAACTGAAAAACATTCAGTTATCTCAAGCGAATAGTTTCCCCACCGGCAACTAGAGGCCTGGGACCGTAGTTCAACTGGTTAGAGCACCGCCCTGTCACGGCGGAAGTTGCGGGTTCGAATCCCGTCGGTCCCGTCCATTACTAAATTCATGTGACGGTTAGAGTCAGGCTCGCCCCTAGTCCCACTGGTAAGCTTCACATTGGTACAGCAAGAACTGCTTTATTTAACTGGCTATTTGCAAAAAAGAATAAAGGGAAATTTCTTCTGAGAATTGAAGATACCGATAAAAAGAGATCTAAAAAAGAACATCTAGATAATATTCTTGATGGATTGAGGTGGCTGGGTATTCAATGGGATGAAGAACCTGTCATTCAAAGCTTGCACATAAAAGAGCACCAAAAGGCAATAAAATTTCTTTTAAGTGAGGGCCTTGCCTATAGATGTTTTGCATCAGAAGAGGAGTTACAAGAAATGAGAGATTCACAAGTAAAGCAAGGACTACCACCTAAATATGACAACCGTTCAAGAGGTTTAACCCAAGATGAGGCTCAGAGATACGTTTCTGAGGGCAGATCATCTGTTATTCGTTTTCGCATAAATGACTCTGAATCAATTAGATGGAATGATTTGATTAGGGGAGAAATGAATTGGTCGGGGAAGGATCTGGGAGGAGATATGGTCATTTCAAGGCCCGCTAAAGGAATGCAAATAGGAGACCCTCTATACAATTTGGTCGTAGTTGTAGATGATTCGGCGATGAACATAACTCACGTAATTAGAGGTGAGGATCACATCTCAAACACAGCCAAACAGCTTCTTCTTTACCGTGCGCTTCAATTAAAGGAGCCTTTTTTTGCTCATACGCCATTAATTCTTAATCAAGAGGGAAAAAAACTCTCTAAAAGAGACGATGTCACATCAATTTGTGATTTTCAAACAATGGGCTACACATCACACGCCTTAACCAATTACATGGCATTACTTGGATGGTCAATCCCTGAAGGGAATTCAGAGAGATTCAAAATTGAAGAGATTTTTGATTTATTTTCTCTAGAAAAAATTAATAAATCTGGTGCAAAATTCGATTGGGAAAAACTTAACTGGCTGAATTCTCAGGTGATTCATGAATGGCCTGAGGATTACCTTTACAAAGAAATTAAGTCCTTTTGGGAAAATGAGGGATGGGCAATTCCTCACGAAAAATGGGGCCTTGAATTATCAAAACTTCTTGCTCCTTCGCTAGTTACTCTTCGTGATGGAATTGATCAAGCGAAGTCTTTTTTTGAAGAGCCAATTCCAGATAAGAATGCTGCCGAACACCTTAAGAATGATAGTTCTATTGAAATACTTAATTTTATAATCAATCAACTAAGGCATAGTGAATGGGACGGAACGGACAAGTCCATAGCTGAAGAATTAATAAAAAAAACAGTGAGTCAGACTAAATCCAAAAAAGGGATAATCATGAAAACATTGAGATCTGCCCTTTTGGGCAAAATACAAGGACCTGATTTAATAATTACATGGTCTTTACTTGCCCAAATTAGTGAAGATCTACCAAGATTCAACAAATATATTTAAGAATCTTTTTTCAGAAGCCCTAAGAATTTCGCCAACGGCTGAGCGGTCAATCCCTGAATACTTACCGTCATTAGAATTGTAAGAAAAACTAGTCCCTGCAAAGGACCTGCTCCCAAAACTCCAGCTTGTTCAAGACGTATTGAAAATAATGATGCAACAGCAGCTGTAACTATTCCTCTAGGTGCTAGCCAAGCCAAAAATATCTTTTGTTTAAAATCTAATGGCAAACCTAGAGTAGCCAAGCTAACAGCAAAGGGTCTTACAACGATCATCAAAACCAAAACGCATGTAATTCCTCCCCAACCAAGAGGGCTTAACTCTCCCCATGAAACATCAGCTGCCAGGAGAGGAAACAACATTGTTATTGCTAACTGTGCCAATTGCCGTATTAGCTCATCAAGTTCATCTGCATTAGTAGAGGGTCTTCTTCCTACAACAAAGCCCGCTGCAACAGAGGCTGGCAATCCAGATTCAGGCAAAAGCCACTCAGAAATACCATAAAGGAGAAATAAAAAACCAAGAGTTAACTGTAATCTTATTCCTAAAGATGGATCACTTGGGAGACGTCGCAAACATTCAGAGAGTATCCAACCTGTAAGCAGACCAATCAAAACTCCACCACCTAATCGAGCGAATAAGCCGAGCGCTAATTCTTTCCATCCATGTAAATCGCCTACCAAAAGCTCTAACAATAAAAGTGCTAGTACTGCTCCAATTGGTTCAAGAACTAGCCCTTCTGCTTCAAGAACATCACTCAATGGAGAATCGAGTCTAATTTGCTTGACTAACGGAGTGACAACAGTCGGTCCAGTTGCTAAAACAATAGCGCTATAGACCGCAGCGACATTCCAACCCAAACCTGCTAAAAAGTGAGCTGCAAGTAAACCAGCGGCTAATGATATTGATAACCTTATGAAAGATATTCTTATTATTATTGATTTTATGGTTTCACCTGGAAGCCTCAAATTCAAGCCACCATCAAATAGAACAAGACTCACCAAGAGCCCAACGATAATCTCTAAACCGTCACCCAAATCAAGTGGTTCAACTAAACCGAAACCTGAGCGACCTATTAAAAGACCAGATAATAGAAGCAATACAACTCCCGGGAGGCCTGTTATCAATGACAAAAACCTTGCCCCCGCTCCAGCAAAAACGGTTATTCCCCAGAGCAGACCAAGGCGCTCAGGAGTCATCGATTCCCACGTAAAATCAAAAGGACTTCACCTGAGACCATAATTTTCTTCCGATGAAATCTCTTTTAGATTATTAATATACTGGATACTTAAACATTTACTAAAACAAAATAGTTAATACTCCTATTTAAATTTATCAATAATTTTTAAGTGCTCTCAATTAATTTTTAGGTTTAATATTTCTATAGAAGGGGAGGAATATTAACTACTGAAGAAATAATTTGTCCCGAATAGAAAAGCGCAAAGGAAAACTATGCCCAAAATAGCCATTCTTCCATTCCATATTTCAGCTTGAGGAGTAAAACCTCTTCTCCATGCATTCAGTTCACTCCTACTAACGCTTCTTGAAGATTGCTCAGAATCATTTTTAGGTTCGGGGCTCATAGATATAAAAAATTTAAAAAACCTTTAAAGCTAAAAAGGTGGAGGAGTTTGATATAACGAGTAAGCCTTGTTAAGTGGCAGCCTTCCTGATACGCCTAAAGAAAGAGAACTTTCGTTACTGCCAGATTCTAATCGGATTAAGGCTGCACTGCCGATCATGGCTGCATTATCTGTGCAAAAGGCTTTAGGGGCTAAATAAACATTTATTTTTTTTTGGGCAGCTTCAGAAATCATTAATGACCTTAGTCGATTGTTAGCAGCCACTCCACCAACCATTACTATTGAATCTATTTTTTGATCAGTTGCGCATTTCACTGTTCTCTCCACTAGAACATCAGCAACAATATTTTCAAAGCTTGCTGCCAAATCATGAATAGGCAAATCTTCATTATCAGCCCTTAGTTTCTCAATCGTTCTAAGCATTGCCGTCTTTAGTCCACTGAATGAAAAATCATATGGGTAGAATCCTCCCTCAGGTCTGGAAACTCGCCCTTTAGGCAGATTAAACTTTTGAGGATTTCCTAATTTTGCATATTTCTCAATTTCTGGACCACCAGGATACGAAAGTCCCAATAGGCGGCCAACTTTATCAAAGGCTTCTCCAGCAGCATCATCATGACTTCGACCTAATCTTTGGAAACTATTCTGAAGATCAACTCTTACAAGTTCAGTATGTCCGCCGCTAACTAAAAGAACCAAATATGGTGGGTTAGGAGGATTGGCTGAGAGCAAAACAGATGCAAGATGCCCCTCCAAGTGATGAATTCCCATGAAAGGTATACCATGCAAGGCTGCAAGCGCTCTTGCTGAAACTGATCCAATCAATAAAGAACCTGCTAATCCAGGACCAACTGTTGCTGCAATTGAATCTATGTTCTCAAATGATGTTTGAGTTTTTTTTAAAATTTCATCAATTAAATAAGGAATGGTCTCCAGATGTATTCTTGAGGCCAATTCAGGAACTACGCCGCCCCACTGGGCATGTTCTTTGATTTGAGATGAAATGACATGTTCAATTACCTTTATTCTTTTGCTTTCTAGACTCATCAAAGCAACTGCTGACTCGTCACAACTTGTTTCGAGCGCTAGTACTGTTTTTACATTTTGACTTGATTTCATTTAAATTCTTATATGCAAGGGCTTTTAAGAAGCTAATTAAATGAAAAAGCAATTTACCCCCCTCTCAAGCCTACTTGGCATTTGCTTGTCAGCATTGATTTTTTTAGGCTTTGTACCTCTGGCTAACGCTGCTAAAGGTCCTGTTCTAAATAAAGATAGAGCACCCACAACTTTTGTGGCTCAGCCCCTTACACCTTGCTCGGAGAATCCAAGATTTCAAGCAAGAGCAAGTGAAGCCAAAACAGCTAAAGACATAGCAAGATTCGATAGATATAGCAAAGCCGTTTGCGGAGATGATGGCCTTCCCCATTTATTGATAGGCCCACCTATTGAACCATTTGGCGCTCTTCTTAATAGAGGACATGAAGGAGATCTTTTAATACCAGGGGTGATGTTCATATACATTGCTGGAATAATCGGTTGGTCTGGGAGGGAATACTTGCGCTACTCTAAAACTCAAAAAAATCCTGCTGAATTCGAGATTATCATTGACACCGCAGTTGCTTGGCAATGTTTAAAGAAAGGGGCTGCTTGGCCCCTTCATGCAAATAGAGAGGGGAAAAACGGCGATTTACGGGAAAAAGATGATAACGTTTCTTTAAATGGTCCTCGTTAAAGCTCTGACAATTCACCCTTACCTCCAAAAAAAATGTTCAAAATTTTCTACACAAAATGGTTTAGATCTGCTCCCGTAGTAGCAGCAATCTGGATCTTTCTTACAGCGAGTATAATCGTTGAATTCAATAGATTTTTTCCTGACTTGCTCTTCCACCCAATATAACTCAAAGATAAATTCTATATTATTTATAAGTTAAAGAATCAACTCCTCCAACTTTTTTAAGGCAGTTGATATGTTGTCATTTATTACAACAGCATCAAATTCATCTGTTGCTAAAAGTTCTTCTTTAGCTCTATTTAATCTTCTTTTTATAGAGTCCTCAGACTCTGTACCTCTGCTTCGAATCCTTTTCTTAAGTTCATCAAAACTTGGTGGGGCAATAAATATTTGAAATGCTTCAGGACAACTTTTTCGCACTTGTCTAGCTCCCTCCAGTTCAATCTCAAGTAGAACTTTTTTACCTCTTTTACGAATTCTCTCAACATCTGCTTTTGGAGTTCCGTAGAAGTTACCTGCGAACTCAGCCCACTCCAAAAATCCTTTTTGGGCAATTAACTCATCAAACCTCTCTTTTTCTATAAAATAATAATCAATGCCATTCTTCTCACCATCCCTGGGCATTCTTGTAGTAGCAGATATAGAAAGCCATATATCATTATTTCTCTCTAATAGTTTCTTAACAAGAGTTCCCTTACCAACACCACTAGGCCCAGTTATTAAAGTTAGTCTGTGTAAAAGTACCATTACTTGAAAATTATCAACCTCCAGAATATATAAAAGATTCAATCCCAGGAAAAGATATGACCAAACATGCATTGCAATTGATGGATGTAACTGGTCTGAAAGCAGTTATTACCGATCTCAGCTCAAAAATACTCCCAAGCCGCTTTGAGAAAGCATTACAACCTGAACCAAACTCACTTTGTATTGGGCTCAGAACTCTTAGTGGACTTACTTGGATTGAAATGAGTTGGTTTGTTGAGGCACCAAGATTAGTTGAAAAAAAATTACGATCAAATGATGGTGCAAAAAGTACTCTTGCAACTCAGATTCAATATGGATTAAAAAACCTTGCCTTAGTAGAAATAAAGCAAGATGGATTTGAGAGAATTGTACATTTTGGATTTGCAAAAAATCCCAAAGAACCTGTTGAAAAAAAAATTATTTTAGAATTGATGGGCAGACATAGTAATTTATTCTTTATTGACAGTAATAAAAAAATTATTACCCTTGGAAAGAAAATAAAACAAAATCAATCGAGACTCAGGCCTCTTGGAACGGGTGATAAATATTGCGCTCCCCCATCATTAAAAGGAATCAAACCAAGTCTTTGTGAATCCTTTTCAAATTGGAAAAGAAGACTAACAGTTACGCCTGTTTCACTTAAGAAAGCTTTGCAGGAAACTTATCAGGGTATTAGTCCCTCTCTTGTTCTTCAATTAGCTAATGAAGAACGAATACAGGCGATCCAAATTTCTGAATTAAAAGTTGATACTATCTCTGAAGAAAACTGGGAATTAATATATAAAAGATGGCAAGCTTGGATTCAAAGTATTCAATCAAAAGAAAAAGTCATTTATTTTGATGGGCCAACAGATTATAGAGTTTGGAAATTAAATATAATTAATAAACCTGACCTTGATGTAGCAATAAAATTGAACTCTTATTACAAGGAGAAATTACAAATTAGAAAAATTAATAAACTTACTGATCAAATTCATGGAAGTCTTTCAAGACTTAAAAAGGTTGAATTAGAATACTTAAAAAAACAAAATGAACTTGATATTTTAAGAATGAATGATGAGGCCTTTAAAGACAAAGCAGACAGGCTGCTTTGTCTAAAAAATCCAACAAAGGATGAAATTAAAAAAGCTCAAACTTTGTATAAAAAATCTAAAAAGTTAAAGCGCTCAAAACAATATATTAAAGAGAGAATAAAGTTTCACAAAGAGAGACTCTCAAGAATAGAAGAAAGCTATGTTCTTTTAGAAAGTATTATTTCAATTAATTCAATTAGTAATAATGATACAATTCAAAGTCTTATAGAACTTCAAGATGAACTCAATGAGTATTTAATCAAGTCACAAAAAATTCAAAAAAGATTTGTTAGGACAAAATCTATAAAATCAAATCATCTAGAAGTTCTGTCTCCAAGCGGAGTAGTAGTTCAAATAGGTAAGAATCATAAGCAAAATGAATTTATCAGTTTCGAAAAAGCTCGAAGGGGCGATTTATGGTTTCATGCTCAAGAAATACCTGGAAGCCATGTAATTCTCAAAGGGTCAAATAAAGCTTTCAACGAAGAAGATATTCAATTCGCAGCTGACTTTGCTGCTTTTTTTAGTAAAGGAAGGGGTAGCAAAAATTCTGCAGTTGTAATGGCAAAGACTGTTCATCTTAAAAGGATCCCAGGCTCCACTCCAGGAACACTAACTTTTAGAGAAGGTGAAACACTTTGGGGGAAATCAGATAGAGCTTTGAAACATATGGCAGCAAAATCAAATGATCATGGCTTATTATCATGAAAAAGTACATTAAAAAAATGATTGATTTCCTATTGGGTACCCACGAGTTTTTGGGAAATCATTCCTTTCCAGAATTTTTAGTTGGATATATATTTGGAGCTGCGTTGATAATAGGCGCTCCGACAGTCTTTCTCCTTTTAGCATTCATGAGCGCTTTGATGAAAACCAATGGAAAAATGGGAGGATATAAAGAATACGCAAATTATGGGAAGTCATCTCTAAATGATTGCCCTCCGTTTATTCTCCCTGATCCAACCAAAACAAATTAAACTAGGCAGATAGACATGTTTTTGGCAAAGTTTAAGATAAAACTAAATCTAAAATTAGCGCCTTAAAAGTAAAAATGAAAATAACAATTAAAATTATTATCAAGGGTAGTGATAATGGTTAATATAATTCAAGAAAAAGAGAAGATTGACAAGCAAATGAGCATGTCTTTTGCTGATCATTTAGAGGAATTAAGAAGTAGAATCATAACAAGTTTTTTATCAATTATCGTTGCTGCAGCTTGTTCCTTATTTTTTATTAAGCCACTTATAAGAATACTTGAGAAACCAGCAGAATCAATACACTTTTTACAATTAGCTCCCGGAGAATTTTTATTTGCATCAATTAAAGTTGCTGGCTACTCAGGATTAACAATTGCTTTGCCAATAATTGTTTATCAAATTCTCAAATTTATACTTCCTGGATTAACAACTCAGGAAAAACGTCTAATAGCGCCAGCAGTAATTGGCTCAGCTGTCTTATTCTTTTTTGGTTTATCTTTTTCATTACTTGTTTTAATCCCAGCTGCGCTGAGATTTTTAGTTTCTTTTGGCTCTGATGTAGTTGAACCACTTTGGTCAATAGAAAAATACTTGGATTTTGTCTTCTTATTAATGATTAGTACTGGATTAGTATTTCAACTACCTGTTCTGCAGTTGATATTGGGATATCTAGGAATAATTAAAGCAAAAACAATGTTATTAGGTTGGAGGTGGGTAATTGTGGGATCAACTTTAGCTGGTGCAATTCTCACACCATCAACAGATCCAGTAACAATGCTTTTACTTGCATCTGCTATGAGTTTCTTATTTATACTAGGAGTTGGCTTGGTAGCTCTTGTAGAAAATATTAAACAACAAACTCGTCTGACCTCTCATCCGTCATCAAATGCAAAGTAAGGGCTCTACCTATTCTAGGTTTTGATTCAAGATCATTAATCCACAGTCTAAAAATATCTGCTTGTCCAACTCTGTTTATGATTTCTACAACATTATTAATCCTCTTGCGATAGTTTGACTCATTCATTGGAAATGATTGTTGTTCAAGATAACCCCACATCATTTGCAGATAAAGAGAGTTATTTTTTACCAAAATTTGCAGGTCATAACTTACTCCCCATTTGTATCTGAAGAGCGTCATAACCTCATCCACTGTGAGCGGAACAGAGGGATTATTTGAATTTGTGTCTATCAATTGTGTTCCTCAACATTTAAAACCCTGTATTTATAAGAAGGAATTAACCATCTTGATTCCATGCTGGTATATATTTTGAATCAGGTGAACATAAGTAATGACACAAATGACCGCCTCAGATGTGCCCTCCATGGGCAGGAGGCAGTTCATGAACCTACTCACCTTTGGAACTGTTACAGGCGTAGCACTTGGTGCTCTTTACCCTGTGGCCAATTACTTCACTCCTTTAAGGGCTGGTGGAGGGGGTGGAGGCAGTTCTGCCAAAGATGAATTGGGGAATCCCGTCACAGCAAGTGGTTGGTTAAGTAATCATGCTGTTGGTGACAGAAGTTTAGTCCAAGGACTCAAAGGTGACCCGACCTATCTAATCGTTGAGGGTCCCGAAGCAATCACGGACTATGGCATAAACGCCATATGCACTCATCTTGGTTGTGTAGTGCCTTGGAATAATGGAGAAAACAAATTTAAGTGTCCTTGTCATGGAAGCCAATATGATTCAACTGGGAAAGTAGTAAGAGGACCTGCTCCTTTATCTTTGGCATTAGCTCATGTGTCTATCGAAGATGACAATGTTTTAGTCAGTCAATGGACTGAAACCGATTTCCGAACAGAATCTCCACCTTGGTGGGCTTAACTTTGCAAAAATCTTCGCTCCACAATTCATAAAAATGAGACGCTCAATAACAATTTTTCTAAGCTCATTTCTTTTAGGAATTTCATTATTTGTTTTTCCAAAAGTCACATGGGCTTACCCATTTTGGGCACAACAAAATTATGAAAACCCTAGGGAGGCCACTGGCAAAATTGTTTGCGCAAATTGCCATTTAGCAAATATGAAAACGCAAGCCGAAGTTCCACAGGCAGTTGCTGCAGATAGTGTTTTTAAGGCAGTAGTCAAAATACCTTATAAGAATGGAATTCAAGAAATTGGAGCAGATGGGAGCAAAGTTCCCCTTCAAGTTGGGGCCCTTGTAATGCTCCCAGATGGTTTCAAGTTAGCCCCTCAAGAAAGATGGACGGATGATATAAAAGAGGAAACTCAGGGAGTATTTTTTACCCAGTACAGTGAGGAAAAAGAAAATATTATTGTTGTAGGTCCATTGCCTGGTGATCAAAACAAAGAGATTGTTTTCCCTGTCCTCTCACCCAATCCTAGGATAGATAAACAATTTCACTTTGGAAAATACGCAATACATGTTGGAGGCAATAGAGGAAGAGGACAAGTTTATCCGACAGGAGAAAAAAGCAATAACAATATATACAACTCAGAAAATGCTGGGAAAATATCCTCAATAGATACGGCAGAAGATGGCTCTACTGTTATTTCATTGATTAACGCTGAAGGTGATATTTTAAATGAAACTATTCCATCTGGGCCTCAAATACTTGTTAAAGTTGGAGATGAAATTGAAAAAGGTGCCGTCCTTACAGACAACCCTAATGTAGGTGGATTTGGACAAATTGATACTGAGATTGTTCTTCAAAGCTACGCAAGGGTAATAGGATTAATTGTTTTCTTTGCAGGAGTAGCTCTCTCTCAAATCATGTTGGTTTTAAAGAAGAAGCAAGTAGAGAAAGTTCAGGCTGCAGAGGGTATTTAACAGATAATATTTTTTGTTATTTAACATGCAAATAATATTTTGTTATTTGAAATCACCTGGTTCAGAAATACTCAATTTTGGTCCAATATCCATAAGATGGTATGGACTACTAATTGCCATTTCTGTTTATATAGGTCTATATTTATCGAATTATCTTGCAAAGAAAAGGAACTTACCTAATGGAACATTTAATGATCTTCTGCCATTTTTAATACTTTCATCAATTATTGGAGCGAGACTTTATTACGTTATTTTCGAGTGGGAAATGTATAGTGGCAATAGGTTTTGGTCTTCATTAAATATATTAGGTTTAAATTTTAAGATTCCTAGTTTTTTAGAAATTTGGGGGGGAGGCATAGCTATTCATGGAGCAATAATTGCAGGAGGATTTTCTGTATTTATATTTAGTAGATTAAGATCATTAAATTTTGGGATTGTAATCGATTCTCTAATTCCTTCCGTGGCGCTTGGACAGTCTATTGGCCGTTGGGGTAATTTTTTCAATAATGAAGCCTTTGGAATTCCTACAGATTTACCATGGAAACTTTACATACCAGTCATAAAGAGACCACTAGTTTATTTTGATCAAGATTATTTTCACCCTACTTTTTTGTATGAATCTATTTGGAATTTCTTGATTTTTGGGATATTAATTTACTTATTTAAACTTGCATTGAATAGACGAATTAATCTTCCTAATGGTGCATTGAGTTTCTTTTATCTTATTTTATATGGTGCTGGCAGGTTCTGGATAGAGTGGTTGAGAATTGACCCCCTTTGCATAAATTCAAGTCCACCTTTTTGTTATGGAGGTATAAGAGTAGCTCAGTTAGTAAGTATTGTATTTTTAGTTATTGGAATTTCAGGATTAATTTGGACTTTTAAAAAGTGTAAAAGCACTTTCATCAATAAAATAAAACTAAATAAAAAATCTTAGTGGAAAAAATCTCAATTGTTGGAGCAGGTCCAGGATCACCTGACTTAATGACAAGAAAAGCATTTAAACTTTTAACCGAGGCAGAAGTTGTTGTTTGGACTGACTCTTTAATTTCTCCTAAAATAATTGATTTATGCAACAAAGAGTGTCAATTAATAAATTCTAGTTCTTTGACATTGGAAAAAATAATATCAATTTTGGTAGAAAAATCAAAGGAGGGAAAAAAAATTGTTCGACTTCACGATGGTGATCCATGCTTCTATGGTGCGCTTTCAGAGCAAATTAATCATTTACATAATGCTGGAATAAAAGTTGAGGTAATTCCTGGAATAAGTGCATATCAAGCGACTGCTGCTTTACTCCAGACTGAGTTAACAATTCCTGGCATTACTCAGACCATTATTTTAAGTAGAGCAAGTGGAAGGACTGGAACACCCGAAAGGGAAAATTTAGAGAAACTTGCCTCTATTCAATCAACTTTGTGTTTATATTTGAGTGCTTGTCATGTGCAAGGTATTGAAGACACACTTTTGAAATATTATCCAAAAGATACACCTGTAGCGATTGGATATAGGGTAGGTTGGGATGATCAATGGTTACAATTAACTCAACTTGATAATATGGCCAAAGTATCTTTAGAGAGGGGACTAACTAGAACTACAATTTATCTTGTAAGCCCAGCATTAAGAAATTCTAATAACAGATCAAAACTCTACAGTAGTGAACATAAACATATTTTTAGGCCAAAATGATATTTCTATTATTAAAATATTTATTAATTATTAAATTTATATTTTTACAGTTAAGATCAAGTTCTTATTGATATTAAAAAACCAAAAAATAATAAAAACTTATTATCAATATAATCAATACATAAAGGGATACATAGTCTGGCCTAAAGATTAAGTTTCATCTATTCTATAAAAATATGAAGTTCCCTCCCATTTGGGAACAATCAAATCTCCACAAAAGAGCCTATGAAAACCCCCCTTGAGAAAGTTGGAGCATTCTTAAGAGAAGCAAGAACTGGGCGAAGCCTTTCCTTAGAGGAACTTTCTAGCAGCCTCAGGATAGGAAAAGAACAACTATCAGCTTTAGAATGTGGACAAGAGGAGCTTCTTCCTGAGAAGGTTTTTGTAAAAGCTATGGTTAGGAGAGTCTCAGAAAAATTAAATTTAGATACAAATTTCATATTGCAAGAACTGGAAGGAAGAGATATCTCCGTAGAGGAAATCTTTGAAAATAATAATGAAAGAATTTTAAGGCCTAATATTTCTTTGGTTCCTATATATTTAGTTTTATCGGGAATTGCGGGGATTTTATTATCAATGATTTTCATTAATTTAATTGAAGACAAAATTTTCCAAGCTCCAGAATCAACAACTTTAAATAGCAAAGAAAAAATAATTACAAGTTTTAATAAATAAAATTATACATCAATTTTAACATCAATTCCAAGATATTCCTTACTCATTTTTAATGTGTTCTGAAGACTCCATTTTTCTAAACTTAAGTTATTATTCTTACTTTCAGGAATAAGCTTAATTGTTATTTCTCTAGACCTTGATTGAACTTCAATAGATGAAATCGCCGGCACTGGACGCCTATCAAGTGAAGCCGATAATCTTAGAATTAAGGACATTTCAGCAACAATGTTTCTATATTTTTTCTCATCAAGAGATTGCCACGCTTCATGTCTTTTCTTAGGAAAACTCTTTCTGTGATATCTAGCTATTCCAGCTACCATCAAATGTTCAACATGAGAGTATCCCAATAACTCACAGTTTTTTATTAAATACCAGGAATGTTTGTGATACGCAGCTAAATTTATATGTTGGCCACAAGCATGCAAGATTGCCGCGGCCCATAGAAGATCTCTACCATTTCCATCATCACTGTGTAGAAAATTCCTTGTATTGTCGTATAGCGTCAACGCATGCTTTGCAACACGCTCTGCGCGTCTCAAATTAACTGCATATCGTCTGGCTTGGTGAAGAACAGTCCTTTGCCTGATATTGCCTTGCAAACTAAATCTATCCTCCAAAAAGCTATTCCGAAACATCCAATCAACGACCAACCCCTCTCTTAAAGCGCGTTCACTTAGGACTACTTCATTTATTTCCATCATCTTCATGGTGGTTTGAAGAATTAGAACACCTGGAAGGATAATTTCCGCCCTTCTATCATTTAGAGGAGTCATCCTCTGTATTTCTTGCGGAGTCATCCTTAAAAGTTTCTCAATAATCTGATCAAGTTGAGACTTGGATATTTTCAAGCCTTGTAATTTAGTTTTGATATTGGAATTCTCATTTAATATCAAAGCACCCAAAGCCATTGCAGTTCCACTAGTTGCTACCATTACGGGATTTTCCCCAGCTTTTATTCTCTGACCTATTTTTCCTATCGCACCCTCAAGATTCCCTTGAATGTAGGTCCTGAGAAATTCATATTTACTTTGAGAAAACGGTTGATGCTTTATAAAATCTGTTTTTAATCTGACCGCACCAATCTTTGTACTTGTAAGAGCTCTTGAGTCTTGACTGTCGGCAAGAACCAATTCGGTAGAGCCACCACCTATATCAACTATCACATGCGGGCGATCACCAAATTGCATGCCCGAGATAACACCAAGATAAATTAATCTCGCTTCCTCAGTACCGCTAATGATTTCAACCTCAATGTCTACTAATTTTTTTATCTTTTCCAAAAACTCATTACCATTGGGAGCTTCTCTTACTGCGCTGGTGGCTGCTGTTACAAGATTTTCTACTTTGTAGCCCTCTGCAAGATCTTTGAATCTCTTTAAAGTCTCAATAGCTCTATCTATTGCATTAGAAGTGAGTTCACCAGTAATGGGGTCTTTCTCGCCCAACCTCGTTGTCGACTTCTCAGCTAATTCAATGCTAAAAGTTTTTAACTCAGTATCTACTGCGGCAATTAAAAGATGTGTTGAATTAGTCCCAATATCAATGGCTCCAACGTAATTTATCCTCCCAGGATGATCTATCCCAGTGTTTGTCCCTTGGGGGATATCTTCAAGGTAAGTGCCTAATTCGACACTATTCATTTGAAGCAACATCCAGATAGAAATACTCTGCCATTAGATCAAGTAACTGTGTAGAAAATGTCCATTCTTGTTCAAATACAAAAATTTTTTCAGGCCAGATTCTTTCAAGAGCAAATATTCCCTATCATCACACTTCTTCGGTGGAATAAACCTAGTGGAAGACTGATATTATTGATTCCCGCAGGATGGTCTTTATGGCTCGCCCCTTCATCGCCTCCATCCTTAGAAATTATTTTTCTAATCACGGCAGGAACGATTTTTATCAGCGGAGCCGGATGTATTACAAATGATTTGTGGGATAAAAAAATTGACAAGCAAGTAACTCGAACGAGAAATAGACCATTAGCGAATGAGACTTTGACAGTCAAAAAAGCTTATTCGCTTCTTTTTTTGACCTTGTTTTTAAGCTTAATGGTCGTTATTAGTCTTCCAAATAACAGTAAGAGCACCTGCCTAGGACTTGCCTTAACGGCATTACCTCTAATTATTATTTATCCCTCAGCAAAAAGATGGTTTAAGTATCCTCAGGCTATTTTGTCTCTGTGCTGGGGTTATTCAGTTTTAATACCTTGGGCAGCTATTGAATCAAAAATCGTTTTAAACGCCCCATTAGTATTTTGCTGGTGCTCAGTAGTAATTTGGACTTTTGGATTTGATACGGTATATGCCCTTTCAGATAAAGATGATGATATTCGCTTGAGACTTAAAAGCAGTGCGATCAGCTTAGGGAAGAAAGTTTTAAAGATAGTTTCTTTTTGCTATTTAATCTCATGTCTTTGCTTGGCCTCAGCAGCATACATACAAGGTGTCAATTATCTGTTTTGGATTATTTGGTCAATCTCAAGCATTATTATGCAGTTAGAAGTAAGAAAACTTTCTATATCGAATAAAACTAAAAATATTTATGGATTACATTTTAGGAATCAAGTTTTAATTGGCAGCATATTACTTTTAGGTTTAATAATTGGAAAGTTGTAAAATATATGGCGCAAACCAAATCAAATAAAAAATTAAACGTGTTAAAAAAAGGTGATTTTTTTAACATTTCTGCTATTAGCTCAAAATTATACATCAATGATCAGATCATAGAAAGTATTAAATTAATTGAAACCTGGGGCCTTATTTGTATTAGTGATCTAAATGAATTATCAAAAAGAGAATGGAATTACCTTGCTGGTACAGATCAAGAAAGGTTCCAAGATCTTCATAACAAAAAAATATCTAACCTTACTGTATTTGCTTGTGGGGGGTGGGGTGCCGCAAGGTTGCTTGAAAAATTTCAACCTTGGAGAAATCAATACATGTTGGGCTTCTCTGATTTAACTTCGGTTTTACTTTCTAGGTTATCTGCAGGCTTTGATGGTGGTATACATGGTCCACTCTTATCAACATTAAGTGCGGAACCTGATTGGAGTAAAGAAAGAATAAAGTCAATACTTTTTGGGAGAAAAATTTCTGATTTAAGTGGGGATATCTGGGTTAAGGGTATTTCACGTGGTCCTTTAATAGTGGGCAATTTAACTATTATTTGCAGCTTAATCGGCACAAGTCATATTCCTGATTTTCAAGGTTCGATTTTGATTCTGGAGGAAACTAATGAAGAGCCTTATAGAATTGATAGAATGCTTACGCAACTTCGATTGGCAGGTATTTTAAAGAAAGTTTCTGGATTGGGATTTGGAAATTTTAATTGTTGTATTCATCAAGAAAGTTCTCATAACAATTCATTGCTGAGCCTTGAAAATATAATTATTGAGCGTTGCTTTGATCTAAAAATACCAATTATAGGCAATCTACCAATAGGTCACCTTAAGGGGAATGCAGCAATGCCTATTGGAAGGCAAACAATCCTTGATGGATTTAAAGGGAAAATTATCATAGAAGATTAGATGAAATTAAAATTTCAGCAATTTTCAAATCAATTGGAGTAGTAACTTTGATATTTGAACGAGAGCATTCGGTTATTTTAACCGGCAAACCAAGCCTTTCAAAGAGCGAGGCATCGTCAGTAACTTCCCAGTGATTTTTAATCGCCTCCTGATGAGCAGACTTAAGCTCTTTCACATTAAAACCTTGAGGAGTTTGGGCTGCCCAAAGTTTTTCTCTCTCCGGAGTTGAATTTATATATCCCTTGAAATCTACTTCTTTTATGGTATCTGTTACGGGCGTAGCCGCAATCAAAGCTGTTTTCTCCTCAGAGAGAATTTTTGAAAACGTATCAAGAAATCTCGAATCGATCAAACATCTCGCCCCATCATGTATTAGAACATTTTCGGCTTGGGTGGGTAATGCTTCCAATCCTAATTTGACTGATTGTTGTCGAGTACTGCCACCATTAATCCACTCAACTGGCTTTAACGTCTTAGGAACATTTCTCATTATTTCTTCTTTATCAACTGGTTGACCAATGATTCCAACCCAATGAATAGACTCAGATGAGAGTATGGCTTTCAAAGTCCACTCAATTATTGTTTTTCCATTTATTTTCAAAAGAAGTTTATTTTTCGCCGCCCCCATTCTTTTGCCACTTCCTGCTGCTGCAATTAAAAGGTGCAAAGACTTTCTCCTTAATTCCCTGAAAAATATTCTCTCAGAAATATGAAATATTTTTGTCTTTTAATATTATTCCTAGAAGAAGATTGATAATGAGTAACTAAATCAATAAGAATGGGAAAGAGGAACAAAATTTCCTAGTTCTGAAATAACTCAAATCAAATACCACCCAAAAACAATTAAAAATGACAAAATCAAAATTGCTTGAAGGACAAACAGCCCTTGTAACTGGAGCAAGCAGAGGTATTGGAAAAGCAATTGCAATTGCTCTAGGTGAAATAGGAGCAGAAGTGGTAGTTAACTATTCAAAATCTGCAGAAGAAGCAGATAAAGTGGTCGAGAAAATAAATTCAATCGGGGGGAAAAGCTACTCAATTCAATGCAATATTGAAGATGAATCATCAGTCAATAACTTAATTAATCAGATTCTTCAAAAAAGCAATGCTATTGATGTACTAGTCAACAATGCTGGCATCACAAGAGATGGGCTCCTCATGAGGATGAAGACAGAAGATTGGCAAAAAGTAATCGATTTAAATTTAAGCGGGGTTTTTTATTGCACCCGAGCAGCTGCAAGACCAATGATTAAACAAAGAAAGGGAAGAATAATCAATGTTTCCTCAGTAGTCGGATTAATGGGAAATGCGGGACAATCAAATTATGCGGCATCAAAAGCAGGCTTAATTGGTTTTACAAAAAGTTGTGCAAAAGAATTTGCAAGCAGAGGCATCACAGTAAATGCAATTGCTCCAGGCTTTATAAAAACTGACATGACCAAAGATTTAAGCAGTGAAAAAATCTTATCGGCTATTCCACTAGGTAAATTTGGTTCACCTGAGGATATCGCTGGGACTGTAAAATTCCTGGCTGCTGAGAAAGCTTCTTTATACATTACAGGGCAAACATTCAATGTTGATGGTGGTATGGTTATGAATTGAACAAATTCTTATATGATTGATTAAACGCTTAATAGTTAAACTTAATTAATTTATTTTCAACTACTAGAACGAATATTTTTTAATTTCGTAAGTGTATCAAATATCAGTATTATATATACAAATGATTCAACTAATTCCGCTTCCATTAAAAAGGAAGTTTCAAGAATATTTATATTATTCAAAATAGATCCTATAATAATATTTACAGGAAAAAGGAGCGTATATAATGAATATTTTTTCTCTAAGAACAAAATTTCTATATTTTTGGTAAATGAGAAATAGGAGCCAAATCCAATAACAAGCAAAGTAACTGTAAAAAATAATAAGCTAAGCTGGATATCAAAACTATAATCGAAAAAAGGCATATTTATATTTTCAAAAATCGTCTTATCAAGAAAACTAAGTTGGTGAAAGTTGACTTCAGATTGATTATTTATAGAATAAGTAAAAGTAAATTTATCTTGAGTTATCCAGCTTGCTTCCTCATAAAAGAGAAAAACAAACATTAATATTCTCAGGTTTAGAAAAATTTTATTAGATAGTCTTTTTAAAAATTTTCTATGTCTAATATGAATATAAATTGCATAAGCTAATAAAATTAGCTGAATTGTTGAGATTAAGCCATTTTCGGAAGTTGTCCAAATCCAACTAGCTCCATTGTCAAATCTTACTTTAAAAGAAATAAAAGTAAAAAAAACCAATAGGAATAGTAAAACAAAATGCGTATTTTTATATAATTTATTCAAACTATTCATTTAACTAAGTATGCTTATTGATCTACATTATTTTATCATCAAATCAATTCCTTAAACACCAGGATTTGAAATTAAAGTTGTTTGTTTTTTAGAAAAATAAAAATTACCCTACCCCAATTATAACTATGAGTTGTCAAGCGACTGGCCCAATTCATCTCTTAGTCTTCTAATCTTTTGGAGAAGCCTCAACCTCCTGCTTCTGGCAGTAGCTGTGAGGAATATTCTTAATGGGAAGTAAATAATTGTCATCGTTCCGGCTAAGCCAGCCATCAAAACAAAAAATAAAACTCCAGGATCATTCATAGCTTGAAGATACCTTCAATATTGATAACTGTGAATGCAAAGTTTCAAAGGATTCGGCTTTCCCCACTTAGTCACGCACCATATTTAAAGTCTACTGTGGGCAATTAACAGAACATTCAGTAAAAATGGTCAAACTTCTAAGTTTCTCAGATGAATCTCGAGGTTCGCTTGAAAATGGAGTAAATGCCCTTGCTGATGCCTTGAAAGTTACCATTGGACCAAAAGGTAGAAATGTAGTTATCGAGAAAAAATTCGGAGCACCAGACATAGTGAATGATGGAGTAACTATCGCTCGTGAGATTGAGCTAGAGGATCCTTTTGAAAATATTGGAGCAAAACTCCTTGAGGAAGTTGCTGCAAAAACAAAAGACAAAGCAGGTGACGGAACCACCACAGCAACTGTTTTAGCTCAATTGATGGTTCAAGAAGGTCTAAGAAACACTGCTGCTGGAGCAAGCCCAATCGAGTTGAGAAGGGGAATGGGTAAAGCCTTAAACAAAATCATCGAATTACTCGATAAAACCAGTGAAAAAGTCTCTGATGACAGAATTCAACAGGTCGCAACAGTCAGCGCCGGTGGAGATGAAGAGATAGGAAAAATGGTTGCAGCTGCTATGGAAAAAGTTACCGCTGAAGGTGTAATAACTGTTGAGGAATCAAAATCACTGACTACTGAGCTTGAAATCACCGAAGGAATGGCCTTTGACCGAGGTTACAGCTCTCCCTATTTTGTCACTGACCAAGAAAGGCAAGTTTGCGAATTTGACAACCCTCTAATACTTCTCACTGATAGAAAAATCAGCTCAATCGCTGATCTAGTTCCAATATTAGAGATAGTTGCCAAAAATGGTTCTCCTCTTTTGATTCTTGCTGAGGAGGTTGAGGGGGAAGCACTGGCTACTCTTGTGGTCAACAAAAATAGAGGAGTTATTAAAGTTGCGGCAGTAAGAGCTCCTTCTTTTGGTGAGAGAAGAAAAGCAGCATTAGCAGACATAGCAATTCTCACAGGGGGGACACTCATAAGTGAAGACAAAGCTATGCAGCTTGATAAAGTCCAGCTTTCTGATTTAGGAAAAGCCAGACAGATCACGATTACAAAAGAATCAACAACAATAGTTGCTAATGACGATAATAAAGAAGAAGTTGCCCAGAGAATCTCTGCAATTAAAAGGGAACTTAATCAGACGGAATCAGAATATGATCAAGACAAACTTAATGAGAGAATTGCAAAACTGGCAGGTGGAGTTGCTGTTATAAAAGTTGGAGCCCCAACAGAGACTGAACTAAAAAGCAAAAAACTACGTATTGAAGACGCTCTAAACGCAACAAAGGCGGCAATAGAAGAGGGAATAGTTGCTGGCGGGGGATTCACACTTTTAAATTTAAGTGATGGGCTCAGTTCACTTGTAGAAAAAACTGATGGAGATCAAAAAACTGGTATTAAGATTGTTCAAAACGCTTTATCTGCGCCTGCAAAACAAATTGCAATTAATGCTGGAAAAAATGGTGACGTAGTCATATCAGAAATGAAGCGCCTGAAAAAGGGATACAACGCTTTTACTGATGAATACGAAGATCTAATAAAATCGGGGATAATTGATGCATCGAAAGTCTTACGTTTAGCTTTGCAAGATGCCATATCAATAGCATCAATGCTAGTAACTACCGAAGTGGTTATTGCTGACAAGCCTGAGCCGCCTGCCACCGCAGGGGCAGAAGGGGCTGACCCCATGGGGGGTGGCATGGGAATGCCTGGCATGGGTGGCATGGGAATGCCAGGTATGGGTGGCATGGGAATGCCAGGGATGGGTGGCATGGGAATGCCAGGTATGATGTAGAGAATACTCCTCTAGATTTTTATTAGAAATAATTACTCAAGCCACCTTCTCAAGTTATTTAAAGATGGAGGAGGTGGAGGGGAAAAACGTTTTTCTTTCTCTTCCATTTCTGATTTACTTTCATTATTTTCTACGGGCTTTTTGGTTCCTGATGTTCTATTTTTTGGACTCTTATTTGATGATATTTCACTATCACGAATTCCTTGGGATTCAGGCCCATTAATTACTTTTTTATCATCGCTATCCTCATTCGAAATAACAGAATTATGAGAAATTTGCCCTTGGAGATTTTTCTCATCATCAGTATCATTACCAATCAATGGAATTTGATTCGATGTTTTTTTATTCAAAATTGTTGACTCTTCATCGCTGATAATTGATTTTGATTGATTCAAATTTTGTTTGTTTTTAGCATCAGTTCTCTCAAATTCGATTTCATCTTTAATTTTATCCTTCAATTGATTTATCCCTGACAAAGACTCGATACCAAATCTATGCACATAAACGGATTCTAAAATATAAAAATCATCCCAATTTTCTTTTCTTATAGCCTCCGTAAGTTTTTCTTGAAGAAATTTCTCAAGATCTGAGAGTTTGTCTTTTTTGTTTGGTGATGTTGATAATTCCACTTAATTAAGCCAGTTTACGGTTGAGTAAAGGGCGGATGAAAAAGAATAAAATAACTGTCAAAAGTATCAAGATAAACAAACATTGAGTACCTGTAACTTCTCCATATGGTGCAATCAAAACAACTTGAGTTAAATCAGCAGAACCTTTATATGCAGCTCGTATGGGTTCGATCGCAAAAGTCAAAGGATTTAATGATGCAATCCAACTAAGCCAATGAGGCATATATGAGATGGGAGCTAATGCTGTACTTGAAAAAAGAAGAGGTAAGTTGGCAACAAAAATTACTGCGATTAATTCAATATGACCAGGTAACGCAAAAGCCAATCCTAAGCTCATTGCCGTAACAGCAAATACAAGTATTAAGAGGGTAAATAAAACAATTGAGAGGCCATCAAGTCCTGGCCATCCATATCCAAGAAATGAAGCTGTTGCGATAATCGCCACACTTTGCAAAAGGCTTAGAAATGTTATGTAGATTACTGATGCATAAACAATTGAATTTCTACTTACTAGTGGAGCAACCAATAATCTATTTAAAAATCCAAACTCTCTATCAAACATTACTGGTAATCCCGCATTTAATGCACCACTGAATGCAGTGAAGACAATAATTCCTGCACCTAAAAATCTCCCATAATCGCCTCCCTCGGGCAGCATCTGCTCAGGGGCATTAGAAAATAAAGCTCCAAATAAAACAAGCCAAATTAACGGTTGCAAAATACCTGCAATTAAAGTGGAAGGTCGCCTTATTAATTGGATAAACAATCTTTTAGTAAGCGCGATAACTTCCTGAATTTGATCCAATAATTTATCTTCATTTTGATTTACAAAAGCTGGATCTGTTGTTGCATTCATTTAATAGGCTCCTTATTTAAGGTAGGAGATTAATAAAACTCATCTCATGGAGGATTTACTTTCCCTTTTCAGATCTCTTTGACCTGCTATTGAAAGTTCTGCATCCATAAGTGTGCGTCCTGTCGCTTGCAAGTAAACGTCATCTAATGAAGGACGACTTTGTGTGAGAGAAAAGATCTCAAACTGTGCACTTTCTAGCTGATCTCTGAGAGTTGACAATACAGCTTCATCATCCACAACAAGATTTAACGAAAAACCTTGTGCTCTGTTAACAACAACTTGTCTCACTCCAGAAATATTTTCCAATATTTGCTTGACCTTTAATGATTCTCTTTCATCACTAAACTCTTTAACTCTAAGAGTAACTCTATCTCCGCCAAGTCGTTTTTTTAATTCATCTGAGGTGCCCTCTGCTATTACTTTCCCTTTATCAAGTATTGCCATTTGATCAGCAAGTGAATCTATTTCTTCGAGATAATGACTACTTAAAAGAATTGTCGTGCCGTTTTTCTTAAGCTCTCTTAATAATTCCCAGATAACTTCTCTACTTTCAATATCCAACCCAACAGTTGGTTCATCTAGCACAAGTAATTTTGGTTTATGAAGTAATCCAGCAGCTAAATCTAATCTCCTTCGCATACCGCCTGAATAAGATCCACAACGTCTGTCAATCCAATCATTCATTTCTAATCGAATTATTAGTTCTTCAATTCGGGAATTTTTTTTTGTTTTACTAAGGTGATACAAATCACATTGAAGATTAAGTAATTCTCGTCCTGTAAGGATTTTATCTACCGCGACTTCTTGTGCAACGAACCCAAGCTTTTGTCTTATTGTTCGTGAATTATTTAATACATCCAGGCCGTCAACAATTACCTCACCAGAATCAGGATTGAGTAGTGTACATAGAATTTTAATTGTAGTGCTTTTTCCAGATCCGTTAGGCCCCAAAAGCCCAAATAGCACGCCTTCAGGAATAACTAAGCTCAAACTCGAAAGGGCTTGAACTTTTCCGTAAGTCTTTACAAGATTCTTAATTTCAACTAAAGGCATCAAAAACTTTTGTTGTTGTTGTTTGGAAATCTAATGAAATACCATCATAGAGGTCCTTTGTGAGTTACTAACTTAAATTTATTGAGAACCCAATCAAATTAAAAGATTCTCTCATTAATAAGCTGAGTTGATGATCAAATTGAACAGCCATAGGAGATCTACTTAGGATTAAGAGCAAGCAAATACCAAACATATAAAGTATCGACCATCGAAAAAGCCCCTTTGCTCTACTTGAGTCTTCAGGATCAATTTCAAGAGTATTAATCATCTGCAGAAGACGGGCATTAAATGGTATGACCAAAATTCCATAAAACAATCCCCCATCTGGTAAGGCAAAAATACCAAAGAAACTTAAAATAACAGTTGCAAATCCATATTTTCTAATTGCCTTGGCAGTGAACACAGGTCCCTTCACCACTGGGAGCATAGGTATACCTACTGATTTGTAATCATCCCTTAAGAAAATAGCCAAAGCCCAAAAATGTGCAGGAGTCCAAACCATCACCAACGTAAAAAGCCACCATCCTCCTAAACCTATGTGCCCAGTGGCAGCAGCTGCCCCTACTAAAGGTGGAATCGCTCCTGCAACACCTCCGATAACGATGTTTTGAGAAGTCCTAGGTTTTAGAAATGCCGTGTATAAAAGTACGTATGAACAAAGACCCAGCAAGGAAAGTCCAGCCGCCAGACAATTAACACCTCCAACTAATAATGATGCAGCTGCCAGAGTACATGATATTGCTCCGGCAAAAACGGCCGTAGGAGATAATTTTCCAGAGGGCAGGGCTCTTTGGCTTGTCCTTTTCATTCTTTTATCAAGGTCTTGCTCCCAAAGACAATTCAAAGCACCTGCAGCTGCAGCTGCCAAAGCACCACCACCAAGAGTGCAGGCCAACCTTGGAGAAGGCAAAGGCCAATCCTCACTTAGAGCCATTCCCCCCAAGGTTGTTGCCAAAAGAAGAGGGATTAATCGAGGTTTGGCTACTTCAAGCCAAGGAGGTAGTTTTATTCTTTTTCGAGATGGAACGATTTCATCTCTTGGATTATTCTCTTGAAAAGTCTCGGCTGAGGAACTAACCATGACAGGCCTCCATTAAGGATTGATCACTATTTTTGACGTTCATAACATCAGAGGTGATCGGTTGCTTAACCGTCAGAGCTGAAAGTAACGCCACAAGAAGAGCACCGAAAAGTTGATGAGAAATTGTCACCAATGGCTCAGAAAGTCCAAGTCTCACCGAAGTGATACCAAGAGTTATCTGAAAGCAAACAATTCCCAAGACAATTAACAAAAAGGGCCATTGAGTTCTTGGCCAACCTCCTGCAAATAATGCAGTTATCAAAAAAACCACAATAAAAGCAGTAATAGGTATTGCGAACAAACGATGGTTATCAAGTAAATTGCACCCGATATCTTGAGTCAAGCAAGTTTTGGAAGCCCATTGTGTAGCCATACGTCCTCCTAAAAGTGCTTGCACCATCACAAGAACGACTGAAGTAGATCCCATGATGCGCCACCAAATTGGTGCATTAGTTTGATTCGTCTGAAGTAATTTTTGTGAGATTCCACTCATTAGAGCAACCAGTGTCAAAGCCAGAATTAAATGGGCTGTAACTATGCCTGAAGGGAGAAGTTGAATTACCGTAAGAGCCCCTAAACCAGCTTGGAAAGCAACAAGAAGGATTAATGAGCCATATAGCCAGAGTAACCATTTGGGTAATTCTGATCTAAAAATCAACGCCGCCAAAAATTGCAATATCAACGCAATTCCAACAACAAATGCATCGAGGCGATGGAACCATTCCAAAAAAACTTGGACATTCATCTGTCTACCTGGCAAAAATGACCCATAACAAAGTGGCCAGTCAGGACATGCCAGACCAGCTTCCATTACCCTGGTTGCCCCTCCAACAACAACCAATGCAATTAGTGCCACTACTAAATGAGAGGCCACTTGAGCCAGGCGCCACCTAACTTGAGGGAGAGAGGATGAATTCAATTGATAAATCCCAGGTAAATCAAAATTACCCTGATTGCAAGGTAGCGATTTAACTGGCTACGTCACCGTCTTTGGCCTAGTACAACTTTAAAAAAGGATTTAGATTTTCCATCCCTGACAGAAAAATAAAAAAATCCAGTAAAGCTAACCAAATAAATCAAAAATACATACAAAAAGTGAACTTCAATGATTCTTAATGAGTTTATTCATGCATTGTTTCTAGTTCTCAATAACCTAAAGACAGCTGAGTAAATGAGTTGCCGAAATCATCGGCCATAATCACGCTCACATCGAGCATTGCATGTTCCATTGGAATCATTTGGCTGGGAAACGCCATAAATTTCCTGCCAGCAGAGGCAAGTACTAATGCCCCAATTTATGATGAACTTTCACAAGTTCTTTTTATTATTGGGACAATACTTTTTGTTGGGATGGTAGCTTTTATCATTTACAGCTTGGTTGAATTTAGAAGGCGGCCAGACGATAATGAAGATGGTTTAGCGATTGAAGGAAATATAACTTTAGAAATATTTTGGACAGCTGTGCCAGCAATTGTTGTTTTGTTTGTTGGTTTATACAGCTATGACATCTACGACAGGATGGGGGGTATGCAACCTCTTAATCATGGAATAGCTAATCATGAGCAGATTCAACATGCAAATATGGAATCTGACAAAAAAATCTGGGGTGGGATTGGATCAGGAACAGTTGAAGCCTCCAGAACAATCTCGGGAAATTCGATACCAGTAGAAGTTACTGCAATGCAGTTTGCATTTTTATTCCATTATCCAGAGGGAGATATTATTTCAGGAGAGCTTCATGTTCCAGTCAATAAAAAGATAAGTATGACTATGGAGTCTAAAGATGTTATTCATGCATTTTGGGTTCCTCAATTTCGAATCAAGCAGGATGTCATTCCAGGACAGCCGACTATCTTAAGCTTTACTCCAACAAAAACTGGTCGATTCCCAATAGTTTGCGCAGAACTTTGCGGTCCCTATCATGGGGGGATGAGATCAACAGTAGTGGTTGAAGATATAAATGATTATGAAAATTGGTTTTCTCAAAACGCTAAAATCACGACCTCCTAAATATGACTGTTGCTGCCCCTTCCTCAAATCAAAACTCACCAACAAGCCTTCAGCCAAAGGGATGGTTGAGGTATTTCAGCTTTAGTCTTGACCATAAAGTGATAGGTCTTCAATATCTAGTCTGTGGTTTTGCTTTTTATCTAATAGGTGGGTCGCTTGCAAGTGCCATGCGAATAGAACTTACTAGTCCAATTTCAGATTTCATGCCAAGAGACGTTTACAACCAAGTCTTAACTCTTCATGGGACAATTATGATTTTCCTTTGGATTGTTCCTGTTATTAATGGCGCATTCGGTAACTATCTAATACCTTTTTACGTTGGTGCAAGAGATATGGCATTCCCAAGGCTTAATGCTGTTGCCTTTTGGTTAATTCCACCAGCTGGTCTAATGTTAATCGGTAGCTATTTCATCAATGGTGCAGCTCAAGCTGGCTGGACTGCCTACCCTCCTTTAAGCATCACTACTCCTGCTGCAGGTCAAATAATATGGATACTCAGTGTTTTGTTGCTGGGAGGAAGCTCAATATTTGGGGGGATCAATTTCATATCAACAATACTCAAATTGCGCAGGCCTGGTCTGAAGCTTATGCAATTACCAATGTATTGCTGGGCAATGCTTGGGACTAGTATATTAGTCGTTTTAGCGACGCCAGTATTGGCAGGGACTCTTATACTTTTGAGTTTTGATATTGTCGCTCATACAGGTTTTTTTAACCCTGTACTTGGCGGCAATGTAATTGTTTATCAGCATCTCTTTTGGTTTTACTCTCACCCTGCTGTATACATAATGGTTTTACCTGCTTTTGGATTGGTCAGCGAAATATTACCCATACATAGTAGAAAACCTCTTTTCGGTTATACAACCATGGTCTTTTCAATAATGGCTATTGTTGTTCTTGGTCTAATAGTGTGGGCACATCATATGTTTACAAGCGGGACTCCGCCATGGATGAGACTGTTTTTCACTATCGCAACAGCTTTTATTGCTGTTCCCACGGGTATAAAGTTTTTCAATTGGGTGGCTACTCTTTGGGGTGGGAAAATATCTTTAAATAGTGCAATACTGTTTTCATGTGGTTTTATCGTAAATTTTGTACTAGGGGGGATAACTGGTGTTGCTCTTGCGCAAGTTCCTTTTGATGTACATGTCCACGACACCTACTTTGTAGTAGCCCATTTTCATTATATCGTCTACGGCGGATCAGTTTTTGTCATATTCTCCTCTGTATACCATTGGTATCCAAAAGTTACCGGTCGTCTTTTAAATGAATCCCTTGGTAGACTCCATTTCATTCTTACATTTGTAGGTTTCAATCTATGCTTCGCCCCTCAACATTGGCTTGGATTAAATGGTATGCCGCGACGAGTAGCTGAGTATGACCCTCAATTCACTTTGGTAAATCAATTTAGCAGTGCTGGAGCCTTATTAATGGCAATAAGTACTCTTCCTTTCCTTTGGAATATCATCAATAGTGCTTTTAATGGAGAAATAGCGGGCGACAACCCTTGGAAAGCTCTAACACCGGAGTGGTTAACATCATCCCCACCACCTGTAGAGAATTGGATAGGAGAAGCTCCTTTAGTTTCTGAACCATACGGCTACGGTTCAGAAACTGGTAAAGACAATTATGATAAACAACAAGAAAAGCTCAATTCAACATCAAATAACTAATGACTAGTATTACCTCCACTGATAAAGATGCTTCAGAGGAGCAAGAAATTTCGGCTGAGACAAATATTGCTGAACATCAAGATCATCGCTTATTTGGTCTTGTTGCCTTTCTAGTTGCTGATGGAATGACATTTGCAGGTTTTTTTGCGGCCTACCTAACTTTCAAAGCAGTTAACCCTCTCCTCCCAGATGCGATATACGAACTAGAGCTCCCTCTACCAACAATCAATACAATTTTGCTTTTAATAAGCAGTGCAACATTTCATAAAGCAGCTAAGGCCCTTACTAAAAAAAATTCTTCCTTGTGCCAAAGGTGGTTATTAGTAACTGCTGGGCTTGGCCTGGCTTTCTTAGCCAGCCAAATGATTGAGTACTTTACTCTTCCTTTTGGACTTACAGACAATCTTTATGCAAGTACTTTTTACGCTCTTACTGGTTTTCATGGCCTTCATGTAACTCTTGGTACCATTATGATTTTCATAATTTGGTGGCAAACTCGTGTTCCGGGAGGTCGGGTAAACGTATCAAATATGTTCCCTCTCGAAGCGACAGAACTGTATTGGCATTTCGTAGATGGTATTTGGGTCGTTTTGTTCATCATCCTTTACCTACTTTAAACCTATAAATTGATACCAATTAGAAGGATTGCAATTATTTTGTTGCCACAATTCCAGTTATTCGTCAGAATTAATACAATTAAATAAAACAGGTAAATGCTTGTCGGAAAAGAACTACTTGATAAAAACAGATCCTTATGCCATTTGTCAGAGGATGAGATTGCCAAAGGGTGCGGATATGTAGGCCCTAGCGGGAGAGTTCTACGTAAAAGTTTTTACAGAGCGCTAGTAGAAGCAAAAGGTATTAAGCTTAGATCAAATGGACCAGGCAGAGCAGGAAATAGATCTTCAAGGGGAAGACAAGCCGAGTTCAGAACTCGTGTTCATGGAAACGGTAATCTGCTTATTGGACATGCCTATACAAAAAAACTTGGACTAGAACCTGGGCAAGAATTTAAAATTGATGTTAGGAAAGATACTGGAGCTATCTATTTGGTCCCATTGAAATAACGCCTTCGCTTACACCCATCCGTGAGTTGAAAGCCATTCGGTTGAAATGCTTTCTGATTTATCAACTGACTCTTTTTGCATCATTAATAATCTCTCAGCATATTTAGCGATCATATCTGCCTCAAGATTTACAAAATCTCCTACTGATAAATTTTTCAAAGTTGTGTTCATCCATGTATGAGGGATGACTGCTACTTCAAAATTCATCCCATTTTCTGAGAATCTTGCAACCGTGAGACTAATCCCATTAATACAAATACTTCCTTTCTCACAAATGTATTTTGTGTAAGATTTATTATGCCAACTTATCTCTATATTCCAAGATGTTTTCAAATTTTGAATTTGCAAAACCTTTCCGAGCCCATCGATGTGGCCACTAACAAGATGTCCTCCTAATCTGTCGTTTAGCCTAAGAGCTGGTTCAAGATTTACAAAATCATTTCTTTTGGCCTTCCACCCCAAAGTTGTCCTATCAAGGGTCTCCTGACTTACATCAGCCTGAAAGCTTTCATTCGTTACGTGGGTTGCAGTCAGGCAAACCCCATCAACAGCGACACTATCACCAATAACTATTTCAGAGAAATCTTTAGATGTTTCGATCCTTAATCTTTCTCCCTCAAGGCGGAGTCTTCCTTCTCCTTGAATTAATCCTGTAAACATTGGTTGATGTCCGTCAAAAAGGTCATAATTTTTTTATTAATCATTCAAAAGTCCTAATAATCGGATTCACAATCCTCTTAATGAAAAAGATGTAAAGCATCATAAATATTATCTCATGCAAATACAAAAGAAATAGAATTATCTCTATGACTAATCAAATTAGAAGAAATTTTGGGCAAGGGCCAGCTGTGAGTTTATTTACGCTGGGAACAATGAGATCAATAGATAATTCAAAACAAATGCGTAATGTAGTCAAATCTGCTTGTCAAGCTGGAATTAACCACATAGAGACTTCTCCGGTATATGGAAAAGCTGAGGAGTATCTAGGATCAGCAATTAGCAACCTAGCCCGTAATGGAATTCAACCGCAAAATGGTTGGGTAATTACCAGCAAAATCCTTCCAGGAATTTCTTTTGAGAATGGGAAACATCAACTAAAAGCAATTTTAAAAAGACTTGGTTTACAAAAAATAGACAATCTTGCAATCCATGGATTAAATCTTTTTGATCACCTTGAATGGTCTCTAAATGGTGATGGGAGGCTCCTTATCGATTGGGCAAAAAAAGAAAATCTCATAGGGCAGATAGGTTTCAGCTCCCATGGGGAACTGTCTTTAATAAAACAAGCTATCAATAGTAAAGGATTTACTTTTTGTAGTCTCCATCTTCACTTGTTTGATCCTGCGAGGATTCCATTAGCAAAATTGGCAATTAAAAAAGGTATGGGAGTAATGGCTATATCTCCCGCAGACAAAGGTGGTCGACTACAGAATCCCAGTCAAACTCTGGTTGAAGATTGCAAACCGATAAGTCCTTTAGAACTCGCATATAGATTTTTACTGGGGAATGGAATTTCCACACTTACGATTGGTGCAAGATGCACAGATGACCTAGAACTTCCCAGAAAATTATCTCGCGCTGATGGCCCCTTAAATATTCAGGAAAAGAAAATCATTGATCACATTCAAAAAATACAACGCGCAAGATTAGGCGATACTTTTTGTGGTCAATGTCGAAAATGTTTACCTTGCCCAAGTAATATTCCAATTACTGAAATATTAAGACTTAGAAACCTATCACTAGCCCATGAAATGAAAGCATATGCAAAAGAAAGATATAACCTCATTAATAGAGCTGGTCATTGGTGGGAAACTGTAAATGCGGTTGCATGTGACAATTGTGGAGAATGCCTACCGAGGTGTCCCTACAATCTTCATATTCCAGATCTTTTGAAAGAAACTCATATAAATTTAAGAGACAAGCCAAGTAAACGTCTATGGGGCTGACTCAATCCAGCGTTTTACCAGGTCATTTTTTTTATCTATAGTCAATGGAGTTAAAGACCAACATTTATCCCAAATATTTTTTGATGGTGGAATAAATGAGTTGAAGTCACTGCGAAAATTTATTTTTTTATCTAAAATTTTCGGGTATGGTATCGGAGGTATCCATCCATCTATCAAAAGTTTTTTAATTGACTCTGATTCCCAGGATTGCTTTAACCAATTCAACGAAAATTCATAGTTACTATAAGTTGGTTGAACAAAAACAGTCCAATTAAGTGGTGCTCCCATTTTTGGCAAAGCCACTTTTAAACGAGGATCTTGTTTAATGTTTTTGATACATCTTTGAAGAGGAAGAATTGCTAATCTAGCTCTCCCAGAGATGAGCCAATTCATAGCATTTCTGTCATCAAAAGTTTTTACTTGATGTCTTAATATTTTCAACGCATCAGGTTCGCCAATCCGATCGGCAATTGACATCATCAGTCGGGGACTATTAGGAAAAACAATTTGCTTTTTTAGATTTTGGTCAAGCAAAACATCCCAAGCTAAATTAGCTCTATCAAGCCATTGTCCTCCATTTCTAAAAATCATTACCCATGGACTCGCCCCAATAGGAAGTATTTTTTTATAAAAATCACTTCCAAACCCATCAATGAAATCTTGAGCTTGATTGTCTAAAGATGAATAAATATCATCCTTACAGATATTTTTTAGAACCGAATGAGATAAACCCTCAAGCCATCCATCTTGATATGCAACTAAGTCGCTAGTCTCTAAATTATCAAATACTCTTGGGTCAAGAGTTTCCTTATAATCAAAAGCTTCAAAACGCCAATTTGGAGGCAAAGACTTCATTACCTGTCTGGGAATTGTATCTTTATCACCTTTGAGAACATATTTATTTGATGGCTTTGTACAACCAATCAAACTTAAGAGGCCGGATCCCAAAATAACTTTCAGGAAATGACGTCGTGCTATTAAAAAGTTTTTCATTAATAAGACATTAAACCTTAATACAAAATCTTCAAGGTTTATTTTTAATCAGTTCATATGTAGCCATTTCACAGGCTTGTACTAATTCCGAGATTTTTATTCCCTTTAATTGCGCTAAAAAAGACAGTGCACCTGCACCCACTCCCTCTTTAATATATCCAAGTTCATAATCTCCTAATAATTTTTGTTTACTACCCTTGAACCTCAATCCACTGGAAAAAGAAATCATATCAACCTCAAAAAAAGTTGACAATAAATGAAGTAATTTTGTAAAAACCCCCGCATCCGCATCCTCGTACTGAAAGTCACCTTCCGCCAACCAGGATGTTGTGACGATTGTAATGCCTCCTACAAAGTCTGCTCTAAGACAAGGTTCAATCTCATTCAAAGCTAATGCTAAAACTGCAATCATTTGACTTCCTCCACCAAGAATCACAGATTGATCAGCCAGTCTTGCCCCTATTAAAAGAGAACAAGCAAAAACTTGAAAAGGATCACCAACTGAAGAGAGAACTTTTCTTGTTGTTGGGTTAGCTTTTAGACAAGCGGCTTTTAGTCCTTTTTCTATAAGTTTTCGTTTTAATTCACAAGGCGGATTCAAAACACTTCCAGTAGCCAAGTTATCTACTTTTAAACCTAAGCCAGCCAAAACAGCCTGGGCTGTAGTAGTTCCTCCTGGAACACATTCAGTAATTAATAACGGTTCATGAAGATTTAATCCAATTTCGTAACCACTATTCCAAAGTTTATCGACTCTTGCATCAGCTAAAGCACTACCAGTACTGAGACAATTTGACGGACCCAGATTAGTTGACTCAATTTCAGTATGATCGAATGAAGGAGATTGCAGTAAACCAGCTGTATATATTTTTGGCTTTAAATCAAGGTATTTTGACGCCACATAACTAATTAATGCTGGAGAGACACCACCTGGCAATTTAGGCAAAGACCATTCCCTTGATGAAAGAGGGCCTTTGATAATTAATTCTGCATCTGCTATTGCCGTAAAGCGCCTCAATTGAGCAGTAGCACCCGCCCAGGAAATTCCATCTACTTCTGAGGTTTTTGTGCCAGCTAGTATCAAAAAAAAGTTGAGTTTATCTAAAGAGTTCTTCCATTTATCGATTACTTTATCCACATTATTTTTTAGACAATATGAACAGTAAGCATTAATGCCGTCAAATACTGGGAATTTATAAATTCTCATACTCAAAGCAATTTCACAAGTTATCTAATGTAATGAAACCATTTAAAAGGTTAGGGGGATCAGGCATTGATACCTGTAACCTAGGAAAAATCCAAAAAGCGAGTGCATGCAAAGACAATACAAACACCATCTCCTGAAGAACTACTAAAGACATCCCAACAAGCTGAACCTGGGTCATATCAGGTACAAAAGGAATATTCAATAAATCTACTATTTGTTCCATTAGGGAAGAACCTGCTCGAGTGATAATTACCCAAAGATTTTCACCTACTAATACTGACAGAACGACAACTCTAACTAAGAAACCAATAGTGCCTATAAGAACTCCTCCGAACCAACTTAACCACCAATTGAATCTTTTATACCAACAAAATCCTAACCATACTGACAGTAACCCATATGGGAATAGTATGAGAGGGCCTCTGATAGGTCCCATTAAAACAGCTAAAAGCAATACTGCTAGAGAAAGACCTTCAAAACCAGTTTTTATACCTCTACGCATAAGTAGTAAAGATAAAGGCAATGGCAACGCTAGGCGGAAAATAGCCCCACCTATTGGCAAATAATATAGAGCTATCCATATGAGTGACGTTGTCGCAGCCAAGTATGATGTCTCAACAATCATCGAAGCCTTATTTTTAGTTAATTTTTCATCTTTTTGTGAAAACTCAGAGGATGAATTATTCTTTATGATTCTCAAAATTGATTACCTCTCTTTGCTGAGGATTTTTTAGGAATATTTTTATTTAGACGCTCAATTTTTTCCACCTCAAATTTAACACCTGCTTCCCTTAATGCTTTTGTTAGAGACTCCCCTGGCGCGGAGGGATCACTTGCGGCAAGCCTAAGTATTACTCTATATGGAATAGCTTTAGGATTTTTCTCATTACTTCTATTTTTAATTATCGATATTTTTTTTTGGAATTTTTCTTCCGATTTATTTCTTTTATTTTCTCTATTAGTAACTTTTGGAGCATTCAACTCTGTTTTTGGAACTGATGAACTTTTAATTAAAAGTTTATTCTCTTTTTGAGTTGCTTTAGGTAATAATTTTTCAGGAACATCGAAATTATCAGATAATTGTCTTCCAATTTGAGCATTTTGGCAGCCTTGTAGTAAAAAAATCAAAAAAAGAGCTTTGAATATTATTAGTAATAAGTGATTTTTTGACTGAAAAGATTTCATTTATTGTCTTTCGATTTAATAATTCTTACTGAACTAGCTCTGAGTTTTCCCGTTTTCGTCAAAGCAGGTGATTTAGTAGTTGTTTTCTTTGTTGCTTTTTTTGTTGTTTTCTTTGTTGTTTTTTCAGATTTGATTGCTGACTTTTTTTTAGGCGATTTTGATCGTGATGTCTTCTTACTGGCCATCTTCTCTGCTAGTAAAACTACGGCTTCCTCCAAGGTAATATCATCACTACTTTTACCTTCAGGTAAGGAAGCATTTATTTTGCCTTGCTTCACATACTGACCATAAGGGCCATCAAAAACTTGAATATTTTCTTTACTACCTTTTGGAGCTCCAAGATCCTTCAATGCTGTTCTACCTCCTCTCCCTCTTTTAGGCATTGCTAATAATTCCAAAGCTCTACTAAGATCAACTTCAAGCACATCATCCTCAGCCTTTAGAGACCTATAGTCTTTTTCACCCTTTCCTTTATTCCAGACGATGTAAGGTCCAAATCTTCCAAGACCTGCTTGGATTTTACCTCCATCACTATGTTCTCCTAATAATCTTGGTAATCTGAGCAAACCTAATGCATCTTCCAAAGTGAGATTTTCCGATTTCACATCTTTTGGTAAGGAAGATCTTTTTGGTTTTGGATTTTCGTCTGAAATTTGACCTCTTTGAACATAAGGTCCATATTTTCCCAAAAGTAAATAAATATCTTCATCTGTTTCAGGATCTTTACCAATTGACTCAGGTCCTTGAGCTTTCTGTTTCAATATCTGCTCTGCTTTTTCCTCATCAAGATCAGCTGGAGTTGTTTCCTCTGGAATTGATGCAGTTATTGGTTTACCGTCATCCCCGAGCTGTTTGGATTCAAGATAAGTTCCATACTTACCAAGACGAACAAGGCAAGATAACCCCTCCAGTGAAACCGATCGAAATTCACCACCGTCTATGTCTCCCTCTCTTTTTTGGACTTGCGACTCAAGACCTTTATCACCCTTATAGAAACTTTTTAAATATGGTAACCACTGGACTTTTCCGGTAGATATTTCATCGAGAGTTGTCTCCATTCTAGCTGTAAAACTAGTATCAACTAACTCTGGGAAATGCTCCTCAAGCAAGGCGGTTACTGCAAATGCAGTAAAACTTGGAGTGAGAGAATTATTTTGAAGTACGGAATATCCCCTGTCAACAATAGTCCCGATAATACTTGCATAGGTTGAAGGTCTACCAATCCCCTCTTTCTCAAGAGTTTTTACCAAAGAAGCTTCGCTAAATCTGGCTGGGGGTTGGGTTTGATGACTAAATGATTCAACTTTTGTTGGAGTGGGTATATCTCCAACAGCAAGTGAAGGTAAAAGAATTTCTTGTCCTTCCAAAGCAATCTCCGGATCATCGCTACCTTCTACATAAGCTCTGAAAAAACCCGGAAAATCAATTCTTTTTCCATTTGAACGAAAAATCGCATCTCCAACCTCTAAGTCCACAGAAAGCATTGTCAGCCTTGCATCAGGCATTTGACTTGCAACTGTTCTCTTCCAAATTAGTTCGTAGAGAGCTAAATCTCTTGATTTGAGACCAGTATCTAATGGAGCCTTAAAAAATTCCCCAGCTGGTCTAATTGCCTCATGCGCCTCCTGTGCATTTCTTGTTTTATTACTGAATTGTCGTGGCTTTTCAATTAAATAGTCTTTTCCATATTTTGACATTACACAATCTCTTGCAGCTTTAACTGCCTGATCAGATAAATGAACTGAGTCGGTTCGCATATAGGTTATGTAACCTCGCTCATACAAACCTTGAGCACATCGCATTGTCTCCCTTGCTGAGAGGCGTAGCTTTCTATTTGCTTCCTGTTGAAGTGTGCTTGTAGTAAATGGGGGAACAGGTCTCCTTAAAGTTGGTTTTTCATCAACTGACTTAACAGTCCACTTACAATTTTTTGTTTCTCTCTCAAGATTTTTAGCCTCTAATTCCTCTAGGAGATGCACTTTTGACCCCTCTTTAAGCTTCCCCGTGCTTTCGTCAAAATCACTTCCTGAAGCTATTCTTTTCCCTTTGAAAATTACCAATCTCGAATCAAAACTACTGTCTTTATTTGATAATTTTGCTTTTAAATCCCAATAATTTCCACTTCTGAAGGCTCGTCTAGCTCTTTCTCTTTGAACTAAAAGTCTGACGGCTACTGATTGAACCCGTCCAGCTGATAACCCCCAAGCAACCTTTTTCCAGAGAAGCGGTGAAAGAGTGTACCCCACAAGACGATCCAAAATTCTTCTAGTTTCCTGGGCATGGACAAGTTCGATATCAACTTCTCTAGTTTTGGACAAGGCTTTAGAAATTGCCTCTTTTGTAATTTCATGAAATACCATCCTTTTAACAGGTATTTTTGGTGCGAGAAGTTGCATTAAGTGCCAACTTATACTTTCTCCCTCACGATCTTCATCAGTTGCAAGGAGAAGCTCTTCTGCATCTTTTAGGGAGGCTTTTAACTCCTTAACTACCTTTTTCTTATCTTTTGGGACTACATAAATTGGTTCAAAATCAGCTGTAGTATTAACCCCAATTTTTGCCCATTTCTGCGCTTTTTGTGCGGCAGGAATTTCACTTGCATTGTTAGGTAGGTCTCTAACATGCCCCATTGAGGCAATAACCTCAAACCCTTTCGGTAAGAAGCTACGAATAGTTTTAGCCTTTGTTGGGCTCTCTACGATTACTAATGTGTGCGCCATAGGCGGACAAGTGATCTTTATCTCTATCTATCCCACCATGGTGCAAAATGCATAGAGTATCAACATTTGAAAGGAATCTTTCATAACCTAGCTAAAGTCTCTATTAAAGCCTGGATACTAATTGTCCATGGCTGAGACATCCCTCTAAATCAGACTTTTAACTCATGAGTGCTCCAGTTGAGCTGCTTAATCTATCTCTAAATGCTAAAGCTGTTCTCCCTGAGGGATGTGTTCTTTTGGCAATGCTTGGGACCCTTCTTGTTGATTTAGCAGGAGAGGAAACTGCAGCAAAATGGTCACCACCCATCTGCTATTTGGGACTGGGTTCATCACTACTTATTCTTGCCTCACAGTGGAATGGTCCTGTTCAAGAATCTTTTCTTGGAGCATTTCTTGCGGACAACCTCGCAATAGCTTTTAGAGCTGTAATTTCATTATCAACTTTAATTTCATTACTTATCAGCTGGCGATATGCTGAAAAAAGTGGGAGTCCTGTTGGTGAATATGCGGCAATACTTCTTGCAGCAACACTTGGGGCAATGCTCCTGTGTGGATCAACAGATTTGGTGAGTGTTTTTGTATCTCTAGAAACCTTGTCGGTTGCCAGCTATCTATTGTCGGGATACATGAAGCGAGATGCTCGAAGTTCAGAAGCAGCGTTGAAATATTTACTTGTGGGCTCAGCTGCTGCTGCAGTTTTTCTTTATGGAGCCTCTCTTCTTTACGGGATAAGTGGCACAACAAGTTTGCAAGGGATAGGCAGTGAGTTACAGAACAATTCAAGTCCTCTCGTTGCGCTTGCGTTGGTTTTTGTTCTAGCAACAGTTGCTTTCAAAATAGCTGCAGTTCCATTTCATCAATGGACGCCAGATGTTTATGAAGGGTCACCCACTCCAGTAGTGGCATTCTTATCCGTTGGGTCTAAAGCTGCTGGTTTTGCCCTTGCCTTGAGAGTACTCATTGGATGTTTCAACGCTTTTGATACCCAGTGGAAACTTCTTTTTACTGTTTTGGCAATACTAAGCATGACGCTGGGCAATGTGGTAGCTCTTGCTCAAGCCTCTATGAAAAGAATGCTTGCCTACAGCTCAATTGGACAGGCAGGCTTTGTCATGATTGGCCTTGTATGTGGTACTGAAGAAGGATTTTCAGCCATGGTTCTATACATGGCTGCTTACCTTTTTATGAATCTTGGAGCCTTTGCATGCATAATTTTATTTTCAATAAGAACAGGTAGCGACAAAATTTCAGATTACGCAGGTCTTTATCAAAAAGATCCCTTAATAACTTTGGGCCTAAGTCTGTGTCTTTTGTCATTAGGAGGAATACCTCCAATGCTTGGATTTTTTGGGAAGATATACTTGTTTTTCGCTGGTTGGGCCGACGGTCAATATCTTTTGGTCTCTGTTGGTTTGGTTACATCTGTGATTTCTATTTACTACTACATTTCCGTCATTAAAATGATGGTAGTAAAGGAACCTCAAGAAGCCTCCGAAATTGTTAAAACCTATCCTCCAATCCAGTGGAAAACTATAGGTCTACCACCCCTAAGGATTGCACTCGTAACTTGTGTTTTTGTTACTGCAGTTGGAGGTATTCTATCGAACCCACTCTTTAAACTGGCAAACGACGCAGTAATTCGCACACCTTTGCTTCAAGAAGCTATTACAATTGCAAGTGATGGAGCTCTAGGTTGAAAGTTTTGAGCAATGAGGTAGCAAGTTTCCAAGGAATAAGTAAGCACTATGGAAGTGGAGGTTTAAAAGTTAAAGCCTTAGATAAAATTGATCTGCAAATCAACAAAGGCGATTATTTAGCTGTAATGGGGGCTAGCGGTTCTGGCAAAAGTACCGCAATGAACATATTGGGCTGTCTTGATCGTCCTACTACTGGAACCTATCAACTAAACGGAAGAGAACTTGAAAATCTTAATGATGATGAATTAGCCGATATTCGTAATAAAGAATTAGGTTTTGTCTTTCAGCAATTTCATCTACTACAAGAAGCTACTGCTCTTGAAAATGTCATTCTCCCAATGATCTATGCATGCGTTCCTGCAGCTAAGAGAAAAAGTCTTGCTGAAGAGGCTTTATGTAGAGTGGGCTTATCTGAAAGAATGCAAAATCTTCCCAATCAGCTCTCCGGTGGTCAACAGCAGAGAGTTGCAATCGCAAGAGCAATTATTAATCAACCTTCTCTTCTCCTAGCCGATGAACCCACGGGGGCTTTAGACTCAAAAACAACTGATGACGTTCTTGATCTTTTTGACGAACTTCATCTTCAAGGTATCACTTTAGTACTTGTAACCCACGAAGATCATGTGGCGGAAAGGGCAAAAAAAATTGCAAATTTTAAAGATGGAAAAATAATCAGTCTCATAGAAAAAAATCTATGAATCAAGATTCCCAGCGATTTATTGTTTTGACATAACCATCTCTACTTAAAATTAATTCTCCAATTTCATTAAGCCCTTCAATTTTCCAAATTAAGCCCGAAGAGGGGTCTTTAACCTGTTTAGTCCATAAAAGTTTTTCTGCATCTTTGTAAAACTTTTTGCCACTGTTGAAAAGATAAATTACCTTCTCAAAAACGAGAATTATCTCTGCTGACCATTCATCAATATCATTACTTTTTGAACCCAATAACTTTGCAATGGATGTGGCTCCGTCAGGGACTTGATTATTTAGATTTAAACCAAGTCCAATACGCGCTAATTTTGTTTTACCGCCTCGAGAGGTAACTCTGGGCAAGAAACCTGCCAATTTTTTTCCATCGACAAAAATATCATTTGGCCATTTTATTGAGGATTTAATATTTTTTGATTGAAGTAGCTCATTCATTGAGAATGCTATTGATAGTCCCAACAAGCTTGATGAATGTTTTTCTCCCTCTAAAGGAAAGGCTGCGCTGACCCAAATGCCACCCTTGGGCGAATGCCAAAATTTGCCTCTTTGCCCTATACCTTTAGTCTGACTAGAAGCAAATATAAATTTTGGGATATCATTGGGTAATTGACTGTTGGATATCCAATTAGACATCTCCACCTCAGTGCTTTTGCATCTTTCGAACCATTGAAGCTGCCAATTTAAGGTTTTAGTTGATTTTTCTCTCAAAAAATAAGAAATACGAGATAATCTATTTTTTTGAGGAAATAACACTTAAGAACTAAAAATAAAGCATAAAAAATAATAATAATATTAGTTTCTACCAATATCTTTTTTGAGTTGTTCTAATTCATCCTCGATTTCTGTAACATTAACTATCTCTATTTCATCATTTGTTTTTGATTTCATTTCATTGGTATCATCAGTGCCCTCTGGAAGAGCAGCTTTATTAGCACTTACTTTTAGATTTGCTCTTATTGACTCAAGCTCAGCCTCAATATCATCAGAATTCTCAAGTACTTTAAACTGATTTTCCAAATCGACTCCCGCCAATTCTGCTGCAGCCTGACTTGAGGCCTCAAGAGATTCCACTTTATCCTCCATTCTCTGAAAAGCTGCCATCGCAGAATTTGAATTCATTCCTCCAACAACATTTTCTAGTTGTTGCTGAGCCTGTGCTGCTTGAGCTCTAGCTTTGAGCATATCTTTTTTAGTTTTTGCTTCAGCTATTTTGTTTTCTAGAGTTATTAGGCTCCTTTTAAGTTTTTCTACATGAGTGGATTGTCCTTTAATCTGATTTTCAAGAGTAATTGAAGATTCTTTCAGAGTTTTTCTTCTTACAAGAGCTTCTTTAGCTAAGGACTCTTCTCCCTTACTTAAGGCCAGCTGTGCTCTTTCATACCAAATTTGAGTTTGTTGACTGGCTTGAGAGGATTGATTTTCCATCCTTTTTTGGCTTGCAATGGCTAAGCCAACCGCTTGTCGAAGCTTTACTAAATCATCTTGCATATCGGCCATTGATTGTTCCAATATTTTTGAGGGATCTTCGGCTTTACCTATGAGATCGTTAAGGTTTGACCTAATTAAGCGACTTAACCTATCAAAAAAACCCATTTCAAGATATTCATACTTCCTGAGGTTAGCTACATTTGAATGAAAAGAAGTAATTGCAATTATCTTTTTTTAAATATGATATGTAAGAGAAGAACCCAAAAGATTTATCAGGAGTCATAGGTGAAAGAAAATGATCAATTAGAAGGCTCTCTATCAAATTGCCTAAAAAAAATAAAAAATGACTTTAAAAAAAATAATGAACTAGCGTTGATTTCACAAAATTGGAAGAAACTTGTTGGAGAAGAATTATACTTACACTGCACGCCATTAAGCTACAAAAACAGAATTTTAATTATTGGATCAAGCCACCCACAATGGAGGCAAGCATTGTTTTATACAAGAAATAACATAATAGATTCATTAAAAATATATGGATATAAAGTAAATGATATAAAGATTAAGCAGTACCACCCTAAAAATATTGAAATCAATGAAAGTGAAAAAGATATATGGGATAAACATCCAAGCAGAATTAACGATAATGGCTTAACTATTTGTAAATTGTGTGGCAATCCTGCTCCATATGGCGAAATCATAAGATGGCATAAATGCGTATTTTGTAAGCGTAAAGAGTTTAATAATCATGATATTTAGCTTAATTCTCTAAAATCAAAATGCCCATTTGTCCGAATGCTATTTCAAAATATTTAGCCTTCTTAAAGCCTGCTTTCAATGCCAAAGAAACCTGAGATTTGCCAGAAGGGAATTCCAATAGGCTCATTTTGAGATAAGAGAAGTGATGTCCAAAACCATAAATAGTTGTCACTGGTAAGATAATCTTATCAAAATAGAATTTTTGAAAATCACTCTTTATGCATTTGTTTTTGATAATATTAAAATCTAATATTCCAGCTTTAGCACCTGGCTTAAGAAAATTCCTTATTGTTTTAAAGCCTTGAAATGGGTCAATTAAATTTCTTAATCCATAAGCCATCACTGCACCATCAAAATATTGAGGATAATTCTGCTCTTTAAAAATATCGTTATTAATCCAATCAATTGATCTTATGGGAAATTTATTTGATTTATTTTTTGCCACCTCAAGAGTCTTTTTAGCAGTATCAATTCCAACGATTTTTCCGTTTGGTTGAACTTTTTTAGCAAGATTAATTGCAAGATCTCCAGTTCCACAACATAAATCCAACCAATTTTCATTTTCAGAGGGTTTTAATAAAGTTATAAGCTTCTTTTTCCAAATTCTATGCATACCAAGACTAAGAATATCATTGAATAAATCATATCTTACTGATAAATCATCAAATAATTCCTCAACAAATTTTTCCTTATTTTTCATAAAAAGTCCTTTTTTTTGATAAATTTTGAATTAAACATTTTTATTTTAAATTACTTATTCTTCAATAGGTCTTACAAATAAGTTTTGTTTTATTAAATAATTTTTTATTTGTGAAATAGTCAAGACCCCATCATGCAATAAGGATGCTAATAAAGCAGCGGAGGCATTGCCCTCTGTAAATGCCTTTGCAATATGATCCAAAGATCCAGCACCTCCTGATGCAATTATCGGTATTGAAACTTCTTCAGAAATTGCTTTAGTTAACTCTATGTCATATCCCTGCTGAGTCCCATCTCCATCCATGGAGGTAAGAAGTATTTCGCCGGCTCCAAGCTCTGCAGCTGTTTTTGCCCATTCAATAGCATCAAGTTGGGTTTTTTTTCTTCCTCCATTTACAAAAACATCCCAGCCAGTTGAATCATTTCTTTTTCGTGCATCTATTGCAACAACTATGCACTGGCAGCCAAACCTCTCAGCCCCTTTTGAAATCAGTAATGGATCTTTTACCGCCGAGGAATTAAGGCTTATTTTATCTGCACCAGCTCTAAGAATCTCAGTAATTGATTCAACTGTTTTTATTCCACCCCCAACTGTGAAGGGTATTGTAACAACCTCAGCTGTTCTTCGCACCATTTCTATTAAGGTCTCTCGCTTTTCATGACTAGCAGCTATGTCTAAAAAAACCAATTCATCAGCACCATCCATGCTGTATTTTTGAGCGAGTTCAACTGGATCGCCAGCATCTCGCAGTCCGATGAAATTAACACCTTTGACAACCCTGCCTTCCGCCACATCTAGACAAGGAATTAAACGAAGAGCGACCATTTTTCTCAAAATTAAATTTAAAGGTGATTGAGCTGTTAAGGTTGCCCAAAACCTGCCCTCCCATAAATAAATGCCCCAGAAACTAACTCTTACAAGGATTGGGTCCAAAATCAAGGTAAATCTTGATAGAGTTAGAGACCGTATCCCCAGCAATTTAATTGAACTCCTCGAAAGCGATCCCAATGGAACTGTTCGAGACTACAAAATGACTGATGGGAAGGGAATTGGAGTTGTCCTTGAATTTAGCAATGGTCAAAAAAACTGGTTTTTTGAAGACGAAATCAAATGAAATTGGGGAATGAAAAATGAGTGACGCTCGCCAACTTCTTGGGATTAAAGGGGGGTCCGAGACTAATAATATTTGGAAGCTGCGATTGCAGCTTATGAAACCAATCACCTGGATTCCACTATTGTGGGGAGTTATTTGTGGTGCTGCAGCCAGTGGGAATTACCATTGGGAAGTCAGTAATGTACTCGCTTCAATGGCCTGCATGCTAATGAGCGGACCCCTTTTAACTGGCTATACTCAAACAATTAATGACTACTACGACAGAGAGATAGATGCTATTAATGAGCCAAACAGACCAATACCTTCAGGCGCTATATCCCTAACTCAAGTAAAAATACAAATTTGGTTTCTATTAATTGCAGGATTAGTTGTAGCATTTTGCCTGGACACATGGGCGGGTCACAACATACCTTCTGTTTTGTTGTTAGCTCTCGGTGGTTCATTTGTTAGCTATATATATTCCGCTCCACCATTGAAACTTAAACAGAATGGATGGATAGGAAATTATGCTTTGGGGGCAAGTTACATAGCATTGCCATGGTGGGCAGGACAAGCTTTATTTGGTCAATTAACATGGATAACTGCCTTGCTAACTCTTGCTTATAGCCTTGCAGGATTAGGGATAGCAGTTATAAATGATTTTAAAAGCGTTGAGGGTGATAGAGAGCTGGGCCTGAATTCATTACCCGTAGCATTTGGTATTAAAAATGCAAGCTGGATAAGTGCGGGAATGATCGATGTTTTTCAACTAATGATGGTTGCAGTTCTATTAGCTATCGGACAAAAATTTGCATCAGTAATTTTAATTTTGTTAATAATACCTCAAATAACTTTTCAAGATATTTGGCTTCTTAGAGATCCACTTACCTTCGATGTGAAATATCAGGCAAGTGCTCAACCCTTTTTAATTTTGGGAATGCTTGTTTCCGCAATTGCGATAGGACACAGCTCATTGATCACCTAAGTGTGCAATCTGCCTTAAAGCGTTACTTTTTGGTTGCCGCAGGAGCACTTTCAATCGGCTGGTTTGCAGCGATATCCGAGGATATTTTTACACAAAAAATTGACTCTCTTCTACCTGAAATAGGCAAAATAGATTCATTTAGCCGCCCAGGGACCATAACTATATTGTCAACGAATGGCAAAATAATACAGAAATTAGGGCCTGCAACAAGAGAAAAAATTGATAAGCATCAAATACCAGTTTTGATAAAGCAGGCTTTCATAGCCTCAGAAGATAGACGTTTTTACATTCATCGAGGAGTTGACTTCTGGAGTATAACAAGAGCCTTGATGAAAAATGTTAGTCAACTCTCTGTCATCGAAGGTGGTAGTACTATCTCACAACAATTGGCAAGAATTATTTTTTTAAGCCAAGAAGAAAGTATTACCAGGAAAATTAAAGAGGCAGCTCTCGCATTTAAAATAGAGCGTACTTTAAGCAAGGAAGAAATCCTTAGGCAATATTTAAATAATGTCTACCTGGGATCAAATGCATATGGAATTTCAGATGCTTCCTGGATTTATTTTTCCAAATCTCCAGACAAATTAAATCTCTCAGAAGTAGCCTTAATTGCTGGATTAGCACCAGCCCCATCAGTTTACTCTCCACTAGTAAATATTGATTTAGCAACAAGAAGGAGAGATATTGTTCTTGAGAGAATGTTTCTAGAAGGATATATCTCTAAGCAGAAGTATAATGATACCTTAAAAAGCAAAGTTTCAGTTAATCCTGCGCCACCAAAATTTTTAAAAAGTGAGGCTCCATTTTTTACAAGCTGGATCTCGAGAAAATTACCTGAGTTAATATCAAAAGAACATTTTGAAGTCGGAGGGATCACTGTTAAGACTAGCTTAAATTTAGACTGGCAAAAAAAAGCTCAGAAGACTATTCGTGATTTTAGTTATCAAAATATTGAAGGGGCTGTTGTATCGATTGAGCCTTCTAGCGGATTTGTGAGAATACTTGTTGGTGGAAAAAATTTTGATTTCAATGAATTCAATAGAGCTACTCAAGCTTTCCGATCGCCGGGATCAACTTTTAAAATTATTACTTATGCTGCAGCACTTAAACGTGGAATTACGCCCTCTGATATTTTTGAAGATAGGCCAAAATGTTGGGGAGAATATTGTCCCAAAAATTTTCGTAATAAATATCTTGGAAAAGTAAGTATCCTTGATTCTTTTAAATACTCATTAAATACAATATCTGTTGAATTACTTCATATAGTTGGTTTTGAAAATGTAATTTCTCTAGCAAATGATTTTGGAATTGGAATTGAAAGAAAACTAGAAAAATATTATCCATTAGCTGTTGGAGCTTTAGAAGAATCTGTGATAAATATGACTGCTGCATATGCTGCCCTGGCAAATGGAGGTATTTACAATAAACCAACGCCTTTTGAACAAATTATTGGTCCTGATGGAAAGATAATCTGGGAAAAAAGCACTCATGGACAAGCAAGTAAAAGAGTTATTAATCAAGAAATAGCCTCTACGATAAACAAAATGTTAATAGAAGTTGTCAACCAGGGGACAGGGAAAGCGGCAATAATACCTGGGGAAGAAGTTGCTGGTAAAACAGGCACTTCAGAGGGAGCTAGAGATATTTGGTTTATTGGTTCTCTCTCAAATTTATCTACAGGGATCTGGTTCGGCTACGACAATAGTATGCCTACAAAAAATAGTAGTGGAACTGCTGCTTATGCATGGAAAAAATTAATGAAAAGTATAAGTAATGAATAAGTTCAGTTTGATTAAATTAGAATTAATCCTTGTCTAAAATCGCGGCAAAAAAACCATCACCATTCGTGGAAGAACTTGGCAAAATCTGCTTATGATAAGCTAATTTCAAGTCCTTATTTTTAGACAAATATTTTTTTACGCAACCAAGATTTTCATCTGGATTAACAGTGCATGTTGAGTAGACAATTCTTCCTCTAGATTTCAAAAGAGGAGAAAGTCCTTCTAAAAGTGATGATTGCAAACATTCTAAATCTTTAATTTTTTCTTTACTCATTCTCCAGCGAATATCAGGGTTGCGAGCCAATGTTCCTAATCCAGAGCAAGGTGCATCTATGAGAATTTTATCGAAATAACCTTGCCATTCAGGCTTGAGTGTTAATAAATTAGATGAATCAGCTTTGAAAGTTTTGATATTGTTTACACCCATCCTTTTTGCATTATCGGAAACCAGTCTTAATCGAGAAGAAAACTTATCTATCGCCCATATCTCCCCATTGTTACCAATTGTTTCTGCAATATGTGTAGTTTTAGAACCTGGAGCTGAGCACGCATCTAACACCTGATCTCCAGGCTTTGGATCTAACAAAGGCACAATCCACTGGGAGGAACGATCTTGCACACACCACTCACCTTCTTCGTAACCTGGCCAATCTTGCAAATCACCAAGCCCAGATTCAATTTCAAGACCACTATCTAATCCTTCTATTAATTTACTTGAAATTCCATAAGTTGAGAATTTTTTGATCATCTCAGTTGGAGTTGATCTCAAGCAATTAACTCGCAGATCATTTGTCGGCGGCTTATTAGAGGCAATTGCAAACTCTAAAGCAATGTCAGTTCCATAATCATCTATCAGCTTATTTATGATCCACAAAGGCAATGAATATTGAATAGAGCAAGATTCCGCAAATGAATCTGGAAGTGGCGGTTGCTTACCTTTACTTAGACATCTATCAGCTGATCGAAGTAGTCCATTTACCACATCAGATAATCTTCTTAACTCACTTGTTTTAGCAATTTCTACTGTCGTATTAATAGCTGCTGAAGATGGAATTCGCTCTGTAAACAGCAATTGATATAGGCCAAGTTGCAAAAGAATTCTTAATAAAGGTGGTTGTTTTTTTGCGGGAAATTTTCCTAAAAAATCAATCCAATGATCAAGTAAGTTTGAAGATCTAATTACTCCATATGTCAATTCTGTAGCAAGTGCTTTATCGCTTTTATTTAATGAATATTTTCTGAGAGATCTATCAAGGGCTTTCCCAGAATATGCCCCTGCTGATACAGCTTGCAAAACTTCCCAAGCAACTTTTCTAGGTATCATGCCTTTTAAGGGGATTTTCAATTTAAAATATTGATACACATACTTATATTAATGGCTTACACAAGAAAGTACTATTCATGATCAATTCCTACTCAACCAAAAAAGCACGTCTATTTTCAAGAGATGTATAAAGCTTTTCAAGTTGAGAAGGAAATAAAAAATACTAATAATTCCCCATTAGTATCAAGTGATACTAATGGATTCTTTTTTGTTTTTGTTTTTTGAGTTATAGTGACGCGAGAATTGTTGTTTCAATGTCTTATGAAGCCGGCAGTAGAGAGTGTAGGGTTCTCACAGAAGCAAAAGAAAATTTAATTAAGGTAATGGCATCCTTAAGTGCAATTGAAAGCACTGTAAATATCAACAATGAACTTAAGATTATTTATAATAAATTGGAAGATATGCACGAAGAAAGAAGAAACGTCGAAAACGTTTCCCAATAAGCCTTGAGACAAAATTGTAGCTTCCGATACATCGCCTTGTTCCGATAAACACAATAATCAGTCCGTAATCCTTTTGTGTGAGGAATTTAATGAAACTTTTCCAGAATCTACTTCTGGCGCCTGCGGCTTTGGGCTTGATTGCGCCACTTTCAGCAGACGCAACTGAAATTAATTTAAAGGGTGTATCAAATTACGCTCCTATCATCAATACCTTTCAAACAGCCTCTGAACTTGGAGACATTCACCCAGGCGATTGGACATTTCAAGCCTTAACAGATTTAAGAAATGCAAGGGGTTGTAATGTCTCACTTCCCAAAGGCGTCATTACTCGCGCTGAGGCTGCAGCAATTTTAAATCAATGTGTAGGTAATGCTAATAAGCTTAATGACACCGAACTACGTCTCATTGATGAGTTTGCTACGGAACTTGCAACACTCAGAGGTACAGAAGATGTATTGAGTTCATTCTCATTTGAAGCTGGCTCTTTCTCCCCAACTACTGTTCTAAGTGGCTCAATTAATTTTGTAGCTGGAGCCAGATCAGAAACAGATCAACAAGAAGTTGAAGGGGTTTATGAAGTTAAATATTCACTTACTTCAAGCTTTACTGGCAAAGATTCACTTGTTGCTGAGTATGAACTTGGGAATGGTGGGACTTTGGGTATTGACCCTGTGAGTGATTTAGGAGGTACAGACGCAGTTGCTCAACTTACCGACCTTTACTATTCATTCCCCGTTACTGATAAAGGAACTATTTGCCTTGGGGCATTAATGGATGGAGACGCTTGTCTTGCAGGTACTTACACGGCCTATAGCGAACCAGTTTTTAATGGCGGGAATGACTACTGGTCTGAGGACATCGGCACAGGGGTTGCAGTAGGCGGCAACTATGTATTTGATAGCGGCTTAAATGTATCCGCTAATATTCAAAGCGGCAAAACTGGTGTCCTGGCTTCAGCATCCGACAACATAACTGGTCAAATTGGCTATGATGCCGAGGGATGGGGAGGTGCTTTTACGTATACAGACTTTGACTCCGACGACAGTGCCTATGGTCTCGGTTTGTATGTAGCTAAAGAGGGTTGGCCAACAGTTACCGTAGGATGGGACACAAAAGATCAAAGTACAACTGATTACAAAGATCTGAATAGTTTCTTCATCGGTGCGGAAACATCTGCTATTGGAGACGGAACCCTAGGCGCATCATTCCAAAACAAAGAAACCGGAACAACAGTGGCGACGGGTCAAAATAGTTATGAGATATTTTATGCCTACCCAGTTAATGATTATTTAACATTGACTCCATCAATTTGGACTGAGGAGAATGCTGCTCAAAATGGTACAGATGATGCAACCGGTTACGCAGTAACCGTTGGCTTCACTTTCTAGTAGCTGATCAAGATAAAAAAGCTCTATTCAATGAATAGAGCTTTTTTATCTATTTTTGCCAATTACTTGCAAATAGGTCCTAACTTGGGATCGATAAAGCAGTTGTCTTTTATTGGTATATCTGATTTGCTTGGTCCATGAGCATGCGGGCCAGCCTCAACGCCGACAGAATCATACATATGAGCAAAACTCTCAGAAGCTGCAAGAATAGAACCAGAAATGAAAAGTAAAGTGATAGCTAAGTTCTTCATGTAATTTTAAAACTATTTTGTATTTGAACTTAGCAAAGCTATATCATTTGAACACTCTAATTTAATGATTTACAGATATGGGAAATTTTAGACTGAGTATATTTTTATAGGTAAGGTATAAAATTAGATTCTTTAAGACTAAATTAAGGTTGCTTACCAACTGGTGCGTTTTAAACACCAAATATTATTAGTACGACATGCCCTTGTTACCCAAACGCTTTGAAAGACTTAAATCTGTTTTAGACAATCGTATGAGTGATTTGACTGTTTTAATTGAAAATGTCGGTAAACCACATAATCTTTCTGCAATCCTAAGGACATGTGACGCAGTAGGAGTGATGGAAATTCATTCCGTTAAAAAGGGGGGGGGGATTGAGACCTTCAACAGCACAGCTCAAGGTAGCCAAAAATGGGTCAAGGTTAATGACTATAATGATAGTGAGAGCGCGATAATGGAATTAAAAAAAAAAGGATTCAAGTTATATGGGACAAATCTTGATCAGAATTCCATCGACTATAAAGAATGCTCATTTCTAGAACCAACCGCCTTCGTCTTTGGTGCAGAAAAATGGGGATTAAATTCGTCAACAATAGATCTCATGGATCAAAGTATAAATATACCCATGAGAGGCATGGTTCAATCTTTGAATGTCTCAGTTGCAGCAGCAGTTCTTCTTTTTGAGGCCCTACGTCAAAGAGAAGAGGCGGACATAATTCCAAGAAATGGCGAAGGGCTAAACCAAATGGACTATGAGAGAAAAATTTTCGAGTGGGCTTATCCTGAGGTTGCCAATTGGTGTAATCAAGAGGGCCGCAGTTATCCCGAACTAGATTCTAAAGGACAAATCACAGAGGAACTTCCTCGAGACGTCAAAATGAGATATTGAGAAAAAGTAATCAATTATAATTAATTTTTTCATCATTAACACTACCAATCAATGATTCCAATCCATCTCCGATTAATGATAAGCCAATTACTAAAAGAAACATTGCAAAACCTGGATATAGAGCAGTCCACCAAATACCTGTAGGCATAGCTACTAATGCCATATTTAAATCATTTCCCCATTCTGGAATAGACTCTGGAAGACCTAATCCTAAAAAACCTAATCCCCCTAAAACTAATACAGCATCTGCTGCATTCATAGTTATTAGAACAGGTACAGTCCCGATAACATTTGAAAATAAATATTTTCGCATAATCCAAAAAGGTCCTGCCCCCATACTCTTTGCAGCCTCGATATATAATTCAGATTTTACTTGAGTTGTTTGATTTCGTACGACTCGAAAATACTGAGGGATATAGACAATGCACAATGCTAAGGCAGCATTCAGGACACCTCTACCCAATACGAAGGCCATAACAACAGAAAGGAGAAGAACGGGGATTGTATAGAGAGTATCCATAATTAAAATCATCAATTTATCAAAAAAACCACCGATATACCCACTCAATATACCCAGAGGAAGCCCAATACTTACTGAAAAGAAAACAGCCAAAAAAACAACATTTAAAGCGACACTACTTCCTTTTAGAGTTCTAACACATACATCTCGTCCAAGACGATCAGTTCCGCACCAATGCTTTAAAGAAGGTGCTGAAAAAACTTGATTATCTAATCCCTCTTGCGGATCGGGTAATATTTGCCAGCTAATTAGTACAGGGGTTATTAATGATATGAATACATAGACACCTAAAATAACGCATCCCCATCTAGCCATCCTTACAGAAAGGCTTTTATTTGTTAGGAGTCTTTTCAGAAACAAAAGAAATTTATCCCTATTAATCTTTATAAAATAGACACTCTTCTTTGTGGAGACAATTATTATTGCTATAATTAACTAGGCCACTTTAGTCTTTCATGGAGAATCAAAATAAAGCATTAACAGTAGGAGAACTTACAATATTTATTGGGACCTTACTTATTGTCGGACTAATATGGACTGGAATTAAACAAAAGAATAGTCAAAATTCATCAAATTACATTAATGATCACATTGAATACATAAAAGAAAGGAGTTGATATTTTTATTATTGATTTAATTTAAGCACGGCCATAAAGGCTTCTTGCGGCACATCAACTTTTCCCATTGATTTCATTCTTTTTTTACCCTTAGCTTGCTTTTTAAGTAACTTTTTTTTCCTTGAGATATCGCCACCGTAACATTTCGCCAGTACATCTTTTCTTAAAGCACTGATACTTTCGCTTGCTATTATTCTGCTACCAATTGAAGCTTGTAATGGTATCTTGAATTGTTGACGAGGTATTAATTCTTTTAGTTTCTCAACCAAACCTCTACCAACATTATAAGCTTTTTCTCTATGAACAATTGTTGTTAATGGGTCTGCTCTCTCAGAATTAATCAAAACATCAAGTCTAACCAAATCGTTCTTTCTATAACCAATGAGATGATATTCCATTGAAGCATAGCCTTTGGTCCGACTCTTCATTTGATCAAAAAAGTCAGTGACAACCTCAGCTAAAGGCATCTCATAAATAAGTGTAACCCTGTCTGTAGTTATGTATTTCATATCAACGTAAATACCTCGGCGTTCTTGGCAGAGGCTCATTAAAGTGCCATTAAATTCATTAGGTGCATATATTTCTAGTCGTACATATGGCTCTTCAATTGACTCTCTCTGTTGAGGATCTGGCAAAGTAGCAGGATTGTCAATAAAGTTTGTACCACCCTCGATCATGTTTACTTGATAAATAACAGAAGGAGCAGTAACAATTAAATCTAAGTCATATTCTCTTTCTAACCTTTCTTGAACTATTTCCATGTGAAGTAATCCCAAGAAACCGCATCTAAATCCAAAGCCCATCGCGCTGCTTGTCTCAGGCTCGTATTTAAGTGCCGCATCAGAGAGTTGTAGTTTATCAAGTGCATCTCTTAAATCGGGATATTGATCAGCATCAGTAGGGAAAAGGCCACAAAAAACCATTGGCTTTGCTTCTGCATACCCTGGCAATGGAGTCGTGGCTGGGCAATTAGAAAGTGTAATAGTATCGCCAACTCTCGCATCAGCCACGGCTTTTATAGATGCAGCTAGGTAACCAACCTCTCCTGCATGAAGTTCATCCACCTTGCATTGATCAGGAGCCATGATACCTATTTCGTCAAGCTCATAACTCTTTTTACTAGCCATTAATAAAATCTTATCTTTTATGCCTATGCAACCCCTGATAACACGAAAATAAACAATAACTCCTCGATATGGATCATAGTAAGAGTCGAATATTAACGCTTGAGTGGGTTGTTCAAGAGTCGCTCTAGGGGGGGGGATCTTATCAACTATCTCCTGTAAAATATCTGTAATTCCTTGCCCTGTTTTTGCTGAGCACTCAATTGCATCTGAAGTATCCAGGCCAATAATCGATTCAATTTCTTTTTTTATTTTGATTGGTTCAGCTCCAGGCAAATCTACTTTATTTAGAACAGGTATTATCTCAAGGTCATTTTCAAGAGCGAGGTATACATTAGCTAATGTTTGAGCCTCAACTCCTTGACTTGCATCAACAACTAGTAAAGCACCTTCACAGGCTTGTAATGATCTACTTACTTCATATGAAAAATCTACATGGCCAGGGGTATCTATCAAGTTCAATATATATGTCTTCCCATCGTTAGCGGCATAATCCATTCTTGCGGCTTGAAGCTTAATTGTTATTCCTCTCTCTCTTTCTAAATCCATATTGTCAAGAAACTGTTCCTGCATATCCCGGGAAGAAACTGTTTCAGTCTCTTGAAGTAGCCTGTCAGCCAAGGTTGATTTCCCATGGTCGATATGAGCAATTATGCAAAAATTTCTAATCCTTGAAATAGATACTTCAGTCATGTGGTTAACGATACCAACGCAAATTAGTTTTTATCATCACTAGTAGAGTTTAGAGTCATAGGAATCAATTGGGCGTTCTGTGTTTCAGGAGTAACCGAGAATAGAGTTATTTCTCTCTCTAATTTCTGAGAGAGTTACATATTTTGTGTCACTGCTCATGCTTGGGAAAAGAGCTTTAAGTTTCTCTTCCCAAGCATTTGAATTCATTTGCTCGGCCCAACAGAGCTTAAGAACTTCTAGCATTGTAGCCACAGCAGTACTTGCTCCAGGAGATGCTCCAAGTAGAGCCGCAAGGGTTCCATCTTTGGAGGAAACAACTTCTGTTCCCATTTTTAAAATCCCCCCTCTCTTTGATTTTTTAATAATTTGTACTCTCTGACCAGCCTCACATAATCTCCAATCAAGATTATCTGCACTTGGGATAAAGTCCTGAAGGGCCCCAATTTTACTTTTTTGATTTAGTTTTAATTGAGAAAGTAAATAGCCAACTAAATCAACATTTTTTAAGCCTGCCTGAATCAATGGACCAATATTAGTTGTATTAATTGACCCATAAAAATCCCATATTGATCCTTGCTTGAGAAATTTTGTGCTAAAGCCTGCAAAAGGTCCGAAAAGTAAAGAGCGTTCTCCATTTATCCAACGTGTATCTAAATGGGGCACTGACATCGGGGGTGCTCCTATTTTTGCTTTTCCATAAACCTTAGCTTGATGCTTGTTTGCAAGATTTGTCTTCTCACAAATGAGCCACTGACCGCCAACTGGAAAACCACCATAAGAACAAGCTTCCGGTACCCCAGACTTTTGCAAAAGACTCAAAGCACCTCCGCCTGCTCCTATAAAAACAAATGGTGTTACCACATTTTTCCTTCCGTTCTCACGTTTGATATCAATTGACCAGGATTTATTTTTATTTTTTTTTAAATTGACGACCTCGGACGAAAAATTAATTTCCACAGACCCTGATTTATTGATTTGTTTTAAGTATTCACAGCACAGAGAACCGAAATCCAAGTCTGTTCCTCGATTAACTCTTGTGCCAGCAAAAGGCTTGTCATTTTTTCTTTCCTCAAATATTAATGGCATCCAATCTCTTAATTCGTCAAAATCAGTGCTTAATTGCATTGATTCAAATGCAGGAAATTGAGTTAGTTTTTCGAAACGTGTTTTTAAAAAATTGACATCGGATTCTCCCCACACAAAGCTGATGTGAGGCAAGAAATTTAGAAATTTCTTGGGGTCCAACTTTCCAGCAGAAGCAAGAGATGACCAAAATTCAAGACTAAGTTCAAATGCCTTATTTATCTCTAATGCTTTATTTGTAGTAATCGTCCCGTCTTCATCCAGGGGAGTGTAATTAAGCTCACAATTCGCAGCATGGCCAGTACCGGCATTATTAAGCGCTGAACTACTCTCCAGACCTGGTTCAGGCAATCTCTCAATAATCAGTAGCCTTAAATCTGGATCAAGCTCATTTAATAACATAGCCAATGTACAACTCATTACTCCAGCACCAATTAGTACTGCGTCATATCTAATTTCAGATTCATTTTGATTGACGAACACAAATAAAACCGCCTTTTTTTGTCAGATTGTGCAATTGCTCTCTAGGCTAACCAAAGTTAGGAGAAAGTTTAATTATGAGTAATGAACCAATGGACTTCACTTTAGAAAATGTCGAGAAGGTTCTAGATGAATTAAGGCCATTCTTACTAGCCGATGGAGGTAATGTCGAAGTTGTTGAAATTGACGGGCCAGTCGTAAAAGTAAGACTTCAAGGTGCTTGTGGCGAATGTCCAAGCAGCACAATGACTTTAAAAATGGGAATTGAAAGAAAATTAAGAGAAATGATCCCTGAGATCAGTGAGGTAATGCAAGTCTTATAGCTCATAGTTAACTTTTAGACTCGAAATTAGTTAATGAATTAAATTTGTTCAAACAATATGCATAACTTATTTAAAGTCTAATCTAGATGCTTTAATCATAAAAATAGGGAAATTTTCAATGTTTAATTTTGTTCAATAGAGGCAAATTCTCTCGATATAGCTGATTCATAGTTTAAACAATCAAGAGGTAATCCTTTGTAGATCGCGTACATCAACGGAGAAATTGCTCCAATAGTAAAAATAAAACAAGATGCATTTAATGATGACGACCTTACAAGAAAAGTAAGCCCGTACAGAGAAGCTATGTATAGATGAAAGTATAAAAAATCTTTTGTGTCCTGAGCTGGCCATCTCATCCAAGTGCCCAAGAAAAATAGTGCGCCCTTCATAGATTTCAGTTTCTCGAGGAAATTCAATACAATCCAACATACTTCACAGTCCTCAAAAAAATAAATGAAAGTTACCTTTCATACGAAAATATTTGTAGCAGACTGAACTACAGAGAATTATTTTTCCATTAAACTAGAAAGGTAGCATTTGCTACAAAACGTTCACCCTCCGGGGCGCAGTTCGAGCCAGGCCATGGAACGGGGACCTGGACATCCATTTCGGACTCTGAATCATGACAACTCTCACCTACCGCGGGAAGGACTATCTCCAATCAAAAGAAATTTCTCCTAAAAAAAAGATCCAATTAATTTATCGGAGAAATGTTTACATCCAAAACCAACGTAACTATTCAAGTATGAGTCCAACGCTTACATACAGAGGTATTCAATACCAAAAATAAAATTTTAAAAGTTTGATTAATTTATCTAAGCTTTAAAAGCTAGCTATTTATCTAACCAAGGGTCATCTATCTATGACCTTTGGTTTTATATTTATTTATAAAATATTTTTAATAGATTACTTTTTAACCATTTATGAGTCTTTTCATAGCACTGGCTATGTCTTTTTGACGCATTAAAAATTCACCCACCAAAACTGCACCACAACCTGCATTCTTAACCCTTTCCAAATCACTTCTTGAGGAAATACCTGATTCACTTATTAACATAGCCCCAGAAACTCTCAAATCTGAGTAATGCTTACTTGCCAACACCTCTGTAATTGATAAATCTGTGGTAAAAGACTTCAGATCTCGATTATTAATTCCAATTAAATTTATCTTTGGTAAATTAATAACCCGTTTAATTTCTTCTGAATTATGAACTTCTATCAGTGTCTCTAATCCCAAAGAATGAGCGATTTTTTGTAAATATTCCAAATCTTGATCCGACAGAATACTTGCTATTAATAAGACAGCATCAGCCCCTGCGGCTCTAGCTTGATGTAATTGATATGCGCTAAAAATAAAATCCTTACACAATATCGGAATGTCAACTGATTCCCTAACTTCTACTAAAACTTCGAAACCACCTTTAAAAAAATTCTTCTCCGTAAGAACCGATAAACATGCCGCACCGCCTTTTTCATAAGTTTTGGAGATTGCAGTAGGATCAAAATCTTCTCTTATCAATCCCTTACTTGGACTTGCTTTCTTAACTTCAGCAATAATGGCTGGCGACAAAAAAGATCTTTTTAATGCCTCAGAAAAAGATTTTGGTTTAGGTAATTCAGAAATTTGTTTTTTTAATCTCTCAAGAGGAATTTTATTTCTTGCTTGTGCAATCTCTTTATCTTTTTCCCATAGAATTTTTTCAAGTATGTTATTCGGCTCTCCCTCTGAATGAGGTATTGCATATTCCAAGTTTGCAACCTTGACGCTTGGGTTAGGAGGTCTACGTCTAATCTCACTCATTGAATTTTTTTTAGAAATCATACAAAAACATCACTTGCACAAAAAGAATTTAATATTTTTTAAAATTTATTTATTCTGAATTTGTGATGATGCTTGTCTATAAGCTACCTCAATAACCTCACTTAAAGTTGGATGGGTGTGAACCTCTTTTGAGAGTTCTAAAACATTTTGACGCCTTGAGACAGCATTAGAAACTTCTTGAATTAAATCCGCAGCGTGCATTCCATAAATGTGGGCACCAAGAACCTCACCAGTATCCTTTCTAAAAATCAATTTCATAAGACCGTCACTTTCAAGTTCAGCAAGGGCTTTTGAATTAGCTTTGAAATAACTTCTAACGATGCCCAATTCAAAATTCTCATCAGATGAGAATTTCCTAGCCTCTGTTTCCATCATTCCCACGGAACTTATCTCTGGATGAGTAAAGGTTGCAGCTGGGATACTTCTATAGTCAATAGTTTTTGAAATTCCAAGAATATTATCTATAGCAACGATCCCTTGTGCGGCAGCAGCGTGAGCCAACATCAATTTACCTGTAACATCTCCAACAGCCCACAAATTTTCAACTGGTTCATCATCAACCAAAACTCGCATCTGATTATCGACAGGAATAAAGCCCCTATTTGTTTTGATATTTAACGATTCAAGATTAAGTTGATTGCTTGTGGGAACTCTTCCAGTAGCAACTAAAACTGCATCAACTTCAATTTCTTCCATGAATTCTCGAGATTTAACATCAGAAAGTTCGATTTTCACGGGACATCCCGGCGTGATTTTTGATGCCAATACTCCTGCTCTTGCATCAATATCTCTACTTTCAATTAACTTTCTTGACGCTATTTTTGCGATGTCAGGATCAAAGGTAGGCATTACTCTATCCAGGGCCTCAATCATCGTAACTTCGCATCCAAGCGCTGTATAGATATCAGCAAATTCCAGTCCTATATAACCACTTCCAACAATAGCAATCCACCTGGGTAACCACTCAAGATTGATAGCATCATCACTTGTAAAAACGGTCCTACCATCAGTAACTATTCCAGGTGGAACAAATGGGTCCGAACCAGTGGCAATGATTACATTTTTTGCCGAAAGAACTCTATCAACACCATTGGGTTCCCTAATACCCACCCTCTGATGCCCTTCTAATCTTCCCTGTCCATGGAGGATAGAAACTCCGACTCTTTCAAGTGTTTTTGTGAGATTTTTCCTAACGTTAGCCACTAAATTATTCGCATGATCTGCGATTTTTTGTCTTTCAAATCTGACTGGAGCAGCATGAACACCAAATTTGGCAAGATGTTTAACATCGGATATTTCCCTAACTTTCCCACTGGCAGCAAGTAGGGCTTTTGATGGTACACAACCTCTGTTTACGCAAGTGCCTCCCATTTCGCGAGACTCAATAATTGCAACTTTTAGGCCTTGCTCAGAGGCATGCTTTGCGGCATCAAATCCGCCGTAACCTGCCCCAATAACAATTAAATCGAAATCAAAATTCAGAGCGTTCACTTTTCAGAAAAAGTACTTTCATTCATTTTGGCTCTTCGGCGCTCCAAAAGCAGTGGAACAGCTGCAGCTGCCACATTTAATGATTGAACTGCATCACTATGAGGCAACGTAACAGCATAATTACAGCAATTCTTTATCTCTTTTGATATGCCCGAACCTTCATTTCCCAAGACTAAAATAGTTGGTTTAGTCCAATCAATTTCCCAATATGGAACTAATTTTTTACAATCTCCTTCTTCTGGGACTGATGACGCCACAATCTGAAAACCCACCTTGGCAGCGGAAACTAATTTTTTTTTCAAAGTCTTAGTCCCCTCACATTCATCAGGCCCAAAACGTTCATATGGAAGAGAGAACATTGCTCCTACCGAGGATCTAATAACTTTTTGATTAAGAGGATCAACTCCTGAGGAAAGCCATAAAACTTCTACTTCAGCAGCAAGTGCTGTTCTAAATAAACTCCCTAAATTACCAGGATCTTGCAAGCGATCAACGGCAAGAATAAATTCTGGATTTTCAGGGGGAGAGGGCAAACCAGCAATGGGAAAAAGTGCTGCCACACCATCTGGGTTAGAGGTGGTTATGGCAGCATCCAGAACGGTTTCAGTAACCGCAAAAAGTTTTACTTCTCCATCAATCGAGTTCAACATGCGTTGATTTTTTTCAACCCACTTGCTTGTCGCAATTATCTCCACAGGAAAAGTTTCTGTTTTAAGTGCCTCCTCGAGAAGATGAGTTCCCTCCAAAAGTATCAGTTCATATTCCTCTCTCCCTTGTTTCTTAGAAATCGACCTAAGACGTTTAACTAAAGCATTTCTTCTGCTTGTAATTAAAGTTGAATTTTTGTTAGTTATTTCGGAACTCATAAAAATTTAAAAAATCCTGTGGGACTATTCAATTGATGCGGATGGGGAGATTTGAACTCCCAAGACCAAGGGCCACATGTACCTGAAACATGCGCGTCTACCAATTCCGCCACATCCGCCTGTATCGTTTGAAATGGATGTTGTTACAATTTAAGCAAATTCGGGGGAATTAATCTCTTAGATTGCTTCTAACAACATTGTTTAATGGTACCTAGACTTTAAGGTTTTTATTGTCATTATAAGTTTGATACCTTTAAAAATATTCATGGGAAATGTGGCAGAGAGAAACGTTATGGAACTTATGCCGCATTTAGAGGTTGAAGGTAAAAAACCTCTATCAGGTCATTTGAAAGTTAGTGGAGCAAAAAATTCAGCTTTGGCTTTAATGGCAGCATCCCTATTAACTGAGGAAGAAGTTGTATTGAGAAACATTCCTGATTTGAGCGATATAGATGTAATGGAATCGATACTCTTAAAGCTTGGGGTAAAAATAATCAGAGATAACAAAACTCTCTCTCTTGATCCTCGTCAAATTAACGAGATTACTCTTCCTGCTGAATTGGTACACAGGCTTCGCGCAAGTTTTTTTTGCATAGGGCCATTACTAGCAAGATTAGGGAAAGCAAAAATCCCTTTACCAGGGGGATGTCAAATAGGGAAAAGGCCCATTGAAGAGCACATTAGAGGTTTAGAGGCATTAGGAGCATGTGTTAAAAACGAGGATGGCTTCATTTCTGCATCCATCGTTGGGAATCAAAAAAGATTGAAGGGAGCTCATATTGAATTGAATTGTCCAAGCGTTGGCGCCACCGAAACTCTAATAATGGCTGCATGTCTTGCTCAAGGAAAAACAATGATAATGAATGCTGCACAAGAGCCAGAGATTCAAGATTTAATAAAAATGCTGAATTCCATGGGTGCAAAAATATCAAGACCGTCTCCAAGTTCGATAATTATTGATGGAATCGTTAATCTTAAGGGCTGCAATCACATTGTTATTCCAGATCGAATTGAAGCTGGAACTTTTTTAATTGCTGCAGCCATAACAAGGTCAGAATTGATTGTTGGGCCAGTTGTTAAAGAGCATCTTGAATCAGTAATTCAAAAACTTAAAGATTGTGGTTGCGAGTTTGAAGAACTCCAGAATAACGCCTTAAAAATTTATCCAAAAAAAATTAATGGGGTAAATATCGAAACAAATCCATTTCCAGGTTTCCCGACTGATCTACAAGCGCCATTCATGGCACTAATGGCAACAGCAAATGGTAAAAGTCAAATTACAGAAAATATTTTTGAAAACAGAATGCAACACGTCAAAGAGCTTCAAAAAATGGGGGCAAAAATTTCAATAATAGATAAAACAGCATACATTCAAGGAGTAAGTAATTTAGTTGGCTCCCTTTTAAAAGGAACTGATCTACGTTCAGCCGCTGCAATAACACTTGCTAGCCTCTATGCCTCTGGCCTGAGCCGCATAGAGGGACTTAATCATTTAGATAGAGGATATGAATCTTTTGAGCTCAAATTAGAAAAAGTTGGAGCTAAAATAAATAGAAAGCTTTCACCTAAAAAATCTAATAATTACTTTTTCTCAGAATTAGGAAGCCAAAACAAAAAAATAAATCAAAGAAAAGTAGCCTAAGATCTGAGGTAATTCTAAACAGATAGAATCTTCACAGGGGAGCGTGGTGGAATTGGTAGACGCACCGCACTCAAAATGCGGCACCTTCGGGTTTGTCGGTTCGAGTCCGACCGCTCCCACTTCATTAATGAATACCTACAACAGATATCCCCTGACAATTGTAAAAGGGAGAGGTTGTTGGGTTTGGGATGATAAAAACACCAAATATCTTGATGCTGTTTCTGGCATTGCCACATGCTCATTAGGTCATAGCGACAGGGTTTTGAGAAGAGCATTATTTAATCAATTAAAAAAAATTCAACATGTTTCAAATCTCTATCAAATATCTGAACAAAAAGAACTAGGTAATTGGCTCGTGAAAAATAGTTGTTGTGATCGAGTTTTCTTTTGTAATAGTGGCGCTGAAGCAAATGAAGCTGCTATTAAGTTGGCCAGAAAATTTGCACATATAAAAAAAAACATAGAACATCCAACTATTCTCACTGCAAGGGAAAGTTTTCATGGAAGGACACTTGCGACTTTGAGTGCCACTGGTCAGTCAAAATATCAAAAAGGATTTGAACCCTTAGTTGATGGATTTTCCCACTTTAATTTCAATGATTTTGGATCGTTCAAAACCTTATATGAAAAAATTGAATCAGAAAGGGCCCAAACTGTCGCTGTATTAATTGAGCCGATTCAAGGCGAAGGAGGAATCAAGCCTGGAGATGTGGCATTCTTCAGAAAATTAAGAGACTTTTGCGATAAAGAAGAGCTTCTACTTATATTTGATGAAGTTCAATCAGGCATGGGTAGAACAGGATACTTATGGGGATATCAAACAGTTGGAGTAGAACCAGATGCATTTACTCTTGCAAAAGGCTTAGGGGGTGGCCATGCAATTGGGGCTTTTCTTTCCAAAAAAGAATTTGATGTTTTTCAACCAGGGGATCATGCAAGCACATTTGGAGGAAACCCCTTTGCATGTAGAGCAGCACTGACAGTTTGCGAGGAGATCATAAGAAGAGATTTACTCAAAAATGTCAATCGCCGAGGCCAGCAATTAAAAGAATCTCTAATGACTCTTGTTAAAAAATATCCAAAAATTCTTGAAGAAGTTCGCGGTTTAGGATTAATTCAGGGATTGGTAATTAATTCATCATCTTCAATCTCATCAACTGAAATTGTAAAAGTCGGTATTCAAAAAAAAGTCTTGTTAGTTGGTGCAGGAAGCAATGTCGTCCGACTAGTTCCCCCATTAACAATTAAAAAACATGAAATTGTTGAATTAGTAAAAAGGCTTAACTCAGTACTTGAACATTTCACATGATTGAGATTCGAAAATTAAACTAAGACTGGTTATGGAAGATTTCATACTTAAAGACGAAAAAAGACGTCTGAATTTCAACTTGAATAGAATGAGAAACGCAATAAAACACATGGGCGAGCCATGTAGGAATATCCCTGCAATTCAGATTGTTGGAACTAATGGCAAAGGATCTATCACAAGTTTTCTCAAGAGTTGTCTACTAGAAACAGGAGTTAATACAGGCATTACAACTTCTCCTCACCTAATTAATTGGCAGGAGCGTATTTGTGTCAATGGCATCCAAATTTCTAGGAGTGATTTTCACAATGGACTAGTCAAATTAAAAAGCACGATTAATAAATATCAATTAACTCCATTTGAATCAGTAATTGCTCTCGCCCTTAATTATTTTCATCATAAAAATGTAAAATTACTAATCCTAGAAGCTGGTTTAGGGGGCAGATTAGATGCAACTACAGCTCATTCCAATAGACCAATAATTGGTTTTGGCGGAATTGGAATGGATCATTGTGAATATCTTGGGAATAATTTAGTTTCTATTGCAAAAGAAAAAGCATCAGTAATAACAACAAACAGTCATGTAATAAGCGCACCACAACATCCAGAGGTAGAAAAAGTACTTAAAGAGATAGTTGAAAGAAAAAAAGCTTTTTTGCGTTTTGTCAAACCACTTTCTGAAGAATGGTCTCTTGGGATACCTGGTGAAGTTCAAAAACAAAACGCAGCTGTTGCGAAAGGCATCTTAGAATCTCTTATAAATTTAGGCTGGGAAATAAATCAAGAAAGCATTTTTAAAGGTTTTTCAAAGGCGAAGTGGCCTGGACGACTTCAAGCTGTTCATTGGAATCACCTTCCTTTCTTAATTGACTGTGCTCATAATCCGCACGCGGCAAAACATTTAGCAATTGAGCGAGAAAAATGGAATAACAACGAAAATGGAGTTTCTTGGATTCTGGGCATTCAGAAACAAAAAGACGCAATTGGTATAGTTGAAACCTTAATAAAAAAGAATGATATTGCTCTTATAATTCCCGTCCCTGGTTGTGAAAGTTGGAATCATGAAGAAATATCCCGAGAGTGTCCAAATCTATCAGAACGGCTCATAAAAGTAGATAACATTGATGAAGCATTTTATCTTGCTCACAAAGAAACTAAAAAAAATTTTAGTCCAACTCCTGTAATCACCGGATCAATCTATCTAATCGGTGATCTATTGAGGAGAGAAATCTTAAAATATTGAAATTTCACTGCCATCCTTTTAATTTACCTGGGTTAAGCAACCCCTCTGGGTCATAAGATTTTTTTGCATTAACTTGATCGGTATCGATAACTCCAAGACCTCCATCTTCCACAGTAATTACATGTGGGTTAAACATTATTGCTCCGAGTTCCTCACATTGTTTGATTAGTTTGTTTAGAGACTCCTCGTCTTTCCATTTAACCAGAGGCAAAGAGGCAATTCTCTGAGCCCCTTGCTGTCTGACGCTCTCTAAATGCCAAAGTAAACTATCTCCCCATTCTCTTTTCAAAATTTCCATGGCTGGAATTTCGGGTTGAGGAAGCAGCATCTGAAGATATGTCCAATTTGGATCAATACTCCTCATATGCAGAGTTGTATGATTCCATGTAAGTTCTCTTAGCCCCCTTCCTCTACGTATATTTTCCGTTCCAATATGATAAAAATTAGCACCTGCCATGTCAGCAAGTCTCCGAAGCGTAGATATTCCATCAGGGGAGACAAGTATCAAAATCCTATGACAATCTTTTGTGTCTCCATTCCACGAAGGTAACCTCGCTACAATAGGTTTTTCTAAAACTGTACAAAGGAAGATATCAATAGCTGCCTCTGTTATTACCTTAGAGAATTTTACGGCTTTATCCCATTCTTTAAAATCTATCGCGACCTCTTGCCATGAGACAAGGGGCGTGGTTGCCACTGTTAAAGAGGTAATTATTCCATTAGTGCCGTAAGCATGATTCAAAGCCTCTGATTTGTTAGCGTCCAAATTCAATTTCCTTGGATTATTTTCCAAAGTAATAATCTCCATAGCATTCAGATGTCCAGGATCTCTTAAAAAGCCCCATCTAACTGATCCAATACCTCCAGAGCCTCCAGCGATAAAACCTCCAAGAGAAGCACTTCTCCAAGTACTTGGTAACAATCTCAATTGACGACCTTTTTTTGACAGATAATCATTTAAATCACGTAGTAGGCAACCTGTTTCGACTGTTACCTCACCAGTAGATGTGTCATAATTTTTTATTTTATTTATCTCGCTCATAATCATTACCACACCCTTATGAAGTGGTACACACTGACCATAATTGCCAGTACCAGAACCCCTTAGAGTAAGGGCTACAGAATTTTTTTTACAGCATCTTGCCACTTCTAAGACTGCATTCACAGAATGAGGTTTTACAACAAAGTCAGCAAGACAATTTTCAAGTTGAGGTTTAAGTATTGGTGAGTAGTCAAAGAAATCTTTGGAAAATTTTTCTCTATCAGGCAATGAAGAAAAGATTGTTAAGTCCTGAATTGAGGACAAATCATCAAAAAGATTTTTTAATTGAGAGTTATTCATTATTTTTAATCCCCTAATTTGTTTTGACTCATTTTTTTATCGGTCCAAATACCATTAATAATGTGTTCCTTTTCAGAGGGATGAGATAGGGCCTCAGACCATGAGGATCCTTTCACAATAACAAAACTGGCAGGACTTTCTTTTGAGATTGAACCATCCCAATCCAAATCCATTAAATTAGCTGGACAAGTTGTAAAGGCCGATAAACAGGCCCTCTCCCAAGGTGCCATTTGGATTAAGGGCATCGAATGAGACATGAGCGACAGAGGATTTAGATTGCCAATAGGGAACCAAGCGTCTTGAACATTGTCTGAGCCAATAGCAACAGTAACTCCTGCTTCTTGAAGCTGCTTGATTGGAGCTAGAGGCCTTATTGTGGGAGTTGATTTTTCTTTTCTCCCAAGGAGCCAGTAGTTTGTAAGAGGAAGTGCAATAACATTAATTTGATGATCAGCCATTCGTTCAGCAAGATGTCTGATTTTTTTTGGGGATAGTAGTCCCATGCTGCTTGAATGACTACATGTTATAGGTATAGTTATCATATTTTCATCAAGTATTTTAAGGAGAAAATTAATTCCCTTACCAGGCGATGAACTTGATTCATCAATGTGAATGTCAATTCCGCAGCCAAGTCTCTCTGCTAGAAATATTAATTCTTTGAGGTCTTTCTTATTTTTTTTTTCATCAAAAGGTGGGGCCAACACTCCTCCCAAATAACCTCTGCTAGTTGAGACCTTTGTTGCTAGTAATTGTCCTTCCCCACTAGACCAATAATCAAGAGGAACTAAAGCAACACACTGTATGTCGATAACCCTATGCCACTTTTTCTTTAACTCACTTATGACTTCCCAACTATGAGTGCCACCAATACCAAAACTGTCTATATGAGTTCTTAATGCTCTAATTCCATTACTAAAGGCATAATCTAATGCTGTTTCAGAGCGCTCCATAACATCACTAACTGTTCTGACCCGATGTTCCTCTAAGTTCACCTCCAAAGCTGCCTGGTAAGTACTTTTAAGATTTGGAAATCTTGACCAGCTATAACCCTTATCTATGTGAGCATGAGGCTCGACAAAACGAGGAAGGATCATCTTATTTGGAATTTCTCTGTCAAAACAAACCTCTATTTTAATTATTTTTCCACATTTCCAATATATCCTTAGTGGACAGAGACCTTCTTCAGTAACATTCGCGGAAATAATTGCATTCCCATCATTGATAAGACCTCTAGGGACCCATCCTTCAATTGATCCACTGTCTGCGCTGGTCACTTCCTCAATCACCTCATCAAAATGTGGCTATGGTTTCCAAAACTTATCACTTACTTACTTTACGAAACTTTTTATGTGAATAAGACAGTAAAAGTCTTTAAATATGGACAAAAAATAAATTCATAAAGATCTTTTGTAGAAAATTCCTTATGAATTGGTAAATTCATAGATGTGAGGCGGGCGTCGCCAAGTGGTTAAGGCAGCGGCTTGTGGCGCCGCTATTCGGGGGTTCGAATCCCCTCGCTCGCCCTTCAATTCTTTATTCGAAGCACTTCTAAGAAAAAAACCAAGTCCTATTGATTCTCGTTAACCACTCCAAATAAGAAAAGTCACCTTGTTTTAATCCAAAAGTGTCAAATTCAACAACACTCACACAACCAATCAAGTCTGCGACCTCAATAAAAAGCCGGGGTAGCTACTGGATAACTACTTTTGGATGCCAAATGAATAAAGCAGATTCTGAGAGAATGGCTGGTATTCTTGAATCAATGGGTTATCGGGCTGCCCAAGGTGAACTGCAGGCTGATCTTGTCCTTTATAACACTTGTACTATCAGAGATAACGCAGAACAAAAAGTATATAGCTATTTGGGCAAGCAAGCCATAAGAAAAAAATCCCTACCACATTTGAAATTAATCGTTGCAGGCTGTGTGGCTCAACAAGAAGGGGAATCTCTTTTAAGGAGGGTTCCAGAATTGGATTTGGTAATGGGACCTCAACATGCCAATCGTCTTGAGACTCTTTTAAACAAAGTTGATAATGGCCAGCAAGTAGTCGCAACTGAGGAACTACAAATCCTTGAGGACTTAACCACCGCCAGAAGAGATAGCGACATTTGTGCATGGGTAAACATAATTTATGGTTGCAATGAGCGATGTACTTATTGCGTTGTCCCGTCTGTCAGAGGGAAAGAACAATCTAGAACCCCTGAAGCAATTAAAGCTGAAATAGAGTCTCTTGCAGAAAAAGGATTTAAAGAAATTACATTATTAGGGCAAAATATTGATGCATATGGGAGAGATTTGAAAAGCTCACAAAGTACAACATTAAGAGATTTTTCACTAAGAGATTTACTAGAGTACATTCATGAAATAGAAGGAATTGAACGTATCCGTTTTGCCACAAGTCATCCAAGATATTTTACAGATGAATTAATCAAAACTTGTGCAGAATTACCCAAAGTATGTGAGCACTTTCATATCCCATTTCAAAGCGGTGATAATCAAATATTAAAAAAAATGTCAAGAGGCTACACAATAGAAAAATACAAAGAAATAATCAAATCCATTAGAGAATTAATGCCAGAGGCATCAATAACTGCTGATGTTATTGTTGCTTTCCCAGGGGAAACACACAAACAATTTATGAAAACTTTATCAATCATTGAAGAGATTGGATTTGACTTAGTAAATACTGCAGCATACTCACCACGGCCTAATACTCCCGCTGCAAATTGGACAAACCAATTAGAAGAAGATGTTAAAGTTACACGTCTCAAGGAATTAAATAACTTAGTTGCAACAATCGCGAAAAAAAGGAATGATAGATACAAAGATAAAATTGAAGAGGTATTGATAGAAGGAATTAATCCTAAGAATCAAAATCAATTAATGGGAAGGACCAGGACCAATAGACTTACTTTCTGCCCCAAGGTTGATTCAGCAAAAAATGAATACAAACAAGGTGATATTGTTAATGTAAGAATAAGAGAAGTCAGAGCCTTTTCTCTTACTGGATACTTTGAGTAAAAGAATAAATTTTATGAAAAAAAAACTTATTTCGAAAAATTATATTTTTTTTAGACTTAATGAATAATATTAAAAAGAAAGTTTGTCTCGTATTTGGTGGGGCATCAGGTGAACACAATGTTTCAATAAAATCCGCTATCAATGTGTTCTCTGCACTACAAAGTAAAAAAAATAAAAATCTCTTTCAAACTGAATTAATTTATGTTGACATTAAAGGAAGATGGTGGGGGGCTAATGTCGCAAATAAGGCCATGAAAAAAAAAGAAAGTTTAGATATATCAGAACTACCAGAAGTTAATTCCAAAACTGGCTTTACATCATTTCCCTTTGAGGCGAATTCAGTAGATATATGGTTCCCAGTTTTACATGGCCCCAATGGTGAAGATGGTTCCATTCAAGGTTTGTTTAAACTTACTGGAAAATGTTTTGTTGGATCTGGTGTTTTGGGGTCTGCATTGGGAATGGATAAAATCGCCATGAAAGCTGCCTTTAAAGCGGCGGGACTACCACAAGTACCATATGTCCCATTTGACTCAAATATCAATATAAGAAATCAATCTCATGAAGAGCTCGCAAATAAAATCGAACAAAGTTTTGGATATCCATGTTTTGTAAAACCAGCAAATATGGGTTCATCAGTTGGCATAACAAAAGCACTTGATCGCCATCAGTTTTTTACGGGGATAAAGACTGCATTAACTTTCGACTCAAGAATTGTAATTGAGAAGTGCATAGAGGCTAGAGAGCTTGAATGTGCAATTCTGGGTAAAAAAAATATTAAAACATCTATTGTTGGGGAGATAATTCACCAATCAGATTGGTTCGATTACCAAACAAAATATTTAGAGGGGAAATCACTTGCGAACATTCCAGCTTTAATCAGCAATAGTCTCTCAGATCAAATAAGAGAACTAAGTATTAAGGCTTGTAATTCATTAGCCGTCGACAGCATTGCGAGAGTGGACTTTTTTTATGAAAAATTTTCCGAAACTATTTATCTTAATGAGGTAAACACTCTCCCAGGATTTACAAATCAAAGCATGTATCCAAGTTTATGGGCTGCATCAGGACTAAAGATTGGGGACCTAGTATTTGAATTATTAAAAATTGCGCAACAATAGAGATTAATTCCTCTCAATACTCTCACTCAAAAATCCATTTTAGAAAAAATGATTCACGGCTTGCTTTGGTTCCCCCTTCTTATTGCATTTACTCTCCTTACAGGGTTGGGCTGGTTGGAGCGTCGGCGCCAAAATCTCTATTTAATTTGGGCTGAGGGTTCTGAACTTGCAAAACTAGATGGATCAGGAGCTGCCAAATTGAATGATGGGATTTTAATTTGGAGTACTTTTGAAGCAGGAAAATTTAAAGATCAGGAATCTTTTGAAATCAAACAATTGGAATTACTTGAACTTTTGGCTCTTGCATCTGGAGAGGCACCATTAACAAATGAATCTCAAGGCACATGTCGCCTCAGACTTATTGGATGTGGAAAGGAAACAGACATACCTTTTGCAGATGCAGACAGAGCAAGAGAGTGGATGAATGAATTAATGCAAAAAGCCAGGTGCGAGCTTTGATTCGATCCAAGATAGTTGGTACAAAAACATATGAAAAGAAGAAACTCAATAAAAAGGCAACGCAAAAAAGAACAGCATTCTTTCGAAACAAAAAATATAATCTATCTCTGGCAAATTTTAATTTCAAGTTTGTTATCGATTTTTCTATTTAATTTATTTATTGGCAAAAGTACAACCCAAATCAATCCGAAAAATCTAATTATTAAGGGGAATGTTAATTTTGATAAAGAATTAATTATTTCTCAAACGGGCATTAATTTTCCAGCAACTGTCTTGCAAATTAATCCTAAGCAAATAGAGTCAAATTTAACTAGAGAACTTGCCTTAGAGGCGGTATCTGTTAGCCGCAAGCTCATCCCACCTGAATTAATTATTTCAATTCTTGAAAGGAAGCCAGTTGCATTTTCTCAAAGAAATAATGGATCAAAGATGGACTATGGAATGATCGACAAGGATGCTTACTGGATACCACTCAAGCGTAAAAAAGAAGACCTTAAAGAGTTAAATCTGGTCGTAAAAGGATGGAGACCTAGATATCGCAATTCAATCTCATTAATAATTAAATATAAAAACGATTTTGGTAGTCCTCTTGAGGAAATAAATTTCGATCCAACTGGCGAACTAAGTTTGAAAACAATCAATATCGATTCAATAAAACTGGGGACAGATCAAGAAAAACTTCTTCAGCAAATTAAAACTTTGTCTTATTTAAGTGAGGTTCTACCTGAGAGTTTTTACACAAAAAAGGGCTTTAGTATTGATTTGAGGGATCTCGCAAAACCTGAATTGCAAACAGGGGGACAAGATTAAGAGCATGAAGTTGGCTAAAGCCATATACTGGCAATGTTTTAAAAGAAATTATCCGATTGAATTCGTATAATTGACTTTTTAAAACTACTTTGTGGATAGGAGAAGTTTTTCGCGTAGACAAACTACTCTTATTTATAAAGACAAAATGCACCAAAAATCTCTTATCAACTCAAAACATGGTGATGGGCATCGGTAACAACTCAGGGTTTGCATTGGATGAACAAATCCAACCAAGTCAATCAGCCCGAATTGAGGTGATTGGAGTTGGTGGCGGAGGCAGTAATGCTGTAAATCGAATGATCTTCAGTGATCTTGATGGTGTTACTTATCGGGTTCTCAATACTGATGCTCAAGCTCTTCTTGAGTCCTCAGCGAGCAACAGAGTGCAACTAGGACAAACTCTTACTCGTGGCTTAGGTGCTGGAGGCAATCCAAGTATTGGTCAAAAGGCTGCAGAAGAATCAAGAGCAGAACTACAACAGGCACTTGAAGGCTCGGATTTAGTATTCATTGCAGCAGGAATGGGAGGAGGTACAGGCACTGGAGCAGCACCTGTAGTAGCAGAGGTTGCTAAAGAAATTGGCGCATTAACAGTCGGAATAGTAACAAAACCCTTTGGATTTGAGGGTAAAAGGCGCATGAGACAAGCTGACGAGGGTATTGCAAGGCTTTCAGAAAATGTTGATACTTTGATTGTTATTCCCAATGACCGTCTCAAAGATGTCATAGCTGGAGCGCCTCTCCAAGAGGCATTCCGCAGTGCTGATGATGTATTAAGAATGGGTGTTAAAGGTATCAGCGACATCATTACCTGTCCTGGATTGGTAAATGTAGATTTTGCAGATGTTCGCTCTGTAATGACTGAAGCAGGAACAGCACTTCTAGGCATAGGACTTGGTTCTGGTCGTTCAAGAGCCCTTGAAGCAGCTCAAGCTGCAATAAATAGTCCCCTACTGGAATCAGCGAGAATTGATGGTGCAAAAGGTTGTGTGATTAACATCACAGGCGGGAAAGATATGACATTAGAAGATATGACCTCAGCTTCTGAGGTCATTTATGACGCTGTTGACCCTGAAGCAAATATCATTGTAGGTGCTGTTGTAAACAAGGAACTTGAAGGAGAGATCCAAGTAACAGTAATAGCAACAGGCTTTGAGAATAACCAAGCTTCATATAACTCCCCAAAAAGCAGAAGCCGACTTTCTCCAAAATCACTTTATGGACAAGAAGAAGCCAAGGAAACAGGGGCTACAATTCCTGAATTCCTAAGACTTCGTCAAAACAGAAAATATCCTGGAACCTGATAATTATTAGGTGACCCGGAATCCACGCCTGCTTTTAGCATCCCTTGTGGCTGCTATCTTCCGATCCTGACCAGATTTGGGCGTAAAAGCCGCATGGGTCCGAGTCGATTAGATTTTAGCAATTGATGCTTTTTTAGTAAGTAAATACCCATGATCCCAAACGAATTGATTCGTTTTAAAGAACTTGGAAAACCCATTACGGTATTAACCGCCTGGGACAGTATTTCCTCTTCAATGGTTGAAGAGGCTGGAGCAGATGTGGTCTTAGTGGGAGACTCTTTGGCAATGGTAGCGCTTGGCCATCAGACGACTCTCCCCGTCACTATTGAACAAATGTTGCACCATGCACAGGCCGTATGTAGAGGTTTTTCAAAATCAATTGAAAAACAACCATTAGTAATTTGTGATCTACCTTTCTTGAGTTATCAGATAGGAATTAATGAAGCTACAGAGGCAGCAGGGACTTTAATTAAGAATTCAAGGACAGCTGGAGTTAAGCTTGAGGGGGCAGAGCCAGAGACTCTTTTAGTTATAGAAAGGCTTATCAGAGTAGGGATCCCCGTGATGGGGCATTTGGGACTAACCCCTCAATCAGTTAATCAAATGGGTTATAAAATTCAAGCTTCTGATGAAAAGGGGAAAAATAAAATATTTGATTCTGCAAAAAAACTTGAATCAGCTGGCTGTTTCGCAGTTGTTCTAGAACATATCCCATCAGAAGTTTCCTTAAAAATAAGCAACAACCTCAAAATACCAACTATTGGAATAGGAGCGGGCAATCAATGTGATGGCCAAGTGCGAGTAACTGCAGATCTAATTGGGCTCTCTCAAAAGCAACCCCCATTTGCTAGACCGCTAATTGAGACAAGAAAAATTTGTGTTAAAGCTCTCGAGAGCTGGGTAAGCGAGCAGCACTCTCAGGGAGAGAATCCCACCAAATAATCACTTCAACAAGAATCTGATTACTCAAATCCATTCCCTTGGGATTTGTTAGAGAAATTCTTCTTCCCTTCTTAGTTATCAAACCTTTTTTAAAGTATTTATTTAATCTCAACATCAAAATTGACTCATATTTCTCAATTTGTTTCTTATCCCAACCCCACTCTTGAAAAACTGCGCCTAAGTCAACTCCCTCTCTTGTTCTCAAACCAACAATTAGTTGATCTTCTGGACAAATTGGTTGAGAAAATTTAGAAATTAAAGATGAATCAATTCCATTTAACTCTTGATCCTTAACCCATTTTTCATAACCATCTAGGGTCTTAGGTCTGGAATATCTTGTACCCCAAGGTGCACTAGTTGCACTCATACCAAATCCCCACCATCCTGCATTACCCCAATAAACACGGTTGTGACGAGATGAATGACCAGGCAATGCATAATTTGAAATCTCATAACGAGCGAAACCTGCTTCGTTAAGCATTTTGGAAGTCAGGCTATTGATATCTGCCGATAGATCCTCATCAGGGAGTGATAATTCTCCTTTCCTTTTTTTTAGTTCAAAGAGTGTTCCAGGTTCGATAGACAAGTCATATATCGAAAGATGAGGAACTTCTGTTTTTAAAGCTTTTTTAAGTTGAGACTCCCAAAAATTTATGTTATGACGAGGAAGATTTTGAATCAGATCAAGACTCCAGCTTTTAATTTTTCCAGCTCTAAACTCTTCATTTACCCACGAACAGGCCTCATACAAGTCACTTGAGGAGTGACTTCTGCCTATTTCTCTCAAAGTTGAATCATCAAAACTTTGACCGCCCAGGCTAAACCGGTTAATTCCACTCTCAATAAATCCAGCAAGAGATCTTTTATCAAAACTTAGGGGATCTACCTCTAAAGTAATTTCAGCGCCTAATTGAATTCCAAAGACTTTTTTGAGATGAGAAATTAAAGAATATATTTGAGCAGGTGCTAACAATGAGGGAGTCCCACCACCAATGTAAATAGTTGAGAGGGGAATGCCCCCATTTATCAAATCAATCTCACGTCTAAGTAATTCCAAATAAGATTCAAATATCTCAGTTTGGTTTATGCCTGTCTTTTCGGAACTTTTTAAAAGAGGTACGATGGCAAAATCACAATAAAAGCATCTTTTGTGACAAAAAGGGATGTGTAAATAGGCGCTTCTTGGTGATTTTTTCACAACTTTTTCATGTGATCATTAAAAATATGAAGAGATGAAGTCATAGGTTTATTTGTTAAAGGAAAATCATGGTGGTGCCAATTGTTCTAAATGAGAATAAATTAAAAGCATGATGGACCAATTTGTCCTACTTTTATTTTTCATCTCAGGAGCCATCCTTGGTTGGCTTGGAATTGATTATTTACCAACACTGATAATAGATAGAGTAACCAATCTTGAAATTTTTAGAATAATACTCGCTGCAGCAACAGGTTTTTTTAGCGGAATTTTTGCTTTTTTGCTTCTCCAAATAAGGAAAAATATCCTAAAAAAAATACGGACTATGCCAACAGATCTGCTTGTAAGCAGATCTGTTGGCCTTATTCTCGGATTATTGGTTGCTAATTTACTTTTGGCTCCAATTCTATTGCTGCCACTACCAGAGGAATTATTTTTTCTAAAACCACTTATTGCAATTATAAGTAATATCTTTTTTGGTTTAATTGGTTACAATCTCGCCGATATTCATGGAAGGACTTTGCTAAGAATATTTAATCCAAATAGTACAGAAGCACTTTTAGTTGCAGAGGGAATACTTACTCCTGCTACTGCAAAAATAATCGATACAAGTGTAATAATTGATGGGAGGATAAAAGGACTTTTAAGCTGCGGAATTATTGAAGGTCAAATCATTGTTGCTCAAGCAGTTATTGATGAATTACAAAAACTAGCTGACTCTGGAAATAGTGAAAAAAGAGCCAGAGGAAGAAGAGGTCTGAAATCTTTAGCTGAACTTAGAGAAATTTATGGGAGGAGACTAGTTGTTAACAGCACTAAATACGAAGGGCCCGGAACGGATGAAATTCTTTTGAAATTAACTAGTGATACTGGAGGGGTACTCATTACAGCAGATTACAACCTCTCCAAAATAGCTCAAGTAAAAGAACTGAAAGCTTTAAATCTCAGTGATCTTGTTATTGCTTTAAGACCTGATGTACAACCAGGTGCAAGATTAAATTTAAAAATTGTCAGAGAGGGTAAGGAAGCCTCTCAGGGGATTGGTTATTTAGAAGATGGAACAATGGTGGTAATCGAAGGCGCAAGGGAATTAATTGGAGATAGGCTTGAAGTGGTAATAACCGGTGCTCTCCAAACCCCAACTGGAAGAATGATTTTTGGAAAAGTTGAAAAGAAACTTCCTCCTAAAAAAACTCAAAAAACAAATGCGACTTAGCCCTCAATGTCGCTAGGCTTTAATTCAACGTTGATTTTCTGAATGTGACTGTTTCAGCTCCCTATTATGGGGATTCAGCAGTAATGAGAACTCCCCCTCCAGATTTACCCTCTTTACTTTTGAAAGAGAGAATCGTTTATCTAGGCCTTCCTCTCTTTTCCGATGATGACGCAAAGAGACAAATGGGCATGGATGTCACTGAGCTAATAATTGCTCAATTATTATTTTTGGAATTTGACAATCCAGAAAAACCAATATATTTCTACATAAACTCAACTGGAACGAGTTGGTACACCGGAGATGCAATTGGATTCGAAACAGAGGCATTTGCAATCTGTGACACTCTCAGATATGTAAAGCCTCCTGTTCATACAATTTGCATTGGCCAAGCAATGGGGACAGCCGCTGTAATTCTTTCTGCGGGGACGAAAGGGCAGCGGGCCTCACTACCCCATGCTTCGATAGTCCTCCATCAACCAATCAGTGGGGCAAGAGGCCAAGCCACTGACATTCAGATCCGAGCAAATGAGGTTATACACAATAAAAAAGCAATGCTTGAGATTCTCTCGAAAAATACTGGCCGTTCAGTTGCTCAGCTTGCCAAAGACTCTGACAGGATGAGTTATCTCAATCCATTTGAAGCAGTTGAGTACGGGTTAATAGATCGGGTGCTTACAAGCAGAAAAGATCTACCTGTTGAGGCTTAAAAACTCCCTCCCTTAAAACATTTTATCCAATTTATTAATCCAAATCATGCCAATAGGTACTCCAAGTGTTCCATACAGGCTCCCAGGGAGTCAGGTCGAAAGATGGGTAGACATTTACACACGGCTTGGAGTCGAGAGAATTTTATTTCTCGGCCAAGAAGTAAATGACGGGATAGCAAATAATCTTGTAGCTCAAATGCTTTATCTTGATTCAGAAGATAGCACTAAGCCTATTTATTTATACATAAATAGTCCAGGAGGCTCTGTAACCGCTGGATTAGCGATATACGACACTATGAAATACGTTAAAAGTGAGGTAGTGACTATTTGTGTAGGGCTTGCAGCCTCAATGGGAGCATTTTTACTATCTGCTGGATCGAAAGGAAAACGTTTAGCTTTACCTCACAGCAGAATTATGATTCACCAACCTCTTGGTGGAACTTCCCAAAAACAAGCCAGTGATATTGAAATTGAAGCGAGAGAAATACTAAGGATTAAAGAAATGCTTAATAAATCAATGGCTGAGATGACTGGTCAAACTTTTGAAAAGATAGAAAAAGACACCGATAGAGATTACTTTTTAAGTGCAGTTGAAGCCAAAGAGTACGGTCTGATTGATAGGGTTATCTCTCACCCCAACGATGCTAAAACCCAAAATAATTAATTTGCATGATTCAACTACGAATTATTTGGTAGATATTGCTAGCAACTATGAATTTTAAATCTGAAAATTTACATAAATGATTTTAAATTAGCTTCTCTTTCTTAAGCTCTGAATATTCCAGAAGTAGATAGCAAGCTAATGGCTCAACTTTTCTATGATTCAGATGCAGATCTCAAACTGCTTTCTAATAAAACAGTTGCGATAATTGGATATGGTTCCCAGGGACATGCCCATGCACTCAATCTTAAAGATAGTGGTGTCGAGGTCGTGGTGGGCCTGTACGAAGGGAGTAGATCCGCAAGTAAAGCAATCTCAGATGGTCTTGAAGTTTTGAGCGTTGCAGACGCTTCTGCAAAGGCTGATTGGATAATGGTTTTACTTCCTGATGAATTTCAAAAAAGTGTTTACGCTAATGAAATACAGCCCCATCTCAAACCTGGCAAAATATTGAGCTTTGCACATGGATTCAATATCCGTTTTGAATTGATAAAACCTCCTGAATTTGTTGATGTTGTGATGATCGCTCCAAAAGGTCCTGGACACACTGTCAGATGGGAATATCAAAATGGTCAAGGCGTTCCAGCACTTTTTGCAATTGAGCAAGATTACTCAGGCAAAGCAAGAGATTTGGCAATGGCTTATGCCAAAGGAATAGGAGGAACAAGAGCAGGAATACTGGAAACCAATTTTAAAGAAGAAACTGAAACCGACCTTTTTGGAGAACAAGCTGTTCTATGTGGAGGGCTATCTGAACTTGTCAAAGCGGGTTTTGAAACGCTTGTCGAGGCTGGCTATCAGCCCGAATTGGCATATTTTGAATGTTTACATGAAGTCAAGCTAATTGTTGACTTAATGGTCAAGGGTGGATTAACTGCAATGCGAGATTCAATATCAAATACTGCTGAATATGGCGACTATGTAAGTGGTCCTAGATTGATTACAAAACAAACAAAAGATGAAATGAGGAGAATATTAGGTGATATCCAAGACGGAACTTTTGCAAAGAATTTTGTAGCTGAATGCGATTCAGGAAAACCAAATATGAAAAAGTTCCGAGAAAGGGATTCCCAACTTCCAATTGAAAAAGTAGGCAAAGTCCTCAGATCCATGTTTAGCTGGTTGAGATAAAGCCCTGAATAATTTAACTATAATATTTTGTACTGCAATCTTATTAGACTATATAATTGGTGACCCTAAAAAGATTCTTCATCCAGTTGAAGTTATTGGTGTATTAATAAAATATAGTGTTGATAAGATTGAATCTAAAGGAAAAAATAATAGATTTATACTATTATTTAAAGGGCTTATTCTTACAGTTTTTATTCTTATATTAAGTGGCTTTTGTGGCTATATTATTGAAAGAATAGTTTTTTCAAAATCGATTCTTATTAGTCAATTTAGCACCGTAATATTAGTAATTTCTCTCTCAAGTGCAATTGCATTTGGCTCTTTAAAAAAAACAAGTTTAGATATTTTAAAATCCCTTGAAAACAATAAAAAAGAAATTCGGATAAAAGAATCAAGGGAAAAGCTTGCTTTCATTGTGGGTAGAGATACAGATAAGCTGAATGAAAAGGAGATTTTAAGAGCGACCGCTGAATCAGTTAGTGAAAATTCAGTTGATGGAATTTTTGCACCAATTTTTTGGGTCTTTGTGGGGATGATTTCTTGGAAAATTTCTGTAATTTTTCCAGGTCCGCTTACATTCGTCTGGATTTATAAAGCCAGCAGTACTCTTGACTCCATGGTTGGATATAAAGAGGGAAATCTTAAATATATTGGTTTTTGGGGAGCTAAATTGGATGATTTATTAACTTGGATACCATCAAGAATTGTTCTGTTAACTCTTCCAATTACATGCAGATCTTGGAAATTGGCTCCTAGCTTAATCAATGCAGCCTATCGAGACGGGTCTAAATACGAATCCCCAAATTCTGGCATTTCAGAAGCTATATTCGCCCATTGCTTAAATATAAAAATGGGAGGAGAAAGCTCCTATAAAAACAAAATAAAAATTAAACCACTTTTAGCAAGCAGTGCCAAAGATGCTGATCGCGAATCTATTAGACAAATTTTAAAATCCATTCTTAAATTAGAAATTTTATGGTCGGCAGCAATAATCTTTTTTTTGATATTTCTTGAATTTCCAACTAGCTAATAAGCCCCTCGATCCATTGGAAAGAATAGGACTCCTAAAGTTAATAATATAATCTCAAGATCCAAATTGAAAGACCTATAGCGAGCATAAAAAAGATCCATTTGAACCCTTTTGGAATAAGTAAGGTTGTTCCTTCCACTGACCTGCCAAAGTCCTGTGAGGCCAGGTCTAACAGAAATGACCTCATCCATAGCAGAGCCATATCTATCAAGTTCATCTTTCACTATTGGTCTTGGCCCAACAACGCTCATTTCTCCTTTTAATACATTGAAAAATTGAGGGAGTTCATCAAGACTTGATCTTCTTAAGAATCTTCCAATTGGAGTTATCCTAGGGTCTTGTCTTAATTTAAAATCGCTCTCAAACTCTTCTCTTAATGAAGATGAATTGGAAAGAAGCTTCTCTAATAAAAGATCTGAATCTTTATACATAGTCCTGAATTTTATACAACCAAATTTCTTATAGTTTCTCCCTATTCTCTTCTGTACATAAAAAATAGGGCCAGGGGAGCTGATTTTTACGAATATTGCTAGAAAGAGAAAAATTGGCGTTCCGAAAATTATTACAGAGGTTGAAAAAATAATATCACCAGCCCTTTTCAGGACCCTACCCCAAACACTTTGCTTCCCAATCAAGGCATGAGCTTTAAGATCTGATGGAGTAACATCTAAATTTCTACCTGAAAAAGATGAGAAGCCTCTCATGAGTTTAGTTGTCTAGAAAGAAATTCATGGCCCTAATTTTTGAAAAAAGATAGGAAAATCATCCACTATTAGCCTACCTAATCATCGCAAAATTATTCTGGCAATAATGAAGGATTTTTCATAAAAGATGAGTTGATTTTTTTATGTTCTTCATTAACCATCATCAAAAATCTCTCCATCTTAGAATTGAATTTATTCGGATGAAATCTTTGAGACCATTGGTGTAAGTAATTAGAACTAATTTTTCTCCATAATCCATCTTTCTCAAACCACTCTATTGCCTCAACTAAAGAGGAGACTTTCTGCTCAGAGAAAAGAAGTCCTGTTGCTTTTGAATAGTCATCTGAAGCACAGCAAACACTATCAAGAACTCCACCCTTGCCGTAGGCAATTACTGGGGCACCAGCTGCCATCGCCTCAACAGGGGCAATTCCAAAGTCCTCAAGTCCTGCGTAAACATATGCACGACAACTTTGCATGAGCTTAATTACTTTTTCAGAATCCAAAAAACCCACCACATCAACACTCGGCCCAGCAATACTTTTTAAGAAAGCTTTTTCTGGTCCATCACCTACAACAATAAGGGGCAACTTCAATTTATTGAATGCCTCAATAACAATATCAACCCTTTTATTTGGCACAAGCCTACAAAGACACAAGTAAAATTCATCTCTATTTAAATCACTTCTAAACTTATCAACATTTACCGGTGGATTAATTACTTTTGATTCTCGCCCCCAATAACTCTTTATCCGCATTGAGGTAAATCTAGAGTTAGCTATAAAATAATTAACTCTTGAAGCGGACAGTTGATCCCATTTTCTCAGCGAATGCAGTTGCAATCTTATTAACGGCCCCAAACCTAGCCTACGAAAAGTTGATCTTTTTAAATAAACATTCATTTGATCCCAGGCATATCTAACTGGGGTATGCACATAACTAACATGTAACTGATCCGGTGAAAGTAATAATCCCTTCGCGACACAATGAGAGCTACTAATTACAAGAGGGGCACCCCCTATCTCCAGCTGCTCAATTGCAAGAGGAAGCAGCGGAAGATATTTTTGTACGTTATTTATCCCAAAGGGCAAATTTTGAACAAAGCTTGTTTGTATTTTCTTCCCATAAAGCCAACTGGACCGAATGGTACTTTCTCCGTCTACCAAAGAACACAAAGCCACATCACTTCCTTTTGAAGTGAGATAGTCATATATGCATTGCACAACTTGCTCTGCACCACCAACAGAGCCTGGCGAAAACCATTCATGAACTAGAGCTATTTCCCGTGGTAGCTTTGTAAAATTCAAATATTCTCAAGGTGGTATTTTATTATATAGGAGCATTAATAAGTACTTTTGTGGAATGAATTGATAGAATATCAAAAAATTAAATTAATATATAAATTTAGCTCAATTAACAGTCAAATACCAAGAAATGGTAATGGAATTATTTTACCAATAATTAATAAGAAGATAATCCCTGAAAAAGCCGTAACACTTGAGAAATAACGTATATAGCCGGTTCTTCTTTTCAAGGAATAGAATGACCATATTAAAACAGCAAGAGCAGTAGAGCCGAGAACTGTAATAACTTTTTCGATTGTATTATTTATAAAGAATACAAAATTAAATTTAAAGAAAGAGAATATAAAATTAATTTCTTGTGACTGTTCGGGAGTTTTGATAACTAACAAAGTTATGCAAAAAATAGTAGAAATAGATACACAAGCTATTAAAAAAATTGAAATCGGCTTAGTTAACCTATTAATTGTTCTATTAAAAATAATTAGGAGGAAAATAACTAATAATGATCCTGCAAGTGGCAGGGCAGGTACTAGCCATGAAATTTTACCTAGTGTCTCCATTTAATAAAAAATTTTCATTACCACTCTAAAGCAAATCAGCTTGGTCTCAGTAAAATAAATCAAAAATCACATTACTTATTTGTTAAAGCTCAAATATGCATATTTTCTTTGTAATAGTCCTGATAGTCTTTTTACTATCACTAATTGGATTTAACTTAAACCAATTAGAAAAACGGTACTACAGTTATTTTAAGAAGAGAATGATAAAGAATTCAAGAAAAAAGCCTCACCGGAGAAAAAAAAAGTAGTATTTTATAGAAAGTTTCAATATTTGAATGGATCTAAATTCAAATAATCACAGCGAGATAAAAGAAAATCGCAACTCTAGTGATGGTTCTCCCGAAGATAATGTAAGAGAAGTTAATAATCTCAAAGCTATTCCAGAAACAAATGAATATGCAAAGTGGATAGATAATGAGGGGAATGAGGTTCAGGAGGTTTTTGGTTTTAACCATAATGCAGAACTTGTTAATTCAAGAGCTGCTATGTTTGGTTTTTTAATGTTAATTCTTACTGAGCTTGTTTTTAAAGGAGAAGCTGTTACTAAAAGTATATTTGGAATTGGTATTTAAGAACTGAATTTTAAGTTAGAATAATCATTGTTATTCCCCTGAGTCAAATGAAAAAAAATGTCTTTTATGGAATTATGTATGTGTCAGTTTTAGTTATTATATGGGGCACAATAGGTTCTCTTATTGATTTCGAGTTTTTGGAGCAAGATATATACGATGTCGGTAGCATCGGGCAGATATCAACATTTGCCATTACTTCTATTATAACTGCAATATTTGGTAAAACTTTCTATTCTAATTTCTCGTCTCGTTTTAATAAAATTGAAAAATAATATATTAATAGCGAAACCTTTTTAAAACTTTTGCAGCCGATAGATCCTCTCCTTTTTCATATAAAATCCATTGCCTTGTTTCTAAATCATGATCACACCCATGCTCCCCATCCTCAGAGAAATTTGTAAGTAAAATTGAGTGGCATTTCTGATCAGCCTCAAAAGCTGATGGATAACCAGTTAAGTAATAATAAAGACCAATTACAAATGTAAAGACCAATAAGAATCCTATAAATATTCTCATAAAAAAATCGAAGAGTTATTACCAATATTAATAAAAAATATGCTTTCAGAGGATTATTAAATTAATTCTAAGGTTTTTTGGTTTCAATCCTCAAGCTCACATTCAGTCAAATTAGAATTATTCAATCTACTCAGAACCCTTGCCATGTCAATTGCCGACAACTCTCCGTCTGACCCCCATTTTAAAGTTGTTTTACGTTGAGGAGGATTCTTCTCAAATTTAGAATTTAGATCTGCCTTTGAAGTCATAATTCTAAGGAGTAAATCTTTGAAGCACTTTACCTAAAAATTTGATCAAATCAAAAGCCCAATATTGCAAAGAAATTAAATTTCATTAAATCCAAAGCATGAGGCAGCTAACTCAACTGTCACTGTGACAGTTGAGTTAGCTGCCTCATGCTCTCGCCAATAAAAAAAAACCAAGCAATAATATTAAAGTGAGGAGTTGAGTTTCTGGAGTCGAAACTAGGAAAGACGTCCAGGCAACTCAAAAAAACCCCGCCTAGGCGGGGTTTTTTTATTTTCTAATGAATCTTCATCTTCCAAAATTGTATACAAATTCCTGGAATCCAGGGAGATAGAAGTAAAGAATAACGCTTATCACAAGTAAAACATTCAGACCAATTACAATTCCGCCCACTATGATTCTTTGATTTTTTCCTGGCATTCGGTACTTCATACCTGCAGGTAAATTCAACAGTACTTCCTGTCCATTCTCATTTGACTTTGAACTATTCATTGAAATTTTTTTGCTTGTTTTCATGCTTTCAGGTTTAGAGTTCTTAGAGGCCATGCTTTTAATAGAATTTGAACTTCTTTGGTTCTAATCATATAGTCTTCTTAGAGAATTACATTAGTTTTATCAGATAATTAACTAAATAATGTAAGTTCAAAAATTTAATAATTTTTAATTTTCAAAAAATATTTAATAATTACCAATTTTTAAGGCTATAACAATAAGATTTAGCCTCATTTAAATATTTAATTGAATTTTCTTTTTTTGAGATTCTATACATGTATGCTATTAAGCTGGATTGCAAAGCTAAAATTCTGCTTTGACAAGCCAAATTATTAATATCTGCCTCCTCTAATTGCAATCTCTCAAGATAAGCAATAGCTTTTATACATGTTTTCTTTTTCTTATATTTAATACAATTTCTTATAGGTTGAGAGTAATTAATATATTTATTTTTACTTATATTAGCATAAGCCTCCAAACTTCGAAATGGAAAAATCAAAAATATGAAAATGACTAAGCAAATTTTTTTTTTATTTGCGCAGTTATTCATTTTAATAAGTAAATTAATTTTCTCCAAAAGAAATTCTTTTTAAGATGGCAAAATTAATTAGTAATTGAAAATTCAATTAGAAAAATTCCCTATGAAATTATAAGTCTAGAATAGTCTAAAACTAAAAATAAAAAAATCTTCATATTTAATAAGTAGATTAATTTAAGAATCAATTACAAAAATAATTTTTCAAAAGACGATCTTGCAAATAAAATACTGCAGTAATAAGATTCTTTATCGGCCTAATTTGATTCGACTAATCTTGATTAAGAGATTAGTCGAATCAAAAAAGGGCCTTTTTGAAAAAGGCCCTTTTTTGTAGAAGTTTCTTTTGGATTAACCTTGTACGCGATCTTTAAACATTTTACCCGCGGTAAAAGCTGGAACTCGCTTTGCAGGAATTTTAATTTTTTCGCCTGTTTTAGGGTTGAGTCCCTGACGGGCAGAGCGATCACGAGGTTCAAAAGAACCAAAACCAAGTATTGATACCTTTTTGCCCTCTACAACAGAATCAATAATAGTATCAATAGCGGCATCAACCACTAGGGACACGTCTGTTTTTGTTAGCTCTGTACGAGCCGCAACAAGGTTTACAAGATCTGCTTTGTTCATTGGAAAGTAGGGATGTAGCGGAGAGTATTAACCACAAAAACCAAACAGGCTTTTGATGGAGAAAATCTCAATCGCGCTAATCGTATGGAAGCAATCGCATGCCGGCAACTGAAAAAGACTGTGGCGCAATGCATTGTCCAAGGGAAAAAGACCAAAATTAGTAGCAAAAAGACGTTTTGAGAAATGAGATTTTTGAAAATACTGAAAAATAAACGACTGTCTTAAAATGAAAATACTTAGTGATTGCAGTCATTTAGAGGAATTATTTTTCCTAACACTCTTTTTTCCTTCCAAAAAATTGAAGCTTGTTCTTCCTCTCCTCAGCTGAAAAAAAAAAAAAATAAAAAAACTGAATGTAAACAACAAACGTTCGCAGAAGAGAACATTCCGATGGCAAAATCCAATCAAATTCGAAAATTTTTACTGCTTTTATTTTCAAATCTTCTATCTAGTGAGGGATTTCAAGTCATTGCGTTGTTAAAGCGATCGAAAGAACTAACTTAAGAATGGCTTACTGCATGAGGAAGAAACCAGTGAGCAAAATTAATTGTGGTTCACCATGGCCCCTTGGTAGCTCGATAACAAGACTAGGTGTAAATTTTTCAGTAGCAGCACCTCATGCCACAAAGCTAGAACTTTTAATTTTTCATAATCCCAAAGATGATTCAACCTATGAAATTATTACCCTGGTTGACTCAAAAAATAAATCAGGCGACTACTGGCATGTTGAAGTTGAGGGGATTAACCAAGGGTGTCGCTACTGTTATCGAGTAATTAGTAATGTCAGAGGAGCTAAAAGGAACCAATTACTTTTAGATCCTTGTTCAAGAGCCATTTCTGGATGGAATAGTTATAAGAGACAAACACTTGAATCACAAAAAACTCTTTTTGACAAACACCTTAAATCTGTAGTAACTGAGAGAGATCGCTTTGATTTCGACTCACATCCAAGACCGAGGCACCCTTGGGAGCAAACCATAATATATGAACTTCATGTTGGTGGATTTACTCAATCAAAAAATTCTTCAGTTTGTAGGGAACATAAAGGAACTTTTCTTGGTTTAATCGAAAAAATTCCTTACATAAGAAGCTTGGGTGTAACGACAATAGAACTTTTGCCTGTGTTTGCTTTTGATATTTATGATTCTCCAAGAGGGGTACAAAACTATTGGGGTTATAGCCCTTTAAATTGGTTTACTCCTCACTCACAATATGTATCTAGCAATGACCCATTAAAGGCTAGAGATGAATTCAGAACTCTAGTAGCTGCCTGCCATGATGCCCAACTAGAAGTGATTCTAGATGTTGTATACAATCACACTACGGAGGGAAATGAGAGCGGGCCAACTATTAGCTGGAAGGGCTTTGGAGAAAGTACCTACTATCACCAAGACAAAAAAAATAAGTTCCTTGATGTTACGGGATGTGGAAATACCATTGCAGCTAATAAGCCACTCGTAAGGAATCAAATTCTTGAATCCTTGCGATGTTGGGCTATCGAATTAGGCGTTGACGGATTTAGATTTGACCTTGGGATCGCCTTAAGTAGAGGTGAGGATCTTCTCCCTTTAGAAGAGCCTCCACTATTCGAGGAAATTGAATCAGATCCGTTGCTAAGTGACTTGAAATTAATAAGTGAGCCATGGGACTGTGGGGGGCTTTACAAGTTGGATGATTTTCCAGCAAAAAGATTCAGTACTTGGAATGGTCATTTTCGAGACGATGTTAGAAAGTTTTGGAAAGGTGATAAAAATTGCACATGGGTTTTTAAAGATAAAATAATGGGTAGCCCAGATTTATATAAATCAAATGGAAGATATACAAAATACTCTGTTAATTTTATAACTTCACATGATGGCTTTACATTAAGAGATTTATTGAGTTTCAATACAAAACATAATTTAGCAAATGGAGAGAATAATAGAGATGGAGACAATTCTAATAATAGTTTTAATCATGGAGTTGAGGGCCCATCATCAGATAAAAAAATAGAAATTTTAAGGAAAAAGCAACAAAGGAACTTATTATCAACTCTTCTATTTTCTCCAGGTGTCCCAATGATTTTAATGGGTGACGAAGTTGGGAGAAGTCAAGGCGGTAATAATAATACATGGTGTCAAAATAATAATTTAGGATGGATGATATGGGGGCGTGAGGAATGTGACTATGAATTAAAATTATATTTAGAAAAGTTAATAAATATAAGAAAAAGTTTACCAGAGTTTTTTAGTCCAAAAAAATTTTTACCCGATAACAAAAAGTCCCTGAGCGGAAATAATTTATGGGTAGAATGGCATGGGATTAAATTGAAAGAACCTGATTTTTGCAGTTGGTCTCACACTATAAGTTACAGCATAAATTATAAAGATAAAGGTTCATGTGCTTGGTTTGGATTCAATGCATATGAAAAGGCAATGAATTTTGAGTTGCCAAGGCCAATATCACAATGGGTCAAAGTATTAGATACTTCAAAAGAAAATCAAGAGCAAGATCCCAAAACTTCGGTAACTAATCAAAAAAATATTGAAGTTGCCCACAAGAGTATGGTCTTGATGATTGAAGATCAATACGCTAAGCGTATTAACTATTGATTCATTTAAGCGGGCGGCGGGAATCGAACCCGCATCATCAGCTTGGAAGGCTGAGGTTTTACCACTAAACTACGCCCGCGCTAGAACTAACTAACCAAAGCATATTATTTGGTTAGGTTGTGAAAGCAAGCACCTACACATTATTACCCTGCGCTCCCCCAAAAAAAGAGTTTGACCATATCAAAATCAAAATTTCTCAACACGGGCTCTCGAAGAAGGTTGATGTTCTCCTATGGACTTGGAGATGCCGGGACAGGATTAGCCGCTACTCAACTGGGTTTTTATCTTTTTCCATTCTTTACAGGCTCAGCAGGGTTACCTGCTTTTATCGCAGGGTCTTTACTTATGGTCATAAAGATTTGGGACGCAATAAATGATCCTTTAATCGGTTGGTTAAGCGACCATACAAAATCTCGATGGGGGCCAAGATTACCCTGGATGATTGGCGGAGCTGCGCCGTTGGGTATGAGTTTGGCTGCAGTTTGGTGGATTCCACCTGGAGGTACAAATGAAAAAACTCTCTATTACTTGTTTGCAACAGTTTTATTGATGACTGCTTATACAAGTGTCAACTTACCATTTGCTGCTCTTTCAACCGAATTAACTCAAGAAACTTCCATAAGAACAAGGCTGAATGCTGCAAGATTTACAGGATCAATTTTAGCTGGACTTTCAGGTTTAATTGTTGCCGCAGGCCTTTTATCTGCAGGGGATGGCGGCTACATACTAATGGGAAGGATTACAGGCTCAATAGCAACTATTGCCACACTTATATCTTGTTGGGGTCTTGCTCCTTTTGCGAAGAAAGCGAGAAGACCTAGAAAAAAAACAGAGCCCTTTAGATTGCAAATAAAAAGGATTCTCTCTAACAAGTCTTTTATTAAAATTATTTGTTTATATCTTCTACTTTGGTGCGGATTACAACTAATGCAAACTGTATCGATAATATACCTTGAGCAAGTTATGAAAGTCCCTACAGAAATATCAAAATGGATACCAATTCCTTTTCAAATTAGTGCTCTTTTAGGCCTTCAATTTTGGAGTTTTTACTCTAACAAGAATGGAAGAATACAGGCTCTTTTTAAAGGATCGTTTATCTGGATAACAGCATGCTTAATTTCAATGATTTTGCCACCATTAAGAGAAAATATTAATATATTTCAAATTGAATCAATTGAAATTATTGAAATCATCAAACTAATATTTTTATTAATTACTATTCTATTGATAGGTTTTGGTGCAGCCACTGCATATTTAATTCCTTGGTCTTTACTACCTGACGCAATTGATGCAGATCCTGAAAAACCAGCTGGGATTTACACCGCCTGGATGGTATTAATTCAAAAAATAGGAATTGGCCTTAGTGTTCAAATACTTGGACTTCTGTTAAGTTTTGCTGGATACAAATCAGCAAATCAATGTCTTGATTTTAATAATTGTATTGAACAACCTATAAGTGCGATTACAACTATAAGAATATGTATGGGCCTTATTCCTTCGATACTTATTGGAACTGGTCTTTTCATTATGCAAAGTTGGATTGATAAAGAAAAAAATTATGTGCCCTCAAAATCATGAAGATTCCAAGATGGTTAAAAAGACTTGGGGAAAGTCTTCTGATTGGTGGACAAGCAGTTAATGCAATTTCAAAAAAGAAAATTTCAATTAATGATTTGTCTGAGCAATTGATGGAGGCTGGTCCGGGTAGTTTTCTAATTGTATTAATAACAGGTGTAGCAGCAGGCACGGTTTTTAATATTCAAGTGGCTGCAGAATTAAGCAAACAAGGTATTGGTTCTGAGGTAGGAGGTCTTCTAGCCATTGGAATGGCAAGAGAGATTGCACCTCTTCTTACAGCAACTTTATTAACGGGGAAAGTAGCAACAGCCTATGCGGCTCAACTTGGGACAATGAAAGTTACTGAGCAAATTGATGCTATTACAATGCTAAAAACTGATCCGGTTGAATATTTAGTGGTGCCAAGATTACTGGCAATGGTTCTTATGGCACCAGTTCAATGCTTGTTGTTTTTTACAGTTGCACTATGGAGTGGGCAAATAAGCAGTACTTCGCTTTATCAAATCCCTCCTGAAATTTTTTGGGTATCTGTAAGAAACTGGCTAATTTTGAGTGATATACCATTTATGCTTGTTAAAGCTCTTGTTTTTGGGCTCCAAATAGGTGTCATTGCATGTGGTTGGGGACTAACAACAAGGGGTGGTCCAAAAGAAGTTGGTACCAGTACTACAGGCGCTGTAGTCATGACACTTCTAACGGTCTCTTTAATGGATGTCTTACTTACTCAAATTCTTTTTGGTTAATGTCTCAAACAAATCTTTCTAACTCAAGTCAAAGAGAAACGCTTACCCCCTCCCATCAATTGCCTTTGATCATTGTTGGGATAGGACTCTTACTATTGTTACTGCCTTGGAGTCCATGGCCAACAATAATTATTAGCAGCTTTGGGTTATTTCTTCTACTTCAGTCTTTTACTCTAAAATTGGAATTTACTGACAAAGATCTAGTGGTATGGCAATTGGGCAAAGAACTTCGACGCTTTCCTTACAAATACTGGATCGCATGGAAAATCTTTTTTCCAAATGTGCCTGGATTTTTCTATTTTCGAGAGGAGGCAAGCCCACACTTGCTCCCAATACTATTTAACCCAGAAGAATTAGAGTTAAAATTAAAATCAAAATTACCAGATTTAGAAATAAAAAATAATTAAAATGCTATATCCCAGTAAATTGGATACACCTTGAGAGGGTTAATGTCAGAAACAAACAATCATAATAACGAAGGTAATCTTCAAAAACTCAGTGATGAAGAGTTGGGAAAACTCACGAAACCTACTAATGACATAACTGTTGACTCAATTGAATCAAAACCTACTCAAGAAAAAAGAAAATTCGATAAAAGTAATGACACAGAGCAGAGTGAGAAAGTTAGGCATATTTTAGACGAAAATCTCAATGACCTTATTGAGAGAAGAAATCTTCTAAAAAAAGAAATCGAGGCACTTTCACTCAAAAAAGTTTCTATTGAGAAAGAATTAACAAGTAATTTTGTTGGGCAATCCGATGCAATTGCTAGAAGATTAAAAGGATTCCAAGAATACCTAACCGGAGCATTCCAAGAGCTTGCTCAATCAGCTGAACAGTTAGAGTTGGTTTCTGAACCAGTTTTACTCACACCGTCACCTCTCGATAAACAATCAATTGAACGTGAAGAAATAGTCTTTTCACCTGCAATATCAGATACTTTTAAACCAGATGAAGATTTTATTCGTGACTGCCTAACTCAATATCTGGAACAACCCGAGTTTTATGCTGACCCTTGGAAATTTCGAAGAAGTCTTGAGATCAAAGACAAAGAACTTCTTCTCGATTGGTTTTTTAGTATGGGTGGGAGGGGCGCTCAACCCAGTAGAGGAAATAGATCTAAGAATATTCTTCTGGCTGCCGCACTCATAGCAATACTTGGTGATCTATATGGCGAACGTTTCCAGACTCTTGTGCTAGCAAGTCAACCTGAACGACTTGGTGAATGGAGGCGTGGACTACAAGACGCTCTTGGACTAAGCAGAGAAGACTTTGGTCCTAATAGCGGGATAATGCTTTTTGAGAGAAGTGATGGTCTGATTGAGAGAGCTGACAGGTTAGAGGATAGAGAGGAAGTACCCTTAATACTTATAGATGCAGCAGAGCAATCAATTGACACGCCTATCCTCCAATTCCCAATTTGGTTAGCCTTTGTTGCCTCACCCGAGGAAATTTATGCAGATGAGGAGGAGTTTATTTAATGACATCCATAACAACAAGTCCTTTAATTTTACTAATTGGCTATCTTCTGGGATCTATTCCAACTGGTTACTTGGCAGGTAAATGGCTGAAAAATATTGATCTACGAGAAATGGGATCTGGTTCAACAGGAGCAACAAATGTACTGAGGCATGTTGGGAAGAAAGCGGCTTTAGTTGTTTTTTTAGTTGATGTCCTCAAGGGTATTGCCTCTGTAATGATAGCCAAGTCTTTCGATCTAAATGATACTTGGCAAGTGATTGCTGGAATAAGTGCTCTTGGTGGACATATATGGCCTGTATGGCTTAAGTGGAAAGGGGGTAAGGCTGTAGCGACTGGATTAGGATTATTCCTCGGGTTGTCTTGGCCGGTTGGCCTTGCAAGTCTTGGTATCTTCCTTCTTATAATAAGTATTAGCAGAATTGTCTCACTTGCGAGTATTTGTGCATCTATATGCCTACCAGTTTTCATGTATATCAATTTAGAAAGCAGAGAAATATCTTCTCCTTATATGTTGGTATCTTTCATTTCTATGTTAATGGTTTTCTGGAGGCACCGAGAAAATATTCAAAGGCTTTTGAAAGGTAAAGAACCAAAGATTGGTTTTAAAAATTAGTTTCTTAACTGAGAACAAATTTGTTCAAAAACAAACCTTGGATTTGATGATTTTGTTACTGGTCTGCCAATAACTATTTTTGAGGCACCTGAGAGAATTGCCATTTTTGGTGTCATAATTCTCTTTTGATCGTTCGACTCATCATTGATCATTCTTATCCCCGGCGTGACCAACTCAAAATCGTCTCGGAATTCAAGACGTAATTTAGCAACTTCTAAGGGTGAACAAACACATCCATCCACTCCTGCATCCCTAGCCAATTTTGCTAGGAATAAAACTCTATCCTCAATAGATTGACCTATTAATAATTCTTTGTTGAAATTTTCTTTATCCCAACATGTTAAAACTGTTACAGCCAAAAGTTTTGGTTTAGGAAGACCTGATTCTGTGGAACCATCCAATAAACCTTGTACAGCAGCCTCTATGGTTTTAACTCCCGAACTAGCATGAACAGTTAATAGACCCACACCTAAATTCGCAGCTCTCCTACATGCACCGTAAACAGTAGCTGGGATATCATGGAATTTTAAGTCCAAAAATATATTCCTTTCCATCTCGAGAAAAGTTTCTACGATTGCTGGCCCTCCATTTATAAATAATTCAAGCCCAACCTTGACCCACAGGAGTTCAGGAATATTTCCCACTAAGTCAATCGCATCAACCTCAGATAAGCCATCTAAAGCAAGAATAATTTTTTGATTTGGACTACTTTCTTTTTTTAAAATTTCCTTCATGTTTTTTGCTGGGAAAGTCTCCTGAATATTTTTTTTCCAATTTGTATTACTTTGCCAGAAAGTTCATTGGGATTCTGAAAAACAATATTAGGGTCACAAATTTTTTCACCATCTAATCGCACGCCACCCCCTTGGATTAAACGTCTTGCTTCACTACTTGAACCGCATAAACCAATTGCACTTAAAAAATAAAAAGCTTTAACAGGGAATGAAATAGATGCAAAAGAAATATCCAAAATATTATTATCTAAATTGACGCCACCTGTGACTAGTTGAGCTGCATCTTCTTTAGCCGAATTTGCAATTTCCTTTCCATAAAAAGTTGATGTCACAGTCAATGCCATAAATTTTTGTAATTCTCTAGGATTAGAAGGAAGGTCCGATAGATTCGAATTGGTCAGTAATTCTAAATATCTATAGACACTCGAATCAGGTACTTTTTCTAATTTTGAATACATTGAAAGAGGGTCTTCAGTTAGAGATACTGTATTACCTAAACTTTTACTCATTTTTTGCACTCCATCTATTCCAGTCAATATTGGTAAAAGCATTCCGAATTGAGGTCTTTGATCAAAAAACTTTTGAACATCTCTTCCCATAGCTATATTAAATTTTTGATCTGTTCCACCAAGTTCAATGTCTGCATTGACTGCAAATGAATCATAACCTTGTAAAAGAGGGTAAAGAAATTCATGAAGTGAAATCGATGTTCCTTTTTTATATCGATTGGCAAATTCTTCTTTGGCCAACATCTGACCAACTGTGGCGTTAGTAAGTAACTCGACTACATTTACTAAATTTAATTTTGAAAGCCATTCACTATTACGATGAACTTCAAGTCTTCCAGGTGTTTTGAAATCCAAAATAGATAAATCTGGAGATTTTTTACTTCCAAGTTGTTCGAGATAAGTTAACGCGTTTGCATCTACCTGTTCTGGAGATAATTGAATTCTGGTTTTACTTTTCCCGCTAGGATCTCCAATACGAGCAGTAAAATCGCCAATTATCAAGACAGCCGTGTGACCAGCATCTTGAAAAGCCCTAAGTTTTCTAAAAAGAATTGTATGGCCAAGATGGATTTCAGCTCCAGTAGGATCAATTCCAAGTTTGACACGCAGGGGTTGGTTTATTTTTATTGACTCATCCAATCGTTTTAATAAATTATTTTCTGTAGACAATCCCTCTTTTCTCACATTTGGGAATAGATCAACTACTCCTCTTGATATTAATTCAGGTAGATTTTCTGACTCATTCAACATTTAATTCCTCTACAGTAAAAAAAACATTAATCTCAATCAGAAGATTTTTCTAATTCTGACCTCATTCGATCCAATGTCATATTCATTTGATCAAACATCTGATCAGGAGTAATCCCAAATTGATTTAATTGTGTCTTTAATTGTTCGACAGTCATTTTTGCCTGAAAATCCTCTGAAAGCTCAAAACGTTTCATAAATACTTTATATCTTTCCATCAAATCCTCCATATTGCTGATAAACATTTTTTTGCCCTCACGGTCAAATTTGCCATAATCTGAACCTAGTTTCATAAGGTTTTGATAATCCATAAAGAGTTTCTTGGCCTCTTCTTGGACTATTTCGGATTCAAAAAAGGCCATACTCTTAACCCTTATTAGTTTTCTATACCCAAAAAATTGTTGGGCATGTTAAAGAAACCACAAAAGCTGTCCTAGCTTCATTGATTCTCTATATCATTTTACAGTTATTCCCACTTTCTTCTCCAATATGGGCATAGGGGAATCACCGCACTCACCAATTAAGCCCATCTTGCAGATAAATAAAAAAACTCGATGGAAAAATTACAAGGGCAAGGTGAGCTCTTTAAGCAAAGTTGCCTGTTTTGGGAATCTTCAAAAGAGAATCAACCTCAAATGCCAAATAAAGGCTATTTAGAGGATTGGCGTAATCGTATTTGGACTCATCAATGTAAATATTTTTGTGGTAAGTCAACAGCTGAATTGCAAACATCACTTTTCGAAGAAAAAATCATTGATTCTGTAAACAATTTCAAACCGCTGGAACTAACTCCTCTTCCTCAAAATTTTTGGCGTCACTCCAAAAATTATCATAAAGGACCAGCGATTTACGTTGTTATAGATACCTTCGAAAATGATGAAAGAAAAATAATGCTTTATCTAGGTGAAACCATCGCCGCAGAGCAGAGATGGAAAGGAGAACATGACTGTAAAACTTACCTTAAAAACTACACTGAAACCCTACAAACTCTAGGGATTAAAAGCACCTTAAGCATTCGTTTTTGGACAGATGTTCCAGAAAACACAAGAAAGAGAAGGAACCTTGAAAGCAAACTTATTCAGAAATGGCTCCCCCCTTTTAATAAAGAAACAAGAAGTCGTTGGCAAACCCCATTCACTACCAAATTTTCTGTATAACTTTAGGTAAAATGTAGTAAAAGCACGATTTAAATGAAAGTTTCTTTTTATCAAGGAGATCTACAAAACTGGTCCGGTTCAATATTAGTTATTGGCTTAACTGAAAATAATCAAAAAAAACAACTTGAACCTTTTGAAACCCTTATAAACACTCAGTCTTTAATTAAATCTCTTGAAGAATCCAGAATTAAAGGTAAAAAGGGTGATTTATTTTCCTTTCAATTTTTAAATGAGAAAATAAAAAAATTGATAGTTGTCAGTCTCGGGAGGGAGGGGACTTTCACTTCAGATGATTTTCGACAAGCCTCATCATCCATTGCCAGAGCAAATATTGGCTCGGTAGATAAAATCAGTATTTTCTTTCCATGGAGTGATTTGAATCCAACTAAAACTATTAAAGTATTTTTAGAGGGTTTCAGACTTACAAACTTCAAAGATTCACGTTTTAGAAGCAAGCCTGAATTAACAAAAAGTTCCCAAGAAATAGAATTCCTCAACCTTCATGAAATTGAGGAAGATCTCTTAAAAGACATTGAGCCAATCTGCTCAGGAGTAGAGCTAGCGAGAGAACTTGTGGGATCGCCTCCAAACACGCTAACTCCCAATGAACTTGCCAATCAAGCAAGAAAAATTAGCTCCGAATACAATTTAGAAATAAATATCCTTAACAAACAAGATTGTCAAGAGAAAAAAATGGGAGCCTATCTCGCTGTTTCCCAAGGATCTGATTTAGAACCACAATTTATTCATATAATTTATAAACCTTCCACACAAATTAAAAAACGCGTTGCAATTGTAGGTAAAGGTTTAACCTTTGACTCTGGTGGATATAACTTAAAAGTTGGAGCTGCACAAATAGAAAAAATGAAATACGACATGGGTGGCAGTGCTTCTGTCCTTGGAGCTGCAAGAGCTATTGCAGAATTAAAACCAAAAAACATCGAGATTCATTTTATTGTTGCTGCATGTGAAAATATGATTAATGGATCAGCTTTGCATCCAGGAGACATTATCACCGCATCTAACGGCAAAACAATTGAGGTAAATAATACTGACGCAGAGGGACGTCTAACGCTTGCTGATGCCCTTATTTACGCTTGCGCTCTTAATCCTGATTCCATAATTGATCTAGCAACTTTGACAGGGGCATGTGTCATTGCACTCGGTGATGAAATTGCGGGTTTGTGGACTGAAAATGATGATCTTGCGGCTGAACTCTCTCAAGCCGCAGATTGCGTAGGTGAAGGTCTATGGAGAATGCCGATGAGGAACTCCTACAAGAAAGGACTCAAATCGATGCTTGCTGATTTACAAAATACAGGTCCTAGAGCAGGGGGATCTATTACAGCTGCGTTATTCTTAAGGGAATTCGTCGATGAGTCAGTTCGTTGGGCTCACATTGATATTGCTGGGACTTGTTGGACCGATAAAGATAATGGTATAAATCCAGCTGGAGCCACAGGTTATGGAGTAAGGACACTTGTAAGCTGGATAAAGGAATTAAGCATTGATAGCGACCATTAACTAATATGAAGAGTTGCGTCATCAGACAATTAACGTCACTCTTTTTTTGCCTTTCTACCAAGCATTCATTGTTTTTGCCCTCTCACCCCATACATCTAGAAGTCTTTTATCACGACCACAGCTATATCTATAAAACTTGTACCTAACTGGATTATTTACTGCATAATCTTGATGATAGTCTTCTGCCGACCAGAACTGTTTATTTTCTGTAATTTGGACTTTAATTGCCTCAATAGGTAAGTTTAATTCTTTTGCAACTTTTTGGAGGCTTAGCAGTGCCTTCTCTTCCTGATATGTATTATTAGTAAAAATAACTGGTTTATAAGAATCTCCACGATCACAAAATTGTCCTTCTCCGTCAAGTGGATCAATATTTCGCCAATAAACTCTCAAGAGATCTTCATAACTTATGAGAGTTGAATCATAACTAACAGAAATTGCCTCTTGGTGGCCAGTGTGATTTTGATAGGTAGGATTAATTAAATCTCCACCAGTATATCCACTCTCCACATTTAAGACTCCAGGTATATCCTCAAAATCATGTTCTAAACACCAAAAACATCCCCCGGCAAATACACCCAAGTCACTTGAAGCAGCTACCTGGAGAGGAGCAAATAAAAGGCAACATAAAGCAAAGATAACTGTGCAGAATCGTATATCAGCTTTTTTTGGTATTTTTTTCAGCCAAGTCGATAATTTCCTTAGCAGCTCGGGCCGTAACACCAGGGGAACCAAGTCTTTCTTTAAATCTTGCATAACCGTCGAGCATTCTTGATCTAACTATAGATTGCTCCAGCAAAGGCACGGCAAAATCAACAATTGATTGGGCATTAAAATCATGTTGGACCAACTCTGGAATAAGTCTTTCCTTCATTAAAAGATTGACCGGTGAAATATGATCAATTTTAAATTTTAAAAACTTTCTTAAAATAAAAGCAGTGACTCTACTTATTTTGTAGCCAACTATTTGAGGAACCAAATTTAAAGCAAGTTCCATATTGATGGTTCCTGATTTCCCAATCGCAAGTTCTGCTGCTGAGAAAAGATATGGCTTTAGTTCATCAGTTTTATTTGCTGGAATGACTTCTCCAACAACAGAGTAATTAGCAAGTGTCTCTGCAATTGTGGTTTCAAAAACTTGTAAGCTTGCAGGAACAATAAAATAAAGTGAAGGGTCTCGTTCCTGAAGAATACTTGCGGCCTCAGCCAGAACAGGCATCAAATATTTTATTTCTTGTTTTCTTGAAGCTGGAAGAAGTAGGACAACTCTTTTATTCTGATCAATATTCAGTCGATCATATGCCTCATTTGTATTTGGCAAATCTTTGACTGTATCAAGCATAGGATGACCAACCCACTGAACCTCTCCACCTTTATCGGAATAGTATTCAGCCTCAGCCTCAAAAATAGCCAAGATTTTATCGCTAAAATTAATTAAATCCGTGCTTCCACCATTACCAAAACTCCATGCCCACTCTTGAGGAGCTATGTAGTAAACAATTGGAATTTTTTTCTTTAGTTTAGAAATTTTATTGCCTAATCTGATATTGGGCCCCATGTAATCTAAAAGAACCACTACATCTGGTTGTTTATTTGCGATAAATTTATCAACTAATTTTTGTATTTTCAAAGTAGGTAGCACAAATGGAATTGCCTCCCAAAAACCAATAGCACCTATCAATGAGGTGTCTGCGATAATTTGAGCGCCTGAAGACTTCATACGGACGCCCCCCAGTGCAAACACCTGCAAAGAAAGATCCCTTTCAGATGCCTCTACTTTTAGAGCATGAACTAGTAAACTACCCTGCAAATCTCCAGAGACTTCACCAGTACTTATAAGAATCCTGATCATTTAGTTAACTTTTTAATGACAGGGATTGGACCACGTCTATTTTTCTGAGAAGATTGCTCAAGAAAAATGCATAATTGATCAGCTAAGGAGAATAAATTTTCTTGTCGCGCTTTTTCAAGCCCATGTTTAAGAGAGTTACCAGACCTGTAAAGTAATTTCCAAATCTCTTGCAATTGCTTAAATTCATCTTTCTTTTCTAATTCAAATCCACTCCTTTTAAGTCCAACAATATTTAACCCTCTTACTCGAGCTGGATTCCCTTCTACTAAACAAAATGGTGGTACATCTCTTTCAATCTTTGACATTCCTCCAATCATCGAAAGTGACCCTATTTGGACAAATTGATGTATACCAGTACAACCCCCAATAACAGCTTTATCTTCAATAATTACATGGCCAGCAACTTGGACACTATTTGACATAATAACCCGATCTCCTATCAAGCAATTATGAGCAATATGGCAATATGCCATTAAAAGATTTCCATCGCCAATTTTAGTTTGGGCTCCTTCCTCTGTTGCTCTATTGATCGTTACACACTCTCGCAAAGTATTTTTATTACCAATAATCACCTCTGTATGTGCACCATCATATTTTAAATCTTGAGGTTCAAGACCAAGACAAGCTCCTGGAAAGATTTTATTTTCTGCCCCAATTTGCAAACGGCCTTCGAGAACAACATTTGCCCCTATTACAGAATTAGCTCCAATACTCACATCAGGTCCAACTACGACTCCAGGACCAATAACAACACCTGAGTCCAATTCAGCTCGGGAAGAAACATCAGCTAAAGGATGAATCCTTACTTCTTTTCTCTGGCAAGAATAATCAGGAAAATCTATCTTTTCACTCATTTTTTTAACTCATCAATGAAAACATCAGATCACCTGAGCAAACCAGTTGATTATCGACTTTGACCTCCCCTCGAATTTTGCCGAACCGCTGTCTTTTTATGTTAATTAATTCACAACTTATTTCGAGTTGATCGCCTGGAACAACTGGTTTTCTGAATCGCACTCCGTCTATTCCAGCGAAAACAAAAAGACCTTTTGGCAAGTCTTCGATTTGGGAAACAATAAGTCCACCAACTTGAGCCATAGCTTCAACTATCAAGACTCCTGGCATTAATGGCTTGTCAGGAAAATGTCCTTGAAACTGAGGTTCATTTAAAGTCACGTTTTTTATACCAACTGCCCTTTTACCTGGATCATGCTCGATTACACGATCAACTAGTGCAAAAGGATACCTATGAGGCAAAAGGCCCATGATTTGCTCACTATCAAGTAAGACAATTTTTGGAGATGATTCTGTCAAAATTAATCAATCCTAAATACATTGTTTAAGAAGTGCCGCAGCCATTTCAGCATGTAGTGCATGAGAGCCTCGGTAAACTAAAATTTGGGCTTTAGGCAGTCCAACTAATGCTAGATCACCTATTAGATCTAAAATCTTATGACGAACTGGCTCATCTTTGAATCTCAAAGGTGGATTTAGCCAAGATTTGCCATTACAAACAAGAGCATTTTGAAGATCTCCCCCTTTGATTAGGCCTGCTTTTTTGAGGGTTTCTATCTGATCAACAAAACCAAAGGTTCGAGCTGGGGCAATTTCTTTTACAAAATTATGTGGACTGAGATTGACAGCAAAGATCTGTTGCCCAATAGCTTCATATGGAAAATCTATCAACCCAACTACTCTAAAAGACTCGCATGGTATTGCATGAATAACACTTAATCCTCTATTTATCAAAATTGGGGTCTCTAATTTCAGTTCAGCTTTTCGCGATGTTTTTGCTTTAACTATTCCTACCTTTTTAATTTCATCAACCCAACAGATAGCAGATCCATCAAGCAAAGGAATTTCTTCTCCTGAAAGTTCGACATGAATATGAGTAAGCCCGCAACCAATTAAAGCTGCAAAAAGATGCTCAACTGTCAGGACACTTTTATCACCTAATTCCAATTTGGTACAAAGAGAAGATTCTCTAACATGTTCAATTTTTAATTGAACGGGAGGTTCAGTTTGCCCTTTCCATGAAAAATTGATTCCAGGTTTGGAACTTGGCGAAACTCGAACTCGTGAAAATTTTCCATTATGTAATCCAATACCCTCTCTCTCAAAAGCTTTAGAAAGAGTCCAGGCCCCTTGATAGTCGCGTGGCCAGCTGTCCACTAGAACTTCCAACCTACTCCAAGGTTGTACCTCCAATCATCTCCAAAATCTTTACTTGCAGCTTCTAGCCTAAGAGGTCCAACAGGAGTGTTAACTACAAATCCAGTACCCAGCGAAAACCCAGCTCCTGGCTTGTCAAGCAATTCCCCTGGTTTTCCAGGGACTTTAGATTGAGAGCCAAAATCAGATCCAGCATCAACAAACAGAGCACCGGATATTCTCCTCCAAATGGGATATCTATATTCAACAGAGGCTTCTCCAAAGCTTCTACTTACGCCAAGATTACACTGACCCCACCCTCGTACTGAACTTGATCCGCCTAAGCAAAAGGCTTCATAAGGAGGCAAGTCACCAATTATCGTCCCGGTCTTTAGCTGAAATCCAATAGTTTGAGAACAATCTAACTTTTCTCCCCTTTTAGGCCTACAACCCTTATGAAGTTTTATCAGGTTAAGCGGGACAAAATATGAATACCCCAATCTTGCTCTATTAAAAGTTGGTGAATTATTTCCTACAGAAACATATTGATCAGTGGTAAGTGATAAAAAATCTCCGGACGTAGGGTTCCTTTGATCATTCAAATTGTTGTATGTGGATCCAACTTTAAAACTTACCAATGTATTTTCATCAGCACAATTGTATGCAACACAAATAATGCTTTCCTTGCCCACCGTATTATTTACGATATCAGTAGACACAACTCCGTAAGGTCTTTTGCTGCCCGCATAATCAACTGGCTCTACCTTTTGGAAGTTCATTCCTGTCAATAATGTCCAAGAAGATCTCTTAAAAGGGTCCCCACCATTGAGTGGCCTTGCAAAAGAAAAAGCTCCGCCTGTCCTTTGCAGAACTATCGAATCACCCTTGTTGTCAAACCAACTAACGTCGCTTTTTCCAGCTTTGGCTAAATCAACTGATGAATATGAGATGCCTGTTGGGATTGTAGACGCAATACTATAAGCGGTTGTATAGGAATTTGGTGGTTCGTACCTATCACTTACTCCTGTTATATGTCCAGATTTATTACTCCTTAATTCCGTTGGGACCTCTCTACTGGCGAACAATGAAGTTCTCAAAGATGTTCGATATTTATCTCCTTTAATCCAAGGATCAGTAAGAGATAGATTTAGTAATCCACCAAATTCTCCGTAACTCAGATTGAAATTTGCCTTCCAAGATCTTCCAAGAAAATTACTTTCTTGTAATCCACCTTGCCCAAAGACGCCCTGAGCTCCGCTGTAACCAATTCCACCAGTAAGAGTACCAGTTCTTTGCTCAGTAACGCCCAAAGTGATTAAGACTCTACCTGCTTCTCCAGGTACTGGTTTCAGTGTTACTTTTAAATCATTAAATAAAGATGTCGCGTAAAGTCTTTTAATATCTTTTTCTAGTTTATTCCTATTAAATACATCACCTGGTTTTGTTGATAATTCTCTTTCAATAACCCATTTTCTAGTTTTTCCTTTTACTTTCCTTCCATCATCATATTCAGTCTCTCCATCATCATTTATAAAAGTTATTTCAATTCCATCAACAATACCTTCTTGAATCTTTAATTCAACAACTCCCTCCGGAGATATTCTGCTAGGTCCAGATACTCTTGCAAGTGAGAAGCCTTGATCAACATACCATTTCTTTATTTCTTTTATTCTCAATTGAAGAACATTCAAATTTAATGTTTTTTTATAATCATTATAAAAAATTTTATTTATATCTTTGGATTTTAATTTCGCCCCAATCGGAGAAATTAAAACTTTTGTTAATAGAGGGTTAGGCTGTACATTTACAACTAATCCTATTCCCAATGGAGTATCAATAGGATCAATAGTAACTCCAGAGAACCATCCTGATGAATATATAGCCTCTAAATCTCTTTTAACCTCTTCTTTTGTAACTTTACTGCCAGGTCGTATCTTCATAGCATCATAAGCAGCATACTTTAAACGCTTCTGATCAGGGTGATTATCAAGTCCTTTAATAACAACTTCTGCTATAAGGAATAACTCTTTTTTATTTTGATCTAGAGATTTATTTGCGAGTAGTTTAAATTCTTTATCAACAGAATTCCTGATTTCAGTTAATAAATTACTTTTATCGCCATGGCCAATTTGATCATTTAAGGGAGAAAACTGAAGCAGCCTTCTGGAGTTCTGATCCTCAGCAATAAAATTGCTTTTTCTGGATGCTGCACCAAGTGGATAAACAGCTGAAACGAGGGGGATTAGAAGGGCGATACCAAAAACCCTTGTTTTTTTACCCTCTCTAAAGGGACCTCTTTGAGAATTCCTTGCCATAAAACTTTTACAGTTGCTCTAAAAGGTTTTTTTAATACTCGCTGACCTTACTTGTCGTTGATGCTTTATTTATACACCATTGTATACGTTTAAGAATCTCCCCGTATCCTTCAACAACTCCACCAAGATTTTTTCGGAAGCGATCTTTATCAAGAATCCGGTCATTCTCATTACTTGCGTTTTTGTCCCAAAGCCTGCAGGTGTCTGGACTTATTTCATCAGCAATAACAATTTCTCCTTTAAAATTCAAGCCCATTTCCAATTTGAAGTCGACTAAAGTTAAGTCGATTCTTTCAAAAAAGTTTTTGAGAATCTCATTAACTTTTCTTGCAAGTCTCTCGATTTCCCCATACTGCTCTACAGAAACTATCTTTAAAAGCTTTATTCTCGCCTCTGATAAAAAAGGATCATTCAGATTGTCATCCTTGTAGTAAATATCAAGTAGAGGAGTTTCTAATTTGGTGCCTTCTTTTATCGGAGTCTCTCGGATCAATGAGCCTGTTGCAACATTCCTAATAACAATTTCAAGTGGAATAACTTCAATTTTTTGAGCCAGCATAAATCTGTCACCAGTTAGCTCCAAGAAATGGGTTGGGATTGAGTTATCTCTCAGGAGAGAGAAAAGATAAGCTGAAATTTGACAATTCAAAAACCCCTTGCCCTCAAGTGTAGATTTTTTCTTTGCATTAAAAGCAGTCGCGTCATCCTTGAATTCGATAATGACATTATTTTCCTGATCAGAGTCAAAAACCTTTTTAGCTTTACCTTCATATATCAATGATCCAAAATTAGGTTTCATTTGCAATTCAAAAGCTTTTGAATTGCAAACTAGTCAAATTAAAGCTGAACGTCTAAATTCTTAAATGAATGAGTTATGAATCAAAACAAATTCTACAATTATTGAACTAACTGAACAGAAATGATTAATTATTAATAATGAAAAAGAAGCACACCATTTGATCGCTTCTCTTGGTCCTCAATCTTGTCATGTCCACAACAAGTAAATCAACAATCAAACTACCAACTTTGAGGAAAATCCTAATAGTGGGGTCTGGGGGTCGCGAGAATGCCTTGAGCTGGGGACTAAGCCAGTCCGAGGAGGTGGAGAAAGTTTTCATAGCCCCAGGCAATGGTGGTAGTGGACTAATTAAAAATGTAGAAATTGCTGACATTAATGAAAAAGATTTTGAATCTTTAAAAAATTTCTGTATATCTGAAGAAATTGGCCTTGTGGTTATTGGCCCAGAGGGACCATTAGCTGATGGACTAGCCGATGTTCTCAGAGCTGCAAACATCCCTGTATTTGGGCCTAATAAAGATGGGGCTCAGCTTGAGGCCAGCAAAGATTGGGCAAAAAAGTTAATGAATATTTCTGGAATACCTACAGCTAAACATTGGACAGTCTCAAGTGAGGATGAGGCTATTAATGTTTTAAACAAAGTCAATCAACCTTTAGTTGTTAAAGCGAATGGATTAGCTGGTGGAAAGGGAGTAACTGTTCCAAAAAATATTCATGAAACTGCATCAGCAATTCATGATGCTTTTGATGGCAAATTCGGATCAGCTGGAGAAACATTAATTTTAGAGGAAATTCTTAGTGGGCCAGAAGTCTCGATATTCGCTCTTTGCGATGGGGAAGAAATGATAATCCTCCCTCCAGCTCAGGATCACAAAAGATTGAAAGAGGGAGATGCTGGCCCCAACACTGGGGGCATGGGTGCGTATGCTCCCGCTCCTTTAGTAAATGATGCACAACTTAATGAAATAAAAAAATCCATACTCATCCCAACGATTGAAGCATTAAAAAAACAAGGAATAGATTATCGGGGCGTAATTTATGCAGGATTAATGCTTACAAAAAATGGTCCAAAAGTAATCGAATATAATTGCCGATTCGGTGATCCGGAATGTCAAGTACTCATACCACTTTTAGGAAGGAACCTTGCACTAGTGCTTCAAGCATGCGCCCATGGAAATATTAAAAATGGTATGAAACTAGAAATTAGTAAATTAGCTAGTGTCTGCGTTGTTCTAGCAGCAGATGGATATCCAGAATCACCAAGAAAAGGAGACCTCATCAGAATAGATCTGGAACCGAGCTCAAACACACAAATATTCCATTCAGGCACTAAGATGAGCAGTGACGGTGGTCTTTCAACTATCGGAGGAAGGGTGATTTCTATAGTCTCGCAAGGCAATAGTTTTGATGAAGCATTTTCTTCAGCTTATGAAAGCATCAAAAAAATTGACTTTAAAGGAATGAATTTCAGAAAAGATATCGGGCATCAAGTACGTGGTGACTCCTCGCAAGTAACCTCTTCAAACTAACTTCTATGACTGAAGCAAAAAGCATTTCAGTTACTGAAGATCAAATTAATGATCCAAAACCAGATTGGTGGATAGCGATTGTCGTGTGGTGGGCTGGATTTAATTTAAGATCAAAACTTTTAGCAATAGCAACATTGGGAGTGAGTTTTATAATGACACTTACAACCTTTTTTGCACTTAACAGCATACAAAGAGACGCGGGTCTCAACGACACTAGATATGCAAGGGATTTAGGTCTTCTTCTCTCGGGAAACGTAACTGAGCTTGTTGCAAAGGGACAAGACAGGGAGCTTTTTAATGTTGCTGAAAAGTTTTGGAGATCTAGTCGCAATCTTCGGTACATTTTTTTCACAGACCCTGAGGGAACAGTAAACCTAGGGATACCAGTCAGTGCAACGCCACAAGATGTTGATGGAGACCTTCAATTCACAAGAAAATTACAAATACCACCAGAGCTTAAAAAGCGCCCTCAATTTCCTTTAGTAAGACAGCACACCACACCTCAAGGACAAGTAACAGATGTTTTCGTTCCAATGCTCTGGAAAGGAGAATACATTGGAACATTGGCTTTAGGCGTAACACCAAACAAAAATGCTCTTGAGAGTGCTGCACTTACAAGAGAAATAACCGTTGCTGTCTTTATCTCAATTTGGGTACTTGTAATCATTGGAGCTGTTTTTAATGCACTTACGATCACTAGACCAGTAAGAGAACTTTTAAAGGGTGTTAGAGAGATTGCAAACGGAAATTTCAAATCAAGAATCAAACTTCCAGTTAGTGGTGACCTAGGAGAATTATTGAATGGCTTCAATGCAATGGCATCACAACTTGAGGATTACGACAATGCAAATATTGAGGAACTAAGGGCTGCGCAAGTTAAGCAGCAATCACTTATTGCGACAATGGCAGATGGTGCAATTCTATTAGATGAGCAAGGAAAAATTGTACTAGTCAATCAAACTGCCCGTCGACTGTTCCGCTGGGAAGGGAGAGATCTTGAAGGACAAGAATTTTTAAGCCTACTTCCTGAAATAATCTCTAACGATTTACATGCGCCTATTTCCTCATTGCTGGGGAATATGGAGGATAGTGATGATTTGCGTTGCACATTGGATGAACCCCCCAGGACATTCAGAATTGTTCTCCAATCAGTTAGGGATTCAAGCGGTGAAACTCTCAAAGGTATCGCAGTGACAGTTCAGGATCTAACTAGAGAGGTAGAACTAAACGCCGCTCAAAGAAGATTTATTAGCAATGTTTCTCATGAACTAAGAACACCTTTATTTAATATCAAAAGTTATGTTGAAACATTACATGACCTAGGAGACCAGCTTTCGAATGACGAACAAAAGGAATTTCTAGGTATTGCAAACTCTGAGACCGATAGGTTAACAAGACTTGTCAATGATGTTCTTGACCTCTCAAAACTTGAATCAAATAACATAGTTCAATTTGAATCAATTGATATTGGTCCTGCTATTGAACAAACAATGAGAAACTATAAGCTTAATGCAGATGAAAAAAATGTTGAAATCAGACTAGACATCAATAATAGTCTCCCCTTAGTGAGAGGTAACTGGGACCTATTGCTACAAGTACTAGATAATTTAGTGGGAAATAGTCTAAAATTTAGTAGTGAAGGTGGAATTATTTCAATCAAGGCTTATCCGTGGCCAGATGCTTGCGTGGCCGCTCCATTAGAACCCGAAACAAATGCTCCACACTGTAATCTAGTTTCGCCACTGCCCAGCCTAAGAATAGAAATTGCTGATACTGGTTGCGGTATTTCTGGAGTTGATCAACAAAGAATTTTTGAGAGGTTTTTTAGAGTTGAAAATGCAGTGCACACTGAAGTTGGAACGGGGCTTGGTCTATCAATTGTCAGAGGTATAGTAGAGAAACTAGGTGGCAAAATATCTATGGCCAGCGAATCTGGTCTTGGAACAACTTTTTGGTTTGAACTTCCTCTTGAGGAATCTGATGAGGAAGAGATATTTATAAAATCACAAAAGAAAAGCCGTGATTGGGATATGGATATCGATTATTAAATTAAAAATTGAATTAAATTGGCGAGTTAGTTTACTTTTTTTCGATACTTTTAAAAACACCAGGTATTTGATCTTCTGATGTAATCCTGTGTGGAGCTCCGCTGAAGATCTGCTCAAAATTAGAGAATGAATCTTTAATTTGAGGTCCATCGTTTGTTATCAAGAATTCTCTAATTCTTTTGTCATGCCATGATCCTCTCATCTTAAATACATTGACAGCTCTAGCCATTTCTCCTCGAATCTCTACATATTGAAGAAGTAAGATAGTATCAGTGATTGTTGATATGTGAGAATCAGTTATTGAATGACTTCCCATAAATTCCTCAGCAGTATTGGTAAAGAATCCAGCTATTTCCTCTTGCTTGGCATAACCAGTTACACCTATTACAAATTGTCTAAAGGCATTTAGGCTAACACCTCTAGCCAGCGCAGATAATGAATCAATGGCCATTCGAGAAGGCTTAAAACTTGTAATTTCTGTTTTTATTATTTGTAGGTGATCTTCAAGTCCGGTTGATTCAGGGTAAGCACAAATAATTTTCAAAAGACCATCTTCTTCCATCTTCTCAAAATCGATCCCCCAACTAGTGGCATTCCTCAATAATTGTGCCCGTGATTCTTCGTATGCAAATAAGATCGCACGTTCATCATTAAGATAAGCATCCTCAATAAACTTTGAGACCAACATTGTTTTACCTGTTCCAGTCGCACCAGTTGCCAAAATAATAGAATCTTGGAAATAACCACCGCCACACATCTCATCAAGCGCAGGGACCCCAGAACTTATTCGTACATTTGATGATCTTTGGGTCAATCGCATTGCGCCCAATGGGAATACACTTATTCCGTTTGCCCCCATCGTAAAAGGAAATTCTCCTTTCATATGTGTTGTGCCTCTAAGCTTTAAAATTTCAACAGTCCGTCTTCTTCTTTCCGATTCTAATACATTCCTCAAAATCACTACGTTATCAGAGACAAATTCTTCAACACCATATCTAGCAATAGGACCGTACTCATCAACTCTTTCAGTAGTCATGACTGTTGTAACCCCTATCTCTTTTAGACGTGCTATTAGCCTGAATATCTCTCGCCTAACTACGTAGATTGCATCGTATTGCTGAAAAACAGCTGTCATTGAATCTATGGCAACTCTCTTGGCTTTGTATTTTCTAATTGCATAACTTATTCTTTCAATCAAGCCAGATAAATCGAAGCTACCTGCAACATCTTGACCATCAGGATCAGGAGAGGCATCAAGAATAAACAACTTATTCTGGTCTATAAGTTCCTGTAAATCCCATCCAAAACTTGCAGCATTATTGATTATGTCTAAAGGAGATTCTTCAAAAGTAACGAAGATACCAGGCTCATCAAAGTGCAGAATTCCATGATGAAGATATTGAAGGGAGAAAACTGTTTTACCTGTTCCAGAAGTTCCACTAACTAAAGTGCTTCTTCCATTAGGAAGTCCACCATGGCAAACATCATCAAAGCCCTCTATCCCCGTTGGCAACTTCTGTAATTGCATGCTTGATGGTGCTGATTTGCTTGAAGATTGCATGGGACCTTAGTTATGATTTAAAGCTAGAGGAAAATTGCACACATTCATTAGGATCTCAGGTCACCTTAAGAATCTCTTTGAGAGATGTCCTCATCTGCAAACGATTCAATAGAGGTAAATTCCCCCTCCTTTAGTTCATCATAAAGTAGATCCAATCCAATCAAAACCCTTTCCCTATCTGACAAGTCACCTATTATCCTTCTCACAGGTGGTGGTAATATTTTTGCGAGAGTAGGAGTTGCAAGAATTTTATCCTCCTCAGCCAGTTGCGGATTTTTTAGCACATCAATAACTTTCAGTGCATAAACTCCTCTGAATTCCGTTTCTAGAATTTCTTTGAGAGTTTTCAGAGCTCTCATGGAATTTGGTGTGTTTCCTGCTACGTAAAGCTTAAGAATGTATGTTTTTCTGGGTCCCATCATAACTCTCCATAAATTTCATTCAAACTAGATTCTTGACTAAAATATGCTTAAAAGGCCAAGATGTTAGTTTGTTTTTCGATTGCGAATTAGGCCTAATCGTTTTTTAGGAATCGATTCACACAAATCAAACACTAAAACGAGCCTAACCGCGTCAATTAAATCAATGACTCCAAAAGCATCCTCGAATAAAGTCGAGAAAAATTCTGATCAATACGCCATAGTTGAAACCTCGGGCTCTCAATTTTGGTTACAGCCAAAACGTTATTACGACCTTGATAGAATTCATGGTGAAGTCAATGAGCAAATCACCCTAGATAAAGTGCTCCTTATCAGCGAAAATTCTGAAATTCAAATAGGTCGTCCCTACATTAAAGGGGCTAGTGTGGTCCTCAAAATCATGGAGCACAGAAGAGGGCCTAAGATTCTCGTCTATAAAATGCGCCCAAAGAAAAAGACCAGAAGAAAAAATGGACATAGGCAAGAACTCACCAGAGTAATGGTTGAGGAAATTTCCGTCGGAACAAAATCAAAAGTTCCCCCTAAAGCAACTCAAAAAACTAAAAATAACGACACCCCCTAGAACGATGTAAAGTAGAATCAACAACATTTCACTCATAAATCAATCTCAAATAGAACATGGCACACAAAAAAGGTACAGGCTCAACACGAAATGGGCGTGATTCGAACTCCAAGCGACTTGGAGTTAAAGCTTATGGAGGTGAAAAAGTTACTGCTGGTTCAATACTTATTCGCCAAAGAGGAACATCCATTATTCCAGGCATAAATGTAGGAAGGGGTAAAGATGATACGCTTTTTGCTTTGACTGATGGAATTGTAAATTTCGAGAGTATTAAAAGAAATCTTCGCAACAGAAAAAGAATCAATGTTGCTGTATAAATATATAATTTGGATTATTAATAAAATATCTAGTTTCTAGATTTATAAGCTCTGGTTGTTATTAAATAAGGGTGGAATATCTCTATAAATCTATCTTGTAATGTAAGAAAAAATTCGTTAATCATTTTAGGATCATCAAAATGAAATGGGAACTCACCTCTTTGACCTTTATAAAAATACCAATTAAGTAAAGCGACAGAATCATCATTCATACGTTCATTAAATATACACAATTGCTCTGATGGATTTGGCAAGTGTTCGAGCACGTCTAAGCAAACCAGAGTATCAAAACTGATATCGTCAGTCTCCTCTAAACTTCTATGAACGGAAATATTACCCTCCAAGCCCAAGGCTGCAGCTCTTACCTCAACAAATTCTCGATGCAAGGGATTTAGATCTACAAACCACACATGATCAACGGTTTTCAATGCGGCCAAAGCAAGTGTATGAGTGCCGATTCCACCACCAAAATCAAGGACTTGTCCTCCAGCAAACATTTCTTGAAGACGAAGAGTATCAGCAATGTATTCACAGCTATTCAAATGCCAGGAAGCTAGGTCAATTAAGTGAGCATCACCAACACTCTTTTCATAAAAGTCTTTGGCGTTTTCTGGTTTTAATGAACCAGGATGAATATTGGCAAGTGTTTCCATCCCCCTGGGTAATTTCTCCTCTAAGTCTTTCGAGGATAATTTTAAAAATTCACACAGATGCATTCTTAAGTCAAATCCTGACTTCAAAAAATCATCTACCCCAAGATTCAATTTATGCATTACGGTTATTGTTTATGAAAAATTTTAAAACCCAAGTTCACATACTCAAGTATGGTTCAAGTGATGTGCATTTCAATAGATCAATTAGGAGACTTATATAATGCCCGTACCTTTTGGCTTTTTAAGCGTTGACAAGCCTGCAGGACTGACTTCCCACGATTGTGTTAATACTCTCCGAAAAATTTTCAAAACCAAGCGTATCGGGCATGGTGGAACATTAGATCCCGCTGTCACTGGCGTTCTTCCAATAGCAATAGGTAATGCAACAAGACTTTTACAATATTTACCAAAAACAAAAACTTATTCAGCTATTATTCAATTGGGAATTGAAACAACAACAGATGATATTTTTGGAGAGATAATTAAGAAAAAAGAATGTCCAAAAATTGATAAATATTTTCTAGAAAAAATTCTCAATAAGTTTGTTGGTAAGATCAAACAAAAACCCCCGTTAGTATCAAGCGTTCATATCAATGGGGAGAGAGCTTATAAGAGATTTAGAAGAGGGGAAAAATTTGATATGGAAGAAAGAATAATTGAAATTAATAGTATTGATCTTTTAAATTGGGATGATAATTTTGGGAGATTGTCAATTACAATAGAGTGCTCATCGGGCACATATATACGCTCTCTAGCAAGAGACATTGGTAATGAACTTAAAAGTGGTGGATGCTTACTTGAAATGAGACGAATAGCAGCCCTTGGTTTCAAAGAGAAAGATTCAATTCCGTTACCAAAATTTGATCCATATTGCCAAAAAATTCCAGATTTAATAAATCCTATTGACAAATTGAGTAATATCAAAAAAATAAGTATTGATAATAATAAGACAATATCTTCATGGAGAATGGGCAAAAAAATTAAATTTAATCAGGAACAAGTTAAAAACCCATCAGAGGAATATTTAGCTAATAATGATGAATTTATATTGCTTTACAATAATTGTGAGGTTATGGGAATTGGTGAAATTCTTAGTGCTGATACAATTAAGCCAAAAATTGTATTTAATGCTATTGGCTAAGAATTAAATCAATAGGGTCTAATTTTTACGCCAGAATAATAATGATAAATAATTTGCTTAAAGTTAGCTCCTCTTTTTGCCAAGCCATTTGCACCCCATTGACTTAACCCAACTCCATGTCCAGCACCATTTCCATTGACAATTAAGTCATAATTTTCTCTAGCTTTTGGTAGAGATAAACCATTATTTTCGGTATATTTATTATTAATATCTTTTTGCCTTACTTTTTCCTTTAAATTATTCGAAGAGTCTTGTGTAGAGACCATTTTAAACCGAACAAGTGTGCTTTTAAGTCCTAATCGCTCTCTTAATTGTCTCCCTGTCTGATATACATATCCTTTTGGTCCATAAACTTTGGCATTTAAGACTCGACCTGTTTTACTTTTATTTATTATTTGTATATTTTGAACACCTCCAGTTTGAGGGAAAATTATTTTCAATTGTTCAGTTTCAAATTTTTTTTTCCATCTATATTTTGGGCTATGATTATCATAGTCAGGAACACTTTTTAAGTAAGGTAGTTGATATTTCCAAACAGATCCACTTGCTTCTGTCTGTCCCCCTGAACTACTATGAAAGACTGCACTAATCAATTTCCCTTTATATTTAATCACTAATGATCTAGTACTTTTTACTGCTCTCTTAGTACTTTTTGTCTCTGACTCCAATCCAAGATAAACCTGACTAGATTCTGTAGAATTAATATCAAAAATTTCTTTTTTTCCAAACCTTTTTAATGCATAAGTTCGCGCTGCTACGGCCTGCGCCTTAAGAGCAGCTTGAGGCCAGCTCTTTGGCATCTCAGCACCCACAACACTTACCAAATATCTCTCAATACCCAAATGATTTACAACAATTAAGTTTTCTTTATTATGACTGATTTTTATATTACCGGCATATCTTCTTTTGCCTAACCAGATACCTCTTGGATCTGTAGTTGAAACTTTAATTAAGCTACTTGAAGGAATACTTCTCCAGGTATCTTTATCAATTTTCCATAAAATTTTATTATTTGATGCTTTTAATTCAATAGCATTAGCTCTCTTCCTAACATAACTCAAACCACTTACTGAGAGTGGTATCTTCCCATCTGACCTGAATCTAACTTTTTTTGATTCGTCAATTAAAACTCTCATTATTGGTTCATTGCCTGCATGGACCAGACAAGGCACTAAACTCCAGGTAGTTCCCAGGCTAAGTAAAAAAACAAAAATAAAACTTTGCCTTCTAACCAAAATAGAACTCTTAATGTTCAAACTTTATTTTGGCGGTAAGACATATGCAAAACCACTGCCAAAATTATAAACATCTGAATTAACCAACAGAGAGAAAGAAGTTGCAGGTAACTTTTCTTGGCACAAGTTCTGGAGTACCCACACGGGCTCGCAATGTATCAGCGATGGCGCTGAGATTGCCTCAACGTTCTGAATTATGGTTATTCGATTGTGGAGAGGGAACTCAACACCAATTCATGCGCAGCAGTCTTCGATTATCCCAACTAAGGCGGATATTTATTACTCACATGCATGGTGATCATATTTATGGACTTCCTGGTCTTCTGGCGAGTTTGGGACTTGCTGGTAAAAGCAATGGCATAGACATTTATGGTCCTTCCCCATTAAATGATTTTTTACAAGGGGTCTTTAAAAATAGTTCCTGTAAAATAGGCTATCCATTACGCATACATGCAGTAGAAGAATTCGCCTTTGGTGATTCTTCTTTAATTGACGATAAAGATATTTCTGTAAGTTGTGCTCCCTTAAAGCACAGAATTCCAGCTTTTGCATACCGCATAGACCAAAAAGCAAAGACAGGCAAATTTGACCTCAAAAAAGCTCAAGAACTCAAAATTCCACCTGGACCAGTTTATGCAGCTTTAAAAAGAGGAGAAAATATTTCCCTACCTGATGGGAGAACTTTTCAAGGGAAAGATTTCACCGGGGCTCCAAAAAGCGGTCTGAGCATGGTTTATTGCACAGACACAATGTTTTCAGAAAAAGCTGTTGAATTCTCAATGGGAACAGACCTTCTTGTTCATGAATCCACTTTTGCTCATAACGATGCTGATATGGCATACCAAAAAGCTCATTCAACAAGCACAATGGCAGCGCAAACTGCACTAGGAGCACATGTAGGACAACTAATTTTGACTCATTTCAGTCCTCGATATGCACCAAATAATGTAATAACTCCCAATGACCTGCTTAATGAAGCAAAAGCAATTTTTCCCAATACCCTTCTGGCAAAAGACTTTCTTCAAATAGATGTAAAAAAAAGCTGCAACAGTTCGTGATCCGTTGTGGTTGGATATCCCAGCCCATGAAACAATAGTTCCGTTTGGTGTTTCAGTAAACCGCTGGCGTTTTAAATGGCCTCTCTATTTTCTTCCTTGAAAAGATCCATAACAAGACTATTAATCTTGTTACCTGTAGTGGTGGGATTAATTATCAGTCCCATCTCAACAAATGCTCTGTATCCAAGTGATCCATCATCTGTAGATACACTTGATACTAGTCTCCATGGACAAAATCTTCAAAATACAGAATACGTAAAATACGATCTGTCTGGAAAAGATCTTGGAGACGCTGATCTATCCGGTTCTTATTTCAGTGTTGCAAGCCTCAAAAATGCTGATTTGACAGGCGCAAACATGACCAATGTGATTGCTTACGCTTCTCGATTTGACAATGCAAATCTGTCAAATGCAAATTTCACAGGGGCTGAACTTCTCAAGAATGTTTTCGATGGTGCAACCATTGATGGAGCAGACTTTACAGATGCAGTTCTTGATAAAAGTTCAACTAAGACACTATGCAAAACAGCAACAGGTAAAACTGCTGAGTCTCTAAAGTGTGATTCCTTGGGAGCAAATTATGTTCCTCCTTCCGAAGGTAAAAACTCTTTCAATCCTGGGAGAGGATAAATAACCAAATCACTTGGCATAAAAAAAGGCCAGAAATGGCCTTTTTTTATGCTGATTTTTTTCTGGTTGGGATTTATTTAGTTATGAGAAAAAAAGCTGCTGAAGCAGCACCTACTATAAATACAGGGACTCCAACTAATAAATGTGCGGTTCCAAAGCCAACTCCTTTTGAGCGCATTACGAAGTAACTAACACCAGCCGCACCAGCAGCTAAAGGAATGGCAGCAGAGGAAGCAGCAGCAACTGCGTGATAGTCGAAATTCATGCCTAAAAAATTTTTTCTTAGGTTATCCGGCATTCTCTAATTAGGCTTCATTCAAAAAAGCTTTGTAATGCTTTTCAAATTCTAATTTGAAAAATTGTTATCAAGGCGTTGGGAAATTGGTGTTTTCGGGAATTCGTGATCTTGGGTGCCTGCTGTACCACCATTCTTGAACAGAAGAATCAAACTTGTCAGGGAATAAGGTCAGAACTGTCTTAACTGGCTTATTCCCAGGCTGAAGAATTTCAACTGAATATGATGGTGATTTTCTTGCTGCAATATCAGGGACAAACCTATTCCCAATCCTCCTCCAGCTGGGCTCCTTACTCTTCCAAGACAGTCTGCAACATGGCCAAGGCAATTCTTCTCGATCAAAAAGCCTACAGCAGGGCCCAACAACGCGAAAAGAATATTGCCCACCATTACTGACGTGAATAGTTCCATGGTCAAGAAGATTAATATTTTTAGCGCCTAGCATTTTGACTCCCAAAAAAGCTCCTGATAAAAAGTAATCAAGAAGTTCTATGACATTGGCCAAGAAACTTCGATTTGGCAACTAAGAAGTAATATTTTAAAAAATTGGCCTAATAGAGTTGTTCTTCAAGATGCGTAGAAATAACACAATCGGAAGTTGGATAAGCAACACACATCAAAATATATCCTTGTTCCAGTTGTTTAGAGTCCAAAAAACTTTGATCTGGTTGCTCAACTGAGCCTGAGAGCACTTTCCCAACACATGATGAGCAAGCACCCGCTCTACAAGAATAGGGAAGCTTTATTTCACTCTCTTGAATAGCATCAAGAATATACTCATCATCAGGTATTTCTAATGTCTCATTCAGCTCTTCTGCCTCATTTAAAAATGTCACTTTGAAAGTTGATTTCATTAGCCAAATTAAGATAGGGCTTGTTTCAATTTTCTTAAAACAAAAGGCTTACGAACCAAAGGACAGTTCTTAAGCTGAGTATCAAGAGTAATTGAGATTGATTTTTTGATTGTATTGATATTTTTTTTTTATTCAATACCATCTCTAATAATCTCAAGCATTGCCCAAGAATTTTTCTTATGAATCTCTGATACTGTCCATCCATAGTGATTAAGAGTCATTGTCAAGTCAGGAATCTGTTCAGCAAGCAATCCACTTAAAAGCGCTTTTCCATTTCTCGATAGAAGAGAATCGAAGCCCCAAGCTAAATTTTTTATTTCCGATGCCAAAATATTACAAAGAAGCAAGTCTGTTGAATTTTTTTTTAACTTTGAATTGAGTTCAACAATTGAGCCATCAATAACGCTATAGGAGTGTTCATTAAAATTGTTTAATTTAAGGTTATTTAAGGTGGATTGAACAGCAAAGGGATCTATGTCCGCAGCACAAATCGTTTTTGCTTGAAGAGAAAGCGCTGCAATAGATAAAATTCCACTTCCACAACCCAAATCAACAACAGACAAGTTTTTGAGGACAATTTCCTCCATTGCCTCTAAACAAAGTTGTGTGGATTGATGAGAACCTGTTCCAAAAGCGCAGCCAGGATCAATTCTTATTATTTGTTTTGATTTGTATTCCTCGGGTATTAAATCAATCCAGGCTGGTAGAACTAGAAAATTTTTACCTACTGGATTTGGATTCCACTTTTTCTTCCATTCAAGATTCCAGTCTAATTCTTGAATTTTTGTCCATTTTGGCAAATTCAGCTGAACTCCAAATACTTTCCCCAATGGTTCCAATTCAATCCATAAATTCTCTTTTTCTCGAACTGAGCACTCTTTGGGATGCAGCCATATTGTAAGTTTCTGAAGATAATTTTCTTCTGGGCTTGATTCAAATGCAAAATGTTTAATCTTTAGACTTTTTAATTTCCAAATGATTGAATCCTCCAACTCCCAGGGAATATCAATTTCGCAAGACCAAAGCCCCTTTTCCTCAGACATGATTACTACAAATTAACTAGCTTGGCTTGGTTAATTCCTTCAAAGTCAAGAATTGATACCAATAATTCGGAGGGTATCGGATCATCAATACTTAAAATCATCACAGCTTCACCTCTTAAAATCCTCCTCCCAACTTGCATTGAAGCAATATTGACATTGTGCTGACCTAAAAGGGACCCAAGTTTTCCAATCATTCCTGGCATGTCACTATGTTTGGTAAAAAGCATGTACCGACTTGGTGAGAGGTTTACGGGGAAGTCATCGATATTTGTAATTCGAAGATCACCGTCAACAAAAACTGTTCCAGTAAGGGTGTGATGATCCTTTCCACCATAGGTGCTTAATTGCAAGGCGCCCCCAGAAAAATCTGGATTAGCCTCCTCCCTAACTTCTACGACCTCAATACCTCGAGTTTTAGCCTCAAGTGACGCATTAACATAGTTAATTTTACTTCCAAGAGCATTTGTAAGGATGCCTTTGAGTGTGGCAATAATTAAGGGCTGAGAGGGATGCTTGGCAAATTCACCTTGAAGCCGAACTTCAATTTTCTGAATTTGGCCTCCACATAATTGGCTTGCAAACAAGCCCAGTGTCTCAGCTAACTCAAGATGGGGCTTGAGACTATCCATTATCTCTGCATTCAGGCCAGGGATGTTTACAGCGCTACGCGCTGGCAATCCAGTGAGAACATCTCTAATCTGCTCAGCAACATCAATGGCAACATTTTCTTGTGCCTCTCGAGTAGATGCGCCCAAATGAGGAGTGAGTATGAGACCTTTTTCAACAGTTCTTAAGGGTGATTCCGAACTCAACGGTTCAGAGGAATAAACATCCAAGGCTGCACCAGAAATTATTCCCTTTTTTAAGGCCTCTGCTAAATCAGATTCATTTATTATTCCGCCTCTTGCACAATTGATCAATTTTGCAGTGGGCTTCATTATCGAAAGCATTTTCGTATTCACCAGATTTTCTGTATCAGGAGTTCTAGGCAAATGCAGAGTGACATAATCCGACTGACTGAAAACTTCTTCGAGACTTCCAATCTCAACTTGCATCTGCTTAGCTCGATCTGCTGAGACAAATGGGTCAAAAGCCAGAACTTCCATTCCCATTGCATTTGCAACTTTTGCTACATGTGATCCAATTTTGCCAAGTCCAACAACCCCAAGGGTTTTCTTATAAAGTTCACAGCCAACAAATTTCTTTCGCTCCCAATTACCAGAAAAAACACTTGAATGTGCGTTGGGAATATGTCTAGAAATTGCCAACATCATTGCCAAAGCATGTTCAGCCGCAGCAATGGTATTTCCGCCAGGAGAATTTACAACTAATATTCCCTTCTTGGTCGCTGCTTGTACATCAACATTGTCTACGCCAACACCAGCTCTACCAATAATCTTTAGGTTGTCAGCATTTTGAATTATTGCTGAGGTAACTTGAGTACCTGAGCGAATCATAAGAGCATCATAATCTCTAATCTTTGACTTGAGCTCATCTGGATCCAAGCCATGCAATTGATCTACCTGAGCAACTTGGCTCAGTATTTCTACACCAACTTGGTCAATCGGATCGGAAACAAGTACTTTCGTCATTGAGGGCGAATCTATTGCCGTACTGAACTGTAGTGATCTTGCACTTGCTTATCAGCTTTATGATGCCTAGGGTTCAGAATCCAAACAATTGGGGAAAGGAATTGTGCCAATTTGCGTAGTTGTTTTTGAAGAATCAAAACAGGCCATCGAACTAAAAAAACAAATGCAAGTTTCATTCGAAGCACCCATTAAGATTGACTTAATAAGACCAAGCTCAAAAACAAATGCAACAAATCAGCAGGAATCAGTAGAAGAGATCAAGGATATAATTACCTCAGAGTCAATAGAAATTGAAAAGATAAAATTACTGAACCCAAAGCTTGATAGGCAAATAAGACAGAAAACCATGGCATTTTGGTTAATGCCATTTGGATTCATTGCTGGGATAGCATTCACTAAAATGACAGCTTTAACAACATTCCAGGACCTTGGATTATCACCTTTTTTTGAACCTCTTTTTGGGGGGCTGCTTGGAATGGGATCAGGGTGGATTGGTAGCTATGTTTCTTCAGCGAGTGTTAATCCTGACACGAGCGATGACATAAAGGCGCTTCAAAAACTAAATAAAGAAGGGCAATGGTTATTACTTGCAGAAACACCTATAGAAATTGATTTACCATGGAAAATACTAAAAAAATCCAATAACTTAAAAATAATTAGACTTAATCAAATATAAAGAATTATTCTCTTAAAAAAATCAATTAATTGTGACTGACCTAGTTAAAGAAATTTTTAATAAATCTGAATTAAGCTCAGAGGAAAAAGATATAATTAAAACATTTGAAAAAGCCTACAAAAATTGGGAGATAGTTTGGTCTAAGTTTATCTCTGCTCCAAAAAAAGAGGAATCAATGAGAGTAATAAAAAAGCTTGAAGGAATTCATTTTTTTGCTTGGGGAGGATATCTAGGTGCAGAGCGCCAAAGAATTTGCTTAAGTAGGAAGCCTATTGAAAAAGAAAAAGAATTACCTTTTATGGGAATAAATATTGAAGGAAATTTTCTTTTCGAAAGAGTAACAAAAGAAGAATTCAGAAATACTTTTATCAATTTGGGTTATCAATTAGATGAAATTGGGGATATTTGGCTTAATCGCGACAGAGGGGCCCAATTAATTTGCACACCAAAAGTTGCATTAGAATTAAACGGTTTAACTTCTCACCTCAAAGATGTAGAGATTAGATTTGAAGCACTGGAGTTAGAAAAATTAAATCTTCCCCACTATAGAAATCCTAAAAAAATCAAATCCGTTGAAGCATCCTTACGGTTAGATGCAATTTCTTCTGCAGGTTTTGGTATATCCAGAGCAAAGATTGTTGATCATATTAAAAATGGAAGACTGAGATTAAACTGGGAAAAGGTCAAACAGGTTAGCAAGTCAGTAAATATTGGGGACAAAATTCAATTAGAAGAAAAGGGGATATTGGAAGTGGTAGCTTTTGAAATAACTAAACGAGGAAGATGGAAAATTGAACTGATTCGAAATTAATCAATGATCCAAGCAGCCTGATAATCTCATTAAAGTCAAATATGAGTGTAGATTATCCAAGGAGATTAAATCTGGGGCGATTAGCTCAGAGGTAGAGCACTACCTTGACACGGTAGGAGTCACTGGTTCGATTCCAGTATCGCCCATAACTTTAAAATCAATCTAAATTTTTATTATCTGTCGAATAAGCGATGTTCTTTTAACCAATTAATCTCACTCTCTTCTTGTTGCCGTCTGATGCCAAGACAATGATGACAAGAACAACTATTAGTAATGTGATTATTGTTTAACAGTTGTTTCTCTCGCACTGATGAAGCCATAGAGAATAATAAAAACCTATATCCTTTAAATCAAAGCAACATTAGAGAGTTTCTGCCAGTCTAAAAGTCTAATTTTCACATAATTTCCAATTTTTCTATGAATCAGAACAGGGAAAAGGGTTCAAATAAATTGACTGCCATTGTGGGATTAGGTCGTTCTGGAATTGGCGCAGCGAAGCTCTTGAAAAAAGAAGGAAAGAAAATAATAATACTAGAAGAAAACGACAACGCTCACTTCAGAAATATCAAAAAGTCACTTGAGAGTAATCAAATTAATGTCCAACTAGGTAAGCCACTTAAAATCGAAAGCTTTAAACCATTTCTTGAGGGACTTGATGAAGTCATCATAAGCCCAGCAATTTCGTGGCAAAACAAAACTCTTGAAAAATTAAGACACCTAGGTATTGGGGTCAAAAGTGAAATATCTCTCTCTTGGGAGCGAATGAATCACATCCCCTGGATATGCATAACGGGTACTAATGGGAAAACGACGGTTACTGAGATGCTTAATCATATTTTCAAAAAAAATAAGATCAATATTGCGACTGGAGGTAATAACGGTCATGCCGCATCAGAAATTGCACTTAAATACAAAGATTCTCTATCGCCTATGCCCTCATGGTTAATTATGGAGCTTAGTAGCTATCAAATAGAGTCTGGCGAGAAAATATCACCGCATATTGGAATATGGACTACTTTCACACCCGATCATCTTGATAGGCACAAAACCTTAGAAAACTATTTTAATATCAAAAAAACTCTTTTAGATCATTCAAATATAAGAATCTATAATGGTGATGACCAATATTTAGTTAAAAAGAAAGAATCATTAGGGGCAGGAATTTGGATAAAATCAAACTTTCAAGAAATTAATAATAAAAGGTCTGATTACTGGATAAATAAAGAAGGAGTCATTTATGAGGGTTCCCACAAGTTGTTCCATTCTTCTGTTTTAAAATTACCAGGAAAACATAACTTAAATAATTTTCTTTTAGCTATTGCAGCAGCAAGAAAAGCAGGACTTGAATCAAATCAAATAAAATATGGAATTTCAGATTTTTCAGGCGTTGCCCATAGATTAGAATTAATTGGAAAATTTAAATCTATAAACATATATAATGACAGTAAAGCAACAAATTATGAATCTTCTGCAGTTGGTATTGCATCTTTAAAAACAAAATCAATTGTAATTTCAGGAGGCTTAGCTAAAGAAGGAAACCCGTTGGATTGGATTGATAATCTAAATATATTTTCTTGTGCAATATTTCTTTATGGATCTTCCGCTAAAAAATTAGAGAGCACATTAATTAAAGGCAACTATCAAGGTAAGATATTTATTTTTTCAAACTTAAAAGAAGCAACATATTCGGCATTTTATGAAAGCCAAAAAATGAATCCAAGTAACATTATTCTATCGCCTGCTTGTTCAAGTTTTGACCAATATAAGGATTTTGAGGAAAGAGGCAATCAATTTAAAAATATTGTTAAGTCAATATTAAATATTCACTAAAAATAAATTGCCCAAAAAGTCTGTGCGGTGATTACACCCATATCATTGCTAGTTAAAGCAGGCAAGAATTGTTAATTTAATTGCAGCAGAGGAATATTTGTGAACAACTCCAATTCTTTCCCACTTTCCATAAGCCATAGAACATTAAACAAACTCTTAAAAAAAGCTCCATCAGGTATTTCTCATGAACTACTTTCGCTAAATAATGACAGCACTGAAAAAGAAAATTTCCAAAAATTAACCAACCAGTGGTCTTCGATAAGTAAGGAGCTTCTCGCCAACTTAGCCAGTAGAAAGAAATCTATTTTCGAAGGTAAAGATAGTAATGAAATAATGGCTTTAGGAGCATTAGAAGTTCACATAAATATGGCCCTACACGCACTTAAAGCCTCTGAGAAAGATAGTTAAATTTTTAGTCAAAAAAAGTAATTAAAAACAACATCCCTGATAAGGCCTATCATTTTTTACAAGAAAAATAATTTTGGTTTTTCAAAATCCAACTTGCACTCTCAAGAGCTAGGCTTTTTATTAGTAACCGAAATCCATTTGGCAATCTCAAACCAAAATTCATTTTCTTTGATGCCAAGAGAATTAGCCAAAGAAATACCAACAATAAAACCTGACACAAGTCAAAAGGATGATCTGAAGGTTTACTCGCATCTTTTTGGTGTAATTGGTGATTGGTATATTTGTGCTGTGTCAGAAGACTGTAAAACAGCTTTTGGCTATCAAGATATATATTCTGAACAAGAATGGGAAATGGACGAGTGGTTTAAAAATAAAAAGGGTTGGGGGACTTTCTCTATAGAAAAGCTTCAAACTCTAGTTAATGATGAATTTTTAAAAGAAAAGGACATTAGATTTCTTATATGTAGAGATTTACATTGGGAAGCGACTAAATTTTCCGATTTAAATCTAGAGAAACAAACGCTAAATTATCCTGGCAACTGAATTTATTTAGATAAAAAATATTTGAATGCAATCTATTAATCTAAAAACATCAGTAAAAAAATGATCGAAAATAGTCCTACTGAAGATATTTTTCAAAAACTTTCAAGAGAAGTTGAAGAGAATAAACCCGGAGTAGCTAATGAAATAAGAAAATTGCTTCAGAATTCAGAAGACCCCTCAAAAATGAGATATCTTGAAGGTTTATTATTGATGCTTAATGAGTCAGCGGGTGAGCTTGAAGACCCCCCCGACATAGAAGATGATATAGAAGAATATTGGGAAGAATATTAAGCTCAATAGAATAGAGAGAATAATTACTTAAGTCATTTATCTCATAGACAAAACCAAAATTTGCTCCTAAATCTATATTAAATGGATTCTGATTCTTTTATCGGTTATAAAAATAACCTAATAAAAGTTTATCTCCCCTGAACCAACGAAAACACAAAGCCATGACTCAAATTGAATCATTTATCCCAATCCTCATATCAATTTCTATTGGAATATTAGCTTTAATGGGAATTCGTGAGTTTGTAAAAGAGAGTTCAGCTTTACTTAAACGAAGAAAATTTCAATAAATTAAATATCCTAAGACTAATTGCATTATTCCGAATAAATAATTTTAACGAGTTTACTTAGATAATTTCTATACTTCATTATTTTATTTGCATCTTTAAACCCTTCATCCCGGAGTATATTTATAAAGTCTAAACTGAAACCTTGTTCATCTAATTCTTCTGTTTTCTGACTATTGGCATCAAATAATTTCTTAATTTTTCCTAACGCTATTTCATATTTATCTTTTTCTTCAATAGTAGCAAATACTGTTCCATCACTTGCTTTAATGGTATTTTTATTTGTTGATAATAATAAAAAAATAACAAAGGAAATTAACAATAAAATTGTGGGTATCCAAATCCATACGAACTTGAATTGTGAAATACTTGAAGCAACAAGATACATGATTTTTTTAATTAAATAAATATTCAACAAATGCCTATATTGGCGTTGACTTCAACACCCCCGGTAGGCATCTAATAATACAATCTAAACCTAATTCAATAAGCTCTTAAAAAAAGAACTAATAATTTTTATTTTTTCATAAAATAAAAATTATTAGTATTACCTCAAGTATTTCTTTTTCGAATAGAGTATACTATTTTCAAATCATGTTAAATTAGTTATTGAATTAATAGCTAATTAACTCAGATTTTTTGAATCGCAAAATAATTATTTAAAATAGTATTCTAATGCTTGTTAAATTCCTAATATTATTTCATCCCTACAGGATGACCGTTTAACATCCCAGACCAAGAATTTAATAAGAATAGAGATGTGTATATAAATATAATGAGATAAGCCCAGTTCAACCAAGGAGGCCTTTGTTTTCTACCATTCATGAAAGCATTTCATCTAATTTAATTTTAATACAGTCAAGCCAGGTCTTTTATTGCATTTTTGTTCTTTTCATTATCAGGTTTAAATACTTTTTTAGTTTTACCCTCTATGGAATCATGTAAAGCCGATAATTGCTCATAAATTGACCTTAATGAAGTCACTTCAGGCAGAAGGCCATCATTTCTTAAATCCTCATCAAGATATCTTAATTCCTCCCTAACAAATCGGAGAATAGTTTTTGCTTCGTCTTTTTTACTTGTAGCCACTAAAAGAAAATCAATGATTTTGTATGATAAACCCAAAAATAAATTAACAAGAGTCTTTTATTGAGGTTGAAACAGATGGCGAAAAAAGATTTCGAGATTTTCACACAAAAAATAGAAAACCTAAACAAAATGCTTTTTATGATAAAACAAAATAATGAACTTAAAAAGAAATTAATTTCTTGCACAACCCATGAGGAAGTTGTGGCTCTTGCAAAAAGTTGGGGTTTGAAAATTGACTCACGTTGGGGAGAGGACCAATAACAAAAAAGACCTCCTCAATTAGAGGAGGTCTTTTTTGTTAAGGGAGGCAAACAAACCCTAAAACTAACTTTTTAACCTTCGAGAGTAATTCTTGCATTATCAAGATTACTGATAGCTCTAGTAACGCTTCTAAAGTCGAAGCCTATTGCTCTCAATGCGTGCCACAGATGCCCTTGAATAAAGAAGAATCCAAAGTAGTAGTGCACATTAGTTAATGCGGCTCTTGTGGTATGTCCAAGGAAAGAAGTGCAATCAGAAACATCCCCAGTATCTACCCAATACGGGGAGATGCCAAACTTAAGTGCAAGAGGTTCTCCATACCAAGCCTCAGGATAAACTGTTGTGTTTTGTGCACACCAGAAAGCTGCGACAATAGCCATCCATCCAATCCCAGCGAGTGAGAAAGAAAGGATTCCTTCTGCTGAAAGTACCTTAGAGCCTTTAAAAGTTGTGTACTCACCTAGCAATCCTGAACCCATCTTTGTAGCAATGTGATGAGCACCACCAGAGATTTGAGCGAAAGCCAAAAATGCATGGCCCCCCATTACGTCTTCAAGACTATCTATCGTCAAGAAATCAAGTTGATGGCCCCAAATTGCATTGAGATTCAAATTGTACTCAACTTGTCTGACAGCACCAATTGCAGGATCATATATTCCATGAGTCCTAGCCCACTCAACGAACATAATGTTCGCTACTCCAAAGAAGAGCAAATGATGTCCAAGAATGAAAGTTTGATTGTCAGGGTTATTCCATTCAAGTTTGAATTTTTTGGTTGTCGGAACAGGTCCATCCGCCAGATCGCCATCAAATAGCAGCGAATGGGCAAGAGCTCCACCGGCATAAACCATTGAGGCAATCAAATGAACGACTGCAATGGATACAACGTTTTCACCAGTCCAAACTCCGGCCTGGTCAAAACCGATTCCCATAGAAGCCAAATGGGCAAGAAAAATGGAGCTTTGATGACCCATAGCTATTGAAGGGTCAAAACGCGACATTTCCCAAATGGTGCTTGCTCCAGCAGCGAAAGAAATTAAACCGGTATGAGCTGCATGTGCTGCGATAAATTTCCCAGCACGATTAGTTACACCAGCATTACCAGCCCACCATCCATAGGTGACATCTGGATTTCCATAGGTTTGCATAAGTTAAAGATTCACTCGCAAATCGACTTAAAGGTTACAGCGATTTTGACCAAGCAAAGCAAACATTTAAGTATCCTTAATGAGCAAGCAAAAAATTGAGCGTTGTAGCTTGATTGAAATCCTAATAATCCCCACATGAATTTTGACCTGAATGGTTCGAATCCATTGGTATGTCTTAGATTAAATTAATTATTGGTTCAAAAAAAACAACTTACTTAAACTATAAAAAAAACCTATAGAACTGAAAAATTACAACAATTTGAAAAACAAAAAACCACTATGAGCAATTGTTTTTGTGATTTAGCCATAGAAAAATTCTATTTCTTTTGTTTTTAAACCATCCCAACCTGCCTCCTTCAATTTTAGATCCAAGGTCTTTTGATCAAAATGTTTTGAGCCACTACGCACAATTCGATTTCTCATTGATTTTTTAACGCCACTCCTACTTCTACTATTCTCCTTATCCATCACCTCTCTATACAGATCTAACATTTTCACAGGGATAATAGACCCATCAAGGTCAACTCCAGAATTAATCGCTTTATCGACAGCATCAGGGCCTTTAAAATCCATTTTAAGTTTTATATTCGTGATAAATAATAGAACCTTTTACGTATATAAAATTATCAAAAAATTTTTCGCAATTCAATTCTTGAAAAAGATTCAGAAAATGTTTATCTGAGGTGTATTTTAAAAAATCATTCCTCTTTATCCCAAATTTCCAAAATATCTGGGAAATGTTTCTCCATGCAAGGATCACAGATACCATGACTAAATCTAATATCACTAATTTTAGAGAGGTACTTTTCTAGGTGCTGCCACTCACCTTTTGAATCCCTTACCTCCCTGCAATAAGAACAGGTTGTGATAATCCCCTCTGAACCGTGAAGATGGCTAAGCGCATCTAAGAGACGAAGAGAGCGTTTTCTCAATTCTAAAAATACTACAACCTGCCTGGACAAAGCCTCCATAATTGTGTGCTGCTTATCAGATAATCTTCCTGGTTTTCTGTCAATTACACATAGTGTCCCAATTCTTTGATCGTTAGGAGTTTGAAGAGGAAAACCTGCGTAAAGCCTGATTTTGGGATCTTCAACCACTAGAGGGTTGTACTTAAATCTATCGTCAATTGATGCATCCTCAACAATTAAAGGCAAAGGGCTGAGAATTGCATGCGCACAAAACGAAACATCTCGACTTGTCTCTTTAGTCTCAAATCCATAACTTGATTTAAACCATTGCTTCTCAGCGTCAACAAGACTCATTAAGGAGATTTGTGTGCCGCAGGTGAGTGAGGCAATAGTAGTTATGTCGTCGTAACAATCTTCTGGCTGAGTCCCAAGTATTCTGTACTCAGCAAGTGCTTTTAGTCTTGCATCTTCATCTTTAGCTTTTGGAGCTCCAATATTCAAAATAAAAAGCTCTGCTATGAACAGCTTGGCCAAAGATGTGAATTAACTCAAGTATCATTTACAAAAAAAAATTTTGTTTTGTTTACTGCGGAAATGATCGAGTCAACGCCTAATTTTATTAATGATCAGCCTGAATTTATAAATTTGAAAGCAGCAAGATTTTAATTATTCGTTTTCTCTCTGAAAAAAATTTAAAATAAATTGAATAAATACTGCCGTAAAGAAAGTACTTAGAGCTGGGATAAGTAATGGAAACCATATCTTTTTAAATATTTCTATCAAAAAGATTTTGCCACTGAGACTAAATATAAATCCTAAAAGAAATAATAAAAAACCCAAAAAAATAACTATTAAATTTAAAATCAAAAATCTATCAACCCAATCTTTAATCATATTGCTATTACGGTTATTCAATATAATATCGCAAAAAAATAAGATTCATAAGTCTAATGATTTTTCAAAATGTTAAAGATTTCCAAAAGTAAAAAAACTTTTATTTTTTTCGCAGAGGGCATCAAACAATCATTTAAAAATTTAGCTATAACTCTCAAGGTGAAAGTAAAAGCTAAAACTCTGAGGGTTCAGTATGAATTTTAAAAGATGCATTTTCTGGCACAGAAAAGATCTAAGATTTGAAAATAATATCGGCTTAATGGAAGCCAATAATTTCTCCCAAGAATTAATTGGGGTATATTTTTTTGATCCAGAAATTTTTGAAAAATCAATCATGGCGACATCCCGAGCGTGGTTTATATTAGAGAGTCTTAAGGAATTGAAGAACAGTTGGATAGGTTCTGGTAGAAACTTTTTAATAATTAATGGCGACCCAAAAGATAAGCTGCCAAAGTTAGTAGAGTTAATAAAATCAGATTTAGTAGTATGGAACAAGTCAGTTGAGCCTCAATATATAGCGAAAGATAAAAAAATTACTGAAATACTTAACAGAAAGAATGTCAAAACAAAAACGTATTGGGATCATCTAATGATGCAGCCTGGGTCAATAAAATCTAACACAAATACAGACTATAGGGTATTTACACCTTTCTCAAAATCATGGAAAAAAAATTATAATAAAGAAATCTCCGAAGTTATCTATAAAGATACAAGTAGACTTAAAAAAGTGATACCTAATACAGAAGATAATATTCAAAATATTACTAATATTTCTAAAGATATTTCTGTAATAGATAAAATACCAACAGTTGAGTTTTTTGGATTTACTTTTTACAATGGATCTAAATGTCCTTGCATGCCAGGTGAGTCAAATGCAAAAAGGCAATTAAATCAATTCCTCCTTAAGTTCAAAGATAAAAGTATTAATTCAGGAAACAACATATACAATTATAAAAATAATCGAGATTTCCCTTTCATAAAAGGTACATCATTATTAAGTGCAGCATTGGCTTTAGGGACTATTTCAATAAGGGATCTATTCAAATCGATGAGTCAATGTAGAAATAATTTGAATAGTCATCAAGATCAAAATGAATTAAATAGTATAAATACTTGGGAGCAAGAACTTATATGGAGAGAATTTTATAATCATGCGCTCTTTGCTTTCCCTGAACTCGCCGTCGGACCTTACAGGGAAAAGTGGAAAAAATTTCCATGGGAGAATGAATCCAATAAATTTAAGCTATGGGAAAAGGGATTAACTGGTTTCCCCATAATCGACGCAGCAATGCGTCAACTAAATACTAGTGGTTGGATGCACAATCGATGCAGAATGATAGTGGCATCATTTTTAGTCAAGGATTTAATTTGTGACTGGAAATTAGGAGAAAAAACTTTCATGAGAAATCTTGTTGATGGTGATCTTGCTGCTAATAATGGAGGTTGGCAATGGAGTGCAAGTAGTGGTATGGATCCTAAGCCTCTGAGAATATTCAATCCGCATACTCAGACCTCAAAATTTGATCCTTTGGCAAACTACATAAAAGAATGGATCCCAGAGTTAAAACATATCAACCCAAAAGATCTAATAACTGGTGAGATATTACCGATAGAACGAAAGGGATATCCGTTGCCAATAGTTAATCATCAAAAGCAGCAAGCATATTTTAAAATTCTATATTCACAAATAAGTTGATAACATATTTTTTAACTTTTTAAAAATACATACCTTTTAATTCAATTCATTCTAATCTCATCAAGGATTCTTAAAGCTTCTGTCACATGAGCTGGACCATTTAGTAGATCATTAAATACATGCCTTATAATCCCCTTCGAGTCAACAATATAAGTTACTCTTCCGTCAAACATGCCCAATACCTTTGGGACTCCGAAAGCAATCCTCAGAGAATTATCAAAGTCACACAATAATGGGAAAGGTAATTTATTTTTATCTGCAAAATTCTTGTGACTAATTTGATCATTATTATTGACTCCCCAGACTACTGCACCGAAAATTTTAAATAAATCATACTTATCTCTAAAACCACATGCCTCTGCTCTGCAACCAGGGGTATCATCCTTAGGATAAAAAAAGATAACTAAAGGCTTACCAGCAACATCCTTGTTACTTCTAATTTTCCCAGATTGATCGCTCAATGAAAAATCAGGTATACGATCTCCAACAGCCAGTGTCATGAGTATAAAAAGAAGCGGAAATTAATAAATTTATCATCGATTTAAATAATATATCAAAAAACATATTTGAAACAAAGTCTTATGGGAATAAATTTATAAATCCTCAGTAGGATGACTGAAATTAGTATAGATTTTTTTGATCTAAAAAAGTTGAATTTACCAATAATTGAGGTTTTAATTTAAAGATATAATGAATTTTTCGGCATTTTTCTTATGTTTAATTAACTTATTAGAATCCATTTTCTCAAGAATTTTAGTAATCATCGACAACCTATATTGCGATTCAAAAAAATCCTTATAATCATCGATAAAACACCAAAATAAACCGTCCCATATTTTAGACCAATTACCTAGATCATAATTTGACATTTTTTTTATATAGTTTGAGCTTGATATATAGGGTTTTGTGGTGAAAATGCCACCATCAGCAAATTGACTCATTCCATAAACGTTTGGAACCATAACCCAATCATAAGCATCAATAAATAATTCCATAAACCACTTATAAACATTATTGGGATGAAATCGACAAAGCAACATAAAGTTACCCACAATCATTAAACGTTCAATGTGATGACAATATCCTAACTTTAAGGCATTTTTAATAGCATCATCAACTGGCAAAATCCCAGTAGAGCCTTCATAGAATGATGATGGAATTTCCTTTTCCTCAAAAGACCAGAAATTCGAGGTTCTCATTATAGATCCATATTTCAAATACATCATTAAGATAAATTCTCTCCAACCAATTATTTGCCTAATAAAACCTTCAAGTGAATTTAGAGGAACTTGATTTTCAAAAGCATACTCAATTGATCTACTTATTATATAATCTGGGGTTAGGAGACCGCTATTTAATAAAGGGGATAAAATACTATGCCAAAGAGTATTATTTTTTGAATGAATTGCATCTTCATAATCGCCAAAACAATGAAATTTATGCTCTAAAAAAGAATCAAGCCAAGTAACAGAATCTTCATGTGTTACTGGAAAATTGAAAAAATCATTTGAACCAAGAAAATCATTGTAATCATTGCCAATAGATTGCCTAGAAATATCAACATATTTTGAGTGTTTAGCCTCTGGAATCGTAGGAAAAATCACATTTTTAGGTAATTTTTTTCTATTATCTTTATCAAAACTCCACTTCCCTCCAAGTGGATTTGAATTGTTGTCAATTAATATTGAGTGTTCCTTTCGCTGCTTTTTATAGAAATTATTCATCAAAGGTTTTTTTGATGTGTTAATTACTTGATTTTTAAGATTTTCAGAAGTTAAAAAACAAGGATTTTTAAAGATATTTAATTTACAATTTTTAGCCTCAACAAAGCCTTTTATTCTTTTTTCTAAAACGTAATCATTTAATTCAACTATATTAAATACTCTGTATCCTTCATTATAAAGTTCGATCAAAGATTCATTTGTCTTAGAGTGTCTTATGTGTTTAAAATAATGAACTTTATGGCCACGTAACCTACATTTATCTGCGTAAGCGAGCATGGACGCTTTATGAAAAAGTAACTTATTTTGATGAATCTTGTTAGGCCAATCTTTATCGAGTCCAAAAAATAAACTATCTTCTAACAATGCAATATCCACACCATCTTTAATAGCTGGATTTTCTTTAAATAGTTGATTAGGAAAGATTATAGATATTGTTTTCATTATTTTATCTTCTTTTGTTCCTACAACGATTAGAGCAATATTTAACATCTGACCAACATTGAGACCATTTTTTTCTGTAAGAAAAAGGGCGGCAACAAACAGGACATATTTTTGAAGGTAAATTCTTTTTCATAAAAATGAAACAAAATCAACTCAGTGATTCATTCTCACGAACCTTATTAAAAGATGTGATCGATGATTGTACGGATTGCTGTAAAAAGATAAAAATTATTTAAATAAAAAAGCTAACTCTCCAAGGGATATGTCATTTCTCTTGGTTAAAGCAAATGTAGTCCCTTTTCCACCTTTACAAATTCTAAGATTTTCATCTAAATAATTTATATCTAACCAGGAGAGTTGAGGTTTAGCCAATTTAGGGAGAAATGAAAATCTAGAATTTCGTATTTTAGGTCCTAATAAGCCGACTTTCATAAAGGCAACTTCGGTACGAATTTGACTTGTTATTTTTAGTTTCGCCAAAATAGCAGTGGCCCCAACATTTGACATATATCCTTTTGGACGTAACAAATTAAGCCCTACAGAATTTCTGGGGTCGAGAATTTGTAAATTTTCAAGTATTGGATTTACATTTAAGAAAGGAACTTTCGAACTACTCCATTTGAGTTCCCATGCTCCTTCAAGCAAAGAGAAATCTTCTTGAAGATTAATATTCGATTCGAGATTTAAAGTTCTTATTAAAGAAGGTATTTCTTTATCAAAAGGACTATTATTAAGTAAATCAATTAGGTACTCTGTAGAATTCATACAAAATATTTTATGTCTTATTGAGTGTTGGATATAATCTACTAATTTTCTTTGTTTGAACGTTCCTTTGAACTTCTATCTGTTTTTGACGGTATTTTAATTGCAAAAGAAAAGCAGGAATTAACCATGTCCCAGAAATTAAAAATGTCATGAGAGTTTGATTTCTAAATAAGTTATCAATCATGTTTATTTGAATTTTAACAACATATATTTTGAAGTGCCTGATGGATACCGTACAAGAATTAAAGAATGGGTGTAGTACTTCTTATTTGCTTATAGGCCTCTCCATCAAGTATACAAAATTGAAAAGCGAAGAGTTTTAAAGCATCAGGCAGTTCCACCCATTCCTTTTTTATTAGACTATCAAGATCCTTCTCTGTCAGCCTTTTCATGTTTGCATAAATATAAAACATGTCATCTATCTCTTCCAGGCTATTGTGAAGAAAAAATGCAACTTTATTTTCATCAAAGAATTGAATTTTATCAGTATCTGTTTTGCATGTAATTGCTTTATCCCAAAAAGATTCCTCAAAATTAAAATACATTTTTTTTATTAGATAATCATCTATTATTAAATAAAAATCAAAAAATCGTGTGTCGAAATATCACTCCAAATCGTAATTCAACTACTTTCCCTATTCACCTATTCATTATGGATTTATATCTTTATCTATTCCTAGATCATTAATGGAAATTATTTGTAGAATAAAGTTTCCAAAGCCGCGCACCCTGTATCCTATAAAAATCCCCATATTCTCCTGCTAATTATCTCAACAAAATTCCTATATTTTTTCTTTGATGATCAAGTTTTGCCACCTCCATACCAGATCAGCCAACATGAATTTAATTTTGAAAAAACATTGTTATTAACTTACAAGCACAGCTTTCTTTTTCAAGCTGATACTTAACTTCGGCATCATGGCCAGTAATATCATGAGGTGTAGTTCTATTCAAATACCTTTTTCGTCAAATCATCGCCATTCACCCTAGGATTATTTGAATCTGATATTGGGCATTTATTGAAATTAATCAGTAAGGCTGGTCATTTAGAGCTGAAAAATAAAATCCAGAATGATTTTTTTCAGAGGAAAAGCCATCACAGTGCCACACTTAAGACTTTCTTAAGGTAGAATTGCAACAATTGGTAACAGTGTGTTGACTACTTCATCAAGAACTAAAAGCGGCAGTCTCGTTGATAGAGAAACTGTTAATGAGATGATTGAAAGCGCTATTAGGCGTCATAACAGGCGATCAACAATAATTTCAGCCGTTCTGGGGTGGATTCTTATCGGCGGTTATTCGTTTGGTTTATTTCATACAGTTGGAATGTTTTAGTATTGAATAGCTAATAAATAATTAGTTTTTTCAATTAAAACCACTGCAAAAAATTACATTTAACTTTGCTTGAGTCTCAGGTTGGACGGGTTTTTTATCATAAATATATCAAAGATTCTATAAATTAATTCCATCATTAAAAACATTGAAAATAATACATGAATAATAAAGAAATCTAAACCTAAACTTTTATTTTCCAATATTCTTCCTCCTTTATAGGTTTTCCTTTCTGAGTAATTGCTGCTATTTTTATTTGTATTTTCAGTAAGAATAATATTCATTTTATTAAAAACTGAAACTAACATTTTATTTAATAATTGAAGATATACTATATTCCTATTTTCTTCCGAAATATTCAGCTCAATATCAATATTGCAGGACATTTTTAGAATTGAATTATAAGATACCTTTACTATAATAAATAGTAAAATAGTTATTGAAATGGATGTTTGCCATTGATGAATATACATAAATTGAGTAAAGATGTCTCTGCTGATTAATTCTTCCGAGATTTTATATGCCCCCTCTTTTGTCCATCCTAATAATTCCAATTCCTTTACTCGATTAAAAAAATCTAATGTCAAATAAATATTTGTATTTAAATTCATTTCTTAATAACTCTGATAAATAAATAATAATTAGAATCCCATTATGAATTTGAATTTAGGAATTCTAATTTGTAATTTTTATAGATTACTCATAAGATATCATTGAAAAATCGGATTGATTCAAATTCATACAATTGTGACATTTGATTGTCATCATTTTTCAACATTAAGGGTACTTTTATTAATAAAAGTTTGAATTTATATTTAATATAATTATGCTTGGAGATAATAATTTTACTTTCTTTTTATTTTATAAAGAAAAATTATCATAAAGTTTGAGATATAAATAAAAAGGTTTTCTCAAATTTTGCTCAAAATGGGGCAGAATAAGTATTCTATACTTAGTAATAATTAACTAATGACAATTGAGGAAATTTCTTGGGAAGCAGAGCTAGACCTATCAACAGTTGGTTCTTCTGTTCAGGAGGCTATAAATACAAAAAAGCTTTTTAGATACCAATTTAAGGACACTAAAAGCTATGTAAACATTCTTGAGGATGAGGTCAAAGTTTACACAGGCACTAACTTTGCATTGGGAGTCTCTTCTGCTACCAATGCAATTTTTCTTGCATTGAAATCTTTGGGTGTGGACAACACATCAAAGGTGCTTATACCAGCTTTTACCTTCACTGCCGTACCTAGTGCAGTTATGCAGTGCGGGGCTTCTCCAGTGTTAGTAGATATTACTGAGAATTATGTTATTGATCTTGAAGATTTAGAAAAGAAAATTGTCAAAAGCAATTCAAAGTTTCTTCTTCTTTCCCATATGAGAGGCCACCTCTGTGATATGGATGAAGTTGTAAGAATTTGCGATAAATATTCAGTCATACTTATAGAGGATGCCGCACACGCTTTGGGGGTAAAATGGAATGGTAAGCAAGCAGGAACATTTGGTATTGCTGGAATATATTCATTGCAATCATATAAAGTTATTAATGCTGGAGAAGGTGGATTATTAGTAACCAACGATCCAGAAATATTCTGGAAATGTGTATTCATGTCAGGGTCATACGAAAATAATTATCTTCTTCATTCAACATTTCGACATGAAGTTGCGGAAAGATTTAAAAATAAACTACCAGTTTTTAATGTAAGAATGAACAATATAACGGCAGCAATAGCAATCCCACAAATTAAGTCAATAGAGGAAACAATTGAGAGAATTAATTATAACTATTCCTTGTTATCTGACAAACTTTCTGTCAATAATTCTATTATATTCTGTGATGAGAATAGTAGTTTACGACCTGTAAGAGATTCTGCTCAGATGAGAATCAAGCTGGATGAAAAAAAACGAGAAGAATTAAAATTAAGATTGAATCAAGAGGGAATTCCAATAAGTTATTTTGGTGGTAAAAATAATACGAACGCAAGACTTTATGAGAACTGGAATTTCCTTCCTGATAAAAATCAAGAATTACCTAATACAAAGAAGAACCTTTCAGAGGTTTTTGACCTTCGTCTTCCCATTCATTTTACCCAAGAAAATATAACTATGATTACAAATAAATTCATAAAAATCCTTGAAGAAGTTATAAATAATTAAGCTGCATTTTGCTTACATGCATAAAGTTTCTCCCATCCATTAAGAATAAGGCAGTCCCAAAATTGAAAAGCCTCAAGCTCGGTAAGTATTTTCCTATTTTTGAAAGTACTTCGTTTGCCCTCTTTTGCACTCCATTTATCCACATAGAATTTCTTATGATCCTTATATGACATTGGATCTTTTATAAAAAGAATCATGATTTCGCCTGAAGGATCGGTTAGCCAACCGCATGGAGAATTTTCTTTATCCGGCATAGCATAAGAAGGAATTATATCCATAAAAAGTCGGCTCAGAAAAAATGCAAGTACTAATATTTATTTGAAATTAAAATTATTTGGGATTTATATTCAAAAATCAACATGATATTCTTAAATCCCTCTTATGAACCCTGTAGCTTTTACTTTTGCCTCACTAAAAGTATTTGCATCAAAACCAAAACGGCTATGAACTATATTTTTTGAGTTAGAAAATTTATTATCTACTAAAAGGATATGTTTAAATCCCGATTCCTTTAAAATTCTTAATTGATTAGAATTATATGAATTATTGGGAAAAGCATATATATATGGTCGTTCGAGAAAATTAGAATGATACCAATTAATACATTTCTTTAGATCATTCTCAAAAAAATAATCTGATTCAATATCCATATTTGAATGATAATAAGAATGTATTCCCCAATCATAAAAATCAAATATAGATTTTATATCTTCAACACTCATCATGGGCGAAGAATATTTATATAAATCTTCGCCGATTTGATTAATGATAATTTTCTCTATATCATTTTGCTCTTGCATTTTCTTATTTTTAATATATTTAGATAATTCAAATCCGATATTATAAATATTTTTTATTTTTTTTATATTATATCCAGGTATAATAAGATTTTCCCATTTCGACTTTTTATTCTTACCAATATAGTCTTGCAAAGCAACATTGATAGGAGGACGATTATTGTCAACACAATAAGGTATTATATTTTGATTAGCTCTTATATTGTATTTGCAGAGAATTGGATGAGCTATTTCAATAAAGTCTTTATACCCATCATCAAAAGATAAAATTAATTTAGGCAGAGTTGAACTTTTATTATTTATTGAAGAATAAATCTCAGAAAAGCTTGTTATCTGATAATGAGAAGATAAAAAATCTAGAAGACTCTTGAACAGCGAAGGATCTAATGGTTTATATGTACTCCCATCATCTTGAGATATTCTATGAAAATTTAAAATAGTAATCTTTCCTTTATTTTTTAACATTAAGATTCTTATTTTAAGTCTTATTTTATTAGCAAGAATCCTGAAAACAAAAGATTTGAATATTTTCTTGAATTGCGGATGAGATTTTTTAATTATCATAAAATATATGAGTAACAGTTATTGATATGTAATTTGAACATCATTTTGGTTAAAAATTGAAATTCTTTAATAGATTTTCTATTAATTTCCATGAAATTTTTTCATAATGAACCAGAAATTTTGAAAATTCTTCAGCTGCAGAGTCATCAGCACTATCAGAAATAACTCTAAGAATTATCCAGGGGATTTTTTCTTGTTCAGCAACTTGTGCAACAGCAGCACCCTCCATTTCCACCGCTCCTAAGTCAGGCAATTTTTCTACAAGAGATTTAATAACAGACTTGTCAGAAATAAAACTATCACCAGTTGCCACTAAACATTTTCTAATATCACCGAATTCGTGAAGATCCCCCTGCTTTTTACTATCTTGGAGGGTTTTAAAAGCCCAATCAACCCAAACATTAGGGGCACTTAAAATGGAAGAATTTAAGGCTGGAATTACAAATTCCTCATACATAGGACGAGCATCCATATCATGCTGAACTGCTTGGGATGTCAAGATCAGATCCCATTGCTTAAGGTCATGAGCAACTCCTCCAGCGACTCCGGTAAAAATTAATAGTCGAACTTTTAACCCGTCATATAAGGTCCCTAATAATCTTGTCGCAGCTCTTGAAGCACTAACCTTACCCCAACCACTCCAAGCAACACTCAAAACAATATTTTTGGAATTTTTGCCGCCACCTTCCCATTCTCCTGAGCAAATTCTTAAGTCACCATAATAGGAGTATTGTTTATTTTTTATGTGTTGAAGTGTACAACCGATCTCCTCAGGCATTGCACATAAAATACCAATATGAAAACGTTCTTCTGATTCCGAATACAATATAGTGAAAATAACTACAATCAATTATATCGGAAAATGATGCAAACTAAACTTGATCAAATAATAAAAAAATATCCTGACTTTCCAAAAGCAGGAATTGTTTTCAGAGATTTATTGCCCATATTAGAAAATCCAAAAGTTTTTCATGATCTTGTAGATGAAATGTCATCGAGTAATTTATTCAAAGATTCTGAGGCAATTATTTCCATTGATGCAAGAGGTTTTATTTTTGGATCTGCCATATCAATGAAATTAAATAAGCCAATGCTGGTTGCAAGAAAGCCAGGAAAATTGCCTGGAGAATTAATAAAAAAGACTTATGAACTTGAATATGGAACTAATTCTCTATCAATTCAAAAAAATGCGCTTGAGAGATATTGCTCCTTTGTGATTGTTGACGATTTGCTCGCTACTGGTGGAACAGCAAAGTGTGTGGCTCAAATTTTATCTGAAAACAAAAAAGAAATCTTAGGGTTATCTGTAGTAGTTGAATTACAGGATTTAAAAGGTAAGGAAAACTTTAATTATCCAGTTGATTCTGTTATAAAATATTGAGATTAAACAATAAATTATTTTTTATTGCATAAAAAGACCTAATTAATTAATTTAAGAACAATTTTTTTTCTTTCAACCAAAATACTTTTATGGTCATATTTACTCTTAGTAAATTAATTCCTCTTTTAATATTGCCACTTGGTTTCTGCCTAATTTTATTAATTCTTAAATCAAAGTTTAAACGAAAATTAAAATTTTCTAATTTAGTACCTTTAATAATTCTTACTTTGTTTAGTCTTGGAGTAGTTGCAGATTATTTATGGAGATTAGTCGAGCATCCTTGGCAGCGCATACATGCATCTCAAGCGCCTAATGCAGATGCAATTGTTGTTTTAAGTGGTGGGATGCGCCACCAGGTCCCTGGGGAATCAAATATAAATGAATGGAATGATCCAGACAGATTCATTGCGGGAATAAAATTGTTTAAATCTCGAAAATCGTCAATATTAATTTTTACAGGAGGTGATACACCATTAAATCCCTTGCTTGAAAATGAAGGCTTGACAAATAAAAAAGAAGCATTACTACTTGGTATCCCAAGAAGTTCACTAATAGTGACAGATAACGTAAAAAATACTGCAGAAGAGGCCAGAGAAATCTCAAAATTACTTAAAAATAAATTCAGAAATCCAAAAATTTTGCTTGTAACAAGCGCATTTCATATGAAAAGAGCGAAAAAAATTTTTGAGCGAGAGGGATTGGACGTTTTGCCATTTCCTGTGGACTTTAAAACTAAAAATATTAATAGAATTCAGTTTAATAATCCTTACGATTATTTTCCCAATGCAAGTAGTCTTGAAAAGAGTTCTCGTGCATTAAGAGAGTTATTAGGAAGACTAATTTATAGAACTTGGTAGTTTTTTATTGAAATACAACTTAAAAAAAATGCGTCGCCCTTTTTATCTATAATTTTAATTAACGAAATTTTGGTTGACCGTAGGTATTTTTTTTATTAGTTTTTGATTAGAGAAAGATTTATTTATGACTTCAATCTTTAAAGAATGGTTTCAAAAGCTTCCTGAGACAGGAAATGCTATCAATCAAATAACTGAGTTATACAAAGTTCACCATCCCTACATTGCAGAGGGATATTCAGATTTACTAGAAGATACCGAGTGGGGACGATACTAAAAATCAAAAAAAAAACCACAAAGCCAAAACAAGTGACTTTGTGGTTTCAATTATTTAAGAATGGATCAAAAGAAAAAATTAGTTCCAGTCTGTGTCTTCATTTAGGGAAGAATAATCGCAATAATTAAAGAAGACGTCTTCGTCTAATAAATCATCTAGATCAGCTCTTAAGAAGTAACTTAAAAAAGACATTAGAAAACACCAGGTATAACTTGACCTGTAGTTGCATAGGCACCAAAAAGGGCTACAAAACCGAGCATTGCTGCCCAACCATTAAATCTTTCTGACTCAGGGGTCATAACTTTGAAATTAACTGTTAAGAAATATAACAAGTACTACTGTTATTGTGCGAGCTGCTTTCTCAAGAGAGTTCATATTTTTCTCAAAATTAAGTTTTTAATTTTTGAAATTAATTTCAACTAATACTCGGCGATCCAGTTTCTTCTGCATAGGCCTCTTCTCCATGCTCAGTTATGTCAAGGCCTCTTTCTTCTTCAATGGGATTAACTCTAAATTTGCAACCCAGAGCCTGCAAGCTTAGCGCGATGAGGAACGTTCCAAAAGCTGCAACACCATAGGCAACAAGAACAGCCTGTATTTGTCCACCTATTAAGCCAATTCTTCCCTGTTCGATAAAAACTTGGCCAGCAGGATGAGAGGAAATCAAACTTGGGCTTGCAAAAATCCCTGTAAGAATTGCACCAACAGTCCCTCCAACACCATGAACTGCAAATGTATCTAGAGAATCATCAAATTTGAGGCGAACTTTTAACTGCACTGAAAAGAAACAAAACAAAGAAGTTATCAGGCCTATAACCAAACCACTAAAAGGCGTGACAAACCCTGCGGCTGGAGTAACTCCCACCAATCCAGCCACAGCACCTGTAGCCATACCAACAGCAGTAGCCTTTCCAGACATGTACCACTCCACTAATCCCCACATCACTAGTCCCGCAGAAGCTGAAATATGTGTTGTTGTAAATGGGATTTCGGCTCCTGAAACAGTTAACTGACTCCCACCATTAAAACCAAACCATCCGAACCAAAGCAGACCAGTACCAAGAAGAATTTGGGTTACATCATGAGGAGGCTTGATGCCATTTGGCCAAGCACATCTGGAACCAACCAAACCAGCTAAAACAAGAGCAGAAACACCAGAACTAATGTGAACAACAGTTCCTCCAGCAAAATCTAAATCTTTACCAAGTAAGCCATTCCCCCAAACCATATGAGCAAGAGGGGAATAAACTGCAATTATCCAGATGGGAGTAAATAGACACCAAAACTTAAAACTAATTCTTTCAACCAATGCGCCTGAAATTAAAGCAGGAGTTATGATTGCAAACATTCCTTGAAATAAAGCAAAGCTCAGACTTGGTATTTGCAAACCATCCCATTGATCAGGAAGATTTTCTAGACGTGAATACGTAAATGGATTTCCAATAATATTTTGAAATGAGCCGCCATCTGAAAAAGCTAGACTGAACCCGAAAAGTACCCAGATTATTGTTGCGATTCCCATCATCACAAAACTCATAGCCATAGTGTTCAAAACATTTCTAGCTTGAGTAAACCCCCCGTAAAAGAACGCGAGCCCTGGTGTCATGAGTAGAACAAGGGCAGAAGAGGTCAGAATCAACACATTGTCTGCAGGTGATATTCCCTCACCTGCATGAGCTGGCAAAAGTGTTGAGGTTAAAAAATGGAAAGCTGGTACAGCTATAAGTGCTACGAGAAGCCTTGAAAATCGATTTTTCAAAACAAAAAAGTATTAACAATTACATAATCGAATAGAAATCAAACGAGGAGGTTCATTGTGAACCTTTTTTGGAAGAATGTATCAAATAGAACATTTTCTTACCGTACGAGAATTTATTACTCTTTTGGCTTGGTGAAAAATAACTAAAAAGCCATTAACTGAGCTTCATGAACAAGTCGCGCCTTGTGCTTTCTATCTGCACTATGCGCGTTTAAGGTTGACTGATCGTGGTAATGACTGCCACAACTGGTAGATATTAGTTGTGCACGGTGAAGTCGCTCAGCTTTTTGAATCTTGGAGCGAATTAATGGAAGCTTGTTCATAGCATTCCTCCAGGATGGCAACCCCGTTCCATGTTGCCTAAGCATGCATCTCGCGCAGAGACGAACGTTCTAAAAATGTAGCAACCGCTACCGAATTTTGTCTTTAGATATTTATACTCATTTACGATTAATTCAGGCTTATCGGATAGATTTTCGTGTGTAAAAAATAGTTGATTCTTCAAAAATATCAGGCAATTTTTCCAAGCCCTAAAAAAGAATTTGCAATAAACAAAAGACTGAAGCCACTTAAAAAAATCAAGCCTCCCCAAGATAACCATCGCATGATTACTCCATATCTAAATTTCCTTGGAACCAATGGACTATTCATTGTGTCAATTGCCATCCACGCAAATATTGGTGCCGACAGAAAACTTCCAGTCATTGCTCCAAAAACAAAGTCCTTTACGCTAATTCCGCCCGATCGGGCAAAGAGAAGTGCAAGCAAAGCAGCAAAAACATGCAATACAATCCAAAACTCAAAACGTTTTTGCTCTCCGGAAGACCCCAATCGTCCTAAATCAGAATTACTTAGCAGGCCCTGTATGGCAGAAATGCTTCTCGGATATGCATCAAGGCAAGTTAATGTTGTACTAAACATCGCAGCGAATGAGGCTGGGACAATGATCCATTTAGCCCATGTACCCATGGCCTCCTCATATAGCCTAATTAAATTTTGAGCAAACGAGACACCTCCACCAGAAAGCATTGCATCACCACTTCCATACATAGTCAATGCTCCTAGTGTCAAAAAGAAAAAAGCAGTAATTACAGTTACTAAATATCCCAAGTTAAAATCAAATTCGGCCTCATTTTTACTGGGGACATACTTGGTCACTTTTGATTTTGAGAACATCCAAAGTGATGGCCAAACACACAGTTCCACTGGTCCCGGCATCCATCCCATTAGTGGAATTAAGAAAGACAAATTTTCAAAGGTATAAGGTTTTGAATCAGAATTGAACCAACTCGCATCTATTTCAGACAATTGCCCTTTTAAAACAAGAGAAATTACAGCAAAACAAGTCAAGGCAGTTAACAAAGAAACAAGGATCTTTGAAATCAGGTCTAGCGCCCGATATCTACCAAACAACAAAATGAATCCGCTTACTACTAAAACCCCAATAGACAAATCCATCGAGGGGTAATTAGAGAGACTTGGAATGTTCGTGAGCAAAATACCACTAACAAAGCTCACAGCCGCGATAGTAAAAGTCCCAGTAAAAAGACTTACAAAAAGATAAATAGGCAAATATGCAGAATTTCTTGCCTTGAATCCCTCAAGTAAAGAAAGACCTGTTGATGCAGTAAACCTCGTCCCAACCAAAAGGAATGGGTATTTAAATAAATTAGTAATTAAAATAAGGCCTAATAATGAAAAGCCAAATTTCGCACCCGCCTGCGTAGATGACATTAAATGAGAACCACCAATGCAAGCTCCAGCTAATAAAATTCCAGGGCCAAGTGTTTTTTGTACTCGCGCTAGGTTCAAGTTGCCAATTTATTAATGTTCACTTATATGATGTCTGATATAAAAGATCTTGCACATTATTTTAAAGAATTTCACATATTGTATTTGTCAAAAAAACTATATTAAGATAATTCCCAGATCTTGTTATTTGAGTTAAAAATCAGCTATTTTTTTTAATTACTTTTACAGTATAATTAAATGAAATAGAATCATAATTAAAAATATAATTTTCGCAATTGATAAAGCAGTATTGATTTGTCAATAACTAATAAAAAATAATATTAAGACATCTAAAACATATAATTTGCTTAAATTTTAGTTCATATTAAAAAATATTTTAGACATTTCAAATCACAACTCAGATTTCCAGTCTGCTATTGCATTAGATATCGCACTTAGCCAATTCAGCATGGGCCAGCCTTGAGATAATTCTTGTTTTATCAATAGCAGATAATTCGCTATCTTGATTCCACTTAAGAGTTGATTTACGCTGCTCAACAACATCTTTTAAAAAATTTTCATGATCATTATGTGAAGATTCGATAGAGTCAAGTTTATCTTTAGCCTTATATAAGTCTCTGGTGTATATACAATGTTTGAAAGAGCAAGACTGAAGAACTCTCCTTGTAGGAGTTCTGAAACAAACAATAGAACCCCCTTTTGGGCTTATATATATTGGTGTTGTTTCGATCATTAAATTAACTCCATTATTTTTAGAAATAAAATTCCCAAAATGCCTTTTATTATTTAGTTGGAAATAAAATCATTGAAGAGAACTTTTAAACTGAATCTTTTGGTAATAAGCTAAGCCTCCAGATATTGGGGATGCATTTTTTAGAATAGGGAGAAAAATATGTCACTTTCTAGTAAATTTTTGCAAATTAACTAAGTATTTACAGCTAGGATTAGACTTTAAGAGTTGCAAGTATGCTTAGCTATTGAAAAAAGAATATGATCAAGGCGAAAAGCATTAATAGAAAAATATAATTCCAAGAGGACTCTTCTAAATAAAATTATTTATTCTATCAAATTCAATTTATTAATAACTATTTTTGAAGCTTATATCCGTTCTCAATCAAACGCTTGTAGATTTCTCTAGCTTGAAGAGACTCAATAGTTAAAGATCTCTCATTGTCTTTCTGGAGAGAAAACACCCTGTTTTCATTTTTTATCTTACAGAAAGTTATTTGTTCTTTCCCTTTTTTAATTACCCAGCACTGCTTCCTTGACTTCTTACTGCCAGTCAAGTCCCAAGGCAATTGAAATTTAGTTGATCGCTTGTCAGACAATCTGTTATGTATAATTGATTACCAGGATAAATCCTTTAATGGTTAATGCAAGTGTTATTTAGCCCAAAAAGAGCCAATAAAATGTTGATTCCAAGACAATCAGGTCTATTATTATGCGTTCTCCCTTTGGGCGGCAAGTAAATAAAGTATTTTAGTTGACCTACCGCATATCCTGTCTTAGATATCTTTTCATTATTCAATACAAATAACATTAATAATTTAGTGGTTATTATTTTTCGAAAATTTCATTTTTCGTTATTATGTAAAATTGATTCTCCGCATACCTATTATCTTGAAAGATGATCTAAGGCCAAGTAAATTCCAAGTTAAAGCTTTAGCCTCAGATGATGAAATTTGGTCAAAAGCTCTGGAAACACTCTCCCCAAAGGACCGAGAAGAAGCCGATAAGTCAATGTCAACAATTTCGGAGCCGTACTTAGGTGGAAAAGAAATATCCATAAAGAGAAAAGATAATTCAGTGATAGCTTTTGCCTCGCTTTCTGAGATTCATAAAGACAATGATGAATGGGCAGTTTATCAAGAAGGTTGAACCTAATTTTGATCAAAAGATGAATAGTCTAAAAAAACCTTACTCCTAGATTTGTTTCTCAAGGAGTAAATTTTAAATCCTTGATTAACACATTCCTTTGTTATTTGTTAAAAATTAAAAAAAAGTATCCCCCCTCAATTCATTTTAATAAAAATCAGCTATTGAGTAGTTAATTAACCGGGTTAAGAAATTACTGGAAGAATTAATAGTTGAACAAACCCTTTTTGCAAGGATCATCCTTGAATGGGATAGGATCCATATGAGGTGGTGCATTATCTCTGTAGGGATGAAAAAATGCGTTCCCCATTGAGCTTAACAAAGTTTCAAACCATTTAAGTGTTTTCTTCATGGCATTTTCAAGTTAATAGTAAGGAGATAAGCGAATTAATCCCCTGAGAGTCAATCACTAAAATCACAAGTTGAGAAAGTTTTTTGACTCCTTTTTTATTTATAGATAATTTAAAGCAAAAATACAATAAGGGAAATTACTTGGTTATCAAACTAAGTATTTACAACTAAGCTAGAACTTAATATTATTTTTCAGGAAATTAATTTAAAGTAGTAAATACTCAAGTCAATACACTCATGACTTTAAGATATTTTTAAATTAGTAATGTTAATGAACACTAATTAGTATGAATTTTTCAACAATGAATAATTCCCCTAGTTGTAAAATTCCAAGAAAAGTTGAGTTGCTTTACTCATTAATTTGGAAAATGTCAAAAGATCAAAGAAAGAATTTTCTTCAATACCTTGAGGATTTCAAAGAAAATGTTGATGAAAAAAAATAATTTTTATTCTTATATTTGATTTAGAAGATGAACCTGACATCAATTAATGCTAAGTGTAAAAATGGGGCTAATCTATAAAAAAACATTAAAACATTGCCTGAAAAAAATTTTTTATCATCTTTTTTCTTGATTACTTTAATTCTATGGGGTTGCTCTCCTTATCAGAATAAAAGAGGAGGTGTCCCTGTTCTTTTTGAAACTAAGCAGCAAGCTGAAAAAGCTGCTCCACGTTTCAATTGCATTGGGGCACACAAAATGGGTGAGCAATGGATGCCTTGCAACAAGCATCAGCCTATTCATACTCATAATCACAAATAAAAATTGAGAGCTCAAGCATTGAATCAATTTAATAACCCCTCCCCCTCTCCCACACACTGCGGAGGAAAACCAAAAAAAATTGCTATTGGAATAGCACCTCTCGGATTTATTTCTATTGGGGTAGTACCTATGGGAATAATTACTATAGGAATTGTGCCAATGGGAGTTGCCTCGCTTGGAGTTGTTGGAATGGGTGTCATTAACGCATCCATTGTCGGTATGGGAATTTTTTCAGCGGGATTCACAACAATGGGTTTAAAAGTATGGAGTCCAGATGGAACAACTCTCAATCAAAATCTTGACAAATATTTGATGCCATCAAAAGAAAATATTTATGCTTTCCCAACAAAAGAAATCGCAGAAGAAGAAGCAAAAAAATTAGGTTGTATGGGTGTTCATAAAATGGGTAATTTTTGGATGCCCTGCGCAACTCATAAAAATGATTAATAATTTATGGATAAAAAATGTAATGGAAGTAATTAAAATTTCAAAATTTTAATTACTTCTTTGTAATAAGAAATAAGGATAAAACACAAAAAATTCCAATTAGTGGTCCAGGAGAAAGATTAAAAAAGATTGCACTCATAAAACCCAGAAGTGCTATTAATACTCCTACAATCGCTGAACGCAACATAGCAATTGCTAGACTTCGCGAATTTGATAGCCCAAATATGCTAGGCGCAGAAAGCAATCCAATCACAATAATCACACCAACTGTAGAAATAGAACTAACTATTATTAAGGTAGTTGAAAAGCCTAAAACTAATCTCAACGCACCTACTTGGATGCCATTTGCAATTGCTCCCTCTGGATCAAGGCCAATGTATATCAATTTTTTATAGGCATAAAATAAAAAGGTTGTAAAAATAAAAAATGCTATCAAAGTTCTAAAAAGATCCTCAAAATTAGCCGTTAAGAGATCTCCAAAAAGTATGCCCTCAAGGTCAACTCTGATTCCTAAAAGTGGAATCAAAAGAACTCCCAGTCCCAGGGAACCTGAAAGAACAGTATTAATAACTGCCTCAAAATTTTCATTATTGCGAAAGGCCAGTTTCTCGGCGATTAAGGCTCCGGTTAAACCACTCAAAACACCTCCTAAGGCAGGGTCAAAGCCAAGAGCAATGGCAAAAGCCAATCCAGGCAAAACTGAATGAGAGATTAAATTAACCTGCAAAAGTCTTCTTTGCGTTATTAATATGGTGCCTGCAGCAGGACAAAGTATGCCAGTGAAAAAAGTAACAATAAGTGGCAAAAGCCACCAGCTTTCTCTAAAAACAGACATTAAACAAATAAGCAACTATGGTCAGGTAAAAAGCTCAAACTGTGCATAAATCCATGATCAAAAGTCAAAATGATATTTCTATCCGTCAAAATCATATTCTTGAGGAACTAAGTAAATGTCAAGATGAAATGAGTGGCCAAGACTTGCACAGATCACTATATAAAAAAGAATTATCCATGGGTTTAGCTACTGTTTATAGGAACTTGCAAACCCTCATAAAAAAGGGATTGGTTAGATCTAGGCATCTTCCAACTGGCGAAGTACTTTATGCTCCTGTTAATAGAGATATCCACCATATTACTTGCGTTGACTGTGGGAAAACCACTCAACTGAAAGTATGCCCAGTTAAAAACATAAATTTTCCAAAAAGCAATACAAAAGATTTTGAGCTCTTGTTTCACACACTCGAGTTTTTTGGTCTTTGCAATCAATGCTTTCAGAAACAGAAAGCGTAGAAAAAAATTTTTTACCTCAATCACAGCAATGGTTCCCCATACATGGTATGGCAGGCAGTTTTTCTTGTACTTCTCTAGGTGTTCCGTAAGCTAAAACTGTTTTATCAAGAGCTACTACTTTGTCATAGGCCCCAAGAGATTTACCCCAATCATGACTACTTACAAAAATTGTAAAGCCCGCATTGGCGAGTTGTCTCATTATGACTAAAAATTTTTCCCTGGCTGGCGGATCAAGCGCTGAACATGGTTCATCAAGAAGAAATATTGAGGCTCGTCTCATCAAGGTCTTTGCTAGTAGTGCTCTTTGTTGCTGACCACCGGATAAAGAATCAAGCCTCCTATTAGCCAATCCAGATATGCCTACTCTCTGAAGTGCAGCCTCAATTTCACAACAAGTTATCTTCGGATGATTAACTCGACCCAATGAAACCAATCCCTCAACAGTAATTGGAAAATTCCAATTTATTGAACTCCTTTGAGGCATCAGTGCAACTTGATCAAGTGCCTTTTCTAAGGGGTTTCCATCAATGGTGATTTCACCCTGAAAAGTTTTATTTTGGCCTTGTAATAATCGCAAAAGTGTTGATTTGCCAGCACCGTTCGGACCCACCAGGGCTGTAAGAGTTCCAGGGGTGAGCTTAATTGAAACATCTTCAATAACTGACTGCCTTTCATAAGAAAAAAACAAATTCTTTGCAATCAGTTTGCCCATAAAAAAAATCCAATAATAATTTCATACAAAATACCATTATTTCTATACATAGACGATAATTATTTCCATTACAAGTAATAGCCTGATCCTTGGATATTTTCAAATTCAACAATAAGCACTCGAGAGATTGAAGAAGCATAATATCGGAATCAGTTTCTCAGGAGGTCTCTCTCCACTGGCGTTATATCCCTTACTAAACAATATTTAGTTTTCTTAATTAAAAATGATCATTCAATTCATTATTTTAAGTTTTCTCCTAATCAAAAAAAAATTTTAAATAATTCAATTCTTACTTTTACTTTTGGGAAGGGAATGACACCTGCAATAGAAAATTAGGTCGGCAAATAATCGACTGTTGAGATTAGTATGAGTTTTTCATCAAAAAATGGGGGCAACATGACCACCTAATTGATTGTGCTTGGATTGTAATTAATTCATTAGGTGTGAAATGAGGCGAAAAAGCTTAAAAGGCATCTTAAAGAAAATTGATGAATATTGATGGCAAGAAATTTTTTAAAATTATTTTTACTCTTAACTTCGACTTCCAATACAAAAATCAATAAAATAATTTTGAAAGAAAATTTTCCAATAAATAGCCCTAAATGATGATTAATTTCACAATAATAAAAACAATACTCTAAGCTAACATTTTGACTTTTATGGAAAATGCATTTGCATTAAGTCTTTGTCTTTCCAGTTTTGTTGTAATGACATCTATTGCTCCTCTAACTTATGGAAGAGTTAAAGCTGGTTATTCTTCAGAAAATATGAGTGCTCCAAGAGCATTATTTGATGATTTACCAAATTTCGGAAAAAGGGCTGTTTGGTGTCATCAAAATTGTTGGGAAAGTTTGATATTTCATGCTCCCGCTTGTCTCTTATGTCTCATATCTGGAGTGGTATCTCCAATAGCCTTAGCAGCTGCATGGATACATCCTTTTGTAAGATTGATTTATATCGTGGTTTATGTCGGGGATATCCCTACGGCAAGGGGGATTTCTTGGGCCTTTGGAATATTATGTTCAATAATACTCTATAAATATGGTTTGTTTGAGGTGCTAAATACTTGAAAACAAGTAATATTAATTAAACTTAGTGGCTAATAATATTTTTTTTATGACTGATAGATTTAAAAAATAAAAGCAATATTTCTGCTTTACTTTTAAAAAGTAAGCTCTGGCTTAGATCCCACAACTTTATTCCATTCTTTAGCTGACACCTTCAGATATTTCAACACAGGTAGTATTGCTTCCTTGTTAAAACATTCTGCAGGTATTAATAACTCAGTATTAAACCACTTCACTAGAGGATCTATGATATAAAAATTACCCTGGTCTTTACTACTTCTTATCATAATCAAAGCAACTACTCCAAACCATGCAAAACTACATAATGAAAGCACATACAATGCAATACACAAATTTGTTGTACACATAATCCTTAGTTGATATATATCTGAAACTAACGCCTCATTTAATAATGTCTATACCTTGTTTATTAAAACTTTTCATAACGAATCTAAATATGGTCAATATGACTTTATTTTCCCATATCATATAAATTTTTTATCAAATCAATTGCATTGAGATTTAATCTATTTTCATACTTTTTTATTGGCTTGAATTCAAAACTACTTAGCTCATCATTTTTTATCATGTGTGTACTAATAAAAGGGTCAACTGAAATTTTTTCAATCATTATCAATAGGGTTGCTTTTTTAAGATTCTGATAAAATTCAAATAAATCAAGTCAGTATTTTCACTCATATATTATTTTTAGTAATTTTTATGAAATTTTGATTTTTTTAAATCTCTTCATATTCTTAAAACTCGAATTTACCTTAACTTGACAAGGTTATTAATCCACTCAGCATGAAAGCAAGGGAAATCGTCTCATGCAGTTAATCCATGGAGTAAATACTTAATGGTATTGGAATTTACCTTTGCGTGGATCAAAAAAAAACCAAATTGCTAAATAAAAATTACATGAATGTGATTTATGCACTGCGAAATAAAAAAAATAAGAGTATTTTCGTTATTATTTTCTTGTAATCATGGGATTAATTGGAGAGGAGCTTACTAAGGCTGTTGACTTTTTAAACCTCCAAGAGTCAACTGGAATATTTATTTTATTTCTGGTGGTAAGTGCACTATTTTCATTTTTTTCAATCGGTATGGTTTCACTCTTTTTTACTCCACAGACAAAGCTCAATTAATTAATAAAAAAATAATTTATGCCATCTGAGTGAGAGGTTTGAAAATTTGCAATCACGCATCCTCTTTGGAAAGAACCTCTGCATCAACAACCTCTTTAGAATCAGTGGCAAAATTTATTTTTTGGTCTATCCATGAATTAATACTTTCAACCAAAGGTTTAGAACCTCTGTAGATAAATAAAGTAGTTGGGAGGACACTTATTAATCCAACCAACGGGCTTTTAAAGAGTAATCGACCAGCCTTAACGTTAAACAAAACAATCAAAATGGATGGTATCAGTACACTGATGAACAATTTCGTGGCTCTCAACCATCCAACCCGATATATCCACCAGATAGAAATGATACCTACAACATAAATAAATAAATATGTCATGTCCTGATCATAGTTAAGTCTATGGTGATTTGAAAAAAGTTAGCCGTTTAACAAGGTTTAATTTCACAAGCAATTCATCAAAATTTCAATAATCAATAACATGTTCCTAAAGAATAGAGATCCTTAGGAAAAGTCAACACATCAAAAAAACAGCTAAAAACTTGATGCCTTTGACGGATAATACATTTGAAATCAATTGCGGGCTTTTTATGCGTATTTCAAAAAAGGCCAGGTTCATCATACCTCTCAGCATTCTTTGTATTGGATTAATTTCATGCAGCGCGCCCACCACTAAGTCAAGAAGACTTAGTGGTGCGGGTGCGACATTCCCTTCAAAAATTTATACACGTTGGTTTTCAGATTTATATACGGATGGTGGGCCAAGGGTGAATTATCAAGCTATTGGATCAGGTTCTGGTCGAAAAGCTTTCATTGATCAAACAGTTGATTTTGGAGCTTCGGACGATCCAATGAAAGCTGAGGATATTGCAAAAGTGTCACGTGGATTGATTCAAATTCCAATGGTGGGAGGTACTGTTGCTTTCGGATATAACAATCCTGAGTGTGATCTCAAGCTTACTCAAGAAAAAGCAGTTCAAATTGCTATTGGCACCATTGATAATTGGAATGAACTAGGTTGCCCAACTCAAAAGCTTATTTGGGTGCACCGCTCAGATGGATCTGGAACAACTAAAGCCTTCACGAATTCAATGGAGGCATTTTCTCAGAATTGGACATTAGGAACCGGTAAGTCTGTTGCATGGCCTTCAGGCGTTGGTGGGAAAGGAAATGCCGGGGTTGCAGGTATCATAAAAAAGACTCCTGGAGCGATTGGGTATATCAACCAATCCTATATTCAAGGAAATATTAGAGCAGCTGCACTTCAAAATTTATCCGGCGAGTTTGTCAAACCCAATATTAAGGCTGGTGCCATAGCGCTTAATAACATTGATCTTGATGAGAATCTAGCTGGGAAAAACCCAAATCCAAGTGCAAAAGGAGCTTATCCAATTGCAACTCTCACTTGGATACTCGCTTATCAAACGGGTAATGGCTCAAAAACAGAGTCTATTAAAAAATCTCTTAACTACCTTCTCAGCGATAAGGCTCAGAATAAAGCCTCTAATTTGGGTTTCATCCCTTTAAAAGGAGAAATACTAAATAAAGCTCGTAATGCCGTTACTAAAATTAATTATTAACATTAAAAAGATTTCATTACTTAAACTATTTTATTTAATTTATAAATAACTTATGCGAAATTAGTAGTAGAATTTAAAAAATAATTACGGGTTAAGTAGATATATTAATATTCTACACTATTCAAAAGAAGTCAATGTTCATGAATACATCAGAAAAGATAGTTAGTTATTTTTTTATCTTCACTAAATTCTAAAATACTTGAAATCCAATTTAAAATCAATTTATTTAACTTTTTTAAAACCTAAATTACTTTAGGATATCAATACCTTTACCAAGCGTTAAAAAATTTACAATTAAAGGAACAAGAAAAAGAACAGTTATTAACCTAACCGCATGAAGCGCAGCCACTGCTGCGCCAACACCAAATTCTGCCCCAATTAGACTCATCCCGATAGTTCCGCCAGGCGCTGCACCTAAAAGAGCAACTATTTTTTCAACTCCCAAATATTTGCTTACAGCCAATCCCACTAAAATGCCGGTAATTAAAAGAGTAAATGTAATTATTAATGCAGGTTTCCATAGAACTTGCAATTCCCCCAATGTATCTTTATTAATCCCCGTGCCGATAACAGTCCCAATACCTATCCCCAAGACCGTCTTTGTACCTAAAGGCCAAGCTGCTACGTCAAGCAAACCGCTAATGCTCAATAAACCAGCGCCCAATATTGCTCCCAAAAGTGGGGCTGCAGGGATCCCTGTAAAAAGCAGCAGAGACCCAAAAGCAGCGCCCCCGAGAATATAAAGTAATAAAGTGATTAGCGAAGGCATCTGAGTGTTTTAATAGTTGTCTGGGTTTCAATCTTTTGTATTGATTTCTGAGATTTTAGTTAGTGAAACTGATAATCACAAATAATCAACTAAAGAAAGCTCCAAGCTCAATAAATCTATTAAAAGTCAAGTTTGGGAAGTTGCAAAAGTTTTTTAGAGAAAATTTTGTTATAGCTTATTCAGTAGCTTCAAGAGCATTATGAACGCAATGAAAAATTTCGAATGGATAAAAATAATATTGATTATTACAACTATTATATGTGCGGCAAGTCTTGCTCTGATCGCAATAACTCTTCAGCCAGTTGCAAAATGGGCTAACTTCCAAAAAATATGCGTTGAGCAAGAGAGTCAAAAAGCGCCCATCTCATGGGCAGTCAGGAAATGTAACGGGAGGTCGAAGGTATATCAGATCAAAGATTCCAGCAAAAGCCAATAGTTCTGTCTTACAAACTAATTCAGTCAACAAACAAAGAATATAACCAACGAAAAAAGTTCCCTAAAATTGGAACATTAGCAAAAGTGCATGAGCAAAAGTCAAAGTAATCTCTGTGTTCAACAACTTTTTGATACTCATTAAATCTTAACCTAGTTGTTCCCTCATAAATAAATTCAAAGCCTTTTATTTTAAGCCCCATAGTCCATTCAACGAAAGCTACATTATTGGTAAATGCAATGGCATGGGGTTTGAGGAAGACATCATCGCATCGTTTAATTAATTGATTTTGAGCATTTACATATGCATCAATACCTTCTTTTTTTTGAGTAGGGTCGATGAATATGACATCCTCACTGTAAAGAGACTCCCATTTTTTTTTATTGGGGGGGGCATCTCCATATGACAAAGTAAAAAGTCTTCTTAATTCCTCTTCATTAGTAAGCATAAAGAAAAAATTCTTAGATGTTATTCACAATCTATATCAATTAAATTGAAATTGTGGATTAAAAAATTTAATCAAAGATTATAGAAATACTGTTTATCTGTATTTGATTAAAGATAATTTTATGAACCAAAAATCTGCCGCATCATAAATAACGATCAAAAAACAAGAAAAAATCTATCTAGTTTTCAGAAAAGATTTGATATTTAATATAAATTGTCAGATATGGATTTATATCCTCTATTTTTTTTTATTTCTCCTCGTCTCTTTTTTTCCTGAATTCTTTTCCTTTTTGAGGATTTAGAAGGGAGAGTCTTAATACGTTTTTTAGGAAGTGGCTTCAAAAGTCTCTTAAGTGTTATTGAAAGTTTTTTCAACGCAAGCTTTCTATTCTTTAACTGAGTTCGTTCCTCTTGAGCAAATATAATGATATTGCCACTTTTAAATTTATTTTTAGAGTTGAGTTTTATAAGATGTTTATCAGAGGCAGATAAAACTTTTGATTTCTGAACGTTAAAAATTAGTTCTACCTTACTATCAATTTTATTCACATTCTGGCCTCCTGATCCAGATGATCTTGAAAATCGCCATTTTATTTCACTGGATGGGATAATAAGTCTTGAGCTTAAATAAAGATCCAAGTTATTATTTTGAGTTTATATTTAAGTTAAAGATTATTAAATATTAATAAAAAAACTATTATTTTGAGTTTTTAAAATTATACGTCTCTTCTCTGTACTTTTTCATTGTTTCCTTACCTACAGCATCTTCTATTAATTCAAAAAACCAATTTTTCACAGCCTTTATTGGATTAGCCATAACGAAAAGAAAAACTTAAAATCCTTGGTAAACCTTGGTCGCTAATAGTCCAATAATAATTACCATAGCAACTCGACCATGGATTAACTCAGATCTACTCATGCGAGCGAAGATAGACATCGATATACTATCAACTAATTCAACATAAACTACTTTTCACCAAAACTCTATGGGTAAAAACTACAGGTATTCAGGAACTTAAACCTATTTTTACAAAACAAAGTTAAAATAATGTTTGATAATTCTCGCGTGGATGACAATAGAGCAAATAGTTTAGTATGGGGTTTCTGAAATATTGAGAACTGCATGTAAATAGGTCCTATGAAAACTGTTGATTTATAAATAAATCGATTAACTTTTTACTGGTTGAAAAGCAGGAATCATTTTTCCTCCCCCAAAATCATCATCGTCATTGGAGATAGCGCGGGATATTAGCTCAATCAAGACTAGAGCAGCCATAGGGTAAAAACACCACAAAACAGCTTTCCACATTGGGAAACTATCAACCAGTTGTAATTCAGACATGCATTTTTGTTTTTCTTAATCTTAGGAATCAATAATAACAACCGTGATTCGGTTTACACCAATCATGCACAGGCAAGCTTTTTGATTTAATCAGTAATCGCACTCACATAATATTCGATTATAATTAAGTATAACTGTTATGAACAATCTCTAGTCTTAACCAATAATGACAATACAAAATATATTAATTTTACTTACTGGTCATATATTAGTAGGCTATTCAATAACTTTAATTTTTAGCTGGAGTTGGATACCTCTCACAAAAGAAGAACGCTCTAGAGGTAAATCTCTATCGTCAATACAAAAACATATTTCCTGATTAATAATTAATAAACTGAATTTCTTTTGCTAATTATAAGTTATTCAATATCTGACAATTTTAAACATTTGATTATTATTATTCACAAATTTTTACTAATGGTTAAGTTACCACAAAAAATTCGATTATTAGCGTGTCCAGCAATATGCTATAGTATAAATGTACCATTCACCTGGTTGGTTCATAAAGCAACTCCGGTAATCATCCAGAGGAAAGGTCAACCTTAGTTTTAAATAGCTGATCTAAGCAGTGCAGAAAAAACAATCAATCCCAACTGGGTGGTTAATCAACCCCAAAGGTGAAATGGTTCTTTTTTTTATAAAAGATCCAAAGTCACTAATGCGTCTACCACAAATTATTACTCAGCTTTGGTATGCTCTTGATGGGGTTCCCATTCGAATAAAAAACTCACGAACTCTTGATTTAAACAGCGCTGCTGAAACTTGGAATGAATTAATGCGCAGTGGGTGGAAATTAGTTGAAAACGAACAAATAGAGGCATCTTGAACAAATAAATAACAAATTGACTAGTCTCCAAATTGATGATTTTTAAAATGTGTATACGCAATTATTTTATTAATTAACTTTAAACATTCATTAGATTCTTCTATTACTGTTTTTTTTTAGTTCAGGAAAACAGCTTGTTATTTCAATCAATTCTCTTATTTCATCCTCAGCATAGTTCGAGGCTTGACTTCTTTTCACTCCACTACCCTCCTCTAGCCCCTCCATTCTCATTTTTTCTCGAATTAATAATTGGCGTTCTTCACTTGACATTCTTTTAAATCTTTTTTTTCGATCATGTGACGTCTCTTTCATTGAAAAAGTATAACTAACAATTAACTATAAATGATTTTCAGTCTCATATGTTTCAATTGATAAAACAAGGGCAGAAAAAGATATCTATTTAATTGACAAATCTTGATTAAAGCTTGTGTTAACAACACTAAGTATAATTTAAAATATTCATTGATATATCTTCTAAGTAAATGAATTAAAGCCACCAGCAAATATAGGTTTAAATACAAACTACACTAAATTCTTAAACGTAGATCAATTTGGGTATATTTTATGATTTTTAAAGGAGAAATTATCTGAGAGATGTACAGAACCAAACTCTCTCTTTCAATTCATCATCTGCGAGCCATTCTTTAAATTCACCAGCTAATGCAAGTCTATCGTTCCCTTTTAATTGATTCAATCTGAGTAGAACATAATCTAAAGCCACCTCAATTGACTTCATTGCCTGATTGTCGCTAGAAGACATAAAGACTCCTTGAGTAGGTAAAACATAAAAAGTAATAGAGCTAAGAAGACAAGACTTTAGTTCTAATACTTTATTTTAATGCCTTATAAAGCAACAGTAATAAACAATGCTCCTATGATACAAAGATTTTTGCTCCTTTAACTTAAAAATCACTCAAACTAGATCAATTCTCATTTTTCTGATATCAATTGGACATTAACTCATGAAAAAGCTAATTATGAAATGCTTAAGCAGCGAATTTTTTTGCGACTACAATATGTCTATAAATAAATTCACTTAGGTCTTACAGAGATTAGCCTTATGGACAAAAGAGGAGCTAAAGGGTATTGGATCTCAACTGCAAAAGTTGTCGATCAACAACTTTTTTCTAATTATGTTGAGAAAGTAGTGCCATGGTTGGAAGCTGTTGGTGGACGAGTATTTGCGAAAGACACAAGCCCACAGGGGAAAGAGCAAACAAAAGGTGCAAACTTGGCAGTGATATGTGAATTCCCATCAATGCGTGCAGCAGTTGATGCCTATGAATCAAATGAATATCAAGATTTATCCAAGTTACGACATGCTGCCACTAAGGACTCAACTTTCACCATAATGGAAGGTATGGATGAAACTGAAAAATTAAGAAGAGCAATGGGCAAATAAAATTGAAAAACGCTATTTAAATCATTCGATGGAAGTAAAGCCAGGAACAATACCTCTTGTAACTCTAGCTTTTATTTTTGCTGGTCTACAAGTTTGGTGGATTTCTCTCACTTTGAGAAATAACAAGTCAGTGTTAAAAACAAAAGAAAACATTTCAGAGAATAATCATTCAAAAAAGGATTCATTAAAAAAGCAAAGAGATAGACTCGAAAAACTTCTTAAAAAATAGAGCTAATTCTAAGACAATCAACAACAACTGCTATTACTGATGTTAATTTCATCTGATTTCATATCTTCAAAAGGCGAATTTAATCCACACCCCTTAAAAATCCCAAAATGTCTACTGAAGTCTCCAATAAAATGAAAGTGTGGTGAAAAACGTGATTCAAGAAGCATTCTGAAGGTATTTGAACAAACTGGAAATATTTTATTTTTTTCCATGCGATGATGCTTATCAAAGACAAACATGTCAATTTGATCAGGAATAGTTCCTCTGTAAATTACTGCTTGTCCATAATCCTCGCAGGCATCTTCAATCTCTGCTACGTTGAAAAGTCTGTATACTGCTGAATAAAATTTAATTGAACCAGTCTTTTTTAATAACTCAGGATCAGTAATCATTAAGCCGCGATCTGTTATGAGCCTGGGATCATTGAAACCCTCTTGTTTTGCAATACGAAGAAAATCATTCCAATAAAGGGAACCGCTTAGACATTCTCCATAGAGCAAAGGATCCTTTTTTAATTTTTCCGGTATACGGCGATCAGAATAAATATCAGCAAAATAAAATTCTCCGCCAGGCTTTAAAAGCTTCTTAATACCTGAAAAAACGGCATTTTTATTAGTACTCAAATTTACAACACAATTTGAAATCACCAAGTCAAAGCTATTGGGATTAAGATTAAGTTGATCAAGTTCTTCTATATAACCTTGATAAAATTGAAAATTTTTAAAGCCAAACTTATCAGCATGATAATCACTATATCTATTCGCAACAGCTAATTGATTTGATGTCATATCAATCCCAATAACCTCTCCTTTTTTTCCCACTAATTGCGAGAGTAAATAGACATCGCGACCACTACCACAGCCTAAATCAAGAATACGTAATCCCTCTAATAACGAGGGTGCAACTAAGCCGCATCCATAATAATGAGAGAGGACTTCAGGATGAATCAAATCTAGATATTTCTTCAGTTCCTCTGGCACGTTTGTTGAATCACAACAGGCTGAGGTTTTTAAATCAGCGGTGCTTTTAAGAGTTGCCCCATAATATTCCTTGACTATTTTATTAAAAGAATTTTCGCTCATTTGCACTTCATACTCCTAAATGAGATTGATAGTAAATAAGTTATTATAAAAACATAACCACTTGCTCATTATAAAGGTAGAAATTATTTTAGATATTAAATCAAAGTCAATTATAAGTAAAAATATACCAAATATCGATCTTTGAGAGAAAGAAAGAAATTTTCTATCAAACATCTTAAAATCTCTCACACCTTTCACTTAGAAATTTCAAATGATAGGAATTTGTATTTGCTTGTAAAAGCTAAAACCGGTAGGTAAGACCAGCACCCACATGATGATTCCAAGCAGCACTCCATTCATCGCCATCCTTTTTAGCAAAACTGGGTTGCCAGTGCACAAACAATTCAGTCTTATCTCCAAGTGGTCGACTAACCTCTACTTCGCCTGCGAAATCAGTTCTATTTGTCAGCCCAGAGTTGGCTCGAGGAGAATAAAAACGAGGACCTCCCTCTAATCGAAAACTCAAGAGATCATAATTAAACTCTACCCCTAAACGAGGATCCGTATAGCTACCTTGCCATTTACCATCAGATTCCCACCCTTGGCGGTGTTCAAGGCTTAAATAAGTGCCTTCAACTAAATCCGAAAATTCATCGCCTAAAGCAAAGTTAACGTCTCCTTCTCCAAATTTAAAAAGGGTTTTTGCACCAATATCATTCTTAGTACCTTTCTTTTCCTCTCCCTGTTTTTTTGTCACAACATGCGGTTTAGTATCTAAAGAGAAGCTCAATCGAGCATTAGGCATGTACTTTATTTTTAAAAGGCCACGAAAGTCTGTACGTTTAAAATCATTATCGTGAGCATGCTCTTCTTCTTCTTCTTCGCCTTCCTCATGATGAATAGCTCCGTAGAAATGATCTGCTTCACCCCAAACCAATACGGGCCCCGCAGCAGCCTCTATAGAAAACATTCCATCATCTTTTAATCCCCAATCAAAATTCATGCCTAAGAGAGCATCAAAACCCTGATGAGTAGGCGAGTTTGACTTACTATTTTCGACTCCATGATGTCCCTCAAAAGTCACATATGTTGTCTTTCTGAATTCACCAGGTTCCAAAGGTTCTTCTCCACCACCGCCATGAGCATTAGCAATAAGAGGAGATGTAGACTCAAAACTAATGAGAAAATAAATTATCATCAGTAGAGTCTTGAAAGGATTTGTTGTTTTAGAGAAAAAAGTAAGCATAGTAAAAAAATGAAATTAAAAAAATTAAGTAATTAATTTATATTTCTCCAACGAGAAGCTAATTTATTTGCCTCGTCTTTATCACAAGAAGCACCTTGAGCTTGAACAAGCAAACATATGTTTGAAGTTGCGGTTTCGATAGTTGAAAGGCCAGGAGCAAGTCCATCAAGATACAAAGGTGTATTTGTGATGGGAATCCCAGTTTTACGACTAATACGCTTTAATCTCTTTGAAGGAGGTATAGACTCAGGAAATAGAGCTAAAGCACCTGAATTCTTGAGTTCATTGCTTATTCGAGAAAGATCAGATGGTCTCATCTTTCCTCGAGTTTCAAAAGACTCAATCATGGGAAGCTCTCTCAATTTGAATCTTTCGGATAAATGAGAGAACGCACGATGCTCGGTAGCCATAACTCGATTTCTTTCAGGAATTTTATTCACCTGAGAGAAAGTCCAATCACTGAGATCTCTTAATACTAATTTTGCTTTTTCAGTTCTGAGAGAAAGATTATCCCAATCAGATTTTGGTAATACTTTCTTTAAGCTTTTCTCTAAAGTAACTGACATTAATGAAACATTGTTTGGATCGTGCCAAACATGTGGATCAGCAGAACGAGTATTTGAGAATCGATAATCTTTAAGAGATTCTTCTGCAACGGCAATAGTTGGTACGTCAGTAGGCAATCGCTTTGCAATTGGCGTCAAGTCAAAGCCATTATGAAAAATAATGCTGCTGTTCGATAAAACTTCTAATTCATTTGGTTTAAGGCGGTAAAAATGTGGATCACCAGTTGGAGGAATTAAACATGTAACATCTGCAGATGAAGATGCAACAGTGCGGACAAGGTCGCACAAAATACCATCAACTGCAACAACCTTGGGGGGGGAACTTGCCCAAGAGGCAGGTGTCATCCCGAGTATCAGCCCTGCAAACAAAGCAAAGCTTTTTGCTGAAAATACCATAGTCAAAAGACAGGGATTATATTAGAGAATGATAATCATTCTCATTCTTCTATGTAATCCCTTGGTCCGCTTAAATATCTGTCTCCTAGAAATCCTGATAATCTTAGGGTTATGTTTTCGCCTTAGGGCAGTATTATTATTAAGTCCCGAATTAATCAATATCTATGAAAATACTTTCCCTGAAATGTTTTTTGAAAGAAATTCTTTAAGCCTCATTTGATATTTTTTATTAGCTTGGTAGGGACTAGTATTGATAAAAAACAGTCAACTGGTGGGGTCAATTACGTTCTTATTTTAGAGAAGCATTGACAGTCACTCTTATCCAGAGATACAACTCGATGTCAAAAGACTCAAACTCACTTGAATTTTCCGAAATATATACTTTCTCTGAGTTTTCTAACCTTGCTGACTATTCTTTTATGGATTCATTGCAAGAAGATCCTCAAGCCACTACTGATGGCAATGATCATTTACCACGAGAAGTAAAATCAGGTCATTACGTTCCAGTTAACCCTACTGCAATCCCAGAATTTGAATACATCACACATAGCAAAACTTTATTCAAAGAATTGGGGTTAAGTGACGACCTGGCCTTGGACAAAAATTTTCAACGTCTATTTTCTGGAGATATAAGCGTAGCAAGAGGATCTATGCGTAAGACAGGTTGGGCCACAGGTTATGCATTATCAATCTTTGGAACTGAATACACACAGCAATGTCCTTTTGGTAACGGGAACGGCTACGGAGATGGCCGTGCAATTTCAGTATTCGAAGGTCTTTTCAATGGCAATCGGGTAGAAATGCAACTCAAAGGGGGAGGTACAACTCCCTACTGTCGTGGAGGGGACGGACGTGCCGTCCTACGTTCAAGCATTCGAGAATTTTTAGCACAGGAGTACATGCACTCTCTTGGCATCCCAACTTCACGATCACTAACTCTTTTTGTTTCTCGCTTAGAAACTGTTAAAAGACCTTGGTACTCTCAAAATTCTACTACGATTGACCCAGATGTCCTGATAGATAACCGCACAGCAATCACGACTCGTGTAGCATCATCTTTTATTCGTGTTGGTCAGCTCGAACTATTTGCACGTCGTCTACGTAGTAATACTCATCAGGGAGCATTAAAAGAATTAGAGATGATTGTAAAGCATCTTATAAGCCGAGAGTATAAACATGTAATTAATACAAATCAAGATCTGGCAGTTCAGATAGTCGAATTAGCAATTTTATTTCGAGAAAGGCTTATATTACTAGTAGCCAATTGGATACGCGTTGGCTACTGTCAAGGTAATTTTAATAGTGACAATTGTGCCGCTGGTGGCTTCACACTTGATTATGGGCCCTTCGGATTTTGCGAACTGTTCAATCCCGAATTTCAACCATGGACTGGCGGTGGTAATCATTTCTCATTTTTTAATCAACCAGTCGCGGCAGAAGCTAATTATCATATGTTTTATACAGCAATCCGTCCTCTACTTGTGAATAATAAAAAGGAATTAGCAAAACTTGATTCTATTCGTGAAAGCTTTGCTGATGCCATGAACAATGAGATAAACACTATGTGGGCAAATAAACTTGGCCTTATTAATTATGATCAAGATATTGTAAGCGAATTACTTCAACTTATGGCTTCATCAAAAGTTGACTACACTATTTTTTTTCGAAAATTATCTAATATACCTGACCAACTCCAGTCTCTCAAGGAAAGTTTCTACCACCCTATATCCAAGCAAAATGAGCATCAATGGAATAATTGGCTACAGCGATGGAGACATTATATTTTAAATGGTTCTGACAAACAATTAAAATCTGATCAGATGAAACTTGTCAACCCAAAATATACATGGCGAGAGTGGTTGATTGCACCAGCTTATCAGGAAGCTGAGCAAGGCAATTACAGTCTCATCAAGGAGCTTCAAGAGGTATTTAGCAGGCCCTACGACGATCAATCCCCGGAAAATGAATCAAAATACGATCGTCTTAGACCTGAGAAATATTTCAATTCAGGTGGAATATCTCATTACAGTTGTTCTTCCTAATCTCAGTATCACAAATCTAAAATGACTATTAATAATCACACTACTCAAATCTCCAATGTTCTTGTAATTGGTTGCGGTGGTGCAGGATTAAGAGCAGCAATAGAGGTCAAATTATCTGGACTTGAAGTTTTAGTTTTGGGCAAAAGACCCAAGACTGATTCACATACTGTTCTTGCAGCAGGAGGAGTTAACGCAGCTTTCGGAAATTTAGATCCCAAAGACTCTTGGGAACAACATTTTGCAGATACCTTCTTAGAGGGATATGGCATTGGAGATCCTCATCAAATCGAAATAATGGCAAAAGAATCTCCCTCTCTTGTTACTGAAATAGACAAATGGGGTGCAAATTTTGCAAAATTAACTGACGGTAGATTGGATCAAAGATTCTTTGGAGCGCATACGTATAGAAGAACTTGTTATTCAGGTGATTATACAGGCCTTTCAATTCTGAGAACACTCCTCAAGAAGGCAGAGTTATTAAATATTCCCATACAAGATAATCAATACGTTACGGAATTACTTACAAAAGATGACATTTGCTTTGGAGCTATGTCATTCAATATCACAACAGCAGAAAGAACAGTTCACTTGGCCGATGCTGTGATCTTGTGTACAGGTGGTCACACAAGAATATGGAAACGAAGCTCCTCCAGGAAATATGAAAATACCGGTGATGGATTGCTCTTGGCGTTGAATTCAGGTTGTCAATTAACAGATATGGAAATGGTTCAATTCCATCCATCTGGAATGCTATACCCCGAAGAAATTGCGGGCACGTTAGTGACGGAGGCTGTTCGAGGAGAAGGTGGAAGACTTTTAAATAATCAAGGTGAAAGATTTATGGCTAAATATGATGGAGAAAGAATGGAGTTATCAACTAGAGATATTGTTGCAATAGCCAATTACAAAGAGATAAGCGAAGGTCGAGGGACAAAAAATGGTGGGGTTTATTTAGACATAAGTCATAAAAGTAAGGAGTTTATAATGCAAAAAATACCAAGTATTTATAGACAATTCATAGATGCTCAAATGCTTGACATCTCAAAGGAACCCATGGAAGTGGCCCCTACTGCTCATTACTCAATGGGTGGGATTGTTGTCGACCCTTTAAAGCATCGCACTTCAATAAAAGGTCTTTATGCCGCTGGAGAGGTTGCTGGGGGGTTACACGGTGCCAATCGGTTGGGTGGTAATTCACTTGCTGAAATTTTAATATTTGGAAAAAGGGCAGGGCTAGCGAGTGTGAATTACTCAAACCAGCTGAATGCTCAAATAAGATCTCCTCAAGCAATTGAAATAGCTCATCAAAATATCAATAAGAGGATTAAAAGCGGTAAAGAATTAGTGAAGCCATTACAACATCAATTAAGCAATGTAATGTGGAAATATTGTGGAGTTATAAAAGAAGAAAAACTCCTCAATGAAGGGTTAGAGAAAATTCTTGCAATAAAAAATATTATTGATGAAGTTGATGTAAGAATCGATTCTCAAAGTTGCTCTGATCTGGTTGAAGTTTTTGACTTAGAATCATCTTTAATTTCTGCACAATCAACAATCTTATCAGCATTACATAGAGAAGAAAGCAGAGGAGCTCATCAAAGAAGTGATTTCCCTGAATTAAATACTTCAGATATGTACAATATTAAAGTAAATCTGGATAAAGATAGTCTCGATCTGATTATCTCAAAAAAAGGAATTCCTCCTTTAGACAATAATCTTAAGGAAGTTGTTAATCAAACTAAAAAACAAGATAATTTGAAGGGTAAATTAATTGAATAGGAATCACCGTAAATTGATCAGATTAAACGTTGATACTAAAATATTTTAACTCTGAAATCTTAAATCAGATTATTAGTAAGGCAAATCAATTTGTTGCACTTAAGTAGTTCGATAAAGCGGCTATGAAAATAAATATTTGATTATTTCACTTTTTGATGGGTATTAATTTAAGACTCCAATTCTGCTGCTACAGCTTTAACATGAGCCAATTTTGCCTCAATCATTGTTATAATCGATATTAAGAATAATCCCCCGATTCCAATTAATTGATCTGAGTTTGTAGTTTCGGAAACTCCATTAGTAATTGCGCCTAGAACAAACCATGCTGTAGCTACTCCACCTGTAGCGAAATACGGAATCCACCGCCTTTGATAAAGGTAACCCGCACCCAGCCCTGGTAAAAAATTCAGAAAGGTTGCTACCCATCCACTTGATGAAGCAAGAATTTGGTTCTTAGTTGGTTTCTGCACTTAAATATGCTAAAAGTAGATTATGTCAACTTAAAGCATTTATTGTGGAACGAAAAGTCATATTAAGAGGAAATGATCATAACCGACAACAAATTGATATGAGATCAAACTTAAAGTCTAAATTAATTAGCCCCAAATAATCAAACCACTTCTTAGAAAAGATCTTTAGATAAATAACTTAAATAATCAGAAGAAAAATTCAAATTCATCCTACTTCTAAAGCTAAAGATAAAAACTCAACATATAATTTTGAAGATTTACAGTTGTAATAAAGAACTCAAATAATTTATTTAACCAGAAATTCATATAGAAATTGAAAATAGATCAAAGAATAAATTGATTTTAAAGGATCACAATTAAAAGTTTTTACTGATATTATAAATTTATGGAAAATTTCAATGAAAAAGTTCTCGTAACTGGAGCCTCTGGATATATCGCATTACATTGCATTTCAGAATTATTTAAAGAGGGATACAAGGTTAAAGGATCTCTGAGAGATCTAAGCCGCGAGGATGAAGTAAGAGAAGCGTTAGGCTCAGAATTTGATCATCAAAAGCTAGAGTTTTGTGAATTAAATCTCCTAGAAGATAAAGGTTGGGAAGAAGCCGCCTCTGATTGTCATTATCTGCTCCATGTTGCTTCTCCATGTAAAATTGAAGAGCCAAAAAATGAAAAAGAACTTATAGAACCTGCTCTTGAAGGCACTTTAAGAGCCTTAGAAGCTGCGAATAAAACTCAAATTAAAAAAGTAGTTTTAACTGCATCAATGGGTTCCATTGCTTATGGTCATAAAAAAAGAGTTTGCGATTATAGTGATTGGACTGATATTTCTAATAATGTTGGGGCATACATAAAAAGTAAAACAATAGCTGAAAGAGCTGCATGGGATTTCATTAAAAATAATTCTATAAATTCATTTTCTATGACAACAATCCATCCTGGGATGGTATTTGGTCCACTGCTCAGTAGTGATATGGAAGGAATATCTGCAAGTCTGATCAAGAAAATGATTACCGGTAAATTCCCTGCTTTACCGGACATTTACTTTACTGTTGTCGATGTTAGAGATGTAGCCAAATTACATGTTAAATCATTAAAGACTATGGAAAGTGATGGTAAAAGAATCATTGTGACTTCAGCAAAAGGTATTCAGTTCTTAGAAATATCCAAAATATTAAGGGAGCTTGGATTTAAAAAATCACCTAGTACTTTAATCCCTAATCAAGTAATTAACTCCTTAGCCATGTTTAATAAAGACATGCGAAGTACCGCCTCTATGGTCAAAAGAGGTTGCTACGATGCAGATATATCTGAAACAATAAAAATTTATAATTGGGAGCCCATACCATTTAAAAAGACCCTAGAGGATATGACTAATTGCCTTATTAGTTAGCAACTTAATATGAAAATAAGGCTTTAAAAGCATTATTTTCATACCTTTAAATTTCACAGATAGGTTTAATTCATTTCTAACAGTTCACGTTCAAGAAGTTTCGGTTAAGTTGATTTAATAAGAATATTAGAGGAAGATTTTGCCATCTAGAACTCTTTACTTTTGAGGCTACTGTATATTCATATCTAAAGATTTGGGGATTAGAAAATTGCGCCACCTCAACTCCAACAAAGAGTTGGGATTAATCTAAACGGTTGATACTACACTAATATATCTAAAAACAAGTTTTATAAATATTTACTTTCAAATCTATCTATTGACTATTAGTAATGGAATCTTTATAAAAAAGTTTCCTAATAATTTCAATCATGCTGAGATTTCTTTAAGCTGAGATATCTCCTCGTAACCCTCTATCTCGACTTCCTTTGAACCATTGAGGTCTTAAAAGACGATCATGCTGAGGCAGCAAAATTTCACTCTCTAAAAAGCAATTATCAATTTTGAAGTCTTTTACAGTATTAGCTTTTTCATCCTTTATTGAAATAACACCTTGCGATCGTTCGGGTTTCATAGCTAATGCTGTTTTTATGATAATGACCTATTTTTTAGATATCGGCACTTTGAGTGAGCTTTTGCTCAAGAATGACTTAGAGCTTGTACGTTTTAAATTCTTTACTTTGTTTTTCTCTCTTACTTTCCTCCACTATCTAGCTGCTGTAAGTATTTATCATATTGACTAAAAGATATCACTGCAATCAAATCAGCTAATAAAGCAATGAAAAATATACCGATTCATTGCTTGGTTGAATAGATACGTTCGTCGAATATATTGCTCGATTAAATAATTTTGTGCGATAAATCAGAAGTTAATTTACAGATAATTTTAAAATGTTTTTATAGCTTACACATTTTACCAAGAAGTAAAATGAATAACAGATAAAAAATCAAATTTTTTTGGATTAATTAATTTCTGATAACATCGTTGATTTTCAAATAAACATCATGTAAATAAGAAAACTTGCTGGAACAATTAGCATTGCAGCTATTCCAAAGCCAACTGTCTTACCAAACTTTGAATCTCTTGAGTAATCAGTGAAGTGTTTTGCATTATTCCACTCTGACCAGTTATTTGGCTTTTTACTTGAGGTCATTTTATTGAGATATAAATTAATAATATAACCTAAAAATTCCAACAAATGTGAGGGGTCAAGGTAGAGAGAACCATATTTATATATTAAATTCATAGCAGCTCAACAAATTATCTATATTCATTTGAGACTTTAAATCAAAAAAACTTTTGATAATTAGATCTTCAAAGATAGTCAATACTGATGGCGAAAAAAGTTTGCAATAGGTTAAATTAGCATCATATAGACTATAAAAATAAAGAATATAGATAGCTTACCAATTATAAAATAAGGCAGCAATTTCTTGAAAGATTCAGTGTTAATAGTATTCTTGACTGATGTCATATGAGGCCCATACTTCCAAACGTGTAGCCCACAGCGCAAAAGAAAATGAATTCGAAAAGCTCTCTACTTCCCGAAGGAATTGAATTTAATGCAAAGTTGATTCGTTGAGCCATTTTACCTTGTACTCTCAGGTTAAAAATATAATTTAAGAACTATTTCGACAGTCCGAGCTCATATGATGGGCGCTTAACCGTATAAGTCATTGAAAAATAAGGTTATCGAAGCAAAATTTTTAAGATTCAATAATAGTTTTCAAAAGAGTACGTAGAAAGACAAGTAAATTTATCTCATAAATATGGGGTTCTTTCTGACAAACAATGGTTGGTAATATTAATGAAATTATTCTCCATCATTAAATCTCAATTTAAAAGGGGGACGTGTTGCAATTGTCCCCCTTTGAGTCCAGCTCTTATTTTTTTCCTACCGAGCTTGGACTCCTAATCTATTCTTAATTGATTAATCGATTAGCTCCAAGAGTAAAAACACCTCATTAGGAAACATTCATGAGAGTGGATCTTGCCGTAAGATTTGCAAGCTGAAAAAGCATCCCTGATTGACTGATAGAAAAATCTAAAATCAATTAACTGATAAAGAGAGAATTTTACGCGCTTTTTTTTGTCTTTTTTCAAAAACAGAGAGTTTGTAAGAGATTTTACGCCCATTTATTGTGGCTAAAATTTGCGCTTGATGAAGTCTTTCTTTTCTTTTAATTTTTTCTTTGATAAGAGGTAAGTGATTCATGACCTTTGAGGTTAATGGAAATCCCGTTCCCTATTTCCATGTCATGCGTCCAAATATTAGAAGGATGAACGTTGATATATGGTAACAAAAGAATATTAAGAATGTAGGATGTTCATCTGCAAAAGTTTCAGTCGATTTAGCATCATCATTAATTTGAAAAATTCTTTTTGATTTTGAGGAAAATCGACTACATAAAAGGAATTTTTGGAAAGAATCACAAAATGCAACCTGGCACTCTCAATAAAATTAATCCATATTAATTACTATCAGACGTCTTTTTCTCTTGAGTTGAATCATCATCCATAACTATCTTTTTGTCTTCGGTAGCTGTATGTCCCTCTTTTAAATTCTCCTCCTCAGCAACCGTTTCAACCTCTTCTAGCTTTTCCCCCTTAGCAACAACGGCTTCTACCTCTTCTAACTTTTTCTCCTCAGCAACAACGGCTTCTACCTCTTCTAATTTTTTCTCCTCAGCAACAACGGCTTCTACCTCTTCTAATTTTTTCTCCTCAGCAACCGTTTCTTCCTTTTCTAACTTTATCTCATTGATTTCTTGATTCAATTTATCCTTTTCATTCGATGTACTTGTATTTTTTAAACTTTCTATCCCAAAATCGTTTTTGGAAAATACTGCAAAGAACGCTATTCCTAAGCCAAAAAATAAAAGAATCGATATGACTTGTAACATGGACGAAAGAAAAAATTTGAAAAATAATAATAGAAATTAATTGAAATTTATTTTCGGCTAAATACTTATATAGATATATGTAAATAATGATTCCCCTCGGATATCATTTATCGCATCTAAGTGTGGCAAATTAATCTATTCCACCAAGGGGATTACTTTAAAAGCAATAAAGAGCTTCGAATCAATGCTTAATGGAATTTATTTTTTCTATATACTTTTTACGATTTTATTACTGAAAAGGTAAAATTTATCACAATCACCTAGTAACTTAGGCAAAATCTGAAGTGATTAAAATAATAGGATTTTTACTTTTTTGAACCATATTATTAATGAGCATGGAATATGATTTATTATAGAAATAAATTATCCTATAAAAATGACCACAATACTATTCATAAAAATCATTTCTTCCTCGATATTTTTTGCTTTTATAATTTTATTTATTTCACTAGTAATCAATAAGGCAATTAAAAAAGAAGCAATAAGATAAGATTAATTAATCTATATTTCTTTAGGGAGTTTAATTTTCTATCAATTACTAAAACCCATAAAGAAAAATACTTAAAAAGGCCCTTGATGACTATAAGAACACAAATAATGCACAAAATTTATTTGTGACAGCTAAGGGATAGAATATTTTCTTCGCTGAATAGATTCGACAGAATTTACCCATACCAGCAGATCGAGAAAGAAATGAAACCAAAAAACTTCTCTGGCTGGGATATATGTCAAATGAGCATAAGGAATTCGTCAAAACCACCTAAGCCTTTGTTATGAGTAGCCTAAGTAGGGCAAAAGAAATAAACGACTAGTCAAAAAAGAATTGGGTAGTTGTAATAACAAGGGATATGAACTAGTTGCTAAATTCTCCTCCAATTTGTTTTATTAATCAAAATAATGAGTCGTCTTTTATCTTCTTTGATCAAATTCAAAAAAAAAGAAGTTAAGAATGGGGAAAATTTGCAACCATGTTTTCATAGATGTCAAACATTTAGGGCTTTTATAGGGGGCCTAATAGCCATTTTTTGCTTAGGAATACTAAGCAACCTATCAAATTACTCTATTTTGGTTGCCCCATTTGGAGCTTCTACTGTTCTTTTATTTGGTGTACCTAATAGTCCTTTGGCTCAGCCAAGAAATCTTATTTTGGGAAACTTGCTTGGAGCAATCGCTGCTGTTCTTTGTGTGTATTTATTCGGAACGTCTCCCTTTGCAAGTGGTATGGCTGTTGGATTATCTATTGCTCTGGGGCAATACTTTCGTTGCTTACATCCACCTGCAGGAGCAGTTGCATTGCTTGGGGTACTGCTTAATGCATCACCGATTTTTATTTTAATTCCTGTCTTATCTGGTTCTTTAATTTTACTAGGAATTGCCGTGGTCTTTCATAGTCTTAAAAGCGGCGAAAAGATTTACCCTTTACATTGGCTTTGATCTGTATGTTTTTAACAATAGGGCGCTGCTTAATTATTACAAATTAGGTCCTTCAAATGATTAATCAGATTTATTGATAGGTTATTAGTGTTTATTTTGTGAATGGATTACAAGGAAATAATTAAGAGTTATTTGCAATTACAAAAGATATATAGAAAGTTACTTTAGTAAGTAAATAGAACCCATAAGTCTAATTTTTATAAGCCGAATTTAGAAAGCGAAACAACACCAACAAAAATTGTAAGAGAGAATATACTAAGGTGAAAAATAAACCACTCATGAATATACTAAAGCCCCTTTTGTTTTTGGCTCTATTAGTGTCAAGTCCCTTCTTAGCACTCAAGTCCGCAATTTCATTTGAAAAGATTGAAGTTATTCCTTTAATTCAATCATCAAAAGGACTTAGCGGTAAAAAAATTTCTTACCCAAGATGGAAGCAAGCAGAGCTGAGACTTTTAAAAGTAAAGATTCCAGTAGGTGTGAGAACTCCCTTGCATGTTCATCCTGCACCGCTACTTGTTTATGTACAACAAGGGAAACTCAAACATTCCAGAAATGAAATTATTAATTATTTCAGGGCAGGTGATTCATTTATTGAAAGTAATAATGGCTCTCCTCATCTAGTCGAAAGCATTGGGAAAGAGCCAGCGGTCCTTTTTGTCGGTGTCTCATCGGTTGTAGGTAGGCCAACAACAATAAGCAAATGAGTTTTGAAAAAAGAGTCAATAGTTCAAAGTTAAGAGAGTAAAAATTGGGGCAAACTTTGCATCCTTACTCTTATTAAAATTTCTCCATAATATTTTTATATATTTTTTACTAAAAGTGAATCTAAAAGTAAAATTAGTTTTATTGATAATCATGATTTTCTTTTATTGACGAAGTAGCTGAAGATTCATTTATAATATCAATTTATAGAATTTTAGGGCAAAAAATACACCTCCAAAAAGACTCAATATTGCAGCACCATAAAAAAGAAAAGGAATAATTGGATATTTATATAATGTGGACCTCACTTTTTTTTGAATAGATTCTTTATCAAGCTTAGGCAAATCTATTTTTTTTTGTCTAGGAGGAAGACCTAGTTCTTTTCTTCTTTTTGCTTCTCCCATGATAATTTAATAAAGAATTTGAGTGAAATAAAAAATAAGATTTTCATAGCTATATTAAAACTCTTTTTCAAATATTAGTAAACAAGCTTCAGCATTTGAAGGATAAGAGGGAGCAATGTTCCTCTGCCAATTATTTAAAGGATTGATTGATGCTTTCTCTGAAAGAAAGTTTAATAAAAATTCTTAGTAAAAATATCTATTAAGCCTTTACTTCATCAGAGAGTTTATTAATCAGGATCAGAATTTAGATGTGATAACTTAGTCTAGTAAATACTATGATGCGAATTACTTAAAATCTTTAAGTCATCTTTAAACCTTTATTATAGTTAGATGAACTTCGCTGATAACTGGGCAAGGGTTTTTGTTGTGATTACGTTTCTGACTTTTGGAGAAGCTCAGATTATTGGTGGAATCGTACCAAATCTGATTGCTTTGAGTTTATTCATTGGCGCAATTGGATATTTCGCCATAACCGGTAAAATGGGTGAGATGTTCGGCTGGAAAAACAAGAATTAACAGATATCACTGGCAAAGCGATACTCAACAGGGACCCATAAGGACTCTTAGGAGTATTCCCATTCAAAGGGACAAACTTGAAAAACGTTGTATAAACATAGGTGCGAGAATTTAACTTGCTACGTGGTTCCACCAAACTTCTAGATTAAAAACAGTCTCACTTCAGAGTCATTAAGACAAATTAATTCCAATCAAATTTCAAAACCTGCATACTTTGGAGTGTCCAAATAAAAGGGTGGAATCCCAAGCAAAAAAATTAACCCCATTACCCTTGCAAGACAATTTTATAGTAAACATTAGAGTTAATTAATTAGATTATGGCTTTAACAGTGGCAATCTTGTCGCTATTTTGGTCTAATAATTATTATGCGCTTTTTTCTATTTGCATCGTTCATACTTGCCCTTTCTTGTCCTGCTCAAGCTCACCCAAAAGGAATTTACAAAAGTCAAAATGAAGCTCGTCAACGTTCAACTGAATTGCAATGCCAGGGTATTCACAAGAATAGAGACTATTGGATGCCCTGTGCTAATGAGAAAGAGCTACACAAAGCGCTTAGAGAGAGATAAGTATGCATAGGGCTCCACTAATAAGTCGTTTTTGGCATAGGAGAATTGCTTTTTTTCTGGTCATTCCACTCTCAGTAACAATTATAAGTGGATCGATCTATTCAATTCTTTTAACGTTTCGTATCGATGCTTTTTGGTTAATCAAGCTACACACTGGGGATTTTGGAGTTATTAATTTACAGTCCGTATATTCACCATTGATCGGCATATTTACCCTAATGCTACTTTTTACAGGAGTGTCGTTATTGAGACCGCATCAAAGAAAGCATTCACTGTAGAACTTTACCTATAAAACATCAATTAAGAAATGTTCTATCAATAAATAGAAAAATTTTCTCAGCATTAACAATATATTGTTATTTCTTTAAAGGTTTTTTCATTAAAATAATATTTATTCTATTTTAATATCATTGAAAATTCATGATTTTAGCATAACAATTTTTGGTAAATTCTATATTAATAGAAATTTGTGAAATTAACTTATGCGAGATTTGCGCAATAAATTTCGACTTATTGAAATCAACTAATGGCCATAAGAGGTATTCAAGGATTAGACAAGCTCAAACCACCCGAACTGGTTAGCCCTACCTCAACCGAACCTCAGCAGGAATTTCAATCAATTAAATTTGTCTCATAGCTTTGATTTTTTTCACCTCATATCTTCAATTTCAATGTCTTCTGCCAACATCATCTCAGTAGCTAAATTTTTGTCTCTTTTTTGCATCCCTGCATTGATAATTGCATCAGGCGCATTTGACATAGCTAATTCGGTTTCTGTTTGAGTAAAGTAATTATGAACTCACAATTTTCATCTGACTTTTACCAATCCATTGTGGAGGCTTCTGAAAGAGGAGAGCTTTGGGGTATTGAGAATAGTGATTTAACGCCACTAGAATTAGAACTAATTCTATCATCATATTAATTAATATAATTTATAAAGAATTTTTAGATAAATCTAACTTTAACATGTCAAAAGTCATTGATATCTCAATTGATAGAGACTATTTATAATTTTTTTCATTAGGGTCTATTCCACTTTCACCAAAACTATAAGAGGGGGAAGTATCTTGTTTTTTAATTTTTACACCGGCAATATTCTCTTTTGAGGCAGCTTTTAATTCATCACCTGAAAATTGATAGCCAAATTCAGAGGCTATTTCTGCAATTTCATTTGCTGTGGCTGCAACTCTTATGGTACTAAGTAAATCTTTGTTTTTTTGAAGCTCTGAAAGAAAAGCCTTTAGTTGATCTATTGCCATGTACCTATAATGCCAAATTAAGGTCCGGTAATTGAACATCTAATCATATTCCTTCAATCAAAACAACTTTATAAAGCAACTGGATGTCCTCTCATAAGTCTTAAAAGACATATTTGCGATTGCTTCTTTGGTGATAATTTATCGATTTGTTCTTGTTGCATCATGAGTCGGTCCTTTTCTTTTTTTAGAGTGCTATAAGTTCTCCTAACGCCATAGGCGATGAAAATTGCATGAATGACTCCGGCTATGATATCCCTATAATGATTTTATTAATCCTCTCAGGTGACCCTAGATATTCTAAAAGAGCGTCTTGATTAAACATTTAGTACTGATTTAGTCTTTTAAGAAATAGAGCAGCGAAGACTCCCTTGAAAAGACAAACCAAAGCAATCAATAATTATTTAAGCCCAGCTTCTTTTGATAACAAGCAATTATTTTCTTATGATTTTCTATAAATTTCATTCTTCTACCTCAATAATTTCATAATAGGGTCGATCTCCATAGTCAGCATCAGAACAACAAACATCAGAATATATTTCTTCTAAAAGATCATATGCCTCGTCATAGCTGTTAAATAATTGATTAGTAATGTCATCAGATTCTTCATCATCTCTGATGATTTTATAAATCATTTTACTGGCTTCTCAAATTGATCAACATACCACCAAGGGAATGCTTTCGCTATACACTTTTTCTCTACTGAAGATATTTCTACCCAATAATTTTTCTTGCAGATCTTTGCTGTTGTATCTTCAATAATTGACTTACAAGAATAAGAAGTTTTTCATTATTTATCGTTAAATGTCCTCTTTGAATTATTTTCAATATTTAATACATTACTCTTAGTAAAATCATGGACTTTCATCATGGCTCTGAAAAAGTCTCTCGCCAATAACTTTGCTTAAACTTCTGTCTTGTCACTTTTGAGGTCTTTGTATAAGCGAGAATAGCAATTATGAGGAATTCTGTCATACAAACTTCTTTTCCACGCTCATCGGAATTAAGCTTTACTTTTTTGGATAACTTTTCTCAGTCTTTCTTTACAGGTTTCTTTATCTCAGAGTTTTATATGGCGACTACTCAAATAAGTGAAAGGAATAGGAGCTAAAACTAATTTCTTGATTCATTTGCTCGGGGTGAAACAGATATGCACGCATTGCAATAACTAACTTTATTTAATTAAATTTAAATTGAATCAACACCTCGGAGTATCCCACTTCCTTAGAGGTTTAAATATTACAGCTAAACCCTGATCTTTTGCTTGCCAGTTGAAATACCACCGACTTTCAATCTTCTGATTTGTCCATCTTCCCAACTCCAAAAGACAGGATCAGCTGCTTTTGCCTTCTTCAAGTCAGTTCTATGTCTCAAGCTAACAGGCTTAAATTCCTTAGCTGGATCAAAATTGCTATCTCGAAAGGCTTGATTTAATACAATACTGCCCTCTTCTCCTGATACTGATCGATGATAAGTCCCAGTGGGTATTTGGAGAGCACCCATTTTTTGATTAAGGAAAATTACATGATGAGGCTCTTCCCATTCTGGATTGAGCAAAGTGAAAGTGCGCTTTCCTGCTAAGACTAAATTGTTGTCAACCTGATGATGATGCACATAATACTGTTCAATTTCATCGTCATTAGGAGGAGAGATTGCACTTCCATGATGAATGACTACATCAGAGCTATTAGAGCCTTTGACTCCAGCATCAAAAAAAGTGACTTGAGGTGTTTCCCTAAACACATTCGTGGCAACAAAGTTTAGAGAAGTATTTTTTTTACATTTCGGTAGGTTCCACTGAACATTAATTTGTATTGATTCATCTAGATTTCTCAAAACAGGACAGTCCTTCGTAGCCTTTTGAAGAACCTTTAATTGATAAGGCTCTAAACCATCTGGCATCTTAATTTGTAAAAGTAGTGATTCAATCTTGCGTGGGCCATGAGTTGTCATCTTCTTTTCAATTTCAACTATTATTTCACCTAATTTAAAACCTTTTTCTTTTGCTGTAATTCCCATCACTGTAATAAAACAAGTACCTACTGCAGTCGCCAATAAATCAGTAGGAGCAAAATTTTCTCCTTTTCCTGCATGATCAATAGGCGCATCAGTTCTAAGTGTTTGCCCAGAATGCACATGCCGGGCTTCTGTCTGCAGACCACCTAAATAACGGCAGAGAATTCTGTCTACACTTCGTAAAGCTTACAAGTAGATTTAGTAGGATGAAGTTTGCATTCCTCTTCCCAAAATAAGTCTTGCTTTTCTTCAGGCAATTCATAAGAGAAGTCATGAATATAGTCAAGATCTCTCAAAGGGTTTGGAAGAACTGTAAAAGGAGTTCTAAGTTTCATAATCCTCCTATTCGGTTGATTTATTTCTAACACATTCTTGAAATTTATGTATAGTGCTTACACGAAAGTATTTAAACTGTACGGTTCTACCTGCTCAAAGTTTTTTTAACCGTTTTAGATGATATTTACTGTATATATTTCTTGGGTTCATATTATTGTTAAATTTTAAAAATAGATTGAGAGTAATATTATTTATGAACGGAACTTTATATACAGTCCTTATCAAAAAGAGCTATCCATAACTCATTATTATCTTAAATGAGTAGGGAAAAATAATGATAGTTTAATCATGAAGAAGGAGGACCTATTTCAACGCAATTCTTTGAGTCCAGCTCTTTTTTAATACCAACTAGCTCGTACTCTATATAATTTCTAATCAACTAAGAACAATGCAAAAAATATAAGTACTTCTTTATAATATTTACTCCCCAACCAAAATGAGTGCAAGTTTAATTAAAAGAATAAAAGGACTATGGAATTGAATTTAAACGTTCTGATCAAAGCAATAGCGTCTTTAAACGTTTCCAAATCCCCACTCGCAGGATAATTCACACTTAGCGAGGCTTCCCTTCTCAAGGCGACTTAAAATTCTAACCATATCAACAGATGAGAGACTTCCATCAGCATTCCACTTAAGGGTTGTTTTTCGCTGAGCTGGAATGGAGTCTTTAGTTCTTGTTGAGGGAAGAAATTTAACCTTTTTATTTTCAAGCCGATCTAAAAAGTTTTTGGCAGCATGGAGATCTGCTGTATAAGTACATTTATTTAAAGAGCAAGCTCTAAACATTCTGCCAGTCAACCCTTGCATGCAAACAATTGAGCCACCATTAGGAGTTGTATGGAAAGGCTTTTGACTTGTCATTATTCTCTCTCCATTACTGAAGGGAAATGCATTTTTGTATCAATCAACACCAAATAGCAATGAGTCTTAATGCCTATACACCGAGTTTTTACCGTTCTCGAAGGTAAGTTCATTTTCACAATATTTATGAAATATATTGCCATGACCAATAAAAAACTACTGTTCAAGAAAAGGCCAATTATCGTTAGTTACTATTTGTAGGCTATTTATTATCAGAACTTGATTAAAGTACAATAAAGAAATATAGGTGAGAAGTTAAATCCATCCACGCGTCACCAACTCATTGCAATAGCCCTGAGCTCCAATAGCACTACTGGAGATTAATTAAAAGCCAATTAAAATTGATTCTGTAATTGCTGAAATGGATTAGATAGTCTAAAAGATATTCCTTAAGAGTAAAATACACACAATATTTTCATTAAAGATCCAAACTAAGAAAAACAAATGTGCGAAGAAATCACAGTTGAACATGCCAAAAAAGCTCAGAAAGATGCTAAATGGGCCTACAACAATGCAATGGAAAAGTTCTACTACTCTATGTTGGAGGTTGTTTTCTTAAGAATCAAAAGTCATCTCAGTCCAAAGGGGTTAAAGAAAGTAATAGAGATAGATAAAAAAAGGAACAACAATGAGAAACTTGCCATTAAATTCAGTCAAAAAACTTGGGCAGTTTTAGCAGAGTCTTGGACAGGGGCGGAAGGTTTAGCCATGACAAAAATCGCTGATCTATACGGACTGGATATAGCTGATTTCGATATATCTAAAATTGAAAAGCTCAATGAAAGCTCTAATTCAAAACAATGCAAACCAAATACAAAATAAAAATCAACGATTGGTTAACGAATCCCACCTATTTCCAATTTGACTACCTGACGTCTTATTACATGAACCACCCAAAGAATTCACAATGGAACAAGTATTATGAACAGCAACAGAAATAGTATTTCCAGTAGTCATTAAGCCATCAACATAAATTTGATTTGGTGCTATTGGAATAGAGGTCTGTCGACTCAAGTTTTTTAATAATTTTGAAGAAGGCTTTTGCTCGGGAAATAAGACTTTCACATTTCCTTCCCTTAGCTCCCTTAGCACAGTAGTCATGGCTTGAGGTCTAAGGCTGGCTGAGCTGCCAAGGACATCTAGCAAGCTAATAGTATTCAAGCCAAACGCTTTCCCAAAGTATTCCATAGATTTATGTTTTGAAACTAAAGTCCTTTGATCAGAGGGAATTGTGGCTACTTGTTTTTGAGTCCATTGATTTAAATCTTCCAAAATGACGTTAACTGATTTAGATCTATCTCTTAATATTTTTTTAGTTTCTCCATCAAAGGATGAGAGGTTCTTATTAATGTTTGCAGAAATGACATTACCCATTTTGATTATGTTCAAAGGATCATGCCAAACATGAGGGTCTAATTCGCCATGATTATGATGATCGTGACCTTTGGCTGTAATTTGGGCTAAGGGTTCATCATCGTGGTCGTCATGATGATCATGGTGCCTCGCAGATGAGTGATTATCGTGATCTTCTTCAATATCTATTGCACTTACACCAACTACAACAGTTTTAGATTTTTTCTGCCATTTCTTCATTGCAGGGGTCATCTCATGACCAAGGGTAAAAACTTGACTGGCTTTATCTAAATCTTTAGCCTGGCTAGGGGTAAGTACGACATCATGAACGTCTACATTTCTACCAATTAAACATTTAATCGGCATTGGAGGTGGAGCAATAGCCTTGACCAAGTCACAAACTAGTGGCTCCACTGCTACTATGGCCCTCTGGTTAGCTTTTACGTCTTGAGTCGTTCCAGATAAAAGAAATGCTACTGCAATAAGAGAGTTTTTTAAAATTGACCTTGTATTGAGGCATTCCCTTGGACTGGAATTAATGAGATGGCCAGCCATACACTTGAAGATATAATCCGTAAAAATGATAATCGTTTTAATTCCCTTTTTGGTAATCTGGTTCTTTTTATCAGGGAATGCTCAGCTAAAAATAACCTAAGTGCTTAAAATCTGATTATTCTTTTCTAAATCAATTTTCTTATTTTTAATTCAAAATCGTAACTTTACCAAGTCCAATCTGATGTCTCAATTAAATCCAGAATTTAAGTTAAACGAAATTTCAGAAATGTCGAGTTCTCGTATGACGCACAGCTAATACTTTTGGAAGGACCTATTTATTTCATTACGCTCCTAAAGCACAAAGAGCATAAATTATAAGAACCCTACCAAAAGTAGTCATTCCAACCAAGCTTTTAATTCTCATCCATTTTCTATCCCACTTATATGGAGCCATAAGAATTATTGAAGTAAGAGTAAAAGCGGCAAAACCAGCAGTTGGCCAGTGAGGACTTTCTCATTAAACAAGCATATGAATTCCATGAGAAAGGAAAAATAGTTGGTACATATACGACGAAAATGCTCCAAGGTTGTATACAAACTCTTTATTGGCAAAGGCTAGTTTTATCAGGGGGTTTATAAGCATTCGTATCAAGAATGTTCCTAAACAATAGCCACCAAAATCTTGATCGACATTTCTTATACATAATCTCAATAAGATCAAATAGCAGGGATCTTGTGAGACTTGTACAGCAATATTTTGAGAGGCTTTACACAATGTTCTTTAACTCTAAAGTGAATGTATAAAGAAATGCACCTTGAAAATATTTATGTTAGATTAATTTAATCTCTTAAGAGATCAACCTAAAGATAACGCTTAGGGAAAAGACGTGATATTGGCTAGTCAATTAATTTACTAGCAATCAAAGTATGTGCCCCTTCAAAAATTTAAACCACAGGTAATTTATGACCAAAAGCCAATTAAATAAAGAGTATGTAGATATCATGCTCAAAGCCGATAAAGCTGTTGGAAGGAAGGAAGCGGTTAGCCTTCTGCACAGGGCTGATTCGATCAGAAAGAAGCTTCATAAAGCAAATCATCATTCAAGCTAGGCCGCTTGATACTAATTGCCATAGTCGCTACAAAAAAATTTGGCCGGCTATTTATTATCGGCTTACACAGGGCGAAGGATCTCTCTATCGGTATCAAAACAACCACATCGAAGCACGAACCAAATTAATCAGTAAATACGCTGCCAACTGTGCTAACAGCTAATTGCTATCTGTCATATTCTATGGCAAATATGCACGAGCTACTGACTCCCTAGAGGAAATATCATTACCAACAGGTCAAGGGAAAGATTAAAAAGCTTGATATACAAAAACAAGCGATAATGGTAGTAATAAAAGTCGAGATCGAAAGTTTACTTAAACCTCACTCAAACACCACCTTTACTGAGAACGTAGACTATGATTGAACCTTAGTTTTTGGTCTTATTACTTTAATTATCATAGAAGACTGTCGGATTTAACTAATTAATCTAGTATGAATATATGAAGCTTTTAAAGAAACGAATACGAGAAGAAGAGGAAGGCTTCACTTTGGTGGAGCTAATCGTTGTAGTCGTAATTATTGGGATCCTCTCAGCTATTGCAGTCCCAAGTTTCAACTCGGCCTCAGACAAAGCGAAACAGCAGGAGGCCTCAACTTTAATTGCCTCTTACATAAAAGCTGCTCAACTTTTTTATATGGAAAATAGTCGCCGAGTTCAAAATGCTGGGGATCTTTCCCAGTATGTTTCTGTCGTAGGTTGCCAATGGGATGCTAGTGATAAAGGTTTGGACATCTGTAAAACATATCCACCTGTAATCATGGGTAGAGACAACCCATCAACTAGTCAATGGAATAGTCCAAGTGGACTTTATAATATACGAATTGAGCAATCATCATCATCTATTCAAAATATAAAAGCCATTCCTTATTTCGACACATTATATGGTGTCTCTGGTTGTATTAACTATGAGAATAATTCAACAAAAGTTGTACCTTTAACTAATAGAGGAAAAAATGTTTCTAACATTGAGTGCTAGAAATTGTTTGACTCAATCTTTTTTTTATCGTGATTGAGATGCTCTGATTTTTCAGAAGCAGTCACTTTGATTGGAGTAACGCTTAACATCAAAGATGACATCCCTGGATAAAAAGTTTTAATTTGGTGTAGACGATCTAGGTCATTACAGCCTTGAAGAAGCTAGCTCAACACCGATTTCTTAGCCATCTTCTATCTAGGAAGGAAGATGAAGGATTCACTTTGGTGGAGTTAATCGTTGTGATCATAATCATGGCGATCTTGTCTCAGATTGGATTGGTGTCGTTTAATCGCTATACCCGACGTACAAGAGCCTTTGCAGCAGAAACAGCAATGAGAAATATCAAACGTGAATGTGAGATGAATCGCGATCTAGGTATGGATCAAACGTTTACACCATTAACACCACGTGGATATTCACTCCAACCTGATAATTCCAATAGTTGTGTAGGAGGGTCAAGCAGTGAATTGGTTACTGCGATCCCAGATAATCAAGGAGAATATCCTTCTTATTTTTATAATTTTGCAGATGGGACTATAGGTTGTAGTTACTCCAATCCAACCGATAATTTATTTCCTGAATGTAAAAATAATGCAAGTCAATCTCAATCTTCTGTTGCTTCTGGTATCACTGATTGGAAAGCTTATGCAGCTGAGACAGCAGAAAACTTTGAAGAATTCTCACCTAATGTAAAACAGGCTTCTTGTGAAACTAGCTGGGCTGGGACTAGTTATACCGGAAAAGCGGAGCATGCTACTGACGGGAATCCAAATACAGTATGGACTTGCGACGGAATGGCCTCGATTGACTTTGATTTAGGTAAAAAACAAGAGATTCGTTCAGTTAATGTTCAATTTCAGGGGAACGTTGCAAATGGTAATTACATCAAACTATATGTTGACAACAATTTAGTTGCGGAAGGGACGCAGCCTTGTTGTGGAAATGGCTTTACTTGGTTTATTGAACCTACTGAAGGTCAAACGATTAGATATGAGACTGTTGATAAGCCCCACACCCTAAATTTAGGAGGAGTCGAGGAAGGAGAAAACCCTCAACTCCAAAGTGCTACTTGGAGCGAAATAGGGGAATTAACGGTTAATGGTGCCATGAGATATAGGACGAACAAAGGTCACTATGGTTCTGGTACTGGTGTTTACTGTGACGTCAGTTGGGCCAAAGAACCTTGTGATTAAAAACCATTAGTTTTTTAGATGGACTACAAGTTCAAGCTGGTTTTAATCAAAAAGCTTCTAAGGAAGAAAGTGGAAGAAGGATTTACGTTGATTGAGTTGCTGATGGTTGTAATTATTGCTGGAGTATTGGCTGCAATTGGATTCCCTGCCTGGCAAGGAATGAGATTAAAGACGCAAGCAGCTTGAGCAAAAACAGTGATTGCCAATATCAAAGTGGATGGTGTGTGGATGGCTTAATATTCTCGCCCTCATTTCTTTATTCTATTTCAATCAAGTTTTGATTACTAATAGCCAATCAATGAGTTATTGATCAGCAAGGGTTATTGATCCATTGAATGTGCCTGGTTTTCTTTTTGCTTTACCTTTGGTATGATTTTTGCACGTTCGTCCGATCTATATCTGGACGCATGACATGGAAATAGGGAACGGGATTTCCATTATAGATAAGGGTTATGAACAACCTTTTACTCACTAAAGAGCGAATCAAAAAAGCAGAAAGGCTTCACAAAGCTCAACTGGCTGCTACAAAAAATGGAAAGTTTATTTCTTATAAGCCTTCTGTTTTTGAAGAAAGGCAAAAGCAAGCTCGTGAAGACGTTGCAGCAATGGATTCTTAATTCAGAATTGAATTGTTGACAGTTGATCCCTAGGGGGCAATTAGCCCCCCTTTTTTTGATACGTCCTATTGTCAAGAAAATACAACTAACAATTTTTTGTTTGTCGATAATGGTTAAAGAGGAGTGAGCAAATGAGGAAAGCCTCCATTCAATTTTTTAAAGGTTTAGAGGAAACAGTAGTACCTGAAATTAGACTTGAGAAAAGCAAAAATAGTAATAAAGGACAAGCTATTTTTACTTTTCTGCATCCATCTGTTTTGACATCTCAGAAGTTCAACGAAATTAATGGAATGTATTTAGTAGACGAAGAAGGAGAAATTACTCTTACAGAAATAAATGTTGCTGTGTCTAAAAAGAATGGAAAATATACGGCAATACAAGCCATATATATATGGAAGAATCAACAAGGTTTTGAGAGGTTTATGCGATTTGCAAATCGTTATGCAAAAGAAAAAGGTCTTGGCTATCAGGAGATAAAGAATAACTAATTTGAATCGCATTCCCTTTAGGAATTGCTTCCCGGAATTTTGCTGGTATGAAAGCTTAGATCTAATCAATCAATATCTTCTGAAACCATTCAATTCCATATTTATTTTGTATAACCTCTCTAGCTTATCAAGGACTACAAGTCACTATCTTTTTGATACTTATTTGTTCTCCATAGTTTGATGAGCAATCGCTGTTGTAGGTAAAACGAGAGTAGCTATTAGTGTGAGTACTAAGCGTTTCATCTCGCATTAATCACAGAGAACACAAGTCCACCAAAAGTAGAACCAACTAATAACACCACCATCACTAAGACAATGATTTTGGTAAGGCTTCTAGTCATGTAATTATTATAGATAGCGCTTATTTTTCATTTGTTTCTATATGGATTTTTAGTCATTAAATAATTAAGAGAAAGTTTGGTTAAACCATTAATCTAAGGATTTTCTTGATTGGTTAGTTGCCAAAACGATAGTGTTTTTTTACTGCTTTATGCACTTCCCAGGTACAAGACATTCCTTCAGGAAAAACAACTAAATCACCGACTCCAAATCTGACTGGTTCTCCACCATAAGGTGTAACAGTGATATCCCCTTCAAGTATTAAACAGGTTTCTTTCTCGCTATATGTCCAAGGGAAAGTACTTGGATCACAAGTCCAGATTGGCCAGTTTTTTATTCCTAGATCTTCAATTGTGCTTTGAGAACATGGAGATGTAACGGAAATGCTCATTTGACCAAACTTTGCTTTCGGTGATTTCTTACTTTTATTATCCCTTAAATTAAGAAAAGTTTTAGTCAGATCTCGTAATTCCTAGATTCCTATTTTCACTATCTTTCTTCATCTCTTCTTTGAGTTGCCTGTAATAGGCAACTTCTTCAGGATCTTCTGAGCCAAGACCATATCCCATTATTGCTGCAATATAAATTTTTTGTTTTCTATGCGCACTGAGATTCATTTAGTTGTTACCCCAGTACTTCAAGATTGATAGAAAAGTGATCGTAATGACTCCATAGGTCCATATAGCTCCACTGTTATCCGATAGTCTGTCAATCCAGGGAGGTAGACCTTTGTTGTAGTTTATCAGGATGAAGATGAGTCCAAGAATTAATAGAGGAAGGATCAGAGCCAGTAAGGAATTCATTGTATTTAATCAAAAAACATTCCATCTACTGAGAGCTCTCTTCTTGTCTCTGGAGATGGATATTTCTGGTAATAAAAAAGCATTCCAAAGGTAAGAGCTATTGCAATCAGTATCCAAGCAATTAATGATTTTCGTTTTTTAGGAGCTTTTTCTTTCATTCCACTAGGCTTGTATTTCAGGGAAACAACTAGTGATTTTAATTAAGTCCCAAACGTCATCGGTGTCATAAGACGATAAGGTTTTTACTCTACTGCCTTCCACTAATCCTTGAACCTTCATTTTTTGCCTTAGCAAATCCTGTCTTTGATAACTGGACATTGCTAGAAAGCGTTTTGTTCGTTCTTCAGGTGTTTCACTCATAATTTTCAAAATAAAAAAGTCGCCTATTTAGAGCGACCTTTTCATTAATCATAAGATCGGCTGCCAACCAAACCGATTATGGGTCCTTCTAGAGCTTCCCTCCTTTAAAATTACTGACCAAAAGTACCGATAAATTAGTCAAAGAAAGTTCGGGTAAATCTTTAAGGATCGCTGAGAACGTCGTCCTGGCTGAAAGTTGCTGTTTTCATTAGCCAGTAGTTAATTTCAGTCATATCAAGGGATTTGGGTAAAAAATGGTGGTTTGAGTAAAGTTTGAGTAAACCTTAGCTCTTGGTCTTATTACTTTAATTATCATGGATGCCTGTTGGATTTAACTAGTCCATCTAGTATTGATATATGAACCAGTTTGACAAAAGAAAAAAAGAAGAAGAAGGATTCACATTAGTGGAGTTAATCGTTGTGGTGATCATCATGGCGATCTTGTCTCAAATTGGATTAGTGTCGTTTAATCGCTATACCCGCCGAACAAGAGCCTTTGCAGCAGAAACAGCAATGATGAATATCAAACGTGAATGTGAGACAAATAGAGACTTAGGAATGGATGAAATTTTTACACCATTAACACCACGTGGATATTCATTGCAATCAAGAGGTGCTAATAGTTGCTTAGGTCAATCAGGTAGTGGTTTGGTTAGTGCGATCCCAGATAATCCTGATCAATACCCAAGTTATTTTTATAATTATGGGACGGGAAAAATTCACTGTATCTATTCCAGTACAACTGACAATTTCTTTCTAGGATGTAAAGGTTCAAATAGAATTAACTTGGCAACATTTAAAGAAAGATATGAAACTGCAAAAAAAGAAGGAATTGTAGAAGGCCCATATTTCATTAGAGGTGATTCTGTTTATGTCGTAGTTAATGGACCAAGTTGGGAAGAAGCAGAAACTAATGCTAAAAATTTAGGAGGAAACTTAGCGACAATTAATGATGAGGAAGAGAATCAATGGGTAGTTGATATGTTTAGAAAATGGGTTCGTTTCAATGGAAAAAAAGGAGATAATACCGGCGACTGGCGATATACTCCAAGAGCTTATATAGGCCTAAATGATAAAAAAGAGGAAGGAGTTTATAGATGGAGTTCAGGAGAAGAAGTTACGTATTTTCAACCAAAAAATGATTATCAACTTACAGGAACTAAAGATAGTTATATGAGTCTAGAGAGAGGAGGTAGTCCTACTGTGCAGTATGTTGATCAAGATTATATCTCTATTCAATTAGGTCAAGATAGTAATAGCGATGACTGGAACCCAGGATATTGGGAAGATGTAAGGAATGATAACTGGATGTATTCACAAGGGATTGCTGAAATTAAATTAGACATCCAATAACTATATATATTTGATCTCAGTTCCAGTTCTCATCTTTTTTTTCTACCATTTTTAACATTTCTCAAGTTTGAATAAAGTTTGAATAGAAATTCCTTGTTTGCTGAGATCGGCTGCTATCACCTAAAGGGAACTTTTCATTAGCCAGTAGTTAATTTCAGTCATATCAAGGGATTTGGGCGAAAATGGGCGGTTTGGATAGAGTTTGGATAGACCCTCGATCTCAGGGTTTTACTTGCTTCCATTGTGACTGAGAAGCTTTAACTTGGGAGAGGGAGTCAATGTGAAGAAGAAGCACTTAACTTCACAGCTGACATTTCTGGATAAAGAGTCTTAGATGGGTATAGGTGAATCTAGGTCATTAAAGTCTTGAAGAAGCCAGAAGCGCAACAGCGAGTCCTTAGACATCTCTTCTCTAAGAAAGAAGAGGAAGGATTCACGTTGGTGGAATTAATTGTCGTAGTGGTCATTATTGGAATTCTCTCAGGTATTGCAGTGCCAAGTTTTAACTCCGCAAGTGAGAAAGCCAAACAACAAGAAGCTGCTGTATTAATTAGTTCATATATTAAAGCTGCTCAATCATATTTTATTGAGTATGGAGTCCCAATAACGGGAGCCGGTGACCTTGCTAATTACATAAACGTCATCGAATGCACATATCACCTCAGGAGTAGATGCAAAACTGAAAATGTATTACGCAATATTGGTGTTTCCTACCCTGAACAGCGGGTTTGGAATAGTCCAAGCGGAGGGTTTTCAATGAATATGAGTAATAGTAATAATAATCAATTTCTTATACGAGCACTTCCTCAGGCACAGACTTGGCCAGCTATGGAACTTTCAAATGATGCATATGGAGTTAGTGGATGTTTAAATTATTCAAGTGGAGCTTCTAAAGTGACATTAATGCAGGAAAAAGGGCATCAAAATGTGGTCGATATAGATTGTTGATAGGTAATTTTCTGAAGCTCTAATTATTTCATTTTAAGGGTGAGTATAGACATAGGGAAATCAACAAGAAAGAGGTAAGTTGGTCGTTATAACTAGGTTTTATTCGTAATAACATCTGGCTCATACTTCATTAGCCAGTAGTTAATTTCAGTCATATCATGGGATTTGGGCGAAAAGGGTGGTTTGAGTAAAGTTTGAGTAAACCTTAGCTCTGTTTCTTATTACTTTAATTATCATGGATGCCTATTGGATTTCACTAGTCAATCTAGTATTGATCTATGAACCAGTTGAAGAAACGAATACGAGAAGAAGAAGGCTTCACATTAGTGGAGTTAATCGTTGTGATCATCATCATGGCGATCTTGGCTCAAATTGGATTGGTGTCGTTTAATCGATATACCCGACGTACAAGAGCCTTTGCAGCAGAAACAGCAATGAGAAATATCAAACGTGAATGTGAGATGAATCGCGATTTAGGAATGGATCCAACATTTACGCGATTAACTATAAGTGGATATTCAATTCTGACTCAAAATTCCAATAGCTGTTTAGGCGAATCAGAAAGTGGCTTGGTTACTGCAGTGCCAGATAATCAAGGTCAATATCCCTCTTACTTTTATAACTTTGGAGAAGGAACTATCAGTTGTAATTACTCGGCAGATAGCAATATAAGGTTTGATGGTTGCACCCAATTAGCTTCTAAGAGCAGTAATAATTCCTCTTCAATATTTAATGCTTTAAGTAATCGTTCCTCGAGCATTAAAAAAGATTCACTCTCTTTTTCTAAATCAGCTGACTTGGCTGCTGATTTCCCGATGGATGTTTATTTGGCAGATATAGATGGGGATGGGGATTTGGATATTGTTTCTGCGTCCTATGACGATGACATGATTGCTTGGTTTGAAAATGACGGCAAGGGAAACTTTTCGGATGCTCCTAATGTTGTAAGTACTGGCGCTGATGGTGCTTCTGCTGTTTACGTTGCTGACGTCGATGGGGATGGAGATATGGATATAGTCTCGGCGAATAATAGAGAAGGTGCTATTACTTGGTATGAGAATAGTGGTAGGAGTGGTCAACCTAATTGGTCAGCCATCGACATAACAACAAGTGCTAATGGTGCTTATGACGTCCACTTGGCAGATATAGATGGAGATGGGGACCTGGATCTCGTCTCGGCTGAAAGACTCTCCAACAAGGTCTCTTGGTATGAAAATCAAGGGGGTAGTAGTCCAAGCTGGTCATCTGCTAAGGGAATAGGAACTGGTCTTGAAGTCTTTGATATTCATGTCGCAGATATGGATGGTGATGGAGATCTTGATGTTGTCTCATCTTCTAATGCGGATGACACTATTTCTTGGTTTGAGAATGATGGTTCTTCCAGTCCAAGCTGGTCAAATGCCAAGAAAATTTCAACTAATATTGTCAACGCAAGTGGTGTTGATGTTGCAGATATGGATGGAGATGGTGATTTAGATATTATTTCTACGTCCAGTGGATCTAATACTATTACTTGGTTTGAGAATGATGGCTCCTCCAATCCAAGCTGGTCATCTAACACCATTGATAACTCTGCGAATGGAGCGAATGACGCTTATATAGCGGACATGGATGGCGATGGAGACATGGATATAGTTGCAGCTCATTATAAAGATGACTCTGTTGTTGTTTATGAAAATAATGGAGACAATAATCCCAGTTTCTTTAACTCTAAAGTCGTAAGTACTAGTGCTAATGGAGTCTTTGACGTCAAAACTGGGGATATAGATGGGGATGGGGATTTAGATGTCGTTTCAGCTAATAATTTAGGGAATTCAATTTCTATATATAAAAGTAATTAAGAGTCTTTGTAGGTTCTATGTAGCCAGAAGCTCAAAAACGATTACTGAGCCACCTCTTCTCAAACAAAGGAGAAGAAGAATTCACGTTGGTGGAATTAATCGTTATTGTTGTAATTATTGGAATTCTTTCAGCAATTGCAGTTCCAAGTTTTAACAATGCCTCACTTAAAGCTAGGCAAAAGAAGCTTCAGTAATAGTTTCTACATACATTAAAGCGGCACAAGCTTACAAAGCTGAATATGGTTTAGATGCAAGAACCGTGATTTAAAGCATTATGTCTCTGTAAATGAATGCACTGCAGTAGTTGATGAAATAGAGGTTTGCAAAAACGCTACGCCTCAAATTGTTGAAGATGAAGATAGAGCTTGGAATGGTGTGAATGGTTATTACCGGTTTTATATGGAGTAGGAAGAAGGTCAACGGTTGGGCAACAGAGTTTGTAGAACCGTCAGCCAGGGTATAGTGGAGGTATATGGGAATATGAACTTTTATAATATAAAAGTACCTTGTGAATGAGTTCTTTTTAAACCGTAAATAGCATTATTATCAATTCTAAAAATGATCTTTAAAGAAATTATAAGTAGGCATAAAAATAGGGTAATAAGACTTCAAAAGAAGTTTGGGATAAGTAACTATTTGGTTTTCTGGATGGGTTTTGGAGAAGGAATCTTGATAGGTGGGGGTGTAGTTTTTGTTGTCTTGCAGTATTTCTTTTAAGGCTTGGGTTTATCTGAGAACTTTTTATTCTCAATTTAATATTTTTAGATCACTTTTTATTTGTTGGTTTCCGACAGCTAAAAAGATTGCTTCTTTCATTTTCACCATTTCTCTAGTTTGAATAAAGTTTGAATAGAAATTTGCGATTCGCTGAGATCGGTTGCTATCAACTAAAAGGAACTTTTCATTAGCCAGTAGTTAGGTTCCTTTTGTGCCATGGGATCTCAGCGAAAATGGTGGGTTTGAGTAAAGTTTGAGTAAACCTTAACTCTGTTTCTTATTACTTTAATTATCATGGATGCCTGTTGGATTTAACTAGTCCATCTAGTATTGATATATGAATCAGTTTTACAAAAGAAAAAAAGAAGAAGAAGAAGGCTTCACATTAGTGGAGTTAATCGTTGTGATCATAATCATGGCGATCTTGTCTCAGATTGGATTAGTGTCGTTTAATCGCTATACCAGAAGAACAAAAGCCTTTGCAGCCAAAACGGCTCTAAGCAATATTAAAAGTGAGTGTGAGATGAATAGGGATTTGGGTATGGATCAAACGTTTACTCCGTTAACACCACGTGGATATTCTTTGCAGTCAAGAAGTTCTAATAGTTGTTTAGGACAAACAGGTAGTGGTTTGGTTTCTGTAATACCTCAAAATCCAAGTGAACTTCCATCTTTTTTTTACAATCACTCTGAAGGTAAGATTAGTTGTACTCATGCAGATGCTAAAGATAATTTATTTAATGAATGCACAGAAAAAAATAATGGGATGGGCAATAGCGCTGGAGTTAATGGCAACTCCTCAAAACCTTGGGAAAATGTTAGTTGTGAAGGAAATAATTTAGTAGTAGCTAGGTACACAATGAACCGTAATGGAACTGTTCCAACTTCAGGGGGAATGATGAAATTTGGAGGTAGATTTTCTCATAGTTATGATATGCCGAATCAAGGACCAGAGCCAGATGGCTTCTCACATCATCAAGATACTTGGATGATTGGTATCTTTAATCAAGAAAAGTTTATGAAAATAGATGAGGAAGACCAGCCTAAAAAGAAGATTTTAAGAACAAAAGAAGAAATGATTGATTATGTTTCCAAGTGGTTTCAACCTCCTTCTCCCCCTTCTGCCGATACACCTCCTTTTGAGAGACGAATGTTTGAAAATAGTCCTAAGACAGCTGAAGAATATGTCAATCAGAACCTTGAAACCATGAAGCGGGATGCCGGTGGGGAGAAATTTTTCTGTGACTAGAAACATCAATTAAAGTATGTAGAAAGATCTGAATGACATCTTCCTGACTTTTTAGTAATGAACAAAATATGTGAATATTGTGTGAATGAATTTTTTGGATTTCTTCGAATCCCTTGGGATAACTTATGGCTCGCTCTTCATTAGCCAGTAGTTAATTTCGCTCATTTGCTTGATATCACTAGAGTTTGAAGGATTAGAGTAAAAGTAGAGTAACGTCAGTCTGAAACAAACGTTATAAATCTAACGATAATCTTTTGGAAGAGGAAAACTAATCAGGAGAAAGTTGGTTGACCAAGAGTCTGATCTTCTTCCATTCTCCCTCAGCTCTTTCATGTATAAAAGATGAACTGACGAGCTTCGTGCAGCTCCTTAACACTGAGCTGACAGTTCTGAATAAATGCTCTTAGATAGGTATAGGTGATCTAGATGTTTGCAGACCTTATGAAGCCAGAAGCTCACCAACGAGTTCTTAGATATCTCTTCTCTAAAAAAGGAGAGGAAGGGTTCACGTTGGTGGAATTAATCGTTGTGATCGTAATTATTGGAATCCTTTAAGCTATTGCAATTCCAAGTTTTCAAAATGCTTCTGATAAAGCTAAGCAAAAGGAGGCTGCTACCCTCATTACTTCTTACATGAAAGGTGTTCAGGCTTATTACATGAGCTATAGCACTCCACCTATTACTGATACAGATCTATCTGAATTTGTTTCAGTGCTTGGATGCGCATCCAATGTTGCTAATGGACAAAGAAATCCCACAGCATGCAAAACAAATCCTCTTAGTGGTCCAACAAATACAAGGTTCTGGAATAGCCCAAGTGGAATTTTCAATATTGCATTGGGACAAAAAACTGGAATCACTTATATAACGGCTCTTCCTGCTGGGGACTATTCAAATGATGGATATGGTGTCACTGGTTGCTTTAATCATCAGACTGGTAATACCAGAGTAGTTTTATTAACAGATAAAGGTCGTGAAGTTCCAGAACAGGAATGCTAGTGATTAATTCTTTTTTTTAATTTAGAAGTTAATTTATATCAGTATTTTATTTTCGAATTTATCTATTAATTCTATATTTCAACTCATCAGCATATGCACCTTCATTTCCCCATGTAAGTATCTCACCACTTTTTAATTTGACAGCACCTCCTCCATAACTAAATTGAATATCCTTAATTTCAGAAGGCGGGTTTATTAAGGTATTTATTGTCTCTAAATCATCTTGAGAATTCATACCTAATACAACCATACTTCCATCTTCACGCATAGCTGCATAACTTCCATATCCTCCAGCAAATATCTGCTTAAAACCTCCTTTTTGCAATTCTTTTTCCTGTATGGAGTTTAAATTGGAATATGCCCCCTCTAGTGTTATTTCGCCTTCATCAGAAAGATTAATATTGCCACTATCCGTAGAGATAGTCCCAGAACCTATCAAAGAGTTTACATCTGTAAATTTACAATCATGAGACCATGCAGAATCAGGTCCATAGCTATACATCTTTAAGCCAATCTCCTGACCATTTATACAATCATTTTTGATAGATTTAGGTAGTGCAATTAATTTAGATGTTTTAGAATTACTTGAATTTTGATTACATTCCGGAAAAAATTTCCCTGTAAAGAGGCAATTAATCTCACCATTCAAGAAATCATAAAAGTAATTAGGAATTTCATTTTGGTTATCAGCAATTAATGCAACTTTTCCATCAGATAATTGACCTAAACAACTATTCCTATCTCTTGTCGAAATTGAATAACCTTTAATTGGTAAAAAGGTAAATATTTCTGGAGCTTCTAGATCTCTATTCATCTCACACTCACTTTTAATATTGCTTAGAGCCGTTTTGGCTGCAAAGGCTTTTGTTCTTCTGGTATAGCGATTAAACGACACTAATCCAATCTGAGACAAGATCGCCATGATGATGATCACAACGATTAATTCCACCAACGTGAATCCTTGCTCCTGTTTATAGATCAAGTTCTTCATAAGGCAAAAATAAATTTGTTGATGATTTTTACTCAGTCACACTTTAATGCAAACCTTAAATCAGAAACTTGAGGATTCCCAGGGAATACGTAGGGATCAGTACCTGAATAAATCGAATTAATATTATTTCCTCCTACACTCGTATTTGCCTGGAATTGTATATTTTCTTTGTTAATGGACTGAGAAGAATAAACTTTTACCGAAGTTTTGTCATTAGGATCCACCTCTGCAGAATAATTTCCATTAGATTGATTGATAACTAAAACCATTTTGGCTGCGAAATCCTCTAACCATCGATTTGTATTTACAGCTCCTCTCCAAATCCAAGAAGGCAGTCTATAAGTAGTTGTACTTACATCTTTAACAAGAAATGATTCATTGCCGATAAAAATAGTTACGGGTTGAATTTTGATTCGATTAATTTCTCTTCCTCCCATATAATATCCTCCACCAATTGGATAGCCGTCTTCATTTTGAGGGATTTTAATTTTTGCCTCGTTAACTCTTTTGCAATTTGAGTTTTTAGTTTGAAATGAATTATCAGCTATTCTAGTAAAACCTCCAGAGGTTCTCGTAATTGATATATACTTATTAAATGATTTTATCTTCTCAACTGAAATAGAAATCTCAGCTCCTCTTCGGAATTTGTCAGTACATATTACAATCCCTTTTATTTCTCTCCTACTCCACCCGCTTGACTCAGAACAAATTATATTTTCAGTGGGTTTTGAGCTAATATTATTAAGAATATTAGAATCAGATATCTTATCAACAAGATAATAGCCTTTCCTATCAATTTGCGGACCTTTCCTTATTAGACTATAAGAAATTCTTCCTTCTTTCTGTTTTGAATATATTTTAATAGAATATGTAATTGGACACTCTATTTCTTTCCAGGAATTACTATCATTTAGTTGATAGAGATAAGATTCTTCGTTTATAGATTGTAAAGGGAATGAAATACCTAAAACAAATTCGCCAGCAGGCAATACACAATGACTTGGGTATTGATCTATATTTGTGAGAACTCTTTTACCACTATTTAATTCATTAACAAAAAAGTCAAGTGCATTATCAATCTTATCACTTAAAGCTAAATTAGTCTCATCAGATTTATTACCTCCCAAAATATTATTTACTAAAGAAAATCCAGCTATTAATACTGTGACTGAAATAACACTTGCCGTTATCAATTCGGCAAGTGTAAAACCTTTATTTCGCTTTAAATTCGAAAAATTAATTTTCATTATTATATATTTGGCTCACACCAGCCATGTTCTTCACTCGAAAGATTAATAGAAGTCCATATTTGATCATCATCATTTCTTCTAACAGTATAAACAATAGTTGCAACGCTTTTGTCAATTGATATTCCCCTAGCACTGGATCTATGATTAATTAAAGGGATATCTGTTCTAAGGCTTCTAATTATTGTTATGGGACTTCCTTTGAAAATTTTATTTCGTACCTGGCCCTTTATATTTAGTTTATTTTCTCCTGGTTTCCATTGTGAAGGGAACCAACTATCTAACTGGGTAATTGTTATACCGATATCTTCACATGATTCTCTATTAGGCAAATAATAATAGCTATTTTTATCTGGCAATTCATTATAATTATAAGACCATAACTCCAATTTCAATTTCTCAATATCTCTTCTAATTTCGTCATTAATAGCCCTAGTTAGATTCGCTTTGTAAATTGTTTGATTTCGCAAGGAAATTAAATATAAAGATGACAAAACAGTTGTTGTTAGTAGTACTATGCTAACAATAGATTCTATTAGACTGAAACCATTGCTATGTATTAATCGATTAAAAATATAAGTTTTTTCTTTCATATTAGTTATCAATAATCACCCTCAAAGTCTCTTAAGCGATCCCATGTTGTGACAAATTTACCTCTATAATATGGAACACCATACATATAACTCTTATCCTCAAACCTATTAACTAAAGATTCTCCGAAATTTTTGTCAAATTCCCAATTTACATTTTTATTTTTATCGAAGCAGATATTTTTCATCCAAGCAGCTCCTTTTACATACATCGGGTTATCATTATTTGTTCTAACTAATTCAATTCCGTAATAACTAAGCCATTCTTTTCCAGAAGGGGCATTAGCAAAAGGACTTTGACCAAGATCAATATTCCATTCTCTTCCATCTATATCTTTATCAACAAACTTTGCTATATTTTGGTTGATATCTATTCCTATTAATCTATAATTTCCGAAAGGTTTATTTACTGAGGGATTCCATACTAATCCTACATTTAACATTGCATCTCTACCTGGATCAGAATAACTAGATCTTTCACCAATAGCTAATAGATAATAACCATTAACTCCATCAAATATTAATTGATTATCCTCTTCCCTACTATTACTTAAGAATGGAATAAATTTGTTGTTATAATTTCTTAAAAATCTAGGGGCTCTATCTTGGGATGATTTCCCCTCAGGATCATTAAGGTAGGCATGTAATCCTCTAGCAGTTACTAAAAGTTTTTTTCCTGCTTTTGGTTTCTGATAATAGAAAACATCGGGAGATGAACTGCTTAAAGTTGTATCTGGTGCATAAATAAATGCACTGAATAATTCACTTTTATTATTTCCAGTATTGCTCAGTAAAAATGTATTATAAGGAATATTTTGAGCTCCAAAATCTTTATTATTTGACTTTAAACGCATTCCTCCATTAGCGGAACATTCAATCTCTTGTCTACCTTTAGGAGTTCCAATTGATGAGAGAGAGTTCTGACCTGGCTGTTCAAATAAAATTGTAAGGTTCTGTGGCTTGCCAGAACCGCATTTTGCGTTTATAGATCCCTCTCTATGGCAAAACCTACCCCCATTACTAATATCAATTGAGCCTCTTACGTTCAATATAACTCTCGAATCATCAGTAGTAATAACATCAAAAGTTGCCCCCTCTCCTTTTACAATAAGGTCATCAATTGTAGCTGCTCTATCTTTTTTTTGTCTCCCGTACCATCCCTGTGTAGCGAGAAAATTACAATTTGTATCTGAATATGTTTTGATATTATTTGAATTACTTGGTGTACATGAAATTTGGCCTAACACCCAAGGCTCATGGAATGAACCGCTCCAATCTGTTGAACTTGGTTTAGGGTACACAGGCCTAAGAGGTAATAATAACGGCTGAACCCATAAACCACCTTTGTTCCTAGAATGATCTGGGAGTTGAGATAAACTTTGTAGTCCTAGTTTTGATTTGAGAGCAAAACATTCATCTGATCTATAAATATTTTTTCGCCAAACTATCGAACCTAATGGGTTAGATCCAAATACATTAAAATCACCCAAATAAAGAGAATTTTTATCAGCTTCATTTTCACCAGCACTTAAAAATGCAAATCCTGACTGAGGAACAATTTTTTCGACGTTTATACTAACTCTAAGTTTGTTTGCTGCAGTAGTAATATTTGAATTTTCTCCCTCCTTTGCATATCCCTCTATAAAAATAGAACTTTGACCACCGTGCTCATTTCCCATAAAATTAATTGACTTAATAGAATAACTCTGGAAGTTATTTTTACGTTGCTTATTGCCAGTATCACCTACAAAATCTTCTTGGCTATCAATAATGAATGATAAATTATCTCTATAATTATTCCAATCAATTTGTTGAGTAGAATAACTACACTTTGGAGCTAATTGCCTACCAAAACATTCATTCGCATTCGCTTTGGATTCAATTTCAGAACACCAAGTCACCGAATCATTTGCCCAATAGAGCTTTGATGGGTCGTCAAATAAACCATTTACACTTTCATCGCCTTTATTTATATCAGAAGAATCTCCAAAGAAATCAGGGCATTCTGTCTTATTAGAATTAACAGCGCAGGCGTTTGCTAGCCAAAAATAATAGTAAACTCTTCCCCGACTATTATTTAATAATGCTCGCAGTGTAGTTATTCCTGATTCGGCTGAATTAATAGCCTGCATTTCTAAGGTACGTATTCTAGAATTAGAAAGATTATTTAAAGCTACAGTCATTAGACTCGTAAGCCCAATAGAAATTCCAACTAAAAGTATTAGTACCTGAGGGAGAGCAAAAGCATCTTCTTTATTAAAAGAGTGTATTACCTTTTTTTGTAATTTTGACCACTTATTTTCATTCCACATAGTATTTCAAGCCATGTGATATTTAATATTTTGCGGTTTATTAATTTAGTTACAATCTGGAGCAGAAGCAGTACCTTTCGTTGTTGCTTCTACAACTCTAGTCACCCCATTTTGGCTGCTAAAGCAAGATCCAACTCCGTAACCATTAAAACCACCTGTTGGGGTTGCCGTGAACTGAACTTGATTATTACTAGTGTTCATTGTGATGCTATAAAGACCACTTGGTGAGATCCAATCTGTTCTTGTTTGGTTTTGAAGATTCTCCGGAGGAGTGTTCTTGCAGCTACTGGGATCAGCAGTAGCACAACCTGTAACGCTGATATATTGGCCCAATTCTTGAGTGTTCATGACTAGTCGACTATATTCTGTGTAGTAAGCCTGAGCAGCTTTAGAATATGAAGCTAATAATACGGACGCTTCCTTTTGCTTAGCCTTGTCACTAGCGTTATTAAAGCTTGGGACAGCAATTGCCGAGAGAATTCCAATAATTACAACTACAACAATGAGTTCAACTAGAGTGAAACCCGATTGAGATTCTTGTTGTCTTCGACGGAGATGTTCAAGCAATCTATAACTGAGTGTGTAGTTCATTTGGGGATTTACCTATACATTCTATAAATACTAGTAATTGTACTCCGTACTGTCTACAAGACGATTTTTACTTTAAGTATGATTTGTAAAGTTTTGTTGTTATGTAGCCAGGGAAATGATTTTTAGCCAATGATCATTTCTTAAAATATAAAATTACAAATTAATTAAAAATCAAAAAATAACTACGTTTAATTAGAAAAAATTTTAAAAAATACATTTTTTACCTTCTAAATCAAAATTATAACTACTTAATGCTTTATTAGGAAAATACCTATAAGTATCTTGATATATTCCATAGTTTAAATTACCAGTAGGTGAATTTATTAATATACATTTTGGCTTTTGATTGAGCTGAAGTGAATTATATCTACCTCCAACAAGAATGACTACATCAGTAACACCTTCTTTTACATTTGGGAGAGAAATCATACCTCTAGATGTAATAAAAATATCATTGTTAATTTCTTGAAAAAGAGTTTTTGATATTAAGGGACTCGATTGTATAATACTATTTTGAGAATTATTATTCATTCCACTACAGGAAACATTAAAACCCTGAACTTGATTCTCATTTTGTCTCGCTAGAGCATTAACGTCAGCAGTTATATTTAGAGAGATTGAACAGCTACTTCCCCATCTTCGAGCTTCTCGTCTAACTAAGGAAATAAAAAATCCCACCTCTCGCAAATAGGATTTTTCTCTTTCATTATAAATCCAATTTTTTGAGGAAGGAATTAGTATTGAAAGGAACACTCCCATAATAGAAAGAGTGATAATTAACTCAACTATAGTAAATCCTTCCTTTTTAAAGATGAAATTTAGGTTTTTAGGTTTTATCATTAAATTGCTGAAAGACATATCTAATAGAAATTTTAATCGGGGTTTGATAATAGTTAAATTTTGATTATTTGCATATTATATGTAATTCGGTAAAAATGATAATTAGATTCTCTTATGTTAATTAGAAAGCTTTATGTATTTAAAGCTTTCTATCAATAAGTTAATGATTTAAATAGCTTCCTCCAATGCTGCCTGTATAACCATTATTTATATCGTCTGTATAAATTGAAATGGGCAAGAATTGCTCTTCCATTAAAATATTATATGTTTTCCATAGATGGTGACCATCATAGGCTATACGTTGATCTGGATAACTTAAATTTAGTCCTTTTTTAAAAGATATTCCAAATAGGTTAAAAAATTCGTTAACAGGATTCTGACTCTCTTCATAAGTAAAACCATATTTATAGAAGCTTTTATCAAGTTCTGATGATATTTCTTTAGTTTTTTGGCAATGCAAAGGGGTCCAAGTGTCTGCCAATAAAGTTGCTTCATCAATAACTCGTCTGCATCCTCTTGTACCACTAGATGCTGGGATTACTTGCAAGAATGGATTCCAAAAGAGCGTTAGAAGGACAAAAGGAAGATATTTTTTCAAGTTCTCCATTGTGATTTCTACCAATTCTATTAAATTATAATTTCTTTTTGAGAATTTCGCAGTTTTGAATGTAAAGCCATAAGATTCATTAAATTAATTATAGAATGATATATTATATAAAAAAGAGATCCAATAATTTTTTCCAAAAAACAAAACTAAATATGCCCCCATAAACATAAAAGGAGCAAATGGTATTTTGCTCCTCATCTTTATACCACCAGAAAAATATACGAAAATAATATATAAACCGGCCAAGTAAATACTTAGGAGTAGTGATATAAGCCATCCTTTGAAACCTAACCAAAAAGCAATAACGAAGGCAAGTTTAGAGTCGCCCATACCAAAAGCAACTTTACCTCTTAATTTATAGTAAAGAATCGATACTAATTCAAGAGAAGTAAAGGCAATGGATGAGTTCAGAAATCTTGATGACAAAATTGAATAAGCTTCTATAACATTATCCTGTATAGAACTAAGATAAACTATAGCTAGAATAAAAGCAATCAGATTTAATCTATTAGGGATCTTTAAATGTTTTATATCAATTAGACTGATAGATAATAAAACCAATGAAAATATACTAATTCCAATAAAATTAATTACATAATTATTTAATGAGAAATATGGATATGAATAGAGGTTTAAAATAATTAATCCTGAAGTTAAGAGTTCTATTAGTGGATAACTTATAGAAATCTTACTTTTACAAAATCTGCATTTTGCACCTAATAGTATCCAAGAAATAATTGGTATATTGTCATACCAGAGAATAGTCCTATGACATTCTCTACAATTACTAGAAGGGTAAAGGACTGATTGATTGCGAGGTAATCTTAATCTTACAACGTTAATAAAACTACCTATCGATAAACCAAATAACAAAAGTAATATAATATTCATTTTCTATTGGTAAACGATAATCATCAAAAAGTATTATTTTGCAATATAAAATTATTGATTCTTTAAAAAATCTTCTGCTTCGTTTGATTTGGGAATATAACCTTTTCCTTCTACAAAATAACCGCTGCCGGAACCTCTCAATATTTGAGGTGTTACTAAAATTACCAACTCATTTTGCTCCTTAGTAGATGCCTTATTCCGGAAAAATTTACCAATAAGAGGAAGATCACCAAAAATAGGCCATTTTGTTGCGGTCTCCTTGTCTGTCGTGTTAATGACTCCAGTTAATATAAGTGTATGCCCATCTCTTACTCGAATTGTTCCACTGTCTAAGCGTCTAGTTGCAAGTAAATCAACCGTTCCACAATTAGTTATGTCTCGTTGTTCAGATGGGGCTGTGACAGAAGGTGAGATAGCAAAGGTTACGAATCCATTATCATCAATCCGCATAACTCTTGCTCCAAAGGTCAATCCTTTGATTCCATAAGTAAAACTAGGCACAGTCGTTTCTTCAGAGGCTGTACAATTGACAGGTACCTGTGTTCCTACTACAACAAATGCTTCGTTGCCATAAGATCTGCCAATTGTGCCTGCGGTGAGAGAGTTTGAGATACTTCCAAAATTAACTGTGTCGCCGCCAGCTTCCCCTGGATATTCATTAAGAATAAGGGTAGGGCTAGCTAAAATTTTAGTATTTTTAGAGATTATCTGAGCTTTTAAGAAATCTAAAAAAGTATTATCTACATAATCCGCCGCTGGATTTATCCTTAGACGTCTACTATAGGTAGAATCATCGGTTCCAGCAGCTGTATCAGTTGTCAATAATTTTGTGGTGTTACTGTCCCCAAAGTCCTTTGAATCATTTGGAGGTAAATATTTACCAAAAGCCGCTAGAAGTTTTCCATTGTCATTAACAATAAAATTATTATTCTGCCTAAGAGCCCAACTATTATTATATGTAGAGCCATCAGAAAGGTTAACGTCTAAGACCTTAACTGTAAGTGCAACCTGTCTTTGTCTTAAATCTAGTTGCTTTAGGTAACCTTCAGCAATCCCGACTAATTCAGGTGATCCTAGCATGGTTACTGTTTGAAGCCTATCATCTGTTGTTACTATCAACCCAAGTAATGGTCCGATGTCTGAGCCATATATTTCAACAGAAGTTGATGTCCCCTGGGAGGTTGTAGATGAAGTTGATGATCCTACGGGAGTTTGCGACTCCGAAGCACCTTGAGTGATTGCTGTTGTTATAGTTGAAGTTTTAGTTACCTTTGCGCCTAAAGTGGCTAGATATGACGCTGCTGCATTTGCTGTTGTTTGATTTAATCTATAAACCCTAGAAAGTCTACTCGAAAAAATAGTATCTCTTACAGTGGGGCCTACATAGACAATATTATTTTCTAGCCGTGCTTGTAATCGACTAGCCATTAATACGGCATTAAATGCTTTTGAGAATGGCTGATCTTGAATGGTCATTGTAATTAACCGTTGTGTATCTGCATTCTTTTCTGAAGAACCTTGAAGTGAAGGGGAATAGGGGGGGAATGAACTAGACAAAGGCTGGATCACTTGTGGATTTTCATCGTTTCTATTTAAAGAACGAGCTCTATTAAAACCTATGCCACTGTTGCCATTAGTTGGGTCAAATGAGGGGTCATCTTGAACCCAAGCAAAGCTATATTTTCCTTTAGAAAGTAGATATTCCAATACTTTCTTCGCAGGAGTCTGCTTGAAAACTAAGGACACATTAGGTCCATCAAGGTTAATAAGATTTGGATTAGGGATAATCTTCGTACCTATAGCTATATCTCCTAATGGTGGAGCTACAGCTCGGTTCAGAAGAGGTGATTGCAAATTACTTGTCAATGCTGAAGTTGAAAATAGATTCTCAGCATTAAGAAGTGTATCCTCAGTTGACTGATTAGATGGGAAACGAAGTATGAGATCGTCCTCTTCTACAAGAAACTTTGATTTTGCTAAATCAACCCCTTCTGAAGCTATAACTCTTAATTGAAAAAACTCACCACTTCCCTCAAGACTGACTACTTCTATCCCTGCTGATGGCAAAGAAATACTTTGTGACTTACTCAAGATAGAGCGAGGATTGCGAGTATAAATCTTTGAAAAAAGCGTCTGGCCCTTAAGTTGTTGTGTGAATTTAACATCAGGTCCGAATCCTTCAATGATTAGCTCAGTAACTTTTGGAAGTTTTACAATTCGCATATCAATTTTCTTACTTGCGACCTTAACTTCTGTCGGGACTTTTACATTATCAGAGGATGCTTTAAGATCCAGAGGAGAAAATATTAAAGGTTGATTTAAGAAAAGTGCAAATAATATTAAATATGGCTTAATTTTTCTTGCCATTAATATACGAATAAGTTTCTTTATATCTTTAAAATCACTTTAACAAGGGATAACTGGGATAGCCATAATTTGTGGTAGATATCAACAAAATATTATTTTCTGAATATCTTATTTTTTTTAGCGAGTGGGGACATTTATTACGAGTCTTGCATTAACCTCTCCAGAACTACTCAATTGGTCCATCATTAGTGGCGGTTGATTCTCTTCAGAAGATTTTGGACTAAAGCAAACAGGAACTAATGTAGCTTTATATTCTTGTATAACTCTGAGAAAGTCGAGTATGTTCATGTAATTTCCTGTTAACTGAAGATCAAAATAATTTGATGAGAATCTGCTATTAGTAGATTTAGGGATTGTCCTGAAGATATTAGTCATTTTTGCAATAGGCAAATTATTTAACAATGCTTTTTCTTCAAATTGATAAGTGTTATTAACTGAATTATTTGAGAGTGGAATTAGATTTTGGTTGGATCTTGATTGGTAAGAAGTTTGGTTGTTTGTTCCAATTCTTTGATTTGTACGATTATTATTATTTGATCTTCTTTGATTATCTTTTACAGTTAAGCATGATTGTATTTGATTATAACTTGCTGGCTCAAAAAGGTTTATGTTTATAGATGTTTTACTTGCCGAATCTTCTAGTAAATTTGTTAATTTAATCAAGCTAGCATAATTTAATACTAATGATCTTATCTCTGGCATTCTTTTATCAAAACCATTTTTGATAGTTATCTTTTTATTGAGGTTTTCCCTTACGGAATTTATAGAAGATTCTTCCAAGTTGTACTTTCTTGAAGTGTTAATTTTCTGTCGAAGATCCTTATAAGCTGGGATCAAGAAGAATATAGAAATTAAACCAGCAAAAGATAATCCTAAAAATGGATAGAAAAATTGAGAGTCCTTAATTTTTTTTATATCACTGAATTTAATCGATTTAATATCCTCTATATTTATACTTCTAGCCTTTTCCAGTAGAGCTAATACATCTACTTTCTTTAGTCTATTCAAAAATTCCTGGAGTGATAATGGTTGTTTGTTCATTGTTTTTCAATATCAAATAAATTGATTAGTGCCTTATAATCATCTAATTTTCTAAAATAACCATAGTTATATGAAGATTTCAGATAGGATATTCTTGATTCTAGAGATAATGGCTTGATTTTACCCGTAATTTCAAAACCAGAGGATTTTTCATTATTTATTATTGAAGATCCTGAGTTTGATCGAGTTATAATACGTTTAACTAGCAATGTTTCTGATCTAATTAATGGCGATTCAACCAACAAGGTAAGCATTTTATTGATTGATTTAATAGAAGATCCACTTGCTTTGATAAAAAAACCATCTTTATCTACTAAGTATTCGTTTAGTTCAACATCATTTGGAGTTGATTTTTGAAGAAAATAAGCGAAAAGGAAAGCCTGAGCTGATGATGCATATATAGATTCATGATCTACTAATTCATTGATATAAGAATTTAACTGTAGTTTTAATGATGATATTCTAGATATTTTCTGTACATATTCGTTATGAATTGATTCGAGCCGATTAATATTAAGTCTGAAAGGAATCGAAATACTCATTATGATAATAATAATAATAATAATTAGCGTAGATGGATAATAAAGTATTTTGTTAGACCTTAAACCTCTTATTAAAATCGTCAAATTATATAACTCTTTATTTAGTTTAAATGATTCTAATTTTTCTTTTTCTTGCGTTACTTCACTCTCATTCCATATATTAAGATCCGAGTAATTATTTATAAAATTGTAATCAATCATTCTAAAAAACCTCTACTAAAAAAGGCTAGAGTATCTAAAGCATATCTATTCTCTGACTTTATTTCCGCTACTTTATCAGATAAAAATATTTCTTTATCAAGAACATTTGATGGTATATTTTTAAAAATTGAAGGCAATTCATATTCTTCATTGATCAATATATCTAATCCTTTGCCAGCAATATAAATATTATCAGGAGTAGGATAATCATAATCATTTAGAATTTTTTCAACTGAAAAAAGCAGTCTTTCGAAAAACTGATCTGTAATAGACTTGACGTTAGACTTATAAATAGCACATCCATATGGAAGTTTTATACTGAAAAGCTGAGATGATTTCTTTTGAAGAAATACAGTTATAACTTTATCTTCAACATCACAAAAAATAACAACTTCGTCCTTAACTAAAGGATCTAATCCTCCTAATATTTGCAAGCCAGAGCTAGATAGCACAGCTATTGGATTTTCTAGCATTGTAAGACATGATAACCATGATTCAATAATTTGCTTATTCCCATAAATAACTCTATGAAAAGAACTTAATTTGTCGCCAGGTACCTGCTTGAATTGCAACGATGTGTTTAATGGCAAATAAGGACTTCTCGATAAAATTTGTGGATTATTTTCTGAGAAAGATCTTACTTGATTGCTGTCAAAACTAGATGCTGTAAAATAAGAAGATCCCAAAAGAAGAATTATTGGCGATCTTGTGAGTTTAAATACTGTTATTACATCCTCGATTATTTTCTTGACTTCTAAAGGCCTTTCCAACATTAAATCTCCTATAAGTTCAGTTGGTAATGTTATCTTTACAATATTATTGAAGTATGTTCTACCTCTAGAATAATTTATTTCTACAATAGTTAATTTATACTCTGAATAATAAATTCCTATAAATTGGGCTTTTTTTTTTGAATTAATACTATTATTTTTTCTTCTCTTAGAGATATTATCTTTTCTTTTTTTGATACTTTTCAATTTTTTAATTAAAGTATTCTTCAATCTGGAAAATTTATCCTCTGTAGACTTATTTATTTTAATGATATTATTTTTTAGATTAATTAAAGACTTTAGATTTAAAGTTAAATAATTTAATTCAATCTCTTTATTACTTATGAACTTTAATTGCTCAAAAATTTTTCTAGTATTTTTTTGCAATCTCTGTGAAATGTTTAAATATTTTTTTTTCAGATTACTCCTTAATCTTCTAAAATTATTTTTCATTTTCTTGACACCTGATCTAATTCGATTAATTTTGACCCCTTCCCATTAGAAATTTCTAGAAATGCAGGGTCACTACTTATTTTTATAATTGAAAACCCTTTGCCAATTTTCTGACCCTCCTCATAAATATCTACTCCCATTGGACCTGATATTAAAGCAGTTGTCTCTTTGCCAACTTTAATTACACCTGTAAAGCGAACACTTGAAGGCAATTTGGAGCCATTGATTGGAACTGATAAACCTTGTCCTGAGAAAGGGTTTCGTCCAAGCTTGATTGATTTTAATAATTCTTTATTTCTAAGAGATGGCAAAGGGGATAAAGATTCAAACTCTTTATTCAGAAGAAATGGTATTGGTTTATTTTTTATTTCCTCATTAGCTTGAATAAAGGTTTTCTCTTTCTCTGATGTATGTTTGTTATTTAAATCCTGAGCTTGCATGGGGTTTATTACAGTTAAGCAAAGAAATAGACATCCTGACTTAAATGAATTAAGAGAATATATTTTTCTTTTAAATATATTATTTAGTTTTTTAAATAAAATTACGTTCACTATGTTATCGAAAGACTTCATAAGAATAATGATATCTACTCATCCTAAATAGGGCAAGCAGGTGTATATATCTAAACAATCAATCTGTATAAATAGTGAACATAAGCAAATATTCATTTCTTTCTATGAGAATTGAAACTGCCTAGATATTGACTTTCGCCTAGTTTTAGTGGGGGCTTAGAGAGACTGAGCCAGATCAGAAATAACAATTCAATTGCTTTCCTTGAAGTTTTTGTGTGGTCTCCTAGAATTTAAAATATAGTACTATACAAAGTTTTTTTTCCACTATAGAAATCAAACATTTTCGGTTAATTTCTTTATTTGAGCCTCATGGATATCAAAGAAATACTTTCGGTTGAAATCTGCGAATCGGCAGGTGTCATGCCTGTTTCTATTGATCAAGAGAGAATTATTTTGGCCGCAATGAACCCAGAATATGAAGAGGTTCTGAAAATTAAAGATCGTCTAAAAGAAAGATATTCTATCGAAGTGGACATGAAACAAATAACTTCTAAAGAGTGGGAGAATTGGTTCGAAGAGGGTCATATTTATCCACAACACTCTCCTCTAAGCACAGTTGCTGAAAATAAATCTCCACAAAATGTCAATAAACAAACATCAATTGATGATCTAAAAAAATATAACCCCGAAGAGCAACCTAATTCAAGAAAAAGTTGGTTTAATCCTCTCAATATAAAAACGACATTATCTAATCAAGAAGTTCCTGTCGAAAAAAAATTTAAAGAGGTGAATTCAGCAGGCAGCCTAGGATTCCAAGAGGATGAAGGTAAATACGATTTTTTTGACTCTGATGAAGATGAGGAAGAATTAGACGCAGATATTATTTATTATGATGAAATCGATGATGCAGATGACCCTGTAATATCAGCAGTGGGATCAATATTAGGGACTTGTGCACGTTTAAAAGCGTCAGATATTCATGTAGAGCCTCTAGAGGAAAGGATGAGAATCAGATATAGAATAGACGGAGTTTTAAGTGAGATTTATTCATTACCGAAAACAAAATCCAGAGCAATTGTAAGCAGAATAAAAGTTATGAGTAAATTAGATATTGCCGAACGAAGGCTCCCACAAGATGGAAGAATTAGATGTAATATCTCAGACTCGATATTAGATTTTCGTGTTAGTACTCTTCCAGGAAAGTGGGGGGAAAAAATTGTCTTGAGATCTCTTAGTTCCGATTCTTCTATCCTGCAATTAAAAAAGCTTGTAAATTTACCCTCTGAATTATCTCTTGTAAGAGCTTTAGGGAATTCACCTTATGGGATATTTATAGTAGTTGGGCCTACTGGCAGTGGAAAATCAACTACATTATATTCAATATTAAATGAAAGAAATACCCCAGATGTAAATATAAGTACAGTAGAGGATCCAGTTGAATATACCTTAGATGGCATTCATCAAGTTCAAGTAATTCGTGAAAAAGGTCTAGATTTCGCAAGGGCATTACGCTCATTGATGAGGCAAGATCCCGATATTATTTTAGTTGGTGAGACGAGAGATAAAGAAACTGCTCAAACAGCAATGGAAGCAGCTCTTACAGGACATATGGTTTTCACAACACTACATGCAAATGACACAGCTACAGCAATAACACGTTTATCTGAGATGGGAATTCCTCCTTACTTGGTAGGGTCATCTGTTGTGGGAGTAATGGCTCAAAGGCTTGTGAGAAAAGTTTGTCCCGCATGCAGTACGAGTAGAACCGTTAATCAGCAACAAGATCAAATTGCATTTAATTATGGAATTAAGCGCCTAAAAGTAGCGAATACAGAACAAATAAAGGCAAAAATTTCAGATGACAACTTATGTCCGACATGTAATGGAACAGGTTACAAAGGAAGATTAGGATTGTATGAAGTAATGAAAGTCACTGAACCTATTAGAGAGCTAATTGTTAATTCGAGCACCTCAGAAGCGATAAGAGAGTATGCATCTCAAAACGGGGTTAAATCTCTTTTGGAATATGGACTTGAGCTTGTAAAGAAAGAACTTACTACTCTGGAGGAGGTAGAAAGAGTTTGTATTTTTGAGGATTCTAAAGATGACTGAGATGAACATGAGATTGACAAAATTAATGACTGAATTGGTTAATAGAGGAGGTTCAGATCTACATCTCACTGGAGGAAGTATTCCTTATTTTCGAATACAAGGGCAAATATTACCGGCCGAAACAAATCCATTCTCTGACGACAACCTGAAAGAGGAGTTAACAAAACTCTTAGGGCAAAAGAAACTAGATGTTTTCATTGCTAAGAAAGAATTGGACTGTAGTTATGGTCTTAGGGGTATAGCCAGATTTAGAATGAATATTTTTTATGATAGAGGTCATATTTCCTGTGTAATGAGGGCTCTAAGCACTGATGTACCTACTTTCTCAAAAATTGGTTTACCTGATAGCGTTCAACAATTACTCAATAGACCTAGAGGACTTATGCTGGTAACAGGCCCTACTGGGTCAGGGAAGACTACTACTTTAGCTAGTTCTGTTGATTGGATAAATGACAATAAAGCTCACCATATTCTGACAATTGAAGACCCCATTGAATTCATTTTTGAGAATAAGAATTGCTTGGTTAGGCAAAGAGAAGTAGGAGAAGATACTTTATCTTTCAGCCATGCATTGAAATCAGCATTAAGAGAAGATCCCGATATCATATTGGTAGGAGAAATGCGAGATTTAGAAACTATTAGTTTGGCTATTACTGCAGCAGAAACTGGCCATTTAGTAATGGGTACACTCCATACTTCCTCTGCCTCTCAAACTATAGACAGAATAATTGATGTTTTCCCAACCGCTCAGCAGCAACAAATAAGAGTTCAACTTTCATCTTCTTTAATAGGAGTGATATCTCAAACATTATGCAAAACTATCGGAAACAAACGATCTCTTGCCGCAGAAATATTGGTAAACAATAATGCAATAGCAAATTTAATTAGAGAATCAAAAGCCGCACAGGTTTATTCTCAAATCCAAGTGGGGGCAAAATATGGCATGCAAACACTTGAACAAGCTCTTTTCAATCTATTTAAACAAGGTATTATTACAAAGGAAGAAGCTTTTTATAAGTGTAATAAACCTAATGTTTTGAATGGACTTTTAGGTGCAAATGAACAGTCTCCTTAAATAGAATAGTTTGATATGGAGTATAAATTTATTTCAGACCCAGAATTAAGAGATGCACTAAATGATGCACGTGCAAAAAATATAGCTAATGATATTAAAGAAAGAAAAATAGGTAATGATGACTCAGATTCATTATTAAATAAAAAGCAAAATTTAAATCAAGATAATGATCAATTGAATGAGCTAAAATTAAAACCAAGATCCAGCAAAAATAAGAAATTCGACAGTTTAAAATCCAATAAAAAACGAAAAAGGAAAAGAAGATTAAAACCACCTTCTATCAAATCACTTGCAATTTCTACCAAGCAGCTAGCCTCAATGCTTCGCACCGGACTTCCATTACTTGAATCGCTTAATATTTTATCGGAGGCAACTGATGACAAGACGTTAAAAATATTTTTTAAAGATGCGTCTTTGCAGCTGAGTCGTGGCTCTACCTATGTTTCAGTATTAGAAAAGTATCCTGAGATATTTGATGATATGTATGTAGCTTTAGTATCAGCTGGAGAAGCAGCTGGATTATTACCTTCAGTTTTAGAAAGAGAGGCATTACTTTTACAAAGTCTAGCAAAGATTAAAGGCCAAATACAAAGTGCTCTTGCATACCCCATAGCAATATTTATTCTTACAATTATTGTTATTATTATCATGCTTGTATTTGTGATCCCAATATTTGTTGATATGTATCAATCTTCTGGAGCGCAATTACCTTTATTAACACAGGCATTAGTGAATTTATCAAATACAATAAAAGAGCCCTCATTTACTTTTAAAGCGTTGCCGATCGGAATTTTCTCGACTTTTATGTTAAAAAAACAATTTCAGAGAGAGTATTTTCTTAATTGGCGTGATTCAACATTATTAAAGATCCCTATTACAAAAGATCTAGTAACAAAGTCCTGCTTGGCTAATTTCTCAAGAACATTATCTGCTTTAAATTCTGCTGGAGTGCCAATTCTTGAATCACTTTTAATAGCGAAAAGGACACTAGGTAATAGAGTCTTTGCAAGAATTGTTGACAAAATGGATATTGAAATTAAAGCTGGACAGCCTATTTATAGAGTATTGGCAAAAGAAAGAATTATCCCAATCATGTTTGCATCAATGTTTCGTGTTGGAGAAGAAACAGGAGAACTTAGTGAGATGATTAATAAGCTTGCTGAATTTTATGAAGAAGAGGTTTCTGGAAGTGTTAAATCAATAACTTCCATAATAGAACCATTAATGATAGTTTTTGTTGCCTCAATTGTTGCATTTATACTTGTTGCAATGTATTTACCTATGTTCAATATGATGAGTACCGTAAGCTGAATCTTCTAAATATCAAATGATTTCATATAGATGATCAGATTAACAATTTAGAAAATGAATAAATATTTAATTACCTTTCTTAAAATCTATATTTTTATAAATATAATCTTTTCTATTCAAATTACCTTTCAATATCCATTAAAATCTAAAGAAAATTTAAATCAACCTGAAATTGGAAAAGATTTCATTTTAACTAGTTCTAATTTAATTTCTATATTTAAAATATTGGAAAAATCTGACAGTAAATTATTACCTACTAAAACAATTAATAGAGATGGATCTATAACTTATAGGTATTTACAAGAGCAATATGAAGATGAAAAAACACTTTTTGAAATTAAACAACTCATAGCAAATCCACCTAATTATAGGTTTGAGAAAAATTTTATTATTTCTGTTTTAACTAGATTAAATAGCTTAGGTGTTAAAGTAATTATAGGAAATACTACAGTTGAAGAATCATCCGCAGAATGGATCCCATTTTTAAAGACCATAAGAATTAGTCCAGAAGTTTTAAAATTAGGTTCTCATAAATTTGCTGTCGTTTTGAATCATGAGATAATACACATTGCTCAATCATGTTCAGCAGGAAAAATAAAATACCAGCCTAGATTTATTGGTACAGAAATATCTCTTAATAGAATGCATAAAGATTCTTTATCAAGTCCTGTGTATTCAAATATAACGCCTATGGAGAGAGCTATAGAAATTGAGGCTTATTCAAATCAAGACAATTTGAGTCTTGGTTATTGGTTACTGGGGCAATATTGTATTAAATAGTAATTTTTAAGAGATAATATTTTTATATTTCTATTTGTTTCTATTAATTTGTTTATTGACAGATTTAAAAAATCTCTCTAATGCATAATCGTCTAGTTCCTCATTGTTGAAATTGTCTATGAGTTCTTCTTTGAGTTTTTCTAATCTATCTTTCATCATCTCACCCTCTAAATCTACAGTAACTATATTTCCTTGATTGTCTTTCGTTTGAGAGCTCGCCTGCCATAAAATCAAAATAGCTTGTCTGCCTGGTGTTAATTTCTCAACATTTTTTGTTGAATAAGCAGCACATGCTCTTTTAAAAGATGCCCAAAAGGGAAAGGCATCGAGTTCTCTATCAGTTTGGTCTAATAGTTCTGTAAATTTATCTGATTGCATTGGGCGTTTGCTTGAATAATAATTAGGTGTGAATCTCCAAAAGGATAATTTTTCCAATACAAGTCTAGTTCATTTGTTGATTTATAAAAGCAGATAAAGGTTTTGCATACTTTAGTGGATTAACTGTTATGGAATAGAGTTCCCTAAGAAATAAGAACAACAGCCTTCACACAAGTTCGTTGAAAATAATAAGCAATTAAATTTATTCAAGAAACTTAAAGAGCTTTTCCCCTTTCATTTACAGCTTTGGGTATTAAGACCGACTATCTTAAGCGGTAAATGCACAGGCAATATACGTGAACTTCAATTAATTCAAATCCAACCCAGGCGAACAATTAACTTTTGGGCTGATGATCGTCTCACTTATCCCAAACCTTGGTTGTGTATTGGATCCACCTTGATCGTTGTATGCAATAGCTTTAACCTCTAAATTACTTTGACCTTTGCTTTGAATCATTATTTGATTGTAATCCACTGAAGCAGAAATTTTGTTCCCTTCCTGATCAATTAAGTTTGCTTCATTAATTTGATCTGCTAATTGTTGCCAAAACTTGCCATACCAACGTATTTTACCGCTCTTATTATTGTCAGCTGGATATTCGTCTAAATCATCATTCCTTACACCCATTGTGCTGTCATAAACCCCTGCAGTAAATCCACGTCCGTTAATTATTACGGTTGCACGATCATTCCTACCCCACCAACCTGAAAGTTCTAAAGATGTTTGATTACCTTCAAAAGTTGGTGAAGGACTGGAAAGACTTGCAAGATTCTGCACATTAATTTCACAACCTAATTTACCTTGCAAAAAATCATAATAATAATAGGGGTATTCATCTTGATTCTCAGGTTGGGCAACAACCAATCCACTAACTAAGTTACCTAAACAACTATTGGAATTCCGCGTCTCAATTGAATATCCATTTAGAGTTAATAATGTAAAGGCTGGATCCATTCCTAAGTCTCTATTCATCTCACACTCACTTTTAATATTCCTTAGAGCCGTTCTGGCTGCAAAGGCTCTTGTACGTCGGGTATAGCGATTAAACGACACCAATCCAATCTGAGACAAGATCGCCATGATGATGATCACAACGATTAACTCCACTAATGTGAATCCTTCTTCTTCTTTTTTTAGGTTCTTCAACTGTTTCATAGGTCAATACTAGATTGATTTGTTATATCCAACAGGCATCCATGATAATTAAAGTAATAAAAGCAAAAGCTAAGGTTTACTCAAACTTTACTCAAATTTTCTCTTACTTATTTCTCTTTACTTTTTTTCAAATCACTAATCAACAACACTTCGGTAAATTAAGTTGATGCAAATGGAGAACTTGTAATGAAGTGGTAATTAATTAATTGGATTACTATGCATTTCCCCTGGGCGGCCTCCATCTTCAACCCATTTCTTATATCTCAACCAATCATAATTATCGCCAGAGCGTCCTCCAGGATTATCAGTATTTGGAATAACCCAATTTGGCTTTTCTTTTACTCGTTCTCCATTTTTCCCATAGCAACTCAAATGAACTGAAGTACCTGCTTCGCCTATTATTAGATTTTTTTTCTTGAAAGTATATGCATAGGTTTCTCCTTTTTTCGCATTACAGTTGCAATGCAACCCACCACGAACACTTTCCATACCATAATTTCCTTGGACTCTAGATTCACTACCACATGATGGTCCATCGAAGATTTGATCACCTTTATCATTAGTTCTAACAGCAACTAATGATCCATCATTTTTTGAGTCATTTGCATTTGGGATGCCATTAGAACAATCTTTAAATAGATCATCTTTTGTACTGGAATAATTACAACCTATAGTTCCATCTACAAAATTATAAAAATAAGAAGGATATTCTCCTTGATTATCTGGGATGGCAGAAACCAATCCATTACCTGATCCTCCTACACAACTATTGGAATTATCAGGTTGGAGTGAATATCCACGTGGTGTTAATGGTGTAAACGTTTGATCCATACCTAGATCGCGATTCATCTCACATTCACGTTTGATATTTCTCATTGCTGTTTCGGCTGCAAAGGCTCTTGTACGTCGGGTATAGCGATTAAACGACACCAATCCAATCTGAGACAAGATCGCCATGATTATGATCACAACGATTAACTCCACTAATGTGAAGCCTTCTTCTTCTCGTATTCGTTTCTTCAACTGGTTCATAGATCAATACTAGATTAACTAGTTAAATCCAATAGGCATCCATGATAATTAAAGTAATAAGAAACAGAGTTAAGGTTTACTCAAACTTTACTCAAACCACCATTTTCGCTGAGATCCCATGGTACCAAAGGAGATTAACTACTGGCTAATGAAATACGTAAGACGCTTTGATGAGCTCAAAGAGTAATGGGGTCTAGAACGCAGAGGTGCAGTACTGGAGGGGCTTCTCGATGAAATTTTTGAAGAAGATAAAGATAATCCAAAGAGTTAACGTGGAATCTAGGCTTAAGTATTTCTTCCTCTGGTCAGGTCAAAATTTTATGGTTTAGATGATGGTCCATCCCCAAATATTTGATGGAGCAAAAGCAAGGAAACATGGAGACTGAGCAAACTGGACAAGCAAAGGAATCAGCAGAAATCTCATCAACAGCAGAAATCCTTAGCTCTGTTTTTGATGAAATAGAAAGCCGTTCTAATGGGACTTCCGTTTCAGGAATACCGGTTAATTTCTGGGACTTCGATGCAATGACTCAAGGACTGCAAAGAGGGTCTTTAATTGTTATCGCTGGCAGACCAGCGATGGGTAAAACATCCTTATGCCTCAACATTGCAAAGAATGTTACCGAGATTCATAATCTGCCTGTTTGTATCTTTGGCTTAGAAATGAGCAAAGAGCAATACACCTATCGACTTCTGTCAATGGAAGTTGGCATTGAATCACAAAGACTGAGAACTGGACGACTTCAAAAAGATGAATGGCCTCTTCTTGGCAAGGGTATTGAAGAGCTTGGCCAGTTTCCCCTTTTTATCAATGATAGATGCGATATTACTGTTGAAGAAATACATGCTACATGCAAAAAAATTAAGGAAGAAAAAGGCAATGGTGAACTTGGCTTAGTCGTTATTGATTATGTTCAACTCATGGGCGGACCAGTATATCCATCACGAGATGAAGAACTATCTAAAATCATTGTCAAATTCAAAGATGTGGCAAAGCAACTAGATGTTCCTGTCATTCTAATGTCTCAAGTTAGTCGTGATATTGAAGCAAGAGAGAATAAACGTCCTATTCTTTCCGACCTAAGAGAAACACAATCACTAGAGAGTCATGCAGATCTTGTTGTCATGATGTATCGAGATGATTACTACGACCCTGAATCAGAAGAGCCCGGGATTACAGAACTCATCTTTTCTAAGCACCGCAATGGTCCAATCGGCACAGTGAAGATGTTATTTGAACCTCAGTACACAAGATTTTGGAACTTAGCTGCTTAGAAGAAGAGAAAAAAGAAAAGGATGAGAACTCCCTACTGAATTATGAATATGACGATGGTGTCGACTGGGAGGACTAAGAAAACTATAAGTACTCATCTTTAATTAAAATTAACCCCAAATTGTTCACATATAATCAAAGAAATTAGAGGAATACCCTATTGAACATCTACCGTTAACTCACCCAGTGCAGTATGGCGATGTCTAGGATAACTAGTGTATGACCTATATTCAATATATCTACCTTTTATATTTCCCAAGTCAATCTTGGTAAAAAGATTTTGATTATTTGGGTCATTTTCTACATATGGATCTGTAATTAATTGATCATCTACATATATTTCGACATTACCTCCTTCAGGTAAAACAATGTTGACTGACCCTATTATTTTTTCTTCTCCTAAATCAAATTTCATATGAACATTACCTCTACAAGTCCAAAAAGTTTTAGGGTTTCCATCAGTAGCAAATGAAGGAGGATTGCGCCTACTTATCGCTCCCCACAATTGTCCATACCTAGACCCTAACAGCCCGCAAGAAGATTCAAGAACATCAGGAGTAAGTACCGTGACATTGTTAGAAGTTCTTGAAGAAGATTCACTGATTAAACCGGTTAAGTGTTCATAGAAGTAAGTCGGGTTTTTATTAACTTCATTCGGTACTGCAGAAACTAATCCGGTCCCAGGATCGCCATAACAACTCAAAGATTCTTGAGGTTGCACTGAATATCCACTCGGTGTCATTGGCGTAAAAACTTCATCGACTCCTAAATCTCGGTTTGACTGGCATTCTTTCTTGATATTGGCAATCACAGTTTTCGCTCCAGCTGCTTGCGTCTTTAACCGCATTCCTTGCCAAGCAGGTATTCCAATCGCAGCTAATACTCCAGCAATAATCACAACCACCAACAGCTCAATCAACGTGAATCCTTCTTCTTCTTTTTTTAGGTTCTTCAACTGGTTCATAGATCAATACTAGATTGACTAGTTAAATCCGACAGGCAGCCATGATAATTAAAGTAATAAGAGCAAGAGCTAAGGGTTACCCAAACTTTACCCAAACCACCCATTAATTTAATTCTTAAGACCTGAATCTAACGTTTCATAATCAGCTTCAAAGCCAAACCATTCTTTGAATTTTTCTGGACTATCCCACTTTGGTCTTATAACCACTATTGGATTGCCCTCTGAATCAAATGCAGCTTCTGGCCGATAATAATTATAAGCTCCGCACCATTGGTTACTGCATGAAAAGTTTTGATGATTAGGGTTGAAATTTTTAAAATTTCCATTTTCATCATAACCATAACGTTTTGGAATTTCCCAAGCTTTAGGTTTAACTCCACCAAAAGCTTCTAAAGGAGCTTTTACGGTTTTGCAAGGCTGGGAATTAGAAGATCGAATACTTATTGCTTTCCTCTCATAATGTCTCTTTGCTATTGGATGATTTGGAGAAAGCATTACATACCTAGTTTGGAAATTATTTGGATATTCATTAGTTTTTTTGGCAGGATTCTCTTTCATGACTTCCCCATAAACAGCTATGCAACTGCCCATGTTCCATACTTTCACATCATTAATTATCAGATTTCCATTTGAATCTCTATTGGGAGCCCTAATTGATTTATTTGTTTGATTTCCAGTTTCCGTTTGACATTGAGGAAACAAATTATCTGTTGTATTGGAGTACTGACAACTTATATTTCCCTCCTCAAAGTTATAGAAATAACTTGGGTATTCATCAGGATTATCTGGTATTGCAGAAACCAAACCACTACCCGCTTGACCTAAACAACTATTAGTTCTTCTTGACTGCAAAGAATATCCACGTGGTGTTAATGGTGTAAAAATTGCGTCCATTCCTAAGTTTCTATTCATCTCACACTCACTTTTGATATTCCTTAGAGCCGTTCTTGCTGCAAAGGCTCGTGTTCGTCGCGTATAGCGATTAAACGACACTAATCCAATCTGAGACAAAATCGCCATGATGATGATCACAACGATTAACTCCACTAATGTGAATCCTTCTTCTTCTTTTTTTAGGTTTTTCAACTGGTTCATAGATCAATACTAGATTGACTAGTTAAATCCAACAGGTATCCATGATAATTAAGGTAATAAGAAACAGAGCTAAGGTTTACTCAAACTTTACTCAAACCACCCTTTTTTGCCCAAATCCCCTGATATGACTGAACCTAACTACTGGCTAATGAACAGTGGGTCGGAAGTTTAGATGTCAAAGCTATATTCAAATCAATGCATTAGCTTCTTTTCTACTGGTTTAGCTTTATTTTTTGGATCTTAACTTTATCTCAGAGATATTTCTTTGAATAATATTTAGCTATTACATCTTTGTATCTCGACTATCCCATATTCCATTTGGTACCAAGTCCTATGGTCACCACTCCCAATGGTGGGATCGGCCATATCGTTGAAATGTCCAGTATTTACTAACCCAAAAAAGTTTTCATCAGGCACATTCCCGTCAGATCTACCTTGATGCATATATGTCGATTCAACTGGCGTACCATCTGCCCATTCAAGATTCTTTTTTTGTTCTTCCTTACTCAGTAGATGTTGATTTGAAAGTTCTCTACCTGGCTTTTCTCTCAATCCAATCCAATAAGCAATTTCCTTACCTCCGCCTCTACCACCAGAGCCATCATTCCAACCATAAGCTCCATAATTAGGATTTTTTGGTTTAAGCCATTTTAGATTTTGAACAATCCAATCACTTTCTTTTTTATCATTTATCGTAGCCAAATGGCCTCCAATTTTTCGAGAATTTGCTTCAGCTTCATCCCAATTCTTCCCTTCAACAACAGCATAAGCAGAACAACCTCTCTCTATATAAGTATCTTTAACAACAAAATCATTCCTCTCTAGTTTATTTTTTAGACTCAGACAGTCTTTGAACAAATTATCTGTTGTACTGGAGTACTCACAACTTATATTTCCTTCCTCAAAGTTATAAAAATAACTTGGGTATTCATCAGGATTATCTGGTATCGCACTAACCAAACCACTCCCCGATTGACCTAAACAGCTATTAGTATTTCTTGATTGCAGTGAATATCCACGTGGTATTAATGGTGTAAAAATTACATTCATACCTAGATCTCTATTCATCTCACATTCACTTTTAATATTCCTTAGAACCGTTCTGGCTGCAAAGGCTCTTGTACGTCGGGTATAGCGATTAAACGACACCAATCCAATCTGAGACAAGATCGCCATGATGATGATCACAACGATTAATTCCACCAACGTGAATCCTTCTTCTTCTTTTTTTAGGTTCTTCAACTGGTTCATAGATCAATACTAGATTGACTAGTTAAATCCGACAGGCATTCATGATAATCAAAGTAACAAGACCCAGAGCTAAGGTTTACTCAAACTGTACTCAAACACCCCTTTCGCTGAGATCCCATGGCAACAAAGGAGATTAACTACTGGCTAATGAACCACGTACCAGAGCTAATATAACAGTTATACCAAGGCTTTAAGAAAAAGAGTAGAATCATATCCACTGTTTTGAAAGCATTTTGCTCCTACCAAAAGTCCAACCACCGTGGCTTTGTCTCTACCTGATACATCAAAAGCCTTAACACCAATAGGTAAGGCAAGAACAAGGATTAGGAAAAGTGTTAAGCGTTTCATTTATTTACCCATAACAACTTTTACTGCGTCTTTAATGTATTTTTGCCCCAATACCAAAGAGAAGACACCGATAAATGAAATAACAAAAGGAAAGCTAAAGGCAAAAACCACACCTAAAAACCAAAAGATAGGAAGGATAATAACGTATCCAAATAATGCACGAGGACTGCTGATAGAGCTAGGCTTGTCTAGATGTCCACCTTGAAAAAAGTGACTCCACATATCTTGGTAATACGGTGAAGCTATTAATAAATGCAGTCCTTGATATGTCATGAGTACTGCACAAAAAGCTCCTATTAAAAACAATAATGCTCCCAAGCGAATAACCATTCCTTTTCTTTCTTCACCGACTGCAATCACACGTGGGTGATGATCGTTTGTTATTTTCTTCCTCAAGTAATTGAGAGGAATTAGATAGCAGAGACCTAAAAGAGCAACAATGAATGCAGTTTCGTTATTCATTATTTACCGATGACACAGTAATAACTTCTTCCCTTTCTAGCGGATCCTTCTGAACTCTTCATGCAGCCTTAGCCGCTTTATTTCTTTTGGCGTAAAGATCAGCATTACCAACAGATAAAGAACATGCGAGTCTTTCCTCGGTTATTAGTAATAGAAACCTGATTGAAATAGAATAAAGAAATGAGGGTGAGAATGTTAAGCCATCCACACACCATCCACACATAACAATATCGCTGAGATCCCATGGCACAACAGGAACCTAACTACTGGCTAATGAAAAGTGAGCCTTGAGTGACTGACTTAGTTCTCAAGGAATCATAATTTTTTACCCAAACTTTACCCAAACTTTTTACACATTATTTAGAACCGATATCTGATATTCGAGAAGACTCCATCTCCTAGCAACCAATCATTCCATACTCCTTTGTTGTCATCCGTATTAAAAGAGTCGACCCAACCGACTTCAAGAACAACTTTTGACTTAACGAACCTACCAAGAATTCCACCAGCCCCAACAGCATCAGTGGTGGTGACCCCTTTTAATTCTGTATGAGCTCCGCCTGCTCCTAAGAAAGGCACCACTTGAAAAGCCTTATCCTCTTTTCTCCAGGGTGTAAAAGCCAATTCGCTTGTTCCAAGCCAACCACTATCACCACTCGTCAGGCTACCTGGAAGTCCCCTGATCCCTGCATTACTACCAAGTCCAAAAGTCATGCTATTAAACAGTGGATTCAAGGCAACTTGTCCACTCGCACCAAGATTGAGACCAACGCCTGGCTTCAGTGTCCATGCCAAATTTCCCTTCACACCGACTGCTCTTGCTTCCCCAGGCTTAATCCCATCTTCTGCAAAATCTACACGTTGAAAGTCTTCGCTGATTGCATTAATACCTTGCATTCCATAGATACTTCCTGTCCAAGACTTGGACTGATGTGATCCGTTGAAATTGACTCCAGCCTTTAGATGACCAGTTCTTACCCAACCCTCATCGCCTGCTCCAGCGACAAGATCCGATCTCAACCCGGAAAGATAGCTATCCGTTCGGTTGATATTTAATCCAACGAATGCGGTCCATGCCTGATTCGTTGAACTAGAAATTGTTTTCTCCAGTTGTCCCAAAACATGGTGAGTCATAAAGCTGATCTCACCTAAAGAGCCTGAGTGTTCCACATATTCCCTCTCACCATAAGCATAAGAAGAGATCAACCTCGTTTGATTGGCTAGTGGCCAGGAATAAGAAGTCGAAGCAACAATTGCTCCAACTTCAGGATCAGAATCATTATGAACTTCGAATGAGCTAATCAAACGATCCAGTTCTCTAAAGAGATTAGGCTTTACGAAAGTTGCCGTCGTTTTATACGCACCTGTTCCAGCATTACCATCATTTCTCACGCTCACTTGCCTTTGCCAAGGAAACGAGGGTGATTTCACAGTCAAAGTCAGAATTGCTTGCGTGGGGTCATTTCCTCGTCGACCCATATTCCCTTTGATTTGACCAACGCCAGGAAGTTTTCGAATTTCTACTAAAGCTTTTTCAATGGTTGGTAAATGGAGAACTGTCCCATTGAGATCATTTAATTTTTCTCGAATTAATGTCGTCAAAGCTTCATCATTACTTTCAACTTGTAGCTCTACTATCTGACCTAGAACGACCTCAATGATTCCATTGGATTCTTGATTGGGTTTTCGTATCTGCCAAAATCTTCTCTTTTGTTCCTCGGGTCGCTTGGTAAACACTCTGCTATTGATAAAGCCATCATCGAGCAAATATTTTCTAAGAACTTCCGCACAAGCTTCTAAGGTTTCTAATCGTTCTTCTCTTTTACATGAACTGAAAATTTGCTTGAGTTGTTCCTTGGAATATGGGGTTGGACCTTGAATCTCTGGCAACCATTCGAGATCAAGATCTTCTGAGTTGATTTCTTGAAGCTGGAAATCTTGAATCGATGGAGACTGTTCTAACGGTGCGTTTTGTTGCTGCTCTTCAAAAGGAGACGTTAAAGGCAACTCAACATTAGGGACAGTTACTGCTGCTACTAATAATGGGCTTAGAAGCAACAAATCAAAATTCTTGAAAACCTATCTAAATTAACTAGCCGCTGATCACGAGCAATCAAAAATCATCAGAGAACCATAATCACATTGTTCAATCTCAAAGAATTGAATAGTTTATAAGTACATCGAGCAAGCAGATATAAGCAAGTCATTTCTAAAAAAGAAGACTCAAAAGACGCTTGGACTGACGTTTGGGGTATTAGCTTGTCTTGTCGGATCTCCTAGCTCAGCAGAGATCAGTTCTGCTGGCTCCAATAATCTTGGCACGACAGTCAATGGTCAAGTTGGTGGTGGCTGCAGTTCGGGAACATGTCAGATCACGGGTGGGACCGTCAGTGGAAATAATCTCTTTCATCGCTTTAGTTCTTTCGACACTCGAGGTGATATTCAAAAGGTCAATTTCGAGACAGGTGGTCAAAGCAACCTTGTTGTTGGAGTCACCACACCGACAGGAAGCTATATCAATAAACCCATTAGTTTGTCGTCTCAGGCAAATTTATATTGGGTTTCACCTGGCGGAATCCGCACAGGTCCAGGTGCTGACTTCATTAATGTTTCCCAACTCACCTTAAGTACTGCAACCTCTCTTCATTTCAGTTCAGGGGGGGTCTTTGATGTCTTTGGAAACACATCCATGCATCTTCCCAGTGTTTCATCCGATCCTTTGCCTGGTTCCCTTGGCTTGATCAATGACCCGGATCAACGAACAGTCAATGGAATCACGGGTACTCCAAAAATCTTGCTGGAAGGAATAGATATCACTGTCGACAAAAGTCTGTTAGTTGAGGCACCCGATGGAACCGTTGAGGTCATCAACAGCCGTTTAGTTGCGACCTCTGCAGACAATGTTGCAGGCAGTATCACAATCACTGGTGATGAAGTCAGAATCGATGGTGATTCACAACTACTGGCAACAGGAAACGATCAAGGAGGTTTGATTCAAATTGGTGGTAGCTGGCAAAACTCCAATCCAACCGTCAGACAAGCCATCAAAACAACGATTGAATATGGCGCATTCTTAGATGTTTCCGCGATCTACAACGGCAACGGTGGAACCATTGTTGCCTGGAGTGACATCACCAATCTTCTTAGCATGACACTCGTTAGTGGAACGTTAAAAGCACGCGGAGGAGAACATGGAGGCAGGGGAGGACGAATTGAAACCTCTGGTGCTCATCTAAGAACAGAGAAAGTCATTGTTGACACAGGAGAAGGAGGAGAATGGCTCCTGGATCCTTATAACTACACCATTACCGATAACGCATCGCCAAGCTTCACAGCAGAAGATATCGCTACTAACGCTGATGGTGCCTACGATGTCTATGTAGCTGATCTAGATGGGGATGGAGATTTAGATGTTGTCTCGGCTTCTTATATCGACGACACCATTGCTTGGTATGAAAATGATGGCAACGCTAATCCAAGCTTCACCAAACATGTTGTCACCACATCCGCTGATAGCGCCCGTGATGTTTTTGTCGCAGACATGGATGGTGATGGTGATTTAGATATTGTCTCGGCTTCTTCTAGCGACCACACCATTGCCTGGTATGAGAATGATGGAGCGGCTGACCCGTCTTGGACCGCAGCGGATATTGATACTAACGCTAGGGGTGCGATGGATGTCCATGTCGCGGATATGGACGGCGATGGTGATTTAGACATTGTCTCGGCTTCTTCTAGCGACGACACCATTGCTTGGTATGAAAATGATGGAAATGCTAACCCGTCTTGGAGTGCAGCTGATATCGCCACCAGTGCTGATAATGCCCGTGATGTTTTTGTCGCAGACATGGATGGTGATGGTGATTTAGATATTGTCTCGGCTTCTTCTAACGACCACACCATTGCCTGGTATGAGAATGATGGAGCGGCTGACCCGTCTTGGACCGCAGCTGATATCGCCACCAGTGCTAATGGTGCAACAGGTGTTCATGTCGCTGATCTAGACAGCGATGGTGATTTAGATATTGTCTCGGCCTCTCAAAACGACGACACCATTGCTTGGTATGAAAATGATGGTGCTGCCGATCCTTCTTGGACAGCAGCTGATATCGCCACCAGTGCTGATAGGGCCTACGATGTCCATGTAGCTGATCTAGATGGGGATGGAGATTTAGATATTGTCTCGGCTTCTTGGGACGACGACACCATTGCTTGGTATGAAAATGATGGTGCTGCCGATCCTTCTTGGACGGCAGCTGATATCGCCACCTCTGTTGATGGTGCCTACGATGTCCATGTAGCTGATCTAGATGGGGATGGAGATTTAGATATTGTCTCGGCTTCTAATGTTCGTGACACCATTGCTTGGTATGAAAATGATGGGGCAGCTACGTGGACGCCTGCCTTCACAGCAGCTGATATCAATACTTCCGCGAATGTTGCCAGGGATATACATATTGCTGATATGGATCGTGATGGGGATTTAGATATCATCTCAGCTTCTTCTGGAGACAATACAATCGCGTGGTATGAAAATGATGGTACTGCTAATCCATCTTGGTCTGCTACCGATATCGCCTACACCGCTCTTGGTCCACGAGGTGTTTATGTCGCTGACATGGATAGTGATGGTGATTTAGATATTGTCTCCGCTTCTTCTGGAGATAACACAATTGCCTGGTACAAGAATGATGGTGCCGCTAATCCTTCTTGGTCTGGCACTAATATCGATACCTCCGCTGATGGTGCAAGAATTGTTCATGTTGCTGATATAGATGCCGATGGGGATTTGGATATTGTCTCGGCTTCTCATGACGATGATACGATCGCTTGGTACGAGAATGATGGAAATAGCAATCCAAGCTACACAAAAAACGTGGTCGCCACATCCGCTGATGGTGCAAGAAATGTCCATGTCGCCGATATGGATGGTGATGGGGATTTAGATATTGTCTCCGCTTCTCGTCTCGATAACACCATTGCTTGGTATGAAAATGATGGTGCGGCTGATCCATCATGGACAGCAGCTAATATTGCTACCAGTGCTGCTGGTGCAAGGGATGTCAAGGTTGCCGATATGGACGGGGATGGAGATTTGGATATTGTCTCGGCTTCTTCTGGAGATGACACGATCGCATGGTATGAAAATGATGGTGCCGCTGATCCATCATGGACAGCAGCTGATATCGCTACCTCTGCTGATGGTGCGAGAGATATTCATATCGCTGATTTAGATGCGGATGGTGATTTAGATATTATCTCCGCTTCTTATTTCGATGACACCATTGCTTGGTATGAAAATGATGGGGCAGCTAACCCATCATGGACGGCAGCTGATATCGCCACCTCAGCTGATGGTGCCTCAGCAGTTTATGTGGCGGATATGGACAGTGATGGTGATTTAGACATTATCTCCGCTTCTCGTCTCGATGACACTATTGCTTGGTATGAGAATGCTGGGGGGAGTCATTTCAATAGTACAAGAAATTCCCTAGAGAATGCTCTCAATGCGGGAACTAGCGTCACGATTACAACCACGAGTGCCAGTAATTCTTATGTGAATAGTAAAGATGTTAGTTCAGGAGTTGGGAATATCACACTCAATACAAATCTTGATTACACCGATGGTTCGGGTCGCCTAACGTTCAATGCTGCCGGAGGAATTGGTTTAGCAGATGGCTACACACTGAAAACAGGTAGTGGTGGCTTAGAGCTGATTTCTTCTGCTGGACTAACTGGCTCAGGCTCCATCGTCATCGATGAAGACAATGCCAGCGGTGATCCTTCTTTAACAGTTGAGCAGAGTTCAAACTCAACCTTCTCTGGTTCGATCTCAGGGAATGGTTATTTCGAGAAAAAAGGAAGTGGTGTCCTAACGCTTAGTTACAATCACACTTTGACTGCCAATGATGATATTGAAGCAGGGCAGTTAATTCAACCAACAACCATTTCAATTGCTGATGTCACCACCTCCAATGAAAACGCAGCAAATGCAACCTTTACTGTCTCGTTAACAGAAGCACTCGCAAGAGATATTTCCTTCAACTACGCAACCTCTAACGACACTGCAACCGCTGGTTCTGACTACACTTCCACGTCCGGATCCCTAACTATCTCTGCAGGGGATACCTCAGGAACCTTCAATGTTCCCATCCTGGCTGACTCAACAGATGAGAACAATGAAACTGCAACCATCACTCTCTCGAGTGCAACTAACTCCACCTTCTCTGACGATACGGCTACCTTAACCATTGCAGATGATGATAATGCTCCAACACTCTCCATCGCGGATGTCACCACCTCCAACGAAACAGCCTCCAATGCTACCTTTACTGTTTCACTCTCTCAGGCGTCTGCTAAAGATATTTCCTTCAACTACGCAACCTCTAACGACACTGCAACCGCTGGTTCTGACTACACTTCCACGTCCGGATCCCTAACTATCTCTGCAGGGGATACCTCAGGAACCTTCAATGTTCCCATCCTGGCTGACTCAACAGATGAGAACAATGAAACTGCAACCATCACTCTCTCGAGTGCAACTAACTCCACCTTCTCTGACGATACGGCTACCTTAACGATCACTGATGACGATGAATCATCCAGCACATTAGCAATCGATAGTTCATCTATAGAAGCAATCAAGACCAGACCTTTATCTTCCTCGATACCTTGTCCAAAGTGTGGCAACATTCATGAAGGCATATGCCTTAGCAGCGATAGCAATAAAAACAAAAAACGAATTCCCCCTCGCCCCCTCCAAGAAGCAGCTAAAGGACTCAATAATATTCACTTATTTTCAAAAATAATTGAGTCGACCTTACAAGTCACAGACAAAAAGAAAATGTAATCTGTTAGCTATTAGTAATAGAAACCTGATTGAAATAGAATAAAGAAATAGGGGTGAGAATGTTAAGCCATCCACACACCATCCACACATCGCAATATCGCTGAGATCCCATGGCATCACAAGAGATCAACTACTGGCTAATGAAAACATAACTTTTAGCCGTGGACTACGTTTTCAGCGAAGCGTTGAGATTTACTCAAACTTTACTCAAACTTTCGCTTACTTATTTCTCTTAACTTTTGGTCAGCAATCTTTAGCCTAGATTTTCATTCATTTGAACGTTCCTGCTTATTTTTATTCTCACCTCATATTACTAATTTAGCCTTGCCTTTGCTTCTGAAAAATATTGTCTAGCTTCATTCTCAAATCGATTAATTTGACCATCCCATTTTTGGAAGCCATTAATTTTGAATCCGTTGAGAGCTAAATTGGCTTTACTTAGCTCTTCCTGAGCTTCATCTACTACCCATGATGCCTTGATAGAAGGATTTAATTCAATTCTCAATTGACCAGTACCACATCTTTTTGCAAGTATGTCGCTCCTTGTTGAAGATAATCTTCCTTGTCTTACTAATTTATCTAGCTCTCGTTGATTCTGTGCACTGCATGGATCATTTACCTCTTGCGCAGCTCTTTGAGCAAGAATCATTGCTTCATCTCTTACTGCTATGTCATAATTCCGTTGGGATTGAGCAACTTTAAATTCGGCGTTTGCTTGTTGTTGAATAAAATTACTGAGATTCTTTCTGCAATACTGAATATAATCAATTTTCCGCTTATACCCTGTGATTGCATTCGCAGATCTATTTGTTATTTGGCTTCTATTACCCAATCTTGGAGTGTTCCAAACAATAATATCTAAAGCTTTCATTGCTTCAAGACCCCTTTGCGCAATAGCTAATTCATTGGTAGATCCGCATTTTGACTTAATTGCTTTTGCATTGTATTGCTGATCAAGCTTTTGATCTCTTTCTAGTTTTGCTGTTTCAAGAGCTGCTATAGAAGCTCTTTCTTTCTCTTTAGCTACTTCCTCAGCCTCCAGTTCTTTAGCGATTTCATCATCTACTTTCGCTTGAAAGGAGTTATTTGATTGACTACTTTTAGTACCTATTTTTTTACATTCAGGGAAAAGATTATCTTTTGTACCTGTATAACGACAGCTTATACTCCCTTTCTCAAAATTATAAAAATAACTTGGATAATCGTTCGAACTATTTGATATAGCACTAACCAATCCACTACCCAACAAACCTAAACAGCTATTAGGACTTCTTGATTGCAAAGAATAACCACGTGGAGTTAACAATGTAAATATTGGATCCATTCCTAAATCTCTATTCATTTCACATTCACTTTGAATATTCCTTAAAGCAGTCCTTGCTGCAAATGCTCTTGTCTTACGGGTATAGCGATTAAAAGAAACCAGCCCAATCTGCGCCAAGATCCCCATAATCACAACAACAACGATTAGTTCTACCAACGTAAAACCTTCTTCTTTCCTTAAAAGCTTCTTTAAATGCTTCATCTAGCAATACTAGATCAATTATTTACCAATCCAAGATGCGTAATAATAGGAGTAAGAAAACAGGCTTTTCATGGGTTTAGCACCCTAAAAAGCCAAATACAAGCAAAAATCGTCCTCCAAATCCCTTGATATGACTGAAGAAATTAATTATTGGCTAATGAAAACAGCAACTTCAAGCTAGGACTACTTTTTCGGCGAACCGAAAAGATTTACCCAAACTTTACCCAAACTTTCTTTCACTTATTTATCTTTACTTTTGGAAACTTGTATTGATTAATAGCAAGAGGTATATGCTGTTCTCCCGTAATAGTTGCTAGAGCAATAGATTGGTGCCGATACTTGATTTTTCAAGCTATTAATACTGTTTTGAATATTAATCTGACCAATAGTATTTGCCCTTCTCATCCGTTTAATTTCTTGTCTTAACTTATAGGAATCCATCTGAGCTTCACTCATACATCCAAGGTCTACAGTTTTGGAGCCAATTCCAAGGAATCCAGAATAAGTCTCAAAATATTTCTCTTTTCCTTCTGGACATGCAAGTCCTTTGGAATTTAATCCAACTTTATTTAAGGCATGATTCAAAGCATCATTCCTTGCTTCTAAATCACCTACCTGAAATCTACTTGCAAAATCTCTACATATCGTGTCGTAATCGACTGTTCCCAAGTCAGGAGAGACTTGATCTATTCTTGGTCTAGTTTTGGCCATCCTTCGAATACATTTTTCATATTTAGTATTAATGCTGTCTTCTAGTTGAGGAATTCTACTAGTAGATTCTTTTGGTTGAGATAGAGAAGAATTATCTTTGTTAAATAATTTTTGAAATAGATTCTTGCCCGAATTTGATTGGGCTTTAACGCAGCCCAGATAGTCTTTTACATCTTTACAAAGGTTATGAACTTCAGGGGCAACCCCTGCTTGAGCAGGTAATACAAAAGCAGCGATTAGGGGAAGTAGTAAGCGTTTCATATCAACTACCTACATGTAGTCGTTGCACCATAAGTCGTGCATGTAATTGTAGGTCTATTCAACCTATCTAAGGTGCGGTCCAACATACGTTGTTTTCTCCTGCTATTAGCATTATTTACTCCCATTTCCATTTGAGCAGCTTCTCCATCAGTCAAGCAATAACCACTCGTCTTCCATTTCCCAACCTTTGCCCCAAAAAACGTTTTCCCATAGGAATATTCATAATATTTAGTTCCTTTTGGACATCCTTGCGGATTTTCTACTTGCTTCCAGAAATCATCTGTGGCTTGCTCTGATTTCTGCTTTGCTAAGCGATGTTCATTAGCAACATCCTCAGGGACTTCCCAGTTACTGTTATTCGTAATACAAAGCAAATACTCTCCGAGTTCGCCCATACCTGCACCACATGTTTTATGAAGCAATGGGTCAATATCTAAAACAGTTGAACCTACTTGAGAAAGTACATCTACACACTTATCTATCGATTCAATCACTCCTACATAACCAGCTTCGTAGCCAGCTTCATTACCTAACAAGCATCTCTCCCTTAATTGGCGTTTGCTTGGTTCTTTTTTTAACTGGAATATAGATAAAACACCGTTTGTTTTTTTGCTCTTTACCTTTTTATTATCTGATTGCTTTTGCATTTCAACGCATCCTTTGTAATCAGAAGCTTTAAGACAAAGCTCATGAACTTCAGGATCAACCCCTGCTTGAGCAGGTAATACAAGAGCAGTGATTAAGGGAAGTAGTAAGCGTTTCATAAACCCTTTCTAGCTGTTTTTGAAAGTCTCTTCAATTTGAGTAAGAATAGAGAAGAGAATGAAGGCAATTCTTAGGTTTTAACACCGAGAATAACCTCAAAGTATCACGGTTAAAAGCTGAGATCCCTTGTTATGACTGAAGGAATTAGGTACTGGCTAATGAAGAGTGAGCCATAAGTGATACCAATGGATCTCGGCGATTCGAAAAAATCTATACTAGCAAAATACTAGCAAGCAGGTTCTGTTAAAAACGAATAATATCGAGCAATGGTAGTCGTTTTATTTAATCCTCCTTCTTATCCTTTTTCCCTTTCCTTACAAGTGGGTTTTCGGGGAAAAAGAACGTCACAAGTCTTCCAAAGAAGTAACTGCCTAATAAAACGAACCCTCCTCCTAATGCGTAAAGAAGGTTTGCTTGTGTGGATGTAGCAAGTATTGGGGTCATTTATTTGCCCTTAAGGATCATTAACAAGGGAACTCCAATAAGCATTAATGAAGCATCAATAGCAAGGAAGGTTGTGAGGTTCATTTAATCCATATCCATTGGTGAAGTTATTGAAGGTTCAGTCTCTGGAGTTGTTTTGATTGACCAGTCTTTAATTGCTGGATTGTCGTATGGGTTTAAACCTTTATCTCTACCTTGTGTATCTTGTGGCCCTTGGCTTCCTGGATAACGATAATTAGGAATTGGTTGAGGTGATTGTTTTTTCCAACGAATAAAAGCTTTAATAAACTCTGCCTGAGCTTGTCTTTTGGAAAATAGAAACAAAGCCTCTTTTTTTTGCCCTGAACTAGACAAATAAGAGATGTAATTATAAAACTCTCCATTTTCACTCCCCCAAGTCAATTTGCCATCAAAACCATATCTGTATCCAATAAATTGAGACCGTTGAATACCTCCTTGACCCTCTACCCACATTGCTTTTCCTTGAAATCTAATTCGACAATTATTTTTAATTGCTCTACACCATCCATCGTGATAACTCTTGGGGCTGTTTTCAAATAATCCAATAGGAAAATCTGCATCACCAAAGTCAGCCCTCACAGGTAATCCCAAAGGAATTGCAAATAAAAGAACATAAATACAATTGAATTTATTTCTCATAGACTTATTCACTTTCAACACATTCAAATCCAATCCGCACTCCTTTTGCATTCATTTCCTTTGTAGATTTAAGCAATGACCCTTGTAATTGACATTGCTCCATATCTTTCATTGGGATTTTTTCAATAGCTGGGGCCAAATCTCCAGCACCCATTTCTCTCCCGCTATTACCTAACCGTAGTACAAGCCAAACTTTCGCAGAATTATTTCCTGAACCAGCTCGCTCAATATCATTTAACGCTTCTTTTTTTGCTGACTTTACTTCCCCTAAAGCATTAACTCTGTCTGCCTTGATCTCCTTCAAAGCATTGGATCTAATCGTATCTAACTCTTGTACAAGTTCTGATCTTATTGATTTCACCTCCGCTAAAGCATCCTTGCGAGCATTTTTGATATCAACCATTGTTTTAGCTAATTGATCGTCAGCATTATTACCTTTCTTCAGTGCTGTAGTTACCTGTATCCCAGCTATAACCAAAATTCCAGCGGTACTTAAAGCAGCCAAAGCCTTATAAAAAACGTTATTGCTCATTTAAGTCCTGCGAAACCTTTACCCTTTCTAGCTGATCTAGCTGTATTCGTTATGCAGCCTTAGCTTTATTTTTTTTACTGTAAAGATCAACCGTAAGGAAGCAGTAAGGGTTTCATATTCCCTTTCTAGCTGTTTTTTGAAAGTCTCTTCAATTTGAGTAAGAATAGAGAAGAGAATGCAGGCAATTCTTAGGTTTTGACACCGAGAATAACCTCTAAATATCACAATTAAAAGCTGAGATCCCTTACTATGACTGAAAATATTAACTGGTGGCTAATGAAGAGTGAGCCAGAAGCATACAGTATTCAAGATTTGAAAACCGATTCAACAACTCTCTGGGATGGAATAAGAAATTATCAAGCCAGAAACTTCATGCGTTCAATGAGGAAAGGAGATAAAGCTTTTTTTTACCACTCAAATTGTAAACCACCTGGCATTGTTGGCTTGATGGAAATTATTAACACTCAGATAGTTGATCCTACGCAATTTGAACCAAAATCAAAATATTATGATCCAAAATCTATCTCTAATAATCCAAGGTGGGATTGTGCTGAAGTTAGATTTTTATACGAATCCAAAAATAAATTAACACTAAAAGAAATTAGAGAGAAATATAATAAAGATGATTTAAAATTAGTGCAAAAAGGCAACCGATTATCAATAATGCCAGTCTCTTTAACAGTTGCTTCTGAGCTCCTAACTCAAATAGGGTATATCAATTAATTTTTGATAGAAGCATCATCAGAGCTTACTAAAGGAGTTCGTGCGAGAGAATTTAAAGCGAACATATTAGATACGTATAAACGAGTAATTTGTCTTGATTCAACTCCATTTTGCACCAGAAATCCTGCTAAAGCTGCTTGAATCAACCTGTATTGATCCCAATTGGGATAACGCTCAATAAAACTTTTCATTGACGCCTGTAATTGAGAAGGCACCTCTGCATAAAAACTTACTACTGAATCAGAAATATCACTATTTTGATTATTTGAATTTTTTAATTCATCTCTCTGTACATCTTGTAAATCACTCAAGTTCATCACAACTACTATTAAAAGGCTTTACTACTTCATCACAAAATAATCTAAACGTCATTAAAGATTAATTTTAATATTCTTGCTTGATCCCAAGGGAAGACTCAAGTTTTTGCAGGGGATTACAAGAATCTCAGGAAATTTCATCGCATGATTGCGCTTAATCACATTAAGAGAAAAGAAAAGTTGTTTTTTCCACATTCACATCAGGAATCTACTAGTCAATGGATGGTCCTGTGGAAAACGTGTGTAATACCATCAGGGCTTCTGGGAATAGAGACACAAATCTTAGCCAATGTAAATAATCTTTATTGATTGGAATCCCACATTATTCTCATTGCAGCTACAAATTCTTGAGCACTAAAATTTGGCCAATACATTTCAACTCCCCGATCAGAAATATCGTCCCCGGAAATAATTATTCTCATGCTCCAAAAATCCTTATAACCCTCTAGACAGCCCCACAAATTTGATTTTTCCATCTCATATGTTATTTCCTCTTCTTCAAGCAATTTATCTTTGTAATCTTCATGTTGAGATGTCAATGCCAAAACTATACCTACGAGTTTCTCCCATTCTTTATCGGTTAACTCAACAGCCCAATATTGCCCCCCAATAAGAACTGGAAATTTAGATCGCTTTCTATCAATAGCAATTCTCCAACCTTTTCCATTTTTCTCAATCAAAGTTTTATCCAGGAAGTAAATCAGGTTGATCTTGCTCGTCACTCAACTCAACAATTGCTCGTTGAACAGGCTTAACAGTTGATTCTTCAAGGAGACCGTCAAAATCATCGAATCGCCTTTGCTTAGCCCTAAATGCAATTTTCACTGTAGTTAGATACCTATTGCTTGATTGTCTAATCAGACTCTCGCCACGCTTAGCAAGATCTTTGGAATTTATGCCTGTAGGGATCACGTTGGTAAAATTTTTTACCAGTCTAGTTCAACATCTGGATGATGAAGAATTTTTGAGCATATTTCTATTAATTTTGAATTCTAATAGCTTTAATATATGAAAAATTTCAGTAAAGGTTACTCTCCAAAAAATCCAATCAAATTCCTTTGATTAAGCTCACATTGGACTCAGACAATTCACAAGAAAAAAAGAATATAAATCATCAAGAGGTTGGCACTTTAGCCATTGATCTCGGTAATTCAACAACAGTTGTTGCCTTTCAAAATGAAGCCAATGGCTCAATGCAGTTACTTGATATGCCCCCTCTAACACGCATCCCTGGAGAAATTCCTTCATTAGTTTGTAGAGACGCTAATGGGGCCAAAGGTTTAGCGGTAGGGAATGAAATATTTGAACTTGACTTGCACAAAAATAATCATGAGAGAATTTGTAGTGATTTTAAAAGATGGATCTGTTCACCTAAAAAAACAAACTCACCAATGAAAGATCTTGAGCCTGAAGAAGCTGGGAAAATTCTTTTAAAAAGTATTTGGGAAAAAATACCAAAAAACATAAAAGTAAAGAGACTTGTTTTAACAGCCCCAGTTGAGACTTATCGTGAATATCGAAAATGGTTAGTCAATTCATGCTCTGAGCTTGAAGTTGATGAAATTGCATTAGTTGATGAACCAACAGCAGCCGCAATGGGTGCAGGACTCTTGCCAGGTTCAAAGTTATTGGTTGTTGATATTGGTGGAAGTACTATCGACATGTCTTTAGTAGCACTTGAGGGAGGTCAAGGCAAGGCTGAGCCAGTTGCTCAACTTTTGAGGTTCAATGGTAATGATTTATCAAATAAAACAAATCAAATTTTACGATGTGCAAAGGTTCTTGGGAAAGCAGGGGGTAAAATTGGGGGTCGAGATATTGATAGATGGATTCTTAATTACCTTTGCCCTGAATGCGAGGTAAATGAAACTTCTTTGAATGCTGCTGAAAGACTAAAATGCAAATTAAGCAATGATAATGAAAAAGAGTCCAAAGTTTTGTATGAAGAAATAAATATCGGTGACGATCAAGAAAACATTAGACTTCGTCTCTCGAGATTAGATCTGGAAACTTTATTAAAAGAAAAAGGATTAATTAAAACATTGAACTCACTTTTCAAGCACACTCTTGAGAGCGCAAGCGTAAATGGTTGCAGCCTTGAACAACTTGATAAAATTGTTCTTGTAGGCGGGGGGTCAAGAATACCACTTATCAGAAAATGGCTTCAGGATCAATGCAAGCCAGTTGAATTACTTTTACCTCCTTCAATTGAGGCTGTGGTAATTGGAGCACTCCATCTCACTCCTGGGGTAAAAATAAAAGACGTGCTTCAAAAAGGGGTTTATTTAAGATGTTGGGATCAAAAATATGATTTTCATCACTGGCACCCTCTTTTTATTGCAGGGCAACCCTGGCCGACTGCCAAACCGCTTGAAATTATCCTCGCAGCAAGTAAAAAGAATCAAGAGGAAATTGAATTAGTTACTGGAGAACCAAGCTTTATAGGCTCAAATGAAATAATCTATGTGAATGGTATTCCTACAATTAAGCCCGGCATAAACGAACCCACTATTGAAAAAAGGAATGAGAAGATTTCACACATAAAATTAAATCAACCAATAGATGCTGGGAAAGATTGTTTATGCCTTAATTTCTCAATTAATAATGATTGCGACTTAATCATTGAAGGAATAAACCTTATAGATAACTCAAAGATCGACAAAGTTAATTTGGGGTCCATTAGATGAAATCAATCCCAAGCAAAGATTATTTTCGAAGAAAGACTCCCTCCTCTCCATCAACTTCTCTTAATCTCATTTCTATACTCTCAGAACGACTTGTGGGAACAAATCTTCCGCAAAAATCAGGCTGTATTGGAACTTCCCTATGACCTCTATCAACCATTGTGAGTAAAAGAACTCTTTTAGCTCTTCCCCAAGACTGAAGAGCCTCAAGAGAAGCTCGGATGGTTCTACCAGTAAAAATTACGTCATCAACTAACAAAACATCACGATCATCAACATCCTCCGGTATTGATGTTTTTTGGCTAAATCTTGTCCCAACTCGGATAAGATCATCCCTATGAAAAGTGGGATCTAGGACCCCTGAAATGATTTTTTTATTTGTAATTTTTTCAAGCTGGTCTGATAGAGCTTTTGACAAATGAACTCCACGTGTAGGGATGCCAAGTATCAGAAGGCTCTCAAGATTTGAAATTTTCTCAAGAATTTGTGAGGCAAGCCTTTTCATTGTTAGTCCTACCTCCTCTTCAGAGAGAATCTCTATTCTTCTAGTATTATTTTTTTCAACCATCTCCTTTCAAAAAAGCGTTTGAGTAAACCAAAGGATAACTGAAAAACACGTTACATTTCATTCGCAAAAGCTAACGGATGTGCTGATAAATAGCCTCAATGCAAAAGAAGAAGTAATTTGATAGTTAAGAGTTTTTTTTAATAGAAAACAACCTCTTTAATGACAAAGAGTAATCCAGCGATTTCAATAAACTCCAATCAAGTTGCCCCAGTTGTTTTGGCAATACTTGATGGTTGGGGGCATAGAGATGAAACAGAGCACAATGCTGTTAAAAGTGCTGATACACCTGTAATGGATGCTTTATGGCATGCATATCCTCATACATTCATTGAAGCTAGTGGAGCATATGTTGGCCTCCCCGATGATCAGATGGGAAATTCTGAAGTTGGTCATCTAACTATTGGAGCAGGCAGAATTTTTCAACAAGAACTGGTAAGGATAAGCAATACAGTCAGGATGGGTCTTTTGGATCAAATTCAAGCACTAAAATCCATAATTTCATATTTAGAAAAAACTAAAGGCACTCTTCACATAGTGGGTTTATGTTCCGATGGTGGAGTACACAGTCACATCAATCATTTATGTGGACTTCTAGAGTGGGTAGCCTCTAATGGTCTGGAAAAAGTTTCTCTGCATGCAATTACTGACGGAAGAGACACACCTGCAAAAAGTGCAAGCAAATATTTAGATGTAATCGAGCAGACATTCAAATCAATAGGGATTGGTGAGTTAGCAAGTATCTGTGGAAGGTATTGGGCAATGGATCGTGACAATAGATGGGAGAGAACTTCCAAAGCCTACGAATTACTAACCAATCCAAAAATTCCAACCTCAAATGAATCTTGGAAAGATGTTTTGGAGACAAGTTACAAAAATGAAGTTACCGATGAATTTCTTGAACCCTTCAGGCTTTCTCATTCTTATCTAAAAGATGGAGATGGTTTGATAATGTTTAACTTCAGGCCTGATAGAGCTCGGCAATTAATTAAAGCAATCACTCTTGAGGATTTTGATGGTTTTGAGAGAAATCATCACCCAAAAATTAACACTGTAACTTTCACACAATATGAGTCAAATCTACCTGTAGAGATTGCTTTTCCACCCGAATCTCTTAATGATCTTCTTGGCCAAGTCGTTTCACAAAACGGATTGCTTCAATATAGAACTGCCGAAACAGAGAAATATCCCCATGTTACGTATTTTTTGAATGGGGGTATTGAAAAACCACTCCCTGGAGAAAAGAGGCATTTAGTTCCCTCCCCTAGAGTGGCCACCTATGATTTGCAGCCAGAGATGTCAGCAAAGGAGCTTACTGAAACATGTAAAAAGGCAATTGAGAATGGTATCTATTCACTTGTTGTAATCAATTTTGCTAATCCAGATATGGTTGGTCACACTGGGAACATGGATGCTGCTATGAAAGCCATTTCAACGGTTGATGAGTGCGTTGGTTCACTACTTGATTCAATAGGGAAAATGGGCGGAACCCTTCTTATTACAGCTGATCACGGTAATGCGGAACTTATGCAGGGAGAAGATGGTGAACCTTGGACTGCCCATACAACTAACCCTGTCCCGGTCATCCTCATAGAGGGTGAAAAAAGAAAATTAGAAGGTTATGGAAACGATATTCGATTACGCGAGGGTGGTGGGCTATCTGATTTGGCACCAACTTTGCTTCATTTATTGGGATTATCAAAACCCAACGCAATGACTGGTTCGTCGCTTATTAAGATTGCTGAAACACCAGCCATCCCCTCACGTGTACCGCAACACGCATGATTATTTATAATTGAATAATGGTAAATACAGTTCTTTCTTGGGTCTGGATAGCATCAGGTCTTTTTCTTATTTTGCTTGTTCTCCTCCATAGTCCAAAAGGCGATGGTATGGGTGGCCTGGCAGCTAGCGGCAGCTCCATGTTTTCAAGCGCCAGCAGCGCAGAATCAACTCTCAATAGAGCAACATGGATTTGCTTAACAACATTTCTAGTTCTTGCAGTAATTCTTAGTGCTGGTTGGCTTGATTGAAAATCCTACTTAAATTTATCTTAGGACTGAAGTCAATAATATACAAATCAATCTCAAGAATATAAGTTGACTAAAATATTATCTTTCTCCATAAATCATTAAAATACTTTCTGAAGTAATAATTTATATTTATCAATTAATTAAAACCCTTTAGCTTCTGAATAATTGTAATTTTATAAATGATTTAAATTAATAATTTATATTCAATATTCTTCAGTAATTGAACAATAAAAAAATAAAATAAAATTGAATTTTCATAGGGTCGATCAACTTTCATAGTTATTTTTTCTATGAGAAAACGTTATCAAAACAAATTCTTTAAAGTATTTTTTGTGGAAATAAGTAATAAAAAAGGACTGGGCGAAACCAGTCCTTTCTTGCAGTTAATAGGTGGATGATTACTTGATTAAATCAATAATCAAAATCACCGCCCATGCCGCCTCCAGGAGCGCCTGCAGCAGCATCTTTCTTTTCAGGCAAATCAGCCACTATGCATTCAGTTGTAAGAACCATCCCTGCTATTGAAGCAGCATTTTGAAGTCCTGATCTTGTAACTTTAGCGGGATCAACTATTCCAGCAGAAAGCATATCTACATACTCACCTGTCGCGGCGTTATACCCATCATTCATGGGTTTAGACTTGACATTCTCAGCAATAACAGCGCCATTTGCACCAGCATTTTCAGCAATTCGCATCAACGGTGATGTCAAAGCTGCTTCTACTATATTTGCGCCAATAAGCTCCTCACCATTGAGTGAATTTGATGACCATTTGTTTAGTTCGGGTGCCAAATGAGCAAGTGTTGTTCCACCACCTGGAACAATTCCCTCTTCTACGGCAGCTTTAGTTGCATTTATTGCATCCTCTAAACGAAGTTTTTTATCTTTCATTTCAGTTTCAGTTGCGGCACCCACTTTGACAACTGCAACTCCTCCAGCAAGTTTGGCCAAACGCTCCTGAAGTTTTTCTTTGTCATAAGTAGATTCTGTTTCATCCATTTGTTTCTTGATTTGCTCACATCTTGCGTTTACAGCAACTTCATTTCCTTCAGCAACAATCGTTGTATTGTCCTTATTGATGGTGATTCGTCTTGCTGTACCGAGCATTTCAAGTTGAGCATTTTCTAATTTCAGCCCTGCGTCTTCAGTTATCAACTGACCATTTGTAAGTACTGCCATATCCTCAAGCATGGCCTTTCTACGATCTCCAAATCCAGGGGCTTTAACAGCAGCAACATTTAATACTCCTCTAAGTCGGTTAACAACCAAAGTTGCAAGTGCTTCTTTTTCTATGTCTTCAGCAATTATCAAAAGGGGCTTGCCAGTTTTAGCAATCTGTTCCAAAACAGGAACTAAGTCCTGTACTAAGCCAATTTTTTTATCAGTTAGAAGAATGTAAGGCTCATCAAGAACTGCTTCCATCCTTTCAGTATCTGTTGCGAAGTATGGAGATATGTATCCTTTGTCGAATCTCATACCTTCGGTGACTTCAAGTTCGGTTGTCATTGATTTCCCTTCTTCAAGAGAAATAACACCCTCTTTACCAACCTTATCCATTGCATCAGCAATCATTTTACCAACTTCTTCATCATTTCCAGCAGCAATAGTTCCACATTGGGCGATTGCATTACTGTCGCTGATTGGTTTTGCATTTTCTTGTATTTTTTTAACCAAGAAATCTGCTGCTTTATCAATGCCTTTTTTAAGAGTTATTGCATTTGCACCTGCAGCAACATTCCTCAAACCTGCTTTAACCATTGCATGAGCCAAAACAGTTGCTGTTGTTGTCCCATCACCGGCAGCATCATTGGTTTTAGAGGCAGCCTGACGTATCAAGGCTACACCTGTATTTTCTATGTGATCCTCGAGCTCGATTTCCTTTGCGATAGTTACACCATCATTGATGATTTGAGGAGCACCGAATTTTTTTTCTAAAACCACATTGCGGCCTTTCGGGCCAAGTGTGACGGCTACAGATTCAGCCAAGATATCAATGCCACGCTCGAGTGCACGACGGGCTTGCTCGTTGTAAATAATTCGCTTAGCCATGGGGGGCGATTTGCTTAAGAAAGTGAGTGAATAGTGGGGGGGGGTCTACCAAATAATGGTAAGAATTAGGTCTAGTTAACGATTGCAAGGATGTCTTTTTCAGACAAAAGAACATATTCGTCGCCACCGATTTTTATATCAGTACCGGCGTATTTGCTGTAAAGAACCTTGTCTCCTACACCAACCTCGGGAGATTGGCGAGAACCATCATCGTTTCGTTTTCCAGGTCCAACCTGGGCAACTTCGCCAACCTGAGGTTTTTCTTTAGCAGTATCAGGGAGCAAAATCCCCCCTGATGTCTTCTCTTCAGATTCAGAGACTTTTACAAAAACACGGTCACCAAGAGGTTTAACAGTGGAGACGCTTAGAGATACAGCTGCCATGGATAAATGCAGAGGCAAGAACGGGGCGCAAATGCGCAACATAAGTTGAAGTTTGTAACTTCAACCGACGCCCCAACTTATTCGTCAAACCATATTGCCGACCATACTTTCACTGTGCGGTTGACCGAACCCGATACCAAATCATGCCGGCGGAATGGTATTGTTGCCCGGCTACTAATGAACGTGCGTTATCGCATGTTCTGTTCACAGTTTCTCACTAAGCTAAATGACCTCAGCTACCACCTCCGCAGGTACAAAGGGTGTTGTAAGACAAGTAATTGGTCCTGTTCTAGATGTTGAATTCCCAGCAGGAAAACTACCTAAAATTCTCAATGCACTTCGCATAGAAGGCAAAAATCCAGCTGGACAGGATGTTGCCCTTACCGCTGAGGTGCAGCAACTGTTAGGCGACCACAGAGTACGCGCTGTTGCAATGAGCAGTACGGACGGCCTTGTAAGAGGTATGGAGGCTGTAGACACCGGAGCTCCTATATCAGTCCCTGTTGGAGAAGCAACACTTGGAAGGATTTTTAACGTCCTAGGGGAGCCTGTAGACGAACAGGGGCCTGTTACGGATTCAACAACCTCTCCTATCCACAGACCAGCTCCAAGCCTTACTGACCTTGAAACAAAGCCAAAAGTATTTGAAACGGGAATTAAGGTTATTGACTTACTAGCTCCATATAGACAGGGAGGTAAAGTTGGCCTGTTTGGGGGGGCTGGCGTTGGAAAAACTGTTTTGATTCAGGAATTAATTAATAACATCGCAAAAGAACATGGCGGTGTATCCGTTTTTGGAGGAGTTGGAGAGCGAACTCGAGAAGGTAACGACCTTTATGAGGAATTCAAAGAATCCGGAGTGATTAATGCAGATGATCTTCCTCAATCAAAAGTCGCTTTATGCTTTGGTCAAATGAACGAGCCTCCTGGAGCTCGAATGAGAGTAGGCCTTTCTGCTTTGACCATGGCAGAGCATTTTAGAGATGTAAACAAGCAAGATGTTCTTCTTTTCATCGATAACATTTTTAGGTTCGTTCAAGCTGGATCAGAGGTTTCCGCTTTATTGGGCCGTATGCCTTCTGCTGTTGGATATCAACCGACACTTGGAACTGATGTTGGAGAACTTCAAGAGAGAATCACATCAACCCTAGAGGGCTCTATCACTTCCATTCAAGCCGTATATGTTCCTGCAGATGATTTAACAGACCCTGCGCCTGCTACAACTTTTGCTCATCTTGATGCAACAACTGTTCTTGCCAGAGCCCTTGCTGCTAAGGGAATTTATCCTGCTGTAGATCCACTTGACTCAACTAGCACAATGCTTCAGCCCTCAGTTGTTGGTGAAGAGCATTACAAAACTGCTAGAGCTGTGCAATCAACACTTCAGAGATATAAAGAGCTTCAAGACATCATTGCAATTCTTGGACTTGATGAGTTATCAGAAGATGATAGAAAAACAGTAGATAGAGCCAGAAAAATTGAGAAGTTCCTGTCTCAGCCTTTCTTCGTAGCTGAAATATTTACAGGTATGTCTGGTAAATACGTCAAACTCGAAGAGACCATTAAGGGATTTAACATGATTCTCTCTGGAGAATTGGACAATCTTCCTGAGCAAGCCTTCTATTTAGTTGGAAATATAGAAGAAGTTAAAGCAAAGGCTGAAAAAATTGCCTCCGAAGGCAGCAAGTAAAAATCAACAGTTTGTAATCAACCCACCCCCTACAAAATGCCACTTACATTAAGAGTGCTCGCTCCAGACAAAAGCGTATTTGATGGAACTGCTGATGAAGTCATTCTTCCCAGCACAACTGGCCTAGTTGGCATATTGCCTGGCCATATCGCAATGGTTACCGCTCTAGATATTGGCGTTTTAAGAGTATTTCAAAAGGGCAAGTGGGATTCCATCGCCCTTATGGGAGGCTTTGCAGAGGTTGAATCAAATGAAGTTACAGTGCTTGTCAATGGTGCTGAACTTGGGAGCCAAATTAACGCCGGTGATGCTGAGACTGATCTAGAAACGGCAAAAAACAATTATGGCAAATTTGAATCTGAAGGAAATTCCCCTGAAAAAGTAAAAGCTAAAGAAGTGCTCATAAAAGCCCAGGCAAGGCTTCAAGCGACTAAAAAAGATTGATAACTCTGGTTTACTCAATCACAACCATTTTTAAAGAAGATACTTTTAGGCAGTCCCGCAAAAAGTTACATCTGGAAATTTAACCTTGGCCTCCTCAAGTGTTTTTCCCTTGCCCTCTTCCTGCCAATAATTAATAACCTCAGTTGCCTTGTTAAGAACTTCTACGCGTTCATTATCTGTAATCCAACTCTTGTCTTCCAATTGTGTTTTTAGAGTCTCCCAAGCGTCCTCTCTAGGCCAGAAGAAATACGCTGTAAGTGGACTAGGCCCACCCCCGACTATTTGATCAACCGCTAAAGCAACATTGTCAGGAAGCCACAATATTTTCAACAGAAATCTCCCCTCATCAGCTTTCGGCGTATGTCCAGAGGGTACTCCGTCAGCATCTATTGTCGCAGTTGCAAGTGCAGCAGCCCCTCCTAGAACGCCTGGATTACCAGGCTTGGTTTTTTCTACTTCGGGGTTCTTTTGCAGCGCAGATCCCTGTTCAATTCCAGAAGGTGTGGATGGGGAAACATCATTTTGAACAGCACCAGACTCTTCAGAAACCATCATTTCCTGATTTCAACTAACTAACAACCAACTAACCTACCAGTCACCAGAGCAAAAAGGATACAAAATCATTGAACTCGCGAGGATTTCTTCTTTTCGACATAGATGGTGTAATAAGAGACGTCTCAGAGAGCTATAGACGCTCTATCCAAGAGACTGTCAATAAATTTACAAATGTGAGGCCATCTATTTATGAAATTGATCAATTGAAAAGTGAAGGTATCTGGAATAACGATTGGGATGCAAGCATTGAATTGATATCAAGAAGGCTCAAAACCAATGGCCAAACATTAGGCAAAGATATAAAAAGAGATGAAGTTATAAGAGTTTTTAATGAATTTTATTTTGGCAAGAACTCAGATTCCAAAAATCGAGGAAGCTGGGGAGGCTTAATTAAAAAAGAAACATTGCTTGTCGACAAAGAATTCTTCTCATTACTTTCTGAGAATGGTTTTAAATGGGGGTTCGTAAGCGGCGCAGAGAGGCATTCAGCTGTTTTCATTCTAGAAGACCGTATTGGGCTTAATAGTCCTCCTTTAATAGCCATGGGAGAGGCCCCAGAAAAGCCAGACCCAACTGGATTAATAAATTTAGCAAGTCAGCTAGCAGGTGAGCCACTGGGCGACAAAGTCCCGCTAATAGGATATTTAGGAGACACTGTTGCAGATGTACTAACAATCAAAAAAGCCAAAAAGCTTATTCCAAGTCAAAAATTTCTGAGCATTGGAGTGGCCCCTCCTCATTTGCATAAAAAAGAGCAAATTAAAAAAAGACAAGATTATGAAAAAAAGCTAAGAGAGATGGGAGCAGATTTAATCATCCCAAATACGAATGAAATCCTTAAGTATCTTGATAGTCTTGGCTAAATTTATGCATACAAAATCTATCTTTCCATTGCTTTAACAGACTTTAAGGCTCCTTTTGTTAAGATCTCAGGCTCACTATTAGTAATAGCAACATTATCCTCAATTCTTATACCAATACCTTTCCACTTATCTTCGATTTGCGGCTGATCTGGAGGGATTTCCAACCTATCACTCAAATAAATACCTGGTTCAACAGTTAAAACCATTCCTTCCTCAAGCATTATTGTTGCTTCGCCAAGTCTGCTTGCGCCCACATCATGAACATCTAGTCCAAGCCAATGTCCAGTTCTGTGCATGTAAATGTGTTGATAAGCTCCCTGCTCAATTATTGAATGTGGGTTTCCTCTCAACAAGCCTAATTCAACTAAACCCTCAACAAGGACTATCAAAGCCGCATTGTGAATGTCCTCAGCACTTTTACCAGGAATAGCAGAGTTTATTCCACTTTCTTGGGCTGCTAAAACTATCTCGTAAAGAGCTTTCTGCTCTGAAGAAAATTTTCCGTTTATTGGAAAGGTACGAGTGATATCTCCATTGTAATAATCGAAAAGTGAACATCCAGCATCTATAAGTAGCAAATCTCCATCTCTAAGTTTTGCTTTATTTGCCATGTAATGAAGAACACATGCATTGTCGCCACCAGCAATTATTGATCCATATGCCGGTCCTCTTGCTCCCTCTTTCAAAAAATGTTTTTCAATTAAACCCTGGATTTCGCGTTCATTCATGCCAGGAAACGTTGCAAATCTTGCTATTTCATGAGCCTCTGAGGATATTCTTGAGGCTTCTCGAACTCTCTCTAATTCAAATTTCTCCTTAACAAGTCTCATACGATGCAAAAAAGGACAAGGCGCTATTAAGGGAATTGTCGTTGATCTTCCTTTCTCAGCTTTATCAAGTCGTTGAGACCAAGTTCTTAAAACTATTTTTTCTATTGATGGATCATGTCGGCCAACTCGATATGCAATTCCCTCAGCATCAGCCAAATATTCTCCAATCAATTTTGGGAATTCATCTAATGAATGTGCCTTATCAGCCATAAAATTACTAACTGCTCCCAATTCTCCCCACCTAAAACCAGTCCAAACTTCGCTTGCAGGATCAGTCGGTTGGACAAAAAGCAAATATCTTTCACCAACTGGCTTAAAAGGAAGAAAAACTGCTATTGCATCAGGTTCATCAAATCCTGTTAGATACCAAAAATCACTATTTTGTCTAAAAGGGTACTCGCAATCTGCATGATGCCTAACCAGCGGAGCCGCAGGGATAATTGCCGCGAAGCCCTCAAGCATGCTCAAAAAATTTTCTCTGCGAGAGCTAAATATTTCAGGATTTTGCATGATTCCCCCTCTTCTAAATAAATTTAGGATGGCATTAGTTCAAACTTAGTGGAAAATAAAATAAGAGAAACTCAATCAAACTAAAAAAGAATTACGCATGAGTCAAAATCATCTTTTATTAGGACTGCTCATGCTGGTAGTAATAATCGGTTCAGCTTTATGCTCAGGAGTTGAAGCTGCTCTTTTAGCAGTCAATCCTCTTCGAGTTCATGAATTAACTGAAAAAACAAATTCAAACAAGGCGAAAATCCTCTCAAAACTTCGAAAAAAATTGGGAAGAACTCTTACAATAATAACTATCGCAAACAATATTTTTAATATTTTTGGAAGTTTAATGCTTGGTAGTTTGGCTGCATACGTATTTAAAAAAGGAGTCGCATTGCCAATTTTCTCAGCAGTATTAACTATTCTTATTCTACTGATTGGTGAAATTCTTCCGAAATCTATTGGGACTCGCCTTTCTCTTCGGATTTCACTCATTAGCGCTCCAATATTAAATATTTTAGGGTTAGTTATGCGCCCAATTGTTATTCCCCTTGAAAAGCTTTTACCTGTGATAAAGGCTGAAAATGAAATTACTACTGATGAAGAAGAAATACGCCAAATGGCAACTCTTGGATCACAAAAAGGTCAAATAGAGGCCGACGAAGCCGCAATGATATCTAAAGTTTTTCAACTCAATGATTTAACCGCCAGAGACCTTATGACCCCCAGAGTCGCTGCACCCACGCTTGATGGCAAAACAAGCCTTGAAAAGCTCAGGTCAACATTGATGGCTAATAATGATCATTGGTGGGTTGTTCTTGGCGAAAAAGTAGACAAAATAATAGGCGTAACAAGTAGAGAAAAACTTTTAACAGCTCTTCTTAAGGGACAATCACATTTAACACCTACAGATTTATGTGATTCTGTAGAATTTGTACCTGAAATGATTCGTATAGATCGCCTTCTAACATCCTTCGATGATAACAATAGTGGGATTAAAGTCGTTGTAGATGAATTTGGAGGATTTGTTGGAGTTATTGGAGCAGAAGCTGTCCTGGCGGTATTAGCAGGGTGGTGGAGGAAGTCAAGCTCATGATGTCCCCAATAGATCGGTGTAAATTATTTATATCCCGATGGAAAAAAAGTTTTTTTCTTAATAATCGTGAACAAAAGATTTTCAGTAAAAAATTAAATAAATTAAATAATCAAATTAGTCGTCTTAATCAAAGGCATTTTAAAGCTCATGTTTTTGGAAGAGTAGGTGTCGGAAAATCAAGCTTGCTTAATGCACTTGTTGGAAAAAATGCATTCAAAACCGATATTATTCATGGGAGTACATCAGTTAATCAATCAATAATTTGGGATCAACCTATTAACTGCCTTCACTCAATTGAACTAGTCGACACTCCAGGGATAGACGAGATAAAAAATGATAATAGGATTGACTTTAATAAAGAAAACTGGGAGGAATCTGATCTAATACTCTTTGTAATCGATAGTGATATTACTCAAAAAGAAATCGATGCTCTTGAATTCCTTGAGAAAAATGGGAAATCGATATTACTGATTTTGAATAGAAGTGATCAGTGGAAAAACGACGAATTAATTAGTATCAAAAAGTCTATCAAAAATAGACTACCTCTTCACATGAAGAATATATCAATTGAAGTAACAGCAGCAGCACCGTATAAAAATAAGCTTTTACCTGATGGAACAACCGATACTGTTGAGGTCTTTCCTCAAATTGAAACTCTTAGGAAAAATCTAATAGATCTTCTAAACACACAAGGTGAGCTTTTGTTAGCACAAAATACAATTATTGGAATACAGAGTTTTGACCATTCTTTAAAAGTAGAAAGATTAAAGAGAGGTAAACATCAAGCCCAAAGAGCCATAGGCAAATTTGCAGCAATAAAAGCATCTAGCGTTGCTATAAATCCAATTATGGCAGTTGATATGAGCGCAGGCCTAGCGTGTGATACTGCACTAATCATAGAATTAAGCAAGCTTTATGGGATGCAACTCAGGGGGCCAGCTGCTAGAGAACTTTTAAAACGAATAACTTTTAATAATGCTCTTTTAATAGCTGCACAAATAATTTTAACCTCATTACGTCACCTTCTTATCGTTGTTACACCAATCACAGGTGGTTTGAGCTTTTTATCTACAGGTCCAATAGCATTAATTCAGGCAGGTATAGCTGTACATACAACAAAAAAAACCGGAATACTAGCCGCGAAAGAAATCTTAAAAGTAAATCAAAAAAACTTACTTCAACCCTCATTGCTATTACATAAAAGAGTTATCCAACATTCAAGTTTTTCAAGTCAAACGTATAAATTTTTAGAATTCTTATCGAGTAGAGACAAAACAAAAGAAATCAAGAATTTATTCCCATGAAAGATAAATTTGATCAGATAGCACTTTTCGGGACTAGCGCAGACCCCCCGACCTGTGGGCACGAGGCTCTTCTAAGAGGGTTGCTAACCATGTTCCCAACAGTTGCAACATGGGCTAGTGACAACCCAATCAAACATCATGGTGAATCACTGAAAATAAGAGGGAGTCTATTGCATGCTCTGGTTAATGACATCAACAATTCGAATCTTATTTTTAGACAAGATTTAAGTAGTCCCTGGACAATATCAACATTAAACAAAGCTAGTGATTTGTGGCCAAAATCAAAATTTACTTTTGTAATTGGGAGTGATTTAATAATGGAGTTGCCAAATTGGTTAAGAGCTAAAGAGATTTTTCAAAGAGCAAAAATTGGTATTGCAGAAAGGAGCGGGTGGCCTATGGAAGAACGCTTTCTAAATGAAATCAAACGCCTTGGAGCAAAAATACAAATCTTACCACTAGAAATTCCTGCTTCATCTAGCTCAGCAATGAGAAAGAAAAATGAATTATCTCAAATACCAAAGGTTGTTAAGTCTATGTTATTAGATAAGCAACTTTACGGTATCAACAAGAAATACCTATGAAATTAGGTCTTGCACAAATCAATCCTCTAGTAGGTGATCTTTTTGGTAATGGAGAAAAAATTCTTCATTATTGCCTTAGAACCAATAAGGAAAATGGGGACATTGTCATCACACCTGAATTATCATTGTGGGGATATCCCCCCAAAGATCTTTTACTTGATAAAAATCGATTAAAACAACAGGATATAGTTCTCGAAAAAATCACCAAAGAACTTCACACAAAAGCTCCTGATCTCAAAGTTCTTATTGGTGTAATTGAAACGGCTCCAGATAATCAGCTCCCATTCTTATATAATTCTATTGTGTTGATTAATAATGGCGAATGGAAGGTAGTCGCTCGCAAACAATTACTACCTACTTATGATGTTTTTGATGAAAAAAGATATTTTCGTCCTGGGGATTCAACCAATACAATAAATATCGAAATAAATAACCAGAATTGGAAAATTGGATTGACAATTTGTGAAGATCTTTGGGTTGAAGAACAAATTCAAGGTCAGCGGACAATAGGGCCAGACCCCTTAAAACAATTTGAGAGAATTAATATCGATATTTTAATCAATCTATCAGCATCACCCTTTAGTCGTACGAAGGAATTAATGAGACATAAAATAGTTGCTGAAGCCGCCTCAAGAATTAAATGTCCAGTTGTCTATCTCAATCAAGTAGGGGCAAACGATGAGTTAATTTTTGATGGGGCAAGCTTTGTAATGAATAAACACAAAGAGATTATTGCCTTACTTCCTAAGTGTCAGGAACATCTCGAAGTTTGGGATACTTCACATAAACGAAAAGAAATTCAAAGAAAAAGTAGCAGGGATGAAGAGATTTTTTTAGCTTTGATTTTAGGTATTAAAGATTATTGTAATAAATGCGGTTTCAAAAGCGCTGTTTTAGGTTTAAGTGGTGGGATTGACTCAGCAATTGTGGCAACTTTAGCAACTGCAGCTTTAGGAGCAGATCAAGTTCATGCAATTCTTATGCCATCTCCTTGGAGTTCAAAAGGCTCAATAGTTGATGCGATTTCTCTTGCCGAGCGATTGGGGATAAGAAAAAAAACTATCCCAATAAATGACCTTATGAAAAATTTTGATACCGCTTTAAAAGATACATTAGGAGAGTTCCCAAAAGATTTAACTGCTGAAAATCTACAGTCGCGCATTCGTGGGACACTTCTAATGGCGATTGCCAATCAACAAAATCACTTACTTTTATCAACTGGTAATAAATCCGAATTGGCAATGGGTTACTGCACACTTTATGGCGACATGAATGGTGGCCTCTCAGTAATTGGGGACCTATACAAAACCTCAGTATTTAATTTGTGTAATTGGCTGGACAGTAAAGACTCAAGAGTATGTCGAAGCGAAGTCAATCTTCCATCAAATATAGAAATTATCGGTGAGGAGATTCGTAAAAAAGCACCAAGTGCTGAACTGAGAAAAGATCAACTTGATAGTGATTCTTTACCTCAATATGACCTTCTTGATCCAATCCTCAAAGACATAATGGAAAACCGACTGGATCATGATCAATTGATAAAAAAAGGCTATGAAAAAAGCTTGATCGATAAGATTAAAAATTCACTTAAAAAGTCTGAGTTCAAAAGAAAACAAGCGCCCCCACTCTTAAAAGTCAGTAATCAAGCTTTTGGGAGTGGTTGGAGACTCCCAATTGCTTCAAAATGAACTAAAAAAAGCTGACAAACAAGCACAAAAAGTGCACCCTAAAAAAAGTAGTTTCAACCCATGTCCACATCTGTCTTGTCTGCACCAATGTCCAGCATAGGTGTACCATCCGAAATTAAATCCGATGAATTAAGAGTTGCTCTCACCCCAGATGCAACAAAGGAACTTGTTTCTCAAGGGCTGGAAGTCTTAGTTCAAGAAGGTGCCGGGGATGGAGCTGGAATTGAAGATACTGCATTTGCAGCCGCTGGTGCCAAAATTGTCTCTAGGGAGGAAGCTTGGGCTGCTCATTTGGTTGTAAAAGTGAAGGAACCACAAGAAAGTGAATTTAAATTTTTAAGAGAGGACATGCTTTTATTTACTTACTTACATTTAGCTGCATATCCAAAAGTAGGCGAGGCCTTATTGAAAGCTGGAACGACAGCATTGGGATATGAGACGGTTCAACTTGAAAGTGGAGGTCTTCCTCTATTAGCACCAATGAGTGAGATCGCCGGTCGTCTTGCCGCACAGGTTGGGGCTCATTTACTTGAACGTCCCCAAGGCGGTAGAGGAGTGTTAATTGGTGGATGTACCGGAGTAAGACCTGCAAGAGTAATAGTTCTTGGAGCAGGAACGGTTGGATGGAATGCGGCAAGATTGGCATCAGCGATGGATGCTGAAGTAATGCTTTTAGATAGATCTCCTGAAAGACTTAGAAATTTAGAAGCCGATAGGAGGGGTAGATTGACGAGTGTTGTTAGTAGTAGAGGGCTTATAGAAAGATTAATCCCAACCGCAGATTTATTAATTGGAGCTGTTCTTTCTCCAGGTGATAGGGCTCCTACCCTTGTTGACGAAGAAATGGTCAAGCAAATGAGAACAAATTCAGTGATTGTTGATGTTGCAATAGATCAGGGTGGATGTGTTGCAACTAGCATTGAAACAACTCATACAAATCCAACAGTCAATATTCACGGTATACAGCATTATGCTGTAGGTAATATGCCTGGTGCCGTCCCTTTTACTTCAACAGAAGCACTTGTCAGCGTAACTCTTCCATATATTTTAGGTATTGCTGGACGGGGTCTAGAGGCTGCTGTAACAGAACGTCCTGAGTTACTCTCAGGTTTAAATACTATTAGAGGTTCTGTATGTCACCCAGGTGTTGCCAAAGCTCTTGGGATACCACCAAGACACCCTATGGCTTGTCTAAATTAAAATTATTAAATTCAAATCATTAGTTAATAATAAATATGTGGTGGTTGAAAATTAATTAAATTCTCAATGAATCGAAATTTATTCCCTCACGCAAAGAAATTATAATTCCTGCAGCCTCTATATAATTATTAACGCTTATATACTTATGCTGAGGGCAATTTTTACTCCCCACATCAAGGCCTAATTCTCGAAAACCGACATTTATTGCACTTCTATTTCTTACAGCTATCAAAGGTATCCCCTTCTCTATACAAGACAAAACTGCCGCCCCCCCTAAGGCACCATCAGGGACAACAATTCCACCAAGTTCCTCACAGGATATTAAAGATTTTTTTGAGTATTTATAAAAACTATTTTTGTCCAGTTCTGAAATATCAATCAAATCTGGTGCTCGACTTAACCCATTCAAGACACTGGGCAAAAAGGTATAACCTAATTCCTCCGCGGCCGCTCTTGGATCAATATTTACATCGATTTCCAAAGGCTCAACAGCAGGAGCGTGAGCACAAGGAATATTTAAATGTTTAACGAGCAAGTGACTTATCATGGCCTCTATCCCTGCTAGGAAATCAACTCCCTTACCTTTTCTATAGTCATCAAGAGATTGATTAGGGATATCAGAAGGGAATTGAGTAACAACAGCTATTGCACCAACTCCCATATTTTTAAGTTTTTCACCTGCTCTCAATAACTCGCTTGGCTCTTCTATATCTCCCCAACTTATTCCAGTATTTGATTGATATGTAGTGATATTTAATGGTTGCTCTGTCTGAATAATTGGACCAATATCAAGACCCAAAGTATACTTGCAAGCAGATATAACTTGTAAATGCCTTTGATATAAATGCGGCTCAATTCCTAAGTCGAAAAGTATACCTATTTTTTGTTGTCGTATAGGTTTCAACATGATTCTCCCCTGAGCAAATTGATCAAGAGAATATCCCTCAACATACTGAATTCTTTCATCATTCCAATAGAGCATTGCTCCATTCATCACATTTGGATGAGTAATTAAACAACCACTAGCAGCCGCAAGTAATCTTGCTGCTGGGATAGCATCACCAGCAAATCCCCCTATTTCGCACCCAATCCCTGTTGGTACAGTCATCAAAATGGGGAGAGGTTTATTATTCACAATTATGATTTAGTAAAAATTGTATTTATTTTTTGTTGTAAATTTTTTCTCCTAATAGGACAACACCTTCTATTTTTATAATATTTGAATTAATAAAAGTTATTGCCCAACGTAAAGGTTCTCCGTATTTATTCAATTCTTTTATAACTAAACTCCTTAACTTCATAGCAGAAAAATCAATTGGTCTGTTAATTTCCAGCTCTAATATTTGTAGTTTCACCATAAAAATATTTTTTATATCAATTTAAATTTCTTAAACTGATGAACCACCAACTACTTCAAGAATTTCCTGAGTAATTGCAGCTTGTCTTGCTTTGTTGTAGTCAAGAGTTAAGGTTTTAGCTAACTCTTTTGCATTATCACTGGCATTATTCATAGCCGTCATTCTGCTAGCAAGTTCCGAAGCAGCGGATTCTTGCAATGCCCTAAGAAGTTGATTTTGTAGGTAAAGAGGAAGCAGTGAGTTCAATAATTGTTCTGGACTTTGTTCAAAAACAATATCAGACGGCAACTTTGGTTGATCGTTCGAAGGAGCAGTATCTTTCTCTATTGTTAATTTACTATCTTTTGTTGTTAATCTGAAAATTTCATCGTCAGATTCAGCTATCCCCTGTGGGTCAAGAGGTAATAGAGTTTGAACAACTGGATTACAGCTAACAAGACTGATAAATTTCGTATAGATAACTTCGACTCTATCCGTAGACTCAGAAGTAAAATCAGCGAGAACTTCGCTTGTTATCGAACCAGCGTCTTTTGAGGTTGGGACTTGCTCAAGTTCCTTAAAAGTTGCTCTGATGTTGTATTGCGATGATCTGTTTTGAAAATATGTTATCGCCTTCTTTCCTATAAGTATTAAATCAGGATCGAAACCTTGTCCTTTTAATTCTGCATATCTAATTTCGGTTTTCTTAATGATATTTGCATTGTATCCCCCACACAATCCCCTATCAGCAGTAACGCCAACAATAGTAATTTTTTTAACTTCTCTTTTCTTGAGTAATGGTGCTTCTGCAGCTTCAAACTGCATCCTAGATTGAATATTCTCAAGAACTCTAGCCAATCGATCTGCAAAAGGGCGACTTTGCAAAACTTGTGCCTGCGCACGTCTAACCTTAGCTGCTGCGACTAGCCGCATAGCCTCGGTAATTTTACGCGTGTTCTTGACCGAAACAATTCGGTCACGTATTTCCTTTAAATTTGCCATGAAAGTGTCCTTCTAAAACTGAATTTAATGATCAAGCCGTGGCCAGCATCGAAGAGGTAACCTCTTTGATTGCATCTTTGAGCATTGCCTCGGATTCTTCGCTAAGGACTTTCTCAGAGAGAACCTTATCTATAAAGGATTGTTTATTAGTCTTCAAGTAGTCTCTTAATTCACGTGCAAACTTAGTTACATCATCTTCAGGCACATCATCAATTAATCCCTTAACACCTGAATAAACGATAGCTACTTGCTCTGCAAGATTAAGTGGTTCAAACTGAGCTTGTTTCAATAATTCTCTCAAACGTTTCCCTCTGCCAAGTTGTTTTTGAGTAGCCTCATCAAGATCTGAAGCAAACTGGGAGAACGCCGCAAGTTCATCAAACTGAGCAAGTTCAAGTTTCAAAGTTCCAGCAATTTTTTTAATTGCCTTAGTTTGAGCTGCTCCTCCAACACGGCTGACAGAAATTCCAACATTAATCGCTGGTCTCAATCCTGAATTGAAAAGGTCTGAACTTAAGAAAATCTGTCCATCTGTAATTGAAATCACATTTGTTGGAATATATGCAGAAACGTCCCCAGCTTGGGTCTCGATAATTGGAAGTGCTGTCATAGAACCACCCCCCATTGCATCGGATAACTTTGCTGCTCTCTCAAGTAAACGACTATGACAATAAAAAACATCCCCTGGATAAGCTTCACGTCCTGGTGGACGTCTCAAAAGTAAAGACATTTGTCTGTAAGCTTGTGCTTGCTTAGTCAAATCATCATAGATAACCAAAGTCGGCTTACCTTGATACATGAAGTGCTCAGCAATAGCAGCACCAGTGTAGGGAGCCAAATACTGTAATGCTGCTGCTTCTGATGCACTAGCACTAACAATTATTGTGTATTCCAAAGCGCCCTTCTCTCTTAAGACCTCAACTACATTTGCTACAGAAGCTGACTTTTGACCAACAGCAACATAAACACAAACAACATCTTGGCCTTTTTGATTGATTATCGTATCTATTGCTATTGCTGATTTACCAGTTTGGCGGTCTCCTATGATTAATTCTCTTTGCCCTCTACCAATAGGTATCATTGCATCAATGGAGGTAATACCAGTTTGCATAGGTTCGCAAACAGACTTCCTTTTAATAATTCCTGGGGCTATGGACTCAATTAGACGAGAATCCGTGGTAGCTATGTCTCCTTTTCCATCAATTGCCACACCAAGAGGACTGACTACACGTCCTAACATGGCTTCACCAACAGGTACTGAAGCAATCTTTCCAGTCGCTTTTACAGTACTTCCCTCTTGAACGCCAATACCTTCTCCCATTAAAACAACGCCTACATTGTCATCTTCAAGATTTAAGGCAATGCCTTCTGTTCCATCTTCAAATTCAACTAATTCTCCAGCCATAACTTTTTCAAGGCCATAGACTCGAGCAATACCGTCCCCAATTTGAAGAACAGTACCGACATTACTAACAGAAACTGATTTGTCGTAATCAGAAATTTGTTGCTTGAGGATTGAACTAATTTCGTCGGGGCGTATGGAAACCATGGAAGTAAAAGGGTGAGAGTAAAAAAAGAAGAATGTGGTGAAAGATTAGGAAACCTTAGCGATAGATAGGCCCAATCGACGAACCTGACCTGCCAAACTGGCGTCTATAACCTTAGAACCAACTTTCGCTATGAATCCTCCAATAAGAGATGGATCAACTTGCAAATTGAGTTCTAGGTTTTCAGTTCCAGCAATCCCTTTGATTTTTTCGAGAATTTGATTTTGCTGATCCTCATTTAAATCAGATGCCGAGGTAACAGTTGCAAGAGCTATGTTTCTTTGCTCTCGATAGAGCTCAAGGAAACGTTCAAGTACTGAATTTAGGAATCCAATTCGATTTCTATCTGCAAGTAATTTGAGCAGATTAAGAAAAGAAGGAGGTAATTCACTCGCAAAAAGTTTCTCAAGGGCAGCTTTTTTAGAGTCAACCTCCAGAACCGGAGAAGACATAGCATCTCGAAATTCAGGGCTTTGATTCCAAAGATCAATAATTGACTTAGATTGCTCTACCACCTCTTCAACTTCATTACGGCTTTCAGCAACTTGCAAAAAAGCCTCAGCATAGGGGGTGGTGATTGTGTTGAGTAATGGCATTAGTTATTACCCATATTGTTGATTGACTGAGTTAAAAACTCATCCTGAGTTTTCTTATCAAGCCTTCTTGGCAAGACTTCCAAAGCTTTATCTATCGCCATTTGAGCAGCTTCTCTGCGAAGTTGAGCACTAACACGGACAGCTTCAGCATTTAAATCCGCTACTGCCCCCTGCTTGATACGAGCCATTTCTTCAATGGTTCGTTTTTCACTTTCAAGGCGAATAGATTCAGCTCTTAATTTACAGTCACTTCTGATCTTTTCAGCCTTTTGCTCTGCTGAAGCTAACTCTTTTTGTGCTAACAAAAGTGAGTTAGTAGCTTCATCAAGACGGTCTTCAGCATCTTTTAGATCAGTCATGATTGCTGACCTTCGACGCTCTAAAATTCCGCCAAGAAAACCTGGAAGAAATTTATAGAGTCCAAAAATCACAACAGCCAGATTAAGTATGTTTGTCTCAAAAAGATTGAGATTAAGACCAAATCCTTCTGCAGCAAATGTAAATGGGAAAGTCATTTTGCTTCCAATAATCGGGACACGATCAACTCACCAAGCTGTTCTGAATCTGCTTTAAGTTGACTTAAAGCAGTATTTCTTTCAGCTTCGATTTCATCTCTTGCTTTTTCCCTTGAAGTATTTGCTTCAGAGGTAGCAAGTAATAGAGCTTCTTTATATAGGGCCTCAGAGTCATCTTCGGCTTCTTTGATTACTTTTTGCGCTGCCAGTCTCGCCTCTTTGAGTTGATTCTTGAGGTTTTGCTCAAGTTTCTCAACCTCTGCAATTTTCTCTCTGGCTTGTTTTCTAGAGGTCGTAACATATTCCTCACGTTCTTCAACTACTTTTCCAACTGGCTTGAAGAAAAGTGAATTGAGTATGAAAGTGAGAATAACCACTTGGATTGCCATTAATGGCAAAGTGGCATCGAAGTCAAAAAGACCTCCCTCACTAGCTCCAAAGAAAACCAAACTTGTCATTTAGCAGTGTGCGTAACGTAAAAGCAATCTATTAAAGGCTTGAAGCTGTTTTAAGGCTTCAATAAGTAAAAGAGTTTCTATTAACCAGCAAAAGGATTTGCAAATAGCAATACAAGTGCTACCACAAGGCCATAGATAGTTAAAGACTCCATAAAAGCGAAAGATAGAAGAAGTGTTCCTCTAATTTTGCCTTCAGCTTCAGGTTGACGAGCAATACCTTCAACTGCTCCTTGAGCAGCACTACCTTGGCCAATTCCTGGGCCAATTGCACCAAGGCCAACAGCCAAGCCAGCAGCAACAACAGAAGCAGCAGTAGTAATGGAATCCATGATTTGAAATAGAGAGATTTAATGCGCTTAGCGCGTGATCAGGTGGACCGGGAGTTTATACCTGCGCGGGGGACATTTCATAATTAATGAGATGGGCCCGTAGCATTTCGGACCTTCGCGCAGTGATTTTTTGCTAGTTGAGGGTCAAATCACTAACAAAAATGAGGCTTTTAGTGGTGTTCCTCTACAGCCTCACCTATGTAATAGGCAGCGAGAGTAGCAAAAATCAAAGCCTGAATAGCACTTGTGAACAGTCCCAAAAACATAACTGGCACTGGAAGCACAAGAGGTACAAGGAAAACTAGAACCGCTACGACTAATTCATCGGCAAGAATATTACCGAATAGACGGAAAGATAATGAAAGTGGTTTGGTAAAATCCTCAACAATTTTGAAAGGAAGCATTATTGGCGTCGGATAAACGTAATACTCGAAATACCTCAATCCCTTATTACTTAGACCTGCATAAAAGTAAGACAGTGAAACCAATAGAGCTAAAGCCACAGTTGTATTTATGTCTGCAGTTGGAGCACCAAGTTCACCACTGGGAAGTTTAATTATTCTCCAGGGAACTAATGCTCCTCCCCAGTTACTTACAAAAATAAACAGAAATAAAGTTCCAATGAAAGGCATCCAGTCTCTGTAAACCTTTTCACCTATTTGAGTTCTTGCGAGATCTCTTATGTAATCCCATAGAAACTCCAAAAGGTTCTGAACACCTTTTGGATCACGTTCCATTTTTTTTGTGCCAACTACCACCAGTGTCAACAAAGCACCTATGACAATCCAGGAAGTCATAAAAACCTGGCCGTGAATACTTATGTTTCCTATTTGCCAGTAGAGGTGTTTACCAACCTCTAATTCTGCAAAAGGTAATAAGAATGGAAATGAACCCATTGAGTGTTAAGAAAAAATTTGTCGGGAAACGACTGAGTTAATTAAGCCAAAGGAAATTGGCAGAGATTAAGTTTTCCCCAGCTAGCGCTTGAGTAAAAACTGAGCAATTAAGGCAGGCTTGTAGATAAAAAATCCCAATAGTGCAGGCAAAATTTCTAAAAGAGAGAATTTTGATGCCAAGAAAAAAAGCAATACTGGTACAAGCAGTTGAACCTTACTTACAGAGACCGAGCTTTTGCCTAATTTTCCAATACCTCGAGCAAGAAGCCGCAAGTAAAAGATTCCAGCAAAAGATCCAGTTAGAACACTTATGGAAGTTCGAAAATCAAAGAAGATCGCCGTGATCAATACAGCAAAAATTGCCATGATCAAAGTCAGTCTGTAAATCTGAAACTGCAGTTGCAGATAGTCATTTGATGAATCATCCCAAGGCATTGAAGATGGCTCAGCTTTCAAACTTGAACTGTTCAAATAGCCAGATTCCACAGAAGATGACAGAACATCATTGCCCTCAGAAGAGGTCAAAATTGTTGAATTAAGCTTCGGTGCTACCGGCAAATGAATAAAGTCTCTCTAAAGGCCCGCGAAATCTATCATGTAGAAGTAATAGCTGTACAGCTAATTTGCAAGAATTTTTCTCAGACCTAATTATTGATCCAACAGGCATGCCCAAAATGATGTGCTTGCCTGGCTTGGTTCATCAAATAAACACAGTAGTAAAATTGTTTAATTTTCTACAGATTTAAATTAACAAAAACTATTAATTCCATTAGCTCAGGCTCATATGATTTACGACAATTTATTTTTAAACATAGATTAAAGCTTGCTATTGGGAAATTTGACGCCTGAATAAAGAAAAATATTGTTTAGAAATTGGAAAATGATCTTTTAGAAAATGGCCATCAAAATAGAAAGAAAACCAATTGTTCTAAAAAGAATAAATTAAGAATAGATTTTTCTAAATCTTTTCAGAAAGATGTAAATGAGGCAAGTTTTTCTTGCTGGCCTGCAGAATCAAGATTGCTTTTGGGTCTTATTTTATTTTGGAGTATTGGAGGTATTTTTATTTTAGGTTCAGCAAGTTGGTGGGTAGCGATAAGAGAGATGGGGGACGGAGCTTTTTATATAAAAAGACAACTAATATGGTTAACTGCTAGTTCGGCAATCGTTTGGCTTGCTATTTCGACCAGTTTACGAAATTGGTTGAAATTATCAAGTTTATTTTTGATAATTGGATTAATAATGGTAGGAGCAACATCATTTATTGGAAGTACGATAAATGGTTCTACTCGTTGGTTAATATTGGGTCCTTTCCAAATTCAGCCTTCTGAATTGGTTAAACCTTTTTTAATCCTTCAAGCAGCAAATCTTTTTGGTTACTGGAGCCGAATTAATAATGAAAAAAAAATCTTTTGGATAACTATATTTGGTTCATTAATTGTATTAATAGTTAAACAACCAAATCTAAGTACAGCTGCTCTAACAGGAATACTTTTATGGATTATGGCATTTGCCTCTGGCCTAAACTTAAAAGGTCTTTTCGTATCAGCTTCATTAGGTTTAGCAATAGGAATAAATAGCATTCTTCGAAACGATTATCAAAAACTTAGGGTTTTATCATTTATGAACCCATGGCAAGATCCTCAGGGAAATGGTTATCAGTTAATTCAAAGTCTCTATGCGATTGGTTCTGGTGGATGGTTCGGAGAGGGCTATGGACTATCCACGCAAAAATTAAAATATTTACCAATCCAAAGTACCGATTTCATATATGCAGTTTTTGCAGAGGAATTTGGTTTCATAGGATCAATAATGCTTTTATTATTTTTAATGATTGTTGCATATATAGGCTTAAAAATATCTCTTAGATGCAAAAATAATTACAGCAAATTAATAGCAATTGGATGTAGCACAATGCTTGTTGGACAATCAATAATGCACATAGCCGTTGCTTCTGGTGTAATGCCCACAACAGGATTGCCCTTACCAATGGTCAGTTATGGGGGCAATTCACTCCTTTCGAGCCTTCTAATAGCAGGGCTTTTGATCAGATGCTCAATTGAATCAAGAGTTTCAGATGACGGTATCAAAATCAAAAAGAGGTGGAAAAGTAGATAAAATAATGAAAATTTTTATTTGGCAAGCCCACCCAATCAGATTAATTAATTGGAATTTTCAATTTCAGAGCTGGCTCAAAATAGTGAAATACTTCTTTCCGGAGCGTTAAATAAGCCTGGGATATTTACTTTTTCCCTTGTTTTTATTGCTGGACTATTAACAAGTCTGGGGCCATGTTCAATCTCGCTCCTCCCAATAACTGTTGCATATTTAGCTGGTTTCAAAGATGACCAATCACCATTAATCAGAAGTTTAAATTTTTGTGGTGGGATCGTATTAGCTTTGGTAATTCTCGGAAGCCTTAGTGGCTTTCTTGGGAACATTTTTGGACAAATACCAACAATTTTTGCAAAATTCGTTGCTTTGCTGGCAATTTTGATGGGCTTGAACTTAATTGGAGTATTAACTTTTCAACTCCCAAGTGGTCCAGATCCTGACAATTGGAGAAATAAAGTGCCTAAACCCCTTGCACCTATCACTACCGGCTTAGCATTTGGACTGGCTTCATCTCCTTGCACAACACCAGTTTTAGCGGTTTTACTTGGGTGGATAGCAAAAACGGGTAACCCAATAATTGGAATTTTTTTACTGGGCAGTTTTGGATTAGGGCAAGTTACTCCCTTGTTCATAGCAGGTTCAGCAGCAGCATCAATTCCAAAAATTCTTTCTTTAAGGCCAGCAGGGAGGTGGATACCAGTTATTAGCGGTACTGTATTGATTGTAATTGGTTTACTTAATCTATTATCAGAATGGATTTAGATTATGGCGGTAATTGAGAGACTAATACTTAAACTTTCTAGCCTAAAAGTAGCAATATTTCTATTAATAATAATAGCTATATGTAGCAGTATTGGTACAGCTATCCCACAAGGAGAATCACCTCAAATCATTATAGACAAGTATAATCTTAATCCATGGCTAGGTTATATAAATGGTGAGACTTTATTATTTTTAAAGCTTGATCATATTTATTCAAGTTTTTGGTTTATCGGCTTATTGATTTGGCTAGGATTTGCTCTAATGGCTTGCAGCTGGAGAAGACAAATACCAATATTAAAATCAGCACTTAAATGGATAGATTATAAATCAGAAAAACAAATTGATAAACTTCTTGTTTCTGAGAAAATTAATGTAAGTGATAATCCTTCAATTATTGATGAGTTATCAATTCACTTAAAAAATACAGGCTGGGAAATAAATAAAAAAAATAAACGTATTGCGGCTAGAAGAGGTGTTATAGGAAGAGTAGGTCCGCTATTAGTACATATTGGATTAATTTTATTAATGATTGGTTCTATTGTTGGAGTGTTAAGTGGAGAAAAAGTAGAGAGATTTATTTTACCGGGAAGATCAATAAAACTTATTGATCAAAGTGGTGATAATCAGTTAAAAATCAAATTAAAGGATTTTAAAATTATTAGAAATAGCAATGGCAACCCAGAACAATTTATTTCAAGCTTGATAATTAGTCAGCCAAATAGGGATGAAATGTATCAGGAGACCAGAGTTAATCACCCATTGAGGATAAGAGGTTTAACAATTTATCAAGCAGATTGGGCTCTATCTGCTCTGACTGTTCAATTGAATAACAGTCCAAAACTTAGATTTCCATTAAATAGAATTGAAGAACTAGGTGATGAAATATATGGTGTTCTCATACCAACTGACCCAGAAAATACAAACTATGTCTTACTGACTTTATCTAACGAAAATGGTCCAGTAAAAATCTTCAATAATGAAGGTAAACTTCTTGGTTCAGCATCTATTGGAGAAGAGTTCAATGAAATTGATAATGTATCCATAAAAATAACAGATGTTTTAAAAAGCAGTGGTTTACTAATTAAAAGAGATCCTGGGGTGCCTCTTGTTTACAGTGGATTTGCCGTAACTTTAATTGGAGGTATTCTAAGCATTATTGCAACTAAAAAAATCTGGATTTTACTCGATGAAGAAGAAAAAATATTATATATAGGTGGCGAAAGTAATAGAAACCCCTATGGCTTATATTTAGATCTTCCAAAATTAACTAAAGTCATTACCAACTTATAGAGCTTTTAATTTTTTTCACCATGGGTAACTGTGACCACCATATGAACATTCCCTCGGGGATTAAAATCAGCTTCAAGTAGCATCCAATTAGGTTTAGCTGCTTCCACTAAATCATCAAGGATTTTATTTGCAGCTTCTTCATGCGAGATTTTTTGATTTCTAAAACTATTTATATAAAGTTTTAAAGCCTTCAACTCAAGCACTTTCTTTCCTGGTTGATAGAAAAGACGTAATACAGCGAAATCTGGATAACCAGAGAAAGGGCATTGACATGTAAATTCTGGCAAATCAATTTTTATTTCGTAGTTCCTTATTAGATTTGGATTATCAAAACAAATTAGCTCTGAGTCTGCTATCAGCCTCTCTCCATAAAGGGGTTTTGATGTTTTTGGTGAATCCATGGTTATTGAAAAGGGCCTCCAAAAATTAAAAAAGTAGCAACCGCCACAACAAATATCTTCTTTAACTTGGTTAATAAGTGCAACATAAAAAGGTTTTTATGGACATTTCGCTATCTCACTCTTCTGAGGGAATACTTCTTCAACCCGAGAGTATTCATGGAATGCTCTGGCTTCAGACGCATTTTGAAGAAATTTATTGGGAAGCAATTGCCAATCACCAGGTAACGATTTCACTTGATTGCGTTTCTGAGTTAAGCAAGGATGCGGAAAGTGCTGGTCTTTCTGTAAATCTAATCACTGTAAGATCTTCAATAAATAGCTAGTTTGTAAAAGATCTACCTAGCTTTGGTACCCTCTACTTATTTAATTGCAATGAAAAAAATAGAGGCCATCATTAGGCCATTCAAACTTGAAGATGTAAAAGTTGCCCTTGTTAATGCGGGAATTGTAGGAATGACTGTCAGCGAAGTACGAGGTTTTGGCCGCCAAAAAGGTCAAGTCGAACGTTATCGAGGCTCCGAATTTACTGTCGAATTTCTTCAAAAACTAAAAATCGAGGTTGTGGTATCTGATTCAAACGTTGAAATGGTTCTCACAGCAATAGCTGAAGCAGCTAAAACGGGTGAAATCGGTGATGGAAAAGTTTTCATAACACCTGTAGATTCAGTAATGAGAATAAGAACTGGAGAAATTGATGAATCAGCTATTTAGTCATAGCAGAACGAACGATTTCTTTTATGTTGATTGAACTGTTCACCGCACCTGCACTTATCCACATCAAATACTCTTGATTTCCCGTTACTCCAGTAATTGGACTGGCTATCAACCCATTAATAACCCATCCTATAGAATTTATAAAACCAACTAACCCACATAAAACATCTTCATGAAGATGAGGGTCTTTTACAATTCCTCTTTTCCCAACTTTTTCCTTCCCAACCTCAAATTGTGGTTTAACGAGGATAACTCCCTCCGTGTTTTTTGAACTCAAAAAAGAAAATATTTTGGGCAGCACCAATTTCAGTGATATGAAAGATAGATCTGCTACAAAAAATTCAGGCTTTGGGTCCTTACTTAAAAATAATTCTTCAACTTTCAAATTTCTGATGTTGGTTCTTTCCTTGAGTATCACTCTGGGATCATTCCTTATCGCCCAGGCCGTCTGTCCGTAGCCAACATCAATTCCATAAACTTTTCTTGCACCTTTTTGCAACAAGCAATCTGTGAATCCACCAGTTGAGATTCCACAATCTAAGCAAACTTTCCCTTCAACACTAAGAGAAAAATAATCAAAAGCGGCGATTAATTTTTCGCCCCCACGAGAAACAAATCTAGGTGGTTTTTTGACTAGCAAAACAATATTTGGATCAATTTCCTTACCAGGCTTATCCAAAATCTCCCCATAAATTGTTTTCACTTTTCCTGCTCGGATTAATCGAATAGCCTGTTGCCGAGAATTTACGAGACCTTTCGTTAGCAAGTGAAGATCTAACCGTATTTTTTTAGTCATTTATTTATAAAAATAAACATGAAACCGAATAAAAACCGCGGAACTCAGAGAAATAAGAAAAGTTAGAAGAAGATTTAACCAACCCGCCCGAAAGGTCGTGTCCAAAAATCTGACAAACCTAACGGATCCCACAATGATCTCCAAAAATAGATCGAAGAAATTGGCATCATTGGTAGAGTCTCCAAAGATTCTGGCTCTTCTTCCGCCTGGAAGTTTCGCAACAATTGAAAATCAACCTAATGATTTACCCCCCTTCCAAGTAATTGTATGTAAGGGTGGTAGATGCTGGGTTCGGCAGCAATCATGGGGGAGATACGTTCACTGGGAAGTTCCTCACCATAGACTTAAGTCTGCATGAGCACGAACAACTAATATTTACTAATTACTATCCCGCGACCCATTGATTGATCGCTACACACTCCCAGAAATGGGCTCCATATGGACAGAAGAAGCCAAATTCAAAAGTTGGCTTGAAGTAGAAATTGCTGCATGCGAGGCAAACTTTCAGCTTGGAAAAATTCCAAATGAAGCATTAACTCAAATCAAAGAGAGAGCTGGTTTTACAACCAAAAGGATTCTGGAGATAGAAAATGAGGTGCGTCATGATGTAATAGCTTTTTTAACTAATGTAAATGAAAATGTGGGGGACGCAGGTCGTTACATACATGTGGGGATGACTAGTAGTGATGTTTTGGATACTGGGCTTGCTCTTCAATTAAGGGATTCAACAAAACTCCTAAAATCTGAAATCAAAAAGCTTGAGCAAGCAATCAGGGGTTTAGCCAAAGAACATAAAAGAACAGTTATGGTAGGTAGATCTCATGCGATTCATGGAGAACCAATTACCTTCGGATTTAAATTAGCTGGATGGTTAGCAGAGACAATCAGGAATTGCGAAAGACTTGATTCACTCGAGAAAGAAATATCCGTTGGTCAGATCAGTGGTGCTATGGGGACTTACGCAAATACTGATCCAAAGGTTGAAAAAATAACTTGCGAACTACTTGGCCTTGTTCCCGATACTGCTAGCACACAAATAATTTCAAGAGATAGACATGCAAATTACATCCAAACCCTTGCACTCATTGGATCATCACTCGATCGATTCTCTACGGAAATAAGAAACTTACAGAGAACAGATGTACTAGAGGTTGAGGAAAGCTTTCTTAAAGGTCAAAAAGGTAGTTCAGCCATGCCACACAAGCGAAATCCCATAAGAAGTGAGAGAGTTAGCGGATTGGCTAGGGTTCTCCGAGGTTATGTTGTAGCAGCGCTAGAAAATGTAGCTCTCTGGCATGAAAGAGATATTAGTCACAGTTCCATTGAAAGGATGATGTTCCCAGACACATCAATTTGTCTGCACTTCATGTTGAGAGAGATGACAGAAATAATACAAGGTTTAGGGGTTTATTCAGAGAACATGCTCAAAAATATGAACATCTATGGAGGAGTTATTTTTAGTCAAAGAGTTCTTCTTGCCCTTGTCGAAGCTGGTTTAAAAAGGGAAGAGGCCTACAAGTTAGTTCAAAAGCACGCTCATTCAGCATGGAATAAAAAAGATGGAAATTTCCGAAAAAGTATTGAAGGGGATCAAGAAATCAAAGAAAAACTCTCAACCGAACAACTCGCAAATTGTTTCTCTTCTGACCTTCATCAAGCAAATTTAGAAATCATATGGGCACGATTAGGTATTTAATATTTGACATTTCTAAGTACTTTGAGTTCAAATCAAGCTTTTAAACTTCTGTATGTTCTTTTACAGAGATGCCACATTATCATTACTGAATAAACTCAAAATAAATTATGCGCATAGAAAGAGACAGTTTAGGGAAAGTAGAGGTACCTGAGGACGCTCTTTGGGGCGCGCAAACACAAAGAGCTTTAATTAATTTCTCGATAAGTAATGATTTAATCCCTTTGACTTTGATCCATGCTCTAGCTGAAATAAAACAAGCTGCAGCTATCTCTAATTTTAAGCTAGGAGTTCTCAACGAAAAGAAAAAAGCTCTCATAGTCAACGCTGCGAAAGAGATCACAGAAGGTAATCACTCAAATCAATTTCCACTAAAAATCTGGCAAACGGGTAGCGGCACACAAACAAATATGAATATGAATGAGGTGATCAGTAATCTCGCTTCTTTAAAGGAAGGTCAATCCCTTGGTAGTCATAGACCTCTCCATCCCAATGATGATGTAAATATGTCTCAATCAACAAATGATATTTTTCCTTCCGCTATTCATATAGCGACAGTTAAAGAAATTAAAAAACGTCTTCTCCCTGAGTTAAAGCTACTTATAGAGTCATTTAATAGAAAAAGTCAAGACTGGGAAAATATCATCAAAATTGGTAGGACACATCTTCAAGATGCAGTTCCAATAACACTGGGGCAAGAGGCCTCAGCTTGGCATGAACAAATTCATGCATCCTATTTTCGAATATCATCTTCAATAGATGCTCTTTTCTCATTACCTATAGGAGGTACAGCAGTTGGTACTGGTTTGAATACTCCTGTCAATTTCGATAAAAAAGTAATTTCTGAATTATCGACTATTACAGAATTGCCATTTCAGGTTGCAAAAAATAAATTCGTATTAATGGCATCTCATGATGATTTAGTAAACATCATGACGCAATTAAAAGTTTTAGCTGTTTCTTTATTGAAAATTGCAAATGACATCCGTTTTCTCTCGTCTGGACCAAGAGCAGGAATTGGTGAACTTGAGCTCCCAAGCAACGAGCCAGGCAGCTCCATAATGCCAGGGAAAATCAATCCTACTCAATGTGAAGCAATGGCAATGGTATGTACGCAAGTAATTGCGTTAGACACCTCTGTTTCATTGGCTGGATGTGGTGGCCACCTTCAAATGAATTCATACAAACCACTAATTGGATTTAATATCCTCAAGAGTATCGAACTATTAAAAGATGCTTGTTATTGTTTTAGGACAAAAATGATTGATGGGATAAAGCCTAATCAAAAAAAAATGCGGCATGATTTAGAGCAATCTCTGATGCTTGTGACTGCTCTTTCTCCCAAAATTGGATACGAAAAAGCTTCACAAATTGCGCACCTAGCACATCAGGAAAACTTGAGCTTGAAGCAAGCTTGTTTAAACTTGAAGTATCTAAAAGAGGAAGAGTTTGATAAAATAGTCAATGTGGAAAATATGACTACCCCCAATAACCAAGGTTAATTACATTATTCAAGTCTCTCTGTAGCAGGATTATTATTGACCTTTTCTTTTTTTACCTTGAGAGCAATATCTTCTAATTCAGCTACAGGAAATCGGTTTATAGATTCAAGAGCGATTCGTGAGGTTTTTTTCAATTTATCTGTGACCAATTCGCAATAGGATATTTGAGATAATTGATCAACTGTCCTGCGCATTATTCTTACGATATCTCCCTCATCAAGAGACGTTCCATTAACTAAGTCGTTCCATTTGATACCTGAAGCCCAGGCTTCAACCAATCCCATTAGTTCTAGGTCCCACCAAATAGGAATATCAATATTAACTTTTTGTTGACTTTTCTTTAATTGCTTTCTGATACCTGAAAGACTAAAAAATACTTCTTCAGTGATTTCAGATGGACGAAAAACAGACCATAGATCTGGCCTGTTTAAATCTACACTAATTGATTCAATAACTGCCGCTAATTGTGATGGAGATAAGTTATCCAAATAACCACTCATCAATGTTAACCCTATCCATAATTCGTTATCTGCTCTTATAACTCCAACAGTTCTCCCCATTTCTGTTGCATCCTTGCCATCTAGGCAACCATATTCTTCTAAAATTTTAATCAGGGATAAAAATTTCTCCCAGTGATGATTGGCTTTATGATGAAGAAGTTGCTGTCTACTTATTAATTCAGTCTCTAATTGCTCAATCTGACGTTTGTGTTTTTTTAATTTTTTTCGATCCCCCCATTGATGGGCTGGCTGTTTTTCTAAATCATCCTCTAAAGTCTTTACAAGCTCCGATTGGCTTAGGACCTCTGATGCCAAATCATATTGAGGTGTAGTCATATCATATTTTTGAGCAATATTTCTTAAAAGTGAAGCAAGTTCTTCACTATCTTTGCCTCCATGACAAAGCTCCCCGGGCTTGTGTAAATTGACTTTTTCATATCGACTAACATCAATACAGGTTAAATCCGCATGTAAACTAACAACTGCATGACATGGCAACAAAATCCAAAGATTTTGATCTGTCAAACATAGAAGAAGAGGGAATTGGCCAGACCCAGAAATTTTTTCAATTATTATTGCGGGAGTTATTCGTCCATTTAATTGGGGTGCCTTTAGCGTTATCAGGGTTCCTAAGTTGGCAAACTGAAGAGCCGAAGTAAGCTCATTAGCTAGTGTTTCAGCTGATTGTTGTTTTAAGATTCGAAGTAAACGTCTTTCCTCTTTTAGATGTGCTCTTCTCTTTTCATATTTTTCAAACTCCTCCCAGGGGACATCAATAGTTGAGCTTCTCAATAAAATCAATTGATCTCTTAATTCATTGAGTTTATTTTCCTCCTCTTCAAGATCGAGGCTAGCAATATATCTGCCAAAGCTTCTATCTATCAATTGCCTACATTTCGATAGATTATGTCTCTGTAAAAGGTTTAAAACCATCCCATAGCTGGGAGTGAACTGGCTAATCAGAGGATCAGCAGGACTAATAGCAAGTTTTCCAGCCTCGTTAACTCCCTCAAATCGCGTTTGGACAGTCACTACAAACCCATTATCATCCAACCCTCTTCGTCCAGCACGTCCAGCCATCTGTAAAAATTCACTACCCATAAGAGGGCGATGTCCATTCTCAGTTCGCTTAGACAAAGTTGAAATTACTGTACTTCTCGCGGGCATATTCACTCCAGCGGCAAGAGTCTCAGTTGCGAAAACAACTTTTACTAAACCTTGTTGAAATAATTTTTCTATAAACTCTTTCCAGGCTGGAAGTACGCCAGCATGATGAGCAGCAATACCCTTCAGTAAAGCATCCAAATGCACGTCGTTTCTTATACCCTCAGGATTTTTTAGGCGATAGTTTCTCAAGTTGAGAGTAATAAGTTTTTTTTCCTCTTCAGTCACCAATGAGTTTACAGCTAACTCCTTGACAGCTCTATCACAACCTCTACGACTAAAAATAAAATAAATCGCTGGCAACATTTCTTTTGCGGCCATTTGAGATATGACAAAATTAATTGATGGGCATAGTGGCTGTATTGGACGGCCAATGCGACCTTTTTTTTTGTTGCCTTTGGGAGATCTCCAAACTTTATTATTTGAATGCAATCCTGTTCCTTGCTTATTTAAAAGTGGATGTAATCCTTTTGCACTGCAAAAATTAAATGTGAGCGGGACTGGGCGAAAATCGCTAGAAACTAAATCGGTAGGTCCGTGTACATTTTCAATCCAATCAGTTAATTGTCCTGCGTTTGCAACAGTTGCCGAAAGCGCAACAAACTGAATAGAAGATGGGCAATAAATAATTGATTCTTCCCAAACAGTTCCCCTTTGTGAGTCATTCATGTAGTGACATTCATCTAAAACGACTGTTTCCACATCACCGAGTAGGTCGTCGTCGTCATCAACTTCTGCATAAAGCATATTTCTGAAAATCTCTGTAGTCATTACTACCACCGAGGCTTCTCTATTTAGACTCAAATCACCTGTGAGAAGGCCGACATTTTCCTCCCCATATTGATGACGAAAATCTCTCAATTTTTGATTAGAGAGTGCCTTGAGAGGTGTTGTGTAAAAGACCTTTTTTTTGTGCAATATTGCTCTGTGAATGGCATACTCACCTATTAAAGTCTTTCCAGATCCTGTTGGAGCACTTACAACAACCGAATTGCCCCGATTAAGAGAATCAATCGCCTCCAATTGGAAATCATCCAAAGGAAATGGGAAAATTTCTTCTAGCGATAATTTATTTGGATTGAAATTATTTGATTTAATAAAATCATTACTGATGGCATTCATATTGTAATCTTATGCATTTTTTTAATTCAACCTATCCAATATATGCAGAGGAAGAAAGGTATGCGAATCTGGGGAAAGGACCACTAAGAAAAAAATTAGCTACATCATTAGGATGAAAAAAATTCCAAAGTATAGAAAAAGAAAAATTCGCACCCTAATACCAGGCAAAAAAATCGCAGAATTTTATAATTTTCCATTAACTGATCAATCAAAATCTCTTATTGATCTAGCAAGTAATGATTATTTAAATCTAAATAATCATCCTGCTTTAATAAAAGCCGCTTTCGAAACAAGCCTAGAGGAGGGTGTTGGAGCTGGCGGATCAAGATTAGTAACAGGTAGTCGTCCAATACACAAAAAACTTGAGGATGAATTGTCCCATTGGATTGGTCGAGAAAAGACGGTTTTGTTTCCCAGTGGATTTCAAGCCAATATTGCCGCTGTTTCAATTTTAGCAAATAGATATACTCCAGTTATTGCAGATAGACTAGTGCATAATTCTCTCCTAACAGGTATAAAAGTAAGTGGTGCAAAGTTAATAAGATTTAAACATAATGATTTAAATGATCTAGAAGGTTATTTAAAGAAATATAAAATAAAAGAACCTTTTAGATCGCCACTAGTTATTACTGAAAGTCTTTTTAGTATGGAAGGCACATCCCCAAACATAAAAGATTTAACTAAACTCTGCAAAAATTATAATGCAAGATTATTAATTGATGAAGCACATGCAATTGGCGTTTTGGGTGAAGACGGTAGAGGGCTATGCTATGGCGTTGAAATCCCTGGCTTAATTATTAGTGGAACTTTTGGTAAAGCTTTCGGCAGTGGGGGAGCTTTCATCGCAGGAAGTCTAAAATTTGGAGAGCAATTAATTCAAGAATGTGGAGCATTTAAGTACACGACTGCACTTGCACCTCCACTTTGCGCAGCAGCATTAGCTGCCCTCAGATTAATTAAAAGCAATAACTCCTGGCCATACCAATTACAAATAAAGTGCCGTGATTGGCGCAAGAGACTTCAACAGCATGGATGGAACATTACGGCTGGAATTGGTCCAATCATTCCAATTATTGTTGGTGATGATAAAAAAGCACTCATACTCCAAAACAAATTGGAACAAGATGGTCTTCTTTGCGTAGCGATAAGACCACCAACTGTCCCAGAAGGAAGCTCCAGACTAAGGTTGGTAGTTAGAAAAGATCTTCCTAAGATCACGCTGGATAAACTTATTGCTTGCCTGGAAAACCAATGAGAAAAATCATTGCAATGCATGGTTGGGGCGGGGACAGTAGTGAGTGGGATTTATGGAAGAAATACATGCAAAAATTCAGTTGGAGGTGGCAAAGCAATGAAAGAGGGTACGGCGAGATTAAACCCAAGGAATTCACTTGGGATGCCTCTGATCAAGATCCTTCAAATAAAAGGGCTATCATTGCCCACTCTCTTGGCTCACATTTGCTTGCACCCTTGACGTATGAAAGCGCAACTGATGTCATATTTTTTAGTAGTTTTGGAAAATTCAATCCTGTTGGTAAAGACGAAAGAATAACAAAAACAGCATTAAATGGAATGAAAAAAACCTTGGGCTCTAAAACAGAGAGCAGCATGCTTATAAACTTTTTTAAAAAGTCCCACTCCCCAAATAATTTTGAGCCTAAGCGTATGAAAATTTTTGACAAAAAAATAAGCCTAGAAGGCCGAAAAAAACTAATAAATGACTTGAATTTGTTAATTAATACCCAAGGCATACCTAAAGGAATTTCAAAAAATTCAAGGGTTTTAATAATTTATGGAAACAAAGATAAAATTGTTCCAAGTTCTGCTCAGAGATTATTTATACAAGAGCTGAGAAATTATTTATCATTCGACCCCCTTATCTGGAATATCCCAGATAAGGGGCATTCATTCTCAGATATTGAAGTAATTAAAAAAGTCAAAGATTGGCTTGAGTGTCAACTATGAAAAAAGATTGGCAAAATGAAATAACAAAAAATTTTAGTAATGCTGCAGAGCAATATGACAATCATGCAAGTCTTCAAAAATCGATAGTTAATGAGCTAGCAAGCTTATGCGCGCAACACTCAATTCCTAAAGGTATTTGGCTAGATCTTGGATCCGGAACTGGCTTTCTTGCAGAATCACTAGAGATACTTAACCCAACGCAAAAAATCATCAGAATAGATTCTTCGAAAGAGATGCTCAACCAACATGCAAGTTCAAGCATTACAAAAGTTTGGGACCTCAATGAGGGTCTACCGCCTTTGCCTGAATCCCCAAAATTAATCGTGTCTAGTTTTGCCATTCATTGGCTAATGGAGCCTGCTGTACGTATTAAAGAATGGTTCGAAAGTCTCTCTCCTGGTGGATTGATAGCAGTTTCCCTCCCAGTAAGAGGAAGTTTCCCGGAATGGCTTTCAGCTGCAAAGAAGGCTAATGTTCCTATCACTGCACTTGATCTTCCCACTGAAGAATCTTGTCTAAAGTATTTAAAAAGTACAAATTTAAAACATAATCAGATAATTACCTATACCCAAAAATCTAGCGATATCACTTCACTTCTCAAATCAATTGTTAATGTAGGCGCAAATAGTAGTAAAAAAAAATCACTTAGTGTTGGTGAATGGCGTCGATTACGGAGAGAATGGCTATCCGCTAAAAATGAAGACATATGTTTAACCTGGAAAATACAACTTCTTATTATTCAAAAATGAATAACAGCTATAAAAATATTGTCGTCTGTGGTACTGATACCGACATTGGTAAAACTATTGTAAGTGCACTATTGGTTGAGGGTTTAAAAGGAATTTACTGGAAACCAATCCAAAGTGGATTAGAGGATTTAAGTGATACACAAAGACTAGTTTCAATACTTAATCTTCCGAAGGAAAGGTATCTCCCTGAGATTTATAAACTCAAAGCACCTGTATCTCCGCATTGGTCTGCGGAAAAAGAGGGGATAGAAATCGATCAAAATTTATTAAATCTAAGCCCATCATCTTCCTCATTAATTATCGAATGTGCTGGAGGGTTAATGGTCCCCATTAATAGAAATTTCTTACAAATCGACCTGATCAAAAAGTGGGGTACACCAGTTGTGCTGGTAGCAAGATCAGGACTTGGTACATTAAATCACACCTTTTTAAGCATTGAAGCTCTTCGAAAAAGAGCTATACCGATACTTGGGATAATTTTAAATGGCGAGTTACACAAAGATAACCCAAAGACAATTGAAGAATTCAGCAAAATCAAAATTCTTGCACAGTTACCAGTGCTAAAAGATATTTCTCCAAGTACACTAAATTATTACTGGAAGAAATATAAACTTGGTGATAAGTTATATTTTTCGAGTTAAGTTCGAAGTAACTTTCTTGAAGCAATCGGACATCTACCAAATCGTAGTGAAACTTGCTTCAGGGCCGTGATTAGAGACCAACCGCCTCTGAGTAAATCTCTTGTCATCTTTATTTGAGATGGTGTCCATCCCTGGAGCTCTAAATTAACTCTTATGCTATTCCAAGCTCCCTCTGGGAAAACCTCTCTAAAATCTGTTCGGAATTGTCTGAATCTTTTGAAATTCGTTTGAGGTTTCAGAAAACGGTTTGAGACCTTTGAGGCATTTTTCGTAACCATGGGTAATCCCATCTCAATAAACTAAATATGGCAAAACAAAAAAATCAGCAAATCAATTGTCACGATACTCCAGCGAAAGTAGCAAGAGGTGAATGGAATGCGAATCTATGGCCTCCGTTTACACAAATCGCTTTATCCTCCCCACCTGAAAGAATAGAATCAGCAAAGGGAGCACTTCTTAATCGGGAAAATTCCCCCCCCCTAATAGATGCAATCAGTAGTTGGTGGGTAACACTCCATGGACATACAAATGAATACATCGCCGAAGCGATCTCAGCACAAGCAAAGGAGCTTGAGCAAGTTATTTTTGCTGACTTTACTCACCCCCAAGCAGAATTACTTGCCAAACGACTGAATGAGAAAACTGGTCTTGAACGTTTGTTTTTTTCTGATAATGGCTCTACCGCAGTTGAAGTTGCTCTGAAGATTGCATGCCAATGGTGGCATAATAAAGGAGAGAAAAGGAGCCAAATTATTGCATTTGAAGGCGCCTATCATGGCGATACTTTTGGAGCAATGGCTGTTGGTGAGAGAAATTTATTTAATGCCCCTTTTGAAAAATTACTTTTTCCAGTCGCAAGAGTCCCTTGGCCCGCGACCTGGTGGCAAGATGATGAAATTGAAAAAAAAGAGGACATAGCACTCAAACAACTTGAAAAGCTACTTGAAACTCCTACAGCAGCTGTGATTTTAGAGCCACTGGTTCAAGGGGCTGGAGGTATGGCAATGGTTAGATCAGAATTTTTGAGAAAAGTTGAAAAAAGAGTTCGCCAGAAAAAGACCCTTTTAATAGCTGATGAAGTCTTAACAGGTTTTGGAAGATGTGGAAATATATTTGCCTCAAAACGTGCCCAAATTTCACCTGATCTTATCTCACTATCAAAAGGTCTTACTGGTGGCTTCCTACCAATGGGCATCACAATGGCAAGCGAAAAAATTTATCAAGATTTTGTAGGAATAGATCCCAAACTAACTTTTTGGCATGGACATAGTTTTACTGCCAATCCACTTGGTTGTGCAGCGGCAAATGCAAGTTTAGATCTTCTAGAAAAATCTCCTGAGAAATATGAATCATTTGAATCTCGTCATTCCATATTGCTGGAGAATTTAGCAAAAAACTCTCAAATTATTAAGCCAAGAGTTTGCGGAACAATTGCAGCTTTTAATCTTGATTTTGAGGGACCAAAAGGATATTTAAATTCAATCGGAAAATCCTTAAAGTCCTACGCAATAGAAAATGGAGTATTCCTTAGACCACTTGGGGACGTTGTTTACTTCCTGCCTCCACTTTGTATCAATGACTCGGATCTAGAGAAATGCTACGCAGTTGTAAAACATTGGATTGATCAACTCTGATTAGGTGCTTTCATGGACCTTGAAAAAATGCACTTTCAACATCCTCCCTCGAGAGTCCATAGGGGAAGGTACATTGTTGTTGCTCACCATTTTTCTGCCATATAATTGAAATATTTTCGACTTCCATCTTTATCAAAGCAGACCAATAGGGCATAGACCATTCCCACAGACAAGGATTTTCAGAACTTTTTTTGGCGCCAATATCAATCAACCAATACTCAATTGATTCGAGGGAATGTTGATTTAATGGTGTTTCGCGTGGGGGTAATGAGTTCATCTCAATAAAAGTAATTATTTAGGAATTGGCAAACTAATAACCATGTCGGTCTTATCATTAACTCTTTACCTTGAGCCATTGCAAAGGCAACACCTAAGATCAAACTAACTAATAATGTCATACCTAAAAGTAACAAGGAGAACAACTCCCCTCCTGAGAAAGGCCTTCTCTCTCCAATTGCACTTTTATTATTTGATGAGTTTTTTATAAACGTATTTGTTCTTAATTTAAGCTCTTCGTTCAATAAGTTTATTTTTGCGAGTTCCAAATCATAAATTCTTCTTGAGTTTGGATCAGCCAGTAGTTCATAGGCCTCACAAACTTGTTGAAATTTATCCGCGGCTTCATCCTTGGGTAGGGAGGTTGTGTCTGGATGCAGTTCTTTACTTCTCTTTCGAAAAGCTTTTCGGAGAGCTTCTCCATCCGAAGAGGGAGCAACCCCCAGTAGTTCATAGTAGTTTCTTGAAAAAGTCAACACTTAAAAATCAAATATCGAGATAAGTAATGCAGAATTAACCTGCAGTCCTATAGATGTTCATAGCAACAACTCAAAAATCTCATATGTCTTTTATTACCAATGAGGGTATGACAAGTTCGCTTTTGTGGGATCAGTTGAACTGGGACCCTTCAGCGGATCAACTTACTAAATTTACCAAACTTCAGGGTTTACTGAAACACTGGAACAGTCTTACCAACCTAACCAAATTAATTGATGGGGGTGATTACTGGATAAACCAAGTGCTTGACAGCTTACTACCAATTATTGATAGCACCCAAAAAAACAATAATCCAGCTTCCTATGCTGATGTAGGAAGCGGCTGTGGATTCCCAGGATTAGCAGTTGCCATTGCACTTCCTTCGTCAAAGATTACTTTGATAGAGTCAAACCATAAAAAAGCTGAAATCCTAAAAATAATTTCAGATGAATTAGATCTAAAAAATAGGATTTCGATAATCAATCAGAGAGCAGAGATAGTTGGTCAAAATAACTCATTTCGAGGCAAATTCGACTTTGCAATGGCTAGAGCAGTTGGAAGCGCTCCGATTGTGGCGGAATATCTTATGCCACTTATAAATTCTGAAGGTCGTGCGATTCTCTACAGAGGTAAATGGTCACTAAATGATGAAAATGAGTTGAAACGGGCACTTAATCAACTAAACGGGAAAATTAAAAGCATTAAGAAATTTGATTTACCACAGAACAGAGGTCAAAGGCACCTGATCGAACTAACCCCAATAAATAAATGTCCTTCAAAATATCCCAGGTCAACAGGTATACCTAAAAAAAAGCCCCTTGGTAATTAGCAATCTGAAAGTCTTTTTTCATTCGCACCTGCCATTTTTTTGCGCAGTCTCCTTAAAATGAAAGGGATTTCATCTCTCCATGGGCTATCAGATAGAGCGTTTTTAAGGTTTTCTTCAGAAATCTGATTATCCAAGCAATCTGCATTAGAGCCAGGGAACCAATGCCCAGCGTTACCTAGTAGCCCATATCTTGCTTTGGCGTAGCCTTCTAAGCCCCAAGCTTCAACTAGATTATTCAACCATAATAAAACTTTTAAATTTATGTTACCTGGCATTATTTCCCAGTCTGGAAGCCCTTGATGCCAAGTCTCCATCCAAGACTTTCCCAGCGCATCTTCAGCAGCAGCATTCATTCGTTCAATAATCAAAGGGACTATTTCATTTGCATTGTCCAGAAAATTAATTGCTTGAAGATGCAAATCAAGATCCTCAACTCTTGACATGCCAACACTTATAGTGTGGACTCTTGGGTCACTGAGACAAAAAAGATCATTAAAAACAATTGGATGCAGTGGCGCGCACAAATTAACAAGTTTTTCAGAGGGAGAGTGAAGGTGACCTCCTTTGTCTGTGGGACTAATTATAAAAACCCCTAAATCAAAGTTTTTTGCGATTTCCAAAACAGGAGTATTTTCTTGTCTTATGAAATACCAATGCAAATTGACATAGTCAAATTGATTACTTTCAATTGCTTGGATAATTAAATCCTTTCTTCCATGGGTTGAGAAGCCTACATGACCAACAAAACCCTTTTTTTGCCAGCGTTTGACAACCTCCATGCATCCTCCTTTACATAGAGTCTGCTCTAGATGAACAGGAAGATTGATTCCATGAATTGATAAAAGGTCAATCTTTTTTTTCCCCAATTTAACGAAGCTCATTTCCAGCTCTCTCTCAAATTCTTTGGCATTAGAACTCGGCGGGATTTTTGTTTGCAAAATTCTTTTGGGATCATGAATCTTTTTCATCGCCCACCCAAGTTGAGTCTCGGAAGTGCCGTAATGGCGAGCAGTTTCAATATGATGCATTCCAACAGAAACCGAATGCCTTAAAATATCCTCTAGATTTTCTTGATTTTTTCTAGAAATTTCCTCAGTGGGAAGATCTTTCCAACTTTGCTGAAAACGCATTCCACCAACAGAAAGTATGGGGATATTAATTTCAGTTCTTCCAAATCTTCTTGTTGGTATGTAGGAATTTGTTGAGCAATTCATGGTTACTAAACCCAAGGAGGTAATCCTGGTGGACGAAAATCTTGTCTTTCAAGAAGCGAACGCAAATTATCTAAGTCCTCAAAATCAACCCATTGAATACAATCAACAGGGCAGGTATCAATAGCCTCCTGAATAAGTTCTGTACTATCTCCATCTTGGCGAAAAGCTCTTGCCCTTCCCAGATCTGGTTCCATTGCAAAAGTATTAGACGCAACACAGCTGCAATAAGTACATCCTATGCATTTTGATTCATCGACCCATACTGCTTTTGCCCTTAATTCTCCACCTAAAATCGGCTCAGCACCTGTAAAAAGTGATTCCTGGGAGGATTTTGCTTCAAATGCTGAAGAAGGATCAAAAGTCAATTTATGACTTTAAGCATCCCATCTTGTAACTACAAGTTCTATTGAACCGTCAACATTACTCTTTTGTTCTGAGATCTGGAAACCTTCATCAGCAGTTGCACTGAGAACTGCATTTAGGGCATATCTTTGGGTTAATTGGGCTAGAAATCTTTCAATTGGGATTGACTCTTTCCAAAGATCTAGATCGGTGACCAATTCATAAGAATCAGTATTTTTATTAAATCTGAACCCAAGTTCACAACCTTTTTCGGTTCTTACTGCTAATTCAGCTTGAACTGTTTGCCCTTGGTATCCCCTTACTACATTCTTTCCTTCTTGAGGGTTGTAACCTAGATCAGTTAAAGCCTTAAAAAGAGGATCTTTTTGACGTAATTGAGTTTTTACCGTGCTGAAGTGTGACATCAGTAGATTTTGGCAGGAATAGACTGAGATTGAACTTCTTCTTGCTTGTAAGCATCCGAAGTAAGTTTTCTTTGCTCAACGTTCCCTAGGGCAGATTCGAGCTTTTCTGTTAGCGCTAGGCAAGACTCTCCTATCACTCCTTCAACAGTCTCTTCTACAAATCCATCTTGGCGGATTGTGAACCTTAGAGTCCGTTGAGGCATGAATCGGACGAATAGCAGTGGCTTATGTTATAGCTAAGTTAGGTATATTTTCTGACCAGTTGTTACAACGATGTGTTTAAAACGTCAAAAATCAAATTATGTGCCCATCCTGAATTAATCCTCTAAAACGTTCTTGCACCTGGGGATTCTCAATTTGTTCAAGAGCAATTCTGGCTTCGTACCTCACAGAAGATTCATTATCATTTAGTAAAACTGTAATAATCTCTTCAACTATTTCCTCCTTTTTATCTTCCTTAAGATCTGAATAAAGCCTTCCAAGAGACCAAATACAATTACTTCTTACTCCAGGCTCCACATCAATTTTTAAACTTATCAAGAGTTCCTTAGCCGCAAATTCAGCTTTTTCAGGCGATCCACATGCAATTTCAGCAAGTGAGCTTGATGCCCATAGCCTTACCGCAGCAACATCTCGATGAAGGGAACGCACTAATGGCTCAAGGACTGGGGAATCAGAGTAATTTCCCAAGCTCCACGCAGTAGCTCTACGAACATAAGCGTTGCTGTCAAATTGCAAAATTCCTAAAAGAATATCCACCGCTCGAGGGCAAGGATTTCTACCCAAAGCATAAACAGCACTCATTCTCTCGACAGGACAAGGCTCTTGAAGAAGTGGAATAAGCAAAGGAAGAGCCCTGGGATCCCTATGCTCGCAAAAAACCCTTAAACCCTGGAGCCTTTCTTCATGACCAGACTGAAGCCATTTTAAGCCCTTTTCACAGTCTGCTGATGCCTTTATATCATCAGAAATATACTCATCTAGATCTATCTCATCAAGAGGGTCGCCAACAATTTCAGCAGCCAACTCTTTTGCCAATACATCAGGATCTATGGCTAAATTTGCCAAAGAGTCGGTTGAGTATTTTTCATTGGAATTAACCATGTCTGAATATTAGGATTCTTTTATCAATACTCAACTGATTGGTGCAGGTGCCATCATGTCACCAGGTAGCCAAATCCTTGCGCTTACAGCAAAAAAAGCTACGCCAAAAAGCAAAACAATTAGTACGGGAAGAATGGTTGATCTCAAAAAACTCATTGGTTTGTCTAAAAGATTAACTTTTAAGTTCGTGTTTGCGGCGTAATTGTCCGCATGCTGCATCTTGATCAAGCCCCCTGCTTGATCGAAAACTTACGGCAATATTCCGTTTTTGTAAATAATTTTTGAATTCCTCAATATCCTGTGAAGAAGGTCTTTGATAGCTTTCATCACCAATTGGATTGTAAGAAATTAAATTTACGTGGCTCTGAAAACCACCAATTAGTTGAGCCAATTGTGATGCATGCTCAATACTGTCGTTTAAATTCCCTAAAAGAATATATTCAAAACTAACTCGCCTCCCAGTTAGAGAAAAATATTTTTTGCAATCACTTAATAACTCTTCTATTCGATAACTTTTTGCCGATGGAATCAATTTCTCTCTTAATGATTGATTAGGAGCATGCAAACTTACAGCTAAGGTGAATTGAACATTTCCCAACTTATAATTTGCAACCTCAGCAAGTTTTATTATTGTCTGAGGAACTCCGACAGTGCTGACAGTTATTCGTCTTTGACCAATACCTAAATCACAATTTAAACACCTAATAGCATCAGTAACAGCTTCAATATTGAGAAGTGGTTCACCCATTCCCATAAAAACTACGTTTGTAGGCCTTCTACCAATAGCCTCATGAGCACTCAAAACTTGATCAACAATTTCATTTACACGTAAAGACCTCCTTAATCCATCTTTACCTGTGGCACAAAATGTACATTCCATTGGGCAGCCTACTTGGCTTGAAACGCAAACTGTCATTCGCTTCTGAGTAGGTATAGCGACTGTCTCAACAAATTCTTTATCTTCAGTGGAGAGTAGCAATTTAATTGTTGAATCCTTTGATATTGATCTTTTTACCTCTTTAAGCCTGCCTATCGAAACACCTTTGGCTTCCAAAAATGAAATCCATTGTTTTGGTAAAACAGTAATTTGATTTAAATCTTTAGCCCCCCTTTTATAAACCCAATCATAAATTTGTCGCCCCCTAAAGCCTTTTTCCCCTTCGTTAACAGCCCAAGTCTCAAGTTGCGATTTACTCAGTCCAAGCAAGGCATTTCTTGATGAGGTTGTTAATTGCTTCACCAAACCATGACTGCATGACCAAGCTTAAGCTCCAAAATTATCAATGCAATAAAACCTATCATTGCCCATCTTCCATTGATTTTTTCGGTGTGATTATGGAAACCGTAACGAGGAACTTTTCTTTTTGGAACAATAGGGGGTTCAAGCATTGAAATTTAAAGAATCTGGGCCAGAAAGATAATAAATTGCTGAAGACGCAAATGCGAGAGATCTATTACTCATCCGAGAGTAACCCCTCCTCTTGCAATCCCTCTAAAGCAATCGGATCTAATGACTGTTCATCGTTTGATTGCTCATCATCGGCAGGTCTGGCAAAAGCTGCAAAATTACTTGCTGAAGCATCAATCCCATGCCTAGATCTAGTCGCTTCAAGGTCTGCATCACTAGGGTCGTCCAAAACAGAAGTTAACTTCGCAACAGGAGAAGAGGGCATTTCTACAGTGTAATCAGGGCGCAGATTCTGCATGCGACGATAACCCGCAGGATCCTCAGCCAAAATGTCAGGATGAGGCCCAGCTTCTGCACTTAGTTCCTCAACAAAACCACTGAAACCTGTCCCGGCTGGTATCAGACGTCCAATAATTACATTTTCTTTAAGCCCTCTTAACCAGTCCGATTTACCTTCAATTGCAGCCTCTGTAAGAACACGAGTGGTCTCCTGGAATGACGCGGCAGATATAAAACTGTCCGTGTTAAGTGATGCTTTAGTTATTCCCAAAAGAACAGGGGTGAACTCAGCAGGTGCACTGCCGGTAATTGATATTGCTTGATTGGTATCCTCAACTTGCCTTAATTCAATGAGTTCTCCTGGGAGAAGAGTGGTATCACCTGCATCTTCAATTCGAACTTTACTCGTCATCTGACGAACAATAACCTCAATATGCTTATCATCAATAGCAACACCCTGAGATTTATATACATTTTGGACTTCATTTACCATTCTATGTTGCAGTTTTGCTATTGACTCCTGTGCCGCTTCAAGTAGGGGTTTCCTATCTCTTAAATCAGAAAAATAGCAATCCAACAATTCGTGAGGATTAACTGGCCCGTCAGTCAAAAATTCACCGGCGGATACCTCCTGACCATTCATAACCATGACATTTCTGCCAAGTAAAATTGGATATTCAGAGATTGAATCATCGCCTTCAATAACAGTAACTACTAATGATTCATCGTCATCTTCTTGCTTAATATCAACTATACCTGGTTTTCTACAAAGAATTGCTGAATCTCTTGGCCTTCGGGCTTCAAGAAGTTCTTCAATTCTTGGCAATCCCTGAACAATATCTCCAGTTTTTTGCCTTTCAAAAACAAGCAAAGCGAGTCCATCTCCTCTCTGAACTAACTCACCGTTTCTTACGTGAAGTACTGAATCAGGTGAGACCATATAGGGTCTTCCCAATCGCAATGTAACTTCTGAACTAGAGACACTCTCAACCTCGCCGCAACAATCAATTGTTTGATCTTTAGCCAGGAAATCGCCATCAACCACTCGATCACCAATTTTCACAAGAGGAGGTGAACTTGGTTTGAGCTTAATAGTATCTTCTTCACGCTCGACTATAAGTCGCCTTATAGGTTCTCCCTCCCCAACATCAGGGAATTGAACAATCCCCTTTTGTTTACACAGTATTTGAGTAGTAGCAACAACGTCGTTGGCACTTATTGCTTGGCAATCATTGACTTGTAATTCTGTATGCGTTGAGCCGTGACTGGAATCTGAGATAGTATCTCTTCTAACTAGGATGCTTTCAAGAATTACAAGATTTAGTCTGTCTGTTGATTTATCCTTCTTATCTTTAATCGATTCAACATCCACTGTCATCTGAGGGGTTGTTTCATGTGTTTCGAGGATTAGTTGTGTCTTTAAAAGTTCAATACCCTCAACTGATTTAATCAACTCACCGTCTTTGAAGGCTAACCTTTGAGTAGCTTTCAAACCCAAGGAGGGGCCCTTTGGTTGTTTCACATGCTCAAGATCTGGTAATTGAGCCTCATCAGGAATTAAATACTCCTCAACTGGTCTGAGCAGAAGCCCCTTGCCCTCAATTGTCTCAACGGATTGAACATATACTATTTCTTCAGTTTTTATTCCCTTGGCAATGTTCTCACCAGGATTAACGATTTGGCCATCACCTTCAAAACGCTCAAGAGCTTTTGAATCTTTACAAGGATGAAATTTACCGCTTCTTACGATAATCTCTCGCAAGATATCATTTTTCTGGGTAACCGTAACAATCCCAGAAGTCTGACTGAAGATATCTTTTACAACTTCAGTGCCAGCCTCTATCCACTGCTTGTCTTTTATCATAAGAAGAGAAATATCTTTGTTGATTTCATGAGTTTCCTGAGGGACCCAGAGCAATGCTCCACCTTTGCTCACCTCAAAACCATTCTTTGCAGAACGAGCTTTCTTGATTGCAAGTCCAGGAGAGTACTTAACTAGACCGCCAGTCTGTGTTCTAAACCGATCGTCTGACAATTCAGCAATAATCTCTCCATTTCCTATTTTGCTACCTGGAGCGGTGTTTAATCTATATCTGGTACCATCCTGAGCTTCCAAGGTCCAAAGTTCCCCAGCATGCGACGTCTCCTCAAGTAACTTAAAGTCTTTGAGCTTCATTGAAGTGGTCACTATTTGAACTTCTCTAGAATCACCAATTGAGTCTCTTAAGCGTACTTCTCCTCCAAACTCAGTCGCCTGGTTAGCTTCTGCTAAAACCTGTCCCTCTTTGACTTTTACATTACTAGAGACAACTGGTAAAGCATTAGGAGGCAAGTTGTAGACGTCTCCAGCTAAAACCCACAAGCGTCCTAGTCGCTGAGCTTTTAAAGTAATATTGCCTTGTCTATCAGTAACTTCTCTTGGTTGAATAACGTCTTCATATCTCACTTGACCCGCCAAGTCGCAAATAACATCTTTTGTTGCTTTTTCTACACTTTTCTTGACTGAACCGGCAGCGATTTGAGCAACAGTTACATCTGCTTGTATTTCCTGGCCATTCTCAACGAACAACAGTGAGCCAGTAGAAACATCAATCTTTTGGGATTTCGTATTCCCAGTGGCTTTTATAGTCAAAGTGAAATCCACTTCAGACTGTTGGGCCTCAACTCCATGAGGTGTCCGATAACCTCTCAATCGAGCTTTAGGACCGAATTCGACTTTACCAGCAACCTTTGATCTAACCACACCAGTTTCCGCGGTCGAGACTCCACCCGTATGGAAGGTTCTCATGGTCAATTGGGTACCAGGTTCTCCAATTGATTGAGCCGCAATAATTCCAACTGCCTCGCCAAGATCTACTAATTGATTGTGAGCCAAGGCCCATCCGTAACATTTTCTGCAAACAGATCGATTAGCTTCACAGGTCAAAGGAGATCGGACCATTACCGATTTTAGGTTTTCCTTCTCTAATTTTCTGGAGAGTTGAGGATCAATAGCAACATCTCTCTCTGCTAAAACCTCGCCATCCGATTTAGTGATTTGCTCGGCGGTCAATCGTCCAACAAGTCTATTCCCAAACTTTCCATCCTCGGACTTTACAAGAATTGCACGCGTAGTTCCACAATCCTCCTCCCTGACAATTACATCTTGAGCTACATCTACTAGTCTTCGTGTTAAGTAACCAGAATCAGCCGTCCTTAGTGCTGTATCTACTAGTCCTTTACGTGCTCCATACGAAGAAATAACATATTCAGTAACAGTGAGACCCTCTCTAAAGTTAGTGCGTATTGGCAAGTCAATGATTTCTCCTTGCGGATTAGCCATCAATCCTCTCATACCTACAAGTTGACGGACCTGAGACATATTTCCACGTGCCCCAGAATTTGCCATCATCCATACAGAATTCAATGGATCATTTTGATTGAAGTTTTTCTTCACTGCATCAACAAGTCTCTCATTCGTCTCTGTCCAAGTGTCTATAACTTTTGTATGTCTCTCAACTTCGGTTATTTCGCCTAGTCGATAACATTCCTCAGTTGCCGTTATTTGTGCCTCTGCTTGACCTAGAAGATCTTGCTTGGCCTCTGGAACTTTAAGATCATCTACTGAGATTGAAACAGCGGCCTGAGTTGCGTATTTAAAACCTAAATCTTTTAAGTTATCAGCCATCGCCGCAGTAGCTGCAGTGCCGTGATTTTTATAAGCCCAAGCAACTAATTGCTTTAAGCCTTTTTTATCAACTATCCTGTTCCGAAATGGTGGTGGTGTTTTTGATAAGGGTGGAGCTAAAAAAGCTTTTGCTGCTTTTTTAGAATTTTTAGATCCTTTTCTTGATCTTGTTGAAGACTTACGAGCTTTAGGTGTTTTAGCTGATGTCATTGGATTAAACCTTTAGTGAAGAGAGTAGTAAGAGAGAATTAAGCTGAAGCAACAGCATCGATAATTGTGTGATTCATTACAACACGTCCAACCGTTGTGAGAATAAACCTACTAATAAGAGAACCGTCTGCATCCTTACGATCTCGGCGAAGTGACCATTGCTCGATCATGGTCCCATCCTCAAGAGTTTTAGTTTCAATTGGCACTTCAAGTTCTTCTTCATCATCAACTTCCCCATTAAATCGAACCCATATCCACTCATGAAGATTTAACCTCTGATCATCAAATGCTTTTATTACATCTTCAAGAGAAGCATATGTGTGAGATCTATCTCCGAATTCTGGTTTTGATAAACCTGGTTGAAGTGCAGTTAAATAATATGATCCCAAAACCATGTCTTGCGAAGGAGTTACTATTGGATCTCCTGTAGCAGGAGACAAAATATTGTTACTTGCAAGCATCAGCATTCTAGCCTCCGTTTGAGATTCAATAGCTAGTGGTACATGCACAGCCATCTGGTCTCCATCAAAGTCAGCATTAAATGCTGGACAAACTAAAGGGTGAAGTTGAATAGCCCTCCCAGCAACTAATTTCGGTTCAAAAGCCTGAATTCCGAGACGGTGAAGTGTGGGGGCACGATTAAGAAGTATGGGATGTCCCTCTATAACCTCTTGAAGAACTTGCATAACCTCATCATCAGCACGCTGGATCAATTTCTTGGCAGCTTTAATATTATTGACGATATTTTGTCTGATTAACCTATGGATTACAAATGGTTGAAAAAGCTCAATGGCCATCTCCTTGGGAAGTCCACATTGATGCATTTTTAGTTTGGGACCAACAACTATTACTGATCTCCCTGAGTAGTCAACTCGTTTACCAAGAAGGTTTTGTCGGAAACGACCTTGTTTACCTTCAATAATGTCACTTAAAGATTTTAGTGGCCTACTATTTGCTCCTACTACAGTTCTGCCTCTTCTCCCATTATCTATGAGTGCATCAACTGCCTCTTGCAGCATCCTTTTCTCGTTCCTAACGATAATTTCTGGTGCAAGTATTTCCTGCAAACGTGCAAGTCTATTGTTTCTGTTAATTACACGTCTATATAAATCATTTAAATCAGAAGTTGCAAACCTACCACCATCCAATTGCACCATTGGTCTCAGATCTGGAGGTATAACTGGTATTGCATCAAGCACCATCCACTCAGGATTTGCCCCTGTAGCAATAAAATTGTCTATTACCCTCAATCTTTTTATTAATTTGGCTCTTTTTTGACCTTTGCTAGAAGCAATATCCTCTCTTAACTGCTCAGCGACCTCAGGCATATCGAGGTCTTCAAGTAATTGCTTAAGGGCTTCTGCACCAATGCCAACAACTGGCTCATTTTCTATGGTTGAATCTTCAGCATATATTTCATCCTCTACTTCAAGCCATTCATCCTCGGTCAATAATTGCTTGTATTTAAGATCTTTGTGATCACCAACATCTAAAACTACATAGCAATTGAAATATACTATTTGCTCGACATCCCTTAAGGGCATATCGAGCAAAATAGCGACATAACTTGGAATACCTTTTAAGTACCAAACATGTGAGACTGGCGCTGCTAGCTTGATGAAACCCATCCGGTGGCGTCTGACCCTGCTTTCTGTAACCTCAACTCCACATCTTTCACAAACTATTCCACGATGCCTCACTCTTTTATATTTCCCACAATGACATTCCCAATCCTTTGATGGTCCAAAAATCTTTTCACAAAATAGGCCATCCATTTCCGGCTTCAATGTTCGGTAATTAATAGTCTCTGGTTTTGTCACTTCACCAACCACCTGACCATTGGGGAGGGTTCTTTGCCCCCAATCCATTATTCTTTGAGGCGAGGCCAAGGTTATCTTGACGTAATCAAAGTGGTTTTCTGTTCGAAGATTGCTTGAGGTCATGGGAAATTAAAAATTACTTGGGGCGGGGAAACATGAATTATCTAGTCATCGTCGTAATCAGTTACTCCCAGTGATTCATATGTTGGCCTACTTGGTGTGCTCCTGCGAGGATTAACATCTTGCATAAGGTCAACCTCTTTCCCATCATCTGTATAAACTCCGATATCGAGACCCAAAGACTGTAGTTCTCTCATCAGAACCTTGAAAGATTCGGGAGTTCCGGGCCTAGGAATGGGCTTACCTTTAACAATTGCATTAAGGGCTTCATTTCTTCCTTGCATATCATCAGATTTTACAGTCAAAAGTTCTTGAAGAGTATAGGCAGCTCCATAAGCCTCAAGAGCCCATACCTCCATTTCTCCTAATCGTTGACCACCCTGCTGAGCCTTACCTCCAAGAGGTTGTTGAGTTACTAATGAATAAGGACCTGTTGAGCGAGCGTGAATTTTATCGTCTACTAGATGTACCAATTTTAAAAAGTGCGAATACCCAACTGCAACAGGCTGATCAAAAGCCTGTCCCGTTCGACCATCTCTTAAAAGAAGTTTTCCAGGATCATCTGGATTATAAACCCATTCTTTACCAGGCTGCTTTGCAGCCTCTTTCAAATAAGCCTGAACTGTTTGTTGTGATTTCTCAGCGCCGTACATTTCGTCAAAAGGCACAACTTTGACGCGACAATCTAAATTTGCGGCAGCCCAGCCCATTAATAATTCAAAAACCTGTCCTACGTTCATACGACTTGGGACACCAAGCGGATTTAGAACTATGTCTACTGGTGTTCCATCAGGGAGGTAGGGCATATCCTCCCTAGGCAATATTCGGCTTATAATGCCTTTATTGCCATGCCGACCTGCCATTTTATCTCCTACTTGAATTTTTCTTCTTTGTGCCACGTAACATCTAACTACCATGTTTGCACCTGGTGGCAATTCATCTCCTTGCTCTCGCGTATAGATGCGAACGTCTACTACCCGTCCTCTCTCAGTACTAGGAACTCTTAACGAGTTATCTCTAACATCACGTGCTTTCTCACCAAATATTGCTCTAAGTAGCTTTTCCTCTGGTGGCTGATCAGACTCGCCTTTTGGTGTAACTTTTCCAACTAAAATATCTCCACTTTCGACAAAAGCACCAATTCTAATAATTCCCATCTCGTCAAGGTTACCTAAATTTTCTTCCGAAACGTTAGGTATCTCTCTTGTTATCTCCTCTGGGCCAAGTTTCGTTTGTCTAGCCTCTATCTCATATTTCTCGATGTGAACAGACGTATAGAGATCATCTTTAACTAACCTTTCGCTAACCAAAATTGCATCTTCATAGTTGTATCCTTCCCAAGGCATATATGCGATTAACACATTTTGTCCAAGAGCTATTTCTCCCCCTTCGCAGGCTGAACCATCAGCTAAAACTTGTCCAACAATCACCAAATCACCATTAGAAACAATAGGTCTTTGATTAAGGCATGTATCTTGATTAGAACGTTGATACTTTTGTAAATAATGTGTGTGGTCAATTCCCTCATCGTCTCTAACTACAATTGCGGTTGCATCCACAAAAACAACTTTTCCGTTAACTTTCGAAATTGGAACCATTCCTGAATCTCTTGCCACCTGCGTCTCCAAGCCTGTTCCAACTAATGGTCTCTCAGGTCTTAACAATGGCACTGCCTGACGTTGCATATTGGAGCCCATTAAGGCTCTGTTTGCATCATCATGCTCAACAAAAGGTATTAATGATGTAGCTACCGAAATAACTTGCACAGGTGAAAGTTGTACATAATCAACTTGTTCAGGTGGGACTTTTTCAAAATCCTGTCTATATCTGACAGGAATTAAATCAGCAATAATTTTTCCATCACTGTCAGTAGCAACATCTCCAGGAGCAACTCTACATTCGTCCTCTAGATCTGCAGAGAGATAGATAGGGTCTCCCTTTTTGATAACAACCCCTTTTTCGACTTTCCAGAAAGGAGTTTCTACAAAACCATAATCATTAACTCTTGCATGAGTAGCCAAAGAATTAATCAAACCAGCGTTTGGTCCTTCTGGAGTTTCGATAGGGCAAAGTCGGCCGTAATGCGAGGGATGAATATCACGAACAGCAAAACCTGCTCTCTCTCTTGTTAAACCACCTGGTCCAAGAGCAGAGATTCGGCGTTTGTGGGTTAACTCAGCCAATGGATTTGTTTGATCCATAAATTGACTTAACTGACTTGAACCAAAAAATTCCTTTATTGCTGCCACTAATGGTTTTGGATTAACCAACTGCGCTGGAGTTAAAGAATCTGTCTCACCAACGGTCATTCTTTCTTTAATTATTCTCTCAAGTCGGTTTAATCCAACCCTCACTTGATTTTGCAACAATTCTCCGACAGACCTAACTCTCCTATTACCTAAATGATCAATATCATCGAGAGAGGCACCACCAACATCTAATTCTAAATTGATTAAATAATCAAGCGTTGAAAGTACATCCTCATGAGTCAAAGTTCTGACGTTGTCAGGGATTGTCAGCCTCAATTTTTTGTTAATTTTGTATCTGCCAACTCTTCCAAGGTCATAACGTTTTGGATCAAAAAATCTACTCTGCAATAGTTGTTGACCGCCACTTACCGAGGGTGGTTCGCCTGGGCGCAGCTTTTTGTATAACTCAAGTAGGGCTTGATCTTCCGAGCTAATTCCCTCTTCGTTAGCAGAATCTATTGACTTTTGGTAATACTCAGGATGGCGAAGTTTATCGATTACATCATTATCTGAGAGTCCCATGGCTCTCATGAGAACATGCGCATTAATTTTTCGTGTTTTATCTACTCGAACATGTAGCAGATCATTTTTATCTGTTTCAAACTTCAACCAAGCCCCACGATTTGGAATAACACTTGCGTTGTAAGTTCTCCGACCATTTTTATCTTGTTCATCTTTAAAATAAACACCGGGACTACGAACAATTTGGTTAACAATTACTCTCTCAGCACCATTAATTATAAAAGTCCCTCTTTCTGTCATCAGAGGAAGCTCACCTATAAATACCTCTTGCTCCTTAATCTCGCCACTTTCTTTGTTAACCAGCCGACAAGTTACATACATCTGGGAGGCAAAAGTAGCGTCTCTTCTTTTTGCTTCTTCAACATCATGCCTTGGGCGTTTAAGTCTATATTCGTTACCTACGAAATGCAGCTCAAGCTTGCCTGTGTAATCAGCAATTGGAGAAAAGCTCTCCAATTCTTCAATCAGACCCTTCTCGAGAAACCATTTAAAACTAGCCCTCTGAACCTCGACCAAATCTGGCAGGTATGTGACTGTCTTTGCTACCTGAATCGCGCTACTGCTCATGCGAAAACCTTAAGTAGATAAGAGGGTTTACTTTCTGACCAAGTTTCTAATTCAAGGGGCTGATTACTTCGAGCCTATCTGAACCAATCTTGAGATTTCTTTTCAGCTTCAGAAGATGAAGACGATCAGAAAAACCAAGTAATTGAAGTCGATAAGTTCACTAAATCAAAAATCCTTGAAAAATGAGTGCCCAGCAAATGAGCACAAACAAACTAGGCCAATTCCCAATTGTACACCGGCGAAACAATTATTTCCAATCGAAAATTTTGATATCAAGGTAAATTAAATAATTTTCTAGCATTGGAAGTTGTTTTTTCTGCAACCGATTCAAGTGATTCCCCTCTCAATTTAGCAATCGCGGCTGCTACTTTCCTGACATTTGCGGGCTCATTTCTTTTCCCTCTAAGGGGGACTGGTGAAAGAAATGGGCAATCAGTCTCAACTAAATATCGATCGGAGGGTACTTCAGCTGCGCAGTCATGTATCTGAGCTGCCTTAGGAAAAGTAACTGTGCCGCTAAAACTTATGTAAAAACCCAAACTTAGGAACTTTTCCATTTCCATTCTTGTCCCCCCCCAACAATGCATTACACCGCGAGGACAAATATTTTTATCTTTAAAATTAGAAAGAACTTTGAACATCTCTTCTGCTGCATTTCGGCAATGGATGATTACGGGAAGTTCTAAATCAAAAGCTATTGAAAGTTGGGGCCTCAGAATTTCCAATTGTTCATCGAGATTATCATCTTTGAATAAATCCAGACCAAGTTCACCAATAGCTACAACCCGCGAATCAGAAATAGCAGCCTCTCTCAAAATCTCTGGTGTGTTATCACTCCAATTCTCAGTATCAAGTGGATGACAACCAACCGCATAACGCAATTCAGGGAAACGATCAGCCAAAGCGCGAATAGAACTAATTTCGGAAGGCTCTACACATGCGTGTAGAAGACTGACTACACCAGCCTCTCTCCATCGCAAAGCTGTTTCGTCAAGGTCGCTTTGAAAATTTTCGAAAACAATATGACAATGACTGTCAATGAGGTTGATTTCTGTCACTTGTTTTTGCCGCAAAGAAAACGCAACCCCAAAATTTAAGTATTAAGAGGGTTTTTCGGAACCAATAGCTTTTTTGTGAGCCAAGCTGAGTCTTGCTTTCTGATTCGCAGCATTATTTTTGTGCATGACTCCTCTTTTAACAGCTTTATCGATTTTACTAAAAGCTTCGTTAATATTTTTTTGAAGTGAAAGGCTGGCGCTGTCACTTTTTTCAGAAGCGTATGAATCACATGCAATAAAAAATCTCTTCATTAGAGTTCTAACTGCAGATTTGTAAGATTTGTTCTCAAGCCGATTGCGCTCAGAAATCTGTATTCGCTTCTTGGCTGATTTGTTATTTGCCACTGATGGTCGTTGATTTTTCGTTAGGACTATTACCTTAGCTTAATGCGCCAACATTAGATATTCATGAGACAATACAAGAAGATCTAAAATCATCAAACTAAAACTTAAATTTAAATCCCTCAGGCTTTTTAGGTTTATCAACAAGTTGAAAAGGTATGAGCACCAAAATTCGAAAAATTAATAATTTTCATGAGGCTTCCCAATCTCTAGAAAGCATTACAAATAGGACAAGCTCAGGTTCTCAAGAAACAGTAACAAAGATAGTCGAAGAGATTCTCGGCGAGATCCAAAAATCTGGAGATGAAGCATTATTCAAATTTACTGAAAAATATGATGGATTTCGTCCAGATCCTCTTGAAGTTCCTCAAGAAAAACTCAAAAAAGCCTGGGAAGAAACTCCATTCAATCTGCAAGACGCTTTAAAAACAGCGAAAGAGCGTATTGAAAAATTTCACTATTTACAAATCCCGAAGGATATCTCTTTCACCGGTGACACAGGAGAAAAATTGGGAAGAAGATGGGGACCAGTAGAAAAAGCAGGTATTTATATACCTGGGGGGAGAGCCTCATATCCCAGCACGGTAATAATGAATGCTATCCCTGCAAAGGTTGCTGGTGTTAAGGAATTAATAATGGTAACCCCTGCGGGGAAAGATGGGGAAATAAATTCAACAGTTATGGCTGCCGCCTACCTTCTTGGAATAGAGAGGGTTTTTCGCATTGGAGGTGCCCAGGCTATTGCAGCTTTAGCTTTTGGAACAGAAACTATCCCCAAAGTTGATGTTATTAGTGGGCCAGGAAATATTTTTGTAACTTTAGCCAAGAAATCTGTTTACGGTAAAGTTGGAATTGACTCCCTTGCTGGTCCAAGCGAGGTACTAATAATTGCAGACAAATCGGCAAAAATTGAGCAAATAGCTTCTGATTTATTGGCTCAAGCAGAGCACGATCCTCTAGCAGCAGCAATCCTAATAACAACAGAATTAAAAATAATTGATTCGTTACCAGAGGAAATAGACAAACAACTTAAGAATCATCCCCGGGCAGAAATATGCAAAAAATCTCTTGAGGATTGGGGCGTTTTAATTCATTGCGAAAGCCTTGATGAATGCATAAAACTTTCTGATGAGTTTGCTCCTGAACATCTAGAAATTCTCACGGAAGATCCTTGTGAAGTTTCCAAGAAAATAAACAATGCAGGAGCAATATTCATTGGTCCATGGACACCAGAGGCTGTTGGAGATTATTTGGCAGGACCTAATCACACACTCCCGACCTCCGGAACTGCAAGGTTTAGTGGCGCTTTAAGTGTTGAAACTTTCATGAAGAACACTTCAATAATTCAATTCAACTCAAAAGCTCTTACACGCAACAAAGAAGCAATTGTGGAGCTGGCCAAAAGCGAGGGCCTTTTTAGCCATGCGCAATCAATCAGAATCAGATCTGATTAGTTTTTTTACAGCAGCTTTTCCATTAATAATTTCGCCAACCAAAACATCATCAGTAAGGTTTACAAAAAGTCCATTTTCAAGTACCCCAGGGATATTATTAATTTCTTTTTCAAGCTTTTCTGGGGATTTTATTCCATTTTCGAATTGAATATCAATAATTAAATTACCTTGATCAGAAACCACTGGGCCTGCCTTCTTTGCTGCCATTCGCAAAGTTGTTTTTGCTCCCATTGTTTTGAGATTGTTCTGTACATGAATCCATGAGGAGGGAATAACCTCTACAGGGAGGAGAAATTCCTTATTGAGGCAATCAACCAATTTAGTTGAATCAACAACAACGATAAATTGACTGGCAAGGGTTGCAACAAGTTTCTCTTGTACATGACAGGCTCCTCCACCCTTAATTAACTGAAAGGAAGGATCCACCTCATCGGCGCCATCTATAGCTAAATCAATTTTTGAAACAGCTGAAAGTTGTTTCAAATTTATCCCGAGGCTAGAAGCTAAGACCTCTCCCTGAAATGAAGTGGTTACGCCAATGATTTTTTTTAGCTTACCCTCAGCAATCTTTTTACCTAGGGCTTCGATCATCAAAGCAGCAGTAGAACCGGATCCCAGTCCAACAACCATCCCATCATCAATTAAATCCACAGCTGCGTCTGCAACTGCTTGTTTCATTTGTTTTTGCAAATCAGACATCTCAAACAAAATTATTAGTAATTAGCCGAGACAGTAGCAGGTCCTAACTCAGTCCAGGAAGTGGGTCCGGTTTTATGGAAAGCTTAATTTCTCTACTTTCGCGCAGGATCTTTAAATCAAAAGGTCTACCAATCTCAGATTGCTCAACTTTTTCAAGAAGTGACTGCGGATCATCAATTTCATTACCTTGTGCATAAATGACTAAATCACCTCTCCTGAGCCCTGCTCGTTCTGCAGGACTATCAGGAATTACAGTTTGAACCAACGCACCTGATCTCTCAGGCAATTCCAGAAGAGAATTTGGGTCTTTATTGTGCTCTCTTGCAATCCTTGCAGTAAGTGATATCAATTGCACTCCCAAGTAAGGATGTATTACCTCACCATTTGACAACAGCTCATCCGAAACTCTACTGGCAAGGTTTATAGGTATTGCAAATCCCAAACCAGCCCCAGGACCAGATCTAACAAGAGTGTTTATTCCAATTACCTCGCCCCTTGCATTAACCAATGGCCCCCCAGAATTGCCAGGATTGATCGCTGCATCAGTTTGAATTAAATCTAGTCTTTTATCTGAGAAGCCAAGACTATTTATATCCCTATGCAGACTGCTAACTATTCCAAGAGTCACAGTACGCTCTAGACCAAAGGGGGTCCCAAGAGCTATGGCCCAATCACCAACCTCCAAATCTTCAGAGTCACCTAAGGGCGCTGATTTTAAATCAGGAAAATCTAGTAACTGAACTAGAGCAATATCAGTAACAGGATCACTACCAACAACTTTGCCATCACACTCTTGACCACTTGCAAGAGTCACATTAACTTCATCTACCTTCTCAACCACATGTGCATTAGTAAGAACTAGGCCCTCTGAGTTAATTAACACTCCTGAACCTTGTCCTCTCTCCCTTTCAGGACCCATTCCACCCTCTCCAAGAAGGTCCCTAAGTAGCGGATCGATCAAAGTGGGGTCATAAGGCTGTCTTTCAACTGTTCTTTCCGTATCGATACGAACAACAGCAGGCGCAACTCCTCTAACAGCGTCGGCAACGAAACTGTGATTTGATCTACTGGCTCCAAATTCTTCAAGAGCTAAGACAGGGTTTGAAAAAGTAAAAAGCCAGAGAAATACGAGACTAAAAATTTTTGCAATCGATTTATTTGCCTTACTTGTCTGATTTTTTTTTTCTTCGTTCATGCAATTTATGAATCTTTTGAGATCCTACTTAGTTTGAAATCGAAAGAGTAGCTTACAAAGCTCTATGTGAATCGGTTAGCCGATCAAGTATCATTGTCAGTAGCCTAACGGTACCCCTTTTATTGGGGCAGGTTAAATCTGACACCGATTGGGTCACTTCCCAATCTAAATCTTGGATTTTTCTTGAATTCACTAAACATTGAGCTTAGAGAGATTGCCTGCAAAACGGCTTCGGATGAAGGTTTTGAGGTGATTGGAATTGATTTTCATACACACTTAAACCCAATGACAATTAAGTTAGATATCCGTCCAAAAGGAGGAGGTTTTGTCTCTTTAGACGATTGTGCAAAGTTAAGCCCTTTTATAGGTGATGCCTTTGATAACTCCAAGCTCCTGAAAAATTCTTATCTTCTTGAGATAAGTAGTCCTGGTCTCTCTGATTTCTTAGAGACAGATAAAGAATTCAATACTTTCAAAGGTTTTCCCGTAGAAGTTCAATTCAAGGACAAAAATAAATGTGAAAACAAACAAAAAGGGCTACTTCATGAGAGAACAAAACAAGAATTGAAGCTTAATTGCAAAGGAAGGATTATCATCATTCCAACGACAAGTGTTATTAACGTTCGTCTTGTTAATTCAGAAGAATAGTTAAACCACCAAATCTGCTTTTCTCCCCCAACCACCTTTACTTAATCCATCATCGATGGCACTTGTTCTTCTTCCCGGACTAAATAATTTAATCGAAGACATAAGTGAGGAGAAGAAACTCCCCACTCAAGTCGTTGAAGCTGCTTTGCGAGAAGCCCTATTAAAGGGGTACGAAAGATATCGTCGGACTCTTTACCTTGGGATTAGCCAAGATCCATTCGAAGAAGAATATTTTAGTAATTTCGATGTTGGTCTAGACCTTGAGGAAGAAGGATATCGAGTTTTGGCAAGTAAAATCATTGTTGAAGAAATAGAAAGTGAAGATCATCAAATTTCCCTTTCAGAGGTTATGCAAGTCGCCGATGATGCACAAATTGGAGACACAGTTGTTCTAGATGTAACTCCTGAAAAAGAGGAGTTTGGAAGGATGGCTGCTACAACCACCAAACAAGTGTTGGCTCAAAAATTAAGGGATCAGCAAAGAAGAATGATCCAAGAAGAATTTGCTGATTTAGAGGACCCTGTACTTACTGCCAGAGTTATAAGATTTGAGAGGCAATCAGTAATTATGGCTGTAAGTTCAGGATTGGGAAGACCTGAAGTTGAAGCTGAATTACCAAGAAAAGATCAATTACCTAATGATAATTATCGGGCTAACGCAACTTTTAAAGTTTATCTCAAAGAAGTTAGTGAGGTCCCACGTAGAGGTCCTCAACTATTTGTTAGCAGATCAAACGCTGGGTTAGTTGTCTACTTATTCGAAAACGAAGTCCCTGAGATACAGGAAGGTTCAGTAAAAATAGTTGCAGTTGCTAGAGAGGCAAACCCACCCTCAAGGTCAGTTGGTCCAAGAACAAAAGTTGCAGTTGACAGCATCGAGAGAGAAGTCGACCCTGTTGGAGCATGCATAGGAGCCAGAGGTTCACGGATTCAGCAAGTTGTTAATGAACTTAGAGGCGAAAAGATTGATGTAATCCGATGGTCACCAGATCCTGTCGAATACATTTGCAACTCATTGAGTCCATCCAGAGTTGAAATGGTTAGGTTGGTTGATCCCGAGGGACAACACGCACATGTTCTTGTCCCGCCAGACCAGCTTAGTCTTGCAATTGGAAGAGAAGGGCAAAATGTTCGACTGGCAGCCAGACTTACTGGTTGGAAAATTGACATTAAAAATTCACAAGAATACGATCAAGCCGCTGAAGATTCAGTTGTTGCAGAATTGATCTCTCAAAGAGAAGAAGAAGAAGCACTTCAAAAACAAGCTGAGGATAGGTTTGCTGCGGAACAAGCTGCAAGAGCTGAAGAAGATGCAAGACTAAGAGAACTTTATCCCCTCCCAGAGGACGATGAGGACTTCAAAGAAGATTCCGAAGGAGTAAATGAAGAGGATATTTCAGGATCAGAAAGCATTGATAGTAAGCAAATTATTGATCAAGAGCCAAATAAAACAAATACAGAATCCCAAGGTATAGATGAACCCGAAGTAGAGTCGAAATACTCAGAGGATGGAACCCGGTGAACCAACAACCCGTCCTTCGTCGCTGCGTTGCATGTAGAGGAGTCTTTGATAGAAGAAGGCTTATCAAAGTAACAAGGGACTTCAAGGATGGTGTAGTCCTCGAAGGGGGAATGGGCAGATCTGCCTATATCTGTCTCAATCAATCTTGCCTAGATGAATCTTGGCGGCGAAAACGTCTTCAAAAAGCTTTGAGATGCAAGGTAGAGCAAAACATTATAGAAATTCTCAAAGATCGACTAAATCAGTGCAATGATCCATCAACTAGGGCAAGATAAATAATAAGCTGATAAATAGGCTAAAAATCAACAAATTGGACTAATCGGAAAACTTAATGACAAGCAGCGGCAAAATCAGGATCTATGAACTCTCCAAGGTTTTAAACCTTGAAAATAGAGATGTGCTTGAGGCCGCAAAAAAACTAAAAATTTCTGTAAAAAGTCACAGCAGTTCAATAAGTGATGAAGATGCAAAGCAAATAAGAAATTTTCTTAGACAAAACAAATCCCCTCTAATCGAACAAAAATCCAAGCAATCAAATTCAAAACAAATACTTTCTCTAAAAAAAGCAACCCCGCTACCATCAAAAAGCATTTCTCCCAAACAAGAAAAATCTCCCGATAAAGAAAAAACGCTCACAGCAAAACCTTCTATTCCCAAGAAACTGCATCCAAAAACAAAAGCAAGTGAAGAGATTTCCAAAAGTAACTCAGAAAATGATTCAAAAAATTTATCCAAAAAGGTCGATAAATCTCCATCCAAACCTGTTAGACAACTAATCAATAAAAAACCCACAGCGCCAAAACCTCTAGCTCCTAAACCCCGCGAAATTGGTAAACCTGCTTTAGATAGTAAAAACAATCTTCGTTCTCAAAAGCCACCCTTAGTACCAAAAAAAGATCAAAATATTAATCAAAAGCCAGTAATAAAATCAGCTAAATCACCCGACTTATCAAAGTCCTCATTATTGAGGAAATCCGACAGTCGAGATAAACCACTAACAAAGCCACAATTAATTAGTCCACCACAACCTAAACGGCCATCAGCCAATATTGTCAGTGACTTTAGGAAAAACCGTCCACTTAAGCCTCTTCAAAACGATGGCAATAGGCCAAGGGTTGATCAGGATCAGAAAAAGTTTGGTTCTCAAAGAGGTCCTGTAAGACTCGAAAAAAGGAATAATGACCAGAACAGGCCTCCTCAGAGGGCAGGTAGTAGTCAGTCTCCAAAGAAAAGCAACCCTCCCGAGCTTGTTGGAGCACCTATTCGCCGGGAAAGGCCCATAAGCAATAAAAATCAATCTCCAAAAAATCAGGGATCTCGACCAAATGCCCCTTTAAGGCCCTCAAATTCTTCTAGGAATTCAGTATCACCTCGTCCAAATAGACCTGGTGGACAAAATCGACAAGGCTCTCAATTAAGACAAGGCAATCCATCAAGACCTGGCGGATATCAACAACAAGGCAGACAAGGAGCTCCAAACAGAGCCAATCCACCCACAAGATCAGGTTCAGCTCAAGGCAGGCAAGGCATACCTACCGGCATGAGAAAACCGGTTGCACCTGGCGAATTGATGCAACTTCAAAAACCCTCTGGGCGTCCTGGCACTCCTCCTCCGAGGAAACCCAGTGGAAATACAACTGGAAATAAATCTCGCAAAGATTCTTCAGATTCAAACAAAGCAAAACCCCCAACAAATAGACCAACTCCTCCATCTGCACCAAAGAAGCCTTTCCATAGGCCAGGAGGTAATACTGGCGCTCCTAGAAAATCAAGACCTGATTGGGATGACAGTGCAAAATTAGAGGCATTAAGAAATAAATCCAATCAAAAGCAAAGGCAAAAGGTTCATATTATCGGTGAAAATGATGATGCATTAACCGCGGAAACAAGCGGTTTTGCTGGAGAACAGCAGACAACCCTTGCTTCTGCCAGTTTAGCCAGACCATCAAAGCCTAAATCTTCAAAGAAAAGTTCCAATAAGCCAACAGTTGCAATTCGAAAACGCAAGAAAGAAACAACTCGTCAGCGGCAAAGAAGAAGAGCCATGGAATTACGTGCATCTCGAGAAGCAAAACAGGTAAGACCGGAGATGATTATTGTGCCCGACGAAAATCTTACGGTTCAAGAACTTGCTGACATGCTAAGTGTTGAGAGTTCAGAAATAATCAAATCTCTTTTCTTCAAAGGAATTACAGCTACTGTCACTCAATCATTAGATTTACCAACTATTGAGACCGTTGCTGATGAGTTTGGTGTGCCAGTTTTACAAGATGATGTGGAAGAGGCTGCTAAAAAAACAGTCGAAATGATCGAAGACGCCGATCTTGCTCATCTGATAAGAAGACCTCCGGTTGTGACAGTGATGGGACATGTTGATCATGGCAAAACTAGTCTTTTAGATGCCATAAGAAAAGCCCGAGTTGCTGCAGGCGAAGCTGGCGGAATTACACAACATATTGGTGCCTATCAAATAGAAACTAAACATGAGAACCAACTCAAAAAACTAACTTTTCTAGATACGCCCGGCCATGAAGCATTTACTGCGATGAGAGCACGTGGCACAAAAGTTACAGACGTCGCAGTCTTAGTTGTTGCTGCAGATGATGGAGTTAGGCCTCAAACACTTGAAGCGATTAGTCATGCAAGAGCTGCTGAAGTGCCAATTGTTGTTGCAATCAATAAAATTGACAAAGAAGGTTCTTCTGCTGACAGAGTAAAACAAGAACTTTCTGAGCAGAACCTCATAGCTGAGGAATGGGGTGGCGATGTGGTGATGGTCCCTGTAAGTGCAATTAAGGGTGAAAATATTGACAAACTTCTCGAGATGATACATTTAGTAACCGACGTTGAAGATTTACAAGCCAATCCGGAACGTTTGGCAAAAGGAACAGTAATTGAAGCACATCTAGACAAAGCTAAAGGTCCAGTTGCCACTCTTCTAGTTCAGAACGGAACCCTTAAAGCTGGAGATGTAATTGCAGCAGGTCCTGTTCTTGGAAAAGTAAGAGCAATGGTTGATGAAAATGGGTTAAGACTCAAAAATGCGGGTCCTTCCTGTCCAGTGGAGGCTCTTGGTTTTAATGAAGTGCCTACAGCTGGTGATGAGTTTGAGGTTTATCCTGATGAAAAATCAGCCCGAGCTGTTGTTGGAGACAGAGCTTCAGACGCAAGAGCAACGCGACTTGCTCAGCAGATGGCAACTAGAAGAGTATCTTTATCAGGTTTGTCTAATCAAGCCAATGAGGGGGATCTCAAAGAACTTAATGTCATCCTTAAAGCAGATGTACAGGGAAGCATAGAAGCCATTCTTGGTTCACTTGAACAATTACCTAAAAATGAAGTTCAGGTAAGAGTTTTATTATCCGCTCCTGGAGAAATAACTGAAACTGATGTTGATTTAGCTGCCGCATCAGGAGCAGTAATAGTCGGATTCAATACGTCTATGGCCTCAGGAGCAAAAAGAGCAGCTGACTCAGCGGGAGTCGATGTAAGAGATTACGAGGTCATTTACAAACTGCTTGAAGATATTCAATTCGCAATGGAAGGACTGCTTGAACCAGAGTTAGTCGAAGAGTCACTTGGGCAAGCTGAAGTAAGAGCGATTTTCACAATTGGGCGAAGTGCAGTAGCAGGCTGTTACATAACTAACGGAAAACTACAAAGAAACTGCAAAATTAGAGTCAATCGTTCTGGGCAAATAATTTATACTGGAGATTTAGATTCATTGAGAAGAAATAAGGATGATGTAAAAGAAGTTGCCACGGGCTTCGAATGTGGAGTTGGGAGTGATCGTTTTTCAAATTGGAAAGAGGGAGATTTAATTGAAGGATTTAAAATGGTTACTCAAAAACGTAAGTTAAGTAGCTAGCTAGTAGTTGACCTTAAAGTTATTTTTGGGGGATTAAGGATCAATTAATCTTCAATATTTTCTTTTTTGCGATCAAACCAAATCAATGAAGCGAATAATAAAAATGCGCCTCCTTGAATTCCAAAATCATTTAACGACACAACATCTCCTCCCACTAAGCGGGAAATCATTATGAGTAGCCCCATCAAAGCAGCTCCACAAAACACAAACCAAAGAGCTCTCCGTGGGCCATAAAAAGGATTTTTAGTTTCCTTAAGTAATTTTTCGCGTAGTTGAGGATCTATTTTGGGATCTGGTTTTAGTGGTTGGTTCACGTTTTTCGTAAATACTTGTAAATAGTTAATGTTATCTTCAAATACACGCCGGTGTAGCTCAGTGGCAGAGCAACTGATTCGTAACCAGTAGGTCGTTGGTTCAACTCCAATCACCGGCATGTATTCGCAAGCCAAGCAATAACCTGATATTACTGGGCTTATTCAAGATTTAAAATTGGCAAATAAAAATTTTTGTACTTCAATTTTTGAGAAAATCGTTCATCAAAGTCTTAGACCTGATAATTTAATTAATACATTCTGCTCTGAAACTTTCTAGGGGGCTTTAATTGACGAATACTTCATACTTGCCAGTTTTAGGACTGATACTTATCTTGCTGGGTTTTGTAGTGAAATTTGAAATTAAAGTAATAAACGCTGAGGAGCAGCAAGAATTTGGAGATGGAAAGACTAAAAATTAAAATCCAATCTTCTTTCAGAAGGTAACTGAACTTGTTAGATTACCGTAACTTTATAAAAAACTTTTAAAGTCGTTTATCAAAACGCCGAGAGTTACTTGAAATATGGGATCTTCCTTCCAAGGAAAAAATGAAGAACGTGTCCTATTTATTAGGCTACCTTGTAATCCCATTTTCCCAATAGGACCAATATATCTGGCAGATTACTTACATAAATGTTTCCCCGAGATACCTCAAAAAATTCTTGATTTAGCCGCCCTCCCAAGCCTTGATGTTAAAAAAACACTTCTTCAAACAATTGGTCTGTTCAAGCCAACACTCTTAGTTTTCTCTTGGAGGGACATACAAATTTATGCTCCTGTCGATGGTAGGCAAGGTAACCCTCTTCAAAGTTCATTTGAGGTTTTCTATTCTCGAAACCCACTCAAAAGGATTCACGGGGCTTTGGGTGGATTAAGACTGATGAGCAGTCACTATGGTGAATTATGGCGAAATCAAAAGTTGATCAAAAAAGGATTAAAAAAAGCTAAATGTTTCCATAAAAAAGCAAGGGCTGTTGTGGGTGGTGGTGCAGTAAGCGTTTTTTACGAACAACTAGGAAAATCTCTCCCTAAAGACACTCTCATATCTGTTGGTGAGGGTGAACTTTTACTAGAAAAATTAATAAAAGGTGAATCCATAAATGATGAAAGAAGTTTTAACGCCGGCGAAGAACCACGAAATAATTTAATCCATGAAAAACCTAACAATTTAATTAAAACTGCATGCAACTATGAATATATAAGATCAATTTGGCCGCAATTAAATTGGTATCTTGAAGGTGGTGATTTTTATGTAGGTGTTCAAACTAAAAGGGGTTGCCCACACAATTGCTGTTATTGCATATACACAGTTATTGAAGGTAAGAAAGTTCGTATAAATCCAGTTGATGAGGTAGTTGCAGAAATGAGGCAACTTTATGATATGGGTGTTAGAGGTTTCTGGTTCACTGATGCACAATTTATTCCTGCAAGGGGTCATATTCAAAATGCAAAAGAACTTCTTAGAGCGATCATTAATGAAGGTTTAATCAATATAAAATGGGCTGCCTACATTCGGGCCGATAACATAGATGAAGAACTTGCAGAACTCATGGTAGAAACAGGCATGAGTTACTTTGAAATTGGAATAACTTCAGGATCTCAGGAGTTAGTTAGAAAAATGAATATGGGTTACAATTTAAGAACTGTTTTAAAAAACTGCGAATTACTATCAAAGGCGGGATTTAAAGACCATGTTTCAGTTAACTATTCATTTAATGTTATTGATGAACGTCCTGAAACAATAAGTCAAACTGTTGCTTACCATCGAGAACTTGAACGTATTTTTGGTGAAAAGAACGTAGAGCCTGCAATATTTTTTATTGGATTACAACCACACACACTTCTTGAGAAATATGGCTTTGAAAAAGGGCTGATAAAAAAAGGTTATAACCCAATGAGCATGATGCCATGGACTGCGAGAAAGTTACTCTGGAATCCCGAACCAATGGGTAAAACTTTTGGACGAATTTGTTTAGAGGCTTTTGATACCCATCCAAATGACTTTGGAAGAACTGTAATGAAACTCCTTGAGAGAGATTATGGATTAACTTCTTTAGAAGAATCACTAACAGTAAATTCTGGTAATCGCAAAAATCTCACTAAAGTTCTTCGCTGAGTAAAAATAAGTATCAAAAATGAAATTATCCCAACAGCACCGCCAATAGGATTTGGTGATACATTTGGCCCAATAATCACTTCAGGAGCTTTTGAAGAGAATTCAAAGATCGCCTGACTAACTAGGAACCAAAAGCCAACTAAACCACCATGCAACGAGATGGCTCCCCAAAGAGATCCATTATCTCTTAATCTTATTAAAGTCAAAGAAAATCCTAATAAAAACAATCCAAACAATAGAAATAGCATTTCCCAAAAAGACAAATCAAATCGAATATGAACTAAGCTAAAAATTAGTGGTTGAATAAATAACCCTTTTCTCGCGCCAAATAAATATTGAAACTCATTCATTAACCAGCCCCTAAAAATCAATTCCTCCGCAAACCCAACAAACAAACCAAGGAAAATTGCATTAATTAATTTCCCAAAATTAAAATCATTTACGTCCGTAACATACCCACCAAAAAACAAAAGGGAAAATGTTAAAAATACTAATATCAATGAGATAAGTAAGCCTTTGAATATTTTTATTATTTCCTGATTTAATATTGGATTGAATAGCCCTAATGAGTTTAGAGTTTTATTTTTGTTCCATCGTATAATAGACCATGATTTTAATGAAAAAATAAATAAAATAAAAGTTAAAATGGTTCCCAGCAAAGATATATTTACTTTCGATACTTCCCATACGAAAATATTATATAAATTTGCAATAACCCAACCCAAACAGTAAAGAATTGGTATGTGAGTTAATGTTGGAAGCCATTTTTTATCCTGGCTTAGCCAACATTGCCATTGATTAAGAAAAAAATAAATCAGTTTTCTTTCTCGATTGTGCTTGTTAAGCCTTTGGCTTTTAAAGATTCTGAATAAAATTCTGCTGGTTCTAAATCACACACTATTACCAATCCGATACCAGTATTGTGGGCTTCAAGCATTATGGCCAAGGCATCTTGCTCGCTTAAATGAGGAACCACCTGCCGAAGAGTATTCACAACAAATTCCATTGAATTTACTGGATCATTGTGAAGTAAAACCTTGTACCTAGGAGAGGTTTTTCTAACTTTTTCAGTTTGTTTCTCTAGAACAGCGGAACCTGCGGAATTTTTTCCAGGCATCTCAACCATTGGTCCTCCTCTTTCATCCAATTTATAAAACTGTAAAAGCTATTTTGAATAATTGGCGCTAAAGACTGGATATCCTTTGCATTGCCTCTTCAACATTACTCCTACTGTTAAAGGCAGAAAGCCTGAAATAGCCCTCACCAGCTGAACCAAATCCACTCCCTGGTGTCCCAACAACATTTGCTTTAGTTAATAAATAATCAAAAAATCCCCATGAATCTCTACCACTTGGAACTTTCAGCCAAACATAAGGTGCATGTTCACCACCAAAAACTTTGTAACCACATTTCATGAGTGTATTTCGAATAATCTCTGCATTTGCCATGTAGAAGCTTATTAATTTTTTTATTTGGGCTTGCCCCTGCTCCGAATAAACCGCCTCTGCACCTCTTTGAACAACATAATTTACACCGTTAAATTTAGTGCTCTGCCTTCTATTCCATAATTTCCATAACTCTATTTTTTCTCCGCTTGAAGATTGTCCTTTCAATGATTTTGGAATTACACAATATGCACAGCGGGTACCTGTAAAACCAGCATTTTTTGAAAAAGATCTAAATTCAATTGCACAATCTTTTGCCCCTTCTATCTCATAAATTGAATGTGGCAGATCATTATTTTGAATAAACGCCTCGTATGCTGCATCAAAAAGAATTAAGGATTGATGATCAAGTGCATAATCGACCCATTTTGCAAGTTGCTCTTTAGTCGCAACCGCTCCTGTTGGATTGTTTGGAAAACACAAATAAATCAAATCAACCTTTTCCTTAGGGATTTCCGCTTGAAAATTGTTGTATTCGGTTAAGGGAATGTATTTCAAACCTTCATACAACCCACTCTCATCGGCCAAACCAGTCTGACCAGCCATAACATTACTATCAACGTAAACAGGATAGACAGGGTCAGTTACGGCTATTTGGTTACCATCTCCGATGATGTCAAGAATATTACTGCTGTCACATTTTGAGCCGTCTGATACAAAAATTTCCTCGGGACTTATTTCGCAACCTCTTTTTAAATATTCCCAAGTGGCTATTTTTTCTCTAAGCCACAAATATCCCTGCTCAGGTCCGTAGCCATGAAATCCATCGTGAGTGGACATTTCATCAATAGCAAATTTCATTGCTTCACAACAAGCCGCTGGCAAAGGCTCAGTAACATCTCCAATTCCAAGTTTAATTAGGCTTACACCAGGGTTATTACTTACAAAGTTACCCACCCTCCTTGAAATTTCAGGGAATAAATAGCCAGCTTTTAATTTCAAATAATTAGCGTTTACTTTGACCACAGTGAGTTAAAAAGACAATTCAGTTAATTCTATTAAAGTCTTTGATTTGTTTTGAAATCCTCGAAAAGCATTTAGTTAAAAAACGTTCATTCTCAAATGTATGACTAAATGACAAAAATATTAGAAAAGGTTTCGCCACTACTCTCAAAAATTTAAAAAATAACAATGCATGGAGTGCTAATATAATCATGGAGCTCAAGGTTACCTAAAAGAGGTCTTGACTTAACCCAAGTTTTAAATGGAAAAGCCTTAAATTCAGGCAATTTCCCTCCAGTATCTTCTCTTCAGGCTCGATTAAAAGAAGAGCAATTAGTGACAAAATCTCCACCGTGAGGCCTAAGTAACCACAACACGCTGATTGAATCTTCTAGATAAATTTTTTGATTTTTTTCGAGTCAAGTTGAGTTAACAATTTTTTCAGATGCGCCAGCAAATCATCATCGCTGAGCAGATGCGCATAGCGGCACTGCTCAAAGAGGAAAATATCGAAGAACTTATAGTCGCAAAGGGTCGCTACCAAATTGGGGATGTTTACCTTGGCACCGTAGAGAATGTTCTTCCTGGTATCGATGCAGCTTTTGTAAATATCGGCGAAAGCGAGAAGAATGGTTTTATTCATGTAAGCGATCTTGGACCACTAAGACTAAAGAAAACATCTGCTGGCATTACGGAGTTACTTGAACCTAGGCAAAAAGTTTTAGTGCAAGTTATAAAAGAACCTACTGGAAATAAAGGTGCAAGATTAAGTGGAAACCTTGCTTTACCAGGAAGATATTTAGTACTTCAACCACATGGTCAAGGTGTAAATATATCCAGAAGAATTAACTCAGAGTCCGAGCGCAATAGACTCAAAGCAGTAGGTATTCTTATAAAACCACCCGGTACAGGATTATTGATAAGAACTGAAGCTGAAAAAGTTGATGAAGAGTTATTAATAGAAGACCTTGAATACCTGCTAAAGCAGTGGGAGATAATTCAACAAACCTCTGAACATTATTCACCACCAAGCTTAATTAAGAGAGATGAGGATTTTATTCAAAAGGTTCTAAGAGATCACATAAGTTCAGAAGTATCAAAAATAATTGTTGACAGTCAACAAGCCGTTGAGCGTGTTCAAGATTTTTTAAATAATCAAGTTTCAAATTTGTCCATAGAAGCCCACCAAGGGCCCTCTGATATTTTCCAACATTACAAAATTAATCTCGCGATTCAGAATGCCCTTCAACCCAGAGTTGATCTACCGTCTGGGGGATATATAATTATTGAACCAACAGAGGCACTAACAGTTATTGATGTAAATTCCGGATCATTTACTAGATCAGCAAATGCAAGAGAAACTGTGCTTTGGACAAATTGCGAGGCGGCAAAGGAAATTGCTCGCCAATTAAGGCTTAGGAATATTGGAGGAGTGATAATAATTGATTTTATTGATATGGACTCCAGGAAAGATCAATTGCAATTATTAGAGGATTTCTCATCTGCCATAAAAAATGATTCAGCAAGGCCTCAAATTGCTCAACTTACAGAATTAGGACTTGTGGAACTTACAAGAAAAAGACAAGGTCAAAATATTTATGAACTCTTTGGAAAAGTTTGTCCAGATTGTTTTGGTTTGGGGAATATACCAGAACTGCCTGATAGTGAGAATTATTTAGAAACCACATCTAAAGTGAATTCAGCATCTGATAAAACTGACCAAAATATAAAAATTACAAATGAGCCACAAATTAATTTAGATTTTTCAAATAAGAATAATGAAAAGATAAATTTAAATCATGATGATAATATTACTGATAACAATATACAAAATAATATAGTTTCAAGTGGCACAATTGATACAACTTCCGATTTACAAAAAAATAAACTAAAAACAGAATTAATAACAGTTAAACTTAATGAAGTAGAAGAAGAAGTTTATAGAAATCTGGGATTTAGTCCAAAACTTTTATTAGATGAAAGTCAAAGCAATGAAAATTCTATTATCTGCATTTTAAGGGAAGGTGATGATTCAGAAGAAGTTATAAAGCAAGCAAAGCAACTTATAAGTTCTAATACAAATAGGCATCGCAAAAAAAATCGATTTTCCATCAAAAATTCAAGTAAATCTAATCTTGCTACATCAACTTTAGATAATGAACAAATTGAAATTGAAGAAATAGATACTGAGCAAGAAATCAAGCCATTGGTTGAAAATATACCAATAAACGATGATAAAGAAGATTTAAAAAATGAAGAGGTTAGTTCTAGCATTGAAGATCAAGATGATCCAAGAAGAAAAAGGCGACGTTCATCAGCTGTTAATTAAATATTCCTATGAAAAACAGCAATTCCAAAATTGTCGGAGTTGATGAAGTTGGAAGGGGATGTCTTTTTGGTCCTGTATTTGCTGGTGCAGTTGTCTTAAACAAAGATAATGAAGAAATACTATTAAATGCTGGTCTAAAAGATAGTAAAACATTATCCAAAAAAAAAATTTCTGCGTTATCAGTGCTAATAAAGAATAATTGCTTGGATTGGTCTATTGGGGAGGCGACTGCTGAAGAAATAGATAACCAAGGCATCAGGGAAGCAACTGAATTTGCAATGATTAGAGCATTAAAAAAATTAAGGGAAAACCCAACTCTTATTTATGTAGACGGCTCATTACCAATAAGAGGCTGGGAGGGGCCTCAAAAGACTTTCATAAGAGGAGATAGCCGATATCCTGCTATTTCAGCAGCCAGCATTATTGCAAAAAAGTCTCGAGATATTTTCATTCAATGTCTTGCAGAAAATTACCCTAAATATGGGTTACATAGCAATGTTGGTTATGGAACAAAAGAACACATTGATGCAATAAAAAAATATGGAATAAGCGATTTACATCGAAAGACTTTTTTAAAAAAAATTAGTAATATTTAGGCATCTATTGCTAATAATTTACTCATTGCACCACTTATTGAAGTCCTCAATAAGCTGCTTCCCAACTCTCGCCTTGATGCCCAGAAGTATCCCATTAAGTACTGAATGCCCAGTTGACTCGAGTATTTTGGGTGGGATCAACCTTAAAAGGGGTGGCTGACTTACTGTAACTCCCAGTATGGCTTCTCCTTCCAGGCCTCTAGAGGTAGCTTCTAAAGTTGATTGTAGAGTTAGCTCAAAGTCATCAATAAAACCCAAGCCATCAAGCTGACTATCAGTAACATGCATACTTAATTTCCCAGGCGAGCTTACCACTCCAATAGTTACAACTGGGTTTACCTGCAATTGAAATACATTGAAACTAGTTACAACATATCTAAATTTTCCTGGTTCCAATGGAGTCAGCTTTCTAGAATCAAGCATTGCGCCAACAACTCTCTCCTCTTGTAAGAGATAATCAGGAAGGCGCTCAGAATTGCTTTTTACAGGCAGATCTAGTTTTTGTCGTGCGTCAAAGGCCAGAGGCATAGTCAATTGCTTGTGCGGCATGATTTTATCTTCCCTTACTCTTTTTTTTTACTAATGCGAACACGTGTAGCTTATTTAGGACCAAAAGGAACATATGCTGAGCAAGCAGCTTGTCTGCTTTCAAATCTTGAAAAGCTTGATGCACCTGAGTTCTTACCATGTAAAGGCCTCCGCAATGTCATCGAGCATATTGCCAATAAAGATTGTGAAGCTGCTGTAGTACCAATCGAAAATTCTGTAGAAGGTGGAGTGACTACAACTCTTGATTCTTTATGGGCACATCCACAATTATTTATTAGAAGAGCCATAGTGATGCCTATTCGCCACGCACTTTATAGCTGTGGGCAATTATCGAACATATCTGAGGTACTCTCTCACCCGCAAGCCTTAGCCCAATGCAGTGAATGGTTAAATCAGAATATTCCAAATGCGTTGCTACTTCCTACTAATTCAACTTCTGAAGCAATACGTATGGTTAAAGGTAGCAAGTTCAGAGCTGCTATTGGTTCAAATAATATTGAGGACCTAAATGATCTAATAAAATTAGCCTACCCAATTAATGACATTCAGGGTAACTGTACTAGATTTGTTTTACTACATAACCAGGAAGTTATAAGAGATAGTGAATATGCAAGTCTTGCATTTTCACTCAAATCAAATACTCCAGGAGCATTATTAGCAGCACTTAATTGTATTGCTAACTTTGGATTAAATATGAGTCGGATTGAATCCCGGCCATCAAAAAGAGAATTAGGTGAATATATATTTTTTATTGATATTGAACTTAACCAAAAAACATTTAATATCAAAGATGAACTTGAAAAGATACTATTTCCACTTTGCGAACATATTGTTTTCTTTGGCTCTTATCCTAACCATGAAATCAAGGAAATTTAAATTTTAGCCTCGGGTTTTAAATACGCCAAATTGCATAAGGCCTTTTGAAAAAGCCCATCTCATCATCAAAATTGTAGGTATTTCTCTAATACCCTTAAAAATACTTTGTATACCCAAAGATAAAATAGAACTTGGTCTTCTAAAACCCTCAATAATTGAATCATTCCAGGAAGGCAGGGTGAATTGAGTCCAATCATCAACTTCTACTTGACCTGCTGAATATGGGCTACTTAACATATTTTTTTTAAAACCATTAATACTCGAGAATTCTGGGTGAGCCCACTGATTTAATAGTTGTCGCAAAATAAACTTCTCAAAAATCGTTGTTTTACATGCCAGCGGATCTCTCCGGTTCCAATCAGCTACAACCAATACTCCTCCTGGCCTGAGGACTCTTAACATCTCATCCGCGTAACGTTGTTTATCTGGCATGTGAGGACCTGCTTCAACACTCCAAATCCCATCAAAAGATCCATTCTGGAAACTCAGATTTAGAGCATCCATAACCTCAAAACGACAGGTAACTTCATCACCGGTTAAATTTCTTGCCCTATCAACTTGCGCTGGACTAATAGTTACACCCACAACTTCGAAACCATACTCCTCAGCCAATATTCTCGAGCTACCACCAATGCCACATCCCACATCGAGAATTCTTGAACCTCTTGGCAAAAGATTTAATCCACTCCACTTAACAAGTTCATGAACAAAATCAACTTTTGCTTTCCTAAAATCTGGTTTTCTCTCACCCAATTTATAAAACCCCAAGTGAATATGTTCACCCCATAGCTTTTCCAATAAAGCATCCTTAGTCCAAGAATCATATGCCAGTGCAACACTCTCAGATGAGCTGTATGCACGAGCACGTTTAAACCAATAAATACTACCCAGGCAAAAAACTATACAAATTAAACTTAAAAGAAAAATCCAGCTAGGCATTAATTATTTCTCTGATCTGCATTGGAAAAAGTATCTTTTAAAGCTGTTCTGGCAGCAAGTTGTCTTCTTGTATGATCAAGCATTTCAAATTCTCGTTCCAACCGAATTGTAGTATCTCTCATTTCTAAGAGTTTTTGTTGCTCATCAGCTGCTGGGCCACCAAGATGAGCCGCGATCCAAAAGGATAGCTCCCTGGGAATTTCCGGTAATCCCTCGGGAAGTGTAGTTTCGGAATCAGTTAGTTTCCCACTAAGCGATACAACGTCTCTGAGTGCTCCTAAAACGGATTGAGAGAGTTTATTCAAACTATCCTGATTAATTGGTGGTTCATCATCTATCCAACTAACAAGAGCAGTGCAAAAAGGGGCCTCGCGAGTTATGTCCAATACTCTGAATCTTTGCTGACCCATGGTTACGATATTGCTTCTTCCATCATCAGAGGTCTGATGTTTAATAATTTGAGCACAACATCCAACTTCAGCAACTTTTTTTGTTTTTGTATCTAATCTAACTACCCCAAATTTACTATCTGATTCCAGAACGCTTTTAAGCATGATCCGATATCTAGATTCAAAGATATGCAAAGGGAGTACCTCTTGAGGGAAAAGGACAACCTCAGGCAATGGGAAAAGCGGTAACTCCCTGACTGATAGTTCGGTCACGGGACGCAAAAAAAACTTATCTTAATCCTAGATACATGATCAGGGATTTGAGGAAAAAAAAGCTTCAAAGTTTAACTTCTATATCAACACCGCTGGGTAAATCAAGTTTCATAAGAGCATCAATAGTTTTTGCTGAAGGGCTGTAAATGTCAATAATTCTTCTATGTGTTCTGGTTTCAAAATGCTCTCGTGAATCTTTATCTACATGAGGAGATCTCAAAACGCAATAAATTTTACGTTTAGTGGGCAATGGTATTGGTCCAATTGCACTTGCAGATGTATTGTCTGCTGTCTCAATTATTTTTTCACAGGAGAGATCGAGCATTCTTCTGTCAAAAGCTTTCAGTCGAATACGAATCTTTTGCTGTGCAATTACTGTTGACATAAGAAATACCCTGAAATTCCTTGGAAAGTGATAAACAAGTTGTCTAGATGCAAAAAAAACCTTTTTAGGCTTAGCTTGGAGACTATATGAGAATAATAGTTGATGGCCGGGATCAATTCCCAGCCATCAAGTTTTAATTATTCGATAATCTTAGATACAACACCAGCCCCTATTGTTCTGCCGCCCTCTCTAATAGCAAATCTCATACCTTGTTCAATAGCAACTGGACAGATGAGTTCACCAGTCATTTTAATGCGGTCACCAGGCATAACCATTTCAACATTACTTCCATCATCTGAGGTGAAAGCAGTAATTTGACCAGTCACATCAGTTGTTCTGATGTAAAACTGTGGCCTATAACCAGCAAAAAATGGTGTATGTCTGCCACCTTCTTCTTTTTTGAGTACGTAAACTTCTCCTTCAAATTTTGTATGAGGTGTAATTGAACCCTTCTTAACAAGAACCATTCCACGTTCGATGTCTTCTTTTTGAATCCCTCTAAGTAATAGGCCAACATTATCTCCCGCCATTCCTTCGTCAAGAAGTTTTCGGAACATTTCAACACCAGTAACGGTTGTTAAACGGGTATCTTTAATACCCACGATTTCAACTTCCTCTCCAACTGTTACTTTTCCTCTTTCGATTCTTCCGGTTGCAACTGTTCCTCTACCTGTTATGGAGAAAACATCTTCAATTGCCATCAAAAATGGTTTATCAACTTCTCTCTCTGGCTCTGGTATGGAATCATCGACAGCAGTCATAAGCTCTTCGATTTTTGTTTCCCATTCAGCACTTCCTTCCAGAGCCTTTAATCCAGAAACCTTAACGATAGGTACATCATTGAAACCATATCCCTCGAGAAGTTCACTGATCTCCATCTCAACAAGCTCGATGATTTCATCATCATCAACCATGTCACATTTGTTTAGAGCAACAACAAGAGCAGGAACACCAACCTGTTTCGCAAGGAGAATGTGCTCTTTTGTTTGAGCCATGGGTCCATCAGTAGCCGCGCAAACAAGAATTGCACCATCCATTTGTGCTGCTCCTGTGATCATGTTCTTCACATAATCAGCATGTCCAGGGCAATCAACATGAGCATAGTGACGGCCCTCCGTTTCATATTCAACATGAGCGGTATTGATGGTAATACCTCTCTCACGTTCCTCAGGGGCACCATCAATGTCCCCATAATCTTGGGCTTGTGCCTGTCCCTTTTTAGCCAGCACATTAGTTATTGCTGCAGTGAGGGTTGTTTTGCCATGGTCAACGTGGCCAATTGTTCCAATGTTGACGTGAGGCTTGTTTCTCTCGAACTTCTCGCGAGCCATTTTTTTTAAAGAATCGGGGTTTAGTTAGTTGTGGAGTTGAGTTTACAGATCAGGAATTGCCCTGATTCTTAGAGATGATGGCTTCAGCAACATTTCGAGGAACTTCCTCATAATTGCTGAACTCCATTGAGAATATACCTCGGCCTTGTGTCATTGAACGGAGTTGAGTGGCATAACCGAACATTTCAGCCAAGGGTACCTTGGATTGCACTTTAGATTGTCCATCATCAATCGACTGACCTTCAACCTGTCCTCTACGAGAAGACAGGTCTCCAATTATAGAACCTAGGAAATCCTCAGGGACTTCTACCTCAACTTTCATCATTGGCTCAAGAAGAACAGGGTTGCACTTCTTTACACCATCTTTGAAAGCCATCGATCCTGCAATCTTGAAGGCCATCTCAGAAGAATCCACATCGTGGAAGGAACCATCAATCATAGTGACTTTTACATCAATCAATGGGTACCCTGCAAGAACACCTGAATCACATGTCTCTTTCATTCCATTTGAGGCAGGACCAATATATTCTTTGGGTACGACTCCGCCAACAATTTTGTTTACGAATTCAAAACCTGATCCTGGTTCTCCAGGCTCCATTTCAATAACAACATGACCATATTGTCCCTTACCTCCTGTTTGACGAGCATATTTTCCTTCTCCTCTAGAACTTGAACGAATAGTTTCTCTATATGAAACTTGCGGGGCGCCTATATTTGCTTCAACCTTAAACTCTCTGAGCATCCTGTCTACAAGAATTTCTAAGTGAAGTTCACCCATCCCAGCTATGACTGTCTGATTAGTTTCTTGGTCTGTACTTACTCTAAAAGTAGGATCCTCTTCTGAGAGAGATAGAAGAGCCTTAGAAAGTTTCTCCATGTCACCCTTTGTTTTTGGCTCGACAGCAACAGAAATAACAGGCTCTGGAATGAAAAGAGTTTCTAAAACAATTGGCTCATCAGTTGTGCACAATGTATCTCCAGTAGAGGTACTTTTCAGTCCTAAAACCGCTCCCAGGTCTCCTGCTCTGAGTTGATCAACTTCTTCTCTTTCATCAGCTTTCAACACAACAAGTCTGGATATTCTTTCTTTAGAATCCTTTGTTGAGTTCATAACATAACTGCCCTTCTCAAGAACTCCTGAATACATTCGCACGAAAGTTAATTTGCCGTAAGGATCAGCCATAACCTTAAAAGCCAATGCACTGAAAGGTGCATTGTCATCAGATGGTCTAACTGCCTCCTTACCGTTTGGAAGTATGCCTTGAATAGGGGGTACATCAACTGGTGCAGGAAGATAGTCAACAACTGCATCTAATACCAACTGCACACCTTTATTCTTGAAAGCAGATCCGCAAAGCAAGGGCACCAAGCCATGCTTGAGAACTCCTTCCCTAATTCCTTTTTTCAACTGATCCTCATTTAATTCACCTGTGTCAAGGAATTGCTCGATAAGTTCTTCGTCAGTTTCAGCAATACTTTCCATGAGCTTTGCTCTCCATTCAGCTGCTTCATCAGCCATTTCCTCAGGGATTTCAGTCTCCTGAATATCAGTCCCAAGATCATTTTTGTATATGTAAGCTTTATTGCCTACAAGGTCGATTATTCCCTTCAGTTCTCCCTCAGCCCCTATGGGAAGCTGAATAGGAACAGCATTGGCTTTAAGCCTATCCTTTATTTGCTCATAAACTTTTAGAAAATCTGCACCAGTTCGATCCATTTTATTTACAAAAACCATCCTGGGGACGCTATACCGATCGGCCTGTCGCCAGACTGTCTCAGATTGAGGTTGAACTCCTCCAACCGCGCAGAAAACTGCTATTACTCCGTCAAGCACTCTCATTGAGCGCTCAACTTCGATCGTGAAATCAACGTGACCAGGAGTATCGATAATGTTTATTCGGTGGTCCTGCCAGCTTGTTGATATGGCTGCAGCAGTGATTGTGATGCCCCTTTCTCTCTCTTGGGCCATCCAATCTGTTACTGCTGCACCATCATGAACTTCACCGATTTTGTGAACAACACCGGAATAAAAAAGGATTCTTTCAGTTGTAGTGGTCTTACCTGCATCAATATGAGCAGCAATACCAATATTTCTGACCCGTTCCAGGGGAAAGTCGCGAGGCACAGGAAACTCTCCTTTAAATGGCTTAAAATTAAGTATGAGACTCTACAGGTCTGCAGGTAAAAAAGAAAGTATTTTAAAAAATTAATTATTCAATATCGATAATGAGCAAATGCTTTGTTTGCTTCAGCCATTTTATGCGTTTCTTCTCTTTTGCGAACCGCACTGCCAGCCTCGTTTGCTGCATCCATGAGTTCACCGGCAAGTTTGTGAGCCATGCTCCTGCCATTTCTGGCACGAGAAAAGTTAACTAGCCATCTAAGCGCCATTGCAGTGCCTCTCTCTTGGCGAACTTCCATTGGGACTTGATAAGTTGCACCACCAACTCTTCGAGCTCGGACTTCTACCAAAGGGGTAACATTTTTAATTGCCGTTTCAAAAAGTTCTATTGGGTTAGATCCCGTTCTTTCATTAATTAATCCAAAGGCATCAGAGAGGATTCTCTGAGCAGTTGATTTTTTTCCATGCTTCATAAGCCTGTGGACCATCATCGTTGCAAGACGGTTATTAAACTGAGGGTCCGGAAGTACCGGACGCTTTTCTGCTGCGTTGCGTCGTGACATAACTAATTTGAAAAATGCGATTTAGAGATTTTTAATCTTTGGGTGATTTGGCACCATATTTTGATCGACCTTGCTTGCGGTCTTTAACACCGGCAGTATCAAGAGTCCCTCTAATTATGTGATACCGAACACCTGGTAAATCCTTAACTCTTCCTCCTCTTAAAAGGACAACCGAGTGTTCTTGGAGATTGTGACCAATACCTGGAATGTAAGCAGTAACTTCAAAACCTGAAGTTAATCTAACCCTGGCAACTTTTCTAAGAGCAGAATTAGGCTTCTTAGGAGTTGAGGTATAGACACGAGTGCACACTCCTCTCCTTTCAGGGCAAGCTTTCAGAGCAGGGGACTTAGTCTTTCTCGTTAGACTATATCTCCCGGTTCTAATTAGTTGTTGAATGGTTGGCATTGAAATTGAGCTTTGGTTTCGGATTAGGACTAACTAGTAATTAATAGATTACTTGGTCATAAGGCATATTATGAATTCGAAGCTTCTAAATTCGCGAAGTAACAAGATTTGTGGAAATTTCTATGAAGCCTATTTCAATTGGATTAAAAAATTCAACTAGTAGCCTAATTGCATAAATTAGAGCTATAGAGGTATTAAGGCAATCACAAATTTCGATGGATTTCCAAAACATACGGCTTGGTTTTCCAGAATTATTAGCCTTTTTAAAGATCCTCAAATGCCCTTCGCACTGAATTCCTCTCGATTTGGCAGAAGAACCAGTACGGTTGAAGATCAATTATGCATGAACTGAAAGTTAAACCAAATTGGCCGTACTGCGATAGCAGCTCCCCAGGTGCATTATCTGGAGAGAGAGATGCTTGCGGAGTTGGATTCTTAGCGAACATTAAAGGTCAAAAAAGCAACTGGGTCCTTAAACAAGCATTAAGAGGTCTCAGCTGCATGGAACATCGTGGTGGTTGTGGTGGTGATAGTGACTCAGGCGATGGTGCAGGTATTTTGTGTGAAATACCTTGGGATTATCTAAAGACCATCTGGGAGAAATCAAAGAACATAGATCAGAAATCAACTGGGCTGGGAATGCTTTTCCTTCCTCAAGATTCTGAGATCAGGAAGAAAATTCAAACAATTTGTGTAGCTGAAGCTGAAAAACTCGGCCTCAAATCAATTGGATGGAGAGATGTACCAGTAAACCGCTCAGTTCTTGGACCTTTGGCCAAAGCAAATGTTCCTTTCATCTCTCAGTGGTTAGTTGCAAGTGAACAAAGTGAGCAGGATGTTGATGTAATTTTATTTCGTCTTAGAAGACTAATAATTAAAAAAGCCAAAGATTCAATTGGCAAAAAAGCTGAGGAATTATATTTCGCTTCCCTTAGCACAAAGACAGTTGTTTACAAAGGTATGGTCAGGTCTGAAGTACTTTCTGCCTTTTATTTAGACCTTCTCGATCCTAGATTCTCAATTTCCTATGCTGTCTACCATAGAAGATTCAGCACAAATACTCTTCCAAGATGGCCGTTAGCTCAACCAATGAGATTACTTGGGCACAATGGTGAAATTAACACTCTTCTTGGCAACCTTAATTGGGCTAAGGCATCCCAAGGGAATTTAGAAAATGTTTGGGGAGAATTTTCTGACGACATCAAACCCATTGTTAACGAGAACTTCAGTGACTCAGCAAATCTTGATGCCACTCTCGAACTTCTTGTTCGAAGCGGTCGCCCCATTACAGATAGTCTTTTAACTTTGGTCCCAGAAGCTTTCAGGGACCAACCTGAGTTATCTGACAAACCAGAAATTACTGCCTTTTATGAATATTCCGCTGGGATTCAAGAACCATGGGATGGTCCTGCGCTGTTGGTTTTTACAGATGGTCATAGTATTGGTGCAACGCTAGATAGGAATGGACTTCGTCCTGCAAGGTATTGCATAACAGATAATGATTTTGTAGTTATGGGTTCAGAAACCGGCGTTGTTGAATTAGATGAATCACAAATAATAGAAAAGGGAAGGCTTGGGCCAGGGCAGATGCTTGCAGTTGATCTTGAGAGGGGGAAACTTCTAAGGAATTGGGAAGTAAAAAAAGAAACAGCAAAAAGGCATCCCTATCAAAATTTATTAAAAAATAAACATACGTTTCTTTTGCCTAATATCTGGGAAGAGGAGACTTTACTTGAAAAAATTGATCTCCTTAAACAACAGACAGCATTTGGGTTCTCCGCAGAAGATTTTGATTTTATCATCGAATCTATGGCAGGTGTCGCAAAAGAACCAACCTACTGCATGGGAGATGATATTCCTCTCGCCATCCTCTCCGAGAAGCCTCACTTACTATACGACTACTTCAAACAAAGATTCGCTCAGGTTACCAACCCACCAATTGACCCCCTTAGAGAAAAATTAGTCATGAGCCTAGAAATGCATCTAGGCAAGAGAAGTTCACCACTGGCAATCGAACATAACTCAAATAAAATCATACATCTGCCAAGTCCCATACTCAATGAGTCGGAACTTGTACAAATTTCAAAAAAAGGATTAAACACAACTACACTTTCTACCTTGTTGAACATCTCAGATGGAGTAGATGGTTTAGAAAATAGCCTATACAAATTGTGTAATCAAGCAGAAGAACTTGTTAGACAAGGCAGTGAAGTACTAATTCTCTCAGATCGTGGAATAAACCCTCAGACAACTTACATTCCCCCTTTGCTTGCAGTAGGTGCAGTTCACCACCATTTATTAGCAAAAGGATTAAGACTCAATGCATCAATAATTGCTGATACTGCTCAATGCTGGAGCACTCATCATTTTGCTTGCCTAATTGGTTACGGAGCAAGCGCTGTATGCCCCTGGTTAACCTGGGAGACAACAAGACATTGGTGGAAACTACCAAAAACTCAAAAACTTTTTGAAACAGGAAAACTTTCCAACCTGAGCATTAAAGAAGCGCAAAGTAATTTAAAAAAAGCCCTTGAGGATGGCCTTAGAAAAATTCTCTCAAAAATAGGGATATCTCTTTTAGCGAGTTATCACGGTGCTCAAATATTTGAAGCAATTGGGATAGGAGCCGATTTAATTGACTTGGCTTTTAAAGGCACAACTAGCCGCATTGCAGGTCTAAGCATTAAGGAATTATCAAGTGAAACACTTACATTTCATTCAAAAGCCTATCCAGAACTTGATAGAAACAAATTGGAGTTTCTTGGCTTTGTTCAATACAGAAGTAGTGGAGAATATCATCTGAATAATCCCGAGATGTCTAAGCTATTACATTCAGCTGTAAAGGAAGGCCCTGGGTATGATCATTTCTCAACCTATCAAAACCTTTTAGAAAATAGACCGGCGACTGCGTTGCGTGATTTATTGACTTTTCAAAAAGCTGACTCACCCATACCTCTCGAAGACGTTGAAAGCGTTGAGAGTATCTGCAAAAGATTCTGCACTGGTGGAATGAGTCTTGGAGCTCTCTCTAGAGAAGCTCATGAAGTTCTTGCAGTAGCCATGAACCGAATTGGGGGCAAAAGTAATAGTGGAGAAGGGGGAGAAGATCCTGCACGCTTCAAGATTATCAATGACGTAGATGCTGATCACCGTTCGACAACATTCCCAAGTATCGGCGGTTTGAGGAATGGAGATACAGCTTGCTCTGCAATAAAACAAATTGCCTCAGGACGCTTTGGTGTTACCCCTGAATATCTTCGAAGTGGGAAGCAGCTTGAAATTAAAGTTGCTCAGGGAGCTAAACCCGGCGAAGGTGGTCAATTACCTGGACCAAAAGTAGATCCATACATTGCAAAACTCAGGAACAGTAAACCAGGAGTAGCTTTAATATCTCCCCCCCCTCATCACGATATTTACTCAATAGAAGATTTAGCACAACTTATTCATGATTTACATCAAATTCATCCCGTAGCCAAAGTAAGCGTGAAACTTGTTGCTGAAATAGGTATCGGCACAATTGCGGCTGGTGTGGCTAAAGCAAATGCAGATGTCATACAAATCTCAGGACATGATGGAGGTACTGGAGCATCCCCATTGAGTTCTATCAAACACGCAGGTTTACCTTGGGAATTAGGCCTAACAGAAGTACATAAATCGCTACTTCAAAACGGTCTACGTAATCGTGTCCTTCTACGAGCTGATGGAGGTTTGAAAACTGGTTGGGACGTATTAATTGCAGCATTACTTGGTGCTGAAGAATATGGATTCGGAACTATTGCCATGATTGCTGAGGGGTGCATCATGGCTAGGATTTGCCATACAAACAAATGTCCTGTGGGCGTTGCAACTCAACAAGAGGGATTGAGAAAAAGATTCCCAGGTCTACCAGAACATGTCGTCAATTTCTTCATTTTTATTGCAGAAGAGATCAGGCAGTTAATGAGTGTTATGGGTGTATACAAATTAGAGGACATTATAGGTCGGACAGAGCTTCTTAAAACACGAAATGTAAATCTTGCAAAAACAAACAAAATCGATATGTCTAGCCTGCTTAATATTCCTGAAAATTCTAAAGATAGATCATGGTTGAAACATGAACTTGATGCTCATAGTAACGGAGATGTTTTAGAGAATGAGCTATTAGAAAATCCCAAACTGATTGAGGCAATAAATTTTCAGAAAAAAATAAATTTAACCATACCAATAGTTAATACCGATAGAAGTGTCTGCGCAAGATTATCAGGAGAGATTGCAAGACTATATGGCAACAAAGGGTTTAAAGGTCAACTTAATCTTAAATTTTTAGGATCTGCTGGGCAAAGTTTCGGTGCCTTTCTAATCAAAGGTATGAATGTTCTTTTGATTGGCGAGGCTAATGACTATGTTGGGAAAGGCATAAATGGTGGGTGCATAACTGTAATTCCTAATCAACGAAAAATTAATTCCTCTTCGCAAGTAATACTCGGTAATACCTGTCTATATGGTGCTACTGGAGGACATCTTTTTGCATTGGGTAGAGCAGGAGAACGTTTTGCTGTTAGGAACAGTGGTGCTTGCGCAGTTATTGAAGGCACTGGAGATCATTGTTGCGAATATATGACCGGAGGAGTTGTTGTTGTAACTGGTCTCACGGGTAGAAACGTAGGAGCAGGAATGACTGGTGGCGTGGCCTTTTTATTAGACGAACATGAATTTATCGAAGAAAAAATCAATACAGAGATAGTAGATATTTATACGTTATCGACTCCGGAACAAGAATTGATAATTAAACCTCTTCTTGAGAAACACCTTGAGCAGACAGAAAGTCTAAAAACGAAAGAAATACTCTCTGACTGGGTGCGATGGAAAAAACTCTTTAAAGTGATTGTACCTCCAAGTGAAAAAAAGAAACTTGGCTTGGAGGTAATAGAAGAGGTATTAGTTTGAGATGGCTTTGTATGTAAAAATCGAAAATTTTATTGAACAAATTATTATTCAAAATCCAGAAAAACTTAAGGTCTCCATCTCTCAACACAAAAGATGGGTAAAGGAATTATCAATGAAAGGAGTTAAGATATGTAGCGGCTACATGGTTGACGACAACAAAAAACCTGGTGGTGGTGGGCTTCTCATTCTCGAGGTTAATAGTTATGAAGAGGCTCTGAAAATTATAAAAAAGGATCCAATGATTAAAAGTGAGCTTGTAAATTGGCGTCTTCAAGAATGGATACCTGTTTTTGGGAAGTTAGATATTGACAAACAAAATCATCTCGGATAATTAGCCATCAAACGCTGAACTTCACCAGCGTGATAACTACTTCTAGTTAAAGGTGAGCTAACAACTTGTAGAAAACCAAGTTTTTTTTCCCCCACAGATCTATATGCTTCAAACTGCTCAGGAGTTACAAATCGATGGACAGGAAGATGTTTTGGCCCAGGAGATAAATATTGACCGATAGTAACTATGTCAACTTTATTATGACGTAGATCGAACATCACCTCCTTTACTTCACGATCTTCTTCCCCAAGACCAACCATAAGACCTGATTTAGTATAAACTTTTGGCCAGCCATCTCGCACTCGTTGAAGAAGTTCGAGAGATCGTTCATATTTCCCCTGTGGTCTGACTCTCCGATAAAGCCTAGGTACAGTCTCTATGTTGTGGTTTAGGACATTTGGTGCACCATCAAGAACAACTTTCAATGCATCCCAATTACCGCAAAGATCAGGAATCAATAGCTCAATAGTTGTAAAAGGCGAAAGTTTTCGTATCGAATTAATGCACTCTCTAAATTGACTGGCCCCACCATCTTCAAGATCATCTCTATTCACCGAAGTAATAACTACATGCCTTAGACCCATTCTTGCGACTGCTTGGCCAAGACGAATTGGCTCTGTGGGATCAAGTGCTCTTTTACTCCTATCAAAAGCTATATCGCAATATGGACAAGCTCTCGTACAAGCTGGTCCCATAATTAAAAAAGTTGCGGTGCCTCCAGCAAAACATTCCCCAATATTTGGACAACTTGCTTCCTGACATACAGTATTAAGTTTCAAATCCACCAAAAGATCCGCTACTGCACCAATACGCTCGTGCTGTGGAGCCTTGACTCTCAACCATTCAGGCTTAAGCAATGCTTATAGTTCGTATTAAATAAATTCTAGGAAGTAAGAGTAAAAGATTTTTTTTTTTGCTATTTCTTAAAAATTCAAGTCGTTAAATATCCTCGAGGCGTGACAAAAAAGCCATCCTTCACATAACTCTGGCTGTTACCAACAATAAGAATACTTAGCATGTCAACATCTTTAATTGGAACTTCTCCAAGAGAAAAAATTTGCACTTTTTCTCCAGGTCTTCCCAATTGCCTCGATAAAACCACAGGCGTTGACTTGGACCTGTCTTGGAGCAAGGTACTAATAACTTCCTCAAGTTGCCAGTCTCTATCTTTTGACTTGGGATTGTAGATGGCAATTATAAAATCAGCCTTTGAGGCATGTTTTATTCGATCAATGATTTTTTGCCATGGAGTTAGAAGGTCACTTAGGCTCACTGCACAAAAATCACTCATTAATGGGGAGCCTGCTTTGGCTGCGGCCATTTGAAGAGCACTTATTCCTGGATGAACCTCAAATAAAGGCCTATTAGATTCATCAAATTCAAGCAAAAGTTCCAGAGCGAGACCTGCCATTCCATAAATACCGCTGTCACCTGATGAAATTAATGAAACTTTTATCCCTTGCATGGCTAGGTTAATAGCCTCCTGACAGCGCTCTTTCTCTTTTTTAATTTGACTATTAATCCTCACTTGATCTTTTCTGCGAAAAGGCTCCAAAAGATCAAGATACATCTCATAGCCTATCCAAACAGGACAATTTGATAGAGCTTGTCTTGATGCAAATGTGAGATAATTGATATTTCCTGGTCCCGCACCAATTAGATGAAGTTCTCCTAACTTGGGTGCATAAGGAGTTTTTGAGTTTGCAATTGCAACTGTTACTCCACCAGTCTCGTTTTCACCTGCAACAAAAATCTTTTTTTCTACCAATAATTTGCCTGACATTCCAGCAGCTAAAATTGCAGATGCTTCGGCCACTGAATTAGCCCCAATTTCTCTCTTGACAATCTCAGATGGATTTGGGGCAACAACTGAATTCAATTTATCTACGGGGAAAAATTTGACTTGATAATTATTTTCCTGAGCGAAAGCTATCAGACCCTTTTCATCAGATTTCAAACTAATCGAGCAAATACCAGCTATTGCCCCCATAGCCAAACCATTGCTCGAGAATGTTTCAAAAATTGCTCTCTCTATGAGGCTTTTGCTGGTATTCCTTTCGCAACCCACACCTACCCAGAGAGTATGAGGATGCCAATTACAGCCTCTTTCTGCTTTAAATCCAACATTTAATAAAGAGCTGGTTTGAAATGCTCCACCACTGTTTTGCTGAATGAACTCAAAGCCAGCATTAGATTTTTGCCAGAGTTTTGAACCTGAAGCTTGAAAAAATTTAATACTCTTGTTATTTGCATTTAATTTGACTAAATCGCTCCATTCAGAAATATTTCCAGACTTGGTCCACCCCCATGAAGTACCAAAATTGTCCAAAGACAATCGATTTTGAGTTTTACTCTCTGAAGTGAAAATTGCCTCACTATCAAGTTTCATTGCCAATTCGAGTGCTATTTCCTCCCCTCCTGCATTGTGCAATCCAACAATTGGGACAATGTGTTGAGCGAAAGAGTCCATTGCGATAACAGCAGGGTCTCTATCTTTTCCTTCCAAAAAAGGTGCTATCAAACGAACTACTGCACCAATCGCACCTATGAAAATCAAACAATTATTAGAAGACCAAAATAACCGGATAATTTCGATCGGAGATTCAACTACTTCAAGGAAGTCTGGAACATCAATTTCCGATGCAGCACAGCTAGTCAAAGCTATTTGATCAACTAAATCAAAATCTTTGAGTTTTTGCAGTAGAGGCCAACTACCAGATGACAGACCAATTGCAAGTCTGTTGGATGCGGAAGACGTAAATCCTTTTTTCAGCGAAGCTAAACATTAAGAGAAATTTAATTTTATCTCTGTTTGAGAAAATTGCTCGATGGTAATGCTTAAAACCAAACATTAATTAGTAACAAATTTACTTGAGAAAAAAAAACGAATTGTTTGAGGATGATCCATTGAAAAAAAAAATAGAAGTATAGAAATCCTCTCAGCGGCAATTAGAGAGAAATACTCAATAAGAACAAAGCTTTACAGGATTTATTTATTTGCATCTTATTGGCACTCAATTGTTTATCATAATTACAACAACTTTTTCAATTACTCTCTGTAATTCAACTAGGTAAAAATCCCAAGATGGACAATTTATTGCGAAAATCTAAAGATTTTTGCCTATCCAACATGAATTTCAAGTGTAGAACATTTGTTACATGCTCCCGTAGTAACTGCTTCTCGGCTTTATGCTTGCACCTACGGATCTATTAGTGGTGGCACCCCACCTCGATCACATTCCTCAAGGAATCACTCGATGACAATCAGCCCACCTGAAAGTGGAGAAAAAAGAAAGCCAGTCCTCGACAAAACTGTCGAGACTGACCCGAGGCCTATTGACTTCGGGAAACTAGATAAACCAGGTTTCTGGTCTAGCAAGCTTTCAAAAGGACCCAAAACCACAACCTGGATTTGGAACCTCCACGCAGACGCACATGACTTCGACACACATGTCGGAGATTTAGAAGAAACAAGCCGAAAGGTTTTTTCAGCACATTTCGGCCACCTGGCTGTAATTTTTATTTGGATGAGCGCGGCATTTTTTCATGGCGCACGATTTTCAAATTATTCTGGATGGCTTGCCGATCCAACCCACGTAAAACCAGGAGCACAAGTTGTTTGGCCAATTGTTGGTCAAGAAATGCTCAACGCAGATCTCGGAGGTAATTATCACGGGATTCAAATAACTTCTGGAATTTTTCAGATGTGGAGGGGTTGGGGAGTAACCAATGAAACGGAGCTTATGGCTCTTGCTATTGGAGCTCTGTTGATGGCGGCAATCATGCTTCATGGTGGTATTTATCACTACCACAAAGCTGCGCCAAAATTAGATTGGTTCAGGAATCTAGAGTCAATGCTTAATCACCACATAGCAGGCCTAGTTGGACTTGGATCAATAGCTTGGGCAGGCCACTGCATCCATATAGGAGCGCCTACTGCTGCACTTCTTGATGGGATTGATTCTGGAAATCCATTGATATTAAATGGAGTTCCAATTGCGTCTGTTGCGGATTTGCCATTACCTCATGAGCTATGTAACCCAGCTCTAGTAAGCCAAATTTTCCCAGGACTAGCAGGTAGAACTGTCGAGAATTTCTTCAGCCTTAATTGGTGGGCTTTTACAGATTTTCTCACTTTCAAAGGAGGATTAAGTCCAGTTACTGGAAGCTTATGGATGACAGATATTTCTCATCATCATCTTGCATTTGGGGTGTTAGCTGTTATTGGTGGTCATTTATATAGAACTAGTTACGGAATCGGGAGTACTTTAAAAGAGATTCTTGATAGTCATAACGGAGACCCAATTTTGTTTCCGGCTCCCAAAGGACACGAGGGTATTTATGAATTTCTTGCAAATAGTTGGCATGCTCAGTTAGGAATAAACCTTGCAATGATTGGCTCCTTGAGCATCATCATTTCGCATCATATGTATGCAATGCCTCCATATCCTTATTTAGGAATTGACTATCCAACTGTTCTTGGGCTATTCACTCATCACATGTGGATTGGTGGTTTATTCATTTGCGGAGCTGCAGCTCATTCAGCAATAGCCATGATCAGGGATTACGACCCTGCTAAACATATAGATAATGTTCTTGACAGAATTTTAAAGGCCAGAGATGCGCTGATTAGTCATTTAAATTGGGCATGTATGTTCCTAGGCTTTCATAGCTTCGGGTTATATATTCACAATGACACCATGCGGGCTTTAGGCAGACCGCAAGACATGTTCAGCGATAAAGCTATCCAACTTCAGCCTGTTTTTGCTCAGTGGATCCAAAATATCCATGCCTCAGCTGCTGGTGCTACAACACTCGCAGGTACTAAGGTTCAATTGCAGAGTGGAGCGGTAAGCGAAGTTTTCAATGGAAGCGTCGTTGAGATAGGTGGGAAAGTGGCAATCTCCCCAATACCTCTTGGTACTGCTGATTTTATGATTCACCATATTCACGCATTTTGTATTCATGTAACTCTTCTAATACTTCTTAAGGGAGTTTTATTTTCAAGAAGTTCTAGATTAATCCCAGATAAAGCTCAGTTAGGTTTTAGGTTCCCATGTGATGGACCAGGTAGGGGGGGGACTTGCCAAGTTTCATCTTGGGATCATGTCTTCTTGGGTCTATTTTGGATGTATAACGGTCTATCAATAGTAATTTTCCACTTCTCTTGGAAAATGCAAAGTGATGTTTGGGGACTTACTGGAGGTAACTTTGCTCAAAGTTCCATAACTATCAACGGATGGCTCCGGGACTTCTTGTGGGCTCAGGCATCGCAAGTCCTAACTAGCTACGGACAGCCAATAAGTATGTATGGACTAATGTTCTTAGGTGCACACTTTATTTGGGCATTCAGTCTCATGTTCCTATTTAGTGGCAGAGGATATTGGCAGGAGTTGTTTGAATCAATCATTTGGGCGCATAATAAGTTAAAGCTTGCGCCTACTATCCAGCCTAGAGCTCTTTCTATTACTCAAGGACGAGCAGTCGGCGTAACTCACTTCCTTGTTGGTGGTATAGCCACTACTTGGGCCTTCTTCCACGCCCGCCTAATCGGTCTGGGCTAACTCTAACTGACCTTTTTAATCAAAAATGGCAACGAAATTTCCCTCGTTCAGTCAGGGTCTAGCTCAGGACCCGACAACACGCAGAATCTGGTACGGAATAGCTACAGCTCATGACTTTGAAAGTCATGATGGGATGACAGAGGAAAGGCTTTATCAAAAGCTTTTTGCTACTCATTTCGGTCATCTGGCGATTATTGGCCTATGGGTTGCAGGCAACTTATTCCATATCGCTTGGCAAGGTAACTACCAACAATGGGTAACTGACCCAACACATGTAAGACCTATTGCTCATGCAATCTGGGATCCACATTTTGGACAAGGGCTTACAGATGCTTTAACTCAAGCTGGAGCTACTGGACCAGTTAACGTTGCTTATTCTGGCCTTTATCACTGGTGGTACACCATTGGTATGAGAACAAATGAGCAACTTTTTCAAGGTTCGATCTTTATGATCACTTTGTCATGCTGGATGCTTTTTGCAGGATGGCTTCATTTACAGCCTAAATTCCGTCCATCCCTGGCATGGTTTAAAAATGCTGAGGCCCAACTAAACCATCATTTAGCAGTTTTATTTGGTTTCAGCAGCATTGCTTGGACTGGTCACTTGGTTCATGTTGCAATTCCAGAATCCAGAGGACAACATGTTGGCTGGGATAATTGGTTAACAATCCTTCCTCATCCAGCAGGTTTAGCTCCATTTTTCACAGGTAACTGGGGTGCATATGCTCAGAATCCAGATTCAGTAGATGCTGTTTTTGGAACATCACAAGGTGCAGGAACTGCAATTTTTACTTTCTTGGGGGGTTTGCATCCTCAAAGTGAATCACTTTGGCTGACTGATATTGCTCATCATCACATTGCAATTGGAGTGGTTTTCATAATTGCAGGTCATATGTATAGAAATACATTTGGTATCGGCCATACTCTTAAAGAAATTACGGAAGCGCACAACACACGACATCCCAAAGATCCCCACAAAGGATATTTTGGAATTAACCATGATGGAATTTATGAAACAGTCAATAATTCTCTTCATTTTCAATTAGGTCTTGCTCTAGCCGCTTTGGGAGTTGCATGCAGCCTTGTTGCCCAACACATGGATGCTCTTCCAGCCTATGCGTTCTTATCTAGAGATTATTCAACACAGGCAGCTCTTTACACTCATCATCAATATATAGCTATGTTCTTGATGGTTGGAGCTTTCTCTCATGGTGCAATATTTTTTGTACGTGATTACGATCCTGAATTGAATAGAGATAATGTTCTTGCAAGAGTTCTTGGAACTAAGGAAGCTTTAATAAGCCACTTGAGTTGGGTAACAATGCTTTTGGGATTCCATACCCTAGGTATCTATGTTCACAATGATGTTGTAGTAGCTTTTGGTAACCCAGAGAAACAAATTCTTGTTGAGCCAGTATTTGCTCAATTTGCTCAAGCAGCAAGTGGAAAAGTGATGTATGGATTTAATGCGCTTCTTGCAAATTCTGCTAGCTCTGCAACTTTGGCATCTCAATCAATGCCTGGTAACCATTATTGGATGGATATGATAAATCGGCCAGATGTTCTGACTAATTTCTTACCCATTGGTCCTGCAGATTTCCTAGTGCATCATGCAATTGCTCTAGGTCTTCACACAACAGCCTTGATTCTCATCAAAGGCGCACTTGATGCAAGGGGCTCCAAACTAATTCCTGATAAAAAAGATTTTGGATATGCCTATCCATGTGATGGACCTGGAAGAGGAGGTACCTGTGACAGTTCTGCCTGGGATGCTACTTACCTAGCCATGTTTTGGGCTTTAAATACAATTGCATGGATAACCTTTTATTGGCATTGGAAACACTTAGCCATTTGGCAAGGTAACGTAGCTCAGTTCAATGAATCAGCAACTTATCTAATGGGATGGTTCAGAGATTATTTGTGGCTAAATAGTGCCCAACTAATAAATGGATATAACCCATTTGGAGTGAATGCTCTTTCTCCATGGGCTTGGATGTTCCTTTTTGGCCATCTAATCTGGGCAACTGGGTTTATGTTCTTAATCTCATGGAGAGGTTACTGGCAAGAGTTAATAGAAACACTTGTTTGGGCACATCAACGTACTCCAATTGCAAACTTAGTAGGATGGCGTGATAAGCCAGTTGCTCTATCAATTGTTCAAGCAAGGCTTGTTGGTTTATCTCATTTTACAGTTGGAAACTTCATAACTTTTGGTGCTTTCGTTGTTGCTTCTACCTCTGGTAAATTTGGATAAAATATTCAAATTAATTTAAAAAAAACCCGTCTCTAGAAGACGGGTTTTTTTTTGATAAAAAAGGTGCTAAAAATGACAATAAGATTAACTTGATTGTTTTCTTCAACTGATTAATTTTCAAACTATTGGACATTGCCTAAAAAAAATATTAATTATAATTCCTATCTATGAGACCTTGAAAAATAATATTATAAATAAGAAAATTGTTCTCTTACGAAGAACAACTTATCCAAGCGATGACTCAAAATAATTAAAGTAATTTATTCTAAATTCTATTATTGTTGAGGCAAAGAGGTATGATTTAACTTCTATAAAAAATAAATGCTTGTTAATTAAGCATTTATTTAAAAGATATTAAAGTCAATTTTTAAGGATTTTATTATTAGTATGCTGAGCAAGTTTTTATGCACCGAAAAGATGATATTCCCTTACGAGAGGAAGGAGCATATCAAGATGTAATGTCCCCATTAAAAGCCAAGCGAAAACTGCACCTCCGCAGCCACCTAACCAAAATCCACTTAGAAACTCTGACCACCCCTTTTTGGTAAATAAATCTTTAGGTGGATTATCAACCGTACAGTCAGGAGGCTGTACATTTGGATCTCTACCGGGGGAATTATATAAAACAAATAATGCCGTCATTATATGAACTGCACCAACAGACCCCAATAATCCTGCTGTAAGAGCAAAATCTGTACTTCTTAAAGGTCCAGTCATAAAGAATGGTCCATAGAGTAAATAACCAAAAGCTGCACCAACCTCAAGGCCTCGAAAGTTTGGAGAGATACCCTCTCTGTAAAAAGGTAAATTATTAATAAACCATTTGGTAAACCAACCTGAGTTAACTGGAGTGGCAAGATTTCCAACAAAAGGATCAGAAACTGTCTTTACCGCCCATTCCTCAGACATGGTTTTTTCTGTAGTTTCAGTCATTGAAATAAAAATTTTGTGAGAAAAAATGGTGAGAGAACTATTCAGCAGAGGCAGTTATGTACCTACCAATTAGGACAATAAAAACTGCAGGGCCCATTATCCCGATTAATGGAACAAAAATTTGTGGAAGAAAACTTGCCGCAAAATCACTAGTCATAAAACTTCTCACGGTATGGGAACCATCATAGGATTTAAAATCTAAAATTTTCATCTGTGACATAAAAGTTCAATCCTTTCTTAACTGGTAAGTTGAAATAATACCGATATTCATTAAAACTTTATGAATCAAATCATTTTTGGAGGATTGGCTTTCTGTCTGGCACTATTTCTGTGGGCCCTTGGGAAAAAGCCAAAACAAACATTTAGAGAATTTCAGAGCAAGGACTATGTTTCAGAAATTGCTCAAAGCCAAATATCGCTTGTTAATGACAAAAAAATAAACTCGCAATTTAGTGAAAATAACTTAGACAAATTCGAATGGACTTTGCCCTCATCAGAAAGAGAAAGGGTGAAATTAAGAAACAAGCTTTTTCAATTAATCTCTTCTAATCCTGGGGACAGATTATTGGCCGTATCTATTGCAAGTAGATGGGGACATTCTTCAATCCGCCCAATAATTAGGAGAGGGTTAAAAGACAGTGAAAGTAAAGTAATCAAAGCTGCAGCGGCAGGGATAAGAAAATTCAACTACACGTCAAAAAAAATAGATAAAAATCACTCCAAAGCACGTTTGCCTTTAAATGTATTTCTTATGCGATAGATCGGTCTATTTTGACTTTCATGATAAGTTCTTATTTGAAGTTCACCGAGAAGACCAAAGCAAAACAGCTGAACACCGGCTATTCCAAGAACTAATGAAAACGTTAGCAATGGTCTACTTCCAATATCTTCTCCTGAGATTTTAATAATAAGTAAATAAACACTGGCCAATAAACTAGCAAAGATTGCACAAATGCCCCCAAAGCCAAAAACATACATAGGCCTTGTCAAGAAGCGATTCATAAACCAAACAGTTAAAAGATCCATTAATACACGAAAAGTTCGGTCAATTCCATATTTACTTTTACCATGAATTCTAGGTCTATGATTTACTCTTATTTCCGTTATTTTTGCACCCTCTATATTTGCTAAGACTGGTAAGAATCTATGTAATTCCCCATATGGCCTAATATCATTTAGCACCTCTCTTCTGTATGCTTTCAGCGAGCATCCATAATCATTTAAATGCACACCAGTAACAGTACCGATTAATAAATTAGCTATTTTTGATGGTAATTTCCTAGAAATTTTTGAATCTTTTCTATCAAAACGCCATCCACTAACAAGATCAAAACCATCTCTTATTTTTTTAATTAAATTAGGAATATCACTTGGATCATTCTGCAAATCTCCATCAAGTGTTACTATAATTTCACCCTTTGCAGTATCAAATCCCGCTGCCATAGCGGCAGTTTGCCCGTAATTTTTTCTAAGTAATACACAAACTAGCTCTGGGATTTTCAAGCAAGATTGATATAAAACATCAGCGCTTTTATCGGTCGATCCATCATTAATAATAATTACCTCAAAAATTTCCCCTGTAGCATTCATAACTTCCAAAATTTGATCAATCAAGAAAGGGAGACTTTTCTCTTCATTATAAATTGGTACAACTATTGATATATCAAGAGTAAGATTCCTAGACATTGTATTATTTGAAAAAAAGTTTTTGGTAGGTTTCACTAAAAATAATTGGTTGATAAGAGTGAAACACTCTGCCTACAGACCTAAATATAGACCGATAATAGGAGGAAATTGAATCATCATCAAAAAGAGAGTTTATACCAATCCCATTTTTTCCATTAAGTTTCCCAGAGCTGTGATAGTAAAAACCATCATTTATATGAACTGCTACGTGACTACAGCAATTTTTTGTACCAAAAAAAAGTAAATCTCCCTTAAGTAATTGAAATTTTTTCTCGAAAGAATATTCGACCTTTTCACAAAATATCTCTTGTTGATATGAATCCCTTGGTAACCAAATGCCTTGACTTGCGAATGCACTCTGCACAAGCCCAGAACAATCAAAATGGGGTCCCACTGTCCCACCCCATAGATAATGATTAATGTTATTTTGCGCATGATCAATCCATTTCAATATATTTGGAATACTTTTGGATATTTCTTCTCTTTCGAAAGAAATATTGGTTGTTTTTTTTGAGGCTACAGCTTTAAAAATTAAATCTTTAATATCGAACCAACACTCATAACCATCTTCTAATAGACAAACTTTAATTCTTTCATTGAGTAAATATGATTTTGACAATTCCGATTCAGAGTTGATAACTATAAATCGTCTCCCAATATTTGCTTGAGTAGAAAGTTCTTTTTTATAATGATTTTTATATCCATTGACTGCAGCCTCGAGTTTCCATAAGCTTCCAGGAAAAAGCATTTCTTTTTTAATTAGGGCTTCATTCTTCATATCAAACAAAATATGAGTTTCTATAGATCAAATCAGGCCATGCATTTCTATTTAAAGGAGGTGATTGCAAAATTTTCTCTTGGAAATCACTATGACTTGGATTCAAATCTTTCATTAACTTGGGTATATTACGGTAAAAATGTTCCGAAATTTGGAAGCGGTTTGGGAGCAGGTATTAATGAAAATAAACTTTTTTATCCAGCAAGCGTGGTAAAACTTATATATGGCATAGCTGCAGAAATTTGGATCCAAAACGATTTTTTAGTTGAATCTGAAGAACTGCGAAGAGCTCTTAATGACATGATCACGTATTCGTCTAATGATGCAACAAGTTATGTTGTTGATCTTTTAACTGGTACCAATAGCGGTCCCTCACTGGATGGAGAAAATTTAAAAGCTTGGGAGAAACAACGTTATTTTATAAATAATTGGCTTAGAAGTTTAAATTGGATAGAATTAAATAACATTAATTGCTGCCAAAAAACATGGAGTGAAGGTCCATATGGAAGAGAAAAAGATTTTTATGGAGAAAATAATAAAAATAGAAATGCACTAACAAGCAAATCAGTTGCAAAATTAATGGAAGGCCTAATGACAGATTTTTTGATGCCTAATCAATCATCAAAAGATTTAAAAAAATATCTTTCAAGAACATTAAATAAAGAATTTAGAAAGAATGACCCCGAAAATCAAATTGATGGCTTTCTTGGCGAAGGATTATTGGAAAATACGAAATTTTGGAGTAAAGCAGGATGGATGAGTTCAGCAAGAAATGATGCTGCATGGTGGACTAATAAAGATAACATCACGATGCTTGTTGTAATCTTTACATCTGGAAAGGATCTGTCTAAAGACATAAATCTTTTACCAAGCATTGCTCATGAATTAAATAATTTCTATTTATAAATAAACAACTCTCGCTATCAAACCTGTTGCAAGCAAGTTGATAATTAATTTAAAAAGGGCACCCTGCTCACTAGGTGCCCTAAATATCAGAACTAATTGTGTGAGGAGCGTTCTGATTACTCTTTTCTAGTCACGGAAGCGGGAGCATGTCAATGGGGGTGGAAAAAGATTCTCGAAAATTACGTTTTTGCTTAATCCCATTAACGCACTACCAGCATAATTCCAGCAAAAAGGATTGCTCCCACAATGAATCCAACACCCAAAAGCACTGCTGCAATGGGAGTATTCAAATAAACGGATATGGTTGCCAACTCATTACCTTGTTTTTCAGCCACGACTAAATCCTTTAAAGAAACCACCATATTCAAGCATTGAAAGTTGCCATAAAGAGCTCTCATAAATTTCCTTGAAAAATTTGTACAAATTATGAAAAACCGCATGTTTTCCAAAAAGAGCAGATCAGCTACCTCTTAATTTCGGCGCAAGCATATTTCCTGAATTAATGATGGGGGATTTTGTATCAATCCAATCATCAGCTGATAACAGCTCTTGCTCACTCCCTTGAACCGGCTCCGACTCGATGAGCTCCTCCTCTAATTGATATCTTTGATTTTGATCTTGACTAAGTGAATCCTGATCAAAATTTTCAATATCTTCCATAATAATATCGGGATTTTTATTTATCTGGCTAATTATGTCAAAAGAGAATAATTTTTGATCAAAATTATTCTCTTTAAAAGATATGCTCATAAAAATGAAAAGGAAAGAGATTGCTATAGTTATAAATATAATTAATATGAGTTTTTGTAGTGGTTCTATGTATAAATTAATATCTAGTATATGCTCTTTTTCTGGGTTTTTATCATTACTTTCATTACCCCATTGCAAATAAATATCATCATTAATCCATCCTTTATTTGCATTTTGATAAGGAGATTTAGTCTGTGCAAAATCTATTAATTCTTTAAATCTATCTTTAACCACAATAAAAAAAACTCCTAAGTTTGATAATTTAAGCATTCAATGGGCTAAAAAAAAAGGGGTGAAAATCTTTTGAAAAATTCGTTAAGATTTAGAGGATTAGTTCGCTATCAAAGTAATAAGAGAAACTAAAAGAGCTGCAGCAAAAACTCCGGCGCCGACTATTAAGCCTATTTTTCCTGTATTCAAAGAAACTGAAATACTTAACAATTCATTTTTTGAAGCTTTTTTCTTTTGAGAGGCTGTCAACTTTTGATTTTTCGATTCTTGATTCCCCTTATTAGTAGAGATTCGCCTCACTTCTGATGCTTTCTTTGCCTCTGCAGCTCTCTTTGCCTCTGCTGCTTTCTTTGCCTCTGCTGCTCTCTTTACCTCTGCTGCTTTCTTTGCCTCTGCAGCTCTCTTTGCCTCTGCTGCTTTCTTTGCCTCTGCTGCTCTCTTTACCTCTGCTGCTTTCTTTGCCTCTGCAGCTCTCTTTGCCTCTGCTGCTTTCTTTGCCTCTGCTGCTTTCTTTGCCTCTGTAGCTCTCTTTACCTCTGCTGCTTTCTTTGCCTCTGCAGCTCTCTTTGCCTCTGCTGCTCTCTTTACCTCTGCTGCTTTCTTTGCCTCTGCAGCTCTCTTTGCCTCTGCTGCTTTCTTTGCCTCTGCTGCTTTCTTTGCCTCTGCTGCTTTCTTTGCCTCTGCTGCTTTCTTTGCCTCTGCTGCTCTCTTTGCCTCTGCTGCTTTCTTTGCCTCTGCTGCTCTCTTTGCCTCTGCAGCTTTCTTTGCCTCTGCTGCTCTCTTTGCCTCTGCTGCTTTCTTTGCCTCTGCTGCTTTCTTTACCTCTGCTGCTTTCTTTGCCTCTGCTGCTTTCTTTACCTCTGCTGCTTTCTTTGCCTCTGCTGCTTTCTTTGCCTCTGCTGCTCTCTTTGCCTCTGCTGCTCTCTTTGCCTCTGCTGCTCTCTTTGCCTCTGCTGCTCTCTTTGCCTCTGCTGCTCTCTTTGCCTCTGCTGCTTTCTTTGCCTCTGCTGCTTTCTTTGCCTCTGCTGCTTTCTTTGCCTCTGCTGCTCTCTTTGCCTCAGCAGCTTTCTTTGCCTCTGCTGCTTTCTTTGCCTCTGCTGCTTTCTTTGCCTCTGCTGCTCTCTTTGCCTCAGCAGCTTTCTTTGCCTCTGCTGCTTTCTTTGCCTCTGCTGCTTTCTTTACTTCTGCTGCTTGAATGGCTGACACGGATCTATTCAAAAAAAACAACTTATTCAAGCATCCCCTCGACGCATAAACTGGACAAAGAAATGCCTTGAAATCATGTTGGCCAGTTTGAAAATTGATACACTTAATCGAATACGTCTTAAAGGTAAGTATTCATTTATTAGTAAAAGACTTAAATATTGAAATTATGATTAAATTTTTTTCGTATTCAAATAAGTTTAAAGTTAAATAAGCAGAGCAAAAAATATAGATAAATCTTTTAAACAATAAAAGCACTATAAAGTTATTTCAGCTTTAGGATCAAGCAATGGGTTATATGTTAATTTATATATTTAACATTACTAACAAGATAAAACTATTTATCCAAATTAAAATAAATAAAATATATTAGTTAATCAAAGGTATACTTACAGAAAATCAACCTAAAGAATTATTAATGAAAATAGCAGTAATTGGCAGTGGCATAATTGGTTACATTGCAAGCTCGTACTTAGCAGATCAAGGACACGAAGTAGATTGCATTGCTCCTAAAATAACTCGCCTGAATAGAGCTACTAATAAAAAAATTAAAATTAGTGCAAAATATAAAAATCCAGTATCACTAAAATTCAAAATACCAGAATTCATTGAGCAAAAAAATATTAGTGATGAGTTCTACCCCAAGGAATTAAAGAATTTTGTGGGCCTTGAATTAGTTGATGAAATAGGGCTGGCAAGATTTTGGGGGGCTAATCTTGGATTGGGGGGTCTCAATCTAGATATTGAACAACTTGGATTGGATGAAGAAGAAAAAAAATTTATTGAAAGAAAAATACCTATTCTAGACGTCTATGATTTTTATGAAAAGAATTCATTAATTCAACATAAAACTAATCATTTTAGTAATTATAGTAATCAAACTGATGGAATATATTCCTCAAAGTTAGCCATCAACGCGGATCAATGCGACCTACAAAATCTTCCTGATGATAGATCTAATCCAGCTATATTTGGTAACAACTTTAAGAAACCAGACTCGTACACAAGAATTGACTCCAAAGTTAAAAGAATATTATTTAATGAAACTGGTGAAAATCCAATTTTGCTTCTAGAGAATAATCAACAAAAAGAATATGAATATATAATAGTTGCTTGCGGAGCAATAGGTTCTTATAGATTAATTTTAGATTCAATAAATAAAGACAACGAATCCCATGATTTTTCAAGAATCAAGCATCATCCACTGTTGACAACTATTTGTTTAGCTAAAAAACTTAAATATCCAAATAATTTTATTAGCATGAGTAATTTTGAGGCCTTAATTAAAACAAATGATGGAAATATTTTTTTAAATTTCTTCCCCATAATAGGGGCATTTAAGGCATCTTATAGGCATAAAAATAGTTTATTATGGAGATTTTTAAAATTCTCAATTTTTAAAATTTATAAAATAACTAATAGATTTCCAGACTTTCCTTTATTCCCAGGGTGGTGGCTTCATAGACTGTATGTTATCAATATCTACTATCCTTCTGAATTCTCATCGTCTTTTATTGGGAAAGAAAATGATAAGATTAAAATAATAGGTGGATTTAGATTTGATTTTGAAAAGACATGCTTTAGAAGGCTATATAAAGTTATTCGTAAAACATTAAAAAAACATAATATAAATATAATTTTAAATTCCCCTATAAGAGTAGAAACAGGTGGGGATTTACACTATTCAGGTACTTTAAATAACTATACAGATTCTAATGGAAAGCTCAAAGAATCTTACAAGCTAAGTAAAAAAATAAAGATAATAGATTCTTCAACAGCCACATACATACCAGTCCAGAATCCAACGTACTATTTTATATTACGAGCTATAAAATTAATAAGGGAATTTAAAAAATAAAATATGTTTTTACAACAATAAATTATCACTATCAGCTGGACAATTTTTTACAGATAGCTAGTATCAATAAAAAACTGCTAGGGTATTTAAATGTCTCAGGATAATTTAATTGAGACCTCATTTGTCATCCCGTGCCTAAATGAAGCCAGAACACTTAAAAGTGTATTAGATGTTTGTCACAATGCTGGCAAGTATTCATCTTCTTATGAAATCATTGTTGCAGACAACGGTAGCGATGATGGTTCGATAGAAATAGCTAAGTCCAATGACGCTAAGGTTATTAACGTAGAGACGCGTGGGTACGGAGCAGCATTAAAGGCTGGAATTGCAAACGCAAGAGGTAGGTTTGTTGTAATGGGAGATGCTGACTCAACATATGACTTTAGTGATTCTATTAAAATGATTGAAAATCTAAGAACTGATCAATACAGTTTAGTCATGGGTAATAGGTTTGGACGAATTGAAAAAAATGCGATGCCATTCCTCCATCGTTATTTAGGTAATCCAATTCTCACAGCTATTGGAAATACTCTTTTCGAAGCGAATGTCAATGACTTTTATTGTGGAATAAGAGCTTTCAAAAGAGAAGATATATTGAAGCTAAATCTTAAATCTAATGGAATGGAATATGCATGTGAAATGGTATTGAGATCATGCCTAGCTGGTTATAATATCTCTGAAGTTCCTGCAAAATTGAGAAAAGATCATCCAGATAGAAGCCCACACTTAAGAACATGGAGAGATGGATGGAGAACTGTCAAGTTTATGTTCTCATTTAGTCCCAAATACTCATACTTCCCACTTTCTCTTTTCTTTTGGTTTTCTTCTCTCCTACTTTTAGTTATTAACCTTTTACAAAAAGATCCATTCTCGGGAAGTAATACATTATCACTAAGTATTGTTTTATACGCCTGTGGACTTTGGACTTCATCGGAATATATAAGCTCTAGACTTTTATTAGCAACCAAAATAAGACATAGACATTCATTCTTCTCGGAACTCTTATTTCGATTTGTAAAATCTCGTTCATTTCTAGATAAGGCATTTCAACTATTTTTTATACTTTTAGTCATATCAATAAGCATAGTTATAATACTTCTCTCACAATCAGATGGTAACTTTGGTTTCTTAAATGAAAGGCCGTCTCAATTGAGCTTTTATTTTTCTATGTTTCTTGCAACTACCTCATTGTATATTTACTTAGTTGCCTCAAAAATATCTACTTTCTCATGGCTTCATGATTAATATGTTTTTGTCCAAAAATATGAATTAATCAATCAAAAGAAGATTTAAAAGCAATTTTTGGGGAATCACACAAAGAATTACCGCCAACATATGCTTCTAATCGTTTAGAAAAAATAGATAAAAATTTTAATAGAAAAAATGAAAGTACTGGAATTCTAAAGTGTTTTTTTAATGCAATATTTTGTAATTCGAAGAAGGTATGTCTTTTAATCCCGATATTAATAACCTGTCCTGAATATCTATCAATATTGCAAGCTATTTTAAATATTGATTTATAAATATCCTCAATTGTACAAGCCGTTGTCTTTGGAATATCCATAAAGAAAGTAAAAAGACTTTTAGAAGACTTATCCATTGAAGCGAGTGTATATCTAGATTTTTTTTGATCATAAATCATTCCTAGTCTTAAAATTGTATAGTTATTCGTATTGCTAGAAATTATTTTTTCTACCATAGCCTTAGCCTGACTGTAAAATGTTACGTTGGTAAGTTCGACAGTAATAGATGATATATAAATAAGATGCTCATTTGATTTAATACTCTTAGATAATTTATCATAATAATCAATTTCTTTAAGATAGCTCTCTTTAGAATCATCTCTCAAAGTCGGGCAATATGTAGCAACTTTATAAGAATTTATTTCTTCTTTGAATTGATTGCCTGAAAATATTTCCCCATCAAATTCAATTATATTATTTTGATTTTGCATTTCCATCAACCCCTTAGACAAGCCACCATACTTGCCAAGAAGTATTATCTTTTCATTTATTTTATGTAAATCTATGCTCATAAATGATTGATTTTTTGATGCCATAGATAAGCATGCCTAACAATGTCATCAATATGTTTAAATTTAGGTTCCCATCCCAAAACTTCTTGTGCTTTAGCAGAAGATGCTATTAAGACATCAGGGTCCCCTTGTCTTCTCCCACAACTTTTTGTAGATACTGATAGATTAGTAACTTTCTCAACTGATTCAATAATTTGTTTAACGGAAATTCCTGTGCCATTTCCTAAATTAAAATCTGAGCATATCTTTTTTCCGTCAATATTCTTTTCTTGTAAGTATTCCAAAGATAGAACATGTGCATCAGCGAGATCACATACATGTATATAGTCTCGAATACATGTTCCATCAGATGTATTATAGTCATTCCCAAATACATTTAATGTTTGCTTGTTATCTATTGCAGCCTTAATTGCTAAAGGAATTAAATGTGTTTCAGGTTGATGTATTTCACCTAATTTGGAATCTGGGGATGCACCTGCTGCATTGAAATAACGAAGAATAATACTTTCTAAACCATAAGCATTAGCTAAATCTCTTAGTACATTTTCAATGATCAATTTACTTTTGCCATATGGGTTTATAGGATTTTGAGGCGTGGATTCTGTAATTGGATTATCATTCGGTATTCCATAAGTAGCACAGGTACTCGAAAAAACAATTGGTATATTTATCTTTTTTTGTTTTGAATTAACAAGGTATTCATTACATAAAGTATCCAACATTTCTACAGTCTGATTAACATTATTCTTATAATATTTTAATGGGTTTCTGACCGACTCTCCAACATATGCATATGCCGCAAAATGCAAAATTCCTTCAATATAATTAGCTTCATGTATAGTTCCTTTTAAACAATTATGTGTCCCGTTAATAATACTTTTAAAAAGATCTGCATCTCCAACAGAACCAATTATCAAAGGTACTTTCAAAACATCTCTAACTATCCACTCATGTCCATAAACTAAGTTATCCAGAACTATTGGGGAGTGTCCCGCGATAAGAAGTGACCTTACAGCATGAGAGCCTATGTAACCAGCTCCCCCAGTAACTAAAACCCTCATTGCATTGATGCAGAACCAAGCACCCACACTTTCATACCTGCAGCGATAGCTGACTGAACATCAACACAACGCCGTGTATCAAAAACCCAACTTGGTTTTCTCATAACTTGAGATAATTGAATCCAATCTAAATCTTGGAATTCCGACCATTCAGTAAGAACAAGAATTGCATCCGCACCCTTTGCAGCCTCAAGGCATGATTCCGGAAAAAATATTTCCTCTCCACTTGAAGAATTCTCTTGATCATTATTGATATTATCTCGTTTCAAATCTTTTTTTATTTGAGTAGCACTTACTTTTGGATCATAAATAGCAAGCAAAGCCCCCTCATCCAAAAGGTCTTTGCAAATTCTAATTGAAGGAGACTCTCTAGTATCGTTTGTATTTGCTTTGAATGCAAAGCCAAAAATTGCTAATCGTTTCCCGTTAACTGTGCCAAACAAATTTTGCAAAACAGATCCCGCTATTCGATCTTGTTGCCAAGTATTGAGTTCAATTACTTGTTGCCAATAGTTAGCTATTTGATGCAATCCATAATGACCACAAAGATAAACTAAGTTGAGTATGTCTTTTTGGAAACAACTACCTCCAAAACCAGGTCCAGCATTCAAAAATTTGTTCCCAATACGAGAATCAGTTCCTATTGCAATTGAAACTTCTCCTATGTCAGCACCAGTGGCTTCACATATTGCCGCTATTGAATTAATTGAGGAAATTCTTTGAGCAAGAAATGCATTTGCAGTTAATTTTGATAACTCTGAACTCCATAAATTTGTGCGAATTATTTTTTCAGGTGCAACCCAGATTTCATATAAATCGGTTAAAGCTTGAATTGCTTCTGGATCATCTCCTCCGATTAGAACTCTATCTGGATTTTCTAAATCCTTTATGGCAGTTCCCTCCGATAAGAATTCTGGATTTGAAATGACTGAAAAAGTTTTTGGAGAATTTATACCTGGCAATTCTCCTTGTGAAGCAGAAAGTATTGTTTTAATAGTTTGAGCAGTTCGAACGGGTAATGTACTTTTTTCAATAACAATGGTGTGAGCCTTAGAGCATGCTGCTACTTGCCGAGCCGATGCTTCTATCCATTTCAGATCACTGGCTTGTCCAGCACCAAGTCCTTTGGTTTTAGTAGGTGTATTAACAGACAAAAATACAGCATCTGCATTAGCTATGCATTCATCTACCTTTATAGAAAAATGAAGATTTCTTCCCCTGCATCGCTGAATCACATGATCGAGACCTGGTTCATAAACTGGTAATTTTGAAAGGTCACTATCATTCCATGCAGCTATTTTTGCATTATCTAAATCAACAACATTGACTTGGATATTGGGGCACCTATCAGCTATCACTGCCATTGTTGGCCCCCCCACGTAACCCGCTCCTATGCAACAGATATTTCGTATTTGAATAGACATTACTTAATTAAAATCCCCTTAAAATAATTGATTGTAGAATCTAAACCTTTATCTAAATTAACCAGCGGTGACCAACCTAATTCTTTTTGGGCTAAATCAATCACTGGCTTACGTTGTAATGGATCGTCTTCGGGGAGAGGTCTAAAGATTAAATCAACTTGTTCATTGATTTTTGTACGAATCATTTCTGCTAATTCAACGATAGTAAACTCACCTGGATTACCTAAATTGATAGGCCCAGAATGATTACCATTCATTGCTAACATCATTCCTCGAACAAGATCATCAACGTAGCAAAAGGATCGAGTTTGAGATCCATCCCCAAAGATAGTTAAAGGTTCATTGCGTAATGCCTGAACAATAAAATTACTCACGACTCGGCCATCATCAGGGAGCATACGAGGACCATAGGTATTGAAAATTCTTATTACTCTGATATCGACATTATGCATTCTTTGATAGTCAAAACATAGGGTTTCAGCCACGCGCTTACCTTCGTCGTAACAACTTCTAATTCCCGTAGGATTTACGCACCCTCTATATGTCTCTGGCTGAGGATGAACTTGAGGATCGCCATAAACCTCACTTGTGCTAGCCAATAAAAGCCTAGCCTTAACTCTTCGGGCTAATCCCAACATATTGTACGTACCTATAAAACTTGTTTTGGCCGTTTTTATAGGGTTATTTTGATAATGAATAGGTGAAGCAGGACAAGCTAAATGCCAAATCCTATCTACTTCAAGAAGAATAGGCTGAGTTACATCATGACGAATAACCTCAAATCCAGGATGCCCAATCCATTTATTTATATTCGTTTTTCTGCCAGTGAAATAGTTATCTAGACAGATAACCTCCTCATTATTGTTTATTAATCTGTCAATTAGGTGTGAGCCTAAAAAACCTGCTCCACCAGTTACCAAGTTTCTTATAGGTTTTTTATGCATAATCTAATATTTATATAAACAGAATGGATAATATACATAGAATAATAGCACTAGATGTTTTTATTCAGTTAACTTAATAAGAATAATTTTTTAGAAAAGGTTAGCAATTAGTAAAAAGTGGCTTTTGAGATGAATTTCATGCACTTTCTTCATAAAGATCAATCAAAGAGCCCAAAGCCATTCTCAAATATTTCAATAGATAAAAATTATATATAAATTCTATTTATCCTTCATTAACTTGAATCCGACTAACTTTTGAGAGTTTCTTTTGTTATGTTTAGTAAAAAATCTTACATAAGTTTTTTTATTCAAAACAAAGCTATCTGAACTAAAATTATTTTTCTCCCAATCTGTCATTGCAGGCATACTATCGTGATTAAAATTACTGAGCAAAAAATAATCTATATCTCCATTGCATGATTTATTTGTAACTGTAATTGCTGGATAGATGGTATTTGTATTTTCTATTTCTTCGATTGCATTACAAAATACAAAATTAGTATTAATCAGAGAGCCAGACAAATCTCTTGACCATATTATTTGATTAGAGTCAGTTTTTTTGGATACTCTTGAAATTTGATCTAATCCTTTATAGTAAAAACTGGGACTGTTAGCCATAAAGTTCGAATAAAATAAAGGAACAGAAAGATTGAATAAAGAACAAAAGAGGATAACCAGAAAAATGGGAGAAAGATTTATGTTTTTAATCGAACCTAAAGTTATTTTTCTACTGTAATTAAAATATTTTCCATAGACTTCTGAGAGTAATATTAAAGTTAAAATTATCGAGGGAATAAAGCAATAGATAGAACGACTGTAAGGATCATTTTTTATATAAGCATATATTGCAAATGGTAATGGTCCTGAAAAAATAAATATATCTCTTAGATATTTCTGAATATAGGTTGTTTTAATTTGTAAGTTTTCAGTGAACAAGCCCAATAAGACAAAAGAAAATACAAGAAAAAACGAAATACCCAGGAAAAAAGGTGAAGTAAATACAATATCAAACAAGCTAATACTATTATTAAGATATCTTAGATAATTTATTGATGTTTTTATAGAATCTAGTTCTTCCCAATTAAGGCTCTTACCAGTTAAAGTAAATTTCCCTAATTCCTTATATAAAAAGAATATATATGGAGCTATTAATAGAAAAATTGGAATTATAAACGATGCTATTAATGCTATTAATTCACTTATCTTTTCTGCATAGGTTTTACTGAATCTTGAGTAAATTCGCTTTAGATGCAATAATGAAATAAAAATTGTAGAAGTATAAAATAATATTCCCTCAGGCCTTATTAAATAAGAAAAAGAGAAAAGTAAATTTGCTATTAGTAAAAATATAAATTTAAAATTTCTTGAATAAAAAAAACAAAAAAGTAAGCCTAAAAGAGAGACTGTGACAAACCAATTCTCAGATCCTATAGTAATAGTAGCAACACCAAAAATTAAAACAGGAGATAGAAAAGATAAAATAGCGGCAATATATTTTCGACTTCTAACAAGCTTGCATGATATAAATGTCAATAAAATACTATTAAAGCCTGACAAAAATATCCATTCAAATGATCTAATAATTTTAGGATATTTAAATATCAAAGATTCTAAACCAATTATCAAGGGATAGCCCGGTGGGAAATGAACATGAATTCCATCATGGACATTTTTCATTTGTGGCACTAAAACTCTAAAATCATAAATAAATCCTTTCCCAGAAAATAGATTTTGGGATAATTGAAAATAAACTATGTCATCATTATTAAAGAAGCCAAAATTAACAATGCTATATATTCTAAATAAAGTTGCAATGAAAAGCATCAAGCAGCAAAAATAAATAAATTTCTTATCGAATTTTTTATTTAAAGCCGATGACAATGCTTCCATCTTTTAAATAGATGATTTAATTTGCTTAGTATATAGTTGATTGTAATTTCAAAAAAGTAACGGGGTGTGGTTTTCCTATTATTTGAGTCAATTACTTAATATTTATGGAGAACTTTGAAATATAAATACTTCCTATCATATCAATAAATCCTATGAAAGAAAGGCAAAAAACGAGACTCACTTTTTTCATAGTGCTTAGATTTTCTAATGAAAGATAGAGATTTATCTACATGCTTTTGAAGTGATAAGGCTTTTAATTTGGTTTTGTTTCTGGTAGCAAAACCATCTACAAAAGATTTTTCCTAAGAAGCCTCCGGACACCACCCAGTTTCCAAAACTCTCTTCTTCATCCACTTCGCACACCTTTTTTTAAGATGGTTCCCTTGTGGGATTAAGCGTCTGTGGATTGATCATGAAAGCAATGTGATGCACTCAGTTGAAACATAATAATGAAAGTGCTCATAGGTCATACATACAGCGCTTCCTCTTGACCGGCTAAGTTCATCTTCGCTGAAAATTGACCATTTTTTATGGTTCTTCTGAAACTTTAGATTGGCAGTGCTTGCTTAAGATTCGCGACACAGTCAAACCCTTTACTATTAATACGATTGCACTATTAAGCTGTGCGTCCTCGCTTAGTAGGCTCGTGTCAAGCCTGTGAGCTTTATGCTCGTAAAATAAGCACCTTATCCCATGTGCTGACTTTGAGCTAACTAGTGCATTCAGACCTACAATAATGACGACATTGACTGCCATCATTATTGAGTTCATAAGATTTGAAAGATTATTGTTACTCTCGACAGACGACTTATAACTTTCACTTATTACCAACAAATTTCATGAAAAAATTATTTTCAAATGAGCGTTCAAAATGGATTTTTGCTATTGGTTTAATCGCAATAAGTACAGGTTTTATAGCTCGAAATGTGGTCTCATATCCATCGGAATGCAATACGCAAACAATGTCCTTTTTAAATCAATAGGAAACGGAGAGGGAGGGATTCGAACCCTCGACAGGAGTTACCTCCTGTAACTCCTTAGCAGGGAGCCGCTTTCAACCACTCAGCCACCTCTCCTTGGTTAGCCATTTACATACCTTATCAAGGTCTGATTTAATCCTCAAAAAAAATAATGCTTTATCAGTATCCTCAAACCACTAATCTAGGAAGCCTATTTTTAAATCCACAAAGAACTTCCCATGGTATGGAGCCTAAAAGATCACTCCAGTGCTTAGCGTTTATTGACTCTGTGCCACTTTCACCAATAAGAGTAACAGTGCTTCCAATAGAAATATTTTTGCAATCTGTTACGTCAATCACTAATTGATCCATAGCGATAGATCCCACTTGCGGAAAACGCTTGCCATCAAATAAAACTGAGATTTTGCCTGAGAGAGCTCTTGAGACACCATCGGCATAACCAATTCCTACTACCGCCAATCTTCTGTTAGTTGTAGTTCTATAAAAATGACCATATCCAACTCCTACATTTGATGGAACATCTCTGATGAGGGTAACTTTCGCCTTAACAGACATTGCCGGTTGTAGAGCATGAAAAGAATCATGGCTTCTGAAAGGGTCATAGCCATACAAACTAAGACCAACTCTGACCATGTCAAAGTGAAAATTTTCTCCCAACAAAGTGCCTGCGGAATTTGCTAAATGAAAAATCAGGGATTTACGGTCTTTAGATATTGTTCTCACAATAGTTTCGAATTTTTCACGCTGTGATTTGTTTGTAAATCCCAAAGGAGAAGAAGGATCACAATCAGCACATGCAAGATGACTATAAATTCCCTCCATGGATACATTTGGAAGCTCATCTACTCTCCCAACAAGATTCATAACCTCATTAAAATCACATCCCAATCTGGTCATGCCAGTGTCAACTTTAATATGAACAGAGAATTGTTTGTTCTCGGCTGCCGCAATATTTTGACAAAAGAGAGCTTCTCTAAACCCACTCAATGTAGGCATGAGGTCCCAATTCAGGCATATTTGTAGATCTTTTTGCTCAATTAAATTTCCTAAAACAAGAATTGGACAACTGATATTCAACGTCCGTAATTGGATACCCTCCCTAAGAGTCGCCACACCTAAACTTGTTGCGCCTCCTGATAGAGCAGCACGCGCAACAGCCTCAACTCCATGCCCGTAGCCATCAGCTTTAACGACTGCCATTAACAAACAGTCTTTCCCGATTAATTTTGTGATTATTTCTGTATTACTTTTAATTTTTTTTGAATCAACTTCAAGCCAAGCTCTTTGTTTTGGATTTATTACCTCTAACACAGGAATATCCTCTGTCAAGAAATTTTCAGCTGATCTTTCCATAGCAAATCTAATACAAGTTAATTAAAGCTCTAATTAAGAGAAGTGCACCCCCGACGAATCTCAATTAACATTGATTAGTTGAACGCGCTGGCATGGTCCAGGTTCTTGTTTTAAATGCATCATATGAACCTTTAAATATCACCAGTTGGCGTCGAGCAACTGTACTGATGTTAAAAGGAAAGGCTGTAAGTTTGGAAGAAAATCCCAACTGTAAAATCAGACCTGATACAAATTTGCCCACCGTCATTCGTTTACGGCAATTCATAAAAGTCCCATATCGAGATATTCCGTTAACTCGCAAAAACATCCTTCAACGCGACAATAATCGTTGTCAATATTGTGGATATGAAGGATCAAAGCTATCAATAGACCACGTGATGCCAAGAAGCAGAGGAGGGCCTGACTCTTGGGAAAATGTCACTACAGCTTGTCTAGCTTGTAATGTTCAAAAAGGCAATAGAACTCCTAAAGAGGCCAATATGCCCATAAAGAGAAAACCTCACAAGCCTCTTAGTAATTTGAGTTTTGAAGCAACAAAAATGATTAGTTCAGGAAAAAATAAAGAATGGGGAAAATACGTAATTGGATGGATAGCCTAATATTTAATCACTTTTCTCGGCCATTTCTTCCATTTTTTGGCTTTGTTCTTTAGCAACACAAGCATCTATCAAAAATTCCAATTGTCCAGACAAAATTGTTTCTAGCGGAAAGTTCGCACCCAACCTGTGGTCAGTCGCTCTATTGTCTTTATAGTTATAAGTTCGTATTTTTTCGCTTCTATCACCAGTACCAACTTGAGCTAATCGGGCATCCCTCTCTTTGGCATTAGCTTCAGCAATCTCTATCTCGAGTAATTTTGCTCTCAAAATCTCAAATGCTCTCTCTCGATTTTGGAGTTGTGATCTTTCTTGGGTACAAAAAACCCTAATACCAGTAGGCTTATGAAATAAATCAATTGCAGTCTCAACCTTATTTACATTTTGCCCTCCAGCTCCACCGGAACGTGCGGAACTGATTTCAATATCCGTAGGGTCAATTTGTATTTCCACTGGATCAGCTTCTGGCATAACTGCTACCGTAGCCGTGGAAGTATGAACTCTTCCTTGCGATTCAGTGGCTGGTACTCTTTGAACTCTATGAACTCCAGCTTCAAATTTCAGTTTACTGAAAACAGAATCTCCCTTAATAGAAATAATTAATTCACGAAATCCTCCTAAGTCGGCCTCAGTACAACTTATGGGTTTAACATTCCAACCAACTTTTTGCCCATAACGTTCATACATTCTGGCAAGATCACCAGCCCAAATGCATGCTTCATCTCCACCTGCTCCTGCTCGAATTTCAAGCATGACACTTTTTTGATCCCTGGGATCTTTTGGTAAAAGAGCAATTGTAATCCTATTGATTAATTCACATTTTAATTTTTCTAATCTGGCAACTTCTTCTTGGGCAAGTATCTCCATATCTTTATCATCTCTACTATCTTTACAAAGAATTTTTGCTTCATTTAGTTCCTTTTCAGAATTTTTTAAAGCTTCATAATCAAGTACCAATGGTTCAAGTCTAGAACGTTCTCTGGCAATATTTTCAAGTTTTTTCGGATCAGAAGCAACATCAGGATCTGCTAATTGCAATTCCAAATTTTTGAAACTTCTCTCTGCTGTTTCAAGTCTTGTATTGAGGGTCGAGGAATCAATACCCATCAAAATCGCTCATCATGAGTTTTGTGGTCTTTCGTATTTTATATATTCTATGATTCAGAGTCTTTAGATTTTTCAGGAGCATTCTTCTTAGTATTTTTTGAATTATCAGAACTAGATGACATGCCATATTTGCGCATGAATCTATCAACTCGCCCTTCTGTATCAAGAATTTTCTGGGTTCCTGTAAAGAAAGGATGGTTACCACTCCAGACATCAACATGTAGTTCCTTCTGAGTAGAACCGGTAGTCATTACGACTTCACCATTGCAAATAACTTTTGCATCGGGGAACCATTCAGGATGAATATTTGATTTAGGCATGTGAGTAAAAAATTAACTGAGGGTTAACGCTTGGAGAACTGAGGCGCCTTACGAGCCTTTTTCAATCCGTATTTACGGCGTTCTTTTGCTCTGGGATCTCTACTAAGATGACCTTCGATTTTTAGTGGTTTACGATTGTCAATTGAAAGTTCACACAGAGCTCGAGCAGCGCCTTGCTTAATAGCATCAGATTGTCCAGTTAATCCACCTCCATAAACATTGACCAAGAGATCGTAAGAATCAGCTAATCCAAGTGTTTCTAAAGGAGATTTTACAGCTGACAAATATGCAGGATTGAAATTTAGATAATGGTCACCGGGTCTACCATTTATAGTTATTGATCCTTTTCCAGGAACCAATCTTACTCTTGCCACTGAAGTTTTCCTTCTTCCAGTGCCCCAGTAGACGACTTGTTTTGTGAGAGAACTGTTCATTGATCGGATGCGGTATTAGCGAATTCAATAACCTGAGGTTGTTGAGCTGAGTGGGGATGGTCAGAACCCCTATATACCTTAAGTTTTCTAAACAACTGCCTACCAAGTGCGTTGTGAGGCAACATACCCTTGATGGCTGTCTCTAAAATTCTTTCAGGGATGCGTTTCTGAAGTGCATTAAACTTTTCTACTTTCATGCCACCTGGACGCCCTGAATGACGTCGATAAAGCTTCTGTTCGGATTTGTTGCCACTAACGTGTACTTTCTCCGCATTTATTATGACCACAAAATCACCCGTATCCATATGTGGAGTGAAGCTTGGTTTGTTTTTACCACGCAAAATGGAAGCGACCTCAGTGGCTAATCTGCCAAGTGTCTGATTCTCTGCATCAACAAGAAACCATTGTCGATCGATTGAATCTATTTTTGGAATTGTTGTCTTGTTCATCGTCCCCGGCAACCCGGTTATGTATCCCCACTATTAAATGTAGGGCTTGAATAGAAACTCCCAGACTCAATACTATCTGAAGAGACTCGAAATACTATTTTACACAAAGAATGACCAAATGAATAAATTTCCCTAAGGCATTTCAGGTGAATCAATTCCAGAAAGCTTGAATTTAGGGAAAGTATCAAACCAAGATGATTCTGAAAAAACAAAGTCACTGTAGCCAGCACGAATTAAACAAAGACCATGAGCTGGAGCAGACTCGCGAACTTGTGAACGAAGACAATTTCTCCAGCGATTTTCAAATTCATCTAAATCAAGCCTATGTTCCCCTATTGCTACTAATTGACCAACTAGGAGTCTTACCATCCCATAGAGAAATCCACTTGCTTGAACATCGATGCTTATTAAATCTCCTGTTCTCTCCAATTCAACCTCTTGAATAGTTGTCCAAGAATGAGACCTGTTACTTCCAGCTTTTTGAAAAGCAGCAAAATCATGAAATCCATGTAACTGACTCAATCCTATCTTCATAAGTTTTTCATCCAAACGATAACTATATCTGTGCCAACTCCATTTTTCCAGGAAAAGATTTGGTGACCTCCCATTAAAAATTGTGTATCTATACCTTCTATAAATTGCGGAATGGCATGCATGCCAATCTTGGGGCATTAAAACTGACTCCCTAACCCTTATGGAACTTGGCAACCTCCCATTAAGAGCTTTCGCCCACCTTTTTGGTGGGATATGTCCTGTGCTATCGAAATGGATCACTTGACCAGCGGCATGCACACCAGCATCAGTCCTGCCAGCTGCTATGGCTTTTACTGGCCTATGTGGATCAAGTTCAGCAATTACTCTTTCGATTATTTCTTGAACACTCTTTGATGATTTTTGTTTTTGCCAACCACTGTATTCACTTCCATCGTATTGAACACAAATAGCTATTCTTCTAAGTAGATTATTTTTCTTTTCTCCTGACAAAACAGACATTTTTTGACTGGAGAAAATTATTCAAAAATTTTATTTTTCTAAACGAGTTCAATAATTGCCATTTCTGCATTATCTCCGCGTCTGGGAACAGTACGAACAATTCTCGTATAGCCACCATTCCTTTCTCCATATCTCTCCTGAGCTTTATCAAAAAGAGCATGGACAAGTTGCTTGTCATATATGAAGCCAATTGCTTTTCTCCTTGCTGACAAACTTCCATCTTTGGCAAGGGTAATCATTTTCTCAGCTTCATCCCTTATGGCCTTAGCCTTGGCCTTTGTTGTTGTAACACGACCTTCTCTAATGAGTTGTGTAGTCAAACCACGCAGAAGAGCTTTTCTCTGATCTGCCGGCCTACCTAATTTTGGAACTCGAAGTTGATGTCTCATCGTTTTTAATATTCTTGAACTAAAAAGTAATTTAACCGGAGGTTCTGCTTTGAGGAATAGTAATGCCTATTCTCTCAAGAGCTTCAATTACTTCATCAGCAGACTTAGAGCCAAAGTTTTTAATCTCTAGCAAGTCTTCGTAACTAAAGCCCATCAAATCAGAAACAGAGTTGACTTGGGCTCTCTTCAAGCAATTGTATGCCCTGACAGAGAGGTTGAGCTCCTCTAGTGGAATTTGAGCTTCTGCCGAGGGCTCAGGCTCTTGGGGAACTTCCTCAACCATGGTAACTGTTGCCAATGGTTGAAATAGCTCAATCAACTGATTGGCAGCCTCTGCAAGTGCATCATCAGGAGTGGTTGATCCATCCGTAACAATTTCCATTCGCAACCTTTCTCTTGTTGATCCGCCCTCAGCAACAGCAGTTTCGTCAATTGTAAAATTCACTCTTTGTATTGGCATAAAAACTGCGTCGATCTGCAAAAGATCAATTGCGGTTGTTTCTTCATTAAATCTGTCTACGGGTCTATAACCAACTCCTCTCTCAACATGCAATTCAAGCTCTAAATTGTGCCCTTCATTAACAGTGGCTATTGGCCTTTCTCCATCGACAATATCAACTTGAGATGAGAATTGTATGTCCTGTGCTTTTACTTCAGCAGGACCTGAAACAACCAAACGTCCAATTTCAAGTTCCTCACTGCGACTATTCACAGAAAGTTGTTTGCAATTTAAGAGTATGTCGAGAACATCTTCTCTTACTCCTGGGATTGTTGCATATTCGTGATTTATGCCGGCAATGCGTACGGCAGTGACGGCACTACCTTCAAGTCCTCCCATAAGAACCCTTCTCAAAGAGTTTCCAAGGGTTGTGGCTTGACCTCTTTCAAGAGGTCCTATTAAAAAAACACCTGTCTGAGAGCGGTCATTTGAGACTTGGTGCTCGATTCGATCAATCTGGTATGGCAACGGTCTAAGAAGTAGAGAAAAAAAGAATAAGGATCCACAAAATGTGAATTAGTTCAAACGCGTCTGCGCTTAGGCCTCCTACAACCATTGTGTGGCAGTGGAGTGACATCACGAATTAAGGTGATTTCAAGTCCGGCTACTTGCAAAGCTCTAATAGCAGTTTCTCTGCCAGAGCCAGGTCCCCTTACGAGAACTTCTATCTGACGCATCCCCTGCTCAAGAGCCTTGCGCGCCGCCGCTTCTGCAGCCGTTTGGGCAGCGAACGGGGTACCTTTTCTAGCGCCTTTGAAACCACTTGCACCGGCTGAAGACCAAGAAATGACTTGCCCTGAAGTATCAGTGATGGAGACGATTGTGTTATTAAAGGTACTTTGAATATGCACTACGCCATTGGGGACGTTGCGCTTTACCTTTTTAGAACCAGTTTTCTTTGTTGTTGTGGCCATATTTTTGGGCCTTTTTTGTAAAGATCAGTAATGAATAGATAAGCAATTTATTTTGCTATTTCTTTCTGCCAGCGACAGTTTTGCGAGAGCCTCGACGAGTACGAGCATTAGTTCGTGTTCGTTGTCCACGAACAGGCAAGCTCATTCTGTGACGTCGGCCTCTAACGCAACCGATGTCCTGCAATCGCTTTAAAGCCATACCTTCCTGACGCCGAAGATCACCTTCAAGTGTGAAATCTTCGGTTGCCATTCTGAGCTTTTGCACATCACCATCATCAAGATCTTTCACACGGGTATCAGGATTTACTCCTGTATTCCCAAGGATGGTTTTGGCTCTTGTTAAGCCGATACCATAGATATATGTGAGGGCGACTTCAACTCGCTTGTCGCGAGGTATGTCGATGCCTGCAATCCGTGCCACTGAGCTATTAAAAAAAAGAATGAGAGTTTGATAACCACCTTTGTTGGATGTGGGTGGTGCTTAAACCTCATATATATTAGGGAACCCTGATATGTATGAGGTTTAGATTTGCATCTTGGGGAGTTAGCCCTGACGCTGTTTGTGCTTCTGAGTCGCAGTACAAATGACCATGACCTTGCCGTGGCGTCGAATAACCCGGCACTTTTCACACATTTTCTTGACTGATGCTCGCACCTTCATAATGGTGTGGCTCTAATAAATACCAAACATAAATACTACTACATCGTTCAATTTAAGACTTCTTTGATTTTTTGAGAAACTAATTTGATCTCTTGATCTCCATTAACAGACAATAGAAGATCCTTATCGTTGTAATAATCAATCAGGGGGGCCGTTTGGTTCCTATAAACTTTTAACCTATTTCTAATTGTTTCTTCAGTATCGTCATCTCTTCCTCGATCTAAGAGCCTACTAACAAGAATTTCATCATCAATTTCAATAAGAAGAACAGCTTCGATATCTTGATTAATATCACTAAGAAGAGGTTCTAATGATATTGCTTGATTCAAATTCCTTGGGAAGCCATCAAGAAGCCATCCACATGATTTACCTGTCAAATTTTTTTTGACCAGTTCCAAAACGATATCGTCACCAACTAATTCTCCTTTGTTCATTATTTTTTCTGCTTTTTGCCCAAGAGAGGTACCCGAAGAAACTTCTTTCCTTAAAAGGTCGCCTGTTGAAAGATGAAGAAAATTATTCTCATCACAAAGTATTGTCGCCTGAGTCCCTTTACCAGCGCCGGGAGGGCCAAGAAAAAGTATTCGATCTTTCATATCTCAAATTCAAAATTTCTTGAACTTTAGAATCCTCACTGTCTAACAAGACCCTCATATCTTTGGGAGATGACATAAGTTTGAACCTGTTTAGCTGTGTCTATAGCCACACCAACAAGTATTAACAGAGAAGTTGCTCCAAGCCCTTGAAAAGTTTGAACATTTGTAGCTCTCTCAACCGCAGCGGGAATGATTGCGACAGATCCCAAAAAAAGTCCTCCAAGAAGTGTCAATCTATTTTGAACACCTGATAAATAGTTAGCTGTAGCACTGCCAGGTCGAACACCAGGTATCGCAACTCCTCCTCTTTTGAGATTGGCTGAGATATCGACTGGATTAATGGTTAATGATGCATAAAAATAAGCAAATCCCAATATCAAAGCGAAAAAGGTTAGGGCATATGGCCAAGGATTAGAAGCACTTGGATTAAGAGATCCAGCAAAATTTATTAGTATTGGATTCTTAGTAATGTTGGCGATAGTAATTGGAAGAAATATAAGTGCAGAGGCAAAAATTATTGGCATAACACCACCAGCATTGAGTTTTAGGGGCAAGTAACTTTGTCTGCTTGGTAGCAATGCTGTTCCACCAATCTGTCTTTTAGCGCTAACTATGGGGATTCTTCGAGCACCCTCTTGTACAAAAATTATTCCAACAATTGTCAATAGAAAAACAACCAATAAAACAATAATTCCAACGACATCACCTCTATCGCCAGTCTGCGCTTTTTCAATTGTTGAACTTAAAGCCTTTGGAAGAGTTGCAACTATGTTTAAAAAAATAACCAAGGAAGCTCCTTGTCCAATCCCTTTATCAGTAATAATTTCACTAAGCCACATAACGACCATAGATCCTGTGACAAGAGCAAGAGAAGTTTGGATTACAAAAGTTGATTCACTCAAGCTTTCAATTGCATAATTTTTTAGAACAAGAGAAAAAACAATACTTTGAGCAAACCCCCATCCCAATGCAACATATCTAGTTATTTGAGAAATTTTTCTTCTTCCTGCTTCCCCTTCGTTTTTTTGTAAATCTTCAAGCTGAGGCAGTGCCGCAGTTAGTAACTGGATAATTATCGATGCATTGATAAAAGGGAGAATACCCAATGCAAAGACACCTAATGTTGATATTCCTCCACCAGTGAAAATATCCAAAAAACCAATTAATTGACCACCTTGCTCAATAAATGATTTGAATGCCTCTCTATCAATTCCCGGGAGAGGAATATATATTCCGAGCCTTACAAGAAGTAAAAGTGCAAGTGTTGTTAAGACTCTGCCTCTGAGTTCTTTATTTACTAAAAGCTGAGTAACAACCTCCCCAGCGCTTGGATTGCGGCCTCGACTTACTAGCATAAAGGGAGAATTGGGAAGGTTTAATTTTTAGCTAAAGAGCAGTGAATAAACACACAGCATGTCTATATAAAAGATATTAGTAAATTTCACAAGTTCCACCAGCAGATTCAATTTTATTTTTAGCTGATTGTGTAAAAGCTGCCGCTTGAACTGTTAATTTTACTTTTAAATCTCCTTCCCCAAGAACCTTTAATTGATGCTTAGGGTTGTTTAAGATTTTTTCTTTAACTAAATAATCCAAATTAACAACTGTACCTTCTTCAATTTCAGCTAATTGGGAGACGTTGATTATTGAAAAAAACTTTTGATTGATTATTTCAAAATGCTTTTGCTTAGGCACCCTTCTATAAAGAGGCATTTGCCCACCTTCAAAACCAGGTCTTGTAGGTCTTCCTGAACGTGATTTTTGACCTCTCATACCAAAACCACAGCTTGCTCCTTGGCCAGCAGCAATTCCTCTCCCTTTTCTTAATTTGCGTTTTCGTGCCCCTTTATTGGGCGCGAGAGATTCGAGTGTTGGTTTCATTGATTTCAGGAGTAAATCTGTTCAAGAGAAATTCCTCTCTCTTTGGCAGTTGCCTTGTGGGTTCTTAATTCTGATAAAGCTACCATTGCAGCCCTTGCATTATTCAAGGGAGTTTTACTCCCAAGGCGTTTTGCCAAGACATTTTTAATACCGGCTAATTCTAAAACAGTACGTATTGAACCACCAGCAATTACACCTGTTCCAGGCGCAGCAGGACGAATTAATACGCTTGCAGCACCATCACGCCCATTAGAGATCGTAGGTATTGAACTGTTTCTGGTCAGTGGAACTCTTACAAGGTGCTTTTTACCATCTGCGACTCCCTTTCTTACTGCACCTATAACATCACCAGCTTTACCGACACCAACACCAACTTGACCTCGTTCATTCCCAACAACAATAATTGCCCTGAAACTCATTTTTTTACCGCCTTTAACAGTTTTTGAGACTCTTCTTATTTGAACAACTCTCTCCTGCCACTCGGAGTCTCTTTCCTGCCCACGCCTATCGCCACGTCGGCCTCTTCGTTCACCTCCGCGTCCACCTCGGCGTTGCTCTTTTTGCCCCTCGGAGGAACCTTTGTTATTCCCTCCACCAGAGGTGTCACTATTCTTTGGTTGTGTTTTTGTTTCAGTCATAGTTTTTGTAAAAGAGTCAGAACTCGAGACCAGCTCCTCGGGCGGCTTCCGCTAGAGCTTTAACTCTACCGTGGTAAATGTTACCTCCTCGATCAAAAACGACTTGTTGAATCCCTTTTGCCAAGGCTCTCTGAGCTACTAATTCGCCAACAGCAGTTGATGCATCGCAATTACTGCCATTGGTTTTTTTTGATTTTATATCTTTATCAAGCGTAGATGCTGAACAAAGAGTGCTCTGTGATTCATCATCTATGACTTGAGCATAAATGTGGTTATTGGATCTAAAGACAGCCAAGCGAGGGCGAGCATTTGAACCTGCAAGATTTTTGCGGAGTCTTCTGTGTCTTTTTTGTGTTTGTTGTTTTCTGGAAAGATTTGTCATTTTTTAATATTGGAAGAGATTTGATTTATTATTATTTCTTGCCAGATTTACCGGCTTTTCTGATTATTCTCTCGCCCTCGAATTTTATACCCTTGCCCTTATATGGTTCGGGTGGGCGAATCGCTCTAATCTTTGCGGCTTCATTACCAACAAGTTCTTTGTCAACTCCCGAAACAGTAACGTTCGTGTTGTTTTCAACTTTAAAAGTTATTCCCTCAGGGGGAATAACTTCTACAGGATGACTATAGCCAGCACTAACTACAAGATTTTTCCCTTTAACTTGCGCTCTTGATCCGACTCCAACTATCTCTAATTTTCTTGAGTAACCATTGGTAACACCTTCCACCATATTTGAAACAAGACTTCTGCAAAGTCCATGTCTTTCTCTAGATGTTCTTTTGTCGTTTGATGGTGATATGAGGATTTGATTTTTCTCATGAGTGACAATCACTCCCTGAGGAAGAGTGCGGCTCAACTCCCCTTTAGGGCCCTTAACGGTCAAGGACAAGCCCTCAAGAGTCACAGCAACTTTGTCTGGAACAAGAATAGGTTTTTTACCAATGCGAGACATAATTAGAAATTGTTATTAATAGACGTAACAGAGGACTTCTCCTCCGACACCTTGTTTTCGAGCATCACGATCACTCATGACACCTTTTGAGGTGGAGACAATTGCAACACCTAAACCACCTAAAATTTTAGGAAGGCCTCTGGTATTTTTATATATTCTCAGACCTGGCTTACTAACCCTTTGCATTGATCTGATGATTGGGTGGCGATGTTTTCCACTGTATTTCAATTCAAGTATTAATTGTTTTTTAATACCTTCTCCTTCCTCACTTATATCTGCAATGAACCCCTCTTTTTGAAGGACCTTAGCGATACTATGAGACATCCTTGAAGCAGGAATACGAGTTTTTTGATGTCTTTTCTCACTTGCATTACGAATGCGGGTGAGCATGTCTGAGATTGGATCGTGATTAGCCATGTTTTACATTTATGGGTCAATTACTACGGAAGGGCATTCCCATCTCACTTAAGAGAGCTTTACCTTCTGCATCGGAGCGAGCACTGGTAACAATTGTTATGTCCATGCCTCTAATTGAGTCAACCTTATCGAAGGAAACTTCAGGGAAAATAAGCTGTTCCTTGACGCCTATGGTGTAATTACCTCGACCATCAAAACTTTTAGGACTGACCCCTCGGAAATCTCTTATCCGAGGCAAAGCTAAATTAATGAATCTCTCAAGGAAGGCATACATCCTGTCCCCCCTCAAAGTTACGGCGCAACCAATGGGCATTCCTTGTCGTATTTTAAATCCTGCAATTGCTTTCTTTGCTCTAGTGACAAGAGCTTTTTGTCCTGTGATTGTAGCCATCTCAGCCAAAGATGCCTCAAGCGCTTTTGAATTAGAAGCGGCTTCCCCAAGACCTCTATTGACGGTGACTTTGGTTACTTGAGGGACTTGATGAACATTTTTTAAACCAAGATCTTTTTGAAGCTTTGGTCTAATGGTTTCTCTAAAACGCTTTTTGAGGGACATAGTTTTGAGTGGAAGGCGGCTGAGATAGATCTAACAGGAATAAAATCGACGTTTTTTTCAGCAATGTGACCATTACTGATAGAACAGGGGAATTAATCAATCAATTCTCCTGTTCGTTTAAGTCGTCGTTTCTTGGTTCCATCTTTTTCAACAAAAATTTCTACCCGACTAGCTACTTTTTTAGCTGTTGAGTACACCATTACATTGGAAGCATGCAAAGAGGCTTCAACAGTCTCGATTTTTCCACTCTCTCCTTCTTGCTGAGGCTTAATGTGTTTTGTCCGAAGATTGATACCCTGAACTACAACTCGATTTTCAGTGGGAATTGTTTTTAGCACTTCCCCTGTTTTACCTTTATCTTTACCATTAATCACTTGTACGGTATCTCCCTTGCGGATCTTCATTTTGATCCGTTGGGATGATTTATTGGAATTGTATTTTTGAGGTGTATTTAACATCTAGATAACCTCCGGAGCAAGTGAGACAATTTTAGTGAAATTTTTATCTCTTAGTTCACGGGCAACAGGTCCAAAAACTCTTGTTCCCCTGGGATTTTTATCATCATTAATTAAAACCGCTGCGTTATCGTCGAATCGAATTGAATTACCAGTTTCACGTCGCATAGTTGCTTTTGTTCTAACAACTACGGCTCTTACTACATCGGATTTTTTGACTCCCATATTAGGCATTGCATCTTTAACAGCAGCTACTATGACATCCCCAACATGAGCATATCTTCGGTTAGAGCCCAGTACTCTTATACATTGAAGTCTTTTTGCACCACTGTTGTCTGCAACGGTCAAGTACGTTTCTTGTTGAATCATTTTGCTGCCTCCCTAGATTTCATCCCTTTTGAGAGAACGTCTGCAACTGCCCACCTTTTATGAGCACTCATTGGTCGAGTCTCCTTAATGCGAACTCGATCACCGACCATGCAGTTATTCTCTGCATCATGGGCTTTATATCGTGTTGTGCGACTAACAGTTTTCTGGTAAAGCGGGTGAGGGAAACGGTTCTCAACAGCCACTACAACTGTTTTATCCATCTTGTCGCTCACAACAGTGCCAATTCGTTCCTTTAGTGCCATTTTTTTAATTTAATCAAGATGAGGTTGAACTTTTTCGCTCTGACATAACAGTCAGAAGCTGCGCTAATTCAACGCGAGCTTCTTTAAAGCGATGGGTATTGTTGAGTTGTCGAGTTGCTTGCTTAAAACGAAGGTCAAAAAGCTCTCTACGGATCTCATCAATTTTTGTTGTGATGTCGGAATCGGTGAGTTTACGCACCTCTTCAGTTTTGGATTTAGCCATGGTCAAGACTCCTGGGTGGCTTTGGAGGCATCAGAAGCATCATTTCCCCTTGGGAGTTCAGGAGGATCCTCCAATGCGAGGAATGTGGTTTTTATTGGAAGCTTGTATTGAGCAAGTCGCATAGCCTCCCTCGCGATTGTTTCTGTAATCTCCTCTCCGCCCATCTCGAAAAGAATTCTTCCAGGCTTGACTACTGCCACCCAGAATTCAGGGTTACCTTTACCAGAACCCATCCTGGTCTCAGCTGCTCTCATAGTGACAGGCTTGTCAGGAAAAATTCTTATCCAGATTTGACCACCACGTTTTACATAGCGTGTCATAGCTCTTCTACTAGCCTCAATTTGCCTGGATGTGATCCACCCGCACTCTTGTGCTTGTAGAGCGAATTGGCCGAAAGCAATTTTATTGCCTCGTGTAGCAACGCCACGCATGCGGCCTCTTTGTTGCTTTCTGAACTTTGTGCGTTTTGGACTAAGCATGATTAGATCTCCTTATTTACCTTCATTGGAACGATCCTCAAATTGTTGAGGTCTTCGGTTGCCTCTTCGTCTGGGAGTAGAGCCAACCGGAAGAGGTTGTTCTTCTTTTGGAAGGACCTCTCCCTTAAAAACCCAAACTTTGATACCGAGAACTCCATAAGTTGTACTTGCAACTTTTGTGGCGTAATCGATTTCCGCTCGAAGAGTATGAAGAGGGACTCGACCTTCCCTTGTCCACTCTGAACGAGCGATCTCAGCCCCGTTCAATCTTCCCCCGACTTGTATTTTTAGCCCTAAAACACCTGCTCGCTGGGCTCTTTGTACCGCCATACGAATAGTTCTTCTGAAAGCAACTCTCTTTTCAAGTTGCTGAGCTATGTATTCAGCTAGAAGATGTGCATCCGCATCTACTCTGTCAACTTCAACTACATTGATTCTTACTTGTCTATTGCTGTCTCCTATTGTCTTTTGAATTCCTGCTCTAAGATCTTCGATGCCGCTACCCTGCCTACCAACAATCACACCAGGGCGAGCTGTTTTTAATTCAACTTCTAATTGATGAGCTTTCCTAGCGATTAATACTTCACTGATTCCTGCAGTTGAGTATTTTTTATTGATGAAACGCCTAATTCGATCATCTTCCTGTAAAAGAATTGGGTAAGTTTTACTTGGGGCGTACCACCTTGAGCGATGTTCCTGTGTTATTCCTAGCCTGATACCAGTGGGATGAATTTTATGGCCCATTAGTTTTTCTCCTCTTCTGGTGATGAGTTTGATGGTGAAGTTACAGCAATGCTTATATGACATGTCTGCTTCTTAATCGCAAAAGCTCGACCCTGCGCTCTTGGTCTAAATCTCTTCATAGTGGGTCCCATATCTGCATTTGCGCTGGTAATTATCAAACTGGAAGGATCGAGTCCTAAGTTATGTTCAGCATTTGCTACCGCAGATCTGAGAACCTTCGTAATTGGACCCGTTGATCGGTAAGGCATGAATTCAAGCATGATGAGAGCATCTCTATATGTTCTTCCCCTAATTTGATCTAATACTCTTCGTACTTTGGAAGCTGAACCCCTTACAAAACGTCCATGAGCTTTAGCAGAAGTTTGCGATGAAGTTGGAATTGTCATCTATCTACCCCCCTTTTTATCTCTTATGTGACCTTTGTAAGTTCTCGTAGGAGCAAATTCCCCTAACTTATGGCCAACCATTTGCTCAGTTATAAAGATTGGAATATGACTCCTCCCATTATGAACAGCGATTGTATGACCGATCATGATTGGCAAAATAGTTGAGGATCTTGACCATGTTTTGATGACGGATTTATCATCGTTTTCATTTTGTTTTTCAAGCTTTTTAAGCAAGCTGTCGGCTATGAAAGGGCCTTTTTTTAGTGAACGTCCCATAAGAAATTAGGTGAAAGTCTGTGAAATGATGTTCATTAGGAATCTCGTCCTCCTCGACTACGTTTAGAAATCCGTCGACGTTTTCTAAGAACAAATCGGTTACTTGGTTTGTTCTTCTTTCTTGTCTTGAGACCCAAGGCAGCCTTACCCCAAGGAGTCACAGGACCTGCTCTACCAATTGGTGCGCGGCCTTCTCCACCTCCATGTGGGTGATCACATGGATTCATAACACTTCCTCTTACTTGTGGTCTTCTTCCAAGCCATCTCCTTCTACCAGCTTTACCCAAACTTGTATTCCTTATTTCTGAGTTACCCACTTCACCAAGAGTAGCGAAGCACTCTTGACGAATTAATCGAACTTCTGTTGAGGGCAGCTTTACTGCAACATATTCGCCTTCTTTTGCAACAACTTGTGCACTTGCTCCTGCCGTCCTAACCATTTGCCCACCTCTACCAGGATATAGCTCTACGCAATGGACATTTGAACCAAGGGGAATAGAGGATAAAGGCAATGCATTCCCAGTTTCTATTGGTGCATCTGCCCCGGATACAACCTCTTGGCCGATTGTGATACCAGCGGGAGCAAGTATGTATCTTTTTTCTCCATCTGAATAGAAAAGAAGAGCCAATCGTGCATTGCGATGTGGGTCGTAATGAATAGCAGCTACTTTTGCGGTAACTCCATGCTTATTTCTACGAAAATCAACAATCCTGTAAAGCTTTTTATGCCCGCCTCCTCTGTGTCTACAAGTGATTACACCTCTGTTATTTCTTCCTTTCCTTCGATGTTTAGATACTACTAAAGATCTTTCAGGTTTACGAGAGGTGATCTCATTGAAATCTGTGACGACACGAGTTCTAGTGCCAGGAGTGTAGGGACGAAAAGTTCTGATAGCCATTGATTAATATCTCCTCATGATTCAGGGAAAAGTTGAATTGTGTCACCCTCAGCCAAGCGAACAACAGCTTTTTTTACTTGCGTTCGCTTACCTGCAAAGCGACCGACTCTGCGGCTCTTGCGAGGCGGATTCATAGTACTGATACCAATCACCTTTACATTAAACATAGATTCAACGGCAGCTTTGATGTCTGGTTTTGCCGCACGATGATCAACCTCAAAAGAATACTGATTAATCTCAATACCTCTTGTAGCTTTTTCGGTTATTAATGGGCGACGAATTACATCAGCCAATCTGTTTTTAAAATTTTCAGTCATTACCGTATACCTCCTGAATTGTTTTTAATGCATCTTGGCTAACGATGAGGTGATTAGCGTTCAACAAATCAAAAACATTAAGTTGATTAGCGTTGATTAACTTAACTCTCTCAAGATTTTTGATTGATTTGCTTATGACATCTGATGGACTATTCAAAACAATCAAAACTTTCTTGTCATTGGTAAATCCAAACCTTGCGAGAGCATCAACGATTTCCTTTGTTTTGGGGGTTTTGAGTTTAGAACCAAAATCTTTAACAATTAAAACATCACTAATTCGCGACATTAGTGCAGTTCTGAGGGCTAAACGACGTTCCTTCCGATTCATCGAAAGATTGTAAGTACGAGGTTTTGGGCCAAAAACAATACCGCCACCTGGTCTTAATGGTGTGCGAATTGAACCTTGGCGAGCTCGGCCAGTACCTTTTTGTTTGTAGGGTTTCCTACCTCCACCTCTAACTTCTGCTCTTGTAAGGGTGCTAGCAGTGCCTTGTCTTGAATGTGCCTGTTGGCGAAGTACAGCTCTATGAAGTAAATCCAACGCTGTGTTTTCCTTAGCTGCTTTTAAATCGAGAGTGGCATTTCCTGCTTCATTACCCTCCCAATCTTTTATGAGACAGTTGACCATTTATTTACCCCCTTGGTTTTGATAACCAACTCGATTAGCCGGCTTAATATTTAAGAGAGAACCTGGTTTACCAGGGACAGAACCCTTAACAACTAAGAGATTTTTATCACCATCAACTTTTATGATAGTTAGACCTTTTGTAGTGATTTTTTTCCCGCCATATCTCCCAGCCATCCTCTTGCCTGGATAAATTCGACCGGGAGTTGTACCTGCTCCGGTAGAACCTGGTAAGCGATGATTTTTAGATCCATGGCTCATTGGGCCACGACTAAAACCATGCCTTTTTTGATAACCAGCAAAACCACGCCCCATTGTGTCACCACTAACGTCGATTTTCTGACCAGCCTCAAAATTGATGACTGTTATTGCATCACCAAGCTGATAATTAGATAAATCTGGGACACGATACTCCTTGATGTGCCTCAGCAAGGATTCACCTGACTTTGCCAGATGACCTTTTTTGGGTTTGTTAACAAGTTTTTCTCGCACATCAGAAAAACCTATCTGAACAGCTGAGTAGCCGTCAGTTTCATCACTTTTAAGTTGAGTGATTCGACAGGGACCTGCCTCAATCAGTGTGACTGGGATAGCCTTGCCAGTGTCGTCAAAAAATTGGGACATGCCCAATTTTTTTCCAAGAATGCCAATTGACATGAGTTTAAATAACGCCAGCGAACTAATCTCAAAAAGAGACTTTAAGGGCTGATAACTCAAAATGCTGTTGAACCGAATAATCGCGATCCGTATTTAGAATCTGAAAATCAGTAGAGCTAGCGGGAATCAGCTGGCTGAGACTTAAAAAAAATCTTCGCGATTTTAGATAGTTTCTCGGCAAATAAATTCCTCAGAATTCATTGCTCGGGCCATTTTGATTTAACGCAAACGTTAAACCAGCCTTACTTTCTGGAGGCCCTGCTAGCGGGAGGGCACAGATAGCTTCAGCGAATAAATATTTTACACCACAGTGGCGACTTTGGTTATTCTCTATAGAGTTAAACCTGACTCTTATTGAGTTCATTGGATGCCTCTTTTACTTTCAGGTCAAAAATTTAAAAAAGATCTTGAATCATCTGGATGTCTTGCAATCTTCACTCCTCTTGAAGGTGGAGCTGAAACACGACTGTTACGCCGTCTAAGAAGTTCTGGATATAAAACCCAACTCATTTCAGCCAGAGGATTAGGAGACCCAGAGGTTTTTCTCTTCAACTTGCATGGGATAAGACCACCTCATCTTGGTCATCAAAACATAGGGAGAAACGGTGCGGTGGGAGAAGTCCAACAAGTAATTCCCCAGCTAAATGAATTTCTAGATAGCAACTGCAATTTAGTTCTGTGGCTTTTGGAAGGCCAGGTTTTATCAAACTCAGAACTTTTGAATTTAAATAATCTTTGTCAAAGAGAAACAAGATTAAAAATTGTCATTGAGATGGGAGGTTCAAGAAGCATTAAATGGCAATCTATTAAAAGTTTAATTGAAAGTTAAATATCAAATAAATCCCTTCCTGAAGAGAAATTCTCTGTTTAACGAGAATGCCCTTGAAAGTGGAAATTGGGTGAAACTTATTTGTGGAGCCAGTAATCAGGATTTATTGTCCATAACAGATTTGTGTTCAGTTTATGCAGCTGCTGGAGTGAACTGTATTGATGTGGCAGCTGATGTTGCTGTAGTGCAAGCCGCAAAAAAGGGATTAGACCAAATAGAAAAGAAATTTGACATCAGACCATGGCTAATGGTCAGCGTGAGTGATGGCAAAGATGTTCACTTTCGGAAAGCTTTTTTTGATCCAACTCACTGTCCTGAAGACTGTTCTCGCCCATGTGAGAGGGTATGTCCAGCAGATGCGATAAATAAAAATGATGGAATACTTAAAAATCTCTGCTATGGATGTGGACGCTGCTTACCTATTTGCCCTTTGGGGATTATTGAAGAAAAAGATCAATCTTTAAAGATTGAGGAATTCGGGGATTTAATTTCAACTGTTAAGCCAGATGCTGTGGAAATTCACACCGCACCCGGAAGAGATCAAGAATTTGAAAAAACAGTAGAAGCAATACTTACTTCAAACGTAAAACTAAATCGAATTGCAGTGAGTTGTGGATTACAAGGTCACTCAATAGATGAGTCGATACTCTCCAAAGAACTTTGGAAGCGCTATGAGTGCCTTAGAAAACACAACCAAAAACCAATCTGGCAACTTGACGGGCGTCCCATGAGTGGTGATCTAGGTAAAGGTACTGGAAAATTCGCTGTATCTCTATGGCAAAAAATAAAGCCTTTAGCTCCTCCTGGACCTCTTCAACTTGCTGGAGGGACAAACGCGGAGACCATAAACTATCTCTCTGGAGAAACTAGACCCTCAGGTATTGCATTTGGGGGTATGGCTCGTAAATTAATTCATCCTTTTTTAGTCGAGGCTCAGAAAAGAAATGTCAAACTTATTGATTGGCCCTACGGATGGGATCAAGCACTTAAGCTTGCAAAAGGACTCATAGACCCCTGGTCTACCAAATGAGAAATTCAAGAAAGCCTCACAAACGCAAACATGTAATGACGAAGTGATCATCTTGAAACTAATATGTTTACCCGTATGATTGAGAGAAGGAGAATTATTCTCTCTCTTTCCAATGGGGCGTCGCCAAGTGGTAAGGCAGCGGGTTTTGGTCTCGCCATTCGTGGGTTCGAATCCTACCGCCCCAGTTTTTGAAAATGTCGATTGCAAAAAATACCTTTATTAGTTTTAGATTTTGATGGAGTCGTTATTGATGGCATAAATGAATATTGGGAAAGTTCAAAAAAAGCTTGTTCAACAATCTTAAGATCTAACCCAACCTTCACTGAACACGATTTTGGAATATTTAAATCATTGAGACCTTGGGTTCACTATGGATGGGAAATGGTTCTTATATGTGCAGAGCTCTCAAAATCTGATAGTAATTTATCTTTAATAGGAGTTGAAAATTATAAAAAAAATTACAATGAAAACATAATTCAGGGACTTAATTTACTTAGTCTTAGCCCTCAACTTCTTCAAGCTTCACTTGATGATGCTAGAAAAAGGACTATTGATAAGGATATAAATTCATGGCTTGATAGTCACAAGACTTATCCAAATATTGCTGATCGACTCAATAAATTCAAAAATGAAAAAATTGAACTAGCAATCTTAACAACTAAACGAGCCGATTTCACTGCAAAGATTCTCCAATCACTGAGCATAAAAGTTAACTCTATCTATGGCCATAAGTCGGGATCAAAAACTGACTGTCTATTGAAAATATCCAAAGAATATGAACTAAAAGGTTTCGTCGAAGATAGGAGAACCACATTAGAAACAGTCATCAGAACACCTGGACTAGAGTCCCTACGATGTTTTCTTGCTAGTTGGGGATACCTGAAACCAGATGACAAAAATAATTTAAATTCAAAAATCCATCTTTTAGAAGCAGAAACTTTCTTAAACCCCTTGGCGAATTGGGTTTAATTAGCTAGCGTACGCTTGTACTAATCCAGGTTCAACAGTTGTCTGCTAGTAGCAACAAAGCTCGTTGAAAATTCCTTTAATTTCGAATATCACCATGGGAACTGAATCTAAAACAAATTTATCAACACATTCTGGCTATTCACAAAATACCGAAAAAGACAAGGCACTTAACCTAGTTCTTGGTCAAATAGAGCGCAATTTTGGGAAAGGCTCAATCATGCGCTTAGGTGATGCTTCGAAAATGAAAGTAGAAACTATTTCAACAGGAGCACTTACCTTAGATCTTGCTCTTGGAGGTGGTTATCCAAAAGGAAGAGTAGTTGAAGTTTACGGCCCAGAAAGTTCCGGAAAAACAACATTAACTTTGCATGCGATAGCAGAAGTACAAAGGAATGGGGGGATTGCAGCTTTTGTAGATGCAGAACATGCCTTAGACCCCGTTTATGCAGCTGCTCTTGGCGTAGATGTCGAAAACCTTCTGGTTTCTCAACCAGATACAGGAGAAATGGCACTAGAGATTGTTGATCAACTTGTACGTTCAGCAGCAGTCGACTTAGTAGTGGTTGATTCAGTTGCAGCACTAACTCCCAGGTCAGAGATTGAAGGAGAGATGGGAGATCATTCAGTCGGTAGTCAAGCCAGATTAATGAGTCAAGCTATGAGAAAAATTACTGGAAATATTGGAAAATCTGGATGCACAGTGATTTTTCTGAATCAATTACGTCTAAAAATTGGAATCACTTACGGTAATCCAGAAACCACAACAGGCGGAAATGCCTTGAAATTTTATGCATCGGTAAGACTCGATATACGGCGCATTCAAACTCTGAAACGAGGAACTGAAGAATATGGCATTCGGGCCAAAGTGAAAGTAGCAAAGAACAAAGTTGCGCCACCATTCCGAATTGCAGAATTCGACATACTTTTCGGGAAAGGGATTAGCACAACAGGTTGTTTACTTGATTTAGCAGAAGAGACAAATATTGTTTGTAGAAAGGGAGCCTGGTATAGCTATAAAGGTGACAATATTGGTCAAGGCCGTGATAATACGATTACATGGCTAGAAGATAATCTTGAAGCAAAGACTGAAATCGAAGCATTAGTGAGAACAAAGCTTACAGAAGGAACAGAAGTTAGCTCAAATTCAATGAAAGGAATAGGAACTACATCTAGAAGTTCACCTACACAAACAACAACTACAGATAGAGTCGTAAAGGCAGCATAGATTTATAAGTATTTATTTTATTTCAAATCAGCAGGGACCCACCAACCTGCCGCAGGGCCAATAACACGAACAATTACCCATAAAAGAATTAAAAATCCAATGCCAAACCATGCTCCTTTATTGGTGATCCGAATAAACAGCTCTTCTTGTTCTTCCGTGATGGGTAACCAAGTAAAGATTCTTTTTGATTCATCTTTTTTAATTGATTTGGATGATTTTTTCTGTTTAGACAAGCCTTTTTTTGCACGACGACGAGCTTCCCCCATGAATCTGCCAATGAGTGCTTCAATATTAAATCGGTAACAAGCGATCTAACGGAATCCACGGTTCAAGACTTCTTAAAACATGAGCGCCCCAACTTCTAGATCTTAAACGACCATCAAGTATTGCTATTCGACCTTGGTCGCATCGAATAGGTTCAATCAAATAAGGCAAAAAACCAAGAAGGTCTGGCAAAATTAATTCACGGAACCAATCGCGACCATGCATCTTGAATTGAGAAACACGAGCAGCAAGTAGAGGAGATTCAAGACTTGCAAGAGGTAGTACCCCCAAGATTAATTGTTTTGGGATGGGCAGTTTCTGATAATTTTCTAACCACCAACTACAACTACAACAAATTACACCGTTCTCTTTTATGGGAGGAGTTTCTTGAGTAACTCGATTACCAAATTGAGATGCTAGTTGGGCAGTCAACTTCTTTCTCATCTGTGCATCATCAAGCAAAACAATTGTGAGGCCCTGTTGTAGAAAAATTAATCTCAGGCATTGCTCTACAAGATATGTTTGAAAATATTTGGTATTAGGTAATGGTTGGCGTAAAGGTAAAAAAAGCTCAATAGGATTTTGATTGGGTATGGACCCCAGTTTGCATTTGAAATTGAATGAGCAATCAATTTCCCTCATTTCAGAGCAAAGCATCTCGTTTTCCCATGATCCAGAAAGCATTAAAAATGGGAACTTTTTTAATGTTTTCCCTAAATGATTAAGTGGCTCAAGGGGTTGAAGGTGCCAAATCCAATCAAGTTTCTCGTGATGTAAATGAGCCCAACTTGCCCAATTTCGGTCCAAGGCTTGCGCCACATCTACCCAAGGCTGAGGGTATTCCTTTAGTAATTTGAGAATATTATGAACCCCCAAAATATCTCGATCCTCCAGGGAAACCAGGGAGTTTTTGCTTGTGGATTGAACAAAAATTCTTTTTGTTATTCGTGAATGGGTTTCTAAAATTGAAGCAGAGAAAAGAGGAAATTGCAGCCTCAAGCTTTCCCATTCAGAGTAATCAATTTCGATCGCAAGAGCGGATCTTAATCTCTTCGAAAAAAGGTCAGCCTCGGGAATGATTAATTGTCTAGGCGAAATGTTATGACTTTTTAATGCGTATAAAAAATGTTTATAAGAAGTGATCCATATTTTGTTTTCCTGAGATGATGGGGGAATTATTGTATCTGCGATAGGCATCTCATAACCAGCATTTCTTAGTCTTGGTAATTCATACTTTAATAACCACAATCTTTGTGTCTCCGAGAGAATTAAAACAGCATTCGAATTTTTCAAACACAGTGGTATCAATAGACCTGGCCACCAAAAATTTTGGCTTCCAGATGGCAATTGAATTAATGAATTTTCAGCTCTTCTTAAACTTCTTGCAACAAGACGACTTAGCGTTAAATCATGTGGCCATACTGAATTCCCCTTGAGAAGGTTTTTTAGATGATGATGAGAGTGAGCCTCTAGCATCAAATTTGCCTAAAGTGAGAATGTTTCACTTTCATATTGATCGATAAAAAAATTTGGACAAAATCACAGCATGACTCAAGAACCAACCAAAAGAGAAAAAATTGGAATTGTTGGACTTGGGTTAATAGGAGGATCGCTTGGCTTAGCACTCCAATCAATAGGATATGAGGTTCATGGTTTAACTCATAAGAGAAATAGCGCAACCAAAGCAAAAAAAGGCAAACTTGCAAGCATAGTGAGTACTGAAGCTGACATTTTGAGAGACTGTGATTTAATTTTTCTAGCATTACCTATTAATCAATTACTTGATCCCAGTAAAAAATTGATAGCCTCTTTGCCCAAAGACTGTATTGTGACAGATGTAGGTTCCGTAAAAGTTCCAATAGTTAAAGTATGGGAAAAAATCCATCCTCTTTTTGTAGGTAGTCATCCAATGGCTGGATCAAATAATTCAGGAGTAGAGGCGGGAGATAAAAACCTTTTTAGACATAAAATATGGGTTACTACTCCCACACAAAATACAAGCACAGAAGCTTTAGGTTTTGTCAATCAATTAGTTTCATCTATTGGTTGTAAATTGTTATGCACTGATGCCAAAACCCATGATCAAGCCGTTTCACTTATTTCTCACTTACCTGTTTTGGTAAGCGCGGCTCTTCTTAAAACTGCTATGAGGGAAAAAAACTCGAGAGTTCTTGATTTAGCAAAGAAACTCGCATCTACTGGTTTTTCTGACACCAGTAGAGTCGGTGGTGGCAATCCAGAACTAGGGGTATCAATGGCAGCTAACAATACAACTGAAATACTTAAATCCCTTATTGGATATAGAGACTCTCTAAATCTGATAATTGACACTGTCTCTAAAAAAGATTGGATTAATCTAAAAAAAGAATTAGAATCAACCCAACAATCAAGAAATGATTTTATAGATGATTAATTTGGTAGCCGAATAGTTTCCATACCTCTATTTTTCATTAGCTGTTTGCAAACCATTAGTGCTGATTGACTTACTCCTGCCGTTCCCTCGCCTGGATAGATCGAATCTCCACAAAGCCATAAACCAGCCAAAGGAGTTCTACTTGGCAATCCAAAAGGTCCAAAATTTCTCAAATCTTGGCCTAATCCACCAACAATTCCTTTTGGACGATTAGTCCATTTTTGAAAGCTTTTTGGTGTAGCTAATTCATGGTGCAGCCAATCGTTTTTCGTTAACTTTAGATACTCATTTAGTTCGCTAATAATAAGTTTGGCAATATCCCGCTTTTGTTGATAATAATCAGAAGAACTAAGATCAAACCACTGATCAACATCGGTAAACACGCTCGCGATAATTGTAGCTTTTCCCACAGGAGCTCTTCCATCTCCTTCTCGACTGATTGAAATAAAAAGCGATTCAAAATTTTTGGAAGTTATTTGGACATGTCCGGGCAAGTTTTGGGGAAGACAAGAGCGAGTAATCCCCCCATAAAGAACTATTGCGCCTGAAGGCTTCGATAGACTAGTTAAACGACTTTCAAACCCAGGGTGGCTAATTGATAAATCGGAAACCAAACCTAAAAGAGATTGTGGTGGTGGAGTAAAAATCACATCTTTTGCCCTCAAATAATTGAGTTCACCAGAGCTATTTTTTAGTTCTAAAGTCCAAGAATCATCTGAGTCAATTTTTTTTAAATTAGTAAGTTTATTATTCAATAAAACTTTCCCACCTTTTTGAGTAAAGCATGAAACTAATTTTTTGCTCAAATTTTGCATGGATCCATCAATATGAAATAACCCCAAGGGATATTGAGCCATTTGCAAAACAGTCGCCCCGTAAAGTGCTGCAGTTCTGTCAGATTTCTCCTGCGAATATAGTTTTAGTTGCATGTCCAAAAATTTTTTAAGCCTAAGATCCCTCTGACAGCCGGTCAAAAATAGAAGATCTTTAATAGTTAACAAGGCAAAAAGCGTTGAGGGAATATTGTTAATTCTAAAAGATTTGATTAACTCGCTAAGATCCCAATGAGATCTAACTGGCATTATTGGATCTCTATTAGCTAAAGACCAATTACTTTGGTGTAAGTAGGAGCAAAGAGACCAAAATCTCTCACTCCCAGGAAACTGAGCTTCTCTTTCTTCTTTCCATTTAACTGGATCATGCCAAAGTGAAATTGGCTCAGATCCATCGCCAATATCAACTAAACATCCTGGGTCAAGAATTGAGGAAACTGGTTGGGAAGCATTTAGATATCTAAAAATCCTCTCGTGAATACCACCAAATTCAAGTCCAGCGACTTGGGTGGCACCAACATCAAAAATAAAATCACCACGTTTAAAGGTACCCGCGCATCCACCAATTTGAGAGTGTGATTCAACTAGAACAGCAGGGATTCCTTCTTTTACAAGAATTGATGCTGCTGTTAAACCAGCTATACCTCCACCAATAACGATGACTGTTTTAAATTCGTCCATTAATCTTGAATATAAATTAAAAAAATCAGAAATGCGAATAAAGACTTTTCGGGATTTAATTGTCGAATCTAATATTTTCCAAAAATCTGAATTAAAAAATATCTTTTCAGTTAGTGGTGGCTCAATACATAATTGTTGGAAAATCGAACTGATAAATAATGAATCTTATTTTCTTAAAACAACAACAAGTGAAAATCATTCGATGCTTCTTTTTGAAAGGGATTGCCTAATCGAAATTAATAATTACGTAAACCCTAACTATTTAACTTGCCCAAAACCAATCTCTATTGTTAATAAAGAAGGTCTTTCTTTATTAATACTGCCATGGTTGGACCTTAATAGTGGCAATCAAAGAAAGCTTGGTATTGGTTTAGCAAAACTTCACCAAAAATCTAGTAAAAAATATAAAGGTGAATTTGGATGGGCAAATGATGGTTTTATCGGAAGTAATATTCAAAAAGGAGGATTTGACTCAAGATGGGGAGATTTCTTTGTCAAATTTAGATTGATTCCGCAACTAGAAATGGCATTGAAAAATAGGTTAATAACTACAGATCAAAATGATTTATTAGAAGATATCAGGCAATTCTTAAATGAAGAATTTACAGAAGCCTCATTAGTTCATGGTGACTTATGGAGCGGTAATGCATCAACAAACAAGAACGAAATTGGTTTGATATTTGATCCTGCCTGTTATTGGGCTGATAAAGGCGTGGACATAGCGATGACAAAACTATTTGGTGGATACACAAAAAGTTTTTATGATGGCTATGAGGAAATATCCTCTCTAGGTCAATTGAGCCCATTAAAAGAGGACATTTACAATCTTTACCACATGCTTAACCATGCAAATTTGTTTCAAGGGCATTACATACAGCAAACATCTGATTTAATTACCAAAATCAGATGTTTACTTAATGGTTAACCTAAGTATTCTTGTCTTAAATTCTGGACTTTCTCAAGAACAGCTGAACGTTTCTCACTGGTGGTCAAATTCTGCCAACTCCACTGGCAAAGAACTATTACACCTAAAAGTTCTAAAAGACCAGGTAGTAATGGGAAGAAATTGATAGTGTCAATAACTATCTTGATAAGAACTTGAGCAAGAATGACAACTGCAATGATGCCAGCGGCCTTTCCGTATTTACCCATTTGAGTCCAATCAATTTTACTCAAAGTTTCATTAACCTTATTCATGAGCTCACTTGTGCGCTCAGAGAAACCAGCCGTTTCTGAATTATTTGAGCCTTCTTTAGACTCTGGGGGAGCATCAGACATGAACACAAGCTGCAAAGCAATTTCTTTTCTGACATTATCGAACTAATCTTTTAATTGCCAGGGTGAAAATACAGATACTTCCGAACCCAAATAGAGAGAATCCCGAACTTCGACAATTTATCGACCAAAAATTACCTGTTGAATTTTTTCACAACACAGAAAATTTACTCCAAAACCATTTTTCACAAAATCTACCCAATGAAAGTTGCGGACTATTAATCGGGAAAAAACAAATATCTGTTGAGAAAACAATAAAAATTCAAATTTTTTCTATCTGGCTTTGCAAAAACATTTGGGAGCCAGGAATATTTGAAGAAGTTGCGCACCCTAGAAAATGCAGTCCCAAGAGTGAAGGACTTTCCAAAAAAAATCGTTTTGCGATTGACCCCAAAGCAAAAATACTTGCACAAAAGTGGTCAAGATCATATGGATGGGAGATTATTGGAAGCGCGCACTCTCATCCTTACTCAAAGGCAATACCCTCACAAACCGATCTGTCTCTTGTAACTGAACCTAGCTTAATGGTTATCGGAGCTGCTTCAAGAGGTTTGTATGCGTGGTGGGTAGACCAAAAGAAAAATTTTATAGAATTGCCAATATCGATAAAATGAATTCAAATTAGAACATAGGGTTACCAAAGCTCTATTCTTTGTAATTAATGAACAAAAGAGTGAGTCAAATTAAGTTTAATGAAGAGGAGCTATCTAGGTACGAACGCCAAATCTGCCTTAATGAAATCGGTATTGAGGGGCAAAGGAAAATTAAAAGCAGTTCAGTGTTATGCGTTGGGAGTGGCGGACTTGGTTCACCAGTCCTTCAATATTTAGCCGCCGCAGGGATTGGGAGGCTGGGAGTAGTTGATTACGATAAGGTTGAAAGTTCAAATTTACATCGGCAATTAATTCATAAAAATAGTTCATTAGGTAAATTAAAAACTGATTCGGCAAAATCATCAATTCTTGATATTAATCCCTATTGTTCAGTCACAACCTTTGATGAAATTTTAAATAAAAAAAATATAATCAATATTATTAAATCTTTTGACATTATTTGTGATTGCTCTGATAACTTTCCAACAAAATTCTTAATTAATGATGCATGTGTTATACTTAAAAAAACTAATGTTTATGCTTCAATTGCATCATTTGAGGGTCAAGTATCTGTGTTTAATCAATTTGAAAATAGCCCTAATTTAAGAGATATAATTCCTGAACCTCCTCCAATAGAAATCGTTCCAAACTGTTCTGATACTGGTGTAATGGGAATATTACCTGGAATTATAGGTACTATTCAAGCTAGTGAAGTCATTAAAATAGTGACTGAAATAGGGGATTCACTCAATGGCAGGTTACTTGTCTTTAATGCACTTCAGATGAAATTTAAAGAACTCAAAGTAAATAAGATAAGCAAACATGAATTTAGAGAATTAAAGGAATATGAGGGTTTTTGTTTTGATAAGGAAAAATATAAGGAGATTGAATCAGTAGAGGAGATCTCAGTAAAAGAATTAAAAGGGATAATAACAAAAGGTGAAGCAAACTACATACTAATTGATGTTAGAAGCAAGAATGAGTACAGAGATTATTCTATTTCTTATTCAATTAATTATCCTAAGGAAGAAATTGAAAATAAAAAGATAGTGGAAGAAATAAAAACATTATCTGCTGGGAAGAAAATCTTTTTTCATTGTAAAAGGGGTAAAAGTTCAGTCAAAACGATTCTAAAATTAAAAAAATACGGGATCAATGGTATTAATGTAAAGGGTGGTATTGAAGCCTGGAAATTAATTGAATTAATAAATTAATAATCAACTCCTCGTTTTAAATCAACGCCTCTTTCAGCGTAATGTTTATGACAAACCATTTCTGAATGCACACTAGCCAAATCGAAATATGCGGGTTGATTTTTACACCTGCCTGTGATGATTACTTCGGTTTCAGTGGGCTTCCTTAATAGAGTTTGCACTATTGGCTCAACAGGTAAAAGCTCTAGATCGATAGTTGGATTCAATTCGTCAAGAATTACAGTTTTATAGAGTCCACTTGATATGGCAGCGCTTGCAATTTCCCAAGCTCTCTCAGCTTCAACATAATCAATAGCCTGCTGTTGGCCACGCCAAACAATTGCATCTCGCCCTGAACGCAAATGATCAACCAAATGTGGGTAAATCTCCCTTAGGGCAGCAATAGCTGCATCCTCTGTATACCCTTGCCCCCCCTTCAACCACTGAAGAATAAGAACTCTATGGCTTTTATCTTGGCTAATACCACGACCAATTGCCTGAAGTGCTTTACCAAGAGCACTTGTAGATTTACCTTTACCTTCACCAGTGTAAATTTCAATACCACTTAAATTCTGCGAAATGAAATTATTTTCATTAATTCCTGGAGCCCGATGAGCTTTCATTTCTGAATGCAGTTGAGCAATTTTTATTAATTCATCAGGCGCTGCTCTCCCAGTAACAATAATTTCCATGCCATCAGGTCTAGATTTGAGAGTTTTTACAACCTCCTTAACTTCAAGTAAGCCCAAATCTAGTACGGGATTCAACTCGTCAAGAACCACAACGGAATATAAAGAACTTGCTATTGCTCCTTTTGCAATATCCCAACCCCTCTCAGCTTCCTTGATATCTGATTTTGTGACCTCTGAAGCAGAGAAAAATTCTGCTCTACCAGTTCTGACTTGATCAATTAAATGAGGAAAACCCTGCTGTAGAGCATCTATTGCTGGATCCTCGTCATAGGATCTCTCAGGACCTTTTAGAAAACGAAGTAATAAAACCCTTGTTTGCTTCTTCTCACAAATTCCAAGACCAATTGTTCTTAAGACAACCCCTAAGGCGGCTTGGCTTTTCCCTTTACCATCACCATCATATATATGTAATTGACCTTGATTTCTCTCCTGACTATCACTTGCAGTAACAATACCAATACCCCTACTTGATGACGAGCGTTTTGTTTCGTCTCTACTTTGGGACTTATTATCTTCTTTTTTTAACTGCATGAAATACGCATTTACCTCTAAAGCTTAACCAGATCTTCAAAAGAGGATAGTCTTCTAATGAAAAACCCTACAAAAGTGGAATTCTCCCCCCTCGAAGAACTTAACGAGGATGATTCAAAAAAACTCACAAACCTTAGGAATTTCATAAAAGAAATTCAGGCTGCTCACATAGCTTATTCCGGAGGAGTTGATAGCACACTAATCGCAGCAATTTCATATGAGCAACTAGGGGAGCGTGCAGTAGCAGTTACTGGGATTTCTCCTGCACTGGCACCTCACCTACTAGATGAAGCAAGGCTGCAAGCTTCCTGGATTGGTATCAAACATGAAGAATATGAAACTAATGAATTAAAAAATAGTGCTTACACAAAAAATCCAGAGAATCGATGCTATGCATGCAAAAGTGAATTACATGCAACTTTGAGAAAAATTGCCTCTATTTCTCACAAAGGAGCAATATTAGACGGAGTTAACCATGATGATGAAAAAGATTTCAGGCCTGGTATTCAAGCTGCGAGAGAAGCTGGGGTCATATCACCACTTGCGGAACTTAAAATTTCAAAATCAACTGTTCGATCAATATCAAAATCTTTGGGATTTCCTTGGTGGGATAAACCAGCGCAGCCGTGTCTCGCCTCAAGATTTCCCTATGGAGAGCCAATTAGCTCAAAAAGATTGAAACAAACTGCACTTGCAGAGAAATGGATTATCGACAAAGGTTTTAGTCAGGTTAGAGTTAGAATTCATGGGCTATCTGCAAGGATTGAAATCCTCAATGAAGAAATAGATCAATTTCACTCACGCATTGAGAGAAAAGAAATCGTAAAGTATTTTCTATCAATAGGCTTCACTTCAGTAAGTCTTGATCTTGAGGGACTTTTAAGTGGGAAATTAAATCGAGATAGATTTATAAATTAGCGATTCTTCATTTAAGAATCTTAGATTGAAGTTTTTCTTGGGATCGATCTTTCCAAAGTCTTTAAAGATGAGTGCCCCGCATTAAATTCTCTGATCAAAACATCGCAAGCTCTCTCCGGCATTGCCTGATCTCCACAAGTAAAAACATCAACAGCTCCATAACCAATTTCTGGCCAAGTATGAATTGACATATGCGATTCAGCCAACAGAGCAAGAGCTGTTACTCCTTGAGGTGCAAATCGATGAGTAATAAGATTCACCAAAGTTGCTCCAGCCAGTTTTGCAGATAAAGCCATCGTAGTACTTATAAAGGACTCATCATTGAGCTTGATTTTATTGCAGTTATAAAGTTCAAGGATGCAATGCTTTCCTGTATTTATTTGACTTTTTGGCATGATCAAATTTTTTGTGGTACCTATTTTTGATTTAGATAAATCATTTTTGGCACACAAATAAGATTGAATATTTTCCATAATTTATAAATTTAGTTTATTACCTCAGCCAAGGTCTAGCTTTTACTTGAAAGATTTAAGCTCCATCACCTGGGAGTTCTTTTTCCACTCACCCTCAAAACCATCAAGATGAGTTGCACTTATGAGACATTGATAATTTTGCCCCACCATGTCCAAAAGCATTAGTTGTCTATGCGGATCCAACTCAGCCAAAACGTCATCAAGTAACAACAAAGGAGATTGATCAAAAATCTGACCAATCAATTCCAACTCAGCCATCTTCAAAGCGAGAACCAGTGTTCTCTGTTGACCAGCAGAACCAAAGCGCCTAGCAGGCAAACCATTAAGAAGTAAATTTATTTCATCTCTGTGTGGTCCAATTTTACAAGTACCCGTTTTCTCTTCAACTTCTCGCTGGGATAACAATTGTTTTTCTATAAGCATCATCAAAGTTCGCTCATCTTCATCGTCAGATAGCTGCGCACCAGGAAGATAATCAAGTTTCAAAATCTCAGTGTTACTACTTAAATTTTGCTGCCATTTGTTGGCCAGAGGTTGTAATCGACTCAAAGCTCTTTTTCTTCTTCTATGAATGCGTGTACTGACAAGAGCCATTTGAGTATCAAATGCATCTAATAAAGCCCCCATCTCATTTGGCGAAAAATATCTAAATTTTTGCCAAATCCTTGAACGCTGTTTGAGAAGTTTATTGAATCTCTGGATTAGCTCGGAATAAACAGGTTCAAGTTGCTGTACGACACGGTCAAGCCAAAATCGCCTCATCGCTGGTTCTCCCCTCACTAAAGTTAAATCAAGTGCACTAAAACAAACACACCTAAGAGGACCAATAAGATCGTTCTGCTTGGGGAGAAACTTATCGTTTCGAAAAACTCTCCGCCCCCCCTTACTTCTAAATTCGATCATTAGCTCATCTTGCTCCTCAGTAATTGCCTTAGCTCTTGCCTTCGATTGCCCCCAAAATACTAAATCTTGGTCTTTACTAGAGCGATGAGATCTCAATGAACCTATCAATTCAACAGCTTCAAGTAAATTAGATTTTCCTGTGCCATTACGACCAACAATTAAAAGCCTATTCTCTTCCAACCTGAGTTGAAAATTCTTGTAGTTCCTAAACCACATCAATTCCAGTTGTTGAAGTCTAATTTTCTTTCAGTTACTCTTTAGCTAGAGTTACTTTAGTGAGGTATTCAAAAAATAACCTCCCCCTCACTGTTTTAAAATTTGGGGCATGTAGCTCAGTTGGATAGAGCATCAGATTCCGGTTCTGAGAGTCGGGGGTTCGAGTCCCTCCATGCTCGTAAATGATTGTCTCCTAAAGTTTGAGGCCCATAGTTCTTATTCCACCTGGATCAAGAATAAATCCGCTCCTTTTAAGTGCTTTAAGTGAAATAGCCGGAGCTGCAACAGAAATACTGCAACCTGGCATATCTCTCCTAATGGTTTGCAAAATACGGTTTACGAGGACTGAAATAAATGCCTCCTGAAAATCACCAGGCTCAGCACAAAGATCCCAAATATTTGCGTTGAGACCTTTATCGCTAGTTACACGAACAAAACCAAAAAGTCTACCTGTTTTTTTTTCAATAATAGAAAGATGACAATCGCATTTTCTTAAAGCCTTTTCAAGAAGTCGTGGTGGATGTGTCTCTAAGTTACATCTCGCAAGCAGCCTATTAAGAGCTTGAGAAGATGGCAACTCTTTCGCGTTCAATAAAAATCCATCGGGGATTTTGGGGGATTTTGAATATTGATGAGGAAAACTTAGCAAAATTCAACCTGTATTACGCATACCTGCTGCGATGCCATTGATGGTCAACAGTGCTCCTCTAAGTAATTCACTTCTGCTGTAGGTCCTTTTGACTTCTCCATTTTGATAATCTAATTCACTTATGGGGGGCTGACGATTCTGATCTCTTAATCGCCTCAACAAAGCGACTTGTAAAAAGCCTAGGGGGATAATTGTTCTATTTCGTAAATCCACAGATAATTGAAGAGCTGGGTCAGCACTGAGTAGGCGTTTTTTACCAGTGATATCGAGAATAAGTGTTTTAGTAAGTTTATATTCTGTTGAAATAATCTCAAAAATATCGTCAAAGGCTTTTCTATTATCGTCACTGCCTAGACTTCTTACATAATGATAAGCTACCTCTAGGTCAACCTTAGAAAGTGTCATCTCAACTTTTGAAACCAACATCCTAAAGAAAGGCCATCTTTGATGAAGAAGTCTAAGAAGAGTTATTGCTTGTGGATCAGCTTTGAGTTCATGAGATAAAGCTGTACCTACTCCAAACCAACTCGGCAATAAAAAACGACTTTGAGTCCAACCAAAAACCCATGGAATAGCTCTTAAACTTGAGAGATCTTTTGCACCAGATTTTCTTCTAGCAGGACGACTTGAGATTTGTAACTTACTAATTTCCTCAATAGGTGTTACCTCTTGAAAAAACTGGACTAGATCCGGATTCTCATGCACTAATGCCCGATAGTGCTCTCTAGATCTTGCAGCAAGTCTTGTCATTAACTCATTCCAACTGGGAGTTGCATCTAATTCATTTGTAACCAAACTATTTTGTAACACAGCAGTTGTGACTGTTTCTAAGTTATAAAGAGCCAATTCAGGTAGGCTATATTTTGAAGCAAGAACCTCTCCTTGCTCTGTAATTTTTATCCTTCCTTGTAATGTTCCACTAGGTTGAGCAAGTATAGCTTGATAAGCAGGCCCCCCTCCTCTGCCAACAGAGCCTCCACGACCATGGAATAATCTAAACGCAACTCCTTGTTGGCTTGCAAGATTTTGAAGTGCTATTTGAGCTTTGTGTATTTCCCAGTTACTAGATAAAAAGCCAGAATCTTTATTACTATCTGAATAACCAAGCATGACCTCTTGAAGTGGCTGATCTTTCTCTCCAACAGTAGGTAAAAGCTTTCTATAGAGATCTGATGAAAGTATCTTCTCCATTACTGATGGTGCATGCTGCAAATCCTCAACCGTCTCAAACAGCGGGACAACTAATATATTTGCACTTCCTGTAGATGGCTCAACTAGGCCAGCTTCTTTTGCAAGAAGAAGGACTTCAAGTAAATCTGAAACAGTATGACTCATAGAAATGACATATGAGCGGCAAATACGACTACCAAATTCTTGCTGTAAACGATGAAGCATTCTAAATACAGAAAAAGTCTCTTCAGTAGTTTGGGACCATTGTACTGAAGGAGGGATTAGAGGGCGCCTAGTCTTCAATTCACCCATTAACCAATTCACTTTCTCCTCTTCATCCATATTTCCATAGGATTTTTCAAGCTTTAGATAATGTGTTAATTCATCCAAAGAATCACTATGTCGATTACTTTCTTGTCTAATATCTAAACTTGCCAGAGAAAAACCAAAGATATGCACCTGAGTAAGAAGAATATCTAATGATTCACAACTTAGATTTGTACTAACAAGACTATTTCTTATTAGTTCAAGATCGCTTTTAAACTCTGTAAAGGATTCATAGTGCAAGATCTCAGTTGGACTATTGATTGCTTTACTTGAGCTTTCTACATCAGAAGTAGTTTTCCATCCAGCATCAGCTAATTGATTATTTCTCTCATGGGTTAAACGAAGTTTTTCAATTGTATAACTAAGCTTTAATCGATAAGGTTCCAATCTATATCTAGCAGCTCTCTCCTCATATATTTCAGGAAATCGAACTCTATCAATTTCAAGTGACTCCAACAGAGGTGGGCTAACTTGGCTCCACTGCATTGAAATACTTAATTGATCTCTTAAATTTTGAACAGATTTTATGTATCTCTCAAGCATAAGTTTTCGTTGATAACATGCAGTCCTCCAGGTTATTTCAGGAGTCACAGATGGATTACCATCACGATCAGAACCCACCCAAGATCCAAAAGTACAGAATGCTTCTTGAGGAATCTCTACATCGGGGTAGTTAGTAGAAAGAGCAGAAAGTAAACGTCTACGTAACTGCGGCATTGCATCGAAAAGCACTTGCTGAAAATAATGCAATGCATAATCCACTTCATCTAAAACTGATGGTTTAAATTGATGGAGTTCATCAGTACGCCACCAAAGTCTAATTTCCTCCTCTAATTGAAGTCTTATACTTGCCTTCTCTGATGACGAAGAATTCACTTCGGATTGAATTTGCTGTAATAATGTTGCTACTTTTGTTTGTTTATGACGAACCGTATGCCGCACTATTTCTGTTGGATGAGCTGTAAAAACCAGTCGAATATCCATTTCTCTCAAAAGAGCCTCTAGCTTTCCTGGCGGGACATTAAGAGATCTGAGTCTCTGAAACAATTCACTAAAAGTTATCGGGGCTGTTTGGCTAGCAAGAGGTGGCGCAAATGGATCTAAATCTTCAGAAGAGCTGCTTTTAATTTTACTAATCGTTTCTAAGTAGCTATCTTCTTCAATCCTTTGTTCAAGAATATTAACCAACTGAAAATACAAAGAAAAAGCCCTGGCAGCAGAAATAGCCTCAGCTAAATCCATTTCACTGATGAGTTTGGCTATTTCATCACTGCAATTAGTTGAGTTCTCAACTTGTAACTCGAGCGGGTCACTCAATCTTTTGAGTCGTAATAATTTTTCAGTTTGATCAGCTGGACACTCACTACGAAGAACTGTTTGCCAAAGATCCTCAACAAGTTCAAGTCTTTGCTGCAAGAGACGGCCTGGATCGGAAATATTTTTTTTTATTATCTCCTTCATATGATTTTGATTTGAACTGGAGGACCTTGGAGAAGATTCTGATTTAAATTCATGTTTTATCATGTCAGAATAACGCTTTATGTGATGGGACATGTGCAATTTCTTCGGCTTCCATTGTCTTGATGCCTCTCTGAATTAGAGTTTTGATTGGTAAACCTTGCCTGTAATCATCAAGCCATTTTATAGCCTGATTACCATTAATCAAAACATCCTCAATCGGCCGAAGAATCTCTTTAAGTCCTAACTCTTGCGCCAAAGGTGAAACTTCATCTAAAAGCCTATAAATCCAATCTTTGCAATTAATAAAACTTCCATCTTTCCAATGTTTCAAATTAGCATTAAGACTATACTTGGCTGCCTGAATATCATTGGCATCACTCAATTCAGCAAGTTCTTTTGGTTCTAATTCACTTGCTTGGATTGGGTCGAATAAGTCGATTTTTCTCGATAGAAGAATTATTCGAAGCTCAATAAGGGCAGTAATAGCTAAAAGCAAATCGCAATCAGTGATCAAATCGCAAACACGTATTTCCAATCTATTAAGTTCATATGGTCTTTTGGGGCCATTGGGTCTTACTGAAGTCCAAAAATGCCTCTCGTTCCACATTTCACCGCTCGCCAACTGCTTCTCAACCCAAATTACATATTGTTCATGGCTCTCAAACATAGGTACATTTTTCGGTGTAATGGGGAATTGCAACCACCTTTGAGAATGTGAACCAGTAATCGAGCCATCCAAAAAAGGTGAGCTAGCGCTTAAAGAGAGAAATAAAGCTGTTTCGCATCTAACAAGTCTTAATGCAGAAAAAAGAGTTCTCAAATTATCTATGCCAATATTGATGTGAACACTTGTTGTTACGACATTTGTCCCATAATTTTTTTCAATTAATTCATGATAGGGATTGTGAGGGTCTGAGCGTTCAAATTTGTCACTGCTACCTAAACTCAGAGTACTTCCAGGCAATATTGTGAGATTTCTCTGCGTCAGCCATTTACGCAACTTAATACGCGGAGCAAGCAAAGCCTCTCGCAATTTTGAATATTTTTTTTCTGGGGATGTTATGAATTCAAGGTTTCTTTGATCAGGTTCTTTGACAAATTCTGGCAAATCTCTAGTAGCAGATCTGGCTATCCCGACATGCTCACCTGTTGACAACCCTGTAAAAAGCTCAACCTCAAAACCCTTTAAGAGTAAACCCATACTCATTTGTTCAGAGAATTCAAACAAGCCACGGCAGAAAGCATACCCCTGGCCTTATTAATTGTTTCTTGATATTCATTGGCGGGGATGGAATCAGCGACAATACCTGCCCCAGCTTGTACTTCAACTTTCCATTTTCCAGTTCCACCAGATGTGACGACCATAGTTCTGATTGTGATTGCAGTATTTAATGCTCCATTTAAATCCATGGAACCATAAACCCCGGAATAGGGTCCTCTTCTCTGAGTCTCAAGTTTATTAATCAATTGCATAGCTCGGATCTTAGGAGCTCCACTTACCGTCCCTGCAGGAAATGCTGCCATGAGTAAATCCCAAACATCATTACGCTCGTTGAGAAGTCCCTTAACTGAACTAACGATGTGCATGACATGTGAATACTTTTCAATAACCATTAACTCTTTTACTGAAACACTCCCTGATTTGCAGACCCGTCCAAGGTCATTCCTTCCAAGATCAACAAGCATGACATGCTCAGCTCTCTCCTTGGGATCGCATAAGAGCTCCTCGGCTAAAGAATGATCCTGATCACTGTCAGCACCCCTTGGGCGAGTCCCAGCTATCGGCCTAAGGCTCACAGAAACACCCTTAGAGCTAGGTTCTGCTTTAACCATTACTTCTGGACTTGATCCAATTAGATACCAATCACCAAAGTCAAAAAAGGCCATAAATGGTGAAGGGTTTACCATCCGTAAACTCCTGTAAAGATCGAAGGGATTGTGAGGAACTTTTGTTGAAAATTTTTGACTTAGGACTAATTGAAAAATATCTCCCTTTTCAATTCTTCTTTTTGCTTCAAGGACGGCATTTTCAAATCCAACTTTTGACCAATTTTTAGATATGTCTTTAATGTTTGGTTTTTCTGGATTCCATTGAAGTCTATTAACGCCATTCATGGGTTCAGACATGACTTTTTTAAAATCCTGTATGCCCTGCAAGGCAATTTCATAAGCCTTTTCCGGCACTGAATTACTTGTTAAATCTCCATAAGAGACAGCTATTATAAATCTTTTAACTTGATCAAATATCAATAGTTTGTCCATAAACATCCAAGTTGCATCAGGCAAATCATTACTCTCGACATCATGAATAGGTACTTTCGGCTCTATCCAATTGATAAGTTCATATCCCCAAGTACCAAATAATTGCCCAAGAGGTGGTAATCCATCAATTGGAATTGATTTATAAACAGAAAGCCAACCGCGAAGAATTTCAAAAGGATTGCCCTCGAAATTCTCTGAAATACCATTTCTCCATTCTCTTTGTAGTTTTTTCCCTCTCACTGTTGCAGACCAAACTGGATCAACAGCGACAACACTCCACCTACCAATGGTTTCTCCTCCTTCAACTGATTCGAGTAAAACCCCTTTGGATTTATTACTTTGCGAAATTTTCAACCAAGTTGAAAGTGGGGTCTCTAAGTCGGCAGGCCAACTCTCAACAAGAGGTATAAATGTAGCGCCATTGGCAGCTAACTCAAAAAACTTTTTTTTATTTAAAAGTTCCATGACTGCATCATCGCAGCCCAACAGATAAAAAGAGAAACTGCAGAAAAATTAAGTGTTTAAGTATCGTATGTTTTTTTTCCACTAAATTTGAGACTTGAGGGGTTTGGGTTCTCTCCAATCCTTCGGGGATTGTGATTTACTGAAACTCTCCCTTCTTTTACCTTCTCTGGAAAAACTCCATCTTTGGGATGAAGAAACTCAATATTTCCACCAGGAAATATCCTGTATATTTTGAAGTCCTCAATTCTTGGTTTGAAATTTCTTAGCTGAGTACCCAAAGCTAGACACTGCTCTTTACGGGCGAAATACATTAAATTCTCACCCTCGTTCATAATTGCAGCTCCGCCAGTCGGTAATTCAAAAGGTTGGTCTTTTTTACTTGACCATGTAATTGCATATTTTTCCTCTGTCTCTGCAGCATTTAAAAGACCACCAGTACTTCCGATGTTTTGGGGGAATTTCCCTTGGAGAATCTCAGACATAATTTTTGAAATGCGACTTCATCATTTATTACGTTGAAAGTAGCACTTGAATTTGTGACTTTTGACACTCAAGGGCAATAACCTTCACATGAGTCAACATTATTTATCCTAATCTACTTTGCCTCTGCAACCGGGAAAAAAATAATTAATCCCCTTTCCCTCCGATGAGTAAGTCTTCCTCCTAGGCTTGCTAAGAATCTTTGTGTTGCTGCTTGACTAAGTTGCAAGCTTCCAGTTACTGGATTCCAACTTAAAACATTCCCGAATTGAGCTTTTTGTTCGTCCTCAAAATCATTATTACTGAATTCATTTTGGCTATTGCTAAAAATTTGTAGTTTTAACCTTTGACCAGCAGGATTCAACTCCAAAACAAGAGTGCTCCCAGCTTGCAGTCCTCGTGTGTTTCTATCAATTAATCCTCCTAACATCAATTCAAGTTGCTCTGGATCGCTTAGAACTTGAGGAAGATCCTTAGCTATTATTAGTTTCAAAAGTAATCCTCGTCTATCAAGTTGCTGTTGCCACACTGGAAACATAGTTTCTAGCATGTTTCCCAAATCAGTTCTTGCTAATCCTGACTTACTTGACTGTTTTCTCTCAAATTCTGCAGCTTTAAAAATTAAACCAAATCTATCAATTTGTTCAGTGCATTCTGAATCAATTTGCCGTAGTCTTTTATTCACTGTCTCTGTAATATCATTTCTTTTGAGCAAGGAGCGAATTAAAGTCCTTATTGTTGCTAATGGAGTCCTAACCTCATGAGTTATCGCCTCCAGTAAAGATATTTGTATATTTCTTTCATCAAAAGAATCACTATTTTTAGCAACAGTGTTATGAGTCTGAATATTTAACGATGTGGAAAATCCAGCAAGCTTTTCTGATAATAATGGCCAAAAAATATTAGCAATATCGATAGTTTGGAAATTATTTTCATAAAAATATTTTATGGAATTCTGAAGTTTCTCAGATTCTGATATCTCTTGAAAGTTAAGTCTTTCTTGAATCATCAACAATACATCCTTTATTGATTCTTTATCACTTCGCATCAATAAGGTACGCTCTCCAGCCCTTCCATGCAGCGAAAGGGCGATTTGAATTTCTGAGGTAAGAATAATCAGAAGAGGATCATTACCATCCTCGGGGTAAAGAGGTAATCTATGAAATTCTTTTAATTCACTGTTTTCAATTGATCTTGCTTTTGAAGGGGGAAGTAAACCTGCCTTTGGAAGTTTTAGATTTTCTAATCCCTCAGGTGCCCAGACCCAGCCCCTCAAAGCATTAAGAATGTAAGGTTCATATAAAGCGGGTAGTGGGGAAGATAACCAAATGCCCCCTGAGAGATTTTGATTCAGCAAAATTTCATCTTGCAAGGTATCTAATGCAGCCCACCAAAGTTTCCTAGCAGTAGTCTCACTAACTCTTCCCAGAGGAACCCCTTTAGCCAATCGATTTTGAATGGAATTGATAGTGATGAAATTTTTCACAAATTCTTACTCAGAGACTTACTTCTTTTGGAAACTGAAATACATAATCCAATAGAAATAAAATTAACCATTAGAGCAGTTCTTCCATAACTTAAAAAAGGTAAGGGAATTCCTGTTACGGGACCAAGTCCAATCGTCATGAATATATTCACAATAACTTGGAATATAAACATGGATGCTATCCCAATTACAACAAGAGATTCAAAGTCAGTGCGAGCTTTTTGAGCAAGTTTAATTAATCTGATTATCAAGAAAAAAAACGCGCATACAACACAAACAGAACCTAAAAAGCCAGTTTCTTCTCCTAAAGCACTAAAAATAAAATCAGTGTGTTGTTCTGGTATGAAATTCAATTTTGTAAGTTGCCCGTTCAATAAACCCGTTCCAAAAAGTCCACCAGAGCCAATACCAATTGTGCTTTGTATTAAATGATAGCCACCCCCAAATGGATCTTGACCTGGATTAATAAAGAGCGTCAGTCTTTGTCTTTGATAGTCCTGAAGAACATTTAGCCAAAGCCAGGGAGTGAGGAAAGCTATTGCAATTTGTGATGCAATAACACCTAGGCTTATTATTTTTGTCTTTTTCCAAGGCAATGATTTATGTGAAACATAGCCCAAAAAAGGAATCCATACTAATAAAAACCATTTAAAAATACCTGCAAAAATTGCTGTAATAACACAAGAAATAACTATAAAAGCCCATTCAAATGGCATTCCAGCCCAATAGAGCATTGCAAATAATATAGCTCCAAATACCAAAGAAGTTCCCAAGTCAGGCTGAAGAAAAATTAAATACCATGGGACTAAAATTAAACTCAAAGGTTTAACAATTTGACTTGGAGTTGTAATGCTATTAGCTGACAATATTTCAGCTAAAATAAAGATTGAAGATAGCTTTGCGATTTCTGAAGGTTGAATGTTTAGTCCAGCAAAAGTGAGCCATCGCTGCGCTCCAAAAGCAGTTGTACCAAACAACAGAACTGAAATCAAACTAACAACTGTAAAGATATAAATTGGAATCAAGTAATTTCTAATTCTTTCAAGTGGAGATTGTGCAATGAATAGTGCACAAAAAAGTCCAATTAAACCTGTTGAAGCATGAGATACCCAAGAAGCATCAGTTAAATTTCTTTGAGTACTTGCAATCAAACAAGAACCCAATATTACTAAAAGGCTAGGGATAATCCAAAGTACTAAATCTAAATCTTTTAGTTTTTTTAATTTTCTGTTATGACTAGAAAAAAAGTCTTTTCTTCTGAGTAAATTATTCATTCAAATTATTAATTAGAATTCAATGCATAATTGATAACTTTATTCGCAAGCTCTATGAAAACATTTGCTGTTAGGGATTTAGGGGCAATTTTAACAATTGGCATCGATTTATTTTCCTGTGTTTGAGTTGTTATTTCAAGAGGAATTTGAGCAAGCAAAGGAACATTATTTTCATTTGCAAGTTGTGCTCCTCCTCCACATCCGAACAATTCATACTTTTTATCGGGTTGATCAGGAGGAGTGAAATAAGTCATATTTTCTACAACACCCAAAACAGGTACATTCATTTTTTTAAACATAGCTAACCCTCGACGAGAATCCTGGAGAGATACCTTTTGTGGTGTAGTAACAATTATGACTCCTGTCATTGGCACGGCTTGCGCTAAAGAAAGTTGTGCATCGCCAGTTCCTGGGGGAAGATCAACGACTAAAAAATCTTTTTGTCCCCAATTTGTTTGATAAAGAAACTGTCTAATAATCCCATTTAACATGGGCCCACGCCATATCACTGGTTGATCTTCATCAATCAAAAGTCCCATCGAAACCATTGATATTCCATAACTTTCTAATGGGGATATTTTTTGCTCAGCACCTTCACCTGAAACATCTGGCGAGATATTTTCCAGTCCAAGCATAGTCGGAGTGTTAGGGCCATATATGTCCGCGTCGAGCAATCCAACACTAAAACCCTTGCTTGCAAGGGAGCATGCAAGATTGACTGCCACAGTGCTCTTACCTACTCCACCTTTACCACTACTAACCGCAATGATTTTTCGTACACCCTGCACGGACTGGAGAGAATTGACATCACCATGACCGGCCTGTCCTATTGGAGCACTCTCATTGGTTTTATTTGCCAATTCAATTTGAACATCTTCAATATCATCAAAATCATTCACTAACCCTCTAAGTTGACTTGCAATTCTCTCTCTTTGTTTTTGAGCATAATCTGGGAGACTTAATCGAACAATTACCCTTGGCGGGCTAACTCGTACCTCTCCAAGCCATCCAAGTTCAAGAATTGATTTATCGCTAGATAAATCCTTAATGGCATTGAGGCTATTGATTACATCGTCTTTATTAGTCATAGTTATCAAAAGTTGGTCAAGATTCTAAGCAAGGAATGCATTGAGATAGCCTTATGGAAGTAATTATTCCATTTTGTCTAAAATAGCTGAAGGGATTGCAGCACCCCCAAAAAACTCAAGAGAAAGAGCCAAAGCTTTGGTTATCTCTCTTCAAGATGAAATTTGCTCTGGATTGGAAGCAATTGATGGTGAGGGCAGATTTGTGGAAGAGAGCTGGGATAGACCAGAGGGTGGTGGAGGTAAATCGAGAGTTATGCAAGCGGGAAAAATATTTGAACAAGGAGGTGTTAATTTCTCTGAAGTCCATGGAAGTGAATTACCCCCTTCGATTCTCAATCAAAGACCTGAAGCTAAGGGACATTCTTGGTTTGCCACAGGCACATCTATGGTTTTGCATCCGCGAAACCCATATTTGCCGACAGTGCACCTCAATTATCGTTACTTCGAGGCTGGTCCTGTCTGGTGGTTTGGTGGAGGAGCAGATTTAACTCCTTATTACCCATATTTAAAAGATGCAATTCACTTCCACAAAACTCATCAGAATGCCTGTAATTCCATTGATCCCTCTCTTCATTTAGTACTAAAACCTTGGTGCGATGAATACTTTTTCTTAAAACATCGAAATGAAACAAGAGGTATTGGAGGTATTTTTTATGATTATCAAGATGGCTCTGGAACAATTTATAAAGGACAGAATCCAGAGGGAATAGCTGCAAAAAAATCAAATGAGATTGGAAAAGTTAATCTATCTTGGGAAAACTTATTTTCACTAGCAGAAGTTTGCGGCAAATCATTTTTACCAGCTTATCAACCAATCATAGAAAAAAGAAAAAATAATACTTATGGCGAAAATGAGAGAAACTTTCAACTCTATAGAAGAGGAAGATACGTAGAGTTTAATTTAGTTTGGGACAGAGGCACAATTTTCGGATTACAAACAAATGGAAGAACCGAATCAATATTAATGTCACTACCTCCTCTTGCTAAATGGCAATATGGTTTCAAACCTCCAGAAAATTCAAGGGAAGAGTTACTTACACAGGTATTTACAAAACCTCAAGATTGGCTTAAAAATAAATCGCTGGAAGAAAAGTGTTATCCTTATGGGGCAGTGGATTAAATTCATCAGATCTATTTAATGTCCTTAAAAAAGAATAAATAAATCTTCTAGATATAATATTTAATGTCATATTTCTTGTTTCTGGATCCCTAAGATTATTCTCCAAGATTCCTTCGAGTTTACCAATTTCTAAAACTCTAATTCCTCTTTTTGGAGCACCTAACCCCCCCCTGTATAAAACGGGAAATCGACCAAAAGAAATTCCTAATTGTTCATCAATTTCATTTTTTAAAGAAGTTATTGGAGGGATAATACCAGACCCAATTCCATACATTCCATAAGCATCAAAATGTATTTCAATCACATACCAACCAAGAGAGGAATAAATTTCTCCTACCGACCAATTACTGTCTGGATGATTGGGGTTTACTATATTTCTATGTTGAGGAATATATGAGGAAATATTTAGACCCTTTCTTTTCCCAAGGCTTACAATTCTCTCCAATACTTTTAAATTCCAAAAAAGTTCATCAGAAATATCTAAGTTCATAGGATTAGAACCAAATAAACCAACTGCCTCTCCAGAAGTCCCTCTACCTTGACTATTCTGAGAATCAGCATGACCAGCCAAAATTAAAATTGGCAAATTTCTATAAACACTTTTTTGACCAAGCCACTTTGCATCAAGATTTACTTTAGGTCCAGTTAAGGAATGAAAGTCCTGAAGATATTCATAACCAAAAAGTAGTTTCGTTTCAGAAATTATTCTTATAAAAACAACAAAACTAGCAATCAATATTACATATAAATATATAAATTTGATATTCATTACTATCAAATAGGAGAGGATAATAATTTCCCATCACTCTTTAATTTCAAACTTTCAGAAAGATCTAATTCCATTGCTATTAACTCATCACGATGTGCTCTCAGCCTCAAGACACTTCCTGAGGCTTCACTAAAACTTACTAAACGTAGTTCTAATTGTTCCATTCGACTTGATTTAGCTTTATAAAGGATTCCCGCCAAGGGCCCACAAACAACTGAAAGTAAAAAAGGCCAGAAACCAAGCTTTGGATATATTTGAGAGAGAACTAAACCTAGGCATGAAGCACCCAATCCCCCCAAAATTGATAAGAAAAGTGCTAGCGAGTTGCTTGAGGATACACTCCCATTAAATCTAAGAACCTGTCTATCAGCGTCACCACCATTACTTTGCCAACCTCTATCCTCTAACCAGATAGTAATTCCTTTTAAAACTTGCAAAGGAGGCATTGGGGAGGTGACATCAACAATTGTTGTTCTATCTTTACTAGCAGCCCTGAGAAAAAACACCAACCCAATGGCCAGCAAAATAGTCAAAACTAAAACTGAAGGATAAGTATATTTCATCTCAATGAAATTTTTCATAATTCTAATTGATGAAGAAGTGGAAATAATCTTGTTATGAAATTTTTTATTATCCACAACCATTGATCAATTTCATAAAAGTTGCGGATGATAAAATTTAAAGATTATTTATTTAAATTCAAATTACAAATCAGAAGATACTATGAAAGAAACATCTATCAACCCTAAAACATTTGTCATTTTAGACAAAGACCTTGATGAAACAATATTTTTAAAACTTATAGGAAAATCAGAGTTAGCCATAGATACAGAAGCTATGGGTTTAATCCATGGCAGAGATCGTCTTTGTCTAGTACAAATTTGTGATCCAGATGATAATGTTATATGCATTAAAATTGAGTTGGGACAGAAATCTGCACCTCTCCTTAAAAAATTACTTGAAGAGAAAAAAATATTGAAGATATTTCATTTTGCTCGTTTTGATGTAGCAGCATTATTGGTTAATTTAGGTATAAAAACCAATCCTATTTTTTGTACAAAAATTGCAAGTAAACTTGCCAGGACTTATAGTCCCAAGCATGGGTTAAAAGAGGTCATATTTGAATTGTTAGGAATCGAATTAGATAAGCAAGCACAAAGTAGCGATTGGGGGAACACAAATAAACTATCTAAGAAACAATTAATTTATGCCGCTAATGATGTTAGATATCTAATAGCTGCGAAACAAAAACTTAAGGATATGCTTGTTAGAGAGGGCCGGTGGGAAATAGCGAATGACTGCTTTAATTGTATACAAACAATTTCTGATTTAGATATTAATAGATTTAATCATATCTTCGAACACTGATCAAAATAGAAAATCAATCTTCTGTCATAAAATTCTCCTCTTCTGCTAAAGCTTTTAATAAATCATCTAATTGACTTGTCGACTTACCATTTTTGTTAACATCGTCTAGGAGTTTTTGCGCTGCCGAAATATGCTCATCAACTCCTTTCTTTCCTCTTTTTGCAAGCACTAACTCTACTTTTCTCCTCGCTGAGGCTAAACTTATGCTTTCACATGATGCTATTTGAGCACAAATCTTCATATAGGCGTGATCATTAATTTTAGGCATTTCCAATAAACACTTTAACCAGTGGGAGAGTTTTTCAGACTCTAAATGAATTCCTAGGATTTATTTACAATCTCATCAATCAAAGACGCAATCCTATAACTAGCTCCAGGCAATCCCATTCTTCGTTGCCCTTGTAAAGCCAATTTATGTCGTTGGGATTTATGCAAAAGAAAGTATTCGACTTTTTTAGCCAAAATCTCAGGACATGAGCACGGGACTGCAGCCCCCCCCAGCAATCTACTTTGCCTATGCGCAAAGTCAAAAGTAAATTGAGGCCCACTCCCGGGTAACGAAAAACAAGGAATTCCCAGTCCAACTAATTGTTCAGTTGCAGTTCCTGCATTAGCAAGACCGATTTCTCCCCAAGTAGCCCATTTGTGGAACGCACCCACTCCAATAAAAAAAATTTTCGAACCGCTCTTCCAACAACTTTTGGCGTCAAAATTTGCATTAGAAACATTTGACTCTACATACCCATTCCGTTTCAAAAACACCTCAAGCAAGTGCATTGAAATTCCAGGACTTATTGGCACAAAAAAAATCATAGGGTCGTCGCTATCGATTCTTTCTGCAGCATTTACTAAACGTTTGAAATTGATATAAGCTTCAGGCATACGACTACCACACAGTAATATCAATCTCCTAGATTTAATAAATCGATCAGGACAGGGCTCTCTGTTAAAGCCATCCATCATTGGATTACCTAAAAAACAAGCATTGACTCCAAGCCTTTTAAGAGATCTTGCGGATAATTTATCTCTAACGGCTACCAAACGGCATAATGAAGAACGCATCAATAGGCACTCCCAAGGTTCCCATTCAGTTCCTTTCAAACGATGATAGGCATCATGAAGTAATCGTCTATTAGGAAATTGTGTTGTCCATGTGTAATCACTTTTTGGTGCTCCAAAAAAAACAAATGGAACACCACTTGACCAAGCAAAAAATAATGGGAGAAGATCTCCAACCGCAACAATTAATTTTTTATTCCTAGCTGCTTTACGCAGAACTAACCAATTCAACCAAGTTTGGCTTATAACTCCTGCGAACAAATCGGCAATTAATCCTCTGAGGCTTTGATTACTAAAACCACCACTTGGAAGAGTTTTATGAACACCGACCTTGATTAGCCAATTTTCCTTAGTCGCTCTATTAAAGGCATTTCCACTCCCAACAAGTGGCAGAACGTCAAAGACTGATTCAGGATAAATCTCATGAAATTCTTCCAACACTCTCATTGCAATCAAATCCTCACCATGTCCATTAGACAAAAAAAGAATTTCTGGACCTATCGAACTGATACGATCAATGAATAACGGTAGATCAGTTTCTACGGCGGCATGGCCAAGTGGTAAGGCAGAGGATTGCAAATCCTTTATCCCCAGTTCGAATCTGGGTGCCGCCTTCTTAAAAAAACGTTTAATTTTCTTTGCAAACCGTTCTAGGGCGAAAGACCAAGAGTAGCGAGTTGCAAGTCTCAAGCGTTCAAATCGGAAGGGTAGCGGTAGGCTAGTCAGTCTTTATCTGACTTATCCCATTATCGCAATTATTCCCTGCTAAGACTTTTTTTTAGGTAAACGCAATATCAAGATAAGTGTAGGCAAATCTATTCTTTAACCATTCAATCATTAATAGCTGAATATCTTCAGAACGAAAATAAAAAAGGCGCCCTCATCGAGCAGCGCCTATTGGACAAAACTTGTGTGAGGAGTGTCCATATATTTTATAGTTCAATTATGGCCATCACGTCACTGAGCAAAATCACTCACCTCAGTTGAGCTGAGAATGGCTTTCTTGAATAAGGCTTCCTTTATCCTGATGGAAATTAAATATTATCAAGAAAAAATATTGCTTTTTGCTAGTAAATTTGATTTAAAGTAAAATGATTAATGATTTTCTTAATAAGTTTTCGTGTCAGAAACCATTGAATTTAGTGGCTTTTTTAGGCTTCTTAATGAAATAAAAGAAGAAAAAGTAGAGCAAGACTCTATATTCGAGGAGAAATTATCTCAATTCAATAATGGTAATGAAGCAAAAAATTTTTTAGATGAGCTTGGGCAAAAGTTTATCAATATAGGCTTGAATAAACTTTTTGAATATACTGGCAACAAAAATCTTAAGGAGATTAGCCTAATTGAGAAAGAGCAATGGGATAACCTAGCAATTGAAAAAGAAGATAAATTACCTCAGTACCTAGCCAATAATATGATCACATATGCTAAAGATAATGATCTAGTTAAAACATTGTCAAATAAATGGAATGTGAATCCAAGGGAAATAAATAAACATTTGCGGCCAATGTCTCAATACATTACCGAGGGAATTATTGATTTCCTTGAGTAGTTTGTGAAATGATTACCTATTGTTAATTAATATTCAATAATCGTTGTCTGCCACGCAAATACCCATGCATCTAATTCCATTAGAGGCAGTTCTCTTACAATGAACACACAAGATTTTATTTTTAATATTTGATTGCTCATTGGTTGAAACAAGCAACGTATCCTGATCTTTCATAATTAATTACCTTTAAATAAAATAAAAAACGAAATTATTGATCTGGGCTGACAACTACAGGCATACCACTTTGAGATGATGACGGTAAATCAATAATTTTCTTTGGTATCGAACTCTTAGTTTGTTTCTCATTGACCATATCTTTTTCTATTTCCTTTTCATCTTTCGCACAAGCCTCTAAAGCTTCACGTAACAAGGAATCAAAAGTCGCCCCTGGCAATCTATGTCTTGCTACCTCGAGAAAAGTCAACGGCAATGATTCAGAGGCAGCATCTTTAAGGGCAGGATTATTTCTTCTGTGCTCTTGTTCGTCCTGAATTGCACTAATAAACCTTTGAGTTACCTCATGCTTTGTTGTTGCCTTGATAAGTGTATCGTTATCTCTATTTCCGTTACCGGCTTCTTGCTGAAGATCATTAATTCGTCTTTCTAGGCTGGATAAAACCTCTTCAACCTCTTTTGAGATGTGTGCAAGTTGTCCGTCAGAAAGATTGGGTAATTCAGCTACATAAACCTTTCCATGATCCCGTAATGTAAGAAAAGTAGGTCTAGGCCCTTGTCTCATCTGATCCATATCACCACCACCTAATGGCCTTCTAGGTGGTGTTGGGCCTGCAGAACTTCTCCTGCGGGTTAGCCGCTGTTGGTTTTCAAAAGGCATCGAAATAAATAAGATCTAACTTCGCAGCGTCCGAAAATTTATTCGGTTTGCTTTTGGGTTAATTTTAATATATTGATTGAATAATAAATGAATTTTTTGAATCTTGACTCACTCCGATGCAAAAATACAGATTCCCTAGTCTTCTAAGACTCAATATGCAGGAAGTCCAAGTAATTGACTTTGCTCTCCAGAGGATTGCTCAATATGTCCTATTTGCCAAGATTTGTAATTAAGTTTTTGACAAGTTTTAATTACAGAGTCAACAGCATCTCTTGGGACAATCAAACAAAAACCAATACCTAAATTGAATGTGTTCCATAAATCTTTTTCTGGTATTTTTCCTTCAATTTCAAGCCATTTAAAAACTGAAGGAATTTCCCATGCATTTGGATCAACCTCAGCAAGTACACCCTTGTGCAAACATCTTGGGAGATTTTCTGGAAGCCCACCCCCTGTAATATGAGACATCCCATTGATGGGGATACCTGTGCCTAATAATTGATCAACAACATCAGCATAGATAAAAGTAGGCCTTAAAAAGTCATCAATCAGATTTTTTTCATCATGATTTAGAAAAATTTCTTCAGGATTATTTTGAATAGATAAAACTTCTCGAACTAAACTAAATCCATTGCTATGGACTCCATTACTCTCAATACCAACAATACAATCTCCAGGTTTTATGCCAGAGCCATCAATTAATTTGGATTCCTCAACCACTGCAACACAAAAGCCTGCAAGATCATATTTTTCTTTTCCATAAAATCCGGGCATCTCAGCTGTTTCTCCTCCTAAAAGTGAGCAGTTTGATCTTTTACAGCCATCCGCAATACCAGAAACCACTTCAACTAAAGAAGCTGGTGACAATAAACCTGTTGCTATGTAATCAAGAAAAAATAACGGTTTTGCGCCACTAGTAATTACGTCATTGACACACATAGCCACAAGATCAATCCCAACACCGTGATGATGCTGATATTTCTGCGCCAACTCTAGTTTTGTACCAACACCATCAGTTCCTGCAACCAATATTGGGCTTTTATAGCCTTCCGGTATTTTAATAAAACCACCAAAACCTCCTATGCCTCCAATTACATCCCTTTGATGAGTTCCCTCGACTGTCGATTTTATTTGTTTGACAAAATCTCTCCCAGCTTCAACATCAACTCCTGAGGTTTTGTAATCCATTGCTTTAAACATCCAATAAATTCGATTCTTAAAACATTCGAAAATGAAGAGTTTTAAGCCAATATATAAATAAGCATATTTGTTTTCGAGAAAATCTCTACAGAAAAACCACTTATAAAATTTGTTTTGCAAACATGATCGATCAACCAATTTTAAAATCAAAATTAAATCTAGATTTATGGATTCAAGAGCAGAAATTTCCCATACATTTTGTTCCCACCATGGGAGCATTACATTCTGGACATAAAAGACTTATTGAAGCTGCGGCAACAATAGATAAATCAGGATCTTGCGTCGTGCTAGTGAGTATTTTTATAAATCCGTTGCAATTTAAAGAGGATGAGGACTTTAATCAATACCCTCGTGATTTGAGGAAAGATGCTCAAATTGCGTTCGAGTGTGGGGCTAATGCAATTTGGGCTCCTGCCTGTGAAGATGTTTTCCCTGATAGTAATAAAGCAAATTTTAAGATTAAAGCGCCACTGGATTTAAAATTTCAGTTGTGTGGGGCTTTCAGACCAAATCATTTTGATGGGGTTGCAACAGTTGTGACGCGCTTTTTAAAAATTATAAAACCGGACTTACTTGTCCTTGGTGAGAAAGATTGGCAACAATTAGTCATCATCAAAAGATTAATTAAAGATTTTAATTTTCATGTTAAAGTCCTGAATGTTCCAACTATTAGGGAAGAAGATGGTCTTGCATGTAGTTCAAGAAATAACTATCTAAGTAAATCAGAACGATCAAAAGCATTACTTTTAAATAGAGAACTTAAAAAAGCAAAGAATATTTTTAATAAGAGCAAAAAATTAGAACTTAAATTAATAAAAAAAGTTCTTGAGGATAATGACATAATAGTTGAGTATCTTGAAATTGTAAATCCTGAATCGCTTCAGCCAGTTGATAAAAAAACAAACATTTGTTTACTCGCAGCAGCAATTCGTATAGGTAAAACTCGTCTAATTGACCACACATTTCTTATGAATCGTTCTCCAATAGTAGCTATTGATGGGCCAGCCGGTGCAGGGAAAAGCACGGTAACAAAAACATTTGCGAAAAAAATGAACCTAATGTATCTCGATACAGGAGCAATGTATCGAGCGGTTACATGGCTTATTCAAAAAAATCAAATAGACCCAAATGATGAAAAAAATATATCGTCTTTACTTAAGATGATGAATCTCGAAATAATTACAACAAAAAACGATTCTCAGAAAATTTTTATCAATGAAATAGAAATAACCGAGGCAATTAGATCACCGGAAGTAACAAATGATGTATCAATTGTCGCCTCAAAAGGATGTGTAAGAGATGCTTTAACTTTACAGCAAAAAAAGTTTGGTGCTAGAGGAGGCCTGGTCGCAGAGGGCAGAGACATAGGAACAAGTGTTTTCCCAGACGCAGATATTAAAATCTTCCTAACTGCCTCTGCTAAAGAGAGAGCTATAAGAAGAGCAAAAGATCTTGCTGATAAAGGATTTAAAGTCCCTGAAATAACTTCTTTAGAGAAACAAATAGAATCACGAGATCATCTAGATCAAACTAGAGAATTATCACCTTTGAAGAAAGCAGCAGATGCCATAGAAATATGCACAGATGGACTAAATATAGAGGAAGTTGTCAATAAAATTTCAATTATATTTAGAGAGAAAGTTTCAGAAGAATTATGGCCTTAAAATGTGTTTACTCTATTGATAAAATAAGTTCCTCTACTGCATCCTCAATTAGGTCAAGTACTTCATCAAAACCATTTTCACCCCCATAATATGGATCAGGAACCTCAAGCAGTTGACTATTTTTAGAGTAACTTAGTAGAGGAATTATTTCTGAGATTCCATTTTCACCAACCTCCTCTAAAAGTGACTTTACATCTTTTAAGTTTGAATTATCCATAGTCAAAATCAAATCAAATATCTGAAAATCTTGTAAGTTTATTTGTCTAGCAATGCTTTTTATTTCTATACCTCTTTTATTAGCGGCTTCTCGCATTCTTGAATCAGCTTTATTCCCTATATGCCATCCTCCTGTCCCAGCAGAATCAACCCTAAATCTACCCTCTAATTTTTTTTCTTTCAACTTTTGTAAAAAAACAGCCTCTGCTGCAGGAGACCTACATATATTACCAAGACAAACAAACAATATACTTTTAACCATTTTTTCTTAAATAAGAATCTCAATTATAATATATTTAATTGGATTCTGTTAAATATAATTAAAAATTGAATGCTAAGAATAATGAACTTTACTAATTACTGAAAAGTACTTTTCTTATGTAGTCTTCTGTCCATTCCTGCCCAAAGAACTGACAAAGCATTTTTCTTGCGGGGTCCTTTTCAGTCCTGTAATCCATATAAGCTTGTTGGCCAATCTTAAGAGCCATTGATCTATCTTTAGTAACTAAATTAGCATTAGATAATAATTCAATATACAATTTAAGATATTCACAAAAAGCAGGTTTAATTATATTTCCTATGATTTGATCACTTCTATCAGTAAGAGATAATTTAGTCCAAAGAAAACCTGGCGAAAAAAATCTTTTTGCATCCTTTGGAATCTCCCCGCCATAAGGTAATTTAGCTTGCCATTTTTGATGCAAAGGAATAAGTTTTTTCCAAACTTTTCTTGTATGCAAATCATCTTTTTGAAGGGCTGGTTGCAAGTCCAAAGCAATAAGATGATAAGCAGGTAAGGTTACAAAATCTGCCCCAAAAAATGGTAAATCAAAATTAGAATTAGGTACAATAATAAAGTTTAACACTGATATATTATCAACATGTAAACATGCTGCTCTGGCATATTTTATTTTATCAGTTTTACATCCCCAAGTTTTTAAGAGACCATTTTTACGATTATTATTTCCTCCAAGAGAAATATCTTTTTGTAAAAATTTCTTAGGGAATAAATATGGTTCTAGAGGAAAACTGGCCAATTGAATTTCCAATTCATCAAAAAATGGTTGCCATCTCCAATTTGATATTTCTGGTTTGTTTAGACTATTTTCATACATAATTCTTATCTTAAAGCAAATATATATTTAGGCTTAAAATCAAGATAGTGGAAACAAAAATTCTTTAAGAAATTTATCAGACCATTCCTTCCCAAAGAAACTTGAGAATAAACCATGGGCGGGATCTCTTTCAGCACTATATTTATCATACTCAATTTGTAAATTTTTTACAATTTGAGAATCAATTAAATTAGGTAAATTATTTTTTTGAATTTTCCAATACGAATTTAAAAAAGAATTAAAAATTTCAGGCAATAAATCATTGAATTCATTTGATTTACTCTTACAAAAAATCACCCAAGGAGAGAAATATTTATTGGGATCATACTTACTCATCTTAGAATGATTATTAAACCCAGAAAAAGTATTATTCAATTTTTTTAATTCAGCATAATGGCGTTCAAAATATTTTTTTTCTTGTAACAGAGGTTGAAAATCCATTACTGAAACCAATTTTTTTCTCCCTCCAAACCACAGGAGATCAACACCCAAGATTGGCTGATCTTTAGTAAATTCAGGATATGCGACAGAATTTAGAACTTGTAATTTTTCTCCGGCATCCAATCGAGTAATTCTCCATCTACGGAATCCGGGAACATCCCAAAGCCAATTTCTAATAACAGAACCATTATTTAGAGAATATTCTTTAAAATCCTTGGATAAATCAATCTTAATGCCATCATGAGAAATGATGTTTGCATGCAAATTATCCAACAGAGCATCAAACATGAAATTTTCCCTTTAAATGCTCATACTCATACTCGGTGATATTTTATACAAAATAAATGATATAGATAAGTTAAGTAAAGTTAATTCAAAAAATTAATAGGATTCAGAGATTATTCTGTACTACCTCTCCGAACTTTTTTGGTTATATAATTAAATAAAACCTTGCCAATAGCAGATATCAAATTCCCCTCTAATTCTTTAAACATATCCATATTGTATTTGAATGCCATATTGGCTTCTTCAACTATTAAGTCAATCATTTCTTGATTCATCTCCAAAGAATCAAGCTCTTTACGATAAAAATCTTTAAACGCCTTTTCATCTTTTATATCATCGAAAATATAAAATTGAAGCCCATCATCTGAATTGAGATTCATAGCTTTTTGTGTAATTTTCTTTAACATCTGCCCGCCCGAAAGATCTCCTATGTATCTGCTGTAATGATGTCCAATTAATAACTCAGGAGTTTTGTCAGCAACTTCATTAATTCGATTTACATAGGCTTTCGCAGATGCAGAAATTTCAAGCCCATCACTCCAATTTGGCCCAAAATAAAATGCCAAATCTTTTTCCAGTGAATTTCGTCGATTAAGTTCCTTAAAATTTATTTTTTTTATTATCGGGTGGTCTTGACTGGACAGTCTCTCAATATGATTTTCCATTGCCGAATAAACAAAATATAAATCTTCCAACAATCTTCGATAAGAGTTTTTTTCCACAACTCCTTTTAAGAAACAACTTATAAATCCAGTATTTTCAGCCATTGTGTGGGATTTTTTAGTCCCTTCCCTAAGTTGGATAGCTAGATCTGTAGACATTAGCTTTAATTCATTCACCTGAAACTTACCACTAAGTCATAAGCTCATCTTGTGACTTATTAATCGTGAGAAAGAACTTTATGACTCAATTTACGAAACTCAAGCTCCCAAAACAAGGCGCTGCAATAGCTTTTAAGAATGGAAAGCCCATTGTTCCAGATAATCCCATTGTTCCTTTTATTAGGGGAGACGGAACTGGAATAGATATCTGGCCTGCAACACAAAAAGTAATTGACGCTGCTGTAAAAAAAGCTTATGGCCACTCAAAAAAAATTGAGTGGTTAAAAATTTACGCTGGCGATGAAGCCTGCGATCTTTATGGAACTTATGAATACCTACCAAATGACACAATCGAAGCGATAAAAAAATATGGTATTGCTATAAAAGGTCCTCTCACAACTCCAGTTGGCGGGGGTATCAGATCTCTCAATGTTGCACTAAGGCAAATTTTTGACCTCTATTCCTGTGTGAGGCCATGTCGATATTTTTCTGGCACTCCAAGCCCTCACAAAAACCCAGAAAATCTTGATGTAATCGTCTACAGAGAAAACACTGAGGATATTTATATGGGAATTGAGTGGGAGGATAATGATTCTATTGGGATTGAACTGATAGATCACATCAATTCGAGAGTTATTCCAGCAAGTAAAAAATTAAAGAACAGACAAATTTCCAAAGGTTCAGCAATTGGAATCAAACCAGTGAGTAAAAAAGGAAGCCAAAGACATATAAGACGAGCCATTGAACACGCATTGCGTCTTGAGGGAGACAAAAGACACGTAACGCTTGTTCATAAGGGGAACATAATGAAATTCACTGAAGGAGCATTTAGAGACTGGGGCTACGAACTTGCAACTTCAGAATTTAGAGATTGTTGCATTACGGAAAGAGAGAGTTGGATTATTGAAAATATTGATAAAAATCCAAGTTTAAGTATTGAAGACAATGCAAAAAAAATTGAGCCTGGTTATTCCTGCTTAACCGAAGAGAAAAAACAACAAATATGTTCTGAAGTGAAAGCTGTTATTGAATCGATAAAGGATACCCATGGTTCAAATAAGTGGAAGAAGATGGTCATGATTGACGACCGAATAGCGGATAGCATTTTTCAACAAATTCAAACCCGCCCCCAAGAATATTCAATATTGGCGACACTCAATTTAAATGGTGATTACATTTCTGACGCTGCTGCTGCAATTGTTGGGGGGCTAGGAATGGCACCTGGGGCAAATATTGGCGATAAAGCCGCAATATTTGAAGCAACCCACGGCACAGCCCCAAAACATGCTGGATTAGATCGAATTAACCCGGGATCAGTCATCCTAAGTGGAGTAATGATGTTGGATTTTTTAGGATGGGAAAAAGCGGGCGAGTTAATTACGCATGGATTGAGTCTCTCAATAAAAGACAAGCGAGTAACATATGACTTAGCAAGATTGCTCACCCCACCTGTGGAACCATTGAGCTGCAGCGGTTTTGCAGATGCAATTATTGAAAGATTTTAAAAAATATTTTTAATTATCCTCTATTAATTTCCAGGCATCATAAAGTGTTTTTTCATTCCCAAGATTGCCTGGGAAAGTAATAATGGGGATTGGCTTAATCTTATTGGATTGCGGACAAACAACGGAAAGGCCCGGCAAAATTTGGCCTTTGAGTTTTACGGACCCTAAATTCAATCCCGAGTTCAGCAGCATTTGGGTTGTTGTACCACCTTTACTTATAATATAACCAAGCTCTGGTAAAATTTTGGCAACAATATTAGCCATAATAATTGCTAAAAACTGGCCAAATCTGAGACTATTTTGAATAGACATAAATGTTATTTCCTTCCTACTTGTATAGAGAACGGGTGTTTTTAGATTTACAATAGCTTCTTTTATTTTTTTTACTATTAAATCCTGAAAATATTGAATATCATCTTTTAAGTAATCATTATTATAAAATCTAAGGATTGAATCAACTGGCAACTCTATACCTTCAAGTTTTGAATTTTTCAAAAGAAATCTTAACTGTTGATCAGCAAGATCAACATGAGAACCTACACTTATTAAACCGCTCTTATATGTATTATGGCAATCTTTTAATCTTAGAGAAATTAAATCTTTCTTATCATAACTATCCTTTGGAAGATCAGATAATGAACCGATAAGACTAGCTGCTGATCTAAAAATAAACTTCTTTGAGAGAAAAGCTTCTTTTATTATTTCAGCAAATAAATCTAATTGGGATTTATTAATTGAATCAACCACAACATTTTTATTTTCTTTTAAAGAAAGTAAATTCTGAAGTAATATCTTCTTTTCTTCCTCTGATTGAATTGCTAAATCCAGTTGATCATCATTTATTCTCATAACATCTTTAGAAAGTATTTCTCCTTGACTTTTCTCTTGAAGCCAGTCAGGGAGAAAGCTAGTTGAGTAAGGGAAATTCCTATCTTTGGCAAAATTTGTAAGGTGAACAGGAACACCATTTATTTGATGAACCCCTTTTGATGTGGTTCTATTACCCTCAATAAAAGCTGGAACATGAAAAGTTGCATCGAACGGTCCTAACTCTTCATTTAGAATTTTTGGTTCAAGAACACCGTGGCCGCGCAAAGTTGAATCTCCTCTACTAACAATTAAAAATTCACTACTTTTTAACCTCTCTTCGAGAACTATATCTTTTAAAATTTTACAAACTTTTCTAATCGTTCGTTCCGCTTTTAAAGCAGTCATCGCTCTTGTATTTACCAAAATAAAAAGAAGAGGGGAAGAATCTTTCAGAGAGTCTAAAATTATTTTTTTTTCTAACTTCAAAATTAAATTACAACCATAAACAGTTTGTGAGCCTGTTGGATCGTCATCCAAAACTATAATTTTCATTATTTTTAATTACATTAATATCTCTTAAAAGTTGTTGATCCTAATCCCATGACTTAGGAATTTTAACAAAAGAACTATTTAGTTTATCTATTGAATCGCATCCTAACAATTTCATTGTTCTAACAATATCTGATCGAAGAATGTCAATAGCTTTTGCAACACCTTCTCCGCCCGCTGCTGCCAACCCATATGCATATGCTCTTCCAATTAATACACCTTTAGCGCCTAGGCATAAAGCTTTCACTACATCACTTCCTCTTCGGATTCCACCATCAAGAAGAACATCTATTTCTGAATTTGCGGCTTTTATGATTTCTGGCAGAACACGAATTGTTGGAGAAACACTATCAAGTTGTCTTGCTCCATGATTTGAGACAACCACCGCATCAGCTCCGCATTCAATTGCTTTCCTTACATCTTCACCAACATGAACCCCCTTAATAATTATTTTCCCGCCCCAAGCTTCTTTGATCCACTCAAGGTCACTCCAAGTGACAACAGACTCCTCCAAAGCTGGGCCAATTTCGGTGTAGCCCATTGGCCCATCTTCAAGCTCAACATTTGGAAAATTCATTAATCCACCATCACCAAACCATTGAGTTAACCAGCAAGGCTTGATGAGCATTTGCGAAATGTAAGGGAGCATCGATATTGGATTCATTGAGAGCAACTGCTTGGTTCCGTTACGAACATCACGCTCCCGAAGCCCAGAAACAGGTGTATCTATAGTTACGACAAGTGCAGTAAATCCTGCTTTTTTTGCTCTTTCAATTGTCTTTAGAGCAACCTTTTTACCTCCAAGCAAATAAAGTTGATACCAAGCTGGTCCAATGGTTGCTTGTTTGACGTCCTCTAATCTGCACCCAGATAAAGTGGAAAGTGTGTAACCAGTTCCTGCTTTACCTGCTTCTCTAGCCGCAACCATCTCACCTTTTGGATAGAACATTCTACTGCTTCCAACTGGAGCAAGAATGAAAGGAAGATCAAATTTTTGATCCAAAACAGATATGGACAAATCGCAGGATGGGATAGATACAGCACACTTAGGCCTAAAGAATATCTCGTTGTAGGCACTACAGTTTTGAGAAAGAGTTTGCTCCCTATCAGCACCACTGTCTATATAGTCAAAAACCATTCGAGGTAATCTCCTCTCAGCCAGAACTCGCAAATCAGCTACATTAACAACATTTGTTGATGAAACATTAGCTTTCATATGAATAAAACTGCTTGGTTTATTTAGAGCAAAATACAATATCAGAAAGCTTCAACTCAACTATTTGAAGCAATCAATTAGAAACAAACTTACATTTGAGTTTGAGTTCATCTCCTGAATTTAAGTTTATTATTCTTTTGCCAGTATTTAATGCCCCTCGAGGGCTTGTCCATGGTTCCAGGCATAACATTTTTCGATGTGGTTCAGTCCAAATAACTGTCAAATCAAGAGGTGAATAATTTTGCATTTCCAACTTATGTCCAGATAACATGTCAGTAAAAGAGACAAAACCATTGGGGTGGCAAAGAAAATCAACACCCGTTGATAATTTACTTAGTTGCTTATTTGTTTTAATTGTAGAATTGTCAATTTGATTCTGACAGAAATCAGGTAATCCTTCAAAAATTAAATTATTTAAATCAGTTATTTTAAAGTAAGGATGAAGACCAAAGCAGAATTGCATTTTTTTCTTATCTAAGTTTTTTACATTTGCATTTATAGCAAGAGCATTTTCTAAAAGTTGAATTTGGATTTTTATTAAAAATTTAAAAGGATATATTCTCTCTGTTTGCAAGCTATTTTCAAGAGTTAAAGTTATAAATTTATCTATATTAATCGTCTCTAAGCTCCAGGGAGTATTTCGTGCAAAACCATGCTGTTTCATGGAAAATTGTTGATTTTGAAAATTAAAAGTATTATCAGGAAGGTCGCCACAGATAGGAAAAAGGATTGGTATGCCGCCTCTTACACTTAAATCTTTATTTTTAAACCTTTCTAAATCTAAATAAAGAATGTCTCTGTTATTGCAACACCATCCAGTAATAAGTCCACCTCTCTCTGGAACTATTCTTATAAAATTTCCATTTTCAAGATTCTTATATTCCCAGTGATCGTAAGGCGACGCTTTTTTAAGCAGCGAAAATAACATTAGCTATTGACTTGCTGCTAATTAAATTTTTGTAAGCCAAGAGAGCAAAGCCTCATTGACCTTTTCAGGTACTTCATCATGTGGGCAATGTCCTGCATCTAGAACAACCTCAGTAGTTTCTTTGGGTACATATTTTTGAAATACTGACCGTTTCCCAGGAGCATTCATCCATGGATCTCTATTTCCCCAAAGTAATAGAAGGGGTGATTGAAGTTCAGCGAACAATTCATCGAGTGGTTTCCCAGGGGGGCCACCAGGTTCAAAAACACTTCTAAAAACAGCAAAAGCCCCTGGATCCAGCGAAGGTCTTCTAATAGATTCAATTAAATCATCGTCAACATTTTTTTTATCAATGTAAACCTGATTTAATGTCTTTCTAATTGTTCCAGGTCTTCTAAGATTTTCAAATATCAACCTTTGAACTAATGGATCCTTAAGAAGTCTTCCACCCAAAAATCTAATCATTTTTGTTATTGAGCCTTGTTCTTTTTGCTTATCCTCACTAAAACGACCCGCTGCGTTTAATAAAACCACTCCAGCGGCTTCTTTGCCAAGTGATGATCCTGCTGCTAGAGCTGCGTAACCTCCAAGAGAATTACCAACAAGGACAGTTGGTTTTTTAATTTTTTCTTTAACGTAAGCTACTACTTGATCTCTCCAGAGATTGCCACCGTAATTAAGACCAGCTGGTTTGGAACTTCTTCCGAAACCTAGTAGGTCAATGGCATGAACCTCATGAGATTGACTGATTATGGGAATGTTATATCTCCAATGATCGGTAGACGCACCAAAACCATGTATCAGTAATATTGCAGGAGAATTGGCATTTTCACCCATTTGATTGGAATGATTTGGTTGAGAGCTTAATGAATGCACATCATGTCCCAAATATTTCCAAGCTTTAATTGATTGATGCGTGCTATTTATCATTCAATTTTTAATTTTATAAAACGATGATAATAAACTGAGTTGTTTTTTTGATTTCAATCAGGAAGGGATTCCCCCACACAAATCAACAATTAAATCAACCCAACAGGATTGGCTGCAATCTCATCGGGGATTTTATTACCCCCACTAGGTGGTTTATCTTTGAGAACCACTCGAAGCAGTATTGGTGCGAGAAAAGTTGTCCCTATAACCATTAAAAGAATTGCTGCCTCAAGCGATGGAGTCAATAATCCTGCACTTGTACCTAAGCCCAAGAAGATTAATCCCACTTCACCTCGAGGCATCATTCCAAGTCCTACAACTAACCTATCTGTCGGCTTATCACTTATGAATGACCACCCTGCAGCAATTTTTCCAATAATGGCAACTACAAGTAAGAATCCTGCAACGATTAAAGCCGATCTACTTGATGGGTCTAATGGATTTATCACTGACAAATCCATTCCCGCCCCAACCAGTACAAAGAAAATTGTCGCGAATAAAGACACCAAAGGAAGAACAGATTGTTGTATTGCATGATTGTTCTTCGAACTACTAAGAATCAATCCCGCTGCAAAAGCCCCTAAAGCAGCTTCGAGACCAATTGCAGTTGCAACAAAACAACTAAGAACCAAGATTACAAAAGATGCAACCACAACTGCACCAGGGGCCTTTAATTTTTCAAGGAGAGCATCAAATGCAGGAGCCGCTGTCCGACTTAAAGCAATAGCAGCAATTACAAAAACTGTCGCGGCAACAACTAATTTCACAATTGGTGCTATTTGCAAAGAACCACCTGCGGCAAGCGCCACAACAACTGCCAAAATTACAATTCCTAAAATGTCATCCAAAACAGCTGCACCAATTACGATTTGTCCCTCTCTAGTTTTTAAATATCCAAGCTCTCCAAAAACACTAGCTGTAATACCAATGCTTGTTGCAGTCATTGATGCTCCTGCAAAAACTGCGGGTATTACATCCACGTGAAAGATAAACATCAGCCCGATAGTTCCAAATGCAAATGGTAAAACAACTCCTGCCATTGCCACAGTGAAGGCTTGAGCTCCAACTGCAACTAACTCTTCAAGCTCACTCTCTAGACCAGTAAGAAATAAGAGAGCATATAAACCAAGCGTGGCAACGGCTTGCAAGGATGGGAAAGTCTCAAAATAAAGATCTGGGACAGCATCTGATGGGATAGAGGCAAGAGAACTTATTAAAGTCACAAAGCCTTCGTTTAATTCCGCATGAGCCGAGGGCGGTAAAAGTAAATGAAGTCCTGATGCGCCTATCAAAACCCCGGCCAAAAGTTCTCCAACTATTGTTGGCAAACTCAATCTGACCAAAATTTCAGCCAGAGTTCTAGCTGCAACAAAAATCAGTAGGAAATTAATAACTCCTATTAGGGTCTCAGCAACTTCAACATCATGAGTGCTGAGCACAGAAAAAAACAATTCCAAAACTACTTAAAGGCCATTTATATAGAAAAACATAAATTACCAACAACCCTCAAATATCATTTTGCAATCAATACGAAAACTTCCTTGACAGGTGTGGATCTGAAGTTACTGCGTTATTTATGCAAAAAGGGCGATTAACGTACAAGCCTCTAAAACTTCCCATATGAGCAGCTCACAGCCATTAGATCTGCGTCTGCCCACTCCAGGCTGCTATGCAGATCCTGAGAGGGCTGGCATAGATGCTGATGCCGTATTTGATGGCATGACAGAGCATCTATTTTTTACTTTGGGAAAACTCGCTACCACAGCAAGTCTTAGGGATTTATACATGGCACTTAGTTATGCAGTCAGAGACCGACTGATGACTAGGTATCTTGCAAGTCAAGAAGCAATAAGAGAGAGACCACAAAAAACAGTCGCTTACTTATCTGCTGAATTTTTAATCGGTCCTCAGCTAAACAATAACCTTTTAAACCTGGGAATTAGAAAAGAAGCAGAGGAAGCCTTAAAGCGTTTTGGTATTGAATCACTCTCACATATTCTTGAAGTTGAAGAAGAGCCTGGGTTAGGCAATGGTGGGCTAGGCAGACTAGCTGCCTGCTATATGGAATCTTTAGCAAGTCTTCAAATACCTGCTATTGGCTACGGGATTAGATATGAGTTTGGTATTTTCAATCAATTAATCAGAGATGGTTGGCAAGTAGAGGTTACAGATAAATGGTTGAAAGGAGGCTGGCCATGGGAGTTACCCCAACCGGATGAGTCCTGTTTTGTTGGATTTGGTGGTCATACAGACAACTATATTGATGAGAAAGGAAATTACCGTTCAAGATGGATTCCTTCAGAGCATGCCATAGGTGTGCCTCATGATGTTCCTGTTCTTGGTTATAAAGTAAATACATGCGACCGACTTCGTTTATGGAGAGCTGATGCTACTGAAAGTTTTGATTTTTATGCTTTCAACATTGGTGATTACTATGGCGCAGTAGAAGAAAAAGTAGCTTCAGAGACACTATCTAAAGTCCTTTATCCAAATGACGGAACCGATGAAGGTAGAAGATTAAGACTGAAACAGCAACATTTTTTCGTTAGCTGCTCCTTACAGGATATGTTGCGAAGTCTAGAAAAAAGAGGCATCCAAATTGAACACTTTTCTGATCATTGGACGGTCCAATTAAACGATACACATCCCGCAATTGCAGTGGCGGAGTTAATGAGGCTTTTAATTGACCATCATAATTTTGAATGGGAAAAGGCTTGGAGCATCACTACAAGAAGTGTTGCCTATACCAACCACACTTTGCTACCAGAAGCCCTAGAAAAATGGGACTTGAATTTATTTAAGGATTTACTTCCAAGACATTTAGAAATTATCTACGAAATCAACAAGAGATTTTTACAACAAGTACGACTGAAATACCCAGGTAATGATTTGATACTTAGAAAATTATCAATCATTGACGAAGATGGATGTAAAGCAGTCAGGATGGCTCATTTAGCGACTATTGGTGCTCACCATGTCAATGGTGTAGCCGCCTTGCACTCGGACCTAATAAAGCGTCAACTTCTTCCTGAATTTGCTGAGCTATGGCCTGAAAAGTTTACAAACGTCACTAACGGAGTAACTCCTCGTAGATGGGTTGCTCTGGCTAATCCTGAATTATCTTCTTTGCTTGAAAAAGAAATTGGTTCTAATTGGGTAACTAATATGGAACTTTTAAATAAACTTGAAGATAAAGTAAATGATGCAAATTTTATTGATCAATTCGCAGAAACAAAGCTATCAGCAAAAAGACAATTATCTGGATTTATCCATAGGCAAACAGGTGTTTTAGTCGATCCTGCAAGCTTATTTGATGTACAAGTAAAGCGAATCCATCAATATAAAAGGCAGCATCTTAATGCACTACAAATAATTGCTCAATACATCAGGATTAAAAATGGAAAAGCAAAAGACTTAGCTCCGAGAACAGTTATTTTTGGAGGGAAAGCTGCGCCGGGATATTTTATGGCAAAACTTATGATTCGCTTTATTAATGGAATAGCTGAAGTTGTCAACGCTGATCCAGATATGGAAGGTGCCCTCAGAGTAATATTTTTACCTGACTTCAATGTTAAATTAGGAGAACAAGTTTATCCAGCAACTGATCTATCTGAACAAATATCTACTGCAGGAAAAGAAGCATCTGGCACGGGAAATATGAAATTTGCGATGAATGGGGCATTAACTATTGGAACTTTAGATGGAGCAAACATAGAAATTAGAGAAAAAGTTGGTAAAGATAATTTCTTCCTCTTTGGAAATACTGAGAGTGAAATAATGGAACTTAGAAATAATGGCTACAACCCCCGCCAGTACATAAATGAATGCCCTGAATTGGCTGAGTCAATAAAATTAATAGAAGTTGGACATTTTAGTAACGGAGACAGTGAACTTTTCAAGCCAATACTTGATTCACTTACAGGTCAGGATCCATTTTTTGTAATGGCAGATTTTGCGGCTTACCTTGAAGAGCAGAGTAATGTCAATAAAGCATGGCACAATAAAAATCAATGGAATAAAATGGCCCTATTGAACACTGCCAGATCAGGTTTTTTCTCATCAGACAGATCAATTAAAGAATATTGTTCTTCAATTTGGAATGTCAGCCCACTCCCAGTTGAGATAACTTGTGACTCTAGTAATCGTGATTAAAATTAATTTTTGTCAGGCAAATCCGGAGTTTGATGGAGCAATCTATTCAATCTCAACCTATCTGCATTAAGCGGATCTGGTGCAAGTTCACCTGCAATTTCTCTAAATTTTGCTTCTACTGAATCTGGAACTTTTACGTCAAATATTCTTTCCATTAAAACTTCAATAGAAAACAAATGAGCATTTATATTGTCAAGATCTGAAATAGCCTGAGATATAGATTCGAGTTTTTCGTCGGGTACTGAACCTTTTTCTTTATCAATATTCTTCTCAGAAATTTTTGTCCCTTGTTGTTTCTGTAAATCTTCCAAAACTCGACTACACAAAGTTCTGAATGCTTGTAGAGCAGCCCAATTTAACTCTTGTTGCTGCCTTAAGGTCGGGCACTCACGAATTAATCGATCATGCTCTTTGTAAAACCTTAAACAATCAGGACATTGACAGGGCTCTTGTGGCACTGGCGTCCTTACGAATACTTACTAACTTACATCTTCTTATGCCACCATAGGTGGTTCACCAGTGAAATTACTGTCACCTTGATCGGTCTCATTATTGTCAGGGCCATCAGGCAAAGGGATTTCTACACTAGAGACAACTTTTATAACATCCCTCAATCGCATTGAATCAGCAAACCAACCCATAGCTTGTTCAGTATCACCTCTTTTTTCCGCATCTGTAGCTTGATCCTCATGAGCCTCTGCTAAAAGAGCAAGCCAACAAAGGCATCTAGCCTGAACAATGGAAAGATCAAGATCAGTGGGTTGTGTTTTTGAGATCTGTTCGCTCTCTTGCTGAACAAGTAAACGAAGACGTAGATCGTGAAGCTGTGTCATTCAGACTGATTCACTAAAACAACACTAGCGAGAGAGGGGCTGTTTTGCCCACCCACTATATGTAGAATTTCAGCTTTGCTTAAGCTAGAAATTTTGATCTTCAAATAACTGTCAAAATTATGATTGAACATCTTCGCTGCTTGGGCAAAAATCTTAGTAATGATGAACTTACTAAAGGTTGGAAGTAATTCGCTCCACAACTCGAGAGAGTTTTTAATTTTTACTAAAAAAATTAGTTTAAATTGACATTTCTTAATCTATGGATCAAAAAAAGCATTATTGATCAATTATTCAATCAGAAGGGGGGGGGGGAGAGAAGTAGCCACAATAACTTAAAAGAATTATCGATAAATCTCTCTGAGAGTCATGTCTATTTTTGGGATTAAACGGGGCTGGCGGGACTCGAACCCACGACCTACGGTTTAGGAAACCGTCGCTCTATCCTGCTGAGCTACAGCCCCACTGGAAGAAATCAACTCTTCAAGGCATTATGGTCAAAGGAAGCAGGAGAGGCGATCGCAATTGACCAGTGCTTAAGCATTATCAATTGAGGAAAGTCCGGGCTCCCCGATGGTCAGGCTTGCTGGGTAACTCCCAGTGCGGGTGACCGTGAGGATAGTGCCACAGAAACACACCGCCGATGTCATTTTGTTGGCAAAACATTATGCACAGGTAAGGGTGCAATGGTGCGGTAAGAGCGCACCAGCAGCATCGAGAGGTGCTGGCTAGGTAAACCCCGGCCAGGAGCAAGGCTGATGAACTTAATGGCTGACCATCTTGCCAAGTTCAGATTTAAACGCCGCTTGAGGTTGTTGGAAACAACAATCCCAGATAGATGATCACCCGTCTTTTTAATAAAGGCGAACAGAACCCGGCTTATGACCTGCTTTCTCTTTAATTTATCTCCACAGAGATATTTATGATAAACAAAAAACAGTTAACAGATTTAAGAATTAAAAATTTATATCTATTACTGGATAAATTAAAGATCACAGAGATGGCTCTGGAGATAATAAAGAAGAAACAAAAAGAGAACCTTGAGACAATTAATGAAGCCTTGACGCATACCTCACATGATGCAAATAAAAATCATGAACGACTTGAATTTTTAGGTGATGCTGTCCTGAGACTTGCAGCAACAGAATTTATCGAGAGAAATTTCCCAAAGATGCAAGTTGGTGAAAGATCTGAACTTAGATCTCAATTAGTCAGTGATGAATGGCTAATGAGAGTGGGAAAGGCAATTGAAATAGAAAAATATTGTTTAGTAGGGAAAAAAACCTTTAAAGATAGCTCTGCATTAGACACAATCCTTGCGGAAACAACAGAAGCACTCATTGGAGCTCTATTTGAATGTTTTAGAGATCTTGTCGCCATTGACCATTGGCTTTGTCCGTATTGGTTAGAGGAGAGTAAATCAGTTTTGCAAGATCCACACAAAAAAAATCCAAAGTCCGCTCTTCAGGAATGGACGCAAAGTAAGAGACTTCCTCTGCCCAATTATGAAACGCAAGAAATTTCAAAAGAACATGGAAGTATGAAAAGGTTTTGCTGCCATATCAAATTATCCGGAGAAATAATTTCTAAGGGTTGGGGCAAGTCAATAAAAGCTGCTGAAAAATCCGCCGCAAAATTTGCACTTGCTTCAATTACAAAATAAATATCAAGCCCAACTAACAGGATTCAATATCCTTTATGGGTATGGTTATTAATTTGTCCCAGTTACCTCCCTCAAAAAGAACAGCAGCCTTATCACCACTGATTCTTTGAACAAAACCCTTGTAACCCCTATAAATTGATCCAACATCTTTAACAACGACAGTACTTCCAGGTAAAATAGGCGTGGTTGAATTATTCACTTTGAATATAGTTTAGAAATTAAAGGCCAAACTCATTATCGCTCAAAATAAAATGTTTAGCACCGAAGAATGGTTAGAGGTTGGCAAAATTGTCTCTGCTCAAGGACTCAAAGGTGAACTAAGAGTTAACCCAGCAAGCGACTTTGCAGAGAGATTCACAAAACCAGGGAAACGTTGGTTGCAAAAATCTACTGAGCAACCAAAAGAGGTAAATCTAATTAGAGGGAGACAAATCCCTGGGAAGTCCCTTTTTGTGATTGCAATAGAAGGAATAAACAATAGAACAATGGCTAATACTTTGATTGGATATAAATTTTTAGTTCAATCAACTGACATTCCTAAGTTAAATTCAAATGAATTTCATTTCTTAGATTTATTAGATCTTCAGGTGAAATTGAATAAAGAAAGTAAACCAATAGGAAAAATTACCAATTTAATAAATGCAGGGAATGATCTTCTCGTAATGGAATCTAATGAGGGGAAGAAGATATTAATTCCTTTTGTAAAAACTATCGTGCCAACAATCGATCTTAAAAATCACTGGATAATAGTCAATCCCCCAAGTGGTTTACTTGACCTTGAAAATGTTGACTAGAAAATACTTTTTTACTCCCATATGAAACAAATAAACAAACCAAAAATAATTAACGTTATTCCAGTAATTCTTTGTGGCGGAACTGGTACAAGACTTTGGCCCCTTTCAAGAGCATCTTTCCCAAAGCAATATTTAAATCTAATTGGAGAATCCAACCAAAGTTTGCTTCAACAAACTCAACTAAGACTAAAAGGTCTTAAAAATTTATCTAAACCAATTTTAGTATGTAGCGAAAATCATAGGTTTCTTGTTGCTGAGCAAATGCGGCAAATTGATATCGAACCAAAATCAATAATTCTTGAACCTGTAGAAAAAAATACTGCGCCTGCAATAGCAATCTCAGCACTTGAAGCATTAAAGGTTCAGACAGATCCTATCTTGCTAATTCTTGCAGCAGATCACGCTATCAAAAATATTAAAAATTTTCATAAAACTATTGAAGCAGCAATCCCCATAGCTGAATCCGAAAGGCTTGTAACTTTTGGAATAGTTCCTACTTCTGCTGAAACAGGTTTTGGTTATATAAAAGCCTCTAAAAAACTTGATTTCGAAAAACAATCAGGGGAAACAATAGAAGAATTTATTGAAAAACCAGACATAATTTCTGCTAAAGAATTTATTAATGACAATCGATTTACCTGGAATAGTGGGATGTTTCTATTTAAAGCTACAACAATATTAAAAGAAATTGAAAAACTTGAGCCAAAGATAATTGCATGTTGCAAAGATGCAATTTCGAATGGAAAAAATGATCTTGATTTTTTCAGACTTGATAAGGAATCCTTTTCAAAATGTCCAAAATTAGCTGTAGATACTGCGGTGATGGAAAAAACAAAACTAGGGACTGTGCTTCCATTAAAAGCTGGATGGAGCGATGTTGGGAGTTGGAAATCATTATGGGAAATAAACCAAAAAGATAAAAATGGTAATTTTTTGCAAGGGAATATATTTATCGATGACACAAAAAATTGTTATTTACGAAGTGAAAATAGGTTAACAGTGGGGCTAGGAATAAAAGATCTCGTTGTAATTGAGACTGATGATGCTGTATTAATTTCTCATATAAGTAAGACACAAGAAGTTAAAAAAATTGTAAATATTCTTGATAAAAAAAATATTTATGAAGGGAAGAATCATAGAAAAGTTTATCGGCCTTGGGGCAATTACACATCAATTGAAGCTGGAGAAAATTGGCAAGTTAAAAAAATAGTCGTTAATCCTGGAGGAAGCTTATCACTTCAAAAGCATAATCATCGATCTGAGCATTGGATAGTTGTCAAAGGAAAAGCCTTAATTCAAAAAGATGGTCTAAAAGAATATCTTGATGTAAATGAAAGTACTTATATTCCTCAAGGTTGCATTCATAGATTATCAAATCCTTTCAAAAATAAAGTTGAGTTAATTGAAGTTCAAACTGGGGAATATCTAGGTGAGGATGATATCATTAGATATGAGGATATTTATGGAAGAATAGAAATTAAATAAATTGTTATTCTATTATTCAACTGTTACGCTTTTAGCTAAGTTTCTTGGCTGGTCTATATCCAAACCTCGATGGGAAGCAATGTGATAACTCAAAAGTTGTGTTGGTAGAACATTAATAATTGGACTTATCCATTCACTTACCTGTGGTGTAACAAATAAATTTTCAAAAATATCCATCTGTTGATCTTTAGGCCCTATTCCTATTAAGCGAGCATCTCTGGCTTTAGCTTCTTGTGCATTACTTATTACTTTTTCAAAAACAATTCCTTTCGAAGCAATTGCAATAACTGGTACTTGCTTATCTATTAGGGCAATTGGTCCATGTTTCATTTCTCCAGCAGGATATCCTTCAGCATGAATGTAACTTATCTCTTTCAATTTCAACGCTCCCTCAAGCGCAATTGGATAATTTATTCCTCTACCTAAAAAAATAGCATCATTTACATTTGAGAATTGATGCGCCAACAGTTTTGCTACTTCAGAGTGAGATTTTAAAAGTTCTTTAAGGTGTTCTGGAATCTTCTTTAACTCATCAATAAGTAGCAAAATTTCATTCAAAGAACGAGATTTTCGTTTAGAAGCAAAGCCAATGGTTAATGCATAAAAACTAAGCAATTGTGCCAAGAAAGTTTTTGTTGCAGCCACTCCCACCTCTATTCCAGCATCTATGTCCAAAATGAAATCCACTTGCCTTGACAATGAACTCTCTGGACGATTGGTTATACCCAGCTGCCTTGGTAAATAATCAAATTCCTTACTTTGTTTTCTTCTTTGAGCATCCATTGAAAGTGCTGCAAGTGTATCTGCAGTTTCTCCAGATTGAGTTACTCCAATAGTCAATGTTCTTGGTTTTAAAGGAGGTGGTGCATATCTAAACTCACTTGCATAAAAAACAGATGTAGGCACTCCCGCGAATTGCTCAAGAAGATATGCGCCAACCATTGAGGCGTGCCTACTAGTGCCACATGCAAGTATTTGGATATTGTCAGTTGATTTATAAAAAGAATCTTCGAAAGGAAGATCAATAGGATTTGTTTCTTCTAAACCATTCGGAAAATATCTATGAATCCAACATTCAGCAGTATATGGCTGCTCATGAATCTCCTTGAGCATGAAATGACGAAAGTTGGATTTACTTATCTCAACTTCATTTGATTTTATCAATGAAGGAGATCGTTTCTGTCGATTATTTTTTGAATCATATAGTTCAATACCAAGTGGACTGAGTAAAGCAATTTCTCCATCCTCCATTGGGAGAATAGTCCTTGTAAAACCTTCAAAGGCCGGGGTATCACTAGCACATATAAATTCACCTTCTCCAAAACCGATAATTAATGGGGCTTGATTCTTTGCAATAACTAATGCCTCAGGAGCTCTGGCCCAAATCACAGCAAGTGCATAAGAACCTTCTACTTGCAGTAAAACTTTTTGAACTGCTTTGAGCAAAACTTCAGATAAAACATCATTTTTCGTAGGTTTTCTCAAAGCTATTTCTCGAGCAATCAAATGAGGGATTACTTCCGTATCAGTCTCTGAAGAAAATTTAATACCATCGGCAGTTAACTGTTTCCTCAAAGAAGTGTGATTTTCAATTATGCCGTTTTGAACCACTGCGATTTCCCCTAAAGAATCGGTATGTGGATGTGCATTATTTTCGTTAGGTTTGCCATGGGTTGCCCATCTTGTATGGCCAATCCCAACTTTTCCTTTGGGGCGATCAAAATCAACCAATTTGGATAAGTTATTCAATTTTCCCTGTGATTTTTTGCAACATATTTCTCCATTTTCTCCATTTAAATTCTTGATGACTGCAAGACCAGCAGAATCATATCCTCGATATTCCAGTTTTCTTAATCCATGAAGAATCTGAGAAGCCGCCTCTCTATGACCAATAAGGGCAACAATTCCGCACATGATGGATTTTTATTAAAGCTATCAAAGACTAAATAATCTTATGAATCGAACAAGTCAAAGTTTTGGGCAAAACTTAATACGCGAGACCCATACTTCTAGTTGTCTCATCCCCGAGATATACACGAATACTTAAGAAATCAGTTGGGCAGGCCGTTTCACAACGTTTACAGCCGACACAATCTTCAGTTCTTGGAGATGAAGCTATTTGACCAGCTTTACAACCGTCCCATGGGACCATCTCAAGAACATCGAGAGGACATGCCCTTACGCACTGGGTACAGCCAATGCAGGTGTCGTAGATTTTGACAGCGTGTGACAAATTGCGTCGAAGAATCTTGGTGTATAAAACTATACCTCTTCTAGAGAAACATCTGAAGAATAATTTACTTTGCCTTCACTTTTGTTAACTCGACACATCAGCTCGTAAGATAAATGGTCTGGTACTAAGGGCTATGTCTCAGGAAGCAATTCTCGAAAAAGTTCGTTCTATCGTTTCAGAACAACTAAGTGTCGATTCTGGGGAAGTAAAACCCGAATCGAATTTTCAAAATGACCTCGGAGCCGACTCGCTCGACACAGTCGAACTTGTTATGGCTTTAGAAGAGGCTTTTGATATTGAAATCCCCGACGAGGCAGCTGAGGGCATTGCCACCGTTGGCGATGCTGTCAAATACATCGAAGACAAAAAATCTTGAGGACCCATGATGGATAACCTCCATCGAGTTGTTATCACTGGCTTGGGTGCAATCACTCCGATTGGTAACAATGTCGATCAGTACTTGACGGGACTTAAATCAGGTTCCAATGGTGTTGATTACATAACACTTTTTGACGCTTCAAAACACGCATGTTCTTTTGGAGCAGAAGTCAAAAGCTTCGATCCTCAAGGAATTCTTGAACCCAAGGAAACCAAACGTTGGGATAGATTCTCAAAATTTGGAGTCGTGGCAGCCAAAGAAGCACTTACCGATTCAGGGCTTGTAATTGATGAGTCAAACTCATCAAAAATAGGCGTGATAATCGGTTCAGGTGTTGGTGGTCTCTTAACAATGGAAACCCAAGCAGGTGTTCTTAATGCAAAAGGGCCTGGTCGAGTGAGTCCATTCACGGTTCCAATGATGATTCCCAACATGGCATCAGGCCTTGTTGCAATTGCCCTGGGAGCCAAAGGGCCAAGCTCTGCAGTAGCCACGGCATGTGCAGCTGGTTCGAATGCTATTGGCGACGCATTCAGACTCATCCAACTTGGCAAAGCTGATGCCATGATTTGTGGTGGAGCTGAGGCGAGTATTACGCCTTTAGGAGTCGCGGGCTTCGCAAGTGCTAAAGCCCTTTCGTTTAGGAACGATGATCCCAAAACTGCAAGCAGACCATTTGATGCAGATCGAAATGGCTTTGTTATTGGTGAAGGCTCTGGAGTTCTTATACTTGAGTCCCTCGATCATGCAAAAAAAAGGAATGCAAACATATACGCAGAATTATGCGGATATGGCACAACTTGTGATGCTCATCACATAACTTCCCCAATCCCAGGGGGTTTGGGAGGAGCTGAAGCGATTAAGTTGGCTCTAATCGATGGAAAAATTAATCCCGAAAATGTTGATTATGTGAATGCTCATGGAACTAGCACTCAAGCTAATGACAGTAACGAAAGTTCTGCAATCAAGCTCTCCTTAGGTGATAGAGCTAAGCACATTCCTGTAAGCTCCACAAAGTCCATGACTGGACACTTGCTTGGAGGATCTGGAGGTATCGAGGCAGTTGCATGCATTCTCGCAATGAAACATGGAATTGTCCCTCCTACAATCAACTATTCCACTCCAGACCCTGATTGTGATTTGGACTATGTCCCTAACACAGCCAGAGAAGGAAAACTTGGGGTTGTACTATCCAATTCATTTGGCTTTGGAGGGCACAATGTGTGCCTGGCTTTTAGCCAAATAAGATAAGGTCCCAATCAAACAGAATCTTCAAATCTAAAAAAAATGGTAGCTGCGCCTGCATCTCTTGATACTCTCTGCATTAACAGCATTAGAATGCTTGCAGTTGATGCTGTTAATAAGTCCAAAAGTGGTCACCCAGGACTCCCAATGGGATGTGCTCCGATGGGATATGCCTTATGGGATAAATTTCTCAATCACAATCCAAGAAATCCAAAATGGTTCAACAGAGATCGTTTTGTTTTATCTGCAGGCCACGGCTGCATGCTTTTGTATGCACTTTTGCACCTAACTGGTTACGACTCGGTGAGTATCGATGACATAAAAGAATTCAGACAATGGGGATCAAAAACACCTGGCCATCCAGAAACTTTTGAAACACCTGGAGTTGAGGTGACTGCAGGTCCTTTAGGGGCTGGCATATCAAATGCTGTAGGTCTAGCAATATCGGAGGCTCATCTAGCAGCAAAATTCAACAAACCTGATTCAAAAATTGTTGATCATTTTACCTATGTGATCATGGGTGATGGCTGTAATCAAGAGGGTATAGCTTCTGAGGCTTGCTCTCTGGCTGGGCACTTAAAACTTGGTAAACTTATCGCCCTTTACGATGATAATCACATCACAATTGACGGTAGGACTGATGTTTCTTTTACAGAGGACGTCTTAAAAAGATATGAAGCCTATGGATGGCATGTTCTTCATGTGAAGGAGGGAAATACAGATATAGAAAGTATTTCGAAAGCCATTGCTCAAGCGAAATCAGTTACTGATAAACCATCAATCATCAAAATAACAACAACCATCGGCTTCGGCTCTCCTAACAAAAGCGACACTGCCGGAGTGCATGGAGCTCCCCTTGGAGAGGAAGAGGCAGATCTAACCAGGAAAGAATTAGATTGGAACTTTGAACCTTTTGAAATACCAAACGAAGTCTACGACCACTATAGAAAAGCTATCGAAAGAGGCTCAAACATTGAATCTCGATGGAACGAGGAACTCGCAAAATACAGAACTAAATACCCAAATGAGGCAAATGAATTTGAAAGAATGCTTAGAGGAGAGCTTCCTCAAGGCTGGGATAAGGATTTACCTGTCTACACAACACAAGATAAAGGTTTGGCAACTCGAAAACATTCACAAATTTGCTTAGGATCTTTGGGCCCAAATCTTCCAGAACTAATAGGTGGATCAGCTGATCTAACCCACTCAAATTACACTGACATAAAAGGCGAGACTGGATCTTTTCAAGCTGATTCACGAGAAAAGAGATATCTCCATTTTGGAGTTAGAGAACATGCAATGGCCGCAATTCTCAACGGCATTGCATATCACGACAGTGGCTTAATACCCTATGGCGGAACTTTCCTTGTTTTTGCCGACTACATGAGAGGTTCAATGAGACTCTCTGCTTTGAGCGAACTTGGAGTTATCTATGTATTAACCCATGATTCAATCGGAGTGGGAGAAGATGGCCCTACTCACCAACCTGTAGAAACAATCCCTTCGCTCAGAGCAATGCCAAACATGTTGGTATTTAGACCTGGCGATGGCAATGAAACAAGTGGAGCATACAAAGTAGCCATACAAAATAGGAAGCGTCCAAGCTCTCTTTGCTTGAGTAGACAAGGAATGGTTAATCAAGCAAATTCTTCGGTTGAGAAAGTAGCGCTTGGTGGATACGTACTTGAGGATTGCAATGGTGATCCAGATCTTATTTTAATTGGCACTGGCACAGAGCTAGATCTTTGCGTAAAAGCGGCTGTGACGTTAACGCAAGATGGACATAAAGTTAGAGTTGTTTCAATGCCATGTGTCGAGCTTTTTGAAGAGCAAAGTGATTCTTACAAAGAAGAAGTTTTGCCTTCAAATATCAGAAAAAGAATCGTTGTAGAAGCTGCTGAGAGTTTTGGTTGGCATAAGTATGTTGGCCTAGATGGAGCTACCGTTACCATGAACAGCTTTGGAGCATCAGCGCCAGGAGGAACTTGTATGGAAAAATTTGGATTCACCGTTGAAAATGTTATATCCCAAGCAAAACAACTACTCGCCTAAATAGAACTCATTTGAAAAAAATCAATAAATTAACCAACTAATCCTTATCAGACTTCTTTATTAAGTTTGATAGGGCTTAGTTCAGAACAACCACTTTTTGATATTGCTTTATCGAGCTCATCAAGATCTTCATCAGTAATTTTATTATTCATTGGACAATGCTTGGGTCCACACATTGAGCAAAACTCTGCTTTTTTAAATATCTCCTCTGGCAATGTCTCATCGTGAAACTGACGGGCTCTTTCTGGATCAAGTGATAATTCAAATTGCTTATTCCAATCAAAAGCATATCTTGCCCTACTCAGCTCATCATCTCTATTTCTAGCTCCTGAGCGATGCCGGGCAATATCGGCCGCATGAGCTGCAATTTTATATGCTATGAGTCCCTCTCTTACGTCCTCAGGATTTGGTAAACCAAGGTGCTCTTTGGGTGTTACGTAACACAGCATGGCAGTTCCATACCAACCTGCCATTGCTGCTCCTATGGCACTTGATATGTGGTCATAACCTGGCGAAATATCTGTGACTAATGGACCTAAAACATAAAATGGGGCCTCAGAACACTCTTCCATTTGCTTCCTAACATTAAATTCAATTTGATCCATAGGCACATGACCAGGGCCCTCTACCATTACTTGAACATCGTGCTCCCAAGCACGCTTTGTTAATTCCCCAAGCGTTTTTAATTCCGCTAATTGAGCTTCATCAGAAGCATCATGCAGACAACCAGGCCGCAACGAATCACCTAAAGAAAATGTACAGTCGTAACGTTTGAAGATCTCACAAATATCATCAAAACGAGTATATAAAGGATTTTGTTTGTAGTGATGCAGCATCCACTGGGCAAGAATTCCTCCACCTCTACTCACAATTCCTGTAATTCTGCCTTTAACTTTTGGCAAATGCTCTATTAAAAGACCGGCATGAATTGTTTGATAATCTACCCCTTGCTGACATTGTTTCTCTATAATATGCAAAAAATCATCTTCAGATAACTTAGCAATTGATCCATTGACGCTTTCTAAAGCCTGATAGACAGGAACAGTTCCAATTGGAATAGGTGATGCATTAATAATTGCTGTTCTGACCTCATCAAGATTGACCCCCCCTGTGGAGAGATCCATAAGGGTGTCAGCTCCATATTTAACTGCAAGATCGAGTTTCTTAATTTCCTCATTAATATCACTAGCGTTTGGGGATGCACCAATGTTTGCATTTACCTTGCATTTTGATGCAATTCCTATTGCCATAGGTTCGAGATTCAAATGATTAATATTCGCAGGAATAATCATCCTTCCTCGAGCAACTTCCTCCATGACAAGTGATTGAGGAAGATTTTCTCTTTCCGCCACATAAGCCATTTCTTCAGTGACCAAACCTTGGCGGGCAAAATGCAATTGAGTTAAGTTCTGTCTTCCTCTGCGAGGAGCAACCCAAGCATTTCTCATATCAAAAACCTAAGAAAAATTTAGGGGTACCTATGGCAGTTGATCACACCTTTTCACTTCCCTACACCGGTACTAACCAGATCAGGTTCAGAGGGTGTGATCTCAGCTTTACAGCTTTAGCCATAAAGCACCCCTAGTGATATTTGCAAAGTAGCTTTTTTTTTTGATATTGGCTTTGATTGTGCAATTAAAAACAATTTTTTATTTTAGAAAATTCAACTTTTAAAGTTTTTTTTACTTTTAATTTCTCTTAGCAACATTCCTCTGCGACGTTGTCTTCTTAAAAAACTTTGAGATATCAAGCCAAGAGATACACAAACAGCTGGTATTACTTGAACTTTTTCAAAACCTTGTCTATGAAATAAACCAAGCATAGCTATCAGAATCAAAAAAGGAGCTGCAAAAGATAAAAAAGGGTATCCAGCTTTTTTCATAAACAACATCAAGAGGCTTGTTGGTCCATCCAGGCAAAAATGGTTGCAATGATAATTTGAACACCAATTTCAATACTCTTTTCCTCGGGGCAAAATTCACCATTATGAAGAGGAGCACAACCCTCAGTTCCTGCTACTCCCAGCCGAAACATTGCTCCAGGAACCTCTTGAAGAAAAACGGCAAAATCCTCTGCACCTAATGAAGGCTTAGGAAGTCTGTGAACATTATTTCTCCCTAACAAAGCAACACCCGCCTCTTCAATCAATGCATTTAACTTTGGATCATTTTGTACTGGTGGTGCAATACATCGATATTTAAAAAGTATATTTCCTCCAAAGGTAGTAGCAATTGATTTAGAAATATCTTCCAGCCAAGAGATGAGTTTTTTGTGAACCATATCATCCAAGCATCTAACTGTCCCAAGTAATTTCACTCGATCTGGCAAAACATTGAAAGCATTTCCTCCAGAAATTTTTCCAAAACTTATGACAATGGGATCAAGGGCATCAAAGCATCTAGTGACTCCTTCTTGGATGCCCGTCACAATTTTTGATGCAATGAATATTGAATCAACTGTTTCATGAGGTCTTGCACCATGACCACCATTACCTATTATCTCAATTTCCAACTCACCTGCTGCTGCAGTCAGGCTGCCGTCACGTAAGCCTATATGGCCAACGGAAAGTTCAGGAAAAGCATGGACTCCAAAAAGTGCGTCTAAATCTTTCGTGGCACCATCTTTCATCATCCAACTTGCTCCTTTGGCAATCTCCTCAGCAGGCTGAAAAATAAGCCGAACCCCCGTTTTCAAATTCGAAATAGAACTTAAATATTGCCCAACTCCTAGACCAATAGTTGTATGTACATCATGTCCACATGCATGCATAATACCTTGTGTTACTGAAGAGAATGGAAGATTAGTTCTCTCTTCAACTGGAAGAGCATCCATGTCTACTCTAATTCCTACAATTGGGCCATTTGTAGGACCCAAACTTGCAACAATTCCCGTACGGCCTACTCCCTCACTCACAATCCACCCACATTTTCTAAGTTCTCCAGAAACAAGTGCTGCAGTTTGAATTTCATGTCCACTTAACTCCGGGTGAGCATGCAAATGTCTACGAAAATCAATCAGTTCTGGTAGGAGATTATTAATCTCGATTTTTGTTTGCATATGATTTTTCATGAATTCTGCGATCTCAGAAAAATCATCAAGTCATCAGTAGGTAATGGAGGCCATCTGCGAATATCCAACAACCAATCTTTGTCTGAGTAACGCTTATCAAGTCCCTCTGCTGCAACCCAATTACTTTTAGCTTCGCCTACTAATTTATTACGAGATAGTATCGCACTCAAAGCTGCTCGAGAATCTGGGAACATTGGATATTTTCTAGTTAATGAGCGTAAATCTGCTTCAGCTTGTTTAAATTCTCCTAATTGATATTCAACTAGTGCCTTACTTGATTTAGCCATAGCAAAACCTGGCCTGATTCTAATTGCCTGGTCTAAAAGATCTTTTGCTTTTTTCCACTCTCCTTTAGTCCCCATTACATTAGAAAGATTGTAAAGAGCTGAAGTATCTTGGGGATTTTTGTTAAGTATCCACTTGTAATCATTTTCAGCCTGATCCCACATTTGAAGAGCTTCTTCAGCAATTCCTTTGTTTAAGTGAACCTCAATACTTAATGGATCTAATTGAAGGGCTCTTTTCTGCTCTTCAAGTGCTTCATCGAGGTTACCGAGAATTAAAAAACAATTTGCTCGATTACTTATTGCAGAAACTTCATTTGGTGAGAAGCTAAGAAATTCATCCCAATACTTAAGAGCATTTTCACAATCTCCGTTATTACTTTTTTCAAGAGCATTCTGAAAAATTACTTGTAGATTATTATCAGCGTAAGTGACAATAGGTTTAACAATGATAATTGTTAAACAAACAAAGATTAAACAATATGTAAGAAAAATTTTGGTTAAGTATTTTATCATGAACATTTGATATGCCTTAATCCTTGCTCAGTAATTACTCTTCCTCTATTTGTTCTTTTTAAAAAACCTTTTTGCATTAGGTAGGGCTCAATAACTGACTCAACAGTACCTGCATCTTCGCCAAGCGCAGCTGAAAGTGTCTCAAGACCAACTGGACCCCCTGAGAAAGATAAATAAAGTAAATTCAATAATTTTCTATCTACTTGATCAAGACCACAATTATCAACCAAATGAAGTTTCAATGCTTCATTAACTAAGTTCAAATTAATATTTCCCAATTGATTCTTAACGGTTGCAAAATCTCTTACACGCCGTAAAAGTCTGTTAGCAATTCGTGGAGTACCCCTACACCTCTTTGCAATTTCGAGGCTTGCATCATTAGCTAATTCAATATCCAACAATTGAGCACCTCTCATAACAATTTCAGTTAGATCTTGATCATTATAAAAATCTAATCTTTGACAGATTCCAAAGCGATCTCTTAATGGAGAGCTAACTGAGGCTGGTTTGGTAGTTGCTCCCAGCAATGTGAAATGAGACAAATTAATTTGTCTCATTCTGGATGTAGTCCCTTTACCTACAGTTAGATCAAGTCTTAAATCCTCCATTGCGGGATAAAGTAATTCCTCTGAGACTCTTGTCAGTCGGTGTATTTCATCAATAAACAAAATATCTTTTGGTTTTAAGCTTACAAGAAGACCAATTATGTCTCTTGGACGCTCTAACGCTGGCGCACTCGTAACCCTACATTGCACTCCTAGTTCTTCTGCCAAAACTAAAGCCATCGTGGTTTTGCCTAAGCCCGGTGGGCCATATAACAAGACATGATCAAGAGCTTCATTCCTTAAAAGAGCTGCCTTCACAGAAATAGAAAGGGCCTCTTTTAAATGAGTTTGACCAATAAAATCATGAAACTTTTGTGGCCTAAGTGAGTTACGCTCTAAACATCTAATATCCTCACGGCATTGCTCAGGGTTAACCAATCTGTTTTTTTCGATCAAATGCTTGGGAGCAGATTGATCAATATTTGAAGAAACGATTGCCATGATGCAAGGCTAACGTCGTGAAGATAAAGTTGAAACATTAATCAAAGGAGATGACTAAAAAAAGTAAAAAAAAATCAGCAAAAGCAGACCGACTTGCAGCTAATAGGCGTTTGGCAGAAAATAGACAGGCTAAACACAACTATCAAATCTTAGAAACTATTGAAACAGGAGTTGAACTAGTTGGTACAGAAGTTAAATCTATAAGAGCCGGCAAAGCAAATCTCAAAGATGGATTTTGTATGGTTAAAGATGGCGAACTTCAACTTCATAATGTTCATATATCTCCGCACAGTTATGCAAGTAATTTTTTCAATCATGATCCCCTGCGTGTCAAAAAACTTTTGGCCCATCGTAGAGAAATTAACAAATTAAAATCGCAAATAGAAAAAAAAGGGCTTGCACTAATACCCTTAAGTATTCAACTTAAGGGATCTTGGATAAAAATTACCGTAGGACTAGGTAAAGGTAGAAAGTTGCATGACAAAAGACAGTTAGAGAGAGACAAACAAAGCAATAAAGAGGCTAAAGCAGAACTTAAGAAATTTTGACTGATCCAAAATAATTTTTTTTTAATAGGTAACTATCAGGATTTTTAAAAATAATTTCTCATTCTCCCTCAGGAGAAAGGCTTACATTCTCTGGCGGAGCACTTGGATCTGGATCAGCAATCAACATATGTTGCAGAACAATTTCAGGTCGCTCACTATCACGCCACCTAATTCGATATGCAGGCATCTTTGTGCCTCGACTTGTTGTTTGCTCAACAGGTTCCATCACCCACCCCCGTCTAGAGCGACCCTGAGGGTTTCGCTTGACCACAGCATCTGCATGCTTGAAACGGAACCCAACTCTCTCTCCACTCATCTGAACATAAACTTACTACTCGCTCAATTATCCACTTTGATGGTTCAATTTGCAGATTAATGTTTTCATTATTCCGGCTTCAGTAGCGGAAAAGCTATTACATCACGTATCGAAGGGCTATTTGTTAAAAGCATGACAAGTCGATCAATACCTATCCCTAGTCCCCCAGTTGGAGGCATTCCCACCTCCAAAGCATTTAAAAAATCTTCATCAAGACTTTGAGCCTCTTGGTCACCAGAATCTCTTAGAGATTGTTGTATTAGTAATCTTTCTCGCTGATCAATTGGATCAATCAGCTCGCTAAAAGCATTTGCAGTTTCTCTACCAACAATGAAAAGTTCAAACCTCTCCACCATCCCTTTTTTATTTCTATGTTTTCTTGCTAAGGGTGAAATTTCAATTGGATAATCAGTAATAAAGGTTGGTTGAATCAAAGTTTCTTCAACTTCCTGCTCAAAAACACTATTAAGCAGCTTCCCAATTGTTACATCTTTTAAAGAAACTTCTAAACCTGCATCTTTTATTGAATCCAAAGCCTGGGAAGAATCTTTAAATTCAGAAAAATCTAGCCCTGTTTTTTCTTTGACAATATCTGTCATAGTTACTCGCCTCCATGGTGGTTTCAGGTCAACATCCATATCAAGATATTTAATCTTCAAAGAACCACAAATCTTTAAACATATCGTCGACAACAACTCCTCAGTCATATCCATCATGTCATGGTAATCCGCATAAGCTTGATAAATCTCTACTGAGGTAAATTCTGGGTTGTGTTTTGTACTAATTCCTTCATTCCTGAAGATTCTGCCTAATTCGTATACCTTTTCAAAGCCACCAACAACAAGCCTTTTAAGATGTAACTCAGTGGCTATTCTTAAGTACAAAGGGATATCAAGAGTGTTGTGATGTGTGATGAAGGGGCGAGCATCAGCTCCTCCAGGTGATGATTGCAAAACGGGTGTTTCAATCTCTAGGAATCCTTTTTCATCTAACCAACGTCTGATCGAACTTACTGTTAGGGCTCTATTTCTAAAGGTTTGTCTTGATTGAGGATTCACAACCAAATCAAGATATCTCTGCCTATAGCGCTTCTCAACATCGGACAAACCATGCCATTTATCCGGAAGAGGCTGTAAAGATTTTGAAAGCATTTGCCAATGTTTAACTTTTATAGAAAGTTCCCCTCTATCAGTTCTTTTGAGGCTTCCTTTTACGCCAATCCAGTCTCCAGAATCCACAAGTTCAGTAATTTGCTTGAAAGATCCACCTAAATCTTGATTTTTTGAAGATTGATCCAAAATTGCTTTTTCAAGATAGAGCTGAATTGTTGAAGACTCATCGGCAATTTTAAAAAAAGCTAATTTACCCATTACTCTTCTGGCAATAACCCTTCCAGCTAAAGAAACTTCTATATTTTTTTCCTCACCATTGGGTAAATCATAATGGTCACGTTTCAAATCTTCAGCAGTATGCGATTTAACAAAACGAATTGCATACGGCTGTTGGCCTATTGATTTTAATTTTTGACTCTTTTCAAGACGAGTCGCTTTGAGATCTGACAATTAACTAATCAAAAAAATCTATTCAATTCATACTTTAAAAACTTTTATTTTTAACGCTATGTTAGGAATAAATGTTTTTAAACTGCTACTGGAGCTGGGAAATCTCCCGTACGCTGCGAGGCATATCCTATTCCTCTTACAGTGAGAATTAGTTCAGGATTTCTTGGATCTGGCTCAAGCTTCCCTCGTAATCTTGCAACGTAAACATCTACAACTCTTAAGTCAGCAGCTCTTCTTGGTGGATAGCCCCAAAGTTGCTCCAATATCTCAGCTCTTGGTACAACTTTACCTGGATCCCTGAAGAGCAATTCAAGAAGACTGAACTCTGTATACGTAAGACAAATCCTCTGCCCGCCGCGACTAACCTGACGTCGATTGGTATCAACTACCAAATCACCAAGTTTCATGACACCTTGACCAGCAGGAACTTCCCTAGGCTCGGCAACAGTTGCAGTTGGGCCAACTCTTCTTAAGATCGTGGCAATTCTGGCTTCTAGCTCCTTTGGGCTAAATGGTTTAGACAAATAATCGTCAGCACCTAAATCTAGCCCTGCTACCCTCTCTGAGATGGCTTCTAGGGCCGTTAGGAATATTATTGGGACTACGGACTCAGCACGAATTCTTCTGCAAACCGCAAAACCATCAATCTTAGGAAGCATCACGTCTAAGACGACCAGATCCGGGGATTCCCTATGAAAAATTTCTAGAGCTTCCTCTCCGTCTTTTGCTTCAAGAACTTGATATCCAGCAAGCTTTAGTCGAGTAACTAAAACCTTCAGAACTGCTGGTTCATCATCAACAACCAAAATACTGGTCATATGATTTAGTGAGGCCTGATTAAATGGGCCTTCACCATGCTGTTGCAAAGATAGACCTCTTTCAACCATTAGCATTCAGACATTAAATGTAACGATAACCTTCCAACCCCTTCTAAAGAAAACGGAAATAGCTAGTAATCAATTTTTTTTTCATTTTTAAGTATAAATGCTCAAGTAAAATTACTTATTATTAGCCGTTCTTGCGCTAATCAGGTAAAACCAGGAGGTCGTAAGAGGTGCAATTAATCCAGTAAGAACTGATTGAGACAAAAGAGTTTGGAACGCCCAAGAATTAAGCCAGAAATCCGACTGATTCCATTTGAAAATTAAAATTTGCCCCCATGCAAATAGCCCAAAAATAAGTGACCCCAAAAGAGCCAATAATCCTAAATTAAAAATAAGCTCAATTGAGCCATCTTTCTCATCGAAAGCCCCCCACCATATCCCCAAAACAATTAATGCTGGAAGAACAGAGATATGGGTATCAATTCTCAAACCATCAGTTAATAAACCTAGGCAAATCCCAACAAAAGACCCCCACATAATTCCTTTTCCAAGAGAAAGGGGTAACAAAAAGAGGACATTCCAACAAGGGCCAACCGAACGAATATGGACCCATTCCAATGGAAATATTAACAAGAATGATATCAAAAGTGTAATCAAAAAATATTTTTTTAATAGATAATTAATTCTCATTATTTAAATAGACTTGGACCCAATCAATTGCCTCAAGTTTGGCCTTTAAATCAACAATTGCAAAGGGGGAAGCTGACTTATTGTCCTTAATTTCATAAATAATACCAACTGGTATATTTGGTGCCACAAGTGTGCTTGCGGGCGAAGTGCTAACTATATCGCCCTTCTTAGCCGATGAATTCTTATTAAAAAATTTTAATTTTACTTTATTAGTCCCCATACCTAATAAAATTCCATGATGTTCAAGTCTAGGTAACCAAACTCCAATTTTGCTACTTGGTGAAGTTAACAATTTAACTCTAGATGTTGTTGGTGTTACACTATTAATTAGACCTACTAAACCATTTTCTGATACAACTGAATCTCCAACTCTTATGCCTTTATTTTTTCCTTGACTTATATCAAATTGATGCCACCAACCTCCTAGTTTTCTTGAAATAACAATTGCATTTATTTTATCACTACTATTAAAAGAATTTAATGATAAAATATTGCGCAAGCGATTATTATCTTTTTGAAGCAATTTAATTTTAATGTCTTGATCTATTATTTTCCTATTATCACTTATCTCTTCTGAGATAGTTTCAGAGAAGATTGGTGTAATAATTTGAGAATAAAGATCAAGAATTAAAGAACCCTTAGAGATACGTATTAAAATAAAAAATATTAAAAAGCAAAATGATATCCAAAATCTTTTTTTATAGATAAACTTTTTAGTATATCTAGCTCTAAACTCAGACATTTAAACTAATCTCTCAAAGCATTTCTGACAAAATCAGGTGTATCCAAAACTCGTCTTAACCTTTTAAAATCATCTAAGACCAGTCCACAACCATTTACTACACATAAAAGTGGATCCTCGGCAACATGAGTAAAGATACCGGTCTCATGACTTAGTAAATCACTGATTCCACGAACAAGCGCGCCGCCACCAGCCAACATAATTCCTCTGTCAACAATATCAGCAGCTAACTCAGGTGGCGTACGCTCAAGAGTTCTTTTGACTGCATCGACAATTTTATTTAAAGGCTCTGCCATAGCCTCTCTTAAATCCCCAGCTTTAAGATTAATTGATCTTGGTAAACCAGAAAGTAAATGTAAACCTCGCACATCCATTGAATTCATATCAAAATCATCAATAGGGAATGCTGAGCCAATTCTTATTTTAATTTCCTCTGCTGTGCGCTCTCCAACCACCAAATTATGCACTTTTTTTAAATAGGTTGCTATTGAGTCATTCATCTCATCACCAGCGACTCTCACAGACTCACTAAGAACTGTTCCACCCAAGCTCAAAACAGCAACCTCTGTTGTTCCTCCACCGATATCAACAATCATTGTTCCAATTGGCTCAGTAACAGGTAAAGATGCTCCTATCGCAGCTGCAACTGGTTCATCAATTAAATGTACTTCTCTTGCACCTGCTAAACCTGCTTCTCGCACAGCTCTTCGTTCGACTCCAGTAACCCCGCTTGGTATCCCAATAACCAATCTGGGGGCAATTATACCCCTCCCCTCATTACATTTTTGAATAAAAGTTTTCAGCATCTGCTCCGCTGCATCAAAATCTGCGATTACTCCATCTCGCAGAGGCCTAACAGCACGAATATTTCCAGGGGTTCTTCCTAACATCAATTTGGCATCATCGCCCACAGCCAAAGGAGTACCTTCCTCGAAATCCAAAGCCACAACTGAAGGTTCTTGAAGAACAATTCCCTTGCCAGATACATATATCAAAGTATTAGCAGTACCTAAATCGATACCAATATCGCGAGAAAGTTTGAAGCGACTTAAAAACACTTAAAAAATTACATTTTGACGAATAATAGTTGGTTATCTCAAAACACAAAAAAACTTCTATAGAAGTATCTGGAACACCTTGCAATTCAGTACCCAAAAATCTGCTAGAGAATTAATGTATGAAAATCCACGATGAGATTTCATGGGCATTAATTCAGTAACCCTTGTAGGAAGAGCAGGAAGGGATCCTGACGTTCGTTATTTCGAATCAGGAAGCATGGTCGCTAATCTAACAATGGCAGTTAATCGAAGAAGTAAAAATGATGAGCCAGATTGGTTCAATCTAGAAATTTGGGGGAAACAAGCCCAAGTGGCTGCTGACTATGTAAAGAAAGGATCTCTAATTGGAATCACTGGGAGCTTTAAATTAGACAGCTGGAAAGATAAAAATACTGGCGAAGAAAAAACAAAACCAGTTGTTAGAGTTGATCGATTGGAACTACTAGGATCAAAAAGAGATTCAGAATCAATGAATAACAATTCCTCTAATAACTCCTTTAATAGCCCCTCTAATGATGAAATTCCATTCTAGAGCTTTAACTTTTTGTATTTTGGCGATTTATATTTCGGATATTTTTTAAAGATCTTTTCCCTAAAACAAACCCTAAAATTAGTACTATTAGAATTAATAAAATTTTTATAGCTTTCGAAAAAGGTTCTATCCAAATTTCAACATTGCTATAACTTTCACCAAGAAGATACCCCGCAGTAGTTAATAGTATTGTCCAAATTAAACTACCTGCTGTTGTCCAAATAATGAAAGGTAAAATGGGCATTAGTTCAATACCCGCAGGAACCGAAATAAGAGTTCTAATTCCTGGAACTAATCGGCCCCAAAAGACCAAGGAAGATCCATATTGATTGAACCATTTTCTGCTTCTTTGCAGATCTTTGGCACCAATTCCGATCCATCTCCCATGATTTTTTAACCAATTTTCTAGGCGCCTTTCATTTACTAGTCTTCCAAGTCCATACCAAGGGAAAGCACCTAATACGGTACCAATCAATCCAGACAAAACTACAGGTATAAGCTGCAATTGTCCTTGTTGCACATAAAACCCCCCCAAGGGCATTATCAATTCAGATGGAATTGGGGGAAATAAGTTTTCCAAAAACATCGAAAACATTATTGCCCCATAACCTATCCACTGGTTTGTCTCTACTGCATTGCCGATGAGATGAGGTATGGCAGTTACAAAATCTTGGAAGTTCATCTTCCTAAATTATTTCTAAAAAATTTATTAAGTGACTGTTGGAACTAATCTTAATAGCGATAGTGTTCAGACTTATACGGACCTTCAACTGGTACATTGATATATTTTGCTTGTTCACTTGTTAATTCAGTCAGATTTGCACCAATTTTTTCAAGATGAAGCCTTGCAACCATTTCATCAAGATTTTTTGGTAAAACATAAACTTCATTAGAATATTTTTCCTGATGATTAAAAAGTTCTATTTGAGCCAAGACCTGATTAGTAAATGAATTGCTCATGACAAAACTAGGATGACCAGTAGCACAACCTAGGTTCACTAATCTTCCTTCGGCCAAGAGGATTATCTTATTACCACTTGGAAGAGTTATGTGATCAACTTGGGGTTTAATATTTTCCCAGGGGTAATTTTTCAATGAGGCTACATCTATTTCATTATCGAAATGGCCAATATTGCAGACTATGGATTCATCTTTCATTCTAATTAAGTGCTCATGACTGATTACTTTAAAGTTTCCAGTAGCAGTGACAAAAATATCGACATCCTCAACTACATCATTTAGACGAACTACTCTAAAACCTTCCATGGCGGCTTGAAGCGCACAGATTGGATCAACTTCAGAAATCATAACTGTAGCTCCTAAACCCCTCAGTGATTGAGCGGACCCTTTACCTACGTCGCCATAGCCAATGACCAAAGCAACTTTTCCAGCAACCATTACATCAGTAGCTCTCTTGATACCATCTACAAGCGACTCTCTGCATCCATAGAGATTATCGAATTTACTCTTAGTTACTGAATCATTTACGTTAATAGCTGGGAATGGTAACTCCCCACTATTTTGCATCTGATAAAGTCTCGCTACACCTGTTGTTGTCTCCTCAGTAACGCCTTGTATGCACAATTTTGCTTTGCTGTAAAAGTCAGGACTTTCTTTTAATTTCAGACGAATTGATTCAAATAGGGCTTTCTCTTCTTCATTAGTTGGATGATCCAAAACAGAAATATCATTTTCTGCTTTACTTCCAAGCATTACTAGACCAGTAGCATCTCCACCATCATCAAGAATCATATTTGGCCCATCGTGATTTTCCCACTCAAGAATTTTGTGGGTATAAGCCCAATATTCATCAAGTGTTTCTCCCTTGATAGCAAAAACTGGTATGCCTTTTGCTGCAATCGCTGCCGCGGCATGATCTTGCGTTGAAAAAATGTTGCAAGAAGCCCATCTAACTTCCGCACCAAGCGCGACCAATGTTTCAATTAATACCGCGGTTTGTATAGTCATGTGGAGACTACCTGCTATGCGAGCACCTTTGAGAGGCTGTTCCGAATGATATTTCTTACGAAGTGCTACCAATCCTGGCATCTCTTTCTCCGCAATAGCAATTTCTTTTCTTCCAAAATCTGCCAAACTTATGTCGGCTATGAGAAAGTCACTATTGGAAACTTCTATATCTAAGTTCGCGGTGGATGCTACAACCATGAGTAAAATTTAATTGAGGATAAGGGAGGTAACCAAGAAAAGAATTTCGTGGATTTTGATTTATCAGACATTCAATCTAACAAGTATTCCCTTGAACTTAGGAACCTAGAGGAAACAATTTTATTTGGTGAAAAATTTATTACACAAATTCCTGAATTGAATTTGGTTTTTTTAAAAGGAAAATTGGGAGCTGGGAAAACCTCTCTTGTCAAAGGGATTGCACTTGGGCTGGAGATATATGAACCAATAACAAGTCCAACATTCCCTTTAGCGCAACATTATGAGAGCAACAAGAGACACTTAATTCATTTGGATCTTTACAGATTGGATAACCCGATGGAAGCGAATGAACTTTTCTTGCAGGAAGAAGAAGAAGCAATCGCAATTGATGCTGTGTTAGTAGTCGAATGGCCTGAGAGATTAAATCTTCTCATCAATGAGGCTTGGGAAATCAAATTCAATCACACCTCAAGGAACACAAGAATTGTCAAAATTCAAACTCCAGACTTGCATTTAAGAAACTCTCTCACTTGATTTAAATTTGGCTGAGGCTCAATTGCCCCCTTGCCTGAAGTAACTATCGCTCCACAAGCGGCAGCAAATAAACAAGCTTCTTTAGCTGATGATATGGATTCTCTCTTATCTAAAAGCTTGAAAATCAACCCTGCCATAAAAGCATCGCCGGCCCCAGTGGTATCTACGACTTCTTTGTAATTCATCGGATTAGTTTGACCCTTTAACCCACCTAAGAACCAGTTGATTGGCGATGGACCATCGGTAACTACAACATCAGGCTTTTGAGGTAAAGATAATGAAATTAAACTGGATTCAGTTTGCTCAAAAAACCAAATGGCCTCTTCTCTAGAGAGTTTTATGAGTGATGCCATTTCCAGCAGAGGCTTTATTAAATCTCTTTGTTTATTCGAAGGACCAATGTTGGGAGAAGAGTTAGCATCCCAAAAAGTTGGTCTCCAATTGACATCTAAGGCTATTTGGATTTTTTTGCGCAGAATCAGGTCGAGACATGAATATAGACTTTTTGCAGATTTTTTTGATGCTAAAGGAATCGTACCTAGGACAAACCAATTTAAATTACTTAAAAGCTTTGAAAAATCTTTGACTAATAATTCCATATCAATAGCTTGATCTGCGAAACCTTCTCCATTACCTCCCATAAAGCCTCCAAATGATCTCTCGCCAGTGATATCTCGATCTACTCGTACTATCCTTGTCGGAAAAGATTTATCTTTTTGAAGACAAAATACATTAATACCTTTTTCAATCATTAGATCTCGAAAACTTTTTCCTTTTTCATCACTACCTAATCTTCCAATAAAAGCCACATCTACTCCTAACATTGCAAGTGCACAGGCAACATTTGCTGGCGCACCACCAAAGTAATCATGATAATTATTTAAACTTTGATTGTTATTTATAGAGAAAAGCCTATCTATTATGGCTTCACCAAAACAAATAACTTTAGGATCATTTGTCGCTGCTGATTGAATAAATGACATTTTAATAAAGCAGAATACTAAAAAATATACAATCAAAGAATTTCATTATTTGTTTATATATTGAATCAGTGCCTCAATCATAAACTTATTTGCACTGGGGAATGGATATTGATTTAAATCATTAGGGGAGACCCAGAGTGTTTCTTGGCTTTCTAAAGGCTTTGCTGTTCCTCCTGTGTGATCACATATATAAACAACAAAATGTAATTTTTTATGGGTATATGAATGATCTATTTCAATAAGTTTCTTCTTAACAAAAACATCAATACTTGTTTCTTCCTTAATTTCTCTTGAAATCGTTGTAGTAATTAATTCATTTTCTTTTTGCTTCCCTCCTGGAAACTCCCACATTCCTCCCATTGATTTACCGAAAAGCCTCTGCGCAATTAAAACTTGATTATGCTGATTAAAAACTATTCCGATGCCAATACTTTCTTGGGGGAGGGTCTTTACCACAGGTTTTACAGGAAAATTCTTAGGGTCAAATGAAATATAGGCTGAGCAATAATGATTAATGGGGCAAATTAAACAATTAGGCTTTTTGGGTAAACAAATAGTTGCACCTAAGTCCATCAAGGCTTGATTAAATTTTCTAGGGGATTGATCATCAAGCAGTTGAGAACTTAGATCCCACAATTTTTTTGCGTTCTTATTGGGGTGAATTTCGCTGGCCAATAATCTCGTAAAAATTCTTTTTACATTTCCGTCCAGAAGAGGAGCAGGTAAATCAAAAGCCGAAGAAACTATACTCCCAGCAGTACTTCTTCCAATTCCAGGTAATTTAATCCAACTTTCTAAATCTCTTGGCCAAATAAATTCATCACCATTTTGACCTAGCTGTTTGGCATTAAATAATATTTTTGCAGTTTTATGCATGCGATTTGCTCGGCTGTAGTAACCCAATCCCTGCCAAATCATTAAGACGTCTTTTTGTGTTGCATTTACAAGATCTAAAAGAGTTGGGAAAACCTTCATCCACCTCTCCCAATAGGGCAAAACTACTTTGAGTTGAGTTTGTTGGAGCATAATTTCAGCAATCCAAATTCCATAAACAGAAATAGATTCTCCATTCTTGGGGATTTCATTATTAACATTCAATTTCCAAGGTATCCAGTGTCTTCCGTTATTTTCAAACCAAACAAGTAGTCTATTTTGGAAATCTGGTACATCATTGGGTGCGGAATTAATTTTTATGGAGTCAGCAAATTGACTAGATCTAGCTCGCATATTTGGAAGTGGAAAAATTTAGAAGTTTCATGGAATGTAGAAAAATCAAATCAAAAAAGTTCAATCTCCACTGTCTTAATTCATGGTTTTGGCGCCAGTAAAGGGCATTGGCGCTTCAATCAATCAACTATTGCCACTCTCTCAACTTGCTATGCCATTGATTTAATAGGATTTGGTGAAAGTAGCCAACCAAGATCAAGAATAAAATATGAGAGATTTAACGACAATGAATTTCAATATTGTTTTGATAATTGGGGAGAACAAATAGAAAAATTTTGCATTGAAAACATAAATGAACCGGTGGTTCTAATTGGGAATTCAATTGGTGGTGTTATTGCATTACGAGCAGCTCAATTGTTAGGTGAAAAATGTAGAAAAATAATATTAATTGATTGTGCGCAAAGAACAATGGATGATAAGAGATTGATGGAGCAGCCCTTAAGTATGCGTTTGTTAAGACCAGTAATAAAAACTCTGGTTAGGCAAAGATGGTTTAGTAAAAATATTTTCTCAACTGTGGCAAAACCCAATTTTATTGAAAAAATACTAAAAATAGCTTATCCATCTGGTAACAATGTTGATAAAAACCTTATAGATATTCTTTACCAACCAACTCAAAGGTCAGGATCTGCAGAAGCTTTTAGAGGATTTATCAATCTTTTTGATGATTATTTAGCTCCCGATTTAATTGCAGATCTAAATACTAATATCGATTTAATTTGGGGGGAAAAAGATCCCTGGGAGCCTATAAATGAAGCCGAGAAATGGCTTCAGGAATTTGATTGCGTTAAATCATTAGCGATTATTAAAAATGCTGGTCATTGTCCTCATGATGAAAATCCAGAAGAGATCAACAAAATAATTCTGGATAAAATTCAACAGGCAATATAAGCCTCTACAGTATCTCCCCCTCTGCGAAGACCCCTCAATCCATCGCGTTCAAGATTTCTCACTCTATCTCTACTAATTCCTAAAACTCTACCTATGCCAGTTAATGTCATTGGTTCGTCCCCATTCATTCCGTAGCGCATTCTCAATACTCTGTTCTGCAAATCAGGAAGTTTTGAAAGCAGCGTTTCTATATCTGATTTCATGCAATCCATTTCTATTTGCTCTCCGGGTAAATCACTTCCACCAGCAAGCAAATCTATTAAAGCAGTGTCTTCTCCGTCGCCTACTTTGGACTCTAGAGATAGTGGCTGACTCGCTCTTGAGATTAAGTCCTTTACCTCGGCTTCTGGGAGTTCTAAATGCTGCGACAATTCTTTTATGGAAGGTGTTCTAGAAAGTTGTTGGCTTAACTCTCTTTGGCCTTTTTTTAATTTATTCAACATCTCAGTGATATGAATGGGAAGCCTTATTGCTCGGCTTTTTTCGGCGATTGCTCTAGTAATTCCTTGTCTTATCCACCAATAAGCATATGTAGAAAATTTGTATCCTCTCTTTGGATCAAATTTCTCAACACCTCTAACAAGTCCAATAGTTCCTTCTTGAATTAAATCCAACAATTCCATATTTCTTTTTGTGTATTTCTTCGCAACACTTACTACCAGCCTTAGGTTTGCTGCAACCATTCGTTCTTTTGCTCTATGGCCATTTTTTAACCTTTTTTTGACTTGCGGCACTGTGAGTTCGGCTTTTGATGAAAGCAACTCGATAGAGGGCTTTTCCCCATTAACTTGCTCAAGTTCTTTCTCTAATCTCTCCAGAGACATAAGTTCCTGAACCTGCCTACCAAAGGTGATTTCTTGCTCATGTGAAAGAAGAGGAACCCTTCCAATGTCTCTTAAGTAAGAGCGAACCAAATCAACATCACCTGTTGACTTGCCAGGAGCCGTAACTGTTTTATTTGCTGATCCCACAGTCGCCACAACCATTTGAAAAAGTTTGTTGAGTTTTGTGAAGAATACTACTAAGAATTGTAAAGATCAAATAACAGGTCCTTTTTTGACCAAAATTGAGTAAAAATACTTATCAAAAAGATAGCGCTGTATTTGCGAAAAGCCAGGAAGCTGTTTTGAGGTAGATCAAAACACCCGCAACATCTGTTGCTGTAGTGATAAACGGGGCAGACATAAGTGCGGGGTCTAAGCCCATACGATCAAAAAGCAAAGGCAAAGAAGCGCCTGCCGTAGCAGCCAAAGTTGTTATTGCCAATAGACTTATCCCGACTGCTGTACCTACAAGAAGCCCATCCCCCTTCCACCAAGCGAATGGAACTACAACCAAAAGCATTATTAAACCAAGCAAAGCTCCTGCGATCGCCTCTCTAAAGACCACCTTTAATAAACCTAAAGCTTGAATACGTTGAGTACTTAACCCTCTAATGACAACAGTTGAACTCTGAGCACCAACATTTCCGCCTGCACCAATGAGAAGAGGAATGAACGCAGCAAGTAAAACAACTTTTTGAAGTACCTCATCATTTTGTGCAATCACCTGAGTAGTTAAACCATTTGCTAGAACAAGAACTGCTAACCAAACAACTCGCCTCCTAGCAACGGCGAATAAGCCACTCTGGAAATAATCATCCTCGTCACCAGCTTGAACTGCTCCAACTGCATAAATATCTCTCGTTGCCTCTTGTTCTATTACATCAATAACATCATCAACAGTGACAATCCCAACTAATCTTTTTTCAAGATCGACTACTGGTAAAGCCAAAAAATCATATCTTTGAATTGCTCTTGCCACCTCCTCCTGGTCAGTATCAGTGGCAACATTTACAACATCACGTGTCATAACATCCCCAACCAAAGCATCTGGATCTGCCGTCACCAAATCTCTTAATGACAAGATACCCGTGAGATGTCTCTCTTTATCAGTAACGTAAAGGCTATAAATAGTCTCGGTGAAGGCAGCTCTTCTTCTAACAATTGTTAATGCATCAGCTGCATTATAAAACTCTTTTAGATCAATAAATTCCGTTGTCATAAGCCTTCCAGCTGTTTCGGATTCGTAACCAAGCAATTGTGCTGTAATTCGTCTCTCAGATGGGCTTAATTCGGCAAGCAATCTCCTAACAACTTTCGCTGGCAATTCATCAAAAAGACGAACTCTTTCGTCCGGTGACATTTTTTCTACAATTTCAAGAACTTCTCCTGAACGAAGGCGGTCCAATAAGCTTTGCTGAACTTCAGTTTCTAAGTATTCATAAACTTCAATAGCTTCATTTTTATTGAGCAACCTAAAAGCAAGTGCCTGGAGAACCAATGGAAGGTTTCCAATTGCATCGGCAATATCAACTGGCTGAACCGGTTCAAGAAGTTTTTTTACCTCATCGTAGTTTCCTGCGGAAAGCATCTCCTCTAATTGATGTGAAACCTTCTCAGCCACAAATGAGCCAGCCAATAAGGAAGCAGATTTCAAAGTTCCCTCAGACGCCTCATTCATAAGAAATTCCCATGAGCAAAAATATTTTATGGCCTTATGATTAAATTTATGTGATTTCGTTTTATAAACTTGAATAATTTATGTCTTGAGATGTTTAATTTTCAAACCTATAAAAAAACCAAAGCAAACAAAACCCAAGCTCCAAATAATTGTTGTAAACAATAAAACAAAGGCTTTTATCAAATAGCCATCAATAATATATTGATAAACGCTGAATAACCAACTACTGAATGTTGTTAAAGAAGCACAAAATCCACTGCAAAAAAATATTTGTTGTTTTTTCTTTAAATCACTTGCTCCTAAAATTCCAACAAGAAAGGATCCAATAAAATTGCTTGCAAGTGTGCTTTCTATTTGAACTCGTAAAAAAGCTCCTAATAAGGAGGCAATAGAAAAAATAATAACTAAGTTATTTCTGGTTTTAGAATTCAATTTGAAAAATGATGTTTCCCAGCTTGAGGCCCAAATGAGCAAAAGCAATTCCAAGAAAAAGAGTAATAAGCAAAAGTAATAAAAAATCAACAATACTTTTAGTTTTTAGTAATTTGAATAGATCAAAAATAAAAGTCGAAAAAGTGCTCATACTTCCGAATACTCCTACGAAAAAAAATAATTTAAATCCTTGAAAATCTATAATTTTATTTGAATAAATTGAAAGGAAAAGACCAAACAAAAAAGTTGAAATTATATTGATCGTAGCCACTCCATAACTAGATCTGTTAATTCTTTTAGACCAAATTTCTAAAAATCTAAACCTAATATTCGCTCCAATAATTGCACCAATTGATATATTAAAAATACCTATAAAATTTTCAATTATATTAGACACTTATCCAACCTTTTCTTACCGTATCAATATCATCCAATAATTCAGAGGAAGTTATTCCTACTTGCATCCAGTTTTGATGATTATCACCAATCCATATTCTTAAAATTTTAAGAGGAGTTCCCACTTTTATAACTTTCAATAAGTGGGAATTTGATGATGGAAATCCTCTCAACTCGCACTTTTTACCCGCGTAAACAATATTTTGAAGTCTTGATCTGCGCGTTTGAAGTTCTTTTAGATTGACCCCAGCACCAGCTGGAAGGGTAATTGGGGCCAATAGAGCAAAAGATAAAAGGATAGACCAGCCAAGGATAGAATTAGTTGATCTCATTAGATATCTAGTGATGCCATATCCAGCTCAACGCTATGAGTTTCAATAAATTCTCTCCTTGGAGCGACTTTATCTCCCATGAGGATTGTAAAAATTCTATCTGCCTCTAAAGCATCTTCAATTTCAACTCTTTTCATGGTTCTTGTTGATGGATCCATAGTCGTTTCCCAGAGTTGTTTTGGCATCATTTCACCCAAACCTTTAAACCTTTGGATTGTATAGTTTGCTTTTTCACCAAAGCCAGCCAGAGTCTTTTGTAAATCTGACTCGTTGTAGCAATATTTATGTTTTTTGCCTCTTTCAACTTTGTAAAGAGGAGGACAGGCAATGTATATGTAACCACCTTCAACCAATTGCTTTTGATACCGATAAAAGAAAGTAAGAAGGAGAGTTCTAATATGAGCTCCGTCAACATCAGCATCAGTCATAATCACAACACGGTGATATCTAAGATTTTTTAATTCGAAATCCTCACCTTTAATTCCCAAGCCCAATGCAGTTATCAAAGCCTGTATTTCAGTATTTTTATATATTTTGGAATCATCTGTTTTTTCAATATTAAGTATTTTTCCCCTTAAAGGAAGAATTGCTTGAAAGCGTCTATCACGTCCTTGCTTAGCAGAACCTCCTGCTGAATCCCCCTCAACAATATAAATTTCAGATTCAGAGGGGTCTCTAGAGCTACAGTCAGCTAGCTTGCCAGGAAGAGTTGAGCTTTCTAATACACTTTTTCTTCTAACAAGTTCTCTTGCTCGTCTAGCTGCCTCTGCTGCATTAAAAGCTTGTATTGCCTTGTCAAGTATTAAATCAATCACAGCTGGATTGAATTCAAGATATTTACTTAAAGCTTCTCCCACTAAGCTGTCGACAATACCCCTAACCTCTGTGTTCCCTAATTTAGTTTTCGTTTGACCTTCAAATTCTGGATCGGGAACTTTAACTGACAAAACAACAGTCAATCCCTCTCTTATATTTTCCCCTGCTAAGTTATTGTCTCCGTCTTTTCTCTTACCTCTCTTGCGAGCAAAGGCATTCAGTGTTCGAGTTAATACTGTTTTGAGCCCCTCAATATGAGTTCCTCCATCAACAGTTCTTATATTATTTGCAAACCCCAAAATACTATCTGAGTAAGCATCGACGCACCATTGAAGTGCCGCTTCAACTTGAACTGAATCTTTTTCTGAATTTACATAAATAATCTCAGGGTGAAGAGAATCTTTTTCAGAATTCATATATTCGACATATTCTTTAATGCCCCCTTCATAAAAATAAATCTCCTCATGGAAAACATCTTCAGACTTATTCTCTAAGTTTCTTTCATCTCTAAATATAATTTTTACTCCACCATTTAAGTAAGCTAATTCTCTTAGTCTTGAAGATAAAGTTGCATAATCAAAAACAATCCCTCCAGTGAAGATCTCTTGATCTGGCTTAAAACAAACAGTAGTTCCTGTAGTTTGACCATCTTCTTTTGACTGACTTGTAGATTTAAGCTTCCCAATAGCATTACCTCTCTCGAATCTTTGAAAATGTAATTTCCCCTCTCTTTTTACAGTTACATCTACCCATTCACTCAATGCGTTCACCACGGATACACCAACACCATGAAGACCGCCAGAAACTTTGTATCCGCCGCTTCCGAATTTCCCCCCTGCATGAAGAACAGTCAGTACAGTTTCTAATGCGCTCTTACCTGTTCTTGGATGTACATCAGTTGGTATGCCTCGTCCATTATCGGTAATAGAAGCAGAGCCATCTTTACCTAAAATCACGATTATTTGATCACAATGACCAGCTAAAGCTTCATCTACAGCATTATCAACAACCTCATAAACAAGATGATGCAATCCCCTTGGCCCAGTCGAGCCTATATACATACCTGGACGTTTTCTTACAGGTTCCAAGCCTTCAAGAACCTGAATCTGCTCAGCACCATAAGCAGCATCTATTTTTGTGGCACCAGAATCCTTACTCATATGGGTAAGCAAAAGCCAAAATCAGTAGTTCTCCGAATACATGTAGAAGCTACCTTGAGAGCTCAACTTACCACCAGTGCTCCATAAAGTCTCGGATAAATCCTAAAACTAAATTAATAAAATTTTTATTGAGCAGAATTTTCAAAAAAAACCAAAATAAAATCATGGATCATAAAAAACCTCTAGTTATTTCAATTCTTGGACCAACAGCCAGTGGAAAAACAAACCTTGCAATTGAATTAGCTGAGTTTTTTGAATTAAACATCAATAACGTAGATTCCAGGCAAATGTATTTTGGAATGGATATTGGTACGGCAAAGCCAACAAAAGCCCAACAAAAAAGAATTAGGCATCATCTAGTTGATATTGCATATCCAAATAACCCGCTAACGATTCATGAATTTAGAGAAAAAGCAACCCAATCACTTTCACAAAGCTTTAGATCAAAAAACATGGGTTTGTTAGTTGGTGGAAGCGGACTTTATATAAAATCAATAACCCATGGCTTACAGCCGCCAGCAGTATCAGCACAAAATTTTTTAAGAAATCAATTTGAAAAAATTGAGCAATTTGAACGGCATCAAATCCTTTCATGTTGTGACCCAATTTCAGCTAAAAAAATTTCTCAATCTGACTCATCCAGAACTATAAGAGCTTTGGAGGTATTTTATACAACAGGATTACCAATCAGCTCGCAACAAACTCTTAAACCACCAAAATGGCATCTACTTGAACTTGGTTTAAATCCGAGTGATCTTGATCAAAGAATAATCAGTAGAACAAAAGATATGTATAAAAATGGTTTAGTAAAAGAAACAAAGAAATTGATCAATCGCTACGGAGAGTGTCTGCCTCTATTAAAAACTATCGGCTATGAAGAAGCATTGTGTATTATCAAAGGTACAATGAAAACGCCTGAAGCAATTGCCATAACAACACAGCGAACCAAGAAATTCGCTAAAAGACAACGCACTTGGTTCAAAAACCAACATTCGCCAATATGGTTGAATGACCAAAATCCTTTTGATGAATCAAAAAATTTGATTCAAAAAGCGATAAGGTTAATTAAATAGATTAATTTTTATTCTTTTTTCTCCCAAGGTTCTTAAACAAACTGAATGCCACCACGTCCTCGTTTTGATCGCCGCGCCCCTGAAAGGGAACTTCCAAACATAAACGATCGCATCAAGTATCCAAAACTTCGAGTGGTTGATGCTGATGGGTCACAACTCGGAGTAATTACTCGAGATGAAGCTCTTGAAGTTGCCATAGACAGAGAACTTGATCTTGTATTAGTTAGCGAAAAAGCAAATCCTCCAGTTTGTAGGATTATGAACTATGGCAAATTTAAATTTGAACAAGAAAAGAAAGCAAAAGAAGCAAAGAAAAAGTCGCACCAGACAGAAGTTAAGGAAGTAAAAATGAGATACAAAATTGACCAACATGATTATGAGGTCAGAATTGGTCAAGCAACTCGTTTTTTAAAGTCTGGAGATAAAGTTAAATGCACAGTTATATTCAGAGGCCGAGAAATTCAACACACAAACTTAGCTGAGACCCTACTAAAAAGAATGGCAAATGATCTTGAAGAACAAGCAGAGGTTCAGCAGTCACCAAAACGAGAAGGCAGAAATATGATTATGTTCCTATCTCCAAGAAAAACCCCATTGGTCAAAAAAGAAAATAAAGATCAAAGTCAATCTCGAGCAGTTAGAACAATTGACTAGCGAGATAATATTTTAAAAGATTTTTCTTTAGGACAAAGATCGAATTGTCACTTTTCAAAATTTAAATTATTGTAGCCTCAAGAAAGTGAAGCCTATTGAATTGAGATTCCATATACAACAAGAGAGCGAAATACCAGCGTCTAGTCAGCTGTATAACCAAATCTGTTTTGCAATAGCAGCTAGACATTATCCCCCTGGGCACAGACTTCCGAGTACGAGACAACTCGCTATGCAAACTGGTTTACACAGAAATACAGTCAGCAAGGTATATCGGCAACTGGAGACAGATGGAGTAGTTGAAGCAATTGCAGGATCAGGTATTTACGTAAGGGATCAACAAAAACAAAGAGATCTTAGAGCCTCAGGCGTAAATTTTAAGAATAGAGAGGTTAAAGATATTGACCAAGAGGTTAGAAAATATGTTGATTCACTTTTAAATGCAGGATGTACTCTTCAGCAAACAAGAGACCTTTTCATTCAGGAAATTAATTGGAGGTTAAGATGTGGCGCCAGAGTATTAGTTAGCACTCCCAGAGAGGATATTGGAGCATCAATGCTAATAGCGGAAGAATTGGCACCTCACTTGGAGGTACCAGTGGAAGTTGTCCCAATGGAGGAACTGGAAAATATTCTTGAAAATTCAAATAATGGCACTGTCGTAACTAGCCGTTACTTTCTTCAACCTCTTGAGGAACTTGCAAAAAGGTACAGTGTCAGAGCAATTGCGGTTGATTTAAGCGATTTTAAAAAAGAACTTACAATGCTTAAAGAACTTCGAGCCGGCAGTTGTGTAGGAATAGTAAGCATAAGCCCAGGAATTCTTAGAGCTGCACAAATAATTCTCCACAGCATGAGAGGGAATGATTTACTTCTTATGACAGCCAATCCAGATGTAGGAAGTAGACTAATTGCTTTATTAAGAGCAGCAAGTCACGTGCTTTGTGACAGTCCCAGTCTACCAGTAGTTGAACATACGCTTAGACAGAATCGATCTCAACTAATAAGAATGCCTCAAATTCATTGTGCTGAAAATTATCTAAGTGAATCAACTATTCAACATTTAAAGAAAGAAATTGGTCTTACAAATTAATCTCTTTTAAAAATGCTTAAATCTATTTCTTCCTACCTTGAAATTATTAAAGAAAGAGATCCTGCCGCAAGAGGTTTTTTTGAAATACTTTTATGTTACCCCGGCTTTCATGCATTAGTCATACACAGGATAAGTCATAAACTATGGAGATTAAAAGTTCCATTACTACCTCGTTTAATAAGTCAATTAACTAGAGCATTTACTGGAATCGAAATTCATCCAGGTGCCAAAATTGGTCGCGGAGTATTTATAGATCATGGAATGGGAGTAGTTATTGGAGAAACAACAGAAATTGGAAATAGATGCTTACTTTATCAAGGGGTGACACTTGGTGGAACTGGTAAAGAGCTTGGGAAAAGACATCCCACATTAGAAGAAAACGTGGTAATTGGAGCTGGTGCAAAAGTACTTGGTGCAATACAGATTGGACAAAATACTAGAATAGGAGCCGGTTCAGTGGTAGTAAAAGATGTTGAAGCCGAAAGCACTGTAGTAGGAATCCCTGGAAGAGTTGTTCATAAAAGTGGAGTGAGAATTAACCCATTGGCGCATTCTGCATTACCGGATACTGAAGCAGATGTGATACTTAACTTGATGGAGAGGATAGATTACCTGGAGAATCAACTTAATTCTTATCAAGAATATCTAGATGATGTTAAAGAAGGGAAAATACCAAAAGGTATTTCACCAGGCAAAGCGCAAAATCTCAAAGATAAAGAGATCATTGAGTTTTTTGGAGAAAATGATTACTCTATATAGATAAAATGGAATCTAGGATTTGGATTCTTTTGACACTGGCTGGAACATAAACATTGAATAGATAACATTTCTTCTCATGTTTGTCATCATATCAAGGAACATATCATAGCCTTCATTTTTATATTCAATTAAGGGATCTTTTTGTCCATAACCTCTTAGTCCTACAGACTCTCTAAGTGCATCCATCGCCTGAAGATGTTCACGCCACAAAGTATCAACTTGTTGTAGAACAAAGAATCTCTCTGCTTCTCTCATCATGCCAGGGTTTGTCTGCTCAATTTGTGCCTCTTTAAGGTCATAAGCATTGCGAAGTTGTTCTTGTAAAAATGCTTTCAACTCCTCAATATTCAGGCCAGTTAGTTGCTCAGGTCTTAAATCCTCAAGCAAATATACAAATTCTTTTGCCTTACTTAGAAGTTGATCAACATCCCATTCTTCCGGGGGAAGATCAGGATTAACATATGCTTCAACAACTTCGTCCATAGTCTTTTCTCCATAACCAATAACCTGTTTCTTTAACTCACTCCCTTTGAGAACTCTTCGTCTTTCAGAGTAAACAGCTTTTCTTTGATTATTCATAACCTCGTCATACTCGAAGACTTGCTTTCTTATGTCGTAATAATAAGTCTCAACCTTTTTTTGAGCACCTTCAAGTGAACGGGTAAGCATTCCAGATTCAATAGGCATATCTTCCTCTACTCGGAAGGCATTCATTAATGAGGCAACTCTCTCACCTCCAAAAATTCTCAAAAGATTATCTTCCAAAGATAAGAAAAATCTAGTACTACCTAGATCACCCTGCCTTCCAGACCTACCTCTCAATTGATTATCTACTCGTCTAGATTCATGTCGCTCGGTTCCAATTACATGAAGCCCTCCTGCTTCTCGAACTCTTGTATCCTCTTGCTTAACAACAACATCATATTCGCTTTTCACTTTCTCTATTGCTTCCCTTAAAGCCATTATTTCTAAATCATCTGTGGGGGCTTTCTCTCCAGCCGTTGCAATCCTATCTTCAAGTTCAATAACAGTTAAGGTTCTGTCGCCCCAACTTTTCACAAGCCTTTTTGCCAAATCTCTAAGGTGATCATCTGTTTCAGCTGTTAACTGACATGGGTAAAGGCTTTTTTGTGATTTGGGTTTTGTCTTTTTAGGAGTTTCTCTAATATCCCCAATTGAATTTTCAAAACCCTCCTTTTGTTCATTAATTCTTTGAAGAGGCTTGGGAGGTTGGTGTCCTTCCTCAGGTCTCACAAGTCGAGGGATGAGAACCTCCCTCAATTTAAGCCTAGCCATGTAGTCACTATTCCCACCAAGAATGATGTCAGTTCCTCTACCAGCCATATTTGTCGCAATAGTTACAGCACCAGCTCGGCCAGCTTGCGCAACTATTTCAGCTTCTCTCTCGACATTTTCTGGCTTAGCATTCAAAAGATTGTGGGGAATATTTTCCTCGGAGAGAAGTGAACTCAGTAATTCACTTTTTTCAACACTTGTTGTTCCAACAAGTACTGGTCGGCCCTCTCTATGGATACCAGCAGTCTCTTTGGCAACTGCCTTCCATTTACCAACTTCTGTTTTGTAAACCTGATCAACCCAATCTTGCCTTGCGACAACTCTGTTAGTTGGGATGACAGTAGTTTCTAGTTTATATGTTTTCTCAAATTCAACCTCCTCTGTTTTGGCAGTACCTGTCATGCCTGACAAACGTGGATATAACAAGAAAAAATTTTGATAGGTGATTGATGCCAGTGTCTGTGTCTCAGGTTGAATAGCAAGTGCCTCTTTGGCCTCAATGGCTTGATGCTGGCCATCACTCCATCTTCTCCCAGGCATTACTCGACCAGTAAATTCATCAACAATCACTGCCTCACCATCCCTTACGATGTAGTTGACATCCCTTGTAAAGAGTTCTTTTGCTTTTAGTGCATTTGTAATGTAATGAGCCCAAGGATCTTTTGGATCAAATAAATCATTGACCTTCAGGAGGTCTTCCGTTTTCGCAAAACCTTCATCAGTAAGGGTGCAACTTCGTTGTTTTTCATCAACTTCATAATCTCCTTCAGGATCAATCCCATCTTTTCCAATTTCTGCTGCTCTAGATAAAGCTGAAACTATTTCTGCAGCTTTTTCATATTTTTCCTGAGGCCTCTCAACTTGTCCTGAGATAATAAGCGGAGTTCTAGCCTCATCAATCAAAATTGAATCGACTTCATCAATTACGCAAAAATGAAAATCCTTTTGTACGACTTCCGAAATATCCGCTGCCATATTATCTCGTAAGTAATCAAAACCTAATTCAGAATTAGTTGCATAAGTTATGTCACATCCGTAATTACTCTTTCTTTGCTGGGGGCTCATCTCTTGTTGAATTAATCCAACAGTTAGTCCTAGAAAACGATGAACCTGGCCCATCCATTCAGCGTCTCTTCTAGCTAGATAATCATTAACAGTTACTACATGAACTCCCCTTCCTGTTAAAGCATTAAGGAAGCTTGGAAGTGTTGCAACTAAAGTTTTTCCCTCTCCGGTTTTCATCTCGGCGATTTGGCCTTCATGAAGAACCATTCCTCCTATTAACTGAACATCAAAATGTCTCATCCCTAGGACACGTTTTGAGGCCTCTCTGACTATTGCGAATGCCTCTGGCAAAAGCTTATCTAGAAGTTCTTGCTGCTCTCCGAAGGAATTGGTCTTCTCCAGACGCTGTCTAAAGTCTGCAGTTCTCATCCTCAATTCATCATCACTCAATGGTGAAATGTCATCCTCAAGGATATTTATGTCTGTTACCAAAGGAGAAAACCGCTTCAGCTTGCGGGCATTAGGGTCACCCAGCAGTTGCTTGAGCATCTAACAATTTATAAACGTTTGTACTTATAAGAATAACTTTTAATTAGCACGAAACTCTACCGAATTATCCGCCAAAACTGATCTAGGTTACTTAATTTAAAAAACCAAACCGCAAAACCCATTCCATTAAGAATTAATCTATTTCAAAAACTTGCCAAATTAGATCAAATGGCTGATATCTCTATTATCAAACATGCTCGAGGTGCTCCTGGGTTAAGACTTTTTGGTTTGGGGCCCTCTTTAATTCCATCAAGAGGCCTCAATCAACTACAGCAACTTTTAACTGAGCACACCTTTTGGGCGGCCGATAGAAAAAAAAATTCACTCAGATTAATGATAAAAAACAGTACAGTTGTTGTAAGTTTATGGGAAAACAAAAGACTGATTGGATTTGGTAGAGCTACTAGCGATAAGATTTTTAGAGCAGTCTTATGGGACGTAGTCATTGCTGATGATTGTCAAGGGATTGGGCTGGGTAAAATTCTCATAGAGGCTATTTTAAAAACTCCTGCAATTAAAAAGGCGGAGAGAGTATACTTAATGACTACTAATTGCTCAGATTTCTATAAGCAAATGGGCTTTAGAGTATCTAAAAATCAACAATTACTGGTAACATTAAATCCAAATAAATAAATTTAATCTACAAATGATCCTCAGATATTCAAAAAGTTGAAGTTAATAAATCAAGTTGAGTATTACTCTAAATTAGATAAACTATAAACGATAAACTTAATAGATTAATACAAATATAATTATCTAATTGATAAATCTACAAATTTTGAGAAAAGCGGATGAAGAGATTCGAACTCTCGACATTCTCCTTGGCAAGGAGATGCTCTACCACTGAGCTACATCCGCAAAAACTAACTTCAATGATCTACAGGATTAGCATGCCCTAGAACAGGTACAAAGGTCAATTACTTTTTAGATACAGTATCAACTGATTTCCCCCATCAACGATCCCATCTCAATAGCTTGAAGGGCATAACTCCAACCTAAATTATTTTTAATTCCTGCTCTTTCAAGAGCTTGTTGCATATTGTCGGTTGTTAGAACTCCAAAAACGATAGGTATCTCCGTCTCTCGAGCAACATTCGAAATTCCTTTACTGGCTTCAGCTACAACTACGTCAAAATGAGGAGTGTCACCTCTTATGACGGCACCCAAAGTGATTAAAACGTCATAACGATTTGTTTTTGCTAACTTTTGAGCAACTATTGGAAGTTCAAATGAGCCTGGGACCCAAGCGATATCGAGCTGAGAACTTTCTTCTGAGATATCAATGCCATGCCTTGAAAGGCAATCAAGACATCCTGAAAGCAGTTTACTTGTAACTAAATCATTAAATCGAGCAACTACAATACCCACCTTCAGAGCAGATGAGTTAGTGAAACGGCCTTCAAACTTAACCATATTTCGAAACTACTGATAGCTGACTAATACAACCTTCGCACAAGGTTTGCCTAAGTTCAAACTAAAGCAGCAATAGCTCCATTTGCTAGAACCAAATGGAACCAAACTCCTCCAATGATTTCAATTTTTCTAATCTCTCCATTTCTCCTATCAGATGGATCTGTCTGAGTCATGTAAAGAACTGGTACGCCCACTACCAATATTAGAGATGCGAAAAGGAGGGCATTTGCGAGGATGAAGCTAATGGCTTGCATGGCAATCGTGAATTTGGAGCTAAAACTCTGAATATCAGATATTTTCACATGTTACATGCATCTTTTGTTCTGGAAATCAAGAGTTGTCGCGAGGCTTCACATGCAAAATTAATTTTTGCCCTTACTATGCCTTAAATACTTTGGTAGAAAATTTAAATGGCTGCCCAGAATTCAATTCAAGGCAGCTTGTTTGGTGAACCTGTAGAAGAGTCATCTCAAAAGAGTTCTTGGAAGGGAAAAACGAATTCTCCAAGTGAAGAAATTTCTAATGAGGAGCTCCAGCTAGATGCTCTAAATAGACCAAGAGAATCAAAAAAATCAAAAAATAGCCTTAATTGGCAAATAAATGGTTTTGAAAGTCAAGATGCAAATCAAAAAGAAAACGATTGGTCTCATCATTCTCTTGTCAATATTGATGAGTTAACCCCGGTATTACGGCATTACGTTGAACTAAAAAAAAATGATCCTGAGAGAATTCTGCTTTACCGATTGGGTGATTTTTTCGAGTGCTTTTTTGAGGATGCTATTAAACTCTCAAAAAATCTTGAGATCACACTCACTGGAAAAGAAGCTGGAAAGAAAATTGGGAGAGTGCCAATGGCAGGTATTCCTCATCATGCAGCTGAAAAATATTGTGCAGAACTTGTTCAAAAAGGATTTTCAATCACAATTTGCGATCAACTTGAAAACGCCTTAAACAAAAGCTCATCACATATTAAAAGAGGCATAACAAGAATTATTACCCCAGGAACCATAATTGAAGAGGGGATGCTTCAAGCAAGAAAAAACAACTGGTTGAGCGCTGTATTAATTGAAAAATCAGTAAATGAGACTAATTTGCTTTGGGCAATAGCAAGCGTAGACGTCAGCACAGGAGAATTTATCGTTCAAGAGGGCAATAATAATGAATCACTTTTTCAAGAATTGATGAAAACAGAAGCATCAGAAATAATTTGTGCAGAAACTAAAGGCAAAGAAAATTTTCAATGGTGTCCAAAAAATATAAATTTAACCGAAGTTGAGAAAACACCTTTTAGTACTTTAGAAGCAGAATCATCGTTAAAAAAGCATTACAAATTAAGTACTCTAAATGGATTGGGTCTTCATGAATATCCCAGAGCTTTACGGGTTTCTGGTGGTTTAGTAAATTATATCAATCAAACAAATCCCTCTTTTGAAGATAATGCAGAGGAGAAACATATCCCACTTGAACCTCCTAAAATCCTCTCCAACAACGAAGTATTAATTATTGATGCACAAACAAGAAGGAATTTGGAAATTACATGTACTCAACGAGATGGGCAATTTCAAGGCTCATTATTATGGGCCATTGATAGAACACTTACATCAATGGGTGGGAGATGTCTCAGGAGATGGTTAGAGGCACCCTTAACAAATAAAAGCCAAATAATTTCTAGACAAAATATTGTCACAAAACTAGTTCAGGCAAGTTCGTTGAAAAATGACATTCGAAAATCATTAAGATCAATGGGCGACTTAGAGAGATTGGCGGGGCGAGCGGGAGCAGGCCATGCCAGTGGAAGAGATTTAGCTGCAATTTCAGATGGACTTCTTAGATTACCAAGCCTATCAAAACTGATAAAAAATATTTCGAATAATTCACCTAAATGGTTGATTTCTATTCAACAAATCAATCCAAAATTAATAAAAATTGGTGAAAAAATAGATAATTATTTGATTGATAATCAACCTTTAGGTTTAACAGAAGGGGGTATTATTAATGATGGAATAGATTCATTACTTGATGGGTTAAGAAATCAACTTGATGATCAAGATGATTGGCTGAAAAACCAAGAAATACTTGAAAGAAAACGAAGTAATATAAACAATCTAAAGATTCAGTATCACAGAACATTTGGTTACTTCTTATCAGTAACCAAATCTAAAGCCAATTCAGTACCAGATCACTGGATAAGAAGGCAAACATTGGCAAATGAGGAGCGTTTTATAACCCCGGATTTAAAAGCAAGAGAGGGTAAAATATTTCAACTTAAAGCTAGAGCAGCTCAAAGAGAATACGAGATATTTTGCGAATTAAGGCTAGAAGTTGGCAAACATGCCTTTGAAATACGCAAAGCAGCAAAAGCCATTGCAGGTATTGATTGTTTGGCTAGCTTGGCAGAAATCGCTGCCACTAATTCTTATTCAATGCCAGAAATACTTGAAGCAAATAAAAATGATACCAAAATAAATAATATCTCTAAATGTCGGCATCCAGTCGTCGAACAAATACTTTCCGAGAAAAAATTTCAACCAAACAACATTAATATCGGTCAAACATTTGATCTAATCGTTCTTACAGGACCAAATGCAAGTGGCAAAAGTTGCTATCTCAGACAAATAGGTTTAGTGCAATTACTTGCTCAAATTGGTAGTTGGATCCCCGCAGAAAAAGCCTCAATAACTATCGCAGATCGAATTTTTACAAGAGTGGGTGCTGTAGACGATCTTTCGGCCGGTCAATCAACTTTCATTGTTGAAATGTCTGAAACCGCATTTATTCTAAATCAAGCAACCGAACATTCTATTGTTTTGCTAGATGAGATAGGTAGGGGAACATCAACTTTTGATGGACTATCAATTGCCTGGGCGGTTAGTGAATACCTTGCGAAAACAATAAGAAGTAGAACAATATTTGCAACTCATTACCATGAGCTAAATCAATTATCAAAGACATTGTCTAACGTGAAAAATTTCCAAGTGCTGGTAGAAGAAACAGGAGATGAATTAATTTTCTTACATGAAGTTATTCCTGGCGGTTCCAACAAAAGCTATGGAATAGAGGCGGCAAGACTGGCAGGAGTCCCTATAAAAGTTGTAAATAGAGCAAAGAGTATTCTTGAAAACCTTCAAAAGAATGGATCAATGAAATAGTTTTATTTCCACTTATCTTTTGTAAACTGACGCTCTTAAAAGAGCATTCAAAGTAGCTCCTGCCAATGCAGACCCACCACGATTACCATCAATTCGAATTTGATTCAAATTAGTTTTAGCTAATCTCTCTTTACTTTGAATAACACCAACAAAACCCACAGGCATACCAATAATTAGACTTGGAACATTACAACCTGCCGAAACCAAATCAAGAAGGGTCTCCAATCCAGTTGGTGCACTTCCAATCAAGACAATTGGTGATTGGCTGCCGGAAAATTTACTTGAGAGCTCTATCCATGCATTTTTCATCCCATGTGAAGTCCTTGTTTCAGAAGCATTTAGAGTTTCTGGCGCCCAATCCAACACACAATTCACTTGAGAGCTAATTGTCCTGCTTGCCATTTGAGCAATCGAAGCCTTAGCCATATTTGTATCAGTCAGTATTGGTGCACCAGCTTTAATAGCCTTAAGAGCTGATTGACATGATCCAGGACTAAATTTCAAAAGAGATTGGATGGAAAAATCACCTGTTGTATGAATCAATCTCTCCAAAACATCTTGCTGCAATGGATTCAGCCCTGTCTCACCCAGTTTACCTTTGATAATTTCAATACTTTTAGTAAAAATTGGATGATCTAATGTCATTTATTTTGCGAATTGAATAAATTAGGTTGTCTAATGGTTCCAAAAGGTAGTTTTTTGTAAATGCCAATACATTTATTTTGGGGTGATAATTTGGCATCCAAAAATAGATCAATCGAGAATTTAATTAAAGATATTATTGATCCAAATTGGAGCAATATCAATCTTAGTAAATTCGATGGTAAAGAGATGCAGGAAATTAACCAAATTTTTTCTGAGGTAAGAACCCCCCCATTTGGAAGTGGTGGAAGAGTTGTATTTGTAAATAACAGCTCTTTTTGCAATGGGTGTTCTAACGAAATTGGGAAAAAATTTGAAGAAGTTCTAGATTTAATTCCTGAAAATACTCACCTTATTTTAAGCAATAGAAATAAACCGGATGGTCGATTAAAAACTACCAAAGCCCTTCAAAAATTAAAATCTAAAAAAATTGTTTATGAGAAAAGTTTCTCTCTTCCTGCTTTTTGGGATGAACGTGGAAAAATAAACCTCATTTACAACATCGCAAAAACTTTAGACGTTGAATTAGAGGAAAAAGCAGCAATTGCCATAGTAGAGGCTATAGGAATAGACACTGAGAGAATTGAATCAGAAATTGAAAAACTTCGATTATTTGAAGAAGCAAAAGAAAAAAAAGATTCACAAAAGAAAACGAAAGTAATTAAATTGGAAACTATAAAAACGTTAATCAGATCGACATCAACAAATTCACTTGAAGTTGGTACACATCTGATTGAAAACAATATTGGCGAAGCATTATCAAAAATAAGTGCTTTAATTGATTCTGGAGAACCACCACTAAAAATAGTTGCCTCACTAACCACCCAAATAAGAGCTTTTTTATGGGTCAGCCTATTAACCAAGCAAAATCAAAATGACATTGGATTTATCGCTAAAGCAGCAGGAATTGCGAATCCAAAAAGAATTTATTTTATGCAGAAGCAAATTAAAGATATACCGTCAAAGAATTTTTTGAATTTATTGAGTCAACTTCTTGAAATTGAAGTCTCATTAAAAAGAGGAACAAACCCTATGCATGCATTTCAAGACGGTCTTCTGACACATTTTTGATTTTTTTTCCTAGTAAATGAAATAATTAATATCATAAAAATAAAAAATTAATGAGTTTGTTAATACAAAAATTTGGTGGTACATCAGTAGGCTCAGTCGAGAGAATTCAATCAATCGCTAGAAAAATCTGTGCCACGAAAGAACTTGGTAATGATCTAGTAGTTGTTGTATCGGCCATGGGAAAAACAACAGACGACTTAAATAATATTGCTCTCTCAATTAATCAGAACCCACCCCCAAGAGAGATGGATATGCTCCTTGCTACTGGAGAGCAAGTAACAATTGCACTCCTAAGTATGGCACTGAATCATTTAGGAATTCCTGCAATATCAATGACTGGTAGCCAAGTTGGAATAATTACCGAATCGTCTCATGGGAAAGCGAGGATTCTAGAAATCAAAAAAGATCGCATCAAATCACTTTTAAATAAAGGCCTAATAGTGATTGTGGCAGGATTTCAAGGGACAAGCTTAAGTAGTGAAGGTACTCAAGAAATCACAACACTTGGGAGAGGTGGATCAGATACTTCCGCAGTCGCATTAGCAGCAGCTTTAGGAGCTGAAGTCTGTGAAATTTACACCGACGTCCCAGGTGTCCTTACTAGTGATCCGCGAAAAGTATCTAATGCACAACTGATGGCACAGATAAGTTGTGATGAAATGCTTGAACTTGCAAGCTTAGGAGCTGAGGTATTACATCCGAGAGCAGTTGAAATAGCGCGAAATTATGGGGTTAAGCTTAAGGTGAAGTCCAGTTGGGAGGATCTTCCAGGGACTACTCTCACAAGCAGAAAGAACCTATTTACTTCAAATAGCTTAGGTTTAGAGCACATTAAATCTGTTGATGGACTTGAGCTTGTTGATGGGCAAACAGTAATAGGACTTTCTCACATACCTGATAAGCCTGGTGTTGCAGCAAATTTATTTGAAGCTTTATCTGATGGAGGAGTAAATGTTGACTTAATTATTCAATCTCTTCCTGAAGAAAAAAGTAATGATATTACATTTACCGTGGCAAACAAAGAATCAAAAAAAGCTAAGGAAATATGTAACTTATTAGTGAATGAGCTTGGTGGAATACTTTCATTACAAACAAATATGTCAAAGATCAGCATTAGTGGGGCTGGAATTATGGGTAGGCCGGGAGTCGCTGCAAACTTATTTGAAACATTATCGAAAGTTGGAATCAATGTAAGAGTAATTGCAACAAGTGAAGTAAAAGTAAGCTGCGTAATTGATGCTGAATTTGGCAAAAAAGCGATAAGAGCTGTTAGTGAAACTTTTGAACTTAATGATAAACAAATAAAGATAAATCCTTCAATATTAGCAAATAATGACCCCGAAGTAAGAGGCGTTGCAATAGATCCAGATCAAGCACAAGTAAGTGTCAGAAAAGTTCCAGATAATCCAGGAAGTGCAGCAGCAATTTTTTCAGCATTAGCTGAATCTGGAATTACTCTTGATACTATTGTTCAATCAGAAAGAAAGCATCAAGACGGAAGTAAAGATATTAGTTTCACGCTAAAAAAACAAGATAGGAAAAAAGCTGGGGAAGCTTTAGAGTTTTTATTAAAAAAATGGGGTAATTCCGAAATTAAAGATGGTCCATCCATTGCAAAAGTTAGCGCCGTTGGATCTGGAATGCCACATACAGTTGGCACAGCAGGAAGAATGTTCAGGGCTTTAGCAGAATCAAAAATAAATATTGAAATGATAGCTACCAGTGAAATAAGAACCACATGCTTAGTAAAAGAAAGTGATGGTGTAGTTGCATTAAATGTTGTTCATGAATGTTTCAGGTTAGGAAAAAATGAAAGTCAATAGTTAATTCCCATTTAATAATTTTTTTCTTATTTTTTTTATTCGATCTCTTAGATTAGCAGCTTTTTCAAAGTCTAATTCTTCTGCTGCTAGTTTCATCTTTTTTTCTAAAGATACAATAATATCGGGCAATTCATCTAAACTTAGATTTGAGTTATCATTCTCATTGAGTTCATCAATTGTTTGATCTGCTATTTGTAAAATCTGATCATTTGAATTTTCGCTTTGTAATCTTCTTGATAATTCTAAAAAGGATAAAATTGAATTTTTAGGTTTTTTACCAGCAGGTTTAGGTGTAATAGAGTGATCTTGATTATATTTAATCTGAATTTCTCTTCTTCGTTGAGTTTCATCGATAGCAAATATCATAGATTCAGTCATATTATCTGCATATAAAATAGCCACTCCATTTACATGTCTTGCTGCTCTCCCTATGGTTTGTATTAAAGATCTTTTTGCACGCAAAAAACCTTCTTTATCAGCGTCAAGGATTATAACTAATGATACTTCCGGCAAATCCAATCCTTCTCTAAGAAGATTAACTCCAACCAATACATCATATTCTCCCACTCTTAAATCTTGTATGATTTCGATTCTTTCTATTGAATGAATTTCTGAATGAAGATATCGCACTCTTATGCCATTATCTGATAAAAAATCAGTAAGATCTTCGGCCATTCTTTTCGTCAAAGTTGTTATTAAAATTCTCTCTTGCTTCTTAACTCTCTTATTTATCTCGCCAAGGAGATCATCAATTTGACCTTTTGTGGGTCTAACTTCCACACGAGGGTCAAGAACTCCAGTTGGGCGAATCACTTGCTCCGCAATTGCTCCAGAACTTTTAGATAATTCCCAATCACCTGGAGTAGCGCTGATAAAAAGAGTTTGCTTTGCTTTTTCCCAAAACTCTTCACTTTTAAGAGGACGGTTATCTGCAGCGCTGGGTAATCTAAATCCATGATCAATTAAAACTTTTTTTCGCGACTGATCACCGTTATACATTGCTAAAAGTTGTGGGCAAGTTACATGACTCTCATCAACTACTAAAAGCCAATCATCGGGGAAATAATCAATTAAACATTCAGGAGGTGACCCTTGATTTCTGCCTGATAAATGTCGTGCATAATTCTCAACTCCATTACAATAGCCAACTTCTTGCAGCATTTCTAAATCATACTTTGTTCTCTGTTCTAATCTTTGCGCCTCAAGCAATTTTCCCTCTTCATTAAAAAAAGATAGCCTATCTTTAAGTTCTTTTTTTATATTTGAAAGAGCTAAATCAAGCCTCTCTTTGGGTGTAACAAAATGTTTGGCTGGATAAATATTTATCGTTTCAAGACTTTCTAAAATTTCACCTGTAGTTGGATCAACATATCTTATTGCCTCAATTTCATCACCGAAAAGTTCTATTCGAACTAACCTATCATCATATGCTGGGCCTATTTCCAAAACATCTCCTTTTAATCTAAATTTTCCGCGTGAAATCTCTATATCATTACGGCTATATTGATTATTAACCAAAGATCTCAAAGTGGATCTAATTTCAATTGTTTTTCCTAGGGCGAATTTTACAGATGCTTTAAGATACTCACTCGGTATCCCTAAACCATAAATACAACTTATTGAAGCAACAACAATAACATCCCTACGCTCAAATAATGATCTAGTGGCAGAGTGTCTCAGCATATCAATCTCTTCATTAATTGAAGATGTTTTTGCTATGTAGGTATCACTTACAGGTACGTAAGCCTCAGGCTGATAATAATCGTAGTAGGAGATAAAATATTCAACTGCATTTTTCGGAAAAAACTCCCTCAATTCATTACATAGTTGTGCAGCAAGAGTCTTATTGTGCGCTAGAACTAGTGCTGGCCGTCCAGTTTGAGCAATTACATTTGCTATTGTAAAGGTCTTACCAGTTCCGGTAGCTCCCAAAAGAGTTTGATACTGCTCTCCAGCATTAACGCCATTAACTAATTGTGTTATGGCTTTGGGTTGATCGCCTTTTGGACTATAAGGAGAGTGAAGTTTATAAAAAGACATTTAACTAATATCGCAGATTTCTCAGCCAATCGAGGATTCAATGCTAAAAACAAATCTTATGGAATTTTCTTGATTTTTGTACGTCTTAAGCTCTAATTGTTGTTTGTAAGGTTGATTCTTTCAAAGCTCTAACTGCCGCTATCATTTCAATTTCAGTACTTAATTTATTAACGGCAGAACCAACTCCAACGCCAGATGCACCCACGGCAAAAGCCATGGGGATAGTCACTGAGGACAATCCAGATGCACAAATAATTGGGACAAAACTATTACTTTTAGCAATTGCCTTTGAAATCACATGCGCTGCTGCCAAAGTTGGTGCAGCTTTTTGTATTAAACCTAATGATCCAGCTGTGTCGGGGATTGCACTAGTTCCACCCTCAGTCTGAATAATATCTGCACCTCTCTCAACAAGATTTATGGCTAATTGCTCTTGAACATCCAATGGGAGTGTATGAGGGACTGTTACGGACAATACGACGTCCGGCAGTAAAGAGCGTGACTGCTCAGTCAGAGCTAAAACTTCCTTCTGATCAAAATATCTTCCTTTTTTATAAAAAGAATCAAAATTACCAATTTCTATCATTGTTGCGCCAGCTTGTACTGCGGGAACAAAAGAATGTGGATCAACAGAGCTCACACATATGGGAAGTTCAGAACTTTTAATTGCTAGTCGCACTAAATCAGGATCGCATGCAACGTCCAACAAATTCGCTCCACCTATCGAGGAGGCTTTTGCAACCTTTTCAACCTTGGTTTTTTCAAAATTATCCAAACCTGAAATAACCTTTAGAAGTGAGCTTTGGCGAAGACTTCTTTCAAGTGAAATTGGCAAATTGGTTAAACGAGACATCAAATTACGAATCAATAATCTAATTTTGGCACTCTTTAAGGAGAAAAACTAACAAAATAAGAAAAGGGTCTCTACCTCAAGAAAAACAACTCAATATCTATCAATGAAATGTCCTTAAGTTCATGGCATCAACGTTTACAAAAGAAACTTACGAGATCTAGGCAATTTTTACCAAACAATTCGGGATTACTTGTCGCTGTATCAGGCGGACAAGATTCAATGGCGCTCATCAAACTTTTGATAGATCTTCAAAAAGTCCATCAATGGAAACTCTATGTTTGGCATGGCGATCACAAATGGCATGACCAGTCCAGTCAAATTGCAGATGAATTGAGAATATGGTTTTCAGATAAAAATCTAGAATTTTTTGTGAGCGAATCATCGAAGGGAGAAATCAAGACTGAAAACTCAGCTAGAAATTGGAGATATGAGAAACTAGTTGCTAAAGCCAGCTTAATCAGTAATCAAAACAGGGATATTGCATGCCTTAAAATACTTACAGCTCATACTGCTACTGACAAAGCAGAAACATTATTACTTAATCTTGCAAGAGGCTCCGATTTAAAGGGATTGGGAAGTTTGAAAGAGGAAAGACATCTTGAACAGAAATTTGACTTAGTAAGGCCTATGCTGTTGTTCAATAGAGAGGAGACTAAGCAAATTTGTGAAGATTTCAATATCCCTGTTTGGATAGATCCCACAAACTCAAATCTAGACCTTAAGAGAAACAAAATACGTCATGAGGTTTTACCCATACTTGAAAACCTGCATAAAGGCTGCACTAAAAGAATTTCTGATTTGTCTGAACGTATTTCCATTTATGACAAGGACATTAGAACCCTTGCAAAGATGGTTCTTGAGAGCATCTCAGACAAGAAAGGATTAAAACGAGAAAAATTCAACAATCTAAATTATTCATTAAAACTATTATTAGCGGCAAATTGGTTAAATAAACATCAAATAAAAAATTACACTACAGACTCTCTTAATGAGATGATTCATGACATTTCCAAACCAACAAAGAACGGGGAAAGAAATTTGAAAAATGATTTCTTTGTTGAATGGACCAAAGAATATATAAATATCAAAAAGAGGATATAACTTTAAGAGGTAACTGCCGATCTACGACGACGAGTTCTACCAGTAGGTGCTTCTGAGTCAGATTCTTTTTTAAGATTATCCGAATCTGTACCTGTTTTGATTGTCTGTGACGTTGCAGCAGCGCTGACAGATTGATCTTTAGTTGTGATTTGATTCTTTCTCTGTTCATTTACGCTACTTCTAGTTGTTGTCTTTGGACCATCAGTTGTCTTTTTACTTACAGGGATATCCTCTAGCGAAGGCTTATATGCCCGAGTACCTGCAGGAGCCGGTTGGACTAAGCACAAGATCAATGGTTCAACTTGTAGCTCACGCCTCATCCTACGTGCCAATCCAGATTCAATTTCTCTTTGAAGGCCTATCCAATCAACCTCTATTGATTTGGAGGCGCTCTGTACCGTTAGCTGTTTCCATCTGTTTTCAAGTACCCAATTAATTTCTCTTTCTGTCCAGAGAGACATTGTTTTTGCATCTAAATTAGTGATAATGCCTCGAAGATTTACTCTAGGAGGAGCAACCATGACACCATCAGTACTAACTGCTGCCAAAACTGTTGCCAATCCCTCCTCAGCCAGTTTTTGTCTTTCACCAAGGACTCTATCGTCGACAATCCCTGTTCTGGATCCATCAAGAAGTTCAACTCCTGATTTAACAGGTTGAGCCTGGATTAGAGAATCTGGCCTTAACTCAGCAACATCTCCATTCTGCATGACATGGACATTTTCAGGTGGGACTCCCATAGAAACAGCAGTTTTTCCATGCAATACTTGCATTCTGTACTCACCGTGAACAGGTATGAAAAATTTTGGTTTAATAAGGCCGAGCATCCACTTTTGATCTTCTTGGCAACCATGCCCTGAAACATGAATACCATGTTCTTTTCCATACACCACTTTTGCTCCAAGGCGAATTAACCTATCAATCGTATGACTTACTGAAATTGTGTTCCCAGGAATTGGGCTTGCAGAGAAAATTACAGTATCAGTTGTTTTTAATTGAACATGTTGATGCTCTCCTCGAGAAATCCTACTCAAAGCCGCCATATGCTCACCTTGACTTCCTGTCATTAATAATAGTGTTTCGCGATCGGGAAGATCTCTGATATGGCGAATTGGGAAGAAAAGATCATCTGGGCAACGCATGTAACCTAATTCTCTACATTTGCCTACAACATTGAGCATAGAGCGTCCAAGTAATCCAACCTTACGCCCATTTTTCATCGCCAATTCAATAATCATTGCTACGCGGTGAGTCGAACTTGCAAAAGTTGTAAGCATTACTCTCCCTTGTGCCGTTGCAATATATCTATCTAGATTTGGAAACACCGAGTACTCAGAGGGAGTAAAACCTGGTACCTCGGAGTTAGTAGAATCTGACAGTAGACATAAGACACCTTTATCTCCGTAATAAGCCATTCTCGACAAATCACTTGGCTCTCCATCAGGAGGCGTATGATCGAATTTAAAGTCGCCAGTAAAGAAGACAACCCCAACAGGAGTGGTAATTGCGAATGAGAAGCTATCAGATATTGAATGGGTATTTCGAACAAATTCAACAGAAAAGTGTTGGCCAACTTTAACAACGTCTCTTGGTCCCATAGCTTGAATGGTTGATCTATCAGCAACACCAGCTTCCTCCATTTTTCCTTTCAGCATTGCCATTGCTAAGGGAGGTCCATAAATAATTGGGATATTAAAGTTTTTGAGATGATGCGAGATGCCTCCTATATGATCCTCATGACCGTGAGTAACAACCATACCTCTAATTTTTTTTTGGTTTTCTCTTAGATAAGTGGTATCAGGCATTACTACATTGACGCCATGCATGCCATCTGTTGGGAAGGCCAGTCCAGCGTCGACAATCATGATGTCATCTCCATACTCAAAAACACAGGTGTTTTTCCCAATCTCTCCCAAGCCGCCAAGGGGGATAATTCTTAAGCAAGGCTTATTATTTTTGCCAGTTCCAGTTGATGAAACTTTTATGTTGGTTGAATTCATTGAACTTGATGTCATGAGAAAAATTACGCGAAAAACTAAATTTGGTTGAGAGGAAAGAGAAAGAAAATGAGAAAATTCAAAAGAACTTTTAAATCAAATTAAAGAGAGGGAAGCAAGAACTTTTTTTAAGTCTTTTTTCATTTCAAAGCTGAGTGGAGGTAAGGGACTTCGTGGAGAACCCACTGGCCAACCAGTTAATTCAAGAGCTGCTTTAACAGGTATTGGATTAGTAGTTGCAAATAAAGCCGAAAAAAGGGGCTGTAATTGCTCGTGATAACTAATAGCTAGCTTACATTGCCCGCTGAGATAAGCCTGAATCATTTGTTTTATTTTGGGTCCAACGATGTGACTGGCAACACTTACAACACCCTCAGCTCCTACTGAAAGCATGGGCAAAAGAAGTGCATCGTCACCGCTATAGATTGAAAGTTGTTGCCCACACTGCAATCTTAGATCTGTTATTTCAAGAACAGATCCACTTGCCGCTTTGAAAGCAACAATATTGGGACAATCCATCAATAACTTCATCGTATCGGGCTTTAGTGAACAACCTGTTCGTCCAGGGATGTTGTAAAGCATCAAAGGAAATTCTGGAGTAGATTCTGCAATTGCGCGAAAATGAGCTTCCAAACCCTCTTGAGGTGGCTTGTTGTAGTAGGGCACTACAACAAGGGCACCATCAGCACCTGCCGCATAAGCCTCCTTAGTAGCCTTTATTGCTTCAGCCGTACTGTTACTCCCTGTACCAGCCAAAACTTTCACATCAGAGGAAACCGCATCTTTTACAGTCTCCAGGATTAACAGTTGTTCTTTCCAACTTAGAGTGGGAGATTCACCCGTGGTTCCACATACCACAATCGAATCAGATCCCTCAAGAACAAGATGAGAAGCGAGCTTGGCAGTAAGCCTTAGGTCAACTTCACCATTAGCCCCAAAGGGGGTCACCATAGCGGTCAATAATCTACCAAAAAGTATCTCAGAAGAATTATTTAAATCAGTCATAATTTGGGAATTAAAAGTTCAGCAATTTGGATTGCGTTTAAAGCCGCTCCTTTTCGGATTTGATCTCCACACAACCAAAGTTCCATAGCATTTTGATTACTCAAGTCTTTTCTAATTCTTCCAACAGCAATATCGTCTTGACCAGTAACGTCAATTGGCATAGGAAATCTATTATCTTCGCTATCTTCAATTATTCGAACTCCAGGTGCATTATTTAATATTTTAATAGCTTCATTAATATCAAATTCATCTTCAAATTCAATATTAACAGACTCAGAATGGGCTCTAAGTACTGGTACTCGAACGCATGTAGCTGTTAACATTAATTCAGGATTATTAAGTATTTTCCTGGATTCATTAATCATTTTCATTTCTTCCTGACAATATTTATTCTTATCAATTGGAGAATTATGAAGGAACAAATTAAACGCAAGCGAATACGGGAGGACTTTGCTTGGGGTAATTTTTTCATTTAAAAGGTCTTGACTTAACGATTTCAATTCCTCCATTGCTCGTGCTCCTGCGCCACTAGCAGACTGATAGGTTGAGACAACAATTCGTTTTAAAGGAAATTTTTTTCCTAGTGGGCCTAAAACCAGAGAAAGCAAAATAGTTGTGCAATTAGGATTTGAGATCAGACCTTTGTGATTAAAAGCATCCTTTGGATTAATCTCCGGCACTACCAATGGAACATCGGGTGCCATTCTGAAGGCATTTGAATTGTCAATTATCAGAGCGCCTTTGTTATTTATTATGTTTCTCCAAAATTTTGAGACTGAACCACCTGCTGATGCAAAAACTAAGTCAATACCATCAAACTCACTCTCAGTAACTTCTCGGACAACAAGATCTTTTCCCATAAAAGATTGGATATTCCCTGCAGAACGAGAGGACGCCAATAGACGCAATTCATCAATTGGAAATGATCTTTCCTGAATTAAATCAAGCAATTCTTGTCCAACTGCACCACTTGAGCCAAGAACTGCAACTTTAAGAGGTCGATTTGGTAAGAAAGGTAGTTTTTCCAAGCTTTTTTGGCAAAAATTGTTTTAGGAAAATCCTCTTTGAACGGTGAGGGATCGTGATTCTTATGCTGATTTAAATTAATAAATAAAGACTTTAAAGTTTTTTTGATCACATTACCTTTATAAAGTTTAACTGACAGCTAGTTAGAGTAAAAGACTAGAAAATTAAATTATGACCATCTCAAAATTAAAAGTAACCACAAGTTCACTTCCCTCAAGTCGTATTGCTGTGGCTCTAGAAATCCCTGCAGACCAATGCAAAACAAGTTTCGATGACGCCCTTAAAAACCTTTGCAAGACAGCAAATTTGCCAGGTTTCAGGAAAGGGAAGGTTCCCAAAGCTGTCATATTGCAGCAAATTGGAGCTACGAGGATCCAAGCTTCAGCGCTTGAAAAATTATTGCAAAAGTCTTGGGAAGAGGCATTAGATCAAGAATCCATCGAGCCTCTTTGCGAACCTGAGTTAAAAGATGGTTTTGAGAAATTACTTGAAAATTTCGACCCAAATAAATCCCTCAAAATCACCTTAGAGACCGATATCGCTCCAGAACCAAAACTAAAAACAACGCATGGTTTGAAGGCCGAAGTTGAAAAAATAGTTTTCAACCCAGAAAAAGTTGATAAATTAATTGAACAATCAAGAAAGCAATTAGCAACATTAGTTCCTGTTGAAAATCGTCCGGCTGCAATGGGTGATATTGCAGTAGTTAGTTTTGAAGGGAAATTCAGTGACGATAATGAACCCATCAAAGGTGGAAAAGCAGAATCAATGGATCTTGAACTCGAAAAAGGGAAAATGATTCCTGGATTTATAGAGGGTATTGTTGGTATGTCTGTGGATGACGAAAAATCAGTAAATTGTGAGTTCCCAAAGGATTACCATGATGAAACCGCAAAAGGGAGAAAAGCAAACTTTTCAATTAAATTAAATGATTTAAAGTCTAGAGAGTTACCTGATTTAGATGATTCTTTCGCAAAACAGACAAGTGATAAGAATACAATGAAAGAATTGAGAGAGGAACTAGAAACTCGGCTAAAGGAAGAATGCAAACAAAATCAAAAAAAAGCAAGGCAAGAATCTCTTTTGAAAGAATTGGTTAAAGAACTTGAAGTTGAATTACCAAAAACTTTAATAGACATAGAAGTTAGAAATATAGTTGAACAAACAGCTAGAAATTTTGCTCAGCAAGGTATTGATGTTAAGTCAATATTTACCCCCGAACTTGTAGATTCTTTAATGCAATCATCAAGGCAGGAAGCTGAAGATAATTTACGAAAAAGTCTTGCACTTAATGCGCTTTCGAAAGCTGAAAAAATAGAAATCACAGAAAATGAAATTGATTCAAGATTCAAGGAAATTGAAAATGAGTTTAAATCACAGAAAAATTTTGATGCAGTGAAACTCAAACAAGCAATTGGAGACGACTTACTTCAAGAGAAACTAATAAATTGGCTGGAAGAAAACAATTCTGTAATCGAAAAGACTCCTAACAAAAATCAAAGCGAGCCTGATATAAAAAATTCACCCAAAAAAGTCAAAGAAAAATCAAAAACCTCAGAAAAAAAGACCAAAAAAATCACTAAAGAGAACTAAATTTTATTAATTTATAAATAGATAATCATTATGAACGTGCTCAACACAAGTCGAAATCATCCTATACAAAGCTTTTTTCGTAGTCCTCAGCTAGCTTCTCCAGGGATCTTGCCAACTGTTGTTGAGCAATCAGGTAGAGGAGATCGATCATTTGATATTTACTCTCGACTGCTAAGAGAGAGGATAATTTTTCTTGGTAGTGAAGTTAATGATCAAGTTGCGGATTCATTGGTAGCGCAGATGCTTTTCCTAGAAGCGGACGACCCAGAAAAAGATATTCAACTTTACATAAATTCTCCTGGTGGATCTGTTACTGCCGGACTTGCTATATACGACACAATTCAACAAGTAGAGCCAAATGTTGTAACTATCTGCTTCGGACTAGCCGCAAGCATGGGTGCCTTTCTTCTATCCGGCGGCACAAAAGGGAAGCGATTAGCTCTTCCTAATTCAAGAATTATGATTCACCAACCACTTGGTGGGGCTCAAGGTCAAGCTGTAGAAATTGAAATCCAAGCAAAAGAAATTCTTTTTTTGAAAGAAACTTTAAACTCATTGCTATCAGAGCATACTGGGCAACCGTTAGATAAAATTACCGAAGATACAGAAAGAGACCACTTTCTTTCTCCTCAAGAAGCGGTTGAATATGGCCTGATAGACAAAGTGGTTAATGCTCAACTGACATGAAATCATTAAGTATGGATGACTTAATCATCCATATCGGCGATCCTGTTAATTGAGGCTAAATACCTTAAGTCAATCCTTTACTAATCAATTGCTGAGAGCTCGATGGCAAAATTCGACGCCCATCTAAAGTGCTCCTTTTGTGGGAAAGCTCAAGATCAGGTAAGAAAATTAATTGCAGGACCAGGGGTATACATTTGTGATGAATGTATAGACCTCTGCAATGAAATCCTTGAAGATGAACTTATTGAAGCTCAGGGTAATAATCGTCAAAGCAAAGAGTTAATTAAAAAAAGTGCATCAAATGCTCAGGAGGGCCACAAAAAACCTGCTCCAACATTAGCTAGTATTCCAAAGCCAATTGAAATTAAAAAAGTACTTGATAATCAAGTTGTGGGCCAGGAGTCTGCAAAAAAAACTTTATCTGTTGCTGTTTACAATCATTACAAGAGACTTGCATGGTCCGGAGATGGAAACGGCGAAACTGAATTAACTGCAACTAAGCTCCACAAGTCGAATATTTTGTTAATTGGACCAACTGGCTGCGGGAAAACATTATTAGCACAATCACTTGCTGAGTTACTTGATGTCCCTTTTGCTGTCGCCGATGCAACCACGCTCACAGAAGCGGGATATGTAGGAGAGGATGTTGAGAATATCCTTCTAAGACTTCTCCAAAAAGCTGATATGGACGTTGACCTAGCTCAAAGAGGGATTATTTATATCGACGAAATCGATAAAATAGCCCGCAAAAGTGAAAACCCATCAATAACACGTGATGTCTCTGGAGAAGGAGTTCAGCAAGCACTTTTAAAAATGCTTGAGGGCACAGTCGCAAATGTTCCTCCACAAGGAGGGCGAAAACATCCTTACAGCGAATGTATTCAAATTGATACGAGTCAAATTCTTTTTATTTGTGGTGGTGCTTTTGTTGGACTACAAGAGGTTGTTCAAAAGCGATTAGGTAGAAACTCTATTGGTTTTATGCCAACAACTTCAGAAGGTGTTCAAAGACTTAATAGAGATTTAAAAGACCATGAGGTCCTAAACCAGCTTGAACCAGATGATTTAGTTAAGTATGGTCTCATACCAGAATTTATCGGGCGAATGCCCGTAGCAGCAGTTCTTGAACCGCTTGATATAGATGCACTTAAATCCATTCTGACAGAACCAAGAGATGCCATCGTGAAGCAATTTAAAACACTTCTAAGTATGGATAATGTAAAACTCGATTTCGATGACGAAGCAGTTAATGAAATTGCAAAAGAGGCCCACAAACGAAAAACAGGCGCAAGAGCATTACGTGGAATTGTCGAGGAACTAATGCTTGATCTCATGTATAAGCTTCCATCACAAACAAGTATTAATGAATTTATAGTCACTAAGAAGATGGTAAAGGAGCTTACAAAAGCGAAAATATTATCTCTACCTTCAAATGATGAAAGACAGAAAAAAGAATCCGCTTAAAAAATTTTTTAATCATGCATGAGTGAACAATACGAACCACTTCACCACAAATATCGCCCACAAAGCTTCGATAGCCTTGTAGGGCAAGATTGCATTTCTGAGACGCTCAAACAAGCAATTCGAACCAAGCGAATCGCACCAGCCTATATTTTTTGTGGTCCTAGGGGAACAGGAAAAACCTCTAGTGCAAGAATTCTTGCACGATCTTTAAACTGCACAAAAAATATTCAAGAAACAATCACACCTTGTGGTGAATGCGAATTATGTAAGTCAATCATTCAAGGCTCGGCTCTCGACGTTATAGAGATAGATGCAGCATCTAATACTGGGGTAGATAATATCCGTGAATTAATCGAAAAATCAAGATTTGCCCCGGTCATAGCAAAATGGAAAGTATATGTAATAGACGAATGTCATATGTTATCAACAGCGGCGTTCAACGCATTATTAAAGACTCTTGAGGAACCTCCTGAGAGAGTAGTATTCATTTTGGCTACAACTGATCCTCAAAGAGTCTTACCAACAATATTAAGTAGATGCCAAAGATTTGATTTTAGAAGAATACCTTTAAGAGAACTTTCAAAGCATCTGAAAATGATCTCGGCGAAAGAAGGCATCTCCATTGAGGATGAAGCTATTGAAGGCATAGCAAAACATTCTCAGGGTGGTCTTAGAGATGCCGAAAGCATGCTTGACCAATTAAGTCTTTTACCAAGTCCGATTAAATTAAATACAGTTTTAAATTTAATTGGTGTCATTCCTGACAATGAATTAATTGGATTAGTTGAATCGATAGCAGACTCTAACCCATTGGAAACGCTGAAAAGTTGCAATAATCTTCTTGAAAGTGGAAAAGAACCAATAGCAATTCTTCAGGGTTTTGCATCAGTTTTAAGAGACTTAATCATTAAAATTCTTGCCCCTGAACATGAAAACCTATGCAACTTATCTAATGAGTCATTAGATAAGATTGATAAATTAAAACAAAAATTAGATATTCAAGTTGTACTCAAGTGGCAATCTCAATTAAAAGGTACTGAATATCAATTAAGGCAGAGTCTTCAACCAAGACTTTGGCTTGAAGTTTTACTATTGGGATTAATAGATAAACCAAATAATAAGGGATTGCAAGAGAACATAGCAAAAGAAGATATAAAAGGGTTTAGTGATTCATCAACTGAAAATTTAATAGTTACAGACACACAAAAAATATTTAATAAAAAAGAGAGCTCTCCTAATTCTAAAATTAAAAAAATTGACTCTAATGAAGAAAATTCAAATGATCTCAGACAGATATGGGAACGAATTCTCTCTTCGCTAACTCTTCCCTCTACAAAAATGCTTTTATCTCAACAAGCTCAATTAACAAAGATAACTCAAGAGACTGCTGAGATATCAGTTGCATCAAACTGGATAGGTATGATACAAAGCAGAAGTTCATTGATAGAGGATGCAATCAAAAATACCTTAGGTAGTCCACGAAAGATTATTCTTAACAAAACTATAGAAAATAAAGATAGTCTGGGGAAACAAAAGATTGAAAAAAATATTGGAGAGAAATCAACTAAAAAAGTTTATGATTCCGAGCAAAATGCATATTTGAAATCTGAAATTAGAGTGGATAAGATAGAAAAAAATATTCCCAATGAATCATCAACTCCAAAAGAAACTGGTAGTAATGAAGCTGAGAAATTAGCAGAATTCTTTAATGGAGAAATTATTAATCTTGATTGATTGATTGACTATTTTCATGGCCTTTATGAATCGTTTTTACCCAAACAAGTCTTTTTGTAAATAATGCCATCTTTAAAGCCACATAGGGAATAACTACAAACCAGTGTAATAAATATAATAAAGCTAAAAAAATCCTTATAGGTGAAGGATTAGGGACTTCAGGCCCCTCACTGACTCTTGAACACCCCTTCCAATATGCTAAGCCTGATACTGCCAAAGCAATGAATGATAATGGCCAGTAAAGAGGTATTGATTTTGTGAGAAGAGAGATAAGTAAATCCCAAAAAGATACTAATGGAATAACATATTGAAGAATAAAAAAACATATTAAATCTGTTTTTAAATTAATTCTAATCGTGGAAGAAATAAATTTTTCGTAGTAATCAAAAAATCTCTGCAAACCTCCTTCAGCCCATCTTTGGCGTTGCTTAAAAAGATCAAGAAAATTAGATACTGCTTCTTCATGAATTGGTGGATCCCATAAAATTCCTACTGATGCTCTAGAAAAAAGTAATCGAAAGCTTAAATCCAGATCGTCAGTTACTGTTTCTTCATTAAAGCCGCCACATTCTTCTAGAACTTTACGTTTTATTAACTGACCATTACCTCTAAGTTCAACAACGCCCCCACCACGCAATCTTCCTCTCTGAATAACAGCGTCCATAGCCATTTCCATAGATTGAAAAACAGTTAAAATATTTTGATTGTTATTTACAACTGCTTTTCTTAATTGAAGTGCTGACCAATTTTTTCTTTTTGCTTGACGTATGACTCTTACAAGAATATCTGAATTAAATTGTGCATCTGCATCCAAAATAAAGACCCAATCTCCATTTAATTTACTTAAGGCAAAATTTAATGCTCCTGACTTTCCACCACCTGCTGACCTTGGTCTCTGAAGCAAATTAAAGTTTTCTTTTTTCTCTATCAAGCTTTTAATCAAAATATTTGTATTGTCTTGACTACCATCATCGATAATCCAAAAAGAGATTCGATCAGTTGGATAATTTATTTTCGAAAGTCTTTGAATTAATCCTTCAACAACATTCTCCTCGTCCCTAGCAGAAACCAAAACATCAATATTTGGAAAATAATTTTCATCAGATTTTTCTTCTATTTCAGATGAATCACTGAGCCTGTCGCGATCTCGTAAAACAACTCTTAGTCCGTATCCCCCCAATACTAATGCGAGAGAAAAAGCAGGTAAAAGATTCTTTGAAGGATCTATCCAGTGAGGAATAGATCCTATAATTCCGCAAAAAATGAAAAATATAGCCGCTTTTCGGCGTCTGTGATTTCCATTCGGACTCTCAAAGATCATTCTGTTTCCGAATTTAGATCTTAACTCTAGGGCAAAGATTCATATTCAGTACCCGGATAGTAATGGCTGAGAATTTTATCAACATTCCAACCTCTCTTAGAAAGTTCAATTGCGCCAGCCTGAGATAATCCAACTCCGTGGCCAAATCCCCCTCCTGAAAATTCCCATGAATTATCGCCTTTTTTACTTACCACAAAAAGAGTACTTGGCAATTCTATTAGGATCTTTCTAATTTCATCAGCCTTAAGTATTAAGGACTCTTTGCTATTTTTTGCGATTATTTTTAGCTGTAGAACCCTTCCACTTGCTCCTCTTCTCATAACTTTAATATCAGAAATTGAATCAAAATTAATACTATTATCCAATAACATATTAATTATATTTGTGTTTGTTATTAGTCGTTTCCATCTAAATCTTTTATGAAAACTACCGTAAATATTATCGGTTGTTGTTAAAAATAATGAAACTTGTGAATCTTCAACAAAAGGAAGCTTAAACCGTTCCTTTAGCTGGTAATTTGCATCTATTTTAGCGGTTAAATATGGAACAGGCGAAACAAGCCAAGCTTCATCTAAGCCAGCCATAACTCCACCATTTGTCGCATGATAAACAGCATTAATAGGTTTTCCTTCATAGACCAAATACTTCCCTGAAGTTGAATTGATCGCTCCTATGACAGATTCATGAGATTTTTCAGGGTCCTTATAAACCTGACATTGTGTATCACTGCAGAGATGGTAACCATCGACATTAAATCTTGAAATATTTGCTAGAGCCCATGTCCTTGCTAAAACAGCCTGTGCTTCCTTTGCGCTTTTTGGAGCGCTGGAACCTATTTCATGCTGGACTACGCCGCCAAGATATTTCTTTAATTTTACTTTCTCAATTAAAGTCCAAGTCCCATAAGCATCCTTCTGAAGAAGAAAAGGACCAAAATACAATCCGCCTTTCCAAAGTAGACCCGATGGTGCCTTGATTTCTATGGGTCCCTTCATTAGAAAACCAGATTCACCAATTTTTAGTAATGGTTGAACTTCAAATTTATTAATTTTTTCGATTACCTTAAATTTAAAATTTTTAGGAATTCTCTCTTTTTTTGAAACCCAGACCTCCCAGTCCCCTGGCCTAGCTATTAAAGAAGAAATATTTTTTTCACTAAGCTTTAATGCAATTTCTTTGGCTGATTCATAACTTGCAAAAGGACCTAACACCTTTCTGAAAATTTTAATTGGATTCTCTTTTGGAAGTAATTCCCAATCGATTTGAATTTGGGAGGATTTATGCAGAATCCCATTCATGTCTCTTAGGATTAATTTATCGCGATTACTAGAAAGAGTAAGAGTATCTCTAATTTTTGGATTACCACCAATATTTTTACCAAGATAGGTCTCCAGACTTACAAAAATATGGTCACTCTTGTTTTTTACAACTGGTGGGAGAGGAATAGTTTCGTGAGTTGGTATTGATTCTGAATTTGCGGGAAAATTATTTTCAGCCTTTAGCACCTGGTGAAAACTCCACAGCAAAAAGCAATAGATATAGAAAAAACAAAAATTTCTTTTCAATTGTGTTTTTACCATTTATTTTTTTAAAAGAATTCAGCTGCCTTTTGCTATTTCAGCATTTTTAATTTGCTTAAAAGGAGACAAGGCTCTATGCTCATTTGATTAAGCAGTTCGACAATAGAATGCCGAAACTAAAAACTCGTAAAGCCGCTGCTAAGCGTTTTAAAGCAACTAGTACTGGGAAGTTTATGCGCAGGAGAGCGTTTAGAAACCATCTTCTTGACCACAAAAGTCCTAAACTGAAACGACATCTTGCAACTAAGGCTGTTGTCAATGAGAGAGATGCTGACAATGTGAGTTTGATGCTTCCTTATTCATAAACTACCTATTTTCAAGTACAATTTCTCCCAGTAGAAAAAAATTTCTAACCAAGTAACTTATGGCAAGGGTAAAAAGAGGAAATGTCGCTAGAAAGCGTCGAAACAAGATACTTCACTTAGCTCGTGGATTTAGAGGAGGGAATGGGAAACTCTTCAGAACCGCCAATCAAAGAGTTATGAAGGCCCTATGCAATGCCTACAGGGATAGACGTAGACGCAAGCGTGATTTCAGACGTCTTTGGATTGCAAGAATTAATGCTGCTGCAAGAATCAACGGATGGACTTACAGCTCATTAATGGGAACTTTAAAAAAAGAAGATATAAAATTGAATAGAAAAATGCTCTCTCAACTTGCAGTTGTAGATCCTTCAAACTTTGAGAAAGTCGTTTCTTCAATTAAACGATAAAAAAGCAAGCCCTAATATTTAAAAAAAAATATACTGGTTGAGCTATAAGAATTTTAGATAAGTTTTCTTTTGTATTACTATAATATATATATAATAGAGTGAAGTATTTATAATTTTTATCCTGCCTTTTCTACATTTCGATTGAGCTTTACAAGGAAAAATCATTAAAAACTTTCATTTCTATTGAGTCTTTTGGATTTTTTGAATTATGAATTTATCTCTGCCTGAAACCTACCTAACTGGGCTAAGCATCCTTCTATTGTTTATTGCGATATTAGTCGGAAGGCAATTACTAAAAACCCGTGCGGATGAAAGCAAATTAATTCAACTAGAAAAAGGAAACGTAGACTCCTCTAATGATGCTGGTGAACTCTACGAACTTGCTTCAGTTCAAATCAAAAAAAGACTTTATCCTCAAGCAACTGCTACTTTAAAAAAAGCAATTAAAAAGCTTAAAGAGGAGCCTAATGAGGCCAGAGCGGTAATCGAAAATGCACTTGGATTCTCCTTAGCTGCTCAAAACGATTTTAAATCTGCAATTACTCATTACAAAACTGCAATCAAAGCCAAATCTGATTATCCAGTTGCATTGAATAATTTAGCTTTTGCGAAAAAAAAACTGCTTGAAACGGAAGAAGCTTGTGAAATCTATGAAGAAGTTTTGAAAATTGATCCCAAGAACAAAACAGCAAAAAAAGGATATGAAAGACTTCAAAAAAGAACTGGATCTAAAATAAAAAATAACAATTCCCTAGAAAAAGGCTTCTAAAATAAACATATAACTACTTACACAATCATGGAAGATTCACAAGACAATTTAAGGATAGGTAATAAACTTTTCAATAGCAGATTATTGACTGGAACAGGAAAATATCCTGATATTCGAACCATGCAAAAATGTCTTATAAACTCAAAATGTGAAATTATAACTGTGGCAATTAGGAGAGTACAAGCAGCTGAAAAGGGTCACAAAGGCTTAATAGAATCAATTGATTGGAAAAAGTTTTGGATGCTACCAAACACTGCTGGTTGCACTAATTCAGAGGATGCAATAAGGGTTGCCAAGTTGGGAAGAGAATTAGCAAAAGTAGTAGGTCAAGAAGACAACAATTTCGTGAAGTTAGAAGTAATACCTGATAAAAAATATTTATTGCCAGATCCAATTGGAACCCTAAAAGCTGCTGAGAAACTTGTTGAAGATAACTTTGTTGTCCTTCCTTATGTGAATGCTGATCCTTTATTAGCTAAGAAACTTGAGGAAGTTGGTTGTGCCACCGTAATGCCATTGGGGTCGCCAATAGGATCCGCACAAGGAATTAAAAATTCTGCAAATATTTCCATCATTATTGAAAATGCCACAATCCCAGTAATAGTTGATGCTGGAATAGGTGTGCCCAGTCAAGCATCATGTGCAATGGAAATGGGTGCAGATGCAGTTCTAATTAACAGCGCAATAGCGCTTGCAGGTAATCCTCCAAGAATGGCAAGGGCCATGGCAAAAGCCACCGAGGCAGGTAGAGATTCTTATCTTTCTGGCAGGCTGCTTGAGAGACTTCAGGCAAGCCCAAGCTCGCCAGAAAGCGGTGTCATCGCTAAGTAAATATACCTATTCAATAAGTAACGGTACGTAACGGAAAGATAAAGAAGGCAAATTTTATCCATAAGGTCAGCCAAATACACAGAAAAAATGATTGTTACAAAGGAGTCTGAGGGACGTCTTAATGCATTTGCTAAAGAACCCGAAATAGAAGTACTCTCAACCCAAGCAAGTGATAGCAACGGATCTCGGATATTCTTATCTTTTGGGATTTTACTTTTCATCGGACTTATTGCTTTTACATTCACAATCAGGTGAAACCTTCATAGGCTCTTGCGTATGATCAGTAGAAAGCTTTTTTCTGCTGGAGTTTGGGGTGAAAGTTCTTGTTCTTGGTGGTGATGGGTTCTGCGGATGGCCCTGTGCAGTGAACTTGGCAGACCAAGGTCACGATGTGATTATTATCGACAATTTAAGTCGAAGAAAAATTGATGTGGATCTAGAAGTAGATTCACTAACTCCAATATCAAGTATCGGAGATCGACTTAACGCTTGGAAAGAAATTGGTGGGAAACCAATCCGTTTTATCAATTTGGATATTTCCAAAGAATTTCAAAAGATGGTTGATCTTCTACTTGAAGAAAAACCTAATTCAGTAGTGCACTTTGCAGAGCAACGAGCTGCCCCTTACTCAATGAAATCAAGTGCCACTAAAAGATACACTGTTGATAACAATGTCAATGGCACTCACAACCTTTTAGCGGCGATTGTTGAAAGCGAATTAGATATTCATATCGTTCATCTTGGAACAATGGGAGTATATGGGTATGGATCCCACCGAGGAGCAACTATTCCAGAGGGTTATTTAAAAGTCGAGGTACCCCAACCTGATGGCAGTCGTTTTGAGGAGGAAATCCTTCATCCTGCGAGCCCTGGGAGTGTCTATCACATGACCAAAACACTCGACCAGTTGTTATTTTTGTACTACAACAAAAATGATCTAATAAGAATCACCGATCTCCATCAAGGAATAGTCTGGGGAACAAATACTGACGCATTAAATAGAGATCCGCGGCTAACAAATAGATTCGATTATGACGGTGATTATGGAACTGTACTAAATAGATTTCTTATGCAAGCAGCAATCGGATACCCACTAACAGTTCATGGGACTGGCGGTCAAACTCGCGCTTTCATTCACATAAGAGACTCAGTTAAGTGTGTGCAATTAGCGCTCGAAAATCCACCAGAGAAAGGAGAAAGGGTCAAGATATTTAATCAAATGACTGAAAGTCACCAAGTAGGCGAATTAGCCAAAAAAGTTGCTTCTCTTACAGGCGCCGAAATAAATTATTTACCTAATCCTAGAAATGAGGCAGTTGAGAACGATTTGATCGTTGATAACAGATGCTTTATTGAACTTGGGCTTAATCCCACTACACTTGATAATGGTTTATTAGAGGAGGTAGTTGATATAGCTAAACGTTGGTCAGAGCGCTGTGACAAGAATCGAATTCCATGCGTCTCTGCTTGGACAAATACCCAAGCCAAGGCAATCAAAGAGAGTAATTAATCCCTTAGCCAATTTTTCAGCAAAGTGAAAATAGCTTTTTTTACAGAAACTTTTCTACCAAAGGTTGATGGCATAGTCACAAGACTTACTAAAACCATTGAATATCTTGTTAAAGGTGGGGATGAAGTTGTTGTTTTTTGTCCCGAGGGTTGTCCAGAAAGTTATAAAGGTGCTCGAGTGATAGGGGTAGCAGCTATGCCTCTACCTTTGTACCCAGAATTAAAACTTGGCCTCCCAGGACCGGCAGTCTCAGAAGCGCTAGAGAGTTTTCAACCAGACATAGTTCATGTAGTCAATCCAGCCGTTCTTGGTCTTGGGGGTATTTGGTTGGCAAAAACAAATAACATTAGATTAGTAGCCAGCTATCACACTCATCTTCCGAAATATCTTGAACATTATGGGATGGGAATGCTTGAGCCCCTCCTTTGGGAACTTCTAAAGGCTGCCCATAATCAGGCTGTTCTTAATCTTTGCACTTCAACAGCTATGGTTCGAGAACTTAGTGATAAGGGGATACAACATACGGAACTCTGGCAAAGAGGAGTTGATACTGAAACTTTTAGACCAGAATTAAGAAATGAAAATATGCGTAAAAGACTGATAGGCAACTTTACTGATGAGGGTTCTTTATTGATTTATGTAGGAAGACTATCAGCAGAAAAACAAATTGAGCGTATAAAACCAGTGCTCGAATCTTTGCCAACTGCCAGATTGGCATTAGTTGGAGATGGTCCTCACCGGAATCAACTTGAAAAAACATTTCAAGGAACCGCAACTACGTTTGTGGGATATTTAGCAGGAGAAGAACTCGCAAGTGCATACGCGTGCGGAGATGCGTTTTTATTCCCTTCAAGCACAGAAACTCTGGGATTGGTTTTACTTGAAGCTATGGCCGCTGGATGCCCAGTGGTTGGAGCAAATCGAGGAGGTATCCCTGACATAATTTCTCATGGCGTGAATGGATGTCTTTACGATCCTGATGGCGAAAATGATGGATCTGAAAGTTTAATTAAAGCCACTAAAAAAATTCTAGGCAACGAGGCAGATCGCCAAACCATGAGACACTCTGCCAGAGAGGAGGCAGAAAAATGGGGTTGGGAAAGTGCTACTAAACAACTAAAAAAATATTATGTGAATGTTATGAATGAAGAATTAAAAAATTAAAAGACATTGGTGGTTGACACTAAGCTGCGTGAGGTGGAGGAGTTGGTGAACTAGATGAATGAAGAGGGATAACCAAAGTCGCCCAATTAGATTGCCTTGCTGGACGTTTTCTAACTGGGTGACGAATTCCAAAGGGTACTCTAATTACATTTGTACCATCAACTCTAAGAAGATCCCCATTGCTGAGAACTGACTCCAAACTATTAGAAAATTTTGGTAATTTTAAATCCTTCGGTGGATTTGCATTACTCAAAGTTTTAGCGGTGCTTGATCTCTCCATATTTCCCCATAAATTAAAGAGACAGTGAGAAGTGAAAATTTATTTGAAAAATTTGCCATTTTGGCAAATCGAAATAAAGATTTCTCATTCTTATAGAAAGATAACTATAAATGATCAATAACGCTAGGGGTAGTGTTTGATCAATCATCGTAATCATTAATACTTGTACATGTACAAATAAGATTTCTATCTCCGAAAGCGTTATCAATTCTTGAAACAGAAGGCCAGAACTTATTTTTGATCAGATCTGAAACAGGGAAAACTGCCTCAGCTCGAGAATAAGGCCTATCCCACTTATCTGCAGTGACACTAAATAAGGTATGGGGAGCTCTTTTGAGGGGGTTATTTTCCTTATCACTTTTACCTATCTCAATATTTTGAATCTCCTTGCGAATCGAAATCATTGCATCACAAAATCGATTGATCTCTTCCAGGCTTTCACTTTCAGTGGGTTCTACCATTAATGTCCCCGCAACTGGCCAGCTCACAGTTGGTGCGTGGAATCCATAGTCCATTAATCGCTTAGCAATATCGTCTACCTCTATGCCAGTATTCTTTTTAATATCTCTAACATCTAATATGCATTCATGAGCAACCATTCCATTAGGACCTTTAAATAAAATCGGATAGTAATCTTTAAGTCGATTAGCTATGTAATTTGCAGATAACATTGCCAAAGTTGAAGCATTCCTTAGTTCATCACCACCCATCATTCTTATATACATCCAGCTAATAGGAAGTATTGAAGCACTCCCAAAGGGTGCGGCAGATATGGCACCTACTTTATTTTTAAAATCTGCACAGAATTCAAAAGGGTGACTAGGCAAGAAAGGCTCTAAATGATCGGCCACTGCAATTGGCCCCACGCCAGGTCCACCACCCCCATGAGGAATGCAAAAGGTTTTGTGTAAATTAAGATGGCAAACATCTGCTCCGTAAACTCCAGGCCTACACAACCCAACTTGAGCATTTAAATTTGCTCCATCAAGATAAACCTGTCCACCATGAGAATGAATTATTTCACAAATTTTTCTTATTTTAGGTTCAAAAACACCATGAGTTGAAGGATAAGTAACCATCAATGAAGAAAGTTCATTGCTGTAATGTTGTGATTTTTTCTCCAAATCTGAAATATCAATATTTCCCGACTCATCACATAACACAGGAACAACTTTCATTCCAGCCATCACTGCACTCGCAGGATTAGTCCCATGGGCACTGGTGGGTATTAAGCAAATATTTCTCTGATTTTGCCCCTTGGACTTATGCCATTGCTGAATAACCAATAATCCTGCAAATTCCCCTTGAGAACCAGCATTTGGTTGCAGAGAAACTCCTTTAAATCCAGTTAATTCTGCAATCCATATTTCCAGATCTTTTATCAGATGTTTAAAACCTTGTGATTGCTCAATTGGAGAGAATGGGTGTATTGAGGAAAATTTCTTCCAGCTGATTGGTATTAATTCAGAAGTTGCATTTAACTTCATAGTGCAACTACCCAGTGGAATCATTCCATTAACTAGGGAAAAATCTTTAATGACTAAACTATTTATATAACGCAATAAATCAGTTTCACTTCTATATTTTTTAAATACATTTTGTTGCAACCATTGCTCATTTCTTAGCGGAATATCATCAGAAAAAGTTAATGTTTCTAAATTAGATATTTGAGTTTTTTCAAAGATTTTATTTTTTGCTTTTGAAATAATATCAATGAGATCGTTCAATTCTTTTTCATTACTTAACTCATCAAAAGTCACTCCGAATCCTTTCGCATTAGAGACTGATTCTCCAAAGGGTAATATTCTTAAATTAATATTTTTTTGTTCTGCAAGTTTAATTACTAAATCAGCTTCCTTACAAAAAACCTCAACCGTGTCAAAGCGATCATAAGAGTCAAGTTCATATCCCAGATTGATCAAGGCATATTCAAATTGTTTCCGTAGAGCTATGATTTTTTTTGCGATCGATTCAAGTCCCTCTGGACCATGATAAATCGCGTAAAAGACAGCTATGACAGCCAAAAGTACTTGTGCAGTACAAATATTACTTGTGGCTTTATCTCTTCGAATGTGTTGTTCTCTTGTCTGTAAAGCAAGTCTCAAAGCATGATTACCTTCATTATCAACAGATTGACCAACCAATCTTCCAGGAATTTGTCGTTTAAAACTTTCTTTGGTTGCAAAAAAAGCAGCATGTGGTCCACCAAATCCAATAGGCACTCCAAATCTTTGTGCACTACCAATTGCAATATCCGCTCCAAAAGTGGCTACAGGGGCCAAAAGAACCTGCGCTAATGGATCGATCGCGACTGTAACCAAAGCATTTACCTTGTGAGCTGAACTAATTACATCGGTTGGATTCCAAAGGCGGCCATCACTTCCGGGGAGTTGGAGCAACAGCCCAAAAACATCATCATCAAATGAAATTTGCTGAGGTTTAACCAATTCAATAATTATTCCCAAGGGATTTGCACGTGTTATCAGAACTGAAAGGGTTTGAGGGAGAACTTTTTCATCAACTAAAAATCGTTTTGATTGGATATTTTTATTAGCAGCAAAGCTCATGCTCATAGCTTCTGCAGCAGCTGTAGCCTCATCTAGCAGGGATGCATTTGCTATTTGCAAACCTGTAAGTTCTGATATGAGAGTCTGGAAATTAAATAGTGCCTCTAACCGACCTTGTGATATTTCCGCTTGATATGGGGTGTAAGCTGTGTACCATCCTGGGTTCTCAAGGATATGTCTCTGAATAGGAGCAGGTAATGTTGTTCGATGGTAACCAAGCCCAATAAATGATTTAAAAAGTTGATTTTTCTCTGCAATTAATTCAATTTCTTCAAGAGCTTCCCTTTCACCACAACCTCTTTTTACAGAAGGAAAAACTGGCTCAGTATCCAATATGTCTTTTGGCACAACTGAAGAGATAAAATCATCAAAATTGTCATGCCCAATTACTTTGAGCATATAGCTTTGATCTTCTTCATTTAGGCCAAAATGCCTGATAGCAAAACTCGATAAATCCATGCCGGGTGTTGTCAGTGCCGAACGAGGAAACTGACTTTTTTAATTTTTAAAGGCTAGTAAGTCTCTCGCAAAAGTGAGAAAATAATCAATAATAAAAATTTTTATTTAACAGCTACTTTATTTTTATAAGAATCTGCATCCATTAATTCATCAATCTGATCAGGATTCGTTGGGGCAATTCTTAATAGCCAACCATCACCATGCGGATCATTCTGAAGAGCTTCTGGATTCGCTATCACATCTTGATTTATAGAAATTACTTCTCCACTCACTGGTACATACATGTCCTCGACAGCTTTTACAGACTCAACTGAGCCAAAAACTGTTCCTTTTTCAACCATTACACCCTCCTCAGGTAAATCCACAAAAACGATGTCTCCCAACTGATCTACGGCAAATGCACTAATACCAACCTTAACTAATTCATCCTCAAGTACTGCATACTCGTGGCTATCAGCAAAACGAAATTGTTGTGGAAAATCAAAAGCCATGATATTGGCAACGAAAGCCTATATATTTTGGTCCAAATTGATCAAATCTGCCTTAATTAATTCATTAATTGCCTCAATAAGGGCAATTTTTACATGTGCTCTGTGAGTACCTCCTTGAACAAAAAGATTGTAAGGCGGTTTCACTGGAGCATCAGCGGAGAATTCACTAGTACTACCTTCAACAAAAGTGCCTCCCGACATTATTAAATTATTTTCGTAACCTGGCATTTCTCCTGGAACTGGGTCCAAGAAAGAGTCAACCGGAGATGATTTCTGAAAAGCGCGGCATACCAATTTCAATGCTTTATCTGAACCTAACTGAACTGCCTGTATCACATCACCTCTGGCTTCTGATATTCCAGGCATTACCTCAAAACCTATTTTATTAAAAACTGCTGCTACTAAATCCGAACCAATAAGAGCCTCAGAAACCATTTGAGGTGCAAGAAAAATACCTTGCAATATGAGTCTATTCATATTGAATGTTATGCCACCATTTGAACCTATTCCAGGAGCCGTTAACCTACAGCAGGCCTGTTCTACTAAATTCGATCTACCTGCAACATAACCTCCTGTGATAGGCAATGTACCTCCTGGATTTTTAATTAAAGAGCCAGCAATTAAATCAGCTCCGACAGAACAAGGTTCTCTACTCTCTATAAATTCTCCATAACAATTATCAACAAAACAAATACAATCAGGTTGTTTTTCATGCACTAAAGTACAGATCTCTTTTATGTCAGATATGGATAATGATTTTCTCCATGAATAACCACAACTTCTCTGAATAAATATCATATGTCGTCTCTTATTAAGTGCTTTTTCTAGTAAGGCTAAATCTACTGAAAATCTATCTAAAACTGAAATTTGATCATAAGATATACCGAAATCAATTAATGAACCCTGTCTAGAACCCCTTGTTCCTATTACTTCTTGCAAGGTTTCGTAAGGCTCACCTGTAACTGATAAGATATTATCTCCGGGACGCAAAACTCCAAACAAAGCGCTGGTTATTGCATGAGTACCACTAACAAATTGTGACCTAACAGCTGCTTTATCTGCATCAAAAATGTCAGCAAAAATATCATCTATAACATCTCTACCAATATCATTATGACCATAGCCTGAACTTGATGAAAAATGTTGAGAAGAAAGACGCCTTTTTGCAAATGCATTCAAAACTTTTTGCAAAAGAGGTAAAACCTCATCAGTCCGTTTTTGTATAGCTTGTGCTAGCTCAACCTCTGTTTCAAAGACTATTTTTTTTGCCCAACTTTTAGAATTCGAACAATTGAGATGTGAATTAAGAATTTCGTTCAAGTTAAATATCTGATTGAGATTTGTTCAACTGTAGATTTTTGGCTCTCTTTCTTAGATCTTCAAGAAAGTGATCAGGTCCTCTTTGAAGTGAGCCTTCAAGAGAGCAATTAGTTGCGTATAAATCTAAAAGTTCTCCATCAAGTTCCTCAGCAGTGTAATCCCTAATACCTGCCATAACCTCCGCAAAACGCTCTCTCCTACTTAACTTACTAACTGGATAAGCGCTCATTATCTTTTTCCTGCAATTTCTCCATGATCTTCCTCCAGATAATTGGTCTGAAAGAGCAGCGCTCAACATCACAGCCTCGTCTTCTTCTATAAACCAATCGAAGGATGAGGGTAATGGAGCAAGCCCCAAAAATATCTCAAATAAATCTCCCGCCCCCAAAGGTTCATTATTATTACCCTTGATAGGTACAGCAGAATCACAAAGTACTTTCAATAGCTCTGGATGCTGATCACCTAACTTTTCCTTGATTGAGTCAATTCCTTGATCAAGAACTTGATTAGCTTGAGCCAGAGCTAAAAAAACCTCTGGACCTGGTGAGGATAACTTCCCATTTCTGATGTTAGATATTTGTGAATTATGGACCTTTCCAAGTTCCAAAGACTCTACCAATGCTGGTAATACCTTATGCGACCAACCATTTCGCTCATGCCAAACATGAACTAAGTGAGCCATTGCTCTTCTTCCTTCAGCAAGTCGATCGCGAAAACTTTTAGTCACAAGATAAGCTGGCAGATCGATAAAAATTATCGATATGGATCGTTATCAGTTATTATAAACATTATGTATACGGATCACTAATGGTTTCCAGTGTGATCGAAGCGACTGCTCCATTGAGAAAGCCAGTGGCTGCAGATAAAGCAGTAGCAGCTTCAGAAAAACTTCAGATGCCCTTAAAAGCAACTGTCCTAAAGCCAGAGCGACTACATCGTCGTTGGGGAACAGTTATTTTTATGGCCACCATTCATGCACTTACATTGTATGCGTTGCTTCCTAAATTCTGGAGTTTCCAGGCTTTTTCAGCTTTTTTAATTCTTTATTGGATTACTGCCTGTCTTGGAGTAACACTTGGTTATCACAGACTTTTGTCACATAGATCTTTCCAATTACCCAAATGGCTAGAAAGATTTTTCGCAACTTGTGGTGCTTTAAGTTGTCAACATGGTCCAATTGATTGGGTAGGCCTCCACAGGCATCATCATACTTTTTCTGACACTGAGCCGGACCATCATGACAGCAATAAAGGATTTTGGTGGAGCCATATGGGCTGGATGTTTGAGCATGTTCCTGCAATGGATACAGTTCCTAGACTGGCAGGAGATTTGATAAAGGATCCCTACTACCGATGGCTTAATAAATATTTTTTAGCGCTTCAATTACCTTTGGGTCTTCTACTTTTTTGGATTGGAGAAGCAACTTCAGTGGGGGGATGGTCAATGGTGCTTTGGGGAATACCACTAAGATTAGTATTTGTTTACCACATAACTTGGTTAGTCAATTCCGCAACTCATTGTTGGGGTTCAGTTGAATACGATAGCGGTGATAATTCAAAAAATAATGGTTGGGTTGCCGCTCTGACATTTGGTGAAGGTTGGCATAACAACCATCATGCTTTTCCAAATTCAGCAAGGCATGGTCTAAAAAAACACCAAATTGATTTGACTTGGCAACATATTCGAATCCTCAATGCTATAGGATTGGCTCGAAAGATAAGGTTACCTATTTCTTCTTAATGTATTGAATAATGAACCGAATCAATACTGACACCTATTAAAAACCATGGCAAAAAGAGTAAAAGTTGTACTCAACGAAGACATCACCAACCTTGGGAAAGATGGTGATCTCATAGAAGTAGCACCTGGTTACGCAAGAAATTATCTTCTACCATTTCAAAAAGCTGTTGTAGTAACACCAGCTGTTCTCAAACAGGTAGAACATAGACGAGCTAAACAACAAAAACTTGAAGCCGAGAAAAAACAAGCTGCTTTGGATTTCAAAACCGCCTTAGTAACAATCGGACGATTTACAGTCAAAAAACAGGTTGGAGAAGATGGAGCCCTTTTTGGAACTGTAACTAATGGTGATATAGCTGAGTCAATCAAAGAAGCTACAAAAAAAGAGATAGACAGAAGGGATATATCCGTACCAGAAATTGATGGTATTGGTAAATACAAGGTACAAATTAAACTTCATTCAGAAGTGAATGCAGAGATCAACCTTGAAGTTATTAGTTACTAATACTTGCACCTTTAAAAATACTGACCAGAGTGTAAATCTAATTAATTCAAAAGGGTTTCATAAATGTTGACCCCAAAGCTTGAAAATACCAATGAAAACACTGATAGGAAAAAACCTATTCGAGCGAACAGAAATAAATCTGATGAACCAAATTTCGAAACTCAACCAGACCTAGTACCGCCACAAAATTTAGAAGCCGAAGAAGCAGTCCTTGGAGGCATACTTTTAGATCCTGATGCAATTAGTCGTATTGCAGATTTAATTCAACCAGAAGCTTTTTATCTAAAAGCCCATAGGGAAATATTCAGAACAGCCCTAATGCTGCATAGTCAAGGGAAGCCAACTGATCTAACCGCGATGAGTGCTTGGCTCTCGGATACTGGCTCGCTTGAAAAAATTGGCGGAAACAATCGACTTGTCGAATTAGTTGAGAGAGTCACATCAACTGCATCAATTGAACAAGTTGCACTACTGATTTCCGATAAATTTCTACGCAGACAATTAATCAGCTCAGGCAATGATGTCATCAAACTTGGGTTTGACCAAAGTCTTCCTATGGACGAAGCATTAGACCTAGCTGAACAAAAAATTTTTGCAATCAGTCAAGAAAAACCATCGAAAGGATTAACTCCGACCTCAGAAATATTAACTAGTACATTCAATGAAATTGAAAGCCGTTCTATAGGAACTTCTGTTGCTGGTATACCGGTAAATTTTTATGATCTTGATGCTATGACTCAGGGTTTACAACGAAGTGATCTAATTATTGTTGCTGGAAGACCAGCCATGGGGAAGACATCTATTGTTTTGAATCTAGCAAAAAATGTTGCTCAACTGCACAACTTACCTGTTTGTATTTTCAGCCTTGAAATGAGTAAAGAGCAACTTACTTATAGGCTCTTATCCATGGAAGTAGGCATTGAGAGTGGAAGACTCAGGACCGGTAGGCTTCACCAAGAAGAATGGCCTCTTCTTGGTCAAGGAATTAATACATTGGGACAATTGCCTATGTACATAGATGATAAACCAAATTCTAGTGTTCTTGACATGAGATCTTTATGCCGACGATTGATAGCTGAACAAGGTAAAGAATTAGGTTTAATTGTCATTGACTATCTCCAATTGATGGAGGGAACAACTCCTGACAATAGAGTGCAGGAGCTTTCTCGAATTACACGTGGTCTAAAAGGGATGGCAAGAGAGTTAAAAGTTCCTGTCATAGCACTATCACAATTAAGTAGAGGAGTTGAATCTCGAACAAACAAAAGACCTATGCTCAGTGATCTTCGTGAATCAGGTTCTATTGAACAAGATGCTGATTTAGTGCTAATGATATATAGAGACGAATACTACAATCCAGAAACTACAGATAAAGGTATTACAGAATTAATAGTGACCAAACACAGAAATGGCCCCATAGGAACAGTAAAATTATTATTTGAACCACAATTTACCCGATTTAGAAATCTCGCGGCGTAATTAAACACAATGGAAAGTTACGACTCATCTGGTGAATCTTTTGATGTAGTAGTTGTCGGTGGTGGCCATGCAGGATGTGAAGCTGCAATAGCCTCATCTAGGCTAGGCTTATCCACAGCTTTATTTACACTTAATCTTGATAGAATAGCTTGGCAACCCTGTAATCCCGCTGTTGGAGGGCCTGCAAAAAGTCAATTAGTTCATGAAGTTGATGCACTTGGCGGAGTCATTGGAAAATTAGCTGATCAAACAGCCATTCAAAAAAGAATTCTCAACCTTAGTAGAGGGCCTGCAGTAAGAGCACTAAGAGCTCAAACGGATAAGAAAGAATATTCTCGTAAAATGTTAGAAATTTTGCACGAAACCAAAAATCTCACGTTAAGAGAGGCAATGGTTGTTGACTTAGTGGTAGAGGAATTATCAAATTCTCGGGCGCCGATGGTTACAGAAAAAAGACATGCATCAAAAATTGTCAAAGGCATAAAAACATTTTTTGGCGCAATATATTATGCCAAAGCAGTAATTCTCACAACTGGTACATTTTTAGGTGGCAAAATTTGGGTAGGCAATCAATCAATGTCTGCCGGAAGAGCTGGTGAGCAGGCTTCACAAGGTCTAACAGAGGCACTTCAAGAACTTGGCTTCAAAACTGGTCGTCTTAAAACTGGGACTCCACCAAGAGTAGACAAGAGAAGTATTGATTTATCAATACTTGAAGAGCAACCTAGTAATGCACCTAATCGTTTTTTTTCATTCAATCCCTCCTATTGGATCAAGAAAGAACAGATAAGTTGTTACCTAACTCGGACAACAAAAACAACACATAAACTTATTAGAGATAATTTACATCTAACACCTATATATGGTGGTTTTATTGATAGTAAAGGTCCAAGATACTGCCCTTCAATTGAAGATAAAATTGTACGTTTTGCGGAGAAAGAATCACATCAAATTTTTCTTGAACCCGAGGGATTGGACACTCCAGAAATCTACATACAAGGCTTTTCCACAGGCTTGCCAGAAGGAATTCAACTGAAATTATTAAGGACTCTTCCAGGGCTGGAAAAATGCACGATGCTAAGACCGGCATATGCAGTTGAATACGACTACGTGCTCGCAACACAACTGATGCACTCATTAGAAACAAAAAAAGTTCAAAATCTTTTTTGTGCAGGACAACTCATTGGAACAACTGGGTATGAAGAAGCAGCCGCTCAAGGTCTTGTTGCTGGCGTGAACGCCTCAAGAAAAATCTCTAGCAAAAAATATATTGAATTTCCAAGAGAAGAGAGTTACATAGGGACAATGATTGATGATCTCGTCAGCAGTGATCTACATGAACCATATAGAGTATTAACTAGTCGAAGCGAATACAGACTTATTTTACGAGGAGATAATGCTGATAGAAGACTTACACCTATTGGTTACGAAATCGGATTAATTGAAGAGAAGCAATGGGATGTATTTCAAAATAAACTTTCAGCACTTAACCAAGAAAAGGAAAGATTGGAAACTCAGAGGCTCAAATCAAGTATTCCCAAAGCAAAAATTATTGAAAAAGAAACTAATGCTGCAATAAAAGGATCAATTACTCTTGCTGACTTATTACGAAGGCCTGGCGTTAATTCAGAATACTTAATTAAGCACGATCTAATGAGCAAATCATTACCTTTATCAATAAGAGAGGGCGCAGAAATTGATATCAAATATAGTGGTTATTTAGAAAGACAAAAACTTCAAATCAATCAAATAAAAAAACAAAGTAATCGTGAACTAACAGAGGATATCGACTATCTCACGATTAAAACTCTTTCTCAAGAAGCGCGCGAAAAACTAAATGCGATTAAACCTCGAAGTTTTGGTCACGCTGCAAAAATAGCCGGAGTGAGCAAGGCAGATTTGAGCGCTCTTTTGGTTTGGCTAAAAATAGAAAGCCTCAAAATAGAGAAATACGCGTTAGAACGTTATCAAGACGGTAATAAGAATTCAAAACAATCTGGTCAACTAACAGGAGGTCGCCCTGAGTAATCAACTTTTCGATTCCCCAAAATCTATTTGGGAATGCTCCGTAGAAAAAATCTTACAAACCAATGCGCAACAATTTCTGCCAGGTCCATGGCAATTGATGTTATTGGGGGATGGAAGTCCTACAAGACATCTTCAACTTTTAACGGGAAAGGAGGTAAGTGTAAAAGTTATTGCAATGCAACCAGAAATTGAATTGAGAAAAAATGCACCCCAGGAAATTAATGAATTACAAACACCATTACTCAAAAGACAAGTATGGTTGAAATGCGGTAACGAAACTCTAGCTTGGGCTGAAAGCTGGTGGAATCTCGTTCAAGCTGAGAGACACTTACAAAATAAAAATCAACCAATATGGTTAAGTCTTACAAATGATAGATCTGAGCTTTTCAGACAAGTTGATGGTTTAGCACTTGTTCAAGAAGATTGGCTAGATCAAAAGTTCAGAGAAACAGGACCTTTTTGGAGTCGGCACTATAGATTTTTTCGAAACCAAAAAGAATTAACAGTTATTCGAGAAGTTTTTAGTCCAAAAATTCAAAAATGGCTAGGATCCGTCACAAATAAACCACCATTAATCAAATCCTGAACGCCTTCTACTTGATCTTGGCAAGGGTCTCTGAGCTCTCGAAGTTTGATTTTTTGGTGTTTTAATTAATTTCTCCGTATCCCGAGATTCGACCGAGGATGTTCTTTCCCAACGATTTACTCTGAAAGAATCCTCATCTGGCCAATCATCTTCAAAGTGATTGGATTTGTTTGGAATAGCTGGTCCCAAAGCCTTTGTAGTTCTTAAAGATATAGCTTCAAGAGGTCTTTTTTGGGAGGGATAACCTGAAACGCTGTTTTCATCTTCAAAAGGCTCCATCCAATCTTCCTCATCCTCGAAGAACCAATCAATCTTATCTTCTACCCAACGTCCTAAATTATCAAGTCTTGATGAAACGGGTCTTCCTGATTTTCTTTGGCCTGGGCGATTACCCGAAACACCATCAACCAACTGTCTTCCAGTCTCTACCCATTGATCAACTTTGCGATCAATCAAATCTCTTGAACGCTGTCGATTGGGATTTTTGTGCCGATAAATGCTCATATCTCCATATTAATTATGCTTTTGATTAAGCCAGTATTCTCGTTGTAAACCTATGAAAACAATAAAAAAACCAGAGATCTGAAGAACCAAAAAGAAAGTTTTCATCTTATTGCTCACTCAAAGGTTCATAAGACAAAACGCAGTCAATATTCCATTTTCCACCATAAATATTAGTGCAACAATTTCTGCAAGCAGCCCCTTTAACTAATCGTTTATATGGAGAAGACATCCCACAAATGGGACATATAGCCAACCACTTATAACTTTTTCCTTTTACTGGAAAATTGTGGCGAATAGTTATCTGAAAATCATTTTGTACAGAATTTATTAAATTCATTTTTTTTTGAAAGATTGGACCATGTCCCTCTCTTACCTTGAGAATCAAATCAATCCAGGCATGGATCATTTCATGACAAAGTGTACTCTCAACTGCTGAGATTGGAAGATTACCCAAAACTGGCTTTGACAAAACAATCTGGCATCCTCTGGGCCCGTCAAAATTTGGATTGCGTTGATAGAAACCCGCGGTACTAGTCAATTTTCCATCGCTCCAGCGGGCCGATACTAGAGATTGTTGTTCTCTTACAAGCAATCCTTCAAAAAATCTACGATTGAATTTATGGAAAATTGGCAAAATAGGAATCAATGCCATATGGTTTTTGTCAGGTCACGCTCAATCAATCAGTGACATTCTGACTAAAACTCACCATTAATCCACCCTTTTTCTACAGTTTATAAGTCAGAATTACTAAAAATAGCATTCAGAAAATGGAAGGGACTCTAATTAGAGAAATTGGAACAAAAAGTTTGCTCGCAGGAGCAGGAGCTCTTTTGTTGTTTTGGACTGTTAACGCAATAAAGCTTGTAATAAACGCGAGAGGAATTAATCCATTAGTTAAGCAATTTTTCAATCAAATAGCTTCTGGACGAATCGATGGGGCATATTTGCTGACGACAAAGGCATATCGTCAGCATGTAAACAGGCAAGATTTCATAAAATTCTTAGCGAGTCTTCAACTGAATCGATACCGCAATCTGAAGTCAGGAAGACCACGCATCGAAGATGATCAAATAGTCCTGACTCTTAACCTGAAATCAGAGGATAAAAAAGCTGAATTACCCTTGGACTTCACTTTCGTAAAAGTTGAAAAAAACTGGAAAATTGACAGAATTTCTAAACAAAACAAATAATTTTTATAACGAGCTGAGGACAATTCATTGAACAAAAATATTAGACATCATGCTGCAGAATTAAAAAAAATATTAACCAAAGCTGCACATGCTTATTACGTATTAGATCAACCAATACTTGAAGACGCAATATACGATCAGCTTTACAGAGACCTTATTGAAATTGAAAAAAAAGATCCTAGCTTAATCACATCAGATAGTCCCACTCAGCGAATCGGTGGTGCACCATTAAGTCGTTTTACTAGCGCAAAACACAATATCCCTCTACTAAGTCTAGAAAATGCCTTAAACACAAAAGAACTTGAAGCATGGATATCTAAAACAAAAAAACTAATTAATAAACAGCCTTTAGAATCCGAACAAAAATATGGGATTTCATTTACCTGTGAATTGAAAATAGATGGAAACGCAGTTGCACTAAGCTACAGAAATGGAATTTTAGTGCGAGGTGCCACAAGAGGTGATGGTGAAGAGGGTGAAGACATAACTTCTAATATAAAAACGATAACCTCAATCCCTCTATTACTGAATCTAGATGCCCCCCCTGAATGGGTGGAAGTAAGAGGAGAAGCATTCATATCAAAGGAGAGATTTTCACAAATAAATCATGAACGAAAAAATAATAACGAATCATTATTTGCCAATCCAAGAAATGCATGTGCAGGAACATTAAGGCAGCTTGATCCCAAAAAAGTCGCATCAAGAAAATTAGATTTTTTCGCCTATTCAGTTCATTTACCGAAAAATTATATTCACTCAAAAAACAATTTAGCCCCACCGGATCATCAAGAGGCCGCGCTGTTGTGGCTCAAGACTGCTGGATTTAAGGTCAATCCTCATCATCAACTTATATCCAACACTAATGAAGTGATTGATTACACAAAAAGATGGGAGAGTAGTAGGCATAATTTGCCTTACGAAACAGATGGAGTAGTCGTTAAAGTTAATGAGTTCAATTTACAAAGCAAACTAGGATCCACCAATAGGGCACCTAAATGGTCAATTGCATTTAAATATCCCCCTGAAGAAGTATCAACTAAACTAATAAAATTAACATGTCAAGTGGGCCGAACGGGTGTTATCACCCCCGTTGCGGAGTTTGAACCAGTAAACCTCGCAAAAACAATTGTCAGTCGTGCAACCCTACATAATGCAAAAAGGCTTAAAACTTTAAATTTACATAAAGGTGACACAATCATAGTTAGAAAAGCTGGCGAAATAATTCCTGAAGTAGTCAAAGTAATCAATGAGCTAAGGCTCTTAAATGCAGAACCCGTAGAACTTCCTGACGAATGTCCTATTTGCAAATCGCAACTTATAAGTGAATTGAATGCAGCTGCAACACGTTGCATTAACAATAGTTGTCCAGCCATAGCACAAGGGAATATCCGTCACTGGGTAAGTAAAGGGGCTATGAATATAGAGGGTTTAGGTTCAAAATTGATCGAGCAATTGGTATCAAGAAATATAGTTTTTTCAATTGCAGATCTATACAAGCTTAATTTAGATTCATTAGAAAGCCTAGATAGATTAGGGCCAAAGTCCGCAACAAAACTTTTAAATGCTATTGAAAATTCCTTAGATAAACCATGGCATAAACAACTTTATGGCCTAGGTATTCAACACATTGGAGAAAGTAATGCAAAAACCATAGCAAAACGATTTAGGAGTCACACTGAATTATCAAATACCGCAAAGATTTCTCCTGAGAATTTCAAAGATACATTTGGTATTGGTGATGAAATAGCATTATCATTAAAAAACTGGTTTACAAATGACAAAAATCTAAAATTACTCGAGTCCTTAAAAGAAGCTGGCTTATCTTTGGAATATAAAGAACTGGACAAAACTTTTAACAAAGATAAGAAATTAGTAAATAAAATATTTGTTCTAACTGGGAAATTACCGTCACTCGAAAGAAATGACGCAAAGAATCTCATAGAAAGTTATGGAGGAAAAGTAACTTCCTCTATTAGTTCAAAGACTACTTTTCTCGTTGCTGGTGAAAATAGTGGCAACAAATTAGATAAAGCGAAAAAACTTGGTGTGAAAATTATTTATGAAGATGATTTGATAAATCTATTATCATAAAAATACTTACAAAATTTTTTGAAATGGATCAACCAAAGATTTTTAAATTTATTAAGACAGAATGTGGTCAAGCAAAATACCTAGAATTATCATCCAAAAAAGGTTTTTTTCACACTTTAAGACTATATTGGTTTATTATCTTCGCTTCAATTAAAGATTTTGGAGAAAACTAAATCAATCAATTGAAGAATCAATATCCTTGAATGATCTTTGTGCCGCTTGTGAAATAATCCAAACAATTAAAAATGTAGCAATCAAACCTAAAATACTCAAAAATAGAGAATCAGATGTACTCTTGTTGTTTAATAATTCACTAAACCCAGAAATCTGACTAGCAAATGAACCTAATTTACAATATAAAAAAGTGCCTGGAATGATAGCTAGCAAACCAAATGAAAAATCCTTAATAGTTACCTCACTAAGGCCGTATAAAAGATTAAGAATACTAAAAGGGAAAAGAGGCGAAAGTCTTGATAATACAATCAATTTAATCCCTTCCTTTGTGATTAAATTCTTTAACTTATTTAACTTTGGATAATTAGAAACCCTTTTTTGAGCGCGTTCTTGAAAAAACACTCTGGTCATAAAAAATGTAGCCTCGGCACCAAGAAAAGCACCGATAAAAACCAACATAGAGCCCAGAAATGGGCCATACAAAAAGCCCCCAAGCATTGTCAACCAAGAAGCTGGCAAAAGAAAAGCCACCCATATTCCATAACAAATCACAAAACTGACAGCACCTGCAGGCGTCAATAAAAAGGCTTGAGAATTTTCAATTAAAAAAACCAAATCAATCATTTATAAACTATCAATTAATTCAAGTTAGCAAGGCGATTGCGTACTAGCTCCGCTTGAGTAGTTGCTTCTTTTAATTTACTTTTACATTCAAGCACAACATTCTCTGGAGCTTTCTCAATAAAATTTTTGTTTGATAATCTTTTATTGAGACTACATTTTTCTTCTTCTGCTTTTAATAGGTCTTTTTTAAGACGATTAGTAAGAGCACTTAAATCTAAACCAGCAATAGGAAGCAAGACCTGCAAATCTCCATCAACTCCTGCAAGTGTTTTCATATTGGGTTTTTGGGAAAACTGATCAGGCGTTAAAACTTCAACTGATTGGGCACGAGTAAGAGACTTTATTTCTGGAGCACACTTTTTAAGAATTGCTTGTAAGGGCTCCTTTGAAGTAACGAATATAATCGGAACATTTTGAGCGGGTTTTAAACCTGCCTCAACACGGAGATTACGTACAATTTTCACAGCTAAAAATAATTGTGCAAAAGAGAGCTCCAAACTCTCATCAAGATAATCATCCTGCAAGGTTGGCCAAGTCTGTTGAGCGAGCAATTGTTGATCAGTGCCACTAGTAATTCCATGCCAAAGTTCTTCAGTCAAATGAGGCATCAAAGGATGCAACATAACTAAAAGATCTCTCAAAACCTTTAGAAGAACTTTCTGAGCATTTTTTTTATCAGAAACACTATCGGTATTACCTTGATCTTTAGAAGCCAAGCGGAGCTTAATAAACTCTAAATACCAATCACACAAATCATTCCAAGCAAATTCATATAAGCCTTTTGCCGCTTCACCTAAGCCATATTGATTAAAACGTTTTGAGATCTCACTATTTAATCGGGTTAAACGAGATAAAATCCATAAATCAGATAATCTTAAAGTTGATTTATCAATATCATCAATATCATTAATTATTAAATCCGGGTCAATATTCATTAATGTGAATCTGGTCGCATTCCAAAGCTTGTTCGCAAAATTTCTAGAGGCTTCAACAGTAGCTGATGTATCAGATTGTCTATCATAATCTAGTCGTATATCTTGCCCTGCTCCTGCGACTTCTCTTATTAGTGCAAATCTCAATGCATCAGCACCATATCTATCAATCAGCAAAAGTGGATCAATGCCGTTACCAGAACTTTTACTCATTTTTTTATTATTTTCATCTCTTACAAGACCATGAATATAGACATCTCTAAAAGGCATTTTATTTGTGAAAAAACTAGCCATCATAGTCATTCGAGCTACCCAGAAAAAAATTATATCGAAGCCGGTGACTAATGTTGAAGTGGGATACCAACGATGCAGATCATCACTACTATTATCCGGCCAGCCTAAAGTTGAAAAAGGCCACAGTCCACTAGAAAACCATGTATCTAAAACATCTTCGTCTCGCTCAAGCCTAGTATCTGCTCCATATTTTTGACATGCGAGTTTATATGCCTCTTCTTCTGAATTAGCAACAACATAAGGAGTGCTATCAATTAATTTATCTTGGGTTTCACTAATAACAAACCATGCTGGAATTTGATGGCCCCACCATAATTGTCTACTAATACACCAGTCCCTAATATTTTCTAGCCAATCAAGATATACCTTTCCCCAGCGCTCCGGGATAAACCTAGGCTCTCCCTCTACAAAATTTTCTTTACACTTAGTAGCCATTATTTCCATCCGGACAAACCACTGTGTAGATAAAAGAGGCTCTACTGGTACTTTTCCTCTATCTGAGTATGGAACGCTGTGCTTATAGGGTTCAGTTTTTACCAACAGTTTTTTCTCAGAGAGTGCCTTAATCACTGCACGACGGGCTTCGAAGCGATCTAATCCTTCAAACTCACCAGCACAAGAGTTCATAACACCTTTTTTATTCATTACCGTTATTAATGGCAAATTATGCCTCTGACCTATTGCAAAATCATTTGGATCATGTGCAGGAGTGACTTTTACACAACCGGTTCCAAAATTCTTATCAACATGTTGATCTGCAATAATTGGAATAGACCTATTTACAAAAGGCACTTGTACTTGCTTGCCAATAAGATCTTTATATCTATCATCAGTTGGATTTACGGCTACGGCTACATCACCTAGTAAGGTTTCGGGCCGGGTTGTTGCAACCTCAACAAATAATTGTTTTATATCATCAGAAGAATTTATAAGTGGATATCGAAAATGCCAAAGTGATCCATCAACCTCTTTCATCTCAACCTCAAGATCACTGACCGCAGATCCTGATTCAGGGCACCAATTTACTAAATATTCTCCTCTGTATATCAATCCTTCATCGTGAAGTTTTACGAAAGCCTCAGTAACAGCTTTACTAAGTTTTTCATCAAGTGTAAATCTCTCGCGTTCCCAATCCACAGAATATCCCAAACGCTTCAATTGTGAAATTATATGGCCACCACTTTTTTCTTTCCAATTCCATGCCATTTCAAGAAAAGACTTTCTACCAAGATCATCTTTACTTTTACCTTTAGCCTTAAGTTGTTTTTCGAGAATGGTTTGAACGGCGATTGAAGCATGGTCAGTACCTGGCAAACAAAGAACGTTCTTTCCTTTTAACCGATGAAATCGAACAACAGCATCAATAATAGCCGTGTTGAATGCATGCCCCATATGCAAACTACCTGTCACATTAGGAGGAGGTATCACAATGCAGAAGGGTTCGCCTGGATCGCTTGAATTTGGGTGGAATACACCATTTTGTTCCCAAGCTTTCTGCCACCTAATTTCTGTCCCTTGTGGGTCATAAATCTTTGGCAGTCTCTCAACTGAATCGATTAAGTTTTTATTAAAAGACTGTTCAGTCACAAGTTTTTTTGGATGAATTAGGTGAGCTGATTGATAAGACTAGGAAGCAAGGCCGTTTCTAGACAACTTTTTGGCTATTTCCATGGAATTGTAATTACCCCTTGATTTTCCGACCAAGTGGTTTGATCTTTATTTACCAGTTTAATTAGACCAAGTTCGACCAATGAAAAATTTACGGAATCAAAAGATATATGACTTTCTGAAGAGGAAGGATATATCAAAACCGAAGCTTCCGCAGGGTCACCCATCACACACAAAGAATCAAAATTTCTCTCAAAAAAAAGGCGTCTCATCCGATAAGTTAGTGGAGCTCCCAGTGCATCAGCAAATAACTCAAGACTCTGTTTATCCCCGCTCAAGCCGCAATTCAGAGCCAACCAAATTAAAAACTTTACCCAACTGTCAACTGTCCAAACAGGTTCAAATGTTTCTCTATTATTACGAACTAACTCACCTAATGCGAAATCAAAAGCTTTTGCTTGAATAGCCGTTTCCTGAGTTTTCATCGTAATTGGTATTTTCCCTCTTAGAGTCATAGCCAAATAGTGCGAGTTACGTAACTAAAATGACCATGGATTTAAACAACACTGAACTCGAATTTTCAGATTTAGTTTTTGCTTACCAAAGCTGGGTCATGGCTGTTATTAATGATGAAAAATCGGAAAGTCAAGAAAAATTTGTGACTGAAGAAGTCATAGATGACGCGATGACTTCAATGCGATTTCTTCCAGCAGAGGTTGTCAATGCGATAGAAACAACTCTTGCGAGAGTGTATGCAATTGATTCAGAGGAACTATCAAATCTCTTATTCCCTGAGGATTAATTTCCTCAAAATTTTTTATTTCAAAAATCTAAATCCACTACCGCATGCGCAGCCTTCTGCATTCTCAGGACTACTGATTAAGAATCCACCACCACTTAGATCCCCAAAATAATTTAGTTTCAGACCAGCTAAGATAGGTAAATGGTCTTCACTGGCAAATAAGGTAACTCCTTCACAACGTGCAACTGGCAAACCATCATTTGATCCTGGAACTAACTTGATATGAAGCCAACCCTCTAAACATTTATCGCTCTCAAGAGAAATACTCATATGACCAGGAGTACCAGCAAATGCAGATTGCCTCACCAGTTCTGCGGCTGCAGAGGGGGTGATACACAATTGAGGAATATTTTTTTTGAACACTTAAAGCAAAAACTAATTAATGGGCGATCCAGGGTTCGAACCAGGGACATCCTGCTTGTAAGGCAGGCGCTCTACCGCTGAGCTAATCGCCCTTGATAAAGCTGCATAATGCAACTGATCAAATACTAATCCATTCTGATAGCAATGGCCTCAGGTAAAGAACATGATTTTTCAATACAAGTATTAACAGTACCATTAGGCGTGATTTGTTTTATTGTTTTTGATTTAAGGAGTGCTATTTCGCTTGGCTTGGCCTTTCTTATAGGTGGTTTGTGGTTGTCTCCAGATCTAGATGTAATTTCTAAGCCAGCAAAGAGATGGGGTCTATTAGGAATTCTTTGGTTTCCATATCGTAAATTGATTCCGCATAGATCTTGGATATCACATGCTCCAATTATTGGTACTTTAATAAGATTAGTTTATCTATGTACATTATTAACTTTAATAATTCAGTTTTTCCCGCAACAAATTATTGGAATTCATTTGAGAATAAACATAAAAGAAGTACTAGAATTGAAAGATTTATATTATAAAGATGCTATTTTTTGCCTTGCAGGACTGGAAATGAGTGCATTAGTTCACATAATTTTAGATAAATTTCCTGTTTTCAAAAAAAGATGAGCAAATTAGAATAAACCGCATCAAGCAAATATAAACACATCTATGACTTTCACTAATCTTGTTGAAACAATTTCTAAATTGAGGCATCCAGATGATGGATGTCCCTGGAATATCGATCAAACTCATGAATCTCTTATACCCTATTTAGTAGAAGAAACTTATGAAGTTATAGATTCTATTCGTAAAAAGAATGACAAAGAAATCATTGAAGAACTTGGAGATTTATTACTACAAATACTACTGCACTCTCAAATAGCAAAAGAAAAAAATCGATTTTCTATTGATGATGTTATTAATTCATTAATAGAAAAAATAATAAGAAGGAATCCACATGTCTTTTTGGATAAAAAGATAAAAATAAGTTCTAAAAATAAAGAGGGATGGGAAAAGATAAAATCTCTTGAGCGGCCTTTGAGCAGCCAAAGAAGTCCGATAAGTAATCTGCTAAGACGAAAAATTCGTCCTCAGCCAGCTCAGAGTGCTACTCAAATTATTTCAAAAAAAGTAGCCGAAGAAGGATTTAAATGGGAAAGTGTTGATGATATATGGTTTAAATTGAATGAAGAAATTGTAGAATTTAAAGATGCAGTAAATAAAAATAATACTATTAATATGGAAGAGGAATTTGGTGACATGATTTTTACCCTCATTAATATTGCACAGTGGTATGAACTTAATCCAGAGGAATGCCTTAATAAAACTAACGAAAAATTTCTTTCAAGATTTAGTTTGCTTGAAGACTATCTTCAAAATAAAATACATGAAGCTAATCATAATGAAATTTTGGAAGCATGGAAAAAGGCAAAATCTAATTTCATTAATAATGATTTAGATTAGAAACTGTAATTAATAAAATTATGAAAAAATATTTTGATGAATTTCATAAAAACCAGAGATATGGGATTGAAGGTAAATTGCTAATAAGTGTTAAAAGTGAAATCCAAGAAATTTCCATAATTGAAACCACCAATTATGGCAGAGGTTTAATGCTTGATCACTGCTGGATGGTAACAGAATCCTCAGATAAATACTATCATGAAGCATTAGTACATCCTGCTTTGACAGGAGCTAAAAATATAGAGAAAATATTAATTATTGGGGGTGGAGATGGCTGTTCAGCAAGAGAATGCCTTAAATATAAAGAGGTTACTAAAATTGAATTAGTTGAGATTGATGAAAAGGTAATTTCTCTCTCTAAGAAATATTTACCTTATGTTAACGATAAAACATGGAAAGATAGAAGATTGGAAATAAAAATTGCTGATGGTACAGATTGGGTATCGAAATCTATTCCTAATAATTATGATGTAATAATAATTGATGGCTCCGATCCAAAAGGCCCAGCTGAAGGTTTATTCAACAGAAAATTTTTTAATGACTGTAAAATTGCTCTTAAAAATGAAGGGGTACTTGCTGTTCAAACTGAATCCCCTGAGGCATTCAGAGAATGTCACATAAATACTCTGAAAATAATAAGAAGTATTTTTAAATTTTCCAACACGTTGTATGGGTCAGTTCCAATCTATCCAAGTGGGTTGTGGAGTTGGACATTTGCTAGCCAAAACTCTCCAAGTTACATGTATCCTAAATCAAAAAGAAGTCATAAAATTATAGATAACTGCCAAATATGGAGTCCAAGATGGCAGATAGGTTCATTTAATACCATGCCTAATTTTGTAGAAAGAGCTCTAAAAAAATGAAAAAGATTGACAAAAAGAATGCATTAATTTTTGATTCTGATGGTCCTATTTTTATGGGAGCAAGTCGTGAGATTGAAAATTCAAAAATATGTATTTTTGGTGTTCCATATGATGGAACTACATCTTATAAACCTGGTTCTCGTTTTGGCCCAAACGCAATAAGAGAAGTAAGTAAATCACTCGAAACATATTGTCCTCAATTGAAAATCGACCTTGAAAGTATCAAGTTCTCCGATTTGGGTAATATCGAAATTTCTCACGGAGCACCCGAGCCGGTAATCAAGCTTGTAAAAGAAGCAACAAGTAAAATTGAGGGATTTGGATGCAAGCCTCTTTTACTTGGGGGAGAACATTCAGTTAGTTCCGGAGCAGTGGATGCAATCTCAAAAAAATTTAATGATCTAGTAATCATTCATATTGATGCACATGCTGATCTTCGAGATGAATGGATGGGCTCAAAACACAATCATGCTTGTGCAATGAGGAGATGTTTGGATGTTTTACCAAGTAAAAAGATCATTCACTTTGGGATAAGAAGCGGAACTAAGAAAGAATTTGACGAACTTGAACTTAGTAATAATTTTGTTTCATATCAAACAGATATTGCAATTGAAAAAATATATGAAGCTCTAAATCCTTTACGAAAAAAACCTATTTATATTTCTTTTGATCTCGACTGGTTTGATCCGAGCATTCTCTCTGCCACTGGTACACCTGAGCCCGGAGGTTATCAATGGAATGATTTTGCTGTTCTAATTGATATTTTTAAAGAATTTTATATTGTGGGAGCAGACATAGTAGAACTATCACCTCAAAATGACAATACAGGCGTTAGTAATATTTTAGCGGCGAAGGTTACTAGGAGTATATTAATGCTTTTAAGCCTATCAAACTAAATAAAAATCGAATAATATTTTTTAATTTAATGCGAATAGTTAATTACTATTCGGAATTAATAAGGCAACCTTCAAATTCTAATTGACGTTCATAAGTAATATTTTCTTCTGAATGTTTGATAGAGGTCTCAATGGATGCTTGAGTCCAATGATGACAAAAGACCAACGAAGCAATCTTGGAATGTACCCTGATTTTTCTTAAACGACACCACAACCCAGCCGAGGAGAATGAATCGACACAGTGCTGACATGACTTACAACATTCAATATTCGCCATAATTTCCTTGCTCAGAATCATAGGTTAGTAAAACTTTTCAATTCAAGCCACAAGAAATTCGATTATTGTTTGTTGAAGAATCAACCATTTGCTCACGACCGTATTAATTTACATGTCACTCAAGAAAACCCCTCTTAATGAAAGTTGTTTAAAAATCGGCTGTCGAATGGCTCCTTTTGCTGGATGGGAAATGCCAATCCAATACACAAGTTTAATTAATGAGCACCTTGCGGTCAGAAAATCAGCAGGAGTTTTTGACATATCCCATATGGGAGTTTTTTTTATAAAAGGATTTGGTGCAAAAGATAGCCTTCAAAAATTAGTACCAACCGATCTTTATCGAATTGGGCTTGGTGAGGCTTGTTATTCAGTTCTTCTTAATGAAAACGCGGGGATAATTGATGATTTAATTATTTATGACATGGGCAAAACGAATACTAATGAGGAAAAATTACTAATAATAATAAATGCAAATTGCACAGATAAAGATATTCTTTGGATAACAAATAATATGAAAAATCAATCAATTACAATAGAGGATTACAAAAAAGATGGCGTATTAATAGCATTACAAGGAAAAGAATCTTCAAAATTATTGAAGAACATACTAGGTATCTCTGTTGATAAGATCCCTAAATTTGGTCATAGAACTATAAATCTTTCTAATAATAAGCAAAAAGAAGAAAATGAGAATATATTCATAGCAAGAACTGGTTATACCGGCGAAGATGGTTTTGAAATTCTCGCTAACCCCATAAAAGGTAAAGAAATTTGGTCTGAGTTGATTAATGCAGGAGTAACACCATGTGGCCTTGGTGCAAGAGATACCCTAAGACAAGAGGCAGCTATGCATCTTTACGGCAATGAGATGAATACAGACGTAACACCCCTGGAAGCAGGCTTAGGATGGTTAGTTCACTTGGAAAACAGAAAAGAATTTATAGGAAGAGAAGCATTAGAAAATCAAGTCAAAGAGGGTGTTTCGAAAAAATTAGTTGGAATAAAATTATCTAAGCGTGCCATTGCTAGAAAAGGATACAAAGTCTTCAATGGAGATAGGCATATTGGAGAAATTACAAGTGGGACTTGGTCACCTTCTCTTCAAGAAGCAATTGCGATGGCATATGTGCCGACTGAGTTGTCCTCAGTTGGCACTAATATTCAAGTTGAAATAAGAGGTAAAATGCATCAAGCAACTGTCGTAAAAAAACCTTTTTATAAAATTGGAAAATGATCGTAAGGTTATTAAAAAAAAATAAGTGACCCCAGTATGGGAAACTCATAAATTATATGAAAAATTAAAAATGCGCAGCAACAGCTGTGGAGAACTTAATGATCAACTCATAGGGGCCTCTGTGGAACTATGTGGATGGGTAGACCGTTCAAGAGATCATGGTGGTGTTATTTTTATCGACCTTAGAGATAGCACTGGCACAGTACAAGTGACTGTCGATCCCGATAAGGGTAAAGAAATATTTGAGACAGCAGAGAATCTCAGGAATGAAACTGTCTTAAAAATAGAAGGTCTTATTCAACTTAGACCTAAAGAATCAATAAATGCAAAATTAAAAACTGGAAAAATAGAAGTCGTAGCAAGAAACATTTTAATTTTAAATAAAGTAAAAGAAATTCTTCCTTTTTCAGTCTCTGTACATGAAGATGAGCAAATTAAAGAAGAACTTAGACTGAAACATAGATACTTAGATATTCGCAGAGAGCGAATGAATAACAATTTACGTCTTCGTCATAATGTTGTAAAAGAAATAAGATTCTATCTTGAAGAGAAAGGTTTTATTGAAGTAGAAACGCCTATATTAACTAAATCAACACCTGAAGGTGCAAGAGATTACCTCGTCCCTTCAAGAGTTTGCGAAGGGAATTGGTTTGCACTTCCACAATCTCCACAACTTTTCAAACAGCTTTTAATGGTCGGTGGATTAGAAAAGTACTATCAAATCGCAAGATGTTTTAGAGATGAAGATTTAAGGGCAGATAGACAGCCAGAATTCACTCAAATAGATATAGAAATGAGTTTCATGTCAGAAGATCAAATAATTGAAATCAATGAAAAGTTAATTGCATCCATTTGGAAAAAAATAAAAAATATAGATCTTAAGCTTCCATTCCCTAAAATTACTTGGCATGAAGCAATGGATCGATTTGGAACAGATAGACCAGATATAAGATTTGATATGGAACTAAATAATGTTAATTCAATATTTGCAAACTCTTCGTTCAAGGTTTTTTCTAATGCTATTTCCTCAGGAGGGTCTGTTAAATGTATCAAGGTTCCATCAGGCAATACCTCAATAAGTAATGTTCGAATCAAGCCTGGCGGAGATATTTTCAGCGAAGCTCAAAAGGCTGGAGCAGGAGGACTTGCTTTTATAAGAGTCAGAGATGAAGGAACAATAGATTCAATTGGTGCGATTAAAGATAACCTTAGTAACGAAAAAAAAGCTGAATTACTAAAAAAAACAAAAGCAGCCCCAGGCGATTTAATACTTTTTGGAGCAGGTAAAACTGAAATAGTCAATAAAACCCTTGACAGAGTTAGACAATATCTAGCCAAAGAGCTAAATATGCTTCCCAAGGAAGGTAGCGATAATTTCTACAATTTTTTGTGGGTAGTAGATTTCCCTATGTTCGAATTCAATGAAGAAGAACATAGACTTGAAGCGATACATCACCCTTTTTGCTCACCAAAACCAGAAGATTTAGGGAACAACAGAAGTGAATGGCTGAATAAATTACCAACTTCAAGAGCCCAAGCTTACGATTTAGTCCTCAATGGACTGGAAATTGGGGGAGGATCATTGAGAATTCACGATCATGAACTACAACAAAAAGTTTTATCTGCTATTGGACTTTCAAAAGAACAAATAAAAAGTCAATTTGGTTTTCTTTTAAATGCTCTTCAAACAGGAGCACCTCCTCACGGCGGTCTGGCATTTGGTCTCGATAGACTCGTAATGCTCCTGGCAGGTGAGGAATCCATCAGAGAGACAATTGCATTCCCTAAAACTCAACAAGCTCGGTGCCTCATGACAGAAGCTCCTTCAGCTGTATCAAATAATCAGCTTGATGAATTATCAATTAAGTCAACAATTGAGGAAAAAATCAACTGAAATGAAATCTAATTCCTCAAAAAAACATGTAGCTTTCTTCACGAAGCGAAAGTTCGAGGTAATTTAAAGAGTAGCAAAAAAATAAATGGCAAAATTTGTATTCGTCACTGGTGGAGTTGTTTCCAGCATCGGGAAAGGGATTGTTGCAGCCAGTCTTGGAAGACTTTTGAAATCCAGAGGTTATAGCGTTTCAATTCTGAAATTAGATCCATATTTAAATGTTGACCCAGGCACAATGAGCCCTTTTCAGCATGGTGAAGTTTTTGTCACCGAGGATGGAGCAGAAACTGATTTAGATCTAGGACATTATGAAAGATTCACAGATACTGCTATGACTAGATTAAATAGTGTCACCACAGGCTCTATTTATCAATCTGTTATCAACAAGGAAAGACGTGGAGATTACAATGGAGGGACAGTTCAAGTTATTCCCCACATAACTGGAGAAATAAGGGAAAGAATTAAAAGAGTTGCCGCTAATAGTGCTGCAGATGTTGTGATCACAGAAATTGGCGGTACTGTCGGCGATATTGAATCCTTGCCATTTCTCGAGGCCATAAGGGAATTCAAAGGAGATGTGGGAAGAGATGATATTGCATATATACATGTCACCTTACTCCCATTCATTGGAACTTCAGGCGAGTTAAAAACCAAACCCACTCAACACTCAGTGAAAGAACTTCGATCAATTGGTATTCAACCAGATTTATTAGTTTGCCGAAGCGATAGATCGATAAATGACGAGCTAAAAAGAAAAATCAGTGGTTTTTGTGGAGTTAACCAACAGGCTGTAATACAGTCTCTTGATGCAGATAGTATTTACTCTGTTCCACTTGCTTTAAAAAAAGAAGGCCTGTGTAGAGAAGTCCTCGATGTTCTCAATTTAACGGATCACGAATGTGAGCTACAAGAATGGGAAGAACTTGTCCATAAATTGAGGCATCCAGGACCATCGGTAAAAGTTGCACTTGTTGGGAAATATGTTCAACTAAATGATGCCTATCTTTCAGTAGTCGAGGCTCTTAAACATGCTTGTATAGCTCAAGATGCTTCATTAGAATTACAGTGGGTTTCTGCTGAAAAGATCGAGACTGAAGGACCAAATGAGCTCCTCAAAGGAGTGGATGCACTTGTTGTGCCAGGTGGATTTGGGAATAGGGGTGTAGATGGAAAAATTGCTGCAATACAATGGGCAAGAAAACAACGTGTACCATTTCTTGGATTATGCCTTGGAATGCAATGTGCTGTTATCGAATGGGCTCGAAATATAGCTAATTTAGAGAATGCGTCTAGTTCAGAATTAGACCCATCCAGTACTGATGCTGTAATTCACCTACTTCCAGAACAGCAGGACGTAGTCGACCTGGGCGGAACAATGAGGCTAGGTGTTTACCCATGCAGATTACAACAAGGGACTCTTAGTCAAAATCTTTATGACGAAGAAGTTGTTTACGAGCGTCACCGCCATAGATATGAATTTAATAATTCTTACCGTAATCTTTTTATTGAATCAGGTTATGTCATAAGTGGATCATCTCCTGACGGGAGATTAGTTGAAGTAATTGAATTAAAAGATCATCCTTATTTTATTGCCTGCCAATATCACCCTGAGTTTCTATCCAGACCAGGAAAACCTCACCCTTTATTTAAGGGTCTCATTGCAGCAGCACAGCTACGTCTCCCTACTTCACCTAAAGAAGCAATTCAGCAATCATCTAAATTGATAGATAAAAAAAATTATCAGAACTCCTAATGGAGTACTATCTTCCGCTGGTTGAAACTTTTCATTCCTTACAGGGAGAAGGTGCCCATACTGGCAAAAGTGCGTACTTCATTAGAACTGCTGGTTGTAAGGTAGGCTGCAAGTGGTGCGATACAAAAGAATCTTGGGTTGAAGGAAACCACCAAAAACAAACAATCCAAAAAGTCATCCTTGGCATATCAGAAGCTATTAGTAATGGAGCTGGTTTTGTGGTTATTACTGGCGGAGAGCCTCTTCATCATGATTTAAATCCTCTATGTAATGCCATTCGAGAGTTTCTGTCTATTCCTATTCATCTTGAAACGAGTGGTGTGAATCAGCTAAGTGGAAATCCCGATTGGATTACATTATCTCCAAAAAGACATCTACCTCCAAATTTGCAAATACTAAAATCATGTCAAGAAATAAAATTTATAATTCAAGAAAAGGAAGATATATTTTTCGCTAAAAAATTAGCCGCTCAGGCGCAAAAAATTAATAATAAAAAACCCTTTCTGTTTATGCAGCCTGGCTGGGATAATGAAGAAGGCAAAAAACTTGTTGTTGAATTTATTTCAAAAAATCCAGAATGGAGAATGAGTGTTCAAACACATAAGTGGCTAAATATTAATTAAAGATGGAAAATCTTTCTAAATATAATTTTCCCTATCAATATTTACATCAATTAAATGGTTAAAAATATTTCAGTGGCTTTGATTTCAGGAGGAATTGATTCTGCGACTGCTGCCGCTTTGTCAATAGAAAGTGGATACAGTGTTATCGGTCTATCATTCGATTATGGGCAACGGCATAAAAAAGAGTTGAATGCTGCTCTCACAATCGGTAAACATTTAAAATTGAAAGAACATAAAATTCTCTCAATTGATCTATCTGCCTGGGGTGGATCGTCTTTAACCGACATTAATCAAATAATACCTACTAATGGAGTACAACCAGGGATCATACCAAGTACTTATGTCCCTGGGCGAAATACAATATTCATCGCAGTTGCTCTAAGCCTGGCCGAGGCAAGGGATGCTAATCAAATCGTTTTAGGAATTAATGCAATGGACTACTCTGGTTATCCAGATTGTAGACCGGATTATTTAGAGGCCTATCAAAAACTTGCTAATTTATCTAACAAAGTAGGACGTGAAAAAAAACCCATAAAACTCTGGGCTCCACTTATAAAAATGAATAAAGTAAATATCTTTCAAGAGGCAATCAGGTTAAAGATACCAATCGAAGCTACATGGAGTTGTTATACATCAAATTCGAAAGCATGTGGAAAATGTGATAGCTGTCGTATAAGAATTAAAGCTCTAGAGAAATTAGGAATATATTCATAGGAAATTTATGAGCAATGTCATTACTAAAAATTGTCCATGGGTTGAGCTCGATGTGTTAGCTCTTAAATTATCTAACTCATTAGGCGAAGATGGATTCACATGGCTCGATGGAGACAGTTCAGAGCTTGGGAGAACAAGTATTCTCGCCGCTCAACCAGTGGAACAAATATGTTGTCGTGGAACACCAGTTGAAAATAATAGTTCAAACCCATTCAAAAAGCTAAGAAACTTAGTTCCTGGTTATTGGATAGGTTGGCTTAGCTATGAAGCAGCAGCTTGGATTGAAGAGCAAAATCCCTGGAGAGAAGATGATTTAGCAACCCTATGGATCGCTCGATATGATCCCATAATTAAATGTGATCTCAAAAATAAAGAACTCAATATTGAGGGCACTAACATTAAAAAAATAGATGAATATTTTAAACTAATTAATTCCATAGGGACTCAAGAGGAGAAAGAAACCCTTCTTAAAACTCATCAAAAAAACAGCTCAAATAGAAAAATCCCAATTGAATCTTGGGAGTGGTCCTTAAACAAACTTGAATTCGAAAGTAGGGTCATGACACTAAAAAACTACATAAATAGAGGAGATATTTTTCAAGCCAATTTAACAACAGGATGCTTCAGTGAATTAGAACAAGACATTTCTCCTATCAGCCTATATTTAGATCTCAGAAAAAATTGTCCTGCACCATTTAGCGGAGTCGTCATTGCTGCAGGGCAAGCAAAAGGAGAGTCAATAATATCTACCTCACCTGAACGTTTTTTAAAAGTTAATAAAGAAGGCCTAGTTGAAACCAGACCCATAAAGGGTACACGACCCAGAAAGGAGAACAAATCAGAGGATGCCGATATAGCTGTAGATCTTATTACTAGTTCAAAAGATAGAGCTGAGAATATTATGGTGGTTGATATCCTAAGGAATGATTTAGGAAAAGTATGTATACCAGGCTCTATAAAAACCCCCAGAATACTCTCATTAGAAAGTTATCCACATGTGCACCACCTTACGTCGGTAATCAATGGTCACTTATATCCAAATAAGACATGGGTGAATTTACTTGAAGCATGCTGGCCAGGAGGTTCTATTACTGGTGCACCTAAACTAAGAGCATGCAAAAGATTGTATGAGTTGGAGTCATTACCTCGAGGACCATATTGTGGCGCACTTATCAAAATCGACTGGGATGAAAATTTCGACAGCTGCATACTTATACGCACACTAATCAAAAAGGATCTTGTTTTAAGGGTTAATGCAGGTTGTGGAATAGTCGCAGACTCAAATCCTCAGCAAGAAGCTGAGGAAATGAGTTGGAAGCTTGTTCCAATACTAAATTCTCTTAATAAAAAATAACACAATGAGAGTTGGCTGGATAAATGGTGAATGGGATTTTCTTGAAAACATCCATATACCTATAAATGATCGAGGTTTAAGCTACGGTGACGGAATTTTTGAGACAATTTTAATTAAGAATGGGAAACCACTTCTATTAAAAGAACACTTGACACGACTAAAAAAGAGTTCACTGCAACTTGGCTTGACCTCCCCTCCATCATATGATGAGATTAGTTCACTAATTAGCGAAGGAGTTAACAAATATAATTTAAGAACAAATTATTATGTTATTAGAATTAATTGGAGTCGTGGAGCAAGTGTTAATAGGGGTATCAACTACGTTGAATCAGACCAACAAGAACATCGCCTCTGGATAGAGTTAAATTCTGCAAATCCAAATTTTGAAGCAATTACAGCAAAGATAAGTACCCTCGAAAAAAGAAATGAAAAAAGTCAATTATTTTTACATAAAACATTTTCTTATGGGCAATCAATACAAGCATTGAGAGAAGCCAAAAGTGCAGGATTTGACGAAGCATTATTTGAGAATAATATTGGAGAGATTTGTTGTTCTACTACCTCAAATATTCTTGTTAAAAGAAATAATATATTTTTAACACCTCCGATTAAAAGTGGTTGTCTTCCAGGGATAATGCGACAAAAAGGAATTGATTCTGGGATTTTCTTAGAAGAAATAATATCCAATATTCCTTTTAAAAGTGATCAATGGATTCTGATTAATAGTCTTAATTGTAAGCCTATTCAAAAAGTTAATGAATACTATTTAGATGTGTTCAAAGATTGTCAAAAATTGTGGGAATTTTTATATCAATGTTAGTTAGTCAAGCTCAATAGAAATTGGCATTGTGACATCTGAAGACTTAGGAGCGCATGCTTCTACTTGAAAATTAACTACATTTCCTACAATTATTATTGAGGGAGACTCAAATTTATTGAATTTAACCTTTTTTACTATGTTTTTTAGTGAAGTCGTTAAAAATCGTTGACCTTTTACCGTAGCTTGTTGAATAACTGCTACTGGAGTGCTTAATGGCATCCCATGACTAATTAATTGCTTAACAATATGTTCTAAATTATGAATACCCATATAAATAACGAGACTATCACTGGCATTAACAAGATTCTTCCAATTCACATTTGGCGCTTTTTTCCCAAGTCCCTCATGCCCTGTCACGAAAGTGACAGAGCTGCCACCCATTCGATGAGTTAATGGAATACCCATATAAGCAGAGGCTGCAATACCAGAAGTGACTCCTGGAACAACTTCCACAATTACTCCCTTATTATGTAAATAAGCAGCCTCCTCGCCACCTCTGCCAAATACAAAAGGATCGCCACCTTTTAATCGAACAATCGATTGATATTTTTTTGTGAGATGAGAAAGTAAATCATTAGTCTCTAGCTGAGGCATCGAATGATGATTACGTCGTTTACCAACAAAAATGCAATCGCATGACGGTTTTACAAGGCTGAGGATTTCATTTGGTACTAACGAGTCATAGACCAAAGCATCGCATTGACTAATAAGTCGCTGAGCCTTCACAGTAAGTAAGTCAGGGTCACCAGGGCCTGCACCAACCAAATACACGATTCCATTCGGGGCGTCGTTCATGCAAAAAAAAACCAGTCAAGAACGGTTCAAAGACTACCTAAAAAAAATTGGCAGCGGCGAGCAAACCAGCCGCAGTCTGTCACGTGAAGAATCTGCAGATGCGCTCGAATTAATTCTGACAGGAATACCAAGTCCCGCACAAATCGGAGGATTTTTAATAGCTCATAGAATTCGCCGGCCCGAACCTCAAGAATTAGCGGGTATGTTAGATACATATAAAAAATTAGGACCTAATTTTGAAAATGAAAATAAGAAATCTAAACCTATTTGCTTTGGAATGCCATTTGATGGGCGAACAAAATATGCTCCTATTTATCCTTTAACAGTACTTGTATTACTTAGTGCTCATCAACCAATTGTATTGCACGGTGGCAATCGAATGCCAACCAAGTACGGGGTCAGTACAAAAGAACTATTTGAGTCCATTGAGATAAATTTGAATGGAATAAATTTTGATCAATTAGTAAACGGATTTAAGAAACATAATTTTGCTCTTATTCATCAACCAGATCACTTCCCCCTAGCAGAGAAACTTATTTATTTCCGCGAGGAACTTGGTAAAAGACCCACAATTGCGAGCATGGAATTACTTTGGTCAGCTCATAAAGGCAATCATTTGCTGGTAAGTGGCTATGTTCACCCTCCAACGCAACAAAGACATTGCAAAACTCTTGAACTCATTGGCGAAAAGCATTTCCTCTTGATAAATGGTCTTGAGGGGGGAGTTGATATTGCACTCAATCGAATTAATAGTTACGTACTTATGAATGAAAATAATATCTCTAAGGCTTCGATCAATTCAAAAGATTATCAGTTTTTTGAAAAAGATTGTAGATTTCGATCGTTAGAAGAATGGAAAAGTCAAGCCCTATTAGCTCTTGAAAATCAGGGTCCATTAATTAACGCATTGATATGGAATTCTGCCTTCTATTTATATTTAGTTGGAAAGTCTAATAGCATCAATGATGGAATTAAATATGCAAAATACTTAATTGATTCAAAAAGAGTTTTGGATGTTTATTATAAGATGAAATCATTTAAGTATAATTTAAATTAGTTCCTTCTCCATTAAAAACCTTTTAAAATCTATTCCACCTATTTTTATATGCTCAACTGATAAAGAAACCCAACCACATTTTAATAATAATGGATAACTATACAAACTTGCCTCAGTAAAGAGTTTTGATATGTTTTCTGTTTTTGCATCTTTTTCAATAAGCGATAGTAATAACTTTCCATAACCTCTTCTAGTGTATTTACCTCTGCTATATAGAAGTGCTAAACGATCAGAGGGGAATCTTACAGCAAAAGATTTAATCACTTTATTATGAAAGACAACCCATCCTTTCCCTTCTATAAGTGCCTGATCAAGTACGCCAGGCAAATAGGCTAAGGAGCTCCAAGCCCGGATCTGTTCTTCGTTGTAAAGCTCGCAACCCGCAGATTCAATCGCATCTTGATAAAGATCCCTTATCATTGGAATATCCCTCTTACAAAGCTTTCTTGTCTCATCAGTTCTGATCATTGAGCGTTAGTTATGGCTAAGAAAATGATCTGCCTTTGTGAGAAGCTAAGCATTGACTATATCTGAATTGTGCAAAGGCCAAAAATCCCGACACTTCTAAGTGCATTCATAACATTACTTAATGACAGATTAGGAGAAACGATTGTTTTTCCATTGCTACCATTTCTTCTAGGAAGATTTACGAACAGCGGAACAACGTTAGGTCTTCTAGCTGGAACATATGCAATCTCACAATTCGCAGTAGCTCCTCTTATCGGTGCCCTTAGTGATCGTTTTGGTAGAAAGCCAGTCATAACTACTTGCGTATGCGGATCTGTTATTGGGCTTGGACTATTCGCTATTACTGTAAGTATTAATTGGGAAAATACATTACCGATATGGGCTTCAAGCTTACCTCTTTTATTATTATTTCTCGCGAGGATAATTGATGGCATAAGTGGAGGGACAGCAGCAACAGCTACTGCAGTATTGGCTGATATCTCAACTCCAGAAAATCGCGCAAAAACATTTGGATTAATCGGCGTCGCCTTTGGCTTAGGGTTTGTCTTGGGTCCTGGATTCGGCACAGCACTTGCAAAATATAGTGTGACACTCCCAGTTTGGGCTGCAACAGCATTTGCAGTAACAAATTTACTTTTGGTGATTGGCTTCCTACCAGAAACATTAGACATAAAAAAAAGAAATGCTCTACCGAAAAAACGCGATTTAAACCCGTTCACTCAACTCAGTTTTGTATTCACAAATTCTTTATCAAGAACACTATGCTTTTCATTTTTTATCTTTTTTATGGCGTTTAATGGCTTTACTGCGATTTTAGTTCTTTATTTAAAAGAAGCTTTTCAATGGAGTCCACAACTATCAAGCCAAGCTTTCATTGTTGTTGGAGTCATAGCGATGATAGTTCAGGGTGGGTTAATAGGACCTTTAGTTAATACGTTCGGAGAAAAAAGACTTACATTAGCGGGTATTGGTTTTGTAATGGCTGGTTGCATAAACCTCACTTTAGCTAACGCGGATAACTCAATTCCGATGGTTTTTAGTTCAGTAGCTGTACTAGCATTAGGCACTGGCTTAGTGACGCCATGTCTAAGAGCATTGATTTCGAGAAAACTTAATGCAGCAGGTCAAGGCGCAGTTTTAGGAAGTTTACAAGGTTTGCAGAGTTTAGGGACTTTTATTGGGGCTTCATTTGCAGGCTTCAGTTATGATATTTTAGGAGTGAAGAGTCCATTTATTGTAACAACCTTGCTACTATCAATAGTTATCTTTTTAATTACTAAGAGTAGTTCATTTAAATATAATCAAATATAAATTTATAAATAATTCACTAATTCAATAGAGAAATGTCTGGATCAACAAAAGACAAACAAATATATATAAACAGAGAATTAAGTTGGATAAAGTTTAATGAAAGAGTGTTGGATCTTGCGATTGATGAAAATACACCTCTATTAGAACAAGCAAAATTCTCAGCGATTTTTAGTAATAACCTAGATGAATTTTTTATGGTGAGAGTTGCTTCACTCAAATCACAAGTTGAGGCTAATATCACAAAAAAAAGCATAGATGGTAGATCACCTAAACAACAACTTGCCGAGATAAGATCTAACTTACTTCCTATTCTTGAGAGACAACAGCATACATTTTTTAAACTAAAAAAAACATTTGCCAGAGAGAATATCCATATTCTTGACTACGTCATTCTAAATTCTAGGCAAAAAAATTGGGTCGATAACTATTTTAAGACAGCCATTTTTCCTGTACTCACACCATTGGGAGTTGATCCAGCTCATCCTTTTCCCTTTGTAAGCAACCTAAGTTTAAATTTAGCAGTTTTAGTAATTGATCCAGAAACAAATCAGGAGGAATTTGCAAGAGTCAAAATTCCTCAAAAAACGTTACCAAGATATATTCCCATTCCAAAAGAGTTAATGAATGATAGAAATAATGTTATTCATTCTGTCGTCTCTATTGAACAAGTCGTCGCTTCAAACCTACAGTTACTATTCCCAGGAATGGAAGTTCGGGAATACTCATTTTTCAGAGTGACAAGAGATGCTGATTTAGAACTTCGTGATCTTGAAGCTGATGATCTAATGATTGCGATTGAAGAAGGCCTTAGGAAAAGAAGAATGGGAGGAGAGGTTGTGCGATTAGAAGTCTCTGCAGACATGCCAAAAAAAATTCTTGCTTTATTGCAGGAGGGGATGAATGTTCAAGAAGAAGATCTTTACCGAATAAATGGATTACTTGGACTTGATGATTTGATAAAATTGAATGAAATTGATGCACCTAATCTTAAGTTTGAAAATCATCGAGGTCATACACATAAATCTCTTAAAAGTAGTCAATTAGGTCTATTAGAAGACGGCTCGATAAAGCATGAAGAATTTAAAAGTATTTTCTCGATCATTAGACGTAGAGATCTTTTAATTCATCATCCATTTGAATTATTTTCAACATCAATAGAAGAATTTATAAATCAAGCGGCAGAGGACAGCCAAGTAATGGGAATAAAAATGACGCTTTATAGAGTTTCTAAAGACTCGCCGGTAATCTCAGCCTTGATAAGGGCTGCTGAGAATGGCAAGCAAGTTATGGCCCTCGTTGAATTAAAAGCCCGTTTTGATGAAGATAATAATATTCAATGGGCAAAAAGACTTGAACAATGCGGAGTCCATGTTGTGTATGGGATTATTGGATTAAAAACTCATACAAAAATCGCCTTAGTAGTTCGAAAGGAAAAAGAAAGCCTAAGAACCTATTTCCATGTTGGCACTGGTAATTATAATTCAAAAACATCAACTTTATACACAGATTTAGGCTTACTTTCATCACAACCCGAATTAGGACAAGACTTAATCGAGCTATTTAATTACCTAACAGGTTTTTCGAAACAACAAGAATTTAGGAAATTACTTGTAGCCCCCGTAACACTTAGAAAAGGAATGGAAGAATTAATAAAAAGAGAAATAAGGCATGCTCAAAATGATCAACCAGCAGAAATCCGAGCAAAAATGAATTCTCTCGCTGATCCTGAAATTATCAAACTTTTATACAAAGCATCTCAAGTAGGTGTGAAAATCAAACTTGTTGTCAGAGGCATTTGTTGTCTATATCCGGGGGTAAAAGGATTAAGTGAAAATATTGAAGTCAAGAGTGTAATTGGAAGATTTCTAGAGCATTCAAGAATCTTTTGGTTCCTAAACAACAATAATTCGGAGGTTTATATTGGAAGTGCAGATTGGATGAGAAGAAATCTAGACAGAAGAGTAGAAGCCGTGAGTCCAATCGAAGACGTTAATCTTAAAAAAGAACTTAGCAATCTTCTTGAGCTATATCTTAGAGTTAATAGCGGGTCTTGGAAAATGAAAAGTAATGGAGAATTTATTCGTCTTAAGTCTGAAATTAATGAATTATCAGTTCAGGAACTACTAGCCAAAAACTGACAGAAAATTTCTCAATATTTCTCAAAGAATTTAAACATGCGATATAAAAAACAGGAAATTTTACCTATTTATGAAGTGATATTTGGAACATTTTTGAACTCTATCGAAAATTTTTTGTTTCTTTTCATCTAGTTGGCGTTTTAAGTGCTATTTTCAATCTAAATACAAATATAGGAGGCCAGGGTGATGGGGATCCCTCTGGAATCTGGGCAAGACTCTTCAAACGAGTCTTCACGATTTCCTGTTTTACCTAATGCTTCAAAAAAGCAATCAGGTATAAGACAAAATCGATCAAGCCTAGCGACCAAAGCTCAGCACAAATCCTCAGGAAGGATTGGAACCGATGCAATTGGTTTTTATTTGAGCAGTATTGGAAGAGTACCTTTACTAACTGCGGCTGAGGAAATTGAGCTGGCTCATCATGTTCAAAAAATGAAAAAGTTATTGGAACATGATGAAGAGAAAAGAACACCGCGCCAAAAGCACCAAATTCGAATGGGAAAACGCGCAAGAGACCGAATGATGGCAGCAAATTTAAGGTTGGTAGTAAGTGTTGCAAAAAAATATCAAAACCAAGGTCTTGAATTGCTAGATCTTGTACAAGAAGGTGCAATTGGACTTGAAAGAGCCGTTGATAAATTTGACCCTGCGATGGGATATAAATTTTCAACATACGCTTATTGGTGGATTAGGCAAGGAATGACTAGGGCTATTGATAACAGTGCAAGAACTATTCGACTGCCGATACATATAAGCGAGAAATTATCCAAAATGCGCCGGATAACTAAAGAACTTACTCACCGATTTGGGCGCCAACCAAATCGTCTAGAACTAGCCAGTGCTATGGGCATTGAGCCAAAAGATCTTGAAGACCTAATAGCTCAAAGTGCACCATGTGCATCGCTTGATGCGCACGCTAGAGGAGAAGAAGACAGAAGCACCCTTGGAGAATTAATTCCTGATCCAAATTGTGATGAACCTATGGAGGGTATGGATCGAAATCTTCAAAAAGAGCACCTTGGAGGATGGCTTTCACAATTAAATGAGCGAGAACAAAAAATTATGCGGCTCAGATTTGGCCTGGATGGCGAAGAGCCATTAACTCTTGCTGAGATAGGTAGGCAAATCAATGTCTCTCGTGAACGAGTGCGGCAATTAGAAGCGAAAGCGATTCTAAAACTTAGAGTTATGACAACTCATCAAAGAGCAGCTTAAAACTTGTTTTACATTAACTCAGTAATTTTTATATTTTTATGGATATTTATAGTTTTTTTAATTGCTCTTATTTGCAGAAAAAGATTTCCTGAAAAAAAAGAATTTATCAGAAAAATTATTCATATTGGTTCAGGACCTTTAATACCCCTAGTATATTGGCTTCAATTACCAAAATATTTAATTTTACCCATATCAATTACTATCACCTTTGCCTTAATAATTAATTATAGATTTAAGCTAATACCAGGTATAGAGGATATTAAAAGAAAAAGTTTTGGAACAATTGCATATGGCTTAAGTATAAGTTTACTATTACTTTTTTTATGGCCAAGTAATGGTATTGCTATTGTAGTAGCTGTTCTTGTTATGGCTTTCGGTGATGGATTAGCTGGATTAATTGGTAAAGAAATTAGATCGAAAACCTGGCAAATTTTTGGGCAAACTAAATCCCTAATAGGTACATCTACAATGTTAGTTGTTTCTGCTATTATTTTAATTGTTATCAATATACTCACCGAATATAGTCTAGGTTTTGACAAGATTATTCTATTAACATTGACAGCTACAGGTCTTGAACAAATAAGTGTATGGGGAATTGATAATTTTACAGTTCCTATCTCAACAGCTTTATTGTGGATTTATTTAAATTGATGCTGCTAATTCTTCCAATAATTCTTCTGTCTGAGCAATATCAATACAAGCATCCGTAATGCTTTTTCCATAGGTTAATTGAGATAAGTCTTCAGATAACTTTTGATTACCTTCTACAAGGTGACTTTCAACCATTACTCCCATGACTTCTTTATTTCCCTGAGATAACTGATTAGCCACAGACATTAAAACCTCGCCCTGTCGTCGATAATCTTTATTAGAATTTCCGTGGCTACAATCGACCATCAATCGTCCAGGTAAGCCAGCACTAACAAGTTCTTGCGAAGCTTTTTTTATAGCCTCTTCATGATAATTAGGTCCTGTGGTACCACCTCTCAAAACAAGATGGCCATCTGGATTACCCGTTGTACTTACAATTGATGCGCCTCCATCCTTATTAATCCCAAGAAAATGATGAGGCCTTGAGGCCGCTTTGATTGCGTCTGCAGCAACCTTAACCGTTCCATCCGTCCCATTTTTATATCCAATCGGCATTGATAATCCCGAAGCCATCTCTCTATGAGTCTGGCTCTCGGTAGTTCTAGCCCCAATAGCAGTCCAACTGATTAGATCAGCTATGTATTGAGGTACAACTGGATCTAATAATTCAGTCGCTGAAGGCATCCCAGTACGTGCCAGATCAAGCAGAAGTGATCTTGCTCGTCTGAGTCCAGTATTAATATCGTAAGAGCCATCTAGATGTGGATCGTTTATGAGACCTTTCCACCCAACTGTTGTTCTAGGTTTTTCAAAATAAACTCTCATTACAACCTCAAGTTTTTCTGTAAAACGCTCTCGTAATTGAAGTAATCGATTGGCGTATTCTTTAGCAGCCTCAACATCATGAACTGAGCAGGGGCCAACGATTACGAGAATCCTATTGTCATCACCATTTAAAATTGACTTAATCTTGGCTCTAGTTTTGGTAACAATTTCAACGACTTTATTATCAATAGGGAGATCTTGATGCAGCAGAATAGGAGGCACCAAAGGACGTGTCTCCACAACATGAAGATCGGCCGTGTTATCAGTCAGAGGAGGATCCGATGCGATACTCATTGAGCCATTTCCTTTTGCATAAGTCCCAGACTAAGAAAAAAACAATATGAATACACTCCTACCTGACAATTCCACATCTCACCACTCTCAATTTAAGATTGTAAAAAACAAAAATAGAAGTCTTTCTCATTTGAACAAAAAAGGAGCCTAGGTCATGTTGGAAAGTTATGGAAAATCTGCTTCAGAGAGAGAAAGCCTCGGTATCCCGGCTTTACCGTTAACACCCGAGCAAGTAAGTGATCTTACTCAGATATTAGAAAGCCCTGTTGATTTGAAGAATAAGGATTTTTTTCTTACTCTTTTAAAACAACGAATCCCACCTGGAGTTGATAAGGCTGCTTATGTAAAAGCAACTTGGCTTAATTCTGTAGCTCAAAGCATCATAAAAACAGATTACCTAAATCCGCATGAAGCAACAAATTTATTAGGGACGATGGTAGGAGGTTATAACGTTTCCGCTTTGATAGAGATCCTTCAAAACAAAGATGAAGCCCTTGCAAATTGTGCAGCACAAAATCTTAGTCATACCCTTTTGGTTTATGACGCTGTTCATGAAGTATTCGAGCTTTCTGAGAAAAATAATTTTGCAAAAAAAGTCATTCAAAGTTGGGCAAGGGCTGAGTGGTTCAATTCAAAAACGAAACTACAAAGTGAAATATCAGTAACTGTATTTAAAATTGATGGGGAAACAAACACTGATGATCTTTCTCCAGCTACCCACGCCACAACTAGGCCAGATATTCCCTTACATGCTCTAGCGATGCTGGAGAATCGAATTCCAAATGCACTTGAGCAAATAAAAAAACTTAAAAATCAAGGTTATCCATTGGCATATGTAGGTGATGTTGTTGGAACAGGAAGTTCCCGAAAGTCAGCAATAAATTCAGTTCTTTGGTACATAGGTAATGACATCCCTTACATTCCTAATAAAAGATCTGGGGGTGTAATTTTAGGAGGTAAAATTGCACCAATATTCTTTAATACGGCAGAGGATGCAGGTGCTTTACCCATTGAATGCGACGTCAGCCAGTTAAAGAATGGTGATGTAATAACCATCTATCCCTTTGAAGGAGTAATCAGAAGAAATGTAAAATCAAAAGATAAAGGAGAAGAGATAACTTCTTTTGACTTAAAGCCCTCCACTATTATCGATGAGGTGCAAGCTGGAGGGCGCATTCCGTTGATGATTGGTAGAGCCCTAACAGATAAAGTAAGAGACAAACTAAACCTTGAACCATCTACTATTTTTATTAGACCAGGGAAACCAGAAAAACCAACACATGGGTTCACACAAGCACAAAAAATTGTAGGGAAAGCCTGCGGACTTGATGGAGTTTTGCCAGGAACTAGTTGTGAACCTGTAATGTCAACCGTTGGTAGTCAAGATACCACTGGACCTATGACAAGAGATGAAATGAAAGAACTCGCCTGTCTGGGATTTTCAGCCGATCTTGTAATGCAAAGCTTTTGTCATACAGCGGCTTATCCAAAACCTGTTGATATCAAAACACAAAAAGAACTTCCTGATTTTTTCGCAGAGCGAGGAGGAGTAGCACTCAGACCTGGGGATGGAATAATACACAGCTGGCTAAATAGAATGCTCCTACCTGACACGGTTGGGACAGGAGGAGATAGCCATACAAGATTCCCATTAGGTATTTCTTTCCCTGGGGGCTCAGGTCTTGTAGCCTTTGCCGCTGCAATAGGTGCTATGCCTTTAGACATGCCAGAATCAGTACTCGTTAAATTTAGTGGCGATTTACAAAAAGGCATAACACTCAGAGACGTTGTTAATGTCATTCCCTGGATGGCCATCCAAAAAGGTCTATTAACCGTAGCTAAAGAAAACAAAATAAATATCTTTAATGGAAAAATTTTAGAAATTGAGGGGTTACCCAATCTTAAGCTTGAACAAGCTTTTGAACTAACAGATGCAAGTGCAGAAAGATCATGCTCAGGATGTAGTATCCAACTTTCAACAGATACAGTTTCTGAATACTTGAGAAGCAATGTATCACTTCTCAAAAACATGATCGCTAGAGGATATGAGGACAAAAAAACCCTTGAAAGACGAATTAAATCAATGGAGAGATGGCTAGGAAACCCAGAACTTCTCAAAGCCGATAATGATGCAGTTTACTCTGAAATTGTTGAAATTAATTTGAATGATCTTTTAGAACCAGTCCTAGCCTGTCCAAATGACCCAGATAATGTGAAACTTCTTACTGAGGTATCAGGAACAGACATTCAAGAAGTTTTTATTGGCTCATGTATGACTAACATTGGTCATTATCGTGCTGCGGCAAGAATACTTGAAGGTGAAGGTAAAATTCAGGCACGCTTATGGATATGCCCACCAACTCGTATGGATGAGGATATTCTTAAACAAGAAGGTTACTATGAAATTTTTGAGAAAGCTGGAAGTCGGCTAGAAATGCCAGGTTGCTCTTTATGTATGGGTAATCAAGCAAGAGTAGATGATAATACTACTGTTTTTTCAACGAGTACAAGGAACTTCAACAATAGATTAGGTAAAGGCGCACAAGTTTTTTTAGGAAGTGCTGAACTGGCAGCAGTCTGTGCATTACTTGGAAGAATTCCCACTTTAGATGAGTATTTAAATGTAGCTGCAAAGAAAATTGAACCAATATCAAAGGAACTTTATAAATACTTAAATTTCAATGAAATTCCTGGATTTGAAGAAGAAGGAAAAATTAGTAATGACCAAAATTTATCAAAATTGTCCAGATTAAATTAGTATAAGAGTAATCTTTTCTAGTATTAATCGAATAGCAGAAATCGCAATGCATTCCAGTTATAGCATTAGAAAATTACTCAATAAAAAATGGTTAATTGTAATTTTAGCGCTTATCCTCACTGGATTTGGTGCTGCCATTACGGGGGTACTTTTTAAAGCTGGTGTGCATGGACTTGATGATTGGAGATTACGGTTACTTAAAGAGTTCCCTGCATGGATAGTTCTACCTCTTCTAGGAGGCATTGGTGGATTTATATCTGCTACTTTGATATCCCGATTCGCTCCAGCTGCTAAAGGTTCGGGAATAAGTCAAATAATGGCTTTCATACGCCATCGCCCAGTTCCCATGGGTATAAGGGTTGGACTAGTAAAACTTTTGGCTGGCATAGTTGCCATTGGCAGTGGATTCCCATTAGGACCAGAAGGACCATCAGTACAAATGGGAGGATCAGTAGCATGGCAAATGGCCCAATGGTTGAAGGCACCAGTGGCATTTCGAAGAGTGATCGTTGCCGCAGGTGGTGGAGCGGGCATTGCTGCAATTTTTAGTGCACCTTTAGGTGGATTTATCTATGCAATTGAGGAGTTATTGAATTCTGCAAAACCAGTAGTTCTTCTATTGGTAGTCGTAACAACATTTTGGGCAGATACTTGGGCAGATGTACTTCAGGGTATTGGACTTGACCCGAAAGCAGGAGGTTTTGATAATATCCTTGGCTTTCAATTGCAGAGAGAATACATAACTAAGATTGATTTCTTACCAATTGATTTGTTTTATCTAGTTGGATTGGGAATTGGCATTGGCTTTCTTGCAGAGTTGTACTGTCAATACGTCCTTACAATGCAAATTCAAGGAAATAAATGGTTTGGGAATAAGCTTGCTACCCGCATGGTCTTAAGTGGTTTAACTCTCGGCCTAATATATTCTTTTTTACCAGAGACATTTCATCATTTAGGAGACTTACAAAAATCAATAGCTGAAGGAGAGGCAAGCATAGGTTTAGGCATAGGAACATTTTTTGTGCTTTTTTTTAGTACTGGTATAGCCGTTGCATCGGGCGCTCCAGGAGGTCTTTTCTATCCTATGCTCATCCTTGGAGGGTCGATAGGACTTGCATCTGGAAATTGGCTCGAAGCAATTACTGGTCATGTTCCCAGTACCTATATTTTTGCTGGAATGGGAGGCTTTGTATCAGCATGTTCCAGAACACCCCTAACAGCAATGTTTTTAGCCTTCGCTCTAACTAAAGATTTACTCATTTTAAAACCATTACTAATTACATGTATTGCTAGCTTTCTTGTTGCCAGGTCTTTTAATGAGCTATCAATTTACGAAAGACAAATAAGGATTGAAATAAATGAGGGCAATACTTAATTATCAACACGTTTACTTGATGGATTTACTCGAGAAAGTTGTTTTTGATCATAGGTCATGCATCGCAATCCTGAAAGAAGTATCCAACCAACTAAATTAATACGACTGTCAAAGAAAGTTATATCTGTTGAATGCATACAAACAAGAAGAAAAAAGGAAGTCCACCAAGCCCTTTCAAAGATTAAATTTTTATTCATAAAAATATTTTTTTTAAATGAGGTAATTAAAAGCATTATCACAAAGATATTTATTAGAAATGAAACTAATACGCCATGAGAAACCGCTAACTCCAAAGGTAAATTATGAGAGTGACCATGCCAAAATCCTTTTTTGAGTGGGTAAAGAACTGAAAAAGCTGCTGCACCCCAACCCAACCAAGGTTTGTCAATTATCAATAAATAAGCTTCTTTCCATTGGCTCATACGAGTAGTTTCAACTGGTCTAACATCTCCAAATCGGACGTCGTTTAAGCGAGTCCATAATGCCTCAGGTACTATTTTGCGTGAAATATCTTGGAGTCCTGAGTCTATACCTGGTAGAACCGCAAAAAGAATAGGAGAAATAGACAGCATGATCAGAGGCAAAAGCCAACGCCAAGAGGAGATTCCAATTACAGTAGGTAATGCAGCAATGAGGCCAGCCCAGCCGTTTCGTGAGTCAGTTAATACTATTGAAACAACAATTGCAATAGCAAATAACAAAGCAATTATGCGTCTCCAAATATGAAGTGATGGACGCAATAAAGAGGCCAGAGATAAAGGCCATATGACTACTAACCATGCTGCAGTAATATTTGCATAATCAAATAACCCTGATAATCGACCATCCGGATTACCACCTGCAGATACAAACCAAATTATTAGCCCATTCAAAATCTGCCAAGGACCACTCCAATCAAACCAAATTTGACCTAAACCTGTTACGAAAACTGGAAATGTACCTATCAAAAGACAATATGATGCACCTTGCCTCAGTTCTGCAGTCAATAAAAAAGGTTGAAAAGCCCAATAACACCAGAAAAAAGGGATCCAATTTGCTAAACCAACCCATGCAAGCCAACCAGAATATGCATTGAAACAACCAACTATCATCAAGATTGAAATTAGAACCAATAAATAATTTGATTTATCAAACCAATACTTATCTTTTCTTTTTGGAAGTTGATTAAATGAAGAGGTTAAAAAAAATATTGTCGATAATAAAGGTGAAGACGGAAGAATAATGAGACCTAAATGAAAGAGTTTTATGTTCAGTGAACCCGCTAACAAGGATTTTTTTACCTCTTTCAAATTTGAATATTTCATGCAAAGACAGCCGTCTTACCTCTGTAAACCATTACTTGGCGACGTAAATGCAATCTTAATGCTCTTGCTAAAGCAATTCTCTCTGAGTCTCGACCTTTTCGTATTAAATCCGTGACCTCATCACGATGGCTTATTTGGGATACAACTTGCTCAATAATGGGACCTCCATCAAGATCTTCAGTAACATAATGAGCAGTAGCACCGATCAGTTTTACCCCTCTTTCCCAAGCCTGATGATAAGGATGAGCTCCCTTAAAAGCAGGTAAAAAAGAGTGATGAATATTTATACAATTTGAAAACTTAGAAAGAAAATCTTTAGTTAAAATTTGCATATATTTAGCGAGAATTACTAAATCTATTTTGTGTTCATTTAAATTTTTTAAAATTAATTCCTCAGACCAAGCCTTTCCCTTTTCTGCAACAGGAATGTATTCAAAATGAACTCCAAATTCATGACATAATGAAGAAATATTTTGGTGATTAGAAATTACAAGCGGTACAACCATTTTTAATTCACCACTTCTTATTCGCAAAAGAATATCAAGTAAACAATGATTTTGCTTGCTAACAAATATTGCAGCCCTTGTTATTTCATCAGAAAAATTTAGCTGAGCTTTTCCCCCTAACTTCTCAGCTAATTGCTTAACCTCAGATGAAATTAAATGTCTTGATATTCCAAAATTCTCAAGATCCCATTCTATTCGGCTTAAAAATAATCCTGCGCCAGAATCAGTATGGTGGTCAGCGTGTCTTATGTTGCCCTTATTATCTGCAATCCAACTTGATAATTCGCTCACTAGACCAGGTCTATCAGGGCAAATAAGTTGCAATATTATAGTGGGTAAACTCAAATACTTTGGACATAATTCTTTATTCTTACGCTATAAAAGGTCCTTCGCAGGTAAATACTCCAAATTTGTATCTATTGAAAACAACTGAAACTAAGCTTGATGATTCTAAAAAAAAATAGTAGAAAGATTTTGATCATAGGGGCAGGAATAGCTGGCTTAACCACTGCTTTAAAGCTTGTAGAGGGCGAAAATGAAGTTTCAATCGCTGATCCAATACTGAGTTCATCTCAAGAGAGAGCTCATAAATTAAACGGATCTCAGGCCGCGTTGGGAATATTAATGGGAAACATATTTCATAGATCAAAGGGAAGAGGCTGGGATCTAAGAAAGCGCAGCATGGAATTATGGCCAGAACTCTTGAATAAAATAAGTACAACTGAGGAGCCCATTGAAATTCAAAAGCCATTAGTAAAAATCGCATCTTCAATAAAAGAAGCTGAATTATTACTTGACTTAGCAAAAAAGAAAAATAATTATGATATTAAATTTGTTGATGATCAAAACATCAATGATTTGTCAAAACAATTAGGTATAAAAAATTATGGTTCATTAATTTCTTTTGAAGATGGAAGAATAGATAATATACTTTTACTGAAATTAATTTTAAAAAAATTAGATAAATTCAATATCAATAAGATTCCACTTGAGGTAAAAGATATTGAAAAGAATCCAATAAATGATAAATTCAAATGGAAAGTTACATTAGAAAATGAAATAGTGAATCAATATGATTTACTCGTAATATGCTCAAGTCTGAGAACTAGATACTTATTAAATAAAATAGGATCAGACATCATACAAGAGCCCATACTAGGACAAGTTATGGAACTTGAATATGATGATTTAGAAATTAATAACAATAACTTTTCTTTAATAAATACTGATGGAGTTAATATAATTTTTCAGAAAAACAAGAAAATCATTATTGGAGCAACAATAGAACAAGGACTTCATGCGAGCAAACAAAAGCTCGAAGATCTAAAAAGAATATTTGTAGAAAAAGATAAATTTATAGAAAGAGCCAAAATAATAAGAACATGGAGTGGAATAAGAGCTAAACCAATTGGTAATCCCGCTCCCTTGCTAAGAGAATTAGGAGATGGCTTATTTATAAATACTGGTCATTACAGAAATGGAATATTACTTGCTCCAGCCTCTGCAGAAATTATGAGTAATATGATTAATCACTAAATGAAATTGATTTGATCACTTGGTTTCTGTGAATTCTGCATCAATAACATCATCTCCATCATTCGAATTCGAATCATCGGAACCAGGTGTTTCTGAGGCCTGGGAAGCAGCATTGGCTTGCTGATAAACAGAAGCTCCTAATGCATATAGTTCTTTTTGCAAGTCCTCTAAAGTTGTTTTCATACCTTCAAAGTCATCTTTTTCTACTGCTTCTTTAAGTTTTTGTCTTTTATCCTCTACCTTGGCTTTTGCATCCGCATCAACTTTATCTCCTAATTCTCCTAACTGCTTTTCTGCTTGATAAACCAAAGTTTCAGCTTGATTTTTAACGTCAATACGATCACGTTTATCTTTATCAGCAGATGCATTTACCTCAGCATCTTTTACCATTTTTTCGACTTCATTATCAGAAAGTGTAGAAGCACCTGTAATTGAAATACTCTGTTCTTTTCCGCTCCCTTTATCTTTTGCGTTGACACTCAAAATACCGTTCGCATCGATATCAAATGTAACTTCAATCTGAGGAACTCCTCTTGGCGCTGGAGGAATTCCATCAAGGCGGAAAGTACCCAAACTTTTATTGTCAGTGGCCATTTCACGCTCTCCCTGGAGAACATGGATTTCTACGTTCGTTTGCCCATCTACGGCGGTTGAATATGTTTCTGTTTTTTTTGTAGGGACCGTTGTATTACGAGTGATCATTTTTGTCATTACACCGCCAAGAGTTTCAACTCCCAGAGATAATGGTGTGACATCCAGAAGCAATATATCCTTTACTTCTCCAGCCAAAACCCCCCCTTGAATAGCAGCACCTACTGCAACAACTTCATCAGGATTGACTGTTTGGTTTGGATCTTTTCCGGTAATACGCTTAACAAGTTCTTTGATTGATGGCATACGAGTTGATCCGCCAACCATTACAATTTCATCAATTTCGCCAGTTGAGAGTTTTGCATCCTTAAGTGCTTGCTCAACAGGAACTCTGCAACGATCGATGAGATTCGACGCCAATTCCTCAAATTTCGCACGTGTGAGAGTGAGATCTAGATGTTTTGGCCCCTCAGGCGTGGCTGTTATGAAAGGAAGGTTAATTTCACTTTGAGTAGCATTAGAAAGCTCAATTTTCGCTTTCTCAGACGCTTCTGTAAGTCGCTGTAAAGCTTGCTTATCTTGCCTCAAGTCAATTCCTTCATTTGATTTAAAAGTTGCTGCCAAATGATCAACGATTACTTTGTCAAAATCATCTCCTCCGAGATGAGTATCTCCAGAAGTTGATAAAACTTCGAAAACACCGTCACCAACTTCTAAAACAGAAACATCAAAAGTTCCACCACCAAGGTCAAAAACTAAGATTCTCTCGTTACTTTTTTTATCCAAGCCATAAGCAAGGGCTGCTGCAGTAGGCTCATTAATGATTCGAAGCACTTCTAATCCCGCAATTTTGCCAGCATCTTTTGTTGCTTGGCGCTGAGAATCATTGAAATAAGCAGGAACTGTAATTACTGCCTGTGAAACATTTTCACCTAGATATTTTCCCGCATCCTCTGAAAGCTTTCTAAGAACCTGAGCACTAACTTCTTCAGGAGAGAATTGCTTATCTAAAATAGGGCATTTAAGTTTGACATTTGAACCAGATTTTTCTACACCGTAACTAACCTCTTTAGATTCTTCGTTAACTTCATCAACGCGACGACCCACAAACCTTTTTGAGGAATAAAATGTGTTCTCAGGGTTCATGACAGCTTGTCTTTTGGCAATTTGGCCGACAAGCTGATCTTGGTTTTTGGTGTAAGCGACGACTGAAGGAGTTGTCCTGAACCCTTCTGCGTTAGCGATGACTGTTGGCTTCCCACCTTCCATAACAGCAACGCAGCTATTCGTAGTCCCTAGATCGATTCCAACAACCTTCGCCATGAGTAACTAGCTCCTTGATGAATGCATACTTCTTTTACAGAGATATCCTCGTCAAATAGACCACTTAGAGGCGAGGCGTGGTTCCCGAACAGCTATGAATTTAGACTTGAAACCTTTAGTAAAAAATGAAAATTATTACAGGCAAAACATCACTTGTGGGTCTTCTAGGAAATCCAGTAGAGCACTCACTCTCTCCGATCATTCATAACAGTGCGTTAGAAGAATTGGGTCTAGATTGGACATATTTAGCAATGCCATGTGAACAAAAAAACTTAGCCAGGGTTACTGAAGCATTACTTAATTTGAATTGCAAAGGACTAAATATAACTATCCCGCACAAAACCAATGCATTGCATCTTTGTTCTCATCTAAGTGAAAGTTCGAAAAAAATTGGCGCAATTAATACTTTAATCCCAAAGAATGGGGAATCATGGCTGGGAGAAAATACTGATATACTTGGATTTACACAACCCCTTAAATTTCAAGATTGGTCTAATAAAAATGCATTAGTACTTGGGTACGGAGGAAGCGCTAGAGCCGTTATTGCTGGGCTTGAAAAACTAAAGTTTAGTGAAATAAATATTATTGGTCGTAATAAAGATAAACTAGAAAAGTTCTTAAATGACGCCTGCAAATATTCAGAACTTAAGAAAAATAATTTGAAAATTAACGGTTATCAAGTAAAAAATAAAATTACAAATAGTTTGATCAATGAATCAGATTTAATAATCAATACAACACCAGTAGGAATGTCATCATCAAGCAATCAAGATAATAATTTGGATCAATTACCATTTGGTAAAATAATTTGGGAGAATCTTAAATCAAATACTATTCTTTATGATTTAATCTATTCCCCACAAGAAACTCCTTGGCTAGCTTATGGAAAATATTTGGGGTGTAATTGCATCAATGGTCTTGAAATGCTAATAGAGCAGGGGGCGGAATCTCTTCGTCTTTGGAGCGGCTATGAAGATATTCCAGTTCATATAATGAGACAAGCTGCAAAAAATTATTTAACTTCATAACATTAAAATCATGAACTCAACCACAAAAAAATTTCTCTCATCTTTTTTATACATGATTCCATTTTGTGAATCATTTGTTTTTAGTAGATATTTATTATCAGATATACCTTTTCTCAAAGTACTTCTTATTCCTGCATTACCGATTTTTTATATTATAAATTATATTCCCTTTGGAAGTTTATTAATATTTTTACTTCTTTATTTTTTTGTGATTAGAAATATCAAAGTATCATATTTTATAAGATTTAATTCCCTGCAAGCTTTATTAATGAACATCGCATTGGTTATAATAAATTTTCTTTTTCAGTTAATTGCCAATCCATTCGATAATTTTCTATTAACTAAAACACTTTCAAGCACGATTTTCCTAGGTACCTTGATCAGTGTGATTTTTGCTATCTATAAATGTCTACAAGAGGTCGAGCCAGAATTACCAGGGATTAGCAACGCAGTAAGACTGCAGCTTTGAAAATTGACCATCAGAGGATAAGCTAATAAATCCGTCGCTCAAAATTCTTGAGCCTTTACGTCCCAGTCGGCTAAACCAATGTCTGATCCAATCTACTACGAGACAATGTACATTCTTCGTCCGGATATTCCTGAAGAAGATGTTGAAAGTCATCTAAAAAAATATAGTGATTTATTGACAAAAGCTGATGTAAAAGTACTAGACAGCCAAATGCGAGGAAAAAGAAGACTGGCATACCCAATTGCAAAGCACAAAGAGGGAATTTATGTTCAGTTGAGTCATCTTGGTGATGGCCAACAAGTTGCTATTCTCGAGAAGGCCATGAGAATCAGCGAAGATGTCATTAGATATTTAACAGTTAAGCAGGAAGGGCCCCTTCCTACACCTAAAGCCTCATCATCGAGTGATGAAAAGAAAGATAAAAAAGATGAAGATAAGAATAAAGCAGAGGATAAAAAAGATGAAGATAAGAATAAAGCAGAGGATAAAAAAGATGAAGAAATCAAGTCTGAATCAATAAGTGAGAGTAAAAATATAGACGAAAATAAAAATGAGAATAGTGCCTCTTGAGTAAGTTAATTCTAAGTAAGTTACTTTAAATAATTATTTTTCAAAGCCCATATCCGGCTGGGTAAACCCCAGACATAAATAAAACCCTCAGCTGAGTTGTGCTTAAATTTATCTTCCTCTCCATAAGTCGCCATATCAGGCATATACAAACTATTATCAGATTTTCTTCCAACTACAAACGCATTTCCTTTATGAAGCCGCATTCTTACTAGCCCTTTTACTTGTTTTTGAGTTTGATTGATAAATCCATCTAATGCATCTTTAAGGGGGCTAAACCATAACCCTTGATAAACCAAATTAGCCCACTCAATTTCTAATTGATGTTTTATACGTAAAACATCAGAAGCTAAAGTTAATTTTTCTAATTCTTGGTGCGCATTAATAAGTAGCAATAATCCTGGGGTCTCATATATTTCTCTACTTTTTATTCCAACAACTCTGTTTTCTATCATATCTATCCTCCCAAAACCATGAGCCCCTGCCAAGTCATTTGCTCTTGAAATTAGAGTTATTGGATCTAATAATTGACCATTTATAGATATCGGATTTCCATTTTCAAACCCAATATCAATATCTTCGTGATGTTCTGGAGAATCCTTAATTGATGCAGTCATGGAGAAAACTTCTTCAGGAGGTTCCGTAAAAGGATCTTCAAGCAGACCCGCTTCGACGCTCCTTCCAAGAAGGTTTAAGTCAATTGAATAAGGTGATTTTTTACTGACAGGAGCAGATATTCCAAATTGCTCTCCATAAGCAATTGTTTGCTCCCTACTCATCCCCCACTCTCTTGCAGGTGTCAAAACCTTTAAATCTGGAGCTAAGGATGCTATGGCCAAATCAAAACGAACCTGATCATTCCCTTTACCTGTGCAACCATGGGCGACAGCATCAGCACCCTCCTGTCTTGCAATTTGCACTAAATTTTTTGCGATCAGTGGTCTTGCCAAAGCAGTTGAGAGAGGATAACGACCCTCATAAAGAGCATTAGATCTAATTGCTTGAAATGCAAACTCCTCAATAAATGGTTTTATCAAATTTCCCACGATTGATTTTGCAGCACCAGCATCAAGTGCTTTTTGTTTAATTAAATTGAGCTCATCACCTTGACCTAGATCAGCAGCATAAGCAATAACATTATCAATCTTGTATTCATTTTTTAAATATGGAATACAAACACTTGTATCGACTCCACCTGAAAAAGCAAGCACTACCTTCTTAACCATAAGAATCAATAATTTTCTATTTAGAAAGTTTAAACTTTAAGAGTGCAAAAAACTCTTATAAACAAAATAAAACATGAAATTACTAATCCCATGGTTGTTTTATTGATTTTCCTGATTTCATTTCTTTGACCATGCCTCTTCCCCATACAATCAAATATGCAATGGACATAGACCCCAAAAGAACGAGAGTATAAATCAACCAAGTTTCTATATCCTTACCAAAAACAAGCCCATTAGCTGCATCAGCATTCGTTGTAAAAGCAAGGGTAAATGAATATCTCACTAAAAATTTGATAAGGAAATACAAAGTTGCATGACTAACTTATTCAAGAATTTTGTTCTTATCAGAGCTAATTCTAAAAAAAGCAATAGATATATATATTGCTAGGAATAAAGAAGGTCCAAAAAGTAGGCTATATAAAACTGCTGGTCTCACAAGAAAAGGTTCCAAATGAACTGATCCCCATAAACGCAACACGAAGCTAATTATTAGTGCCAAGCCCCAAACGATAAGAATTAATGAGGTCTTTAGAAGCAAAATAATGTAATATGGATCTATTACTACCTACTTTACTAGATTGGAATTAGATAACAAAAAAAGTGCTCTTGAGAAAGTTGACACCAGTATCCTTGACAACATAAACCCTGCTCTTACACGGTATGGAAGAAATGACCCAGCTCCGGTTCTTCCCCTCAGAGAAGAACCTGATCTATTAACTTGGCTTGAGTCAACTGGAAGACTTGTAGCTGACGAAGATTCTTCGGAACAAGAAATCAGCACAATAGAAGAAGAAGAACTCTCAGCTCTGATGGGAGAGAAAGAGGACTATAAAACAGAGGAGGAGGAAACATCAGATGATGATTGGGAAGATTAATTTTTTAGATCGAAAAGAAAAGATCTATCTTGTTTAAGTTATAGATGATATATTTTTTGTACTCAATAATATTAATATCTTCAATATTTTTTGAATCTTCCGATAATTATCATGGCCTAACTAATTCATTTATTATTTCCTCTATAATTGCATATTTATCTTTAAAATATACAATACCTCTTTTTAAAAAATTTAAATTAGAGCAAATAATTAGAAGTGATGGGCCAAACTCTCACAAGAATAAAAAAGGAACCCCTACAATGGGTGGGATTATTGTAGTTCCAATATCAGTTTTTATAGGTATTTTAATAAATATAAATTCTCCAGATTTAAATAGGATTCTCTCTATTAGCATTCTTGGAATAGCATTTATGTTCATTGGGTTAATAGACGACTGGAAAATTCTGATTAATAAGAATAGTGTTGGTTTAACGCCCAAAAATAAGTTAATCATCCAAATATTGGTAAGTTCATTATTTATTTTTTGGAGTTATCACAATAACTGGATCAATTCAGATATATCATTTTTTAGCTTCAACGATTTGAAAACCGGCTGGTTAATCTGGCCAATTTCATTATTTGTTCTTGTTGCTGAGAGTAATTCGACAAATCTTACTGATGGGCTTGATGGATTAGCCGCTGGATGTGGATCACTTATTTTTGCAGGATTAGGAATACATATCTGTAGAGACATAAATTCTGATATTGCGTTGGCAAACCTTTGTTTTGCTATGTCTGGATCTTGGATTGGATTTTTGAAGCATAATATTAAACCAGCAAAAATATTCATGGGCGATACTGGTTCCCTGTCAATGGGGGCAACTCTTGGTGGTATAGCTTTAATTTCAGACAATCTGTTACCTCTTTTAATTATGGGAGGAGTTTTTCTAGCTGAATCAGTGTCAGTAATTATCCAAGTAGGAACCTACAAATTATCGAAAAAACTCTATGGATATGGAAAAAGAGTCTTCAAAATGGCCCCAATACACCATCATTTTGAAATGCTGGGGACAAATGAGGCTGTGATTGTAAAAAACTTTTGGCTTGTCACTGTATTCTTAATTTGCACAGCATTGTTTTTTACACTAATTACTTAATCAAAGCAATGAGCTATTTCACCTGGCAAGAAACTGGTCTGACAAGCGATTGTTCCTCTCTTGAAGCAATGGCGTCTAGATTTGAAGAATCCGCAAGACTGATGAGAAAGCTTTCTGGAGATGGCTTTAAATTAAAGACTGATAATAATAGACAATTAATAATTCATTCTGATCCACAAATATTTAAACAGTGGGGTTTTGTTAATGAAGAACCTATCTTCAAACAACTTCTTCTTATTCCAGAAGATTATGATTAGCTTTTTGAAAAATTTTGCAGCAATCTTATGAGGCTAACTAAATGAATTACTTTCCAAAAAAAATCATGATTCTTGGTAGTGGGGAGCTAGGCAAAGAATTTACTATTGCCGCAAAAAGATTAGGTTGTTATGTTATTGCCTGCGATAAATATGAGAAGGCACCTGCAATGCAATTAGCCGATGAATATTTGGTTTTTGATATGGCCAATGAAGACATTTTATTAGAAAATATAATTAAAATACATCCCGACTTTGTAGTACCAGAAATAGAAGCATTAGCTGTTGACACTCTGCTAAAAGTCGAACAAAAAGGTATTAAAGTCATACCTAATGCCAAAGCTACCGCAATAACAATGAATAGGGATAGAATTAGAGATTTAGCAGCGAATGAACTTAATTTAAATACTGCTAGATTTGCTTATGCAAATGATAAATATGAGCTAATAGATAAGGCAAAATGTTTTAAATTTCCTTTAATAGTTAAACCCATAATGAGTTCATCTGGGAAAGGCCAAAGTTTAGTTAAATCCACGGAACAACTTCAGGATTCGTGGGAAAATGCTATAAAATATTCTCGTGGAAAATCTCAAAAAGTAATAATTGAGGAATTTATAAATTTCGATTTTGAAATAACACTTTTAACAATAAAACAAAGACATGGAAGAACCCTTTTTTGCGAGCCAATTGGACATCATCAAGAAAATGGTGACTATCAATCAAGTTGGCACCCTGCTGAGATGGTAAAAAAACAACTTGACGAAGCTCAATTAATGGCAAAAAAAATTACTGACTCACTTGATGGTGAAGGAATTTTTGGAGTTGAATTTTTTATTAAGGGTAAAGAAGTCATTTTTTCTGAATTATCTCCTCGTCCGCATGACACAGGATTAGTGACAATGATAAGTCAAAATTTAAATGAGTTCGAGCTCCATTTACGGGCAATTTTAGGGATTCCTATACCAGAAATAAAAAGACATTCCTTTAGTGCCAGCAGAGTAATTCTTTCAAAAAAGAAATTGAGTAAAGTTAATTTTAGAGGTATTGAAGATGCTCTAAAAGAGCCAAATACGGAAATATTACTTTTTGGAAAACCTACAGCTAGATCAGGAAGAAGAATGGGAGTTGCGCTTGCTTCAGATAAAAATGTTGAAAAAGCAAAAGCAAAAGCATTTAGAGCTGCGAATTCAATTGAGGTTTTTTAAAGTTTTGCCTTAGAAAAAACGATAATAATTCAGTCCTTTTATCAATCCTCCTTTCGAACTAGATGCAAAAAATACTCTTTTTTGAGATTTAAATTTATCAAGTGAAGGATCATGATCAGCAGCAACCACAACACTTGTCAAACCACCAATTAACTCTGCATCACCTTGCTGACTAGCGACAACATAAATTTGCTCTAGAGGCAATCCTGCACGAAGTGCTAAATATCGTATTGCCTCAGAGCGCGATGCCCTTAAAGGCAGAATATCAAGATACCAATGACAACGCAAAAAAGGCATGGCAGCTACGCCACTTTGACGTAGTCGTTTTCTTACCAATGGCAATATTTTTTCGCCAGGTTCATTTAAAAGAAAACTAACTTTATAAGGACCCTGTTGGTCATCTGATTGTAGTGATAACTGATCAGAAAAATCCCCAAGAACTCGGCACACCTCTTCTCTATCCCAATCAATACCAATTGAAGATTTCCACAATGAATCCTCTGTTTCTTCATTTCGATAGTAAATTTCTGTACCAGCTCTACAAACCCAAACAACAGGGTCAGGCATATGGAGTTCAGAAAATCTATATCTTGCTGCTTTAATTGACCTACCAGTGAGAATTCCAAGTTTATTAGATTCTGAATGCGAGGACTCAGCTAGATTTTCCCTCAATATGGACAATCCTTTCTTTTCTATTTCCTCCAAATTACAATCTAAGTCCAAAACTAATAAACGTTTTCCAAAATCACTTTTTTGATCTTTTAGGTTCAAAGGTAAATCCCTCTGACTTGACAAATGAATGCGATTTTTCATTGCACCTACATATTTGCAAACATGTGCATCCCAACTGAAATATCGTGAAATGGCTTCAATGCCATTTGAACTCCATTTTTGCCATTGAGATGATTTTGAACCAGCAATTTCTAATGTATTTTGCAATTCCTCTAAATCAGTTACATCAGCCAATAAACCATTTTTACAACTTGCCAAAATATCTCGGGGGCCACCATCATCAGTAGAAACAATTGGAAGCCCGCATGCTGCTGCTTCAAGCAAAGTTAGACCAAATGGTTCAGTCAAAGCAGGATTAACAAATAATCCTTTTTTTTGCATAGACCATCTATATATTGATGGGATATTCTCTCTTCGATGATGTTTAGGGTAAGCCACTTTTCCATAGAGATCATATCGATCAACCAACTCAAAAATTTGATTAAAAACATCACGTTGTGCTTTATCCAATTGACGAGAATCCTCTCTACATCCCAAAACTAAAACTAAATTATGCCTCTGGCGTAGAATAGTCGATCGCCCATATACCTCTACTAAAGCGGGTATATTTTTTCTTTGAACAGCTCGAGATATTGCAAGAAGGGGTGGAAGGCTTGGCTCTCGGAGAAATGGCCGAAATAAATCGTCAACATGTTTATTTTCTTTTTCAAGTTGTATTGGATGAAAACGCTTCGAGTCGACACCTGGAGGAATAACCTCAATATGATTTAAATTTGATTTACCGTATCTTGCGTATTGATGATCAGCTTCCTGCTTGGTGCTTGTTATTATTAAACTCGAATGAGACAAAGTTAATTCTTCTGCCTCTATTCGACGACTTATAGAAAAATTTTGCTCAATTTGAACATGATCCACTCCAGCGGCAAGCATTCTTCGCTGTTTCTCTCTACCTAGAGAATGAGCAGTAAAAACTAAAGGGATGCCAAGTCGGCGATTTATTAGAGAACCTACATAACCAGCATCTGCATAATGGGCATGAATCCAATCAGGCAATCTCTCTTGCTGAGAGAGATACGTTACTAGGGAATCTGCTAATTCATCAAGATATGGCCATAAAAGCTCTTTTCGGATATATCTTTTTGGACCAAAAGGAACTCTAAGAATTTTTGCTCCAGGACAAATAACTTCAGTTGATTGAGCATAATCAGATGAAATTCGACGATCATCAATTAAACGAGTAACTAGATCTACTTTTTCAATCTCGGGACGTAAAGCTAAACCCTTGATCAATTCCAAAACATATAATGTCTGGCCTCCTGTATCTGCATCTCTACCCAATTCAAGATCATGGGAACGTATTAACCCATGAAGATTTAAATGTAGGAGTTGCAAGCCCATGTCACATCTCCAATTACTGGAAGTTACATAGCTGATTTTTGAGTGAACAAAACTTAAGAAAAGATAACAATTAGGAGATGATTTACTATGAAAATCATAAATACAATGGTGAACTAGTTTTTAAGGAAACCATTTGTCATTTAAAAACAGAAAAAAAAAGATTACTAAGTTATGTATACAAGATTAAGTCGTTTTTTTCTTGACTTTTTTGGGAGGGTGCAATGCAAGCACATCTTTTAAATATCTTGCTGTATGACTTTTAGTATTCGTGGAAATTTGCTCAGGTGTACCTGAAATAATCACTTCCCCACCTTTATCTCCACCATCAGGTCCCAGATCAATAACCCAGTCAGAACATCGAATAACATCGAGATTATGTTCGATAACTATTACTGAATTTCCCTTGTCCACTAGTCTTTGAATAACATCCATCAATTTATGAACATCATAAAAACTCAATCCAGTTGTTGGTTCATCAATTAAATAAAGTGTTTTTCCCGTTGCTCTTCTTGACAATTCAGTCGCGAGTTTTACTCTTTGAGCTTCACCGCCGGATAAAGTAGGAGCAGATTGGCCTAGTTTGATATAACCTAATCCAACATCTAGCAATGTTCGAAGTTTATCAGCGGCTTGCGGTATCGCAGAAAAAACGTCAACTGCCTGTTCAACTGTCATCTCTAAAACATCGGATATGGTATGCCCTTTAAAACGAACTTGGAGTGTTTCCCTATTAAATCTTGCACCTTTACAAATATCGCATTGTACGTAAACATCTGGGAGAAAATTCATTTCTATAACATTTACACCTTGACCCCGACAGGCTTCACATCGACCGCCTTTAACATTAAAGCTAAATTGACCAACCTGATACCCCCTAGCTTTTGCCTCGACAGATGCAGCAAAAACTTGTCTAATTGGATCAAAAGCTCCCGTATAAGTTGCTGGATTTGAACGGGGTGTCCGCCCTATTGGTGATTGGTCTATTACTATTACTTTATCAATAGAATGTGCGCCTTTCAATTCACCTAAACCCTTCGGGAAAGGAACTTTTAAACCAAGGTGATTAGAAAGAGCTGGATGTAATAATTCATTAACTAAAGTACTTTTACCACTTCCACTTACACCAGTAACTGAAACAAGTTTACCGAGGGGGAAGTCTACAGAGATGTTTTTAAGATTATTTTTATCACAATTTACGAGACGTACGTTTCTATTGCCAGTTTCTCTTCTTTGTGACGGAGTAGGTATTGAAGACCTGCCGCTTAAATAAGCACCTGTGAGTGAGTCCTTAGCCTCTAAGAGATTTTGAAGTGAACCTTGAGCAATTATCTCCCCGCCATGTACTCCGGCACCAGGACCTATATCAACCACATAATCAGCTGATTTAATTGTATCTTCGTCATGCTCGACTACAATTAATGTATTACCTAAGTCTCGAAGTCTCTTAAGAGTTGCCAAAAGTCTATCATTATCTCTTTGATGAAGTCCAATACTAGGTTCATCAAGAACATATAGAACCCCCGTTAAACCTGCTCCTATTTGGGTGGCTAATCTTATTCTTTGAGCCTCTCCACCAGACAATGTCATCGCAGGTCTATCCAAGCTTAAATAGTCCAAACCAACATCAAGAAGAAATTGGAGACGTAAACGTATTTCTTTCAAAACAAGCTCACCAATTTGGATTTGCCGAGAAGATAACAAGGGTGCTTTTGAGTGAGCCTTACCTACTCCCATCAATTTTTCAACATTTTCAAGAGTTTCTAAAACACTGGTAGAGGTAAGATCAGTAATAGCAAAAGAACCAACTGTTACAGCCAATGCCTCAGGGCAAAGCCTTTTACCCGAACAAGATTGGCAGGGTACTAAATCCAAATATTTTTCTAATTTTTGTCTAACTGATTCACCACTCGCATCTTTTAATTGTCTTTCAAGTATTGGTAAAATTCCCTCAAAAGGTCTTTTAAAACCCGAGCTTTTACTGTAGCGACTATCAACTTTAATTAAGATAGATTTTTTACTTCCATGAAGTAATATCTCTCTTTGTTCATCAGTTAAATCTTTCCAACAAGATTTAATTTCAAAACCAAATGCCTCACCAACTGAAAATAACAATGAAAAATAATAAGAATTATCTTTATCACTCCAGGGTGCAACAGCAGCATAAACAGGTAATGAAGGATCTGGAATAACTCTATCTACTGTAAATTTTTTTAAAAAGCCAATTCCATGACATTCCGAGCATGCACCATATGGGCTGTTGAAAGAAAATAATCTAGGAGATAATTCTTCAATAACTGCTCCATGAACTGGACAAGCAAAATTCTCAGAATACAATCTTTCTCTTTCTAAATCTTCAGGGAGCTCCTCATTCTTTTTAGGAACAACTTCAACTATTGCCAGGCCGTCACCCCTTTTGAGAGTGGTAGTCAAGGAATCATTTAATCTTTCCTGAATTCCATCTCTAGCTATTAAACGATCAACTACAACTTCTATTGAATGCGTTAAATTTTTATCTAACTCAATATTGTCAGATAACTCGATTACCTCTTTATTTATCCTTACTCTGGCAAACCCCTCAGCAGCCAAACCAGAAAGTAACTTTGCATGAGTCCCTTTTTTACCTCTAACTACTGGTGCTAACAATTGATAACGAGTCCCTTCGGGCAAAGTTAAAATTTGATCAACCATCTCATCAATTGTTTGAGGTTTTATAGGTCTAGAGCATTGCGGGCAATGAGGTTCTCCAGCTCGTCCAAAAAGCAGTCTTAGATAGTCTTGAATTTCCGTGACTGTTCCAACAGTCGATCTGGGATTGTGACTCGTGGATTTCTGATCTATGGAAATTGCTGGAGAGAGACCTTCAATTGCATCTACATCTGGTTTATCAACTTGTCCTAAAAATTGCCTTGCATAAGCAGATAAACTCTCGACGTAACGACGTTGCCCCTCAGCAAAAATAGTATCGAATGCCAAGGAACTCTTACCACTTCCACTAACACCAGTAAAAACAACTAGTTGATTTCGTGGAACTGTGAGGTCAACATTCTTAAGATTGTGCTGTCGTGCTCCTCGGATACGAATAACATCATCCAAAGAGGATTGCTCTAGGAATGTATTTTTTTTTGCTTTGGATTTAGAGGTTCCCATCTGGGAAGATATATAAGCTAATCATTCTAATGACATATCAATAAATTATGCAGCTTGTTGTTCCAGCAGACTAGCTGCATAAATCTTTGCCTCAGCAATATTTCCACCAGCCAGCTCTGCAAGTTCTGTTTGTCTGTCCTTAAAATCGTTAAGCTGTTTAACAATTGAAAAAGCTGATCCATTTTTTATGGTTTTCACAACAGTTAAATGATTTTGTGCAAAAGATGCAACTAGCGGTTGATGAGTAACACATAAAACTTGTCCATGCTTTGAAAGTTTTTTTAAAACTTCAGCTATTGCTTCACTAATTTTGCCACTTACGCCTGAATCAATTTCATCAAAAATAAAAACGCTGGGACTTTGATTTTTATAAATAACACTCTTAAGTGCCAGTACAAACCGGGACATTTCTCCACCAGAGGCAATATCTTGCAATGGCTTCAAAGGCTGTCCAGGATTTGCAGAGAACAAAAAGTTTACATAATCGAATCCATTTTGATCTGGATCTTTTTTAGAAAACTGTATAGAAAAACGTACGTCTTTTAACCCTAATGCTTGTAATGCTTTACACAGGGACTTTTCTAAATTTGTTGCAACTAATTGCCTGGCAAGGCTAAGCTCAGACGCTTTATCATTGTATTCTTTTTGCCGAAGTTCTAGTTTACTTTTCAAAGTATTATAAGTATCTTGAATATTGTTTGAAAAAATCTCATCTCTAAGTCTATCTCTCATTTTAATTAGTTCATTGATATTTAAACCAAATTTTCGAGTTAATTTTTTAAGGTCATTAATCCTAGATTGAATTTCTTCAAGTTTATCTGGATGACTTTCAAGTATTTGCAAATAATCTTCAATTTGATTTGATGAATCTTTAATATTTTGTGCAATATCAGATATATCTTCAAAAACTTTTTTTAGCGAATTATCAAATTGTAGTAGCTTTTTAAATTCATAAATAGTTGTAGATACTTGGTCATACAAAGAAGGTAATTGATCATTACCATGACTAAATATGTAAACTATTTTTTGTAAAGAATTAGTTAATTCTAAAGAATTTGACAATTTATTTTCTTCTATTTCTAATTTTTCTAATTCATTTGAATCAACCAAATTATACATATCTAATTCATGTAAAATCTCTTGCGATTCCTTCTCCTTCAAAAGACTTTGATCAAGTTCGTTTTTTGATTTAGTAAATTCTATTGATGTTGATTTAAATAATTCCCAATGAGATTTAACACTTGACTTAATCTTATTAAGATTAATAGAACCAATATCATCTAGACTTTGTAATTGTTTAGTTGTATTACTCAGCTCTAGAGAATAACCTTGAAAAGTAAAATCAACTAGGATTGATCTAAGTTCTTTAATTTGATTCCTATTCACACAAATTCCATTTACTTTGGTTCGGCTTTTTAGGTGTCCATCTTTAAGCTTCCATTCTTTGCTAATAAGAATTTCATTTTGCTCAATCTCAATACTATGTCGAAGACCCCAACTTCGAACAAAAGAATTAGAAAGAAAAGTACCCTCAATAAAAAATTTATTTTTACCTGGACTAAGTAACCTTGAGGAGGTTATTTTTTCTCCACCTAATAATGCATCAATTACATCTAGAAGAATTGACTTGCCTGAACCTGTTTCGCCTGTAATGACGGTCAAACCAGGATTAACCTCTATTTCTTGCGCTTCCAGAAGTGCAATATTTTCAAATCTTAGATTTACAAGCACTTTTAACTCAATAACCACATGAACAGTAGCTAGACTCTCTATGAAATAGAAGGGGTAAATTAAACCGCCGTAAAATATGACCCAAGAACTAAATGATTTTATTGAAGCGTCAGGGCTTCTTGAATATGACCCGGAGGCTATTAGAAGAATTTATCAAAAAAACCCTGTTAGATTAATAAATAGATTATGGCAAACGCTGGTACCAATAATTCTTTTATTGATTGGGGTCTTGTGGGACAAATTTAGAGGTGCTCTGAAGAAAGAGGAAATAGCAAAAAAGAGAGCTAATGAAACCACTAATTTACTTGTTGAGTTAGGACCAGCTTTTATAAAAGCTGGTCAAGCACTATCTACACGTCCTGATATTGTTCCGCAGGTTTTATTAGAAGAACTGGCACAGCTACAAGATCAACTACCAGGTTTTGATGGAAAACTTGCCATGGCTTGCATTGAGGACGACTTAGGCGAACAGATATCGGATATTTTTGAGCAAATCGATGAGCAACCGATTTCTGCAGCATCATTGGGTCAAGTTCATAAAGGTAAGTTAAAAAACGGCAAATTAGTAGCTGTGAAAGTACAAAGGCCTGGATTAAGGGAACAAATAACTTTGGATCTTTACATAGTCCGAAATATTGCAAATTGGTTGAAATCAAATATAGGACTTATAAGGAGCGATTTAGTAGCGTTGATCGATGAATTAGGCAAAAGAGTGTTTGAAGAGATGGATTATTTAAACGAAGCTTCAAATGCAGAAAAATTCAAACTTTTGCACAAAAACAACAAAAGGATATGCGTTCCTGAGATCTATAGAAATGCAACGAGTAGAAGAGTATTAACAATGGAATGGATTGATGGAACAAAACTTACAAATATAGAGGATGTAAAAAAGCTGGGAATTGACCCTCAAGAAATGATAGATATCGGAGTAAATTGTAGTCTTCAGCAACTTTTAGAGCATGGTTTTTTTCATGCTGATCCCCATCCAGGAAATATCCTGGCTCTTAAAGACGGCAAACTTTGCTATTTAGATTTTGGAATGATGAGTGAAGTTACAAAAGAATCTAGGACAGGATTGATTAAAGCAGTAGTTCATCTAGTAAATAAAAAATTCGATAAATTATCAAAGGATTTTGTTCAACTGGGATTTTTATCAGAAGAAGTAAATCTTGAACCAATTGTGCCAGCCTTTGAGACAGTATTTACAAGTGCCCTTGAAGTAGGCGTTAATAAGATGGATTTCAAAAGCGTCACGGATGATTTATCAGGAGTAATGTATAAATTCCCTTTTCAATTGCCTCCATATTACGCACTAATAATTAGATCTCTCATAACACTTGAAGGAATAGCCCTAAGTGTGGATTCTAATTTTAAGATACTTGGAGCCGCGTATCCTTACTTTGCAAAAAGATTAATAGAAGACTCAGATCCACAACTTAGAGATAGTTTAAAAGAAATGCTTTTTGACGGTAATATATTTATGTGGGATAGACTAGAAGAATTGGTTGACAGTGCAACTAAACAAACGGATCTGAATCTGGAAGAATTAGTTGAGCAAGTAATAAGTTTCATATATTCAAAGAATGGACAAATTCTTAGAAATGAAATAACTGAAAACATTGTAAAAAATATTGATAATGCAAGTTGGAGAACTATAAAGAAAATAAATATGAAGTTGCCAAAACAAATTAGATCTGATACTATTTACAATTCGAGTATCAAAAAAAATAGTACAGTTTCTAAAGATAAAATAAATCCTATAAAAAAAGTATTTTCTGTGATTAATAGCTTACCAGGTTATAATAGAAATCTATTTATAAAAAAATTACCAAGGATTTTAAAAGAACCACTTACAAGAAAAATGAGTTTATCAATTGTAAAAAAAGCTGGTGAGAAAAGTATGGTTCGTTTAATAAAGGTTACAGCAGGAGTTGTTCAATAAATGAGAAATTTTTTATATATCTATTTAATATTTATTAGCTTGCACATAACAGAAACAAATACAAAAGCAGCAGAAAATATAATGATATATAAAGGAACTTTGAGCAGAACAATACCTGTCAAAGAATTAGAAATTCTTGCCGAGCAAAGAAAAGCTACAGGAACTTTAAAAAATCTGATGCGTATCACTAATCAAAATCAAGATGAAGTGTCAGATTTATTAAGCCAGGAATTTGATTTACCCATAGTTCTTACAAGCAAATTATTAAATAGCAAAATAGGAAATGTCATAATATCGAGAATAGGAAAAATTATTTACCCAAATAAATATCCGGGTAGCAAAATGAGTAATCCTGCTATTAAAGCGGGTGTAATAAATGCCATTGTCCAGGGAAATGGAAAATTAAATATGATTAATTTTTTTAAATCATATCCAAATAAAAACATGGCAATTAACTACACAGCCTTAAGTAAAGTTATAAACAAAGTTGAATCAATGACAGATCTTGTAGAATTTTTCACTGGTTCTCCTTTAGAAAAACTAAAGAGCAGCAATTTTAATTAAAATGTCATTATTCAAATCCATAAAACGAAAATTTAGTAAAAATCAATATTCCAATGATTGGCCAGGTTTAATTCATGCATATAAAAACTTCTTACCGGTAAGTGATAAAACTCCAATAATAACTCTTCACGAAGGATCAACTCCACTTATTTATATTCGGTCAGTTTCTGAGCTAATAGGAAATGGGTCAAAAGTTTTTGTCAAATACGATGGACTAAATCCAACAGGATCTTTCAAGGATAGAGGTATGACTATGGCAATAAGTAAGGCTAAAGAAAAAAATTGCGAAGCAGTTATTTGTGCAAGTACTGGTAATACATCTGCCTCTGCTGCCGCATATGCTAGCAAAGGAAAAATGAAATCTTTTGTACTAATTCCAGAGGGTTATGTTGCCCAAGGAAAACTAGCTCAAGCTTTAGTATATGGGGCTGAAATTCTATCTATTAAAGGTAATTTTGATAAAGCACTAGATATAGTTCGAGAACTTTCAGAAAAATATCCAATTACACTAGTTAACTCGGTAAATCCTTATAGATTGGAAGGACAAAAAACGGCAGCTTTTGAAATTATTGAATATTTAGGAAATGCTCCAGACATTTTATGTATTCCTATGGGAAATGCAGGAAACATAAGTGCTTATTGGATGGGATTTAAAGAATATTTAAAATACAAAAAATCAACTTTCCTTCCGAAGATGTATGGTTTTCAAGCTAGAGGTTCAGCTCCTTTAGTATTTGATAATGTAGTTGAATCGCCTGAAACTATTGCCACGGCAATAAGAATAGGAAACCCTGTAAATAGAGAGAAGGCTCTAATAGTAAAAAAAGAAAGTAAAGGAAACTTTTTCGATGTTAATGATAAAGAAATAGTAGAAGCTTACAAAATACTTGGTAAAGAAGAAGGTATTTTTTGTGAGCCAGCAAGTGCAGCATCAGTAGCAGGACTTTTAAAAATCAAAAATAAAATCCCAAAAAATTCAAAAATTGTTTGCGTACTTACAGGTAACGGATTAAAAGATCCGGATTGTGCAATCACGAATAACGATGCTGTATTCCAAAGAAATCTTGACCCGGATATCAAGACAATTGTAAAAGCGATGGGCTTTTAAAAATAAATTAAAGTTTTTAACTGGGGATTTCTTAAAAAGAAACAACAGTTAGCTGTGGAAAAGCAAAAAAAGAAATCAACTTATGTGCAATATTTGAAGGTCAATAAAAAAAATTCTTATAAATCAAAGTTTTTTCAACATTAAGAAAAAATTTTTCACAACAATTTTTTTATTTTTTGTAGATATGCATTGCTTTTGAAATGTTTTCCACATTTTCCTCAAGACCTACTACTACTGTATTTATAAATTAATTAGAGAGATATAGAATAGAAAAGAACAAAAAGTTTCAATTTTTTTTTTAATATTCCTAATTATAAAATCCCACTAAAATTTAGAGCAAGAAAATCAACCCTTTCATTTATTTCAATTTTCAATGAGACTCACTTGTTCTCAATCAGATTTAAATTCAGCTCTTCAACTTGTTAGTAGAGCTGTAGCTGTTAAACCAACTCTTCCTGTTTTGGCGAATGTATTACTAACAGCTGATCAAAGTACTGGGAGATTGAGTTTTACGGGCTTTGATCTTAGCCTTGGTATTCAAACTTTTATAAATGCATCTGTAGAATCAAGTGGAGCAATAACTTTACCAGCAAAGCTTTTAGGCGAAATAGTCTCAAAATTATCCAGCAAATCTCCTGTAATTTTTGAAGTTGATGAAAGTGGAGACCTAGTTGAACTTAAAAGTAAAAATGGATCATATCAAGTAAGAGGCTTAGCAGCTGATGACTTTCCTGAATTACCTTTGGTAGAGAGTGGAAAACCTATTAAATTAAAATCAGTTGATTTTGTTAATTCGCTTAGATCAACCTTATTTGCTAGTAGTTCAGATGAAGCAAAACAATTACTTACCGGCGTAAATTTAAATTTTGAAGGTTCAGCGTTGGAAACAGCTGCTACTGATGGTCATAGATTGTCTGTTTATAATTTAAAAAACGTTTTAGATTCATCTAATAGCGAAATAGATACTGATGATAAGTTCTCTGTTACTCTTCCATCAAGATCTCTAAGAGAAGTAGAACGATTTATTTCTTCCTGTAAAGACTCAGAGACTATTAGTTTTTTCTTAGATAAAAATCAAGTTGTTTTCATGGCCTCTGATCAGATAGTTACTACTCGAACTTTAGATGGTAACTATCCGAATTATTTGCAATTAATTCCTGACAATTTTTCTAGTGAACTGAAATTTAATAGAGAAGATTTTATAGATTCATTAGAGCGAGTAGCAGTCTTAGCCGATCAGCATAATAATATTGTTAAATTAACAACTGAAAGTTCGTCTAAAACAGTTTCCATCAGTGCTGATGCACAGGATGTTGGAAATTGTACCGAATCATTACCTGTTGATATTAGTGGTAATATTGATCAAATTGCTTTCAATGTTCGATACCTTTTGGAGGGTTTAAAAGTTATTAATTCTGAAGAAATTATTTTAAAATGTAATACTTCCACTACGCCTGCTATTTTTATACCCTCAGGCGATAATACTAGTTATATTTATTTAGTTATGCCGGTACAAATGAGAAGTTAAATTGACAATTCCAAAAAACATCTTATTAACAGATTTTTTTAGCCTAAATGTCAGGTGTAATCAAGGGTTAGAGCATGGTAAAGGTTTACTTGTATGGATGCATCCCCCTGTTCACAGAGTTTTGGGTTGGGTAACTGGATCTTCTCTTTTAAATATGACAAGAAGTGTTTGGAGATTAGATCAAGTAAAGAAATTAAATAATTCAGAAATATTTGTTAAAGGTACTCCCTCTATTTCTGATCAAATAACATTAGATCGTCTCCCAACACTAATTAATGCAAATCTTTTAAATAATAAAGGGGAACGTTTAGCTTCTATAGTTGATATTGTTTTTGAATTGTCTACTGGAAGTATTCTTTATTACGTTGTTTCTAGAAGTAATCCTAAAATACCTGGGACAAGCAGATGGTCTCTAAAAATTACTCAAATCAAAGACCAGCAACCCGGAGCAGTTTTATCTAATTTAGATAATTTGGGAGAGTTGCCATTGCTTAGGGCTAGTGTTAGAGAAGATTTTATGAATAAAAGTCGTGAATTTAGAAGTCAATTAAAAGAGATGACTGATATTGCCTCAACAAAAATAGAGGGTTGGTTAGACGAATCTCCTTGGGAAGAAAATACATACGAAACTAATCATAAAAATTTAGATAATTGGGTAGATAATCCATATAATGAAAACTCAAAAACTCTTAGTGATTATGATGAGATTCCATCAAAGAGAGATAATGATCCTTGGATATAAACATGAAATCAATTGATTCTGTTGAGTTTGATAAATTAATTTCATCAGACAAATTCAAAGTCGAATATGACGTCAAGTCTTCGTTAAAAAAAGAAGGTTTAAAATATAAAGATTTCGTTGAAATTTGTAAACGACTTGATAGGCCTCCTAATAGAACAGAATTAGGAATGTTTGGTGTTATGTGGTCAGAACACTGTTGTTATAGAAACTCCAGAAGCCTTTTAAGAAATTTTCCAACTGAAGGACCAAGAATTCTTGTTGGACCAGGAGAAAATGCAGGAGTTGTGGATATAGGTGATGGACAGAAACTTGTTTTCAAAATTGAGAGCCACAATCATCCTTCAGCTATTGAACCTTTTCAGGGAGCTGCTACAGGTGTTGGAGGAATTCTTAGGGATATTTTTACCATGGGAGCTAGGCCTATTGCGATATTAAATGCTCTTAGATTTGGTCCTTTAGATTCTAAAAAGAATACTTCCTTGCTTTCAGGAGTTGTCTCTGGAATAGCTCACTATGGTAACTGCGTTGGAGTTCCCACTGTTGGAGGAGAAGTTTCCTTTGATGAGAGTTACTCAGGAAACCCTCTTGTTAACGCAATGGCCCTTGGATTAATGGAAACTGATCATATAGTCAAATCTGGTGCAGAAGGAATTGGATATTCAGTTGTTTACGTAGGAAATACAACAGGAAGAGATGGTATGGGAGGTGCTAGTTTTGCTAGTTCCGAATTAACAGATTCTTCTTTTGAAGATAGGCCAGCTGTTCAAGTTGGAGATCCTTTTTTTGAAAAGGGACTCATAGAAGCATGTTTGGAATCTTTTAAAGAAGGGGATGTTATTGCTGCTCAGGATATGGGCGCAGCTGGCTTGACATGTAGTTCATCTGAAATGGCAGCAAATGGCGGAGTAGGTATTGAATTGAATCTTGATTTAGTACCAGCTAGAGAAAAAAACATGACTGCTTATGAATTCTTATTATCTGAATCTCAAGAAAGGATGTTGTTTGTAGTTAAACCTGGATACGAAGAAACCTTAATGAAAAGATTTCAAAAATGGGGGTTATATGCATCAGTAGTTGGAAAAGTAGTAAAAGAAAAAGTAGTAAGAATTTTGCATAAAAACTCTATTGTTGCAAATATACCAGCCTCTGCTTTAGCTGATGATACTCCTATTGAAAATCATACTCTTTTAAAAGAACCGCCAGATTTCATTAAATCTCATTGGCTTTGGAATGAAAAACAATTAAATGAATCAAATTCTTATGGGATTATTGATAAAGATAATCATCAAATAAGTTGGAATGAAGCATTGATTAGATTATTAGATAATCCTTCAATTGCTTCAAAAAAATGGATTTATAATCAATATGATTATCAAGTGCAAGCAAATACTTTACATGGTCCAGGTGTATCTGATGCTGCAATAATAAGGTTAAGACCTCAACAAGGTAATGACTCTACAAAAAAAACTCTTAAAGGTATTGCAGCAGTAGTTGATTGTCCCAATAGATGGGTTTATTTAGACCCTGAAAGGGGAAGTATTTTGGCTGTTTCTGAAGCAGCTCGAAACTTATCTGCAGTTGGCGCCTTACCAATTGCAATAACAGATAATCTAAATTTTTCATCACCTGAAAATGACATTGGTTATTGGCAACTTGCATCATCATGTAGAGGAATATCAACTGCTTGTAAAGCTTTTAAAACTCCAGTAACAGGAGGAAATGTTTCTCTTTATAATGAGACAAAAATAAATAATAACAATACACTTCCAATTCAACCAACACCGATTATTGGAATGGTCGGAATTTTAGAAGATATAAGTAATATACCTACAATTAGTTGGAAACATAATAATGACGTTATCGCTCTTGTAGGACTTCCTTTAGAAAGTAATAATAAACTTGATGAAAGATTAACACTTTCTGGTACTTCTTATCTTGAATATATTCATGGAAAGATAACAGGTAGACCACCTATTGTTGATTTTGATTTCGAGATCCATGTTCAAAAATTTATGCAGGCATTGGTAAGTAAATCTTTACTATCTTCTTCTCATGATGTCTCTAAGGGTGGAATTGCTTTAGCTTTGTCTGAGTGCTCAATCGGAACTAATTTTGGAGCTCAAATCTGTCTTAATTATTGCGAGAGTATTAGAATTGATCGAACGCTGTTTGCTGAGGGTGGGCCTAGATTTCTGATAAGTACATCAAATCAAAAATATAAAAATATTATCGATAATTTACAATCTTTTAATGAATCTAATAAAGAAAAAATTTATATAACTAAATTAGGTAAAGTTGTCAATGAAAAAAGATTAATTATTGGAAATGAAAATAAGAAATTGATAGATTTATCAATTTCAGATTTACAATCTTGTTATGAGAATGCTATCCCACGTAGAATGGAAAAATAGTTCAAAAAATAGATTAAGGAATTTTTAATATGTGCGGAATAGTAGGTGTTGTAGCTTCAGATCAAGTAAATCAACAAATATACGACAGCTTATTACTATTACAGCATAGAGGCCAAGATTCTACGGGAATAGTCACTATGGATCAAAGTGTCTTTCATATGCATAAAGCAAAAGGGCAAGTTAGAGAAGCATATCGAACCAGAGATATGAGATCCCTTTTAGGCAGCACAGGAATTGGTCATGTTCGTTATGCGACAAAAGGTGCTGCAGACAGAGAAGAAGAAGCTCAACCTTTTTATGTAAACGCCCCTTATGGAATAGTTTTAGTTCATAATGGAAATCTCACAAATACCAGGAAATTAGAAAACGAATTATTCAAAGATGATAGGAGACATACAAATTCTTCAAGTGATACAGAAATGTTATTAAATGTTTTTGCGACAGAGTTACAATCATCAACAGTTGGAAAAGAATTTACTCCTGAAAATATATTTAACGCAGTCAGTTCTTTACATAAAAGGGTAGAAGGATCATATGCTTCCATAGCAATAATTGCAGGACATGGTCTTGTTGCTTTTAGGGATCCTTATGGTATTAGACCTCTTGTAATTGGACGTAGAATTGATAAAATTAGCTCTAAAAATGAATGGATGGTTGCAAGTGAGTCATTAGTTTTAGAAAATAATGACTACGAAATTATTCGAGATATAAACCCAGGCGAGTCAATATTTATTTCTATTAATGGTGAATTTTTTTCACATCAATGCTCCAATAGCTCCAAATTATATCCTTGTTCATTTGAATATGTTTATCTTGCAAGACCAGATTCAATAATGAACGGTATTTCCGTTTACGAGACTAGGTTAAGGATGGGAAACCTACTTGCTGAAACAATAAAAAAGGAAGTTTCATTGGGTGAAATAGACGTTGTTATGCCGATTCCAGACTCATCCCGACCTGCTGCTATGCAGGTAGCAAAGCAGTTGGGGATAGAATACAGAGAAGGATTTTTTAAAAACAGATATATTGGCAGGACTTTTATAATGCCTGGTCAATCTCTAAGAAAAAAATCAGTGCGGCAAAAACTAAATGCCATGAGTACTGAATTTAAAGGTAAGAATGTATTAATAGTCGATGATTCAATTGTTAGGGGAACTACCTCACAACAATTTGTTCAAATGGCAAAAAGTGCTGGAGCTAATAAGGTTATTTTTACTTCTGCTGCTCCGCCAATAAGATACGCTCATGTTTACGGAATCAATATGCCATCCAGAAAAGAATTAATAGCTCATAATAGATCAATTGATGAAATCGCTAACTATCTTTCTATTGATCAACTTGTTTATCAAGATGTTGATAATCTTAAAAAAGCCATTATTTCAGATTCAAAAGTAAATCATTTAGATCTTTCATGTTTTACGGGAGAATATATTACAGGTAACATCACAAAAGATTACTTAGATTGGGTTGAAAAAGAGTATTTGTCTTAATCAAAATTTTTAGTAAAAGGAGTAATTTTTATTATCTCTTCATCTTCATCTAAATTAAATTGTTTAAAATATTTCTTGTTATAATCTAATTTATCAATCTTTGATTTAGATATTTGCCCTAATTTCCCTCTATTTGTATTAATTATTCCTTTAGTATTACCTGAATACATATAAATTAGTTCATCATCAAAGTTTTTTATTTTAAATTTTAGATCACCTAGATCTCCTTTTTTGCATATCCTTAAAGATTTACTATTCAATTTCAAAAGGCTTCCTTTTTTGCTTATAAGCAAAATATTTTTATCTGTTTCTTTTTCTAAACAGAAAGCAGCTATTATATTTTCATTTGGAAATAGAGGAAGGATAATTGGACCTTGAGCAAGTTTACCCATTAATGGAAAATCATTTTTGTTTATTCTCATCCTTAAAATTCTTCCAATATTTGTAGAGATGATAATATCTTTATTTTCCTCACAGATAAATGTTGCTTTTACAAATACTTGATCTTTTAATTTTAAAACGGTAGTTGCCCTATTAGAAATATCTAGAATTTCTTCAATCTTCAATCTTTTAAAACGACCATCACTGGTTAATAAACCAATACTTTTATTTCTATTATCGGAAATAGTTATGAAATCTACAATTTCTTCTCCTCTAAATCCGCTGGGCAAATATTTTTCTAGTGAATCAAGTTTTTGTCTTGCAAATTCCCACCTTAATATGCCTACTTTACCACTTCTTGAAATAGCTAGAATTTTGGGAGTTTTTCCAACTTTGCAAATTAATTTGGGCAAAGTCGTTTCCTTCGTTAGGTTCAAATCTTCATCAGTTTTTAAACGATTTAAAACCTTATTATTAGCTATTCTTATTAAATCATCTGTCTGAATAACAATTATTCCATCTTTAGGTAGAGACTCTATTGCTTGTTTTCTAAGGAATTCTTTATTTGGTCTTTGATTTGCATTTTTAATAGCTAAAAGTTCATCTCCCCCTTCAATAAGTTTACTTCGTCTTTCTGATCCAAATTTTTTCTTTAGGCTTTTAAATTCACTACTCATCAACCTTAACAATACCTTTCTGTCTTTTAGTATTAAACTTAATTTCTCTTTGGACTCTTTTAATTCATTGAGTTCTTGATGCAATGCTTGCTTTTCTAATCCTGTTAATTTTTTTAATGGCATTGCTAACACTCCATCGGATTGTTTTTCATTTATGTTTAGCGCAGATTTTAATTTTGTTCTTGCCTCACTGACATTTTTTGCTTCTTCAATTAAACTTATAACTAGCCTAAGATTTTTAAGTGCTTTTATTAACCCCTCAATAGTTTCTAAACGATTTATAATTTTTCTCAAAGAGTTTTGAGTTCTTTTTGTAATTGTTTCTTCTCTAAAATTTAGAAAATTATTTAGTAATTTCTTTAGTGTTAATTGGACAGGCTGTCCATTAACTAAAGCAAGAAGAATCGCCCCATAGTTACATTGAAGATTTGTTTTTCTATACAGACTCTCAAGGATTTTTTCTGGATCAGAATCTCTTCTTATTTCAATAAGTACTCTCATCCCATTCCTATCACTTTCATCGCGTATGTCTGCGATGCCGTTTAATTTCCCATCATTAACCTGCTCCGCTAATTTCTCTATCCATCCCGATTTACTTACTTGATACGGTAATTCAGTTATTACTATTCCAGTTCTTTTGTGTTTTCCTTTACCAGGATTCACGTCTTCTATGTGAGCTATTCCTCTCATAGGGATGCTTCCTTTTCCTTTTAGGTAGGTGTCTCTAATACCACCGCTTAATAATATTTCTCCTCCTGTTGGAAAGTCTGGACCCGGAATAAGCTCAATAAGTTTTTCGTCATCTAACTCAGGCGTTTTAATAAGAGCTAATAATCCATCAATAACTTCGTTCAGATTATGAGGAGGAATGCTAGTGGCCATTCCTACAGCAATACCTGTACAACCGTTCAAAATTAAAAATGGAAGTTGTGCTGGTAGAACATTTGGCTCCTGCTGAGAACCATCAAAGTTTGGGGAGAATTCCACAGTATCGGAATCAATTTCTTTCAGAACTGCGTCATTTGATATCTCAGCTAATCTTGTTTCTGTGTATCTCATTGCCGCGGGTGGATCATCATCAATTGATCCAAAATTTCCGTGTCCTGATAGAACTGGGTATCTGCATGAAAAATCCTGAACTAGACGTACAAGGGCGTCGTAAACAGCTTGATCTCCATGCGGATGATATTTACCAAGTACATCGCCGACAACTCGAGCACATTTTTTAAATGGTCTGTCAGGAGTCAAACCAAGCTCATGCATAGCAAATAATATGCGCCTTTGAACTGGTTTAAATCCATCCCTTGCGTCAGGTAACGCCCTCCCTACGATTACGCTCATTGCGTACTCGAGGTAAGAGCGTTGCATCTCTTGATGCAGCGAAATTGAATTTAGGCGCTCTCGTTTCATCTAGATTTCAGAAAAAGAGGCCTTGCGGCTTTAGGTTAGTAATTATTTTCCTTTACTACCATTTTTTTTCATTCTGAGCCATTTTTTATCGTTGAGTTAACAAATGCTTTATTTACAGTATCAACAAGAGCCTCGTCTTTTAAAAGTTTTTTTGTCGCATTTCGAAGTTTTTTCCCCCATAATTGTTCTTTTTGATATTTTTCTGAAACATAATTGGGATTTTGAGATAAAGCTTTTATGGCAAATTTGATTGATTCAGAATTTTCTTTACCAGTTGAATATCTTGCAGCAGCTAATGCAAGTATAGGCTCTGCATCTGATTCTATCGACAAAACTTTTTCCCATAAACTTATAGCTTGTTCTTTATTATTAAGTTCATATAGTACTAGCGCTTTATTGTTAATTGCTTGCCAAAAATCAGGTTTCAATTCAATTGCTTTATTAAATGCAGGTAAAGCACTTTTTATATTATTTTCTAAGATTTTTGCATTTCCTAATTGGAAATACCCATCTTCGCTTTGTGGATCTATTTCGAGACCTTTTCGTATTTTTCTTATAGAATTTTTTATATCATTAGTAAGAAAACATACAGTAGCTTCTTTAAAATAATAATTTGCTTTATTTGGCTTGATTTTTTGGGCTTGTTGTAATGAAAATCTTGCTTTATCATATTTTTTTAAAAGTATTTCTGTTTCAGCTAAAATAGCCCATATTTGATCATTATCTTTATTTAATTTAATTGCCATATTTGCAACTTGGTTTGCTGTTTCTGTTTGTCCAAAATATAAAAGCTGAGCAGCAGTTCTTGCTAAATTTATCCCTTGAGACTTTAGTTCATTTACGTTTGGTTCATATACTTGGGGTGTGAAACCATTTGAATAACTATTTATAAGGAAAAAACTTGTTATAAGTCCAATTGAAATAAACTTTAATTTATTAAAAGAGATGATTTTTTTTTTCATTTATTAATCCTTTACCAAGTCATTTATTTTATAGCATTAGCATTTCTTCTCCACATCCAGGGTTTCATTCTTTTCAATGTCGATTTCTGTAAATTTCTTTTCCATTGATCATCACTCCAACTAAGAATATTTTCTTTTGAAATGTTTGTAATCCATTCCTTAGGTTGTACATCAATATCTGTACTGCTTTTAAATTCACTTTGATTCCAGGGGCATACTTCCTGGCAGATGTCGCAACCTGCAACCCATTTTCCCATCAATTGCGATATGTGATCTGGTATGGTTTCGCTCCTGTTTTCCAAAGTGTGGTAGGCCAAGCACTTGTTTGAATCAACCACAAAAGGTTCTGTTATTGCTTTCGTTGGACAAGCATCTAGACATTTTTGGCATTGCCCGCAGTTTGCCCTACTAGGTTTATCAGCTGCTAATTCCTCAGTGGTTAGTAAATATCCCAATACGAACCAAGAACCTTTTTCAGAATTTATCAATGTCGAATTTTTACCAATCCAACCAATTCCAGCTTCTTCTGCCCAAGCTTTTTCAAGTAATGCACTGGAATCTACACAAATACGATTTTTTGAATTAGGGCATTCTTCCGATAACCAATTCTTAATTTTTTTTAGTCTTTTTTCTATGACTTTGTGATAATCATTGCCCCATGCGTAACGTGCAACAGATAACGAATTACTCTTTTTTTCAGACTTAACGTAATAGTTTAAAGCTACAACTAGAACACTTTTTACTCCCTCTAGAAGAGTTTGTATATTTAATCTTCTCTCTGCTTTCATCCAATTCATATCTGCTTGATGACCTGCATCAAGCCATCTTTCGAGAGCAGCTGTTCGTAATTTTATTCTCGAGCTACCAGGTATTGATGCTATTCCAACTGGTCCGAACCCTTCCGCTATGGCCATTTGTTTTAAATTTTCACTAAGTTTTTGTTGATTAAGAGGTTTCTTCACTATTTCAATAATTAGGTTTTTAAAATTTAATTGCAAATTTGGAGGGTTTTTAAGGCTTTCAGAGAGGTAAATCCATACTCAAATACTTCATCATTATAAATTTGCCATCAAACTTCAGTGTTTACATTGAAATTGGTCATTTGTTTAAATAACCTATAGAAAACGCATCAGACACCTATTGGTGCAATCCTCTCAAAGACAAGATCTCTCTTTAGCCTCTCGGTTACAACAAGATCTAAAAAATGACCTTATTGCTGGTCTATTGGTTGTCATCCCTTTGGCCACCACCATTTGGCTGTCAACGATTTTCAGTCGTTTTGTTTTGGCGTTTTTAACGTCCATCCCAAAACAATTAAATCCATTCATAACACTTAACCCCCTTTTGCAAGACTTAATAAATCTTGCTCTGGGATTGTCGGTCCCTCTTTTGGGAATTTTATTAATTGGATTAATGGCTAGAAATTTTGTTGGTAGATGGTTACTTGAATTTGGTGAAGGAACTCTTTCAAGAATCCCTTTGGCGGGTTCAATTTATAAAACACTAAAGCAGCTTCTCGAAACTTTCTTGAAAGATAATTCAACACGTTTTCGTCGGGTTGTCTTAGTTGAATATCCCCGAGAGGGTTTATTTAGTGTGGGATTTGTTACTGGAGTAGTTGGTCCCTCATTGCAACCAGAATTAGATCAGACTTTGTTGAGTGTTTTTATTCCTACTGCACCAAATCCCACCACAGGTTGGTATACATTGGTGCCCGAAAGCTCAGTTAAGGATTTAAATATCTCAGTTGAGGATGCTTTTCGTACAATTATTTCAGCTGGTATTGTTAATCCTGATGAAAGAAATAATTCAGCAAATCCCAGTTTTTCCAGCTTATTTTCTCAATTAAAGTCAGCTTCAACTCCTCCATCAACATCTACACAAACTTAAAAATAAACCATAATTATGCAAACTAAATCAATATCTAGAGAATTGGCTTTGTTATTATTAGAACAAGTGACTGACAATCAAGTTGATTCTAATAATATAAAGTCTTTGACAATAGAAAAAATATTAAATAAAGCTCTTGATACATTAATAAATCATTGGAAAGAGGAATTAGAATTTTGTGCTAATCAACTTGAAATTGCATACGATCAATTAAGAGATAGTGAATTAAAAGAGTTTGATAAAAAATCAAATAAGGTTGTAAGAATTCATTTAGAGAATTGTTTAAATAAAGGTCAAGGAATTATTAACAGTCTTTCTGAGTCGATCGACCTTACCCGTTTACTATCCTTATGTGATCAAAGTGAGATTAGGAAAGAGGCCCTTGATAGAATTATTTTAGTTTTGAAAAATGTTAATAAAATCGATGAGATCCTTGATAATGCGATGGAAGGATGGAGATTAAAAAGATTGCCAAGGATTGATCGAAATATTTTAAGGTTAGCCTACGTTGATTTTAACTTTTTAGATATTCCCATAGCTGTTGCTTGTAATGAGGCTGTTAATTTGGCTAATAGATATAGTGATGAGCAAGGAAGAAAAATGATTAATGGAATTCTTCGCAGAGTTCAGAAACATAAGCTCATAAAGATCTAACATGACAACTGACGAGATAAATCCAATAAATTCTTCACCTGAATTGCTCAGTAATAATTCAAATGCAGAGGAAATAGATTGGGCAAGGCAAGCTTATGAACGCCTAAAAAAACAGCAAGAAGAAAAAAAAGCTGAGCTTAAGAAAAAAAATGAAAAAGAAAGCTTAATGCCACAGGAAATTGAGCCTGATAAAAATAAAGATCAAACAAATATCTCTACTTCTGATACAGATTCATTCTCTGCCGAATCTAATGATAGAAAATCAGCTTTAGAAATAGACAGTGCGGAACCTGAATTAGGTGACTTCGATTCCACCTTTACTTGGTCCGCTGATGTGCTAGCGGCCCAGGGTAAGAAGTCTTCTGATATTTCTCTGGATGAAATCGATTGGCTCGCGCGACTGCGCCAAGGACTAGAAAAATCCCGTAAGGACTTTGTTACCGATTTGCTTGATAAGTTCGGAGACGATCCCCTAACACCAGAGGTAGTTGATGATTTGGAGACGCTTCTTTTAAGAGCGGATGCAGGTGTAACAGCAACAGATAAAATTCTTGATGCACTTCGTAATCGTCTCAATGAGGATGTTTTGGGAGCTGAGGAGGGTCTTCGCTTTTTGAAGGAAAAATTGCGCGAGATTCTTGATGAGCCAATAAAACAAACCAAAACGAATATTCTTGCGCCACAAAAAGGGAAATTTAATATCTGGCTATTTGTAGGAGTTAATGGCGTTGGCAAAACAACAACTCTTGGTAAAGTGGCAAATCTCTCAGTAAGAAGCGGATTCTCCACACTGATAGCTGCTGCGGATACATTTAGAGCCGCAGCAGTTGAACAATTAAGAATATGGGCGCAGCGAAGTGGGGTTGCTTTGATTTCAAATGAAAGCTCTAATGCAGATCCTGCTGCTATTGTTTTTGATTCTATTGGTGCCGCTAAAGCAAAAAATATTGATTTGCTTCTTGTGGACACCGCAGGACGTTTACAAACAAAAAATAACCTAATGGAAGAATTAAAAAAAGTTCGAAAAATAATTGACAGGCTCACACCAGACGCCAAAGTAGAGTCTTTGCTTGTTCTTGATGCTTCCCAGGGTCAAAATGGCTTAAGACAGGCGCTCGCTTTCGCTACTGCTGCTCAATTGACTGGAGTTGTAATTACTAAACTTGATGGTTCATCAAGAGGTGGAGTTGCAATGGCGGTGGCGTCAGAAGCAAAATTGCCAATTAGATTTATTGGTGCTGGGGAGGGAATTCGAGATTTAAGGCCTTTTAATAGCTTTGAGTTTGTTGAGGCTTTGCTTGCCAAAAGTTGATTTTGCTTTTCATCGTTATTAATTTAATATTCTTGATATGAAGCAAGTGTGACTAAAGAAAAGTTACCATCTCATAGTAAGAAACTCTTTTTAAATAAAAAGTTATCGGCATCAGAATCATTAAGAGATTTATTAAATAGTCTTTATAAAGAGCAAAAACAAAATCAAGAGATTTTGCAGTCTTTATCTTTTTCCTTGAGAAGCTTTACAAATATAACTCGTTTTCTAGAATTGATACCTATATTTATTACTCAACTCATAGATATTTCAGGTGTTTTATTAATTCCCTTTCATGAAGATGGAAGAATATGGATAGAACAAATTCATACAAGCTCTGATAAAGTTTTAAATGAAATTATCAGTAAAATTGCTTTATTCAAAAAAGGTAAAAAAAATGGTTTTGCCCACAATAATCAAACTCTTGAATTGTTAGATAAGCTTATTAAAGATCATCTTTATCAATCTGATGTCTGTATAAGGCCTTTAAAAGTTAGAGGAAAAAATCGGGGTAGAATTTATCTATTTAACTCGAAAAATAATTTTTTTTGGAATGATACAAACCGGAATAACTTGCAAGTTGTGGTTGATTTGGCTTCGGTTGCTTTAGAAAATAACTCCATAAATCAAGCCATCAGATTGCATGAAAATGTAGACAGGCAGATCAGTATTGGTGCTGAAATTCAGTCTCAATTATTACCTAATCGATGTCCAGTTATAAAAGGAATAGACCTTGCTGCACGTTGTAGGACGGCATTTCATGTTGGTGGAGATTATTATGATTTTATGCCTACTCGACCTGAATTGATTGGAGAGGAACGAGAAAAAGGTAGGTGGTCTCTGGTAATTGGAGATGTTATGGGTAAGGGTATTCCAGCCGGTTTGTTGATGACGATGCTTAGAGGAATGCTTAGAGCTGAAGTTATTAGTTGCCTTCCACCTGACAAAATTTTGCATGACTTAAATCAACTTGCTTTGGACGATTTAGTCCAATCTCATCGATTTATGACTTTATTTTACTCAGATTTTGATCCTATTTCAATGAAATTAAGATATGCAAATGCAGCGCATAATCCACCAATTCTTTGGAGTTTTGAATCGAAAAAGATATCTAGACTTGATGTTCCCGGTGTTTTAATTGGTCTGCAATATGATGCAGAGTTTATCTGTGGAGAAGTAGAGCTTAATCCTGGCGATGTACTACTTTATTACACGGATGGAGTAACTGAGGCTCTTGGAATGGGTGGAGATCGTTTTGAGGAAATTCGTTTAATCGACAATTTCAAACAATTTTCTAGCAATGGATTTAGTGCTAAAGAAATACTTGATAAGCTTTTCAAAAAACTTGATGGCTTCATTGGCCCAAACAATCATCTAGAGGATGATGCTTCTATGATTGTTTTGAAGGTAAATGAAAATACAAATTTTACTTCTTAAATATTATTTAATATCTCCCTAATATATTCTATAGTTATTTACTATCGAAAATTTATTTAGGAACAATATGAGTAAAACATGGAGCGAGAGATTTGACGAGGGATTAAATCCTTTTATAGAAAACTTTAATGCTTCAATTCATTTTGACATTGAATTACTTCAAGAGGATATAACGGGTTCTATTTGTCACGCCAAAATGCTTTCTAAGACAGGAGTTCTTTCCCTTGATGAGGCGAATCAGATAGAGCGTGCACTTCAGGAAATAAGACAAGAAGTTAAGGAAAATAAAATTAGCTTTGACTTAGAAGATGAGGATATTCATTTTGCTGTTGAGAAAAAACTCATACAGAAACTTGGTAGTCTTGGAAAAAAACTGCACACGGGTAGAAGCCGTAATGATCAAGTCGCGACTGATTTGCGGCTTTGGCTGCGAAAACGTATTGAGTTAATAGACAGAGAACTAAAAAATCTTCAGTTGTCTTTACTCTCTCACTCTGAAGATAATTTAGAGACTCTCATCCCTGGTTATACCCATCTACAAAGGGCACAGCCATTATCGCTCGCGCATCATTTACTTGCTTATGTAGAGATGTTTCAAAGAGATAGAGATCGTCTCATGGATGTACAAAAAAGAGTAAATATCTCCCCATTAGGCTCTGCTGCCTTAGCGGGTACGGGCGTGCCAATAGATAGAGATTTTTCAGCGAACGAATTGGGTTTTTCTTGTTTAGCTAACAATAGCTTAGATGCAGTTAGTGATAGAGATTATGTTGTTGAATTCTCTTCTTCAGCTTCATTAATTATGGTTCATCTAAGTAGGTTATCTGAGGAGGTAATATTATGGGCTACTGATGAGTTTTCTTTTATTAGACTAACCGATAGGTGTTCTACTGGTAGTAGTTTAATGCCTCAAAAAAAGAATCCCGATGTACCTGAATTGATTAGAGGTAAATCTGGAAGAGTCTTTGGAAATCTAATTAGCATTCTGACAGTAATGAAGGGTTTACCTTTGGCTTATAATAAGGATCTTCAAGAGGATAAAGAGGGACTTTTTGATACAGTAAAAACGGTTATGGATTGTTTAATTTCTATGTCTATTCTTTTTAATGAAGGACTAGAATTTAATAAAAAAAATCTATCTAAAGCAGTAGATTCTGACTATTCAAATGCTACTGATGTTGCTGATTATTTAGTAATGAAAGGGGTCCCTTTTCGGGAAGCTTATCAATTAGTAGGGGGGGTAGTTAAGTACTCTTTAGATAAAAATGTATTGTTGAGTCAATTAGATATGGATGAGTGGAAAAAATTTCATCAATCTTTTTCCCAAGATATTTTCGAATATATTCGTCCAAAAAATGTCGTCGCTGCACGAAAAAGTCAAGGTGGAACTGGATTTCAGAGAGTTCAAGAGCAATTATTACTTTGGCGGCAAAAACTTGACAATTAAATTTTTAGCCTTTTTGAGGTATTTAAGTATTAGAATTGTGTTTGAGGTATCTAAACAGATTTCCTCTTCATTCGGCTTTTACAAGCCGATCAGGTACATTTATTTTTTTGGTCCAAGATTCAAGTGAGTATTTTTGTTGGTAACTTGCCTTTCCGCGCTGAGCAGGAAGATGTAGTTGAGTTGTTTACCCCCTTTGGGGAAGTAACTAATTGTTCTTTACCTTTAGAACGAGATACCGGACGCAAGAGAGGTTTCGCATTCATTGAGATGGCTGACGAAACTGTCGAAGCATCTGCTATTGAGGCTCTTCAAGGTGCTGAGTTAATGGGTAGACCCCTGCGCATTAACAAAGCAGAGCCTAGAGGTAGTGGTGGCCCAAGACGCGGCGGCGGCGGTTACGGCGGTGGCGGTGGCGGCTACGGTGGCGGCGGCGGTTACGGTGGCGGCGGCGGTTACGGTGGCGGCGGCGGTGGCGGCTACGGTGGCGGCGGCGGTTACGGCGGCGGTGGCTACAACAACTCCGGTGGCGGTGGCTACAACAATTCCGGTGGCGGTGGCTACAACAACTCCGGTGGCGGTGGCTACAACAATTCTGGTGGCGGTGGCTACAACAACTCTGGTGGCGGTGGTTATGGCGGCGGCTACAACAACTCTGGTGGCTATGGTGGTGGCTACAATAACTCCGGTGGTGGTGGTTATGGCGGTGGTTACAACAACTCTCCAGAACCACAAGTAGATAGAACCTCCGGTGCAAAGGGTTGGGAAGATAGAAGTTTTGGTGGAGCTTCTCAGGATTCTGCTGATGAACAAGATGCTGGTAGAAGCAGAAGAAGAAGAGGTGCTCCTAGCAGTGACTCCACTAGTGACTACGGCGGTGCTGAGGTTTGACCTGACGAGAAAATTTACAAATCATTTTCTTTTAGCTCATCAATAGCTTTTTCAATAACTTCTAGATCTGCATTTCTTTTGCATGATCTGGAAGTTAATTTGTTTCTCCAAATTTTTGCGCCGGATACGTTTTGGACAAGATTAGGGAAATGCTTTGCCACATCCCAAACTTTTCCACCTTTCGAGAGATGGTCTTGGATGTAGGGCATCATTTGAGTTAATACCTGAGAAGCTTTTAATTTTCTCTTAGATTGCCCAAAAATTTCTTCATCTACACTTTGCCACAAGAGTGGATTTTTATAAGCAGCCCTTCCAACCATAGTTCCATCGATTTCCTCTAAAGCTTTTAAGCAATCTTCAGTAGTTTGAAGGCCTCCATTTAATTCAATAGTGAGGTTTGGTCTATCTTTTTTGAGACTGATCACTTTGTCATGGCGTAATTCAGGTATTTCTCTATTTTGTTTTGGATTTAGGCCTTTTAGCCAAGCTTTTCTTGCATGAATTGCGAATCTTTTTGCACCAGCATTGGAAACTTCATCGACAAAATTTCTTAAAAAGGCATCACTTTCAAAATTGTCTATGCCAATTCTATTTTTTACAGTTACGGGTAAAGAGCTTGCATTAACCATCGCTTCCACGCACTTAGCTACTTTTGTAGGCTCTTTCATTAGACATGCTCCAAAATTCCCCGATTGGACTCTTTTACTAGGACAGCCAACATTTAAATTAATTTCGTCGTAACCGTAATTCTCTGCGATTAATGCTGCTTCGGCTAGAAGGCTTGGATTGTCCCCACCTATTTGTAGAGAGATAGGATGTTCGATTTCATTAAATTCAAGAAGAAGATCTTTTGTTTTACTGTGATGAATCGCCTGAGCCACAATCATTTCTGTATGTAGAAGTGCTCGTGAGGAAATTTGTCTCATTAAGACCCTAAAATGTTTATCCGTGTAGTCCAGCATTGGAGCTACGCTAAAACGAAAGGAATTTTCTATTATTGGTGGGTCCGAATTAACCATTCTGCGATTTTCTCTTATTGTGCAGCTGGTTTTCTCTTTATTTGAGAATTTTTACTATGACTCATTTCAAAACTTATTTTTGGAGTCGTAGAACTTTTAACCTTTTTATTTTTGCAAGCATCATGGGATTATTCTCAAGTAAATCAAGAGCAAGTGAAAATCAAGATAATATTGATAAGTTTAATTTACTTACTGAAGAGGAATGGAAAGCCAGGCTTACTCCTGAAGCGTTTTCAGTTTTAAGAAAAGAGGGAACTGAAAGACCATTTACCAGCCCTCTCAATAATGAAAAAAGTGAAGGAACCTTTTATTGCGTTGGTTGTGATCAAGCCCTTTTTTCATCAAAAACAAAATTTGATAGCGGTACTGGCTGGCCAAGTTTTTGGGATCACTTACCAGGTTCAGTAGAAACAAAAGTTGATTTTAAATTGATTGTTCCAAGAACTGAATATCACTGCAGCAGATGTGGCGGTCATCAGGGACATGTTTTTAATGATGGCCCCAAGCCAACAGGGAAAAGGTACTGCAATAACGGAGTAGCTATCTTCTTTAAGCCCAAAAATTGAATTTTAGGTGTGGGCTTCCGTAGCTTGTGCATAGAACCTATTTCGTATCAACATAGTTATTATTGTTGTCCTGATTTAAATCAATGAGTTCTGAACCGGTTTCTAAAAATGAAGAATCATTGAATGACCACCAGCAAAGTGAGGCTGCACCTGAATCTCAAGAACAAAATCAGAACCTTTCAGATATCGAAGAGCTTTCCAACAAACTTGATGAAACATCAGGAGGAATTGATAATTCATCTTCACAAAAAAGTCAATCAACTCAAATTGCCGAAAACGAAGCAAGATTAGAACAGTTAGAAAAAGAGCATGAAACACTAAAGAGTCAATACATGCGAATAGCAGCTGATTTTGATAATTTCCGTAAAAGACAATCAAGAGATAATGATGATCTTCGTATTCAACTCACATGTAATACCTTGAGCGAGATTCTTCCTGTTGTTGATAATTTTGAAAGAGCAAGACAACAGTTATCTCCTGAGGGAGAAGAAGCACAAAATTTGCACAGGAGTTATCAAGGTCTTTACAAACAACTTGTAGAAGTTCTTAAAAAACTTGGTGTTGCACCGATGAAAGTTGTTGGTCAAAGCTTTGATCCAAACTTACATGAAGCAGTTTTAAGAGAACCAAGTCAAACATATTCAGAAGATATCGTGACTGAGGAGCTTCAACGTGGTTACCATCTTGATGGAAAAGTAATCAGACATGCTCTTGTAAAGGTATCAATGGGACCTGGGCCAGGAACTTCAGATAAAAGTTCTGATAATCAACCCGTCAATCATGATGAAAATCAACCTTCTTCTTCTGATGAGGCCATTCAAAATGAGGTCTAACCAAATGTTTTGTTCAGAAGTAAATTACACTTTAAAAAATGGCTGATTTTTACGAAATACTCGGTGTAAACAGAAATGTTGATTCCGATTCATTAAAAAGTGCTTATAGAAAAAAAGCACGCCAATATCATCCTGACATTAATAAAGAAGCAGGAGCTGAAGAGCGTTTCAAAGAGATTGGTAGAGCCTATGAAGTTTTAAGTGATCCTCAGCAAAGAGCTAGATATGATCAATTCGGTGAAGCTGGTGTAAGTGGATCATCTGGCATGCCAGATATGGGTGATATGGGTGGTTTTGCTGATTTGTTTGAAACTTTTTTTAGTGGTTTTGGTGGAGCTGGTGGTCCAAGCTCATCTTCTAGATCCCAGAGGCGTGGACCTCAACAAGGCGATGATCTAAGGTACGATTTAAATATTGAATTCCAAAATGCTGTTTTCGGACAGGAGAAGGAAATAAAAATCCCTCATTTAGAAACCTGTGATACTTGTAGAGGAAACGGAGCCAAACCAGGGAAAGGTCCTGTAAGTTGCTCGACTTGTGCAGGAGCTGGTCAAGTAAGAAGAGCAACAAGAACACCTTTTGGAAGTTTTACACAAGTAGCTGAATGCCCATCTTGTTCAGGTTCTGGACAAACTATTACTGATCCTTGCAATTCATGTGCTGGCCAAGGAGTTCGACAAGTAAGAAAGAAATTACGTATCAATATTCCAGCAGGAGTTGATACTGGTACACGTCTTCGCGTCTCTGGAGAAGGCAATGCAGGACAAAGGGGCGGTCCCTCGGGTGATTTATATGTATTTATTAAAGTTAAAAATCATCCAAAACTTAAAAGAGACGGTTTAACAATTTATTCTGAAATTAATGTGAGCTATTTACAAGCAATTTTGGGAGATACTATTGAAGTCGATACAGTTGATGGACCTACAAAGCTTGAAATTCCATCAGGAACACAACCAAATGCAACTCTAATCCTTGAGAATAAAGGAATACCAAAACTTGGGAATCCAGTCGCAAGAGGAAATCATTCCATATCAGTAAAAGTACAACTACCTACTCGTTTTTCAGAAGAGGAAAAAACTCTTTTAGAAAAACTTGCCTCTTACCATTCTGCAAGAGGTCCTCAACATCATCATCACAATAGTGGACTATTTGGCAGGCTATTTGGAAAATGAATGAAGATAGTTTTTTGTATTTAGATCTCAGAGGAACACCCTGCCCCTTAAATTTTGTTCGTTGTAACCTTGCTATTGAAAAATTATCGATTAACCAATCATTAAAAGTAGATATTGATAAAGGAGAGCCATTTGATTCAATAATTCCAGGTTTAAAAAAAGCTGGACATCATTTTCAAATAGAAAATGATGAATTTAATTTCGTAACTTTAATAGTGAAACGTTTTGATAGCTACTCTTAATAAACTTACTGGTTTCGTTGTTTCAGCAAAAGCAAATTTTTTTGAAGTATTAATAAATAATTTAGATAACCCCCATCTGAATGGGAAAAGATTGCTTTGTACAAGTCGAAATAATTTAAAATACCGTGGGTTTTCAGTTAACGTTGGAGATTATGTTTTAGTTGAGAGTATAGATAGTAAAGTAAATAGAGGTGTAATTTCCAAAGTAAATCCTAGAAAAAGTTTACTCGAAAGACCGGCAATTTCAAATCTTAGCGATATTTTTATTGTGCTTTCTTTAGTTGAGCCTAAGTTTGATCCCGATCAAGCTAGTCGTTTTCTCTTGACTGCAGAAAAAACTAATGTAAATGTTTCATTAATTCTAAATAAGAGTGACTTGATTGATAAAAACGAATTGAGTTTATTAAAAAATTTCATAAATGATTGGGGATATGAAACATACATTATTTCTCTTAAAAAAAGATTTGGATTGGAAAAATTAATCAATAAAGTTCATTCTTCCCATATATCTGTCCTTTGTGGACCCTCAGGTGTTGGTAAAAGTAGCTTAATAAATTTATTGATACCAGGGCAAAAAATAACGACATCTGGGGTTTCAAAAAAAATACGAAGAGGTAAAAATACCACTCGAAATATTGAACTTTTTTCTTTATCAAATAATTCTTATATTGCAGATACCCCTGGTTTTAATAGGCCAGAAATTAATATAAAACCTAACGATTTACCTTCTTTATTTCCTGAGATAAGGTCCCAATTAAAAAATAAAACATGTAAGTTTCGGGATTGTTTGCATCTCGTTGAACCTGATTGTGCTTTGACGAAAGACTGGTCTAGATATTCTTTTTATAAAGAATGCCTAGAGGAGATGATTAAGGTTCACCACCTATCCCAGGTAGATTGAGATTAAGCCCCCCAGTTATTTCCTCCATTCTTGTTTTCATAGTTTCAGATGACAATTCATGAGCGGATTTAAGTGCTTGTAAAACCGATGCTTCAATTGCCTCCCTGCCTTCTTTAATAATCTCCTCGTTTATTTCGATTTTTATTGGTTGTTGATTTCCAGACAACCAAACGCTAGTTCTGCCATCTTCACTTTGGCCTTCAATTTCCATCGCTTCAAGTTCCTCTTGAAGCTTCTGTGCATTTTGTTGAATTTGTTGGGCTTTTCTAAAAGCCTCAGTTAGTTGACCAAAATTTGGTAGTCCGAATCCAGCCATGATTTTTTAGTGCGAGCCTCTAGGTTAACCGTTATTTAAAAACCAATCTCTTTTACTTCCGTATGAAGTAAAAAACCATGCTTTTCTTTTACTTTTTTTTGAATCAGCATTATTAATTTTTTTATGTCTGTTGCGGTTGCATTTTTTGTGTTGACTATGAAATTCGCATGCATTGTTGATATTTCAGCCCCACCGACTTTTTGCCCTTTCAGACCAAGTTGATCAATAAGTTCTGCTGCTTTTGAATCTTTTGGATTCTTAAAAATACTTCCGCAGCTAGGAAGATGGTATGGCTGGCTATTTTTTCTTCTCAATAATCGACGGCTGGTATCTTCGTTGATGTCTTTTTGATTAAATCCAGTCATTAACTGAAAATTGGCGGCAAGAACAATTAGTTCTGATGATTGAAAAATACTTGATCTGTATTTGAAATTAATTTCATTTTTTTCAAGAACAAAGGTTTTACCTTCTTTTGGCGAAATAACCTCAATGCTAATAGTTCTATCAGCAATGCAACCTCCTTGGGCTCCTGCATTCATCACTACAGCGCCACCCACAGTAGCTGGAATTCCTATTGCCCACTCAAAACCATGAAGCCCTGCGTTAGCTGCTTTTCTTGAGAGAGATGGTAGAGACTCTCCGCAAACCGCTCTTATTGAACCAGTTTCGGAATTTATTTTGTTTCCTTTTAATTTTCTTGTGCAGATGGTTAGACCTTCTACTTCAGTATCATTAATAAGTAGATTTGATCCTGCCCCAATGGCTCTACAGGGAATTTTATATCTTTTAGACCATTTAATTAAATGAATAAGTTCACTTATATTTCTTGGCTGCGAAAAATATTCTGCTGTTCCTCCTACCTTTAATGTAGTAAAATTTGCAAGTGAAATGTTCGTGCTAATGTTTAAATTTTTAATATTTATCAAGCCACTTTATCCTTCATGATTTTATTTGAGAAATTATTTAGAAGCCCCCAAACTTTGTTAATATCTCCCGCGCCCATATTTAATATAATATCTCCTTTTTGAGAATTTGCTATTAGTATTTCTACTAAATCTTGAAAATCTGCTGCAATTATGATTTTTATTGAAGGATTAAGAGATTTAATTTCACTAGCCAGCATTTTACTGCTTATGCCAGCGATAGGTTTTTCCCCAGCTCCATAAATAGGAGTTAGAATTACCTTACTTGAGCTTGCTAAGGCTTGAGCGAACTCTTTGCAAAAATCTTTTGTTCTTGTATATCTGTGTGGCTGAAAAACTGGGATTATACTTTTTAAATTTTTTTTATTAGGGTCAATATTTGAGTCAATCATTAATTTTGCCATAGATAATGTGGCTTTTATTTCAGTTGGGTGATGAGCATAATCATCTACTATATATCTTCCATTCCACATTCCCCTAAATTCAAATCTTCTTTGAGGAGTCTTGATTTTGTTTATACATGTATAAATTTCTCTAAACTCTAGACCAGCTAATCTACATGCTGCAATTGAACCTAATAGATTACTTAAATTATGAAGGCCAGGTATAGGTATTGTTATTTGATCTATTAGTTTTTCATTTTCATAGTAATTTGCGATTGTCATATTTCCATTGCATTTGATAGGAATTGCAGCATAGTTTATTCCATTAGTTTCACGAATAGAAAATGATATTTTATTTGAAAAGTATTCTCTTAAGATCTTGCAGTCAAAATTAACTATTAATTTACTACAATTGTTTCCAAATGTTTTCATAGTAGTTATTAATTGATTAGTGTCTGAGTAAAAATTTGTATGATCTAGTTCTAGATTAGTTATTAAACCTATTTGTGCATTTAATTTAGTTATTGTACCATCAGATTCATCTGCTTCAGCAACAATATATTTTCCTTTTCCTGAATATGAGTTGCTTTTATAATGTTCAACTATTCCCCCGATTACGGCCGAAGGGTCATAATTAGCTAGTGATAAAATTGTTGCTATAAAAGATGAAGTTGTAGTTTTTCCATGACTTCCACCAATAACTATTGATAATTTTTCATTGCACAAGTATGAGAGGATTTCTGATCGATGGAGGATTTTTAAGTTTTTTCTTGTGGCTTCTGATAACTCCTTATTTGTATTGGAGATTGCTGAGCTGATAACAATCCTTACAGGTAAGAAAATCTTTTTGCAAAGCTCTGTAATGTTTCTCTCTTCTTGACTTGAGTAGATTTTTATTCCTTTGCTTGATAACTCTCGTGTTATGTCCGATTGAGAGTTATCCGAGCCAGATACTGAAAAACCTTTTTCTGACAAAATCCTTGCCAGAGCAGACATACCAATGCCTCCAATGCCAATGAAGTGGTAGTGGGCATTAATAAATTGAATGATTTTCGTGTGGTTTTGATAGTCGATTGAAAGATACCGTTTACCAGTTCTAAAGGCTCACAATTCATCGAATTTGGCAGTATTTTGTGTTTTTTCTTTTAAAACAACCTGAATCTTTCTTACTGATTAGCAAAAAACGATCACAAGTCTGTATGATCATCGGCCTACCGTATCGCGGTTAATCCGCTTTTTATATGACCTTGCGTGTTGCGATAAATGGATTTGGCCGAATTGGTCGTAATTTCATGCGTTGTTGGTTGAGCCGCGGCTCTAATACCAATCTCGAAGTGGTTGGCATTAACGTCACCTCAGATCCAAAAACAAACGCTCATCTTCTTAAGTATGACTCCATACTCGGGCAAATAAAGGATGCTGAAATCGATTACACAGACGATACATTCGTCATTAATGGCAAGACCATAAAGTGTTTTTCTGACAGAAATCCTCTTAATTTACCCTGGAAAGAATGGGGAATTGATCTTGTTATTGAGTCAACTGGTGTTTTCAATACCGATGTGGGTGCAAGCAAGCATCTCGAAGTAGGAGCCAAAAAAGTAATTTTGACCGCTCCTGGTAAGGGAGATGGTGTTGGGACCTATGTTGTTGGTGTAAATGCTGATCAATATAGGCATCAAGATTTCAAGATCCTTAGTAACGCGAGTTGTACGACTAATTGCTTGGCTCCAATAGTCAAAGTATTGGATCAATCTTTTGGAATTAACAAAGGCTTGATGACTACGATTCACAGTTACACAGGCGATCAAAGGATATTGGACAACAGTCATAGAGATTTAAGAAGAGCTAGAGCTGCTGCAATGAATATTGTGCCAACATCAACGGGCGCAGCAAAGGCTGTAGCTTTGGTTTATCCAGAGATGAAGGGAAAGCTGACCGGTATTGCAATGAGAATTCCAACTCCTAATGTTTCTGCTGTTGATTTAGTTTTTGAATCTTCAAAACCCACTACTGCCCAAGAAGTAAACGCTGTTTTAAAAGCTGCCTCAGAGGGTTCCATGAAAGGAATAATTAAGTATGGAGATCTACCTTTAGTTTCAAGTGATTATGCTGGTACCGATGAATCAACCATTGTTGACACAGCTTTGACTATGGCCATAGGGGATAATTTGATCAAAGTTGTAGCTTGGTATGACAATGAGTGGGGGTATAGCCAAAGGGTTGTAGATTTAGCTGAAATTGTTGCCAAGAACTGGCAATGAAATTAAAAATGATTGAATTTTTTTTCTACAGAAATTAATTCACCATTTTCCCAGGTGATTTTGGGTTCACCTTTCTTTACATAACCAATATTTCTGGCTGATGGGTAATTTTTTATCCACTCATCAGCCCATTTTTTTGGTAAGGAGAGAACAAGCTCATAATCTTCACCGCCGTTTAAGCACCAATTTTCAAAAAGAGGATTTTTTGATAATTCTTTTTCCATTGGTATTTGATCACGGTAAAGAACTGCTTGACACTGACTACTTCTGCAGATTCCATAAATTGCTTCGAGCAAACCATCGCTACTGTCTGTTCCTGCAGCTCTATCTGAAGGAATTGTTTTTGGCTTAGATTTAATTAGGGCTCTGAGAGCTTCTAGCGGCGCCTCAGGACGCTGATGAGCTCTTATCGCTCTCGATTTGAGAGAGGATGATATTTCATTAGAAATTTTGTGAGAGTCTTCCTGAAGCAATGAGAGCCCTATGCGACTGAGTCCATGAATTCCGCTTGTTACTAAACAGTCACCGGTTAATGCATTTGCTCGATGAAGTTTTAATTCTCCGATTGCTCCAAGAGCAGTAATTGATAATATTTTTTCATTTCCTCTTACGCAGTCGCCTCCGTATATTTCTCCCCCATAGCTAAAAAGCGCCTCCTCTATGCCTTTGTAAACATCATCGACCCATTGCCATTTTGTGTTTTGAGGAAGAACAAGTCCAATTGTTATGCCAAGTAATTCAGATGTTCCACTTGAAACTAAATCTGAAATATTTGCTACTACCGCTTTCCATCCAACATCAATTGGATGCATAGTTGATTCACTGAAGTGAATGTTTTCTACCAATACATCTGTGTTAATGATTACACGCTCATTAATTATTTTTATAGTTGCCGTATCGTCGTCTAATTGGCCAGGAGCAACATAACTTTTTAATCTATTAATTAACTCTAACTCGCCAATATCAGATATCGACTCTGTCAAATTTTTTCCTCAAGCTCTCTTTTTTAATCTATCTGATCCATCAATAACTTTTATGTAATTGATCTGATCATTAATTTCAAGGGTACTTAGAATTTCTTCTCCTTCAACCACATATCCAAAAGCAGCATATCTTCCATCAATTAAGTTTCGCCCGGCTGGGTTAAGTTCTGCCTCGTAAAGAAAGAAAAAGAATTGAGAAGAACCGTCATTTAAATCTTTATCTGAATGAGCCCAACCTAGTGTGCCAACAGTAGCGAATGGCATTGTGGGTGTTTCTGTGTAAAGTCCTAGCTCTTCAAAACTGCTTTCGTAAATTGTATCTGATCGGTCTGGAACTCTTATTTCAAGTGGTACATGACGTTCTTCGTTTGTTTCTGGGTCCACATAGCCAATCTGATCTCCTTTTGGATCTCCTGTTTGTAAAACAAAAAACTCCTCAGCTCTGTTTATGGGCAATTTGTCGTAAAACCCTTTTTCAGCAAGATCAATAAAAGCACCAGCTGTTAGTGGTGCATTAAAACCATCAATTATTGCTGTCATATCACCTTTTGAAGTTGATATTTCCACTGTTGCTCTGCCTAAAAGTCTTGGAAGAGAATCATATTTTGATGGAATCGTGTAGGGAAATTCATCTTTAACTATCAATCTTTCAAGATTACCGATTTCCGAAAGACTAGCTCTCCTTAAGTTTAAAAATTCATTTTTATTTTTTTGATTTGCACTCTCAGCAAGTTTTTCAATCTTTATTTTTATTGATGAAATAATTTTTTCACCTTCTTCTTTTTTGTTGATTGGTATTGATTCAATTATTTTAGTTTTTTTGTTATTAATCAAGAATTTACTTTTGGAAATGGCTTTTACAATCGTTGGCCATCTGCTTCCTCTGAGAGCATCAGTTGTATCCTCAATTTGATTTTGAATTTCTCGAAGTTCTTTTTGTTCAATTGGTAATGAGTTCCTAAGAATTGTGTAGGGATCTTTTACACGATTACCGGGTGGTAAATTCGCAAAAACTGGTTCAATCGGCCAAAAGCCAATAGGCAACAGGGTTGCTGCTATTAAAAGGAGAAAAATTCGTTTAGCCATTGCACATCAAGTTTTGCACGACTTTGGCACAGTCTTATGATCCGTTGGTAGCTTTTGCGGAAATGATTTCAAGTAACGACTTCCGCACCGGTACCACTATCGAATTAGACGGTGCTGTTTGGCGAGTTGTTGAGTTTCTACATGTTAAGCCCGGGAAGGGCTCTGCTTTTGTTCGTACAAAATTAAAATCTGTACAAACGGGAAGTGTTGTAGATAAAACCTTTAGAGCAGGAGAGATGGTTCCTCAAGCAATGCTAGAGAAATCAACTCTTCAACACACCTACATGGATTCTGGTGATTATGTATTCATGGATATGGCTAGTTATGAAGAAACTCGTCTGACTGCGGCCCAAATTGGTGAAAGTAGAAAGTATCTCAAAGAGGGTATGGAAGTAAATGTCTTGACGTGGAATGAAAAACCCCTTGAAGTTGAATTACCAAATTCTGTCGTATTAGAAATAAAAGAAACTGATCCTGGTGTTAAGGGAGATACTGCTACAGGGGGTACTAAACCTGCAATACTTGAAACTGGCGCCCAAGTTATGGTTCCATTGTTCATTTCTGTGGGTGAAAAAATTAAAGTTGATACTCGTAATGACAGTTATCTTGGTCGTGAAACCCAATGACTATGAATCTTGATCATGATGAATTACATCGTATATTGGCAACCTTGGCCGATAGTGATGTACAAGAATTTCTCCTGGAGGGAGAAGATTTTCGTCTTGAAATAAAACGAAATCTTCAACCCAGCCAGACGGTTTATCCCGTTCAACAATCAATTACCTATGCTGATCAACCACCAGCAATCTCTCAGCCTGTTAATGAACCTTCATTAACAGTATCTACCCCATCAAGTGATCCTCCCGCTTCTCCAGGCTCAAGGACTGATTTGATAGATGTCACAGCCCCCATGGTTGGAACTTTTTATAGGGCCCCCTCTCCAGAGGATTCTCCGTTTGTTGAGGTTGGAACGCGAGTGGCTGTTGGTCAAACAGTTTGTATTCTTGAGGCTATGAAATTGATGAATGAGCTGGAATGCGAAGTCTCTGGCGAAATCGTTGAGATTTTGGTTGAGAATGGAACCCCAGTTGAATTTGGACAACCTTTAATGAGAGTTAAACCTTAATAATTTACTTAGAAAGTATCCAAGCTGTTTTTAGAGCCGCAAGCATACTTTCATGATTAGCTATCCATTTACCTGCAATATCAAAAGCTGTTCCATGATCCGGTGATGTTCTTACAATTGGCAGGCCAAGAGTCGTATTAACAGCTGAATCAAATGCTATTAATTTCACGGCTATTAATCCCTGATCGTGATACATAGCTAAATATCCATCAGGCGCATCTGATTTTTTCCCACCCTCCCAAGCTCTTGCAGCAGAAAGCCAGCATGTATCTGGTGCAATTGGTCCTTGTAAGAACACATCTGGGTTTTTAGAGCGCCAAGTTTTTAGCGTTTGCAATAACCAATTTTTTTCTTCTTTTCCCAGATTACCGTTTTCACCTGCATGTGGATTTATTCCAGCAACTGCAATATGAGGCTTATCCTTGAATTTTTTGCAAAATTTTTTCAAATCATCAAGTTTATTCAAAATTAACTCTTTGGAAAGTGTTTTTGGAATTTGTTCTAATGGTATGTGTGTTGTTGCTAGAAGAGTATTCATTCGCCAACCATTATTCGGAGAGATAGCAGTAAAAAGCATTGATGGATTTTTGGTATTTGTAAGTTCTCCCAATCTCTCAGTTTGGCCGCTGTAAAAGTGTCCAGCCTCATGCCATGCAAATTTTGCAATTGGTGCAGTAACAATTGCCCTTGCCTTTCTCTCAATTACTAAATTTGTAGCTTTTGTAAGCCACTCAAAACTGGCTTTTCCACTTTTAGCACTTGGTTTTCCAAGAACGATTTCTTCTTGTAGAGGAATATCTAAAATTTCAATATTAGAGGGGTCTACTAAATGCAACTCACCACTTTTTTTTAGATTCTGAAAAGTATTTTCTATATATTTTTTACATCCAATCAGTATGGCTTCCATTGAATCAGGTAGAGAATCAGATGCTAAGGCTTTTAAAATTATTTCTGTTCCGACGCCAGCTGGGTCTCCAATAGGAATGGAGACTTTTTTAGATTTACTTGAAAAGTCTTGAGGAAAAATCATTTTGGATAATTTTTTGGCAGTTATTTTTTCATATTTATTAAACAATCTTTTAGTCCGGATTTATAATCTGGGTGTATTAGTTTATAACTCAGATTATTACATAATAAATTATTATTTACCCTTCTATTTTCCTGCCAAAAAGATAGTGCCATAGGGCTCATGTCTTTAGAAGCAATTTCAAATGACTCTACTTCTGGTAACGAAAAATTGATTAATTGAGAAGCAAATTTTAGAACCTCTATGTTAGTACATGGAAAATTATCAGAGATGTTAATTACATCTGGTTTAATTCCTTTATTGGATAATTCTATTAGATGCATTATTGATCCTGCTATGTCATCAACATGTATTCTCGAAAATACCTGGCCGGGTTTATGAATTAGTCTGCATTTGCCTCGCAGTATTGTCTCAATTGCTGAGCGACCAGTCCCATAAATCCCTGGGAGCCGAAGGATCTGTGCTTCTATTCCTTCTTGTCTCCAGGCCAATTCGCAATTGAGTCTGTTCTTGCTTCTTTGTTGCTTTGGCTTAGGAATATCATGTTCATCAACCCATTCCCCATGAGAATCACCATAAACCCCAGTCGTAGAGAGATAACCCGTCCAATTTAGTTTCAGATTTATTATCTGATCTTTTAAGTGCTTTAATACAGGGTCACTTCCATCAGGGTCAGGTGGGATACAGCTAAGAAGATGCGTGGTACCCTCAAATATTTTTTCTGAAATACTTAAGTTCTTAGAACTATCAAAAATGAAATCTGCTCCGGGTTTATTGTTACTTCTTCTACTGCACAAGACTTTTGCACCAAGGCATCTTGCTACTTCGGCAATGTATTGCCCACTAAAACCTCCCCCAAAAATTAGTAATTTTGAGTTTTTATCAAGCGGATTACATTTCTTGACAACTTCATTAAGCATTGGTACAAATGTATTAGTTGCTGAATTGTGATGGCTGATTCATGTCTGAAGCAAAGAAATTTTTATTCCCCACTTCAAAAAAAGAGATTCGTACCAAAGAATAAACATTTTATAGGAAATGTAAGTTTTTTCTATTTAATTCCTTGTATTTTAATTTCTATCGTCGCTTACGCTGTTCCTGATAACCCTTCTGAAATGGGATCTATTTGTGAGAGGTATCACACAAGCTCTGCTTGTAGAGTTTGGTGAAGAAAGTTATGCAGCAAGTAGAGTGAAATCTTGATTGGTATTTTTTTGAGAAAAACCTTTTTCTTTTGGCGTTGCCCATTCCAATAATCTGATTGCTAATCGAACATCTCCTTCAATCCATGCTTTGATTGCCATAGCTCTTCTGGGATCGTAAAATTTTTGTTTGCGATACCAGTTAAAAATTTCTTGATCAGATTTATGTCCATTGCATGAAAGGCATGCAGGAACACAATTTTCAGTAATACTCAACCCGCCTTTACTTCTTGGAAGAACATGATCAATTGATTCTGATGAACTTCCACAGTAAATACAACAATTACCAGTTATGTCATGTAGAGATCTTCTCCACTGACGATCTCTATGTTTCGGGCAGAAGTCTTCTAGGAAAACAGCATCCCTATTTTGCATAGATTTTGGATGAGAGTTTATTATTCGAAGTTTGCCTTGATTCTTTTACAAGTCAATATGTAATGTATAATTTGAATTTTATTAATACATCTCATTTTCAACTATTAATTTATTATTTTAAATTGTTTTATTTTTGCTAATAACTATATCTATCTTCATAATTACCTTTTGAATTTGGTCTTATAGCTTCCTCTGGATCTTGATTTAAATCCTGGCTGGGGTCGAAATCATCAACAGGTGGGTTTTTAGGTACATAAAGGTCGCCCAGATATTTTATGCACTCTTCAAATTTTTCTGCCTCAGATACGACTTCTTCAACAATTATCGACGCAGCTTGCCTTGGCGAGGTTTTAAATAATCCTGCTTTTTGTTTTTTAATACTTTGATAAGCAGCTTCCCAACTTGCCTCATGGTCATTGCCACCATCTCTCATAACGCAATATATGTCTGCTCCAGTTGTAATACCTGCCTTTGCTGAGGGGTTTAAGGCAATTAGACCACCACATATGAGTGATATTGGTAAAAATATAAATTTGGTCTTTCCTTCCATGATTACAGATTGATCCTTTAATTAAGCGTATCTACGATTTTTATTTCGGCCAGTACTTTATTGACAAATTAATTTCTAAATTTTGAGTTTCCTCATTGTTTTGATCATCTATCAAATAAGGCCATGCTTTTAATGAGGACTTGAGCCTCATTGAAGTATGTGTTGTTATTTATCTAGGCTCTGTTTTTTTTATGGCTTCAAATTGTTCTTTCAGAATTACACGAACTACTGAGGATCTTGCACAGACAATTACAGCTCTGTCTCAACGCTTAGTAAAACTCGAGCAACGTTTCGAGGCGCTTGAATTAAGTCAAAAACAAAATCCGACTGAATTGCCAGTAAAAGAAATAGAAATGCTTGATGGCATTGATCAACAAATTCAAGTTTGCAAAGCATTATTAGATTCTTCTGCTGATGAGAAGCCAGAATTGATAAATTCATCGGAGGACGAACAAAGTGAACTTCAGACTGATATTGGTGAGGTTTTGTCTAATTTAGAAGAGAGTGAGTCAGAACAAATGTGGATGGAGGAGGAAAAACCAGATGAACTTGCCGCATAAGTGCCAATTAAGTTGCCATAATATGTGAAATTAAGGCGACCATGGCTTTAACTATCTCTGCGGCTGGCAAAATAAAAAAGCTCAAATCTCAGAAATCCTCAAAAAAACGCAAAGCGTTTTTTGAGGGTGAGCATCAGCTTGAAAAATTAGAATTTGCTCTAGCAATTTCAGAATCCAAGGGGGACAAGACAAGATCCAGTTCATTACGTAAACAAATAGCTAACTTGGGAAATAACAAACAGGAACCAGGTACATAAAAATATTTTTGAAAATTTATTTGAGTACTGATAGAGCAGCATTTGTACCAGTTCCTACAGGGGCAAAATTTTTCCCGAGTTCTTGCACACACGCCTCAATTGCTGCAACCGCTCCTAAAATATCTCTGTCATTAACAAAACCAAGATGTCCGACTCTAAATACTTTACCTTTCAGATGATCTTGTCCTCCTGCTAGCTGGATATCAAATCTATTTTTTACTTTTTTACGAAGTTCTTCTGCATCAATATCATTATGATACAAAGCTGTGATTGCTGGACTTCCAAAATTTTCATTTGCAAATAAGTGAAGACCAATTGCTTTCATTGATTTTTGGACTGCTTTTTTATGCTTTTCATGTCTATTAAAAATATTTACCAAGCCTTCATCTTGCATCATCTCTAGTGATGCTTTTAAAGAAAAATATAAGTTTACAGAGGGAGTATAAGGAGTATTATTTTTACTTAAAGATTTGCGATAGGAATTTAAATCTAAATAAAATTTTGGCAGATCAGATTTACTTGATGCTGCTAAAGCTTTTTCACTCATTGCTACAAAACTCAATCCAGGGGGCATCATGTAACCCTTTTGAGAGCCTGAGGCAATAACGTCAATACCCCATTCGTCCATGGGAACATTACAGGCTCCAAGACTAGTAACGCAATCTGCAATTGTTATTGCTCTCTGATGATTATTAACATGTTTGGCAATTGTTTCTAAATCATTCAAAACTCCTGTTGATGTCTCTGAGTGAGTAACTATTACTGCTCGAATGGTTTTGTCTTTATCGGCTTCTAATATTTCACGGAATTTTTCTGTATCGAGAGGTTCACCCCAGTTTGCCTCAATTTTTATTACTTCCAGACCATAGGCTTTAGCAACCTTGATCCATCGATCACCAAATTTTCCATTTGAACCACAAATAACTTTGTCCCCAAAGCTCAGCGTGTTTATGATTGCTGCTTCCATAGCAGCGGTTCCACTTCCTGTGATTGTCAGGACGTCTTGCTTTGTTTGATGCAACCACTTGAGAAGTTGATGGCATATATTTATTATTTCCTGAAATTCCTGACTTCGATGCCCAATAGGGTGCTGACCTAATGCTTTTAGCACTCTCTCAGGTACTGGAGTTGGCCCAGGAATCATTAGGCTTAATTTGTCCTTCATATCCAGAGGGTGCAAAATTAGACATATTAAGAATGAATTTAGAGGTTTTTCCAGTTATTAATCATTTTTCTACAGTTACGTCAGGATTTACTCTCCCGGTTTGGGTCACTGCTGCAGCAAAAGCAGCGACAACCATTTTATTGGGCAATAGCTTTGTTTCTGGCCAAAAAATTCGAATTAGGGGATCAACTCAATTTGTGGAGATTCCTGTTCGCTCAGCGACTTTGTTTTCCAATGGCCAACAGGCTCTAGCAATAACTTTTTGTGACTCAGGGTACGTACTGGATATCACAAGAGATATGGAGCTTATCGTAATAGTTCAGATTCAAAAAATAAATACAATTAAAAATCAAAAAAAAATGAACTTAAGAAATGGTTGGTTAAATCTTGTTGCTGGAGAAGGGGTCGGCATAATTCAATCGACAAATCAACCATCAGTTTCGCAATTTTGTTTTGAACTTTTTGAAGAAAACCTTAAACCTTTGTTACCTGAAAAATCTTTTTTAAGTCTTGAGGTAATCATTCCCAAAGGGAAATATCTCGCAACAAAAACTAGTAATAGTTCTTTTGGCATAGTTGATGGCCTTTCTTTGATAGGGACGCAGGCTGAAGTACAAATAAGTGCCTCTCCAGATCAATTAAAAAATACTATTGAGAATTTGCGCCTGAAAGTAAAGCAATCTTTTTTTTCAGGAGATTTAGTTTTAGTTTTAGGAGAAAACGGTTTAAGCCTTGCTCAAGAACTTGGAGTAAAAAAAGAAATTATATTAAAAGTTGGTAATTGGATTGGTCCACTACTTGTTGCAGCCTCAGAGGAGGGTGTAAAGAATCTGCTCCTTTTTGGTTACCATGGGAAGTTGATAAAATTAGCTGGTGGAATTTTTCATACGCATAATCATTTAGCCGATGGACGATTAGAGATTCTTACTTACTTTGCATTACTTGAGAAAATTCCACTACCGGTTATCCAAGATATAGTAACAGCAACCTCAGTAGAGGATGCATTTCTCAAACTCTCATCTTTTGATCTTGAGCTTACCCAAAGACTTTGGAATAGCCTCTCGTTGCACATTGAGAAAAAAAGTTCAGAATATGTGAATCGATATCATGACTCTTCTATAAGAATAGGTGCGGCACTCTTTGATAGGAGGAGAAATCTAAACTGGTTAGGACCCAATGCTCGAAAACAAGTTCGGCATTTAAAATTAATTACTAATATTTAGTTTAATTTGTATATAGGCTTACGGATAAGGATATTTTGACTTTCTATAAATATGTCTGATCCAATCCAGAATAAAACAGAGCGGAAACCTGGAATAGTGATACTTGATTTTGGTTCCCAATATTCGGAGCTAATAGCAAGGCGTGTTCGTGAAACAGAAGTTTACTCACTCGTCATGAGTTACTCGACCTCTGCTTCTGAATTAAAAGAGATAGCTCCAAAAGGAATAATTTTAAGTGGTGGGCCAAAATCCGTTTATGACGAGAACGCTCCTCAGGTTGATCCACTGATATGGGATTTGAATATTCCAATTCTTGGGGTTTGCTATGGAATGCAATTAATGGTGCATCAGTTGGGAGGTGCTGTTCAAGTGGCAGATGGTAAAGCTGAATATGGTAAAGCACCTTTGAAAGTTGATGATCCAACCGCCCTGTTAACAAATGTCCAAAATGGATCAACAATGTGGATGAGTCATGGGGATTATGTATCCAAGTTGCCAACCGGTTTTATTCCCTTAGCGCACACTCTTAATACTTCCAATGCCGCTATTGGACTCCATGCTAGAAATTTTTATGGTGTTCAATTTCATCCTGAGGTGGTTCACTCGGAATATGGGATGGTTCTCATCAGAAATTTTGTGTATCACATATGCGGTTGTGAACCAGATTGGACGGCAAACAAATTTATTGATGAAGCAATAGCGCTTGTGCGAAATCAAGTAAGCGATAAGAAAGTTTTACTCGCGTTATCGGGCGGAGTGGATTCTTCTACTCTAGCTTTTTTACTTCATAAAGCTATTGGCAACCAGTTGACCTGCATGTTTATTGATCAGGGCTTTATGAGAAAAGGTGAACCAGAATTCCTTATGGAATTTTTTGATAAAAAGTTTCACATAAATGTTCAATACATTAACGCCCGAGAAAGGTTTATCTCAAAATTGAAGGGAGTTACTGATCCTGAGCAAAAAAGAAAAATTATTGGAACCGAATTTATTAGAGTTTTTGAAGAAGAGAGTCTTCGATTGGGACCCTTTGACTATCTGGCGCAAGGGACTTTATATCCTGATGTTATCGAAAGTTCAGGCACAAATGTTGACCCTAAAACTGGAGAACGTATAGCAGTAAAAATTAAAAGCCATCATAATGTTGGAGGTTTACCTAAAGATCTTCAGTTCAAGTTGGTAGAACCCTTACGAAAATTATTTAAGGACGAAGTTAGAAAAGTTGGAAAATTATTAGGCTTACCAAATGAGATAGTTCGTAGACATCCCTTCCCGGGACCAGGATTAGCAATAAGAATTCTTGGAGAGGTAAGTTATGAAAAACTTAATTGTCTTAGAGACGCAGATTTAATTGTTAGAGAGGAGATAACTAAAGCAGGTTTGTATCATGAAATTTGGCAGGCGTTTGCCGTTCTTTTGCCTGTTTGTTCTGTTGGTGTTATGGGAGATCAGCGGACATATGCTTGGCCTATTGTCGTTAGGTGCGTATCAAGTGAGGATGGTATGACTGCTGATTGGTCAAGGGTTCCTTATGAAATCCTTGAGAAAATTTCTAATCGAATTGTGAATGAAGTTGATGGAGTCAATAGAGTTGTATTAGATATAACTAGTAAGCCGCCAGGAACAATTGAGTGGGAATAATATCGACTACTAAAACGTAGTTATAGATTAAAAACAGATGTTCCCCGTTAGTTCCCCTGTCACCTTCTCTGTATATACATCGTAGAAAGTTTGTTTTCTTTACACTCGTGGTTGTTTTTGATGGAACAGTTTCTAAGAATATTTTTACGACTTATCTACGCAATGAGAAATTCTTAGTATCCAAAAAGTTCATTTTTTTCTATTACTAAATCGACTAATTGTTTTTTATTGAGTTTGGAAATTTTTTCTATGCCAACCAGCATTGTCCTCAATTCGCTATTGGTCTTTTGCATCAGCACCGATTTCTGATTAACAAATATTCCTTTCTTTAAAATCGAAAGAAGAGTTGAGAGGGCATAAAAAATTGCCATTGAAGCAATGATGCACGACATCATCACAGAGTCTGCAGTGGTAGTTAAATTTATTGGTTTTGAGGAAATAATTTTTGTTTTTTTTAGGCAACTTCTGGACACCATCCAATTTGTAATACCCTCTTCTTTTGCCAATTCAGGCAACGCTTTGTGAGATGTTCACCTTGAGGGATCAGACGTTGGTGAAGAGGACAAGTCAAAAGAGTGACGCATGATTTATCGCACGTATAAGTGAAGTATTCACATGTAAGACAAACTGAACTTCCTCTGGACTTTACCAATTCCAGATTAGTGAAATAACTCCACTCTTCTGGATGCTCAAGTGCTTCAATGGCAGCAACAACTTTTGGTGTTTTAATTCGACCCATCTTGGCTCTCCTTGTGAGAAGAGGCAAAGAGCACGATGCTCACCTCGTGCTTCCTTTGCCGTTTCAGTGATGGGGATAAGACTAATACAAGCGTACTATATTTGTCCACTAGGTCAAGCCACCTATTTTTTCCATTAAAGAAGGGAGCGAGATTTTGGTCGCTCCCTTTGAGTCAAGCACTCAACTGACTGAACTAAATTCCCATTCTTTATTTAACTTTAACCCACAGAAGGTGCTGTGACTCCTAATTCATTAATAACAAACCAAGATCAGATGAACATGAGAAAAAACTCCTGTTTAACCAACCACCCAATAATCTTTGTGCTTTCTTAGAGTGAGTTTGAGAAGATCGAGGATCATCCTTTTTCCCTCAATATTTCAACTGAAAGTAATAAGGAACAAGGTGTGGAAGTGTTCCAAGTGAGATTAAAAGTACAGAAAACCAAAGAAAGATCGATGAGAGAGTATTCGACCCATTGGATCTGAAACTACGTGTTGCTTGCATAATTTAGACCTTCTGTTAGTTCAGTGTTTTTTAATATTCAATTGAGCAGTTGCCAAACTGCAAACATTCATTCTCGTAATCAACCTCATCAAAATCAGTTTCATAATTCGAAACCAGATCGCACCAATCGTTCCCTTGCATAGGAACTCCACAAGATTTAGAGAATGTTTCCTTTACGTCTTCGATTGCATGTTTAAAAGGGTTACCGCATGACATGGTTTGACCTCCTAATAGTGCCTTGATTTATATCTACTCCTCCTAATCTAAAAAATCTATAGGACAAAAACCCTAAAGTATTAACTCTGATTACCGCACAAAGAAAGACCCCTGAAACCAATCAGGGGTTTGGGTTTTTCCGACCATTGCAGAGACCGCACGAAAGGTGACTCTGTTCACATCAGGAGGTGTGAGATGCCTCCTAAGAGTCAATGCACATTTTCCTTTTTTAATATCTTCGAGAGTGCGATGACTCTTGATTTATGTCTACTCTCTTTATTAGAAAATATCTATACAGAGAACCCAAATGTAGAAATACTTTGGTGTTCTTACCCATAGCAATTCCCATTCAGTAGTAGTAATACAGTCTAAGGAGTCAACGCACTTCCTTAGGTCTGGAGTGATGGACTCAAAGGGGGCGACCAAAATCTCGCCCCCTTACTACTTTTGAGGTATATCTACGACCAGAAAAAGAGACAAGATTTGGACAGTAATTATTGCAACTAAGCAATGGTTCACTAAATTTTTACAAGTGAGGCAGATGCTTTAGTTGATGACTTCGGAAATAATCCACCACCACAGATAGGACCTCAATCTTATTCAGGAGATTTTCACGATAAAGGAGATTGATTTCATTCATTTAAATTGCATTAAGAAAGGGACCCTGCTGCTTCAGCGACCTTGAGTCCCTCTCTTCATTTACAGAACGTTTTTTGGTAAGGAGTTGTTCTGCTGTACCTTTTCTAATCAATTCCACAAAGGGTCTGCATCCGAAAAAATTCCTAATTAAATGTCGTCTTCACTGTTTCCGAATGGGTTGTATTTGATATCAAAAATGAAAACTAATGCTGTGCTTAAAAGCAGTAATCCAAAAATAATTTGTGGAGGTGGAAATATCATTAGACCACTCTGGAAAAGGCACAAAAATAACTGCCCAGTTCTTTGCCTACTTTACTTTTTCTGCATCTCTTCAATAATTGCCATCAAATGTTCTTCTTTTTTCTTTTGAGTAGCAAACCCAGTTCTTCTACCTTGTTCTTTTAGATTTGATGCTATTCCAGACGAAGGCGTACCAATGTTATTCAATGAATATTGCTTGCTAGTCAGATCAATAACTTCACCTTTTTTAGTTTCACACCACCAATGGAACTGCCTGTTCTGATCTTTCACTTTCCATAAAATTACCTTTCCTGCTACTAGATTTTTCAGAACCACACTTGCGACGTAGGACATTCCTTCATAAGGGTTTTTAGTGCTCTTTTCACCTTGTTCATAAAACTCTTGAAGAGCAGCATTTACTAATGAACTTGCTGCCTCTATTTCAGGGTCTTGAGAATAATTCATTAAAATCGCATTAACCTATTAGTTTATTTTTTCACAACGGCATTTTTTTACTACGGATTTTTTGCTCTCGTCTTCAAAGGTTATAGATTAGGGAAGTTGGTCGTTTTTTATACGAGGGATAAAGATTGATCTTTCAATTAAATAACGGAACATCCTTTAGCCAAGAAGAGGTAATAGATCTAATGGTCTCATTGAGTACAACTGACGCAAATTCAGAAAAGAAATGGAGAGGTTTCTATTACTCTTTATCGCAGTCAGAATTGCACATTGAGTGGGACGTTTATTGGAAAATCTAAAGACATAAAAAAGGGTGAGACCTAATTCACCCCTTTTATGTTGATAAGTTAATTAGTTTAATAAACTTTTAGACCTAACCACTAGTTTCCACCATTGCAGAAGCGAACTGCATCGGAAGAACTTTTACCAGTCGCTTGAACCTCTTCAACACATTCGTTGAATACTTTTGATTCTTGTTTCACAGAACAAAAACTCAAGGCGATTGCAGCAAGTGCGACAGCAGAAACAACACTAGAACCTAGTTGAATAAGTCCATAAGCAAACATCGCTTTGCCTTTTCCACCGCATTTTGTTTTGCTTTTTTTATTTTCTTCAGTCATTAAAAAAAAATTAGTTACTCCTTCAACCTAATTGATTGATTGGTTAAACACTCTCAAAAATTTGTGGAGAATACCGTTCTATTGATTTATTTAGGTTTTTGCTTTTTGAAATCTAAATGGACACAAAAAAACCTGCCCTAAAGCAGGTCTTTTAGAAGATCATTCGCAAGTGTTTCCTTGTTTCCACTGCGGAGGATCTCAACTCCTCACTAATCAAAGATAATCAAGGTTACGACAAGAGGAATGTTGAGTATTTGAGTTCTTCAACTGTCACATGTGCCAATTCTCTCAAGCCAACCATTAAAAAAGCACCCTACTTACGCCAAGTCGAGTGCTTTTTACAACAGAACTATTGTGTGAGGGGTTGTTCTGTTATTTTTTTCTACTCCTGTCTGCACCTTTTGTCACTAGGGAAAGACAAACTGATGAGAAGCTGCAACATAGGAACAAGAATTAAGTATCCAAGAATAAGTGGACAGTTAAATAAAAATCTCACTTTTTAGATAGAAACTTATATGCCCAATAACCACCTAAACCAATAATTGCTAATAGAAGCAATTCACTCACGGTTCCTATCAAAAAGATCATTGCTAGTGCAGATAATCCAATTTTCTTGCCCATCGAATTAGATTTATCAGTAATGTGCCACCTGGGAAGAAAAGGTATGAATTGATCATGTTTCTATATCTCTTTTAGCGAACTTTATTCATTCCAGGAAGTCATTTATTATTGAATTGATTCCACCTCCAATCCAATGCTTCTTTGCTTGGGGAATATTTAAGTTGTCGAATATTTGATTTCATTACCCGTAGAGAACGTAAATTAAAATCCGATTGAGGAATTATTTCTAAGGAATTGAGATCAATAGTCCACTTATCTTCATCCAATAGTGCTTTGATTTATACCTGCTCCTTCTATTCAAAAATATCTATAGGAAAAAAATCCTAAATTCTTTCTGCCAAAAAATTTTCTGCTTGTAGCAGTAAAAGGTATCTTTCTCTACCTTAGAACTCTTTTTTAAAGTGTCGTTCTGCTCATTATTTTCTAATCAATTCCTAAAATATCTAAAAAGAAAAAAATTTTATGAATCAATTCACATAACTATACTAATCACTGCAATTTCCAAAGTTTCTATCAATTTATTAAAGCAAGAATTTTCTTGCCCTTTTGTAATCAGACCTTCTTTCAAATTCACTTATACATAACGTCTTTATGATTAATTTTTCATAAAATATTGTCAATTATCCAACCTTCAATTGGGTTATATCATCTATGGTAGAAACTTTTGACTAGTAATAGCATCAACTTCTTAATTAAATATTTTTACAAAATAGATACTTGATCATAGAGTTTTTTTCTGCCTTAAGTGTTAATGTGCCTTTGGTTTTAATTCTATACTGAGATATTTTGAATGTTTTTATAGAGAAAATATTCATAACTTATTTGCTCTAAGCATTAGATACTTTGTAATATTAAAAAAGCACATTTCATGAAGAAGGGGGCGAGATTTTGGTCGCCCCCTTTGAGTCCATCACTCCAGACCTAAGGAAGTGCGTTGACTCCTAATTCTTTTATAACTTATTTTAGTGCCTAAAACTAGGGGTAAAAATACCAGAGTATTTTTACTAAATATGGATCTCGATGATAACTAATCCATCAATAATGTAGTTATTTTAGAAGTAATATGTTTTACTTTAGCTGTAAAGAGATTAAATAACCAAAAACTACTGAGGTCAATCAGAGGTAGTGTTGTTCCGACAGTTTCAGAGAGACTGCGCAAAAGGTGTTTTCTCTGTCTAATTTTCATTAATAGAGTTATTGAAATGATATTTAGCATTACTTCTTCCACTTTTCAAAAAGCATCGAGCAATACTGAGAAGTTAATTGGTTTTAATAAGTTTTTTCTTAAGAGTCAATAAAAGTAGTACTATTCAAACACAATAGCAATATTTTTATGACTAGGAAAAGAGACAAAATTTGGACCGCGATCATCTCAACCAAGCAGTGGTTCAGTAAACTATTCACAAGTGAGGCAGATGCTTTAGTGGATGATTTTGAAAATAATCCACCACCAGAAATTGGTACTCAACCCTTTTCTGGAGATATTCACGACAAAGATGATTGATTAATTTTCTGAGATAATAAATTTGTAGAGTAAAAATTATATTAGTAGGGTGATATAGATTCTAAATATTTCCAATAATTTTTTCTTCCCATAAGTGCCTTAATAGCCTTTTGTAAAATCTCATTGATTTCTCTTTCGAGTTGCAGGAGGTTTTAGACAATAAAAAACCGCCTTTCTTGGAAAAGGCGGTTTTTTGGATCTGGCGCAAGTGTTTCCTTGTTTCCACTGCAGAGGATCCATACTCCTCACGGTAGTATTTTTACTCATCGGAGTCTTTTTTGCAACCCCTTTGTTGATTGATTTGTCTGAACTGGTTAATTCATGAAATTTTTGAAGAAAAAGCCATTATTGCAAATCAAACTTTTACTTCAATAATTCACTTTTTAACAAGTCCACTCGCTTTTGATTGACCCCAAAATCTCCATCACCAACTCTAGATTCTGATCTAACTATCAATCGTTTAGTATTTGGGCTATAACTAATTTCTAAGTCATCTACATACTTCATAATTCGACTAGTAATCTCAGCATGTAGATAATTTTCCTTAATTTCAACTAATTCTGTTCTTGGAGTGTTTGAAAGAATTTTTTGAGTTTTATTCAAAGGTTCATTTATATTTTCAACATTCCATTCTTCTTTTACACAATGATTAATCTCGACACAAGGGGTTAACTCTGCAAAAGAGGCTTGTGATGGTAAGGGGGATACAAGAGCCAAATAAATTGAAATAAAGATAAAAAAAACTTTCATAATTTTGGGATAATGAAGTGTCAAGGAGAAAATCTTGGTTTGAGTGGAATGACTTTTTTCTCTAATAAGCCCCCTAAGTCGAAAGGGTATTTAATTATGGCGTGTAGAATAGGTAAGTGCGATTGTGCCTTTTGATTGACCTAATAATTTATGGTGATATTGTGGAATTATTCATCATATGAATTTTTAGATATTCATGTTTTTAGTAGAGAGTTATTTATTTCGTATATAGTAAATTTATAGGGTATCAAGTTGAATATAAATATGTATAAGTCAATCAAGCATCTTTCATATTTAAAATTGAACTCAGGATCAGGTAGCAATTAAACTATTTAAATTAAAAATTTTTTTATAAACTATCATTTAGTAGAAATTAATTTGACTTTATAAATTTTATGAAAACTTTAAATGCTCAACTACTTGTTTATTCATAAATTATTGTTAAAGTTTATTATATAGATTTAATTCAATAATTATGCATGCTTTTAAACAGCTCATCAAGCTATCCTTCTTTTCGATTTTAATTTTTTGTCCTCATGTTCATGTTCTTTCAAAGGATCATGTGCTTCAAAGTTTTCATGCAAAGGCAGTTGAAAATTATAAAAATAAGGACTATAAAAACGCTATTTTGTATTTTAATAAGATTATCCAGTCCAGGCCAAATAATGTTAATTCTTACTATAATAGAGCAGTCACATATGAAAAGTTAGGTGACTATGATAGTTCTTTCTCTGATTATACTAAAGTTATTAAATTGAGAGCTAAAGAGCCACTTGCTTACCTCAATAGAGCTAATTTAAGTATGAAGCTTAGAAATTATAAGTCAGCGTCCAAAGATTATAATAAAGCAATAGAAATTAGTGATATGGATCCTAATTTATACTTAAAAAGAGGTGAATTAAGAATAATTTTAAAAGATTATAATGGTGCCATTAGTGACTTCAATAAATCATTTCAACTGAATCCTAAAAATTTTACAATATTGCTTAAAAGAGGGTATGCAAAAAATAAAATTAATGATTTATATGGTGCATTGAATGACTACTCAAAATTTATCAAAAATGATGACCAACAATTTGAAGCTTACTTTAATCGTGGTAATTTATTTAAGAAAATTAAAAATTATGATTCTGCAATTAGGGATTATAATACTGCCCTTAATTTACGTCCCAATTCTATTTCGATCTTGAGTAATAGAGCGTATTCGAAGTGGAAAAATGGCGATCTTACTGGTAGCTGTAGCGACAAAAATCAATTAATAAAGTTAGGAGATGAATCCTCAATTAATTGGATTAAGACATTACCAGGAGCATGGTGTCGTGAAATTTTGAATCTCGCGGAATTAAATTATTTTTAAAAAGCTTTAATTTTTCCTACAGGCATAAAAAATCACGGAACCTTGCTTGTGTCCATATTTAATAGTTAACTTAAAATGCTGATTTTTTTCTAAATTTGGACTGGTTTATTTTTCTAACTTAGATAATCTGGCTTAATAGCATAAATCAAATTGACGGTAGTTCAACAAGCTGATTTACAGCTTAATCGACGTCTTCAAAATGACAGTATAAAAATCGCAGATAAAGTCATATACATAAACCCTTTTTTATATTGGCGTAGATTTGATAGTAATACAGACAGGTGGCTTCGAGAGCCTGGTCAACTCACTGAAGAGCAAATAGCAATGAATAGAGGGAGGTTTTATCCTGAGCTGGATTGGAATTATTTAGAAGATGATCAAGCAGCAGTGAAGGATGGAGCAGTTGAAATGTTTCTAAAAACCCTTGATTTGATAAGTACATATCATCCTGAATTGAATGCTAGTCATATGCTTGAAATAGAGAGAAAAATGGCTGTCACTAAGAAACTAGCATTTGAGCGTTGGGTTGATAAGACCTTTCGACGAAGGTCTAGTCAACTTCGAAGAGAGAGGCAAAGATTTGCTCGAGAGAGATTTATCAGGTCATGGAGAGAATGGGTAGGTTTAGAGACAACGCAACAAGCTTTTGTTCCATTCATGGCAAGTTTGATCTTTGCGGGTTGCTTGGGTTGGTCTATAGGAATTTCAAATAATAGTTGCACCCCATTTTTCGCGCCCAACCAACAAAATGTTATTAAATAGTTATGTGATTCATTTTATTTATGCCCGAAGACTTGATAGAAGAAGCTCGTTTTACTTTTATGCAGGAGGTGCTCCCAGTAGGCTTGGCAATTTTTGATAAGCTTAAAAAAGGCGGTCCAAGGGATCTACTTGATGTTTTAACCTCTGAGGAGCAATTTCTAAAAGTCTTGAAAGATGAGGGCGAGGATGCTGCAAAATCCTTTCGTGATCAGCTTGATTTGATCATTCCTGGTCTTGGTAATCCAGTTGTTTCTGTTGAGGTCAAAGTTGATACATCCTTTGATGATGATTCTGATAGTATTGATCTTGAATCTTTGTTGTCTGTGCTTGATAGAATTGATAAACGTTTAAATACCTTAGATAATTTGTTAGAAGATAAGTCAAATATTGAATCATTAGATTAATCAAGTCATATGAAAAGTGCATTTTCTTCAAAGCAAGTAAATAAAAAAAAAATTAAAACTCGCAGTCAGCCAAAAGTTTTTCTGATTTTATTGACATCTACATTTGTATTAATAATAGCCAGATTATTTTTTTTACAGATTTTGCAAGGTCGTTACTACAGCAAGTTGTCAGACGAAAATCGAATTAGATTAATTGCATCTCCTCCGCGAAGAGGCAGATTTTTGGATAATTCAGGAAAAATATTAGTTGATAATAGATTATCTTATTCTCTTCTTTTAGATCCTTCAATTGTTCCTCCTAAATTATGGCCCTCCTATAGGGACAAAATATCAAATCTGTTAAATATTGATGCTAGAAATTTAGATATTTCTTATTCAAAAGGAGTACAAAAGAGTGATTTAAGAATTACATTAATTCGTGATTTGTCTGACCAAAATATTATAAAAATCAAAGAGCAGCAAAATCATCTTACTGGGATAAGTTTGAATCAAGAATTTGTAAGAAGTTATCCCTATGGATCTTTGGCAGCCCATACATTTGGATATACTCAATTAATCACAAATAGTGAATACAATAAATTATCTAAAAAAGGATATTTATTAAATGATCGAATAGGAAGAGCTGGCCTGGAAGCAGCCTATGAAACACATTTAAGAGGGCAGTGGGGTGGTGAGATGTTGGAAGTTGATTCAGAGGGAGCTTTTCAAAGAAGTTTGGGTTTTAAGTCACCAGAGGCAGGTAAAGATCTGAAACTAACTATTGATTTAGCACTTCAAAAGGCTGCTGAAAAGGCATTAGAAAATATCTCTGCGGGTGCCATTGTGGCATTAAATCCTAATACCGGAGCTTTACTGGCTGTTGCAAGTAAACCAACTTATCCTCCAGATTTTTTTGTTAGAAAACATACTTCCCAAAAGGAGTATGACGAGACTTTTTCCACTAAAAATTTGCCTTTTTTGAGTCGAGCTTTAAATGCATATGACCCTGGTAGCACATGGAAGATAGTTACAGGTGCTGCAGGACTTGAGAGTGGCAAATTCCCCCCCGAAGTGACACTGAACACGTTTCCATGTATTCCCTATGGCAGTCATTGTTTTCCTGAACATAATAAAAAGGGTTTTGGCCTTCTTGGTTATGAGGATGCTTATAGAGTTTCAAGTAATACTTTTTTCTATCAAGTTGGTTTTGGTTCTGGTTCTGATGAATTGTATAAAGCTGCTAAAAAATTGGGATTTGATCAATTTACAGGAGTAGAACTTAAAGCTGAGGAAAGTAAAGGATTAGTAGGTAATTCTGTCTGGGCTGAAAATGGTAGAGGGTGGGCAGAACCCGGAACAACTCCATGGATACCTGAGGATATTGCTAGTGCTTCAATAGGACAATCTGTCGTACAAGTGACCCCATTACAATTGGCGAGAGCTTATGCGGTTTTTGCTAACGGTGGATATCTAGTAACACCTCATTTTGTTGATGGTAATAAAGATTGGGAAAAAGCCCCATATCGACAAAAAGTTGAATTTGCATCTTCGACCATTGAGACAATTAGAAATGGATTACGACAAGTTGTGGCTAGAGGTACAGGTATGATGATTAATTTCAATATTCCTGACTTACCTCCGGTTGCAGGAAAGACTGGCACCGCTGAAGATAGTAGTGGTGGAGAAGATCATGCTTGGTTTGCGTGCTTTGCCCCCTTTGAAGCCAGCGAGATAGTGGTTATTGCTTTTGCTCAGAATACTCCTGGGGGTGGTTCGGTACATGCTTTGCCTTTAGCTCGTCAGGTACTTGAGGTATGGAATCTAATTAGATAAAATTATGATCAAACATTGATAGAAATTTATAGTCAATACGAATAGAATAAAAACTAATATTGTAATAGTCTTGAAATAATATCTTCAATCGTATCGTCTGTCGGCATTTTATTTTTATTGCTTGTAAGCTGCCGACCAATCACTTCAGAACCTAAGTGAGACAACTGGATTCTTAATGAAATCATTAATTCCATACACCCTCCTCCAGAGTGGCTGGCTATGGCTACACGACGACCGTTAAATAATTTTCTAAAATCTGAATCTTGAACAGATAGCCATGCAATTGCATTACTTAGTAATGGTGGGATGGAGCCATTGTACTCAGGTGCACAAAACACCCATACTCTTGAGTTATGCATTTGTTTACTCAATTTTTCTAAACTGATAGCAGAATTTCCAAGCTCTACTTTTCTTGGGTTATAAATAGGAAGATCAATAGTTGTTAAATCAACTATGTCTGAATTGATATCTTTTTTTTCTGCGACCTCAAAAAATCTTTGAGCGAGTTTCAGATTTTCACCGCTACTGGCAGTGATGATTAAAAGATCTTGTTGATTGCTCATTGGCTCATTTGATTAATTAAATCAAGGTTAAAAGTTAGTAGTTAGTACCCGTCCGTCGATGATGGACAGCTGTAACTTCATCAGCTTTTAGAACCTTACCATTGTTGATTTCACAGTATATTACCCAGTGATCGCCACATTCCATTCGATCTTTTACAGAGCCCTCTAACCAGGCGATTGCATCAGGTATTATAGGTTGTCCTTCTGGACTTTCGTCAAGAATTAGACCAGATAATCTGTTTTGACCTGGTTCAAATGATCGAAGGAATTGCCCCATGATTTTTTTGTGGTTTTCTATCCCCAGGATATTTAAAACAAACATGTCTCCTTTATGTAGAAGACTTTCTACAGCACGATCTTTCGCTACAGATATACTTAGACCAGGTGGAGAAAAACTAGCTTGACTTACCCAACTTGCTACCATTGCTCCAGTAATTGCTTTATCGTCATTACCCTTTTTGGCTGTGAGGATACAAAGCGAACCTACGATTCTTCCAAGAGCTAATAAAGCTGGATCGCTTTTACTTGAAATCAACCCGCTTCGCGTTTTTGGTTTCTTTTTGCGAAATTTTTGAAGTAATTTTCTGCCAAATAGTGTTCCTGTTTCTTCAATTGTCTTTACCATCAACCCATCTGGCTTGAATTTTATTTTTATTGGTTTAAATCCAAAAGTAAAGCCGCCATCTCTAAGTTTATTCTCTAATAAGTCAAGTGCTTCTCCACTCCATCCATAGCTACCAAAAATGCCAATAGGATGCTTCCTGTCTCCATCACTAAGAAGTGCTCCTAAGGCAGAAACAATAGGTGTTGGGGCATGGCCACCAAGCGTTGGAGAGCCGATTAAATAACCATCAGCTTTTTGTATTTTTTTGATGAGTTGATTTGAGTCCATAAACTCACAATTAATGCTCTCAACTTTTATTCCTGTCTTTGATACACCTCTTCCTAAAGCATCGGCAATAGCGGCTGTATTGCCATAAGCACTAGCAAAAAGGAGGATGACATGTAGATCTGTGTCTTCTTTTATTTCACACCACCTCTGATAATCTTTTAGTAGACATCTCCAACTACTTTCAATTGCTGGTCCGTGGCAAGGCACAATACTTCTAATATCTAAAAGCTCTAATTTTTCTACTATTGAGTTTACTTGACTACTCATTGGTGCCATGAGGCATTCGTAAAAGTATCTTCGATCCTCTTCAGTGCTTGCTGGTGTATTCTCACACCATTCTTTTGTGTATATATGTGCACTGAAAAATTTGTCACTCATTAACATACCTGTCTTTTTTTCGAGCACCATCACCTCACCAGGCCATCGAGCATTTGGAGTAGAAATTAACTGGAGTTCGTAATTATCGATATGGATGTTTATTTGGTCTTTGACTAATACAATGCTTGGAAAGTTAGGGATCTTTTCAACTTTTTCTTGGTTAGGTTTTATTTGATTCCATAACTCTTTGAGTATTTTTGCTCCTGGAGCAGAGCAATATAAAGTCATATTTCGGTAACGTTTTAAAAGTTGTTTTAAAAGATCAACTCTTTTAGGATTGATTTGCCCAACAACAATATAAATTTTTTCTATATTAGAGTCGATATGTCTTTCAAGTCGTTCAAGAAAAAGTTCTGAATACGCAAAACTTGGTGGATGAATGAGTATCGGTGTTGAATTTTTGTCTTTAGGTGTAAACAAAAAAGAGTTAACGGTACTACCACGCTCCATCCCATATTCAATTTCAAACCTAACTTTTTTTGGGCTGAGTCCTCTAATGCAAGTGATATTTTGATCAACTTCAAAATCGATAACAGACCTTTCTTGTCCTTCCATTCTTAATAATTACTTCCAACTCTTCTGTGATGTACAGCTGTTTTGGCTTCATTATTGGCTACGTTTCCTTCTTCTACTGTTGCATAAATAATCCAGTGGTCTGGAGTCTCAAGTCTTTGCTTCACATTGCAATCTAAATAAGCAAGTGAATCTGCAAATACAGGCCCACCTTTAGCGATATTGAGAACTTCTATTCCTTCAAATCTGTCGACACCAGGAGGGAATCGTTTAAGGAAATGTCTAAATAAATGCAGGTAATTATCTTCTTGGAGAATATTGACAACAAAATTATCTCCAACTTGCATGAGTGTTTCTATTGCTCTATCTTTCGCAACTGCAACTGTAAGACCTGGAGGCTGAAAACTTGCTTGACTAACCCAACTAGCGACCATTGCGCTACTTCGAATACTTCCTTCATCAATCTGTTTAGCTGTGACGATATAAAGCCCGCCACTTAATCTTCCCATGGCTTTTGATAGATCGCCATCTAAGTTTTTGATTGCTGCTATATTTTTCTTGCGATTCAAAAGCTGTCCAAGATCAGTTCCTGCTTCTTCAAATTTTTGATAGGTTCCACTATCAGGAGTTTCGCGAACTCTTAATGGAGAGAATGCTTCTCTTTGCCCAAGATCTTTTAAATTACTTGTTATGACGTCTATAGGTTCATCGTTTCCGCCAAAGGCGTCATAAACAGCTACGAATTGTTTTTGTTTCAGAGATGCAAAAAGCGTGCCAATTGAGCTTTGTAATTCAATATTTGGCTCGGTAGGCCAGGTTGGTAAAATTACCGCTGATGCTTCGCTTACTAGAGCGCTTAATTCCTGCTGATCTGTAGCAATCAGATCAACTAATTGTACTTGTGATTCTGTCTTACTGATTCCATGAGCAACGGCTTGACTCAACCTGTCACAATATCCGTATTGGCTTAAATAACATACGGCAACATAATTTTCTCCTTTATTTATGTCACGACTCCATTCTCGGTAATTGTTGATCCAGGTATTTAAATTAAGCTTGAGTAGTGGGCCATGACCAACTGCAATCATATTAATTGTCGGAAGCTTATCGATTTTCTTCAAAGCTTGTATTACACTTCTCGCGTTAGGTCCCATAAGACAATCATAGTAAAATCTAAAATCTTGTGAAATTTTTTCTGGATTGGAGTCATATAAATCATCAGAGCAATAATGCAATCCAAATGCGTCGCATGTGTAGAGTATTCCAGTGCCGTGATCGAATGAAAAAATCGTATCAGGCCAATGTAAATTCGGAGCGCTAATAAACTCTATTTCGTGATTAGTTTTGCTAATCACATTAATTCCAAGCTCAAGTTTTTCACCTGTTTTTACCGCATGTGAATTGAACGGCTTATGAACTTGATCTTTTAGAAATTTTATAGCTACTTGTGATCCGACAATTACTATATTTGGGTTTAAATCGACTAAGAAACTTATCAATCCTGAGTGGTCTGGTTCAGTGTGACTCACTATTAGGTAATCAATGCTTTTTGGATCAGTGTTTTTACTGAGTTCATCGAACCAAGTACTTTTGAATTTTAGATGACTTGTATCAATAATTGCTGTTTTTTCGCCTTTTATCAGAAAACTATTGTAAGTGGTTCCATTTCTTAAACCAAATTCAATATCGAATCTGCTTCTATTCCAATCTAGTGAGCGAATGGTGTGCGAGTCGCTAGCAATTTTTTCCGATTGCAAGGATAACTTCTGAGATGCTTCTGCGGGTATCTCGGCTGCTGTTGGTTTGGATGTAGCAGTTACGGCCATGATTTTGGTGGGTGGTAAACGCCTAAGTGCTCAATAAAAGATTCTGAGTTAGTGGTTATAAATACCTATTATTACATTTTAGAACAACTTCAGGCTAAAAGTGGTTTTCGCTTTAATTAATTGAACTTTTATTCAGATGCTTTCATTGCTTGCATCATTGCTCGCTCAGCGAATGATTTCCCTTGCTCTGTCAAGTGCATCATAAAATTTTGCCCAGCATTTGGAAATTTTGGATCTTCAGCAATAGGTAAATCTCCGGCATCTGCAATGCTTGTTCCTCCATCGACAGGGGGAGTTATTACAACTAAATCGCTCTTGAGATTGCTGTTGTATTGCCACCATTTAGAAGGATCTTTTATTCCAGAGACTTGTGTGACTGAAATTTTATTTTTTTTGAAATTTTTTTGTTCAAGTTGATGAGAAGCTTTTTTTGAAAGAGCTTGTCTTCTGTGCTCAGCTAATTCAGCGAGAAGTTTGTTTCTACTTCTTCCTCTTAATTGAAATAGAACGAAAGGATCTTCTCGAAACCTTTCTCCCATCAAAAAATAAACTGCACTGACATGCTTGCAAGGATTGGCTTTATCTGGACAGTTACATTCACTTCGTACTTCTTGTAGCTTAAAAGGAAATAGCCTTTTACCACTAGCGGCAAAAGCTCTTTCGATGTCACGAGGCATTAAACCTGCCAGTAATTGAGCTGACCAACTTGCTTTTTCAGTCATTGCTTCAAGTATGTATTGCCAGTCTTCATCACTGAGTACTTCAAGCCACAATTTGACTTTATAGGGATCTTCCCCAGTTCCTTGCACTCTGGCATGGACTCTTCTGCCTTCAAATCTGATTGAAGTGACGTTGCCAGCTCTTGCATAACTCCATGCTCTTTCAAGTCTTTTTTTGAACCTATATGAATTAATCAACTCCATCCATTGTTCAACCCACCAAGGTTGAACTTTTAACCCTTGGGTATCAAGTGATGAATCAATTTTTAGATATTTTTCATTCATTCAATTTCTTCTAGTTTTAAAAGTTCTTCAAGCTCATCAGTGTGAAGCTTACCTAACCAATTTTCTCCAGATCCGATAATTTCGTCAGCAAGCTTAGATTTTGACTGAATCATCTTGTCAATTTTTTCCTCAAGTGAGCCATTGGTTATGAACTTGTGAACCATTACACGTTTTTTTTGTCCTATTCGATATGCACGATCCGTAGCCTGGTTTTCTACTGCTGGATTCCACCAACGGTCAATATGCAAAACATGATTAGCTTTCGTGAGATTTAATCCAGTGCCACCAGCTTTAAGTGACAAGATAAATATTTGAGGTCCTCTAGGATCTTCCTGAAAACGATCTATCATTTCTTGTCTATCACTTTTTGTTGTTCCACCATGTAAAAAAGGAACTTCTCTTTCCCATTTGTTTTCGAAATATCTTTTTAAGAGATGTCCCCATTCTGCAAATTGAGTAAAAATGATTGATCTATCTCCTCTATCAAGAATTTCATCAAGAATTTCATCAAGTCTTTGCAGTTTTCCTGATCGACAATGAAAATTTGAGTCTGTTTCTACTTCTTTTAGAAAAAGAGCAGGATGATTACAAATTTGTTTGAGTTTAGTTAACAAGCCTAATATTTTCCCTTGTCGTCTACCAGGTGAAGAAGAGTTGATTTCATTCAAAGTTCTATCAGTAGTTTTTTGATAAAGGTCTTTTTGCTCATCGCTTAGGGATACCCATTCAGTTAATTCTATTTTTTCGGGCAGGTCTGAAATAACATTTTTGTCTGTTTTTAATCTTCTAAGTATAAATGGTTTAACTCTTGTTTTAAGATCCACTAATGAGGCGTTATCTCCAAATTGTTCAATTGGAAGTTTATACCTTTGATTAAAGAAGTTTTCTTCTCCCAGCACCTTTGGATTCAAGAAGTTCATAAGGGCCCAAAGTTCACTTACTCTATTTTCTACCGGCGTACCAGTTAAAGCTATTTTAAGAGAATTATTTTTTAATTCATTAGCAAGTTTTCTAACGGTTAAACTTTGTTTTGCTTTTGGATTTTTTATAGCCTGGGCTTCATCAATGACAATTCCTTGCCAATTTATTGCTTCTAATAAATTATTATTTCTATGAGCAAGCCCATAGCTAGTAATAACAATGTGTATTCCCTTAAGCGATTGGGTTATTGATTTTCTAGTTAAAGGACGTTTTGGGCCATAATATTCAAAAACTTTTAAATTAGGAGTGAATGTTTTTGCTTCTCTTTTCCAATTTGTAATCACTGATGTAGGTGCAATCAATAAGATTGGATTTTTTAATTCTTGCTCAATAAGTAAATGTTGAATAAAAGCCAAAAGTTGAATCGTTTTTCCTAGGCCCATATCATCAGCAAGACATGCCCCTTGGTCAAATCTACTTAAGAAAGCTAGCCATCCTAATCCTTTTTCTTGGTAAGGTCTTAGTTGACCATTAAACCCGGGGGGAGCAGCTAAAGGGTCCGGTGATTTTTTTTGATGGTAGTGAATTAAAACGTTTTTTAATTTCTTACCAGGGGAGAATTCATGCACGGGTAATTTATGAAAAGTATTCCCATCTGTTGCAGTAATTCTTAGTGCATCATCTAAACTCAAATGATGATTACATTCACAAAATTTCTCTGCATTTTTCAAGTCATTTGGTCTTAATTCAATCCATACATTTTTATGTTGAACAAGAGGACTTTGTTTATTAGCTAAATTTTTGAGTTGATTTAATGTAAGAGTAACGCCTCCAATCATTAGTTCCCAAATCCAGTCAAGTTTTTCACCAAGAATGTATCCTGCGGAAGTTGTTGATATCTCTGCTTTAATTGATAAACCAAGTCTGCTAGCTAAACCCCCAGATAAACTTTTTGGTAGTTCTACTCCAATACCTATATCTCTTAACTTATGAGAGGCAACTCTTACAAAAATAAATGCCTCGGCTGGACTTAACTCCATTGATGTCGGTGTGGCAATATCAAGACCTCTCTCAATAGTATCGAAGACTGTTATTGCTCTCCCTAAGCCTTCTAGAAAAATTTCGCTCGCTTGACATATACGAATGTCGCCAATTTGGAGTGCATCTGATCCCGCAGCCCATACATCTTTTGCTGTTACTTTTAGGCTATGATCTGCCTCTGCTTGAAGACAGAAATTTAATATCCAGTTCTCTTTGCCGTCCTCCGGAATGAATAGCTCTAAGCAGGTTCTTGCAGGGGCCACGCCACCTGATATACCTTCTTTCCAATGATGGCTTGCATTTGCTAATCGTAAAACATCATCCTCTGGTAAAGATATAACTCCAGAATCTGAGCAAAGTGCCTCTTCCCATGCATAAAGTAAGTTGTCAAGGCCCTTTTCTTCAGATTGAAATTGTCTTCGTAGTTGAGCATCCACAAAATCCTGCAAGAGACTTGCAACTCTTATGCGGCTGTTTCTTGGCCTACATGATGCAATTGGATTTGCTTCTCTCAAAGCTTCGGGACGTAATCTGGTCGCGCGATTGGATCTTCTGCCAGCTGGCTCTCTCCATGGCAAAGCACAAGTTGCAACCAAGGGTAAGCTTGAAGCAAATTCTTCTAGTTTTCTTCTATCATCTTCACGGTTGAGAATAGGTACCCATCTAGCTCGATGTGGATAGCCTTCACCTTTACTTAGCTCTACTTGGGGTAGCCATCTACCCCTTGCAATCAAGCTAAGTGCCCATCTTTGAAGATGAGTCCACCATAGAATCTCATCTCCGAAATCTGATGATTTTTTAGTTAGGGGTAAATTAGATAACCACTCTGTTGAAGCAGCAGGTTCTATTGCAAATCCTTGCACTTGCCAAGGCCACCACATGCAATTATTTGGTATTGGTTCTCCAGCAAGTAAAGGTAATCCCATCCATAATCTTGAGTTATTACTTTCTTTAATCGTTTTGCTTGGAAGTGTTAAGCATGCGCTTGCTTGAATTATTTCGTTGGGAACTAAGTCTTTTTTTATTAACCATTCACGTAGTTCATCTGCTGTCAGAGCAAAAGGATGAGTAGCTGGACTTACTGTTGGCCCAGTTGCTTCTGCTACTTGCCACGTATCAGCCCAAATGAGCATCGCAGGTCTTCCAGAACTTGTGGAGGAACGTATTGCTGGGAGCCAAGTGGCGTGAAGGAGACTCATAGAAGCTACGAAGAAATCGTGTCTAAGGTCTATGCAATTTGCAAGAAACTCAATTGTGAAACTCTCGGCAAGAGTTTCATTTACAATGATGACAGGTAAAGTGTTAACTCGTCATCTGTTTGATTCAATTCAAAGTTAATTTATTTAGTTCCATTGATGTCTAAAATACAAAATCATTGGATTGTCTCACGCATGATAAATTCAAGGGAATTAATGCGATTCCATATATTTTGGTCTAAAAGATCAATATGGTCTTCATAAATTCTTAAAATGATCTTCAAATTACAAAAACACACTTAGATAATGTTTCTTTTCTTTGTCCAAGGGTAATTAAGCTATGAATAATAAACACACTCAATCACATGCTCCCGCTAGACCAATAAGTGGGGATCAAATTAGAAGTGCTTTTCTAGACTTTTACCAGAAAAAAAACCATAAAGTTCTACCAAGTTCGTCTTTAGTCCCTGAAGATCCAACTGTTTTGCTAACTATTGCAGGAATGTTGCCTTTTAAGCCAGTTTTTTTAGGTCAACGTGCACCACAGGCAAACCGGGTTGTCACCAGTCAAAAATGTATTCGTACAAACGATATTGAAAATGTTGGGAAAACAGCAAGGCATCATACTTTTTTTGAGATGCTAGGTAATTTCTCTTTTGGTAATTATTTCAAAAAGGAGGCGATTGCTTGGGCATGGGAGTTGTGTATCGAGGTCTTTAAGTTTTCACCTGAAAATTTAGTTGTTAGTGTTTTTCGAGATGACCATGAGGCTGAATTAATATGGCGAGATGAAGTAGGTGTTAATCCAGATAGGATAATTCCTATGGGTGAAAAGGACAATTTTTGGTCTTCAGGAGCTACAGGTCCATGTGGACCTTGTTCAGAAATTTATTATGATTTTAATCCAGAATTAGGCACTAACGGAATTGATTTAGAAAATGATGAGAGGTTTATTGAATTTTATAACCTAGTATTTATGCAATACAATAAAGATAATGACGGCAATTTACTTCCACTAGATAATTGTAATATTGATACTGGTATGGGTCTTGAACGAATGGCCCAAATTCTTCAATGTAAACCTAACAATTATGAAACCGATTTAATTTTCCCATTAATCCAAAAGATTTCTCAGATTTCAAATCTCGACTATTTCAAAGTAGGTAATAAGACGCAAACCTCTTTTAAAATAATTGGTGATCATATTAGGGCAGTCATTCAGCTTATTTCAGATGGGGTTAATGTAAGTAATATTGGAAGAGGATATATTTTAAGAAGATTAATTCGTAGAATGGTTCGTCATGGACGTTTGCTAGGCGTTAGTGAACCATTCCTAGGGGAATTAGCTAGAGAAGGGATTGAATTAATGAAAAATTCTTATCCACAATTAATTAACGATAGAAATATGGTCATTTCAGAATTAGAAAAAGAAGAAATTAGATTTTTGGAAACTCTTGAACGTGGTGAGAAGATTCTTGATCAAATTATATTAAATGGTTCTGGAAAGGTAACAGGTCAGCAAGCTTTTGAGCTGTATGATACTTATGGTTTTCCACTTGAACTTACTCAAGAAATAGCAGACGAAAATAAAATAGTAGTTGATATTGAAGAATTTAATTCTGCTATGGAAGAACAACGTAAGAGAGCTAAAGAGGCAGCATTAACTTTTGATTTAACTGTTCAGGATGCTGTTTCGCTCGGGGCTAGAAATGTTACAGATACAGTATTTCGTGGTTATGTTGATTTGGTTATGGAGAGCAAAATCATAGCTATTTTTTCTGATGGTAAACCTACTTCCAGAGCAGTAGAGGGAGATAAAGTCCAATTAATATTAGATCAGACACCTTTTTACGGTGAAGCTGGTGGTCAACTTGGCGATAGAGGTATTTTGTTTGGAGATCAATTGATCATTGATATTCAAGAGGTAACTAGAATCAATAAGGTCTTTGTTCATAGTGGTTTTGTAAGAGAGGGGATTGTAAAAAAAGGTATGCGTTTAACCTCAAAGGTAGATTTTTATTCTAGAAATTGTCTTCGATCTAATCATACGGCTACGCATTTGTTGCAGTCAGCTCTAAAATTAGTTATTGATGATTCAATCGGACAACGTGGTTCGTTAGTTGCCTTCGATCACTTACGCTTTGATTTTAATGCCTCTTCTGCTCTTTCATCTGATGAACTGAGAGATATAGAAATACAAGTCAATAAATGGATACTTCAAAATCATTCTATTGTTGTAAAAACTATGCCAATAAAGCAAGCTCTTGACGCTGGTGCTCTAGCTATGTTTGGTGAAAAATATGGTGATGTAGTAAGAGTGGTAGATGTCCCGGGTGTTTCAATGGAGCTTTGCGGTGGAACACACGTTACTAAAACATCAGAGCTTGGGGTTTTTAAGATTATTTCTGAGGTTGGAGTTGCCTCAGGAATTCGTCGTATTGAAGCTGTTTCTGGACCATCAGTGCTAGAGTTTTTGAATCAGCGAGATGTAATTGTCAAACAATTATGTGATTTATTTAAAACACCCACAGCAGAAATTGTTGATAGAGTTCAAACTTTGCAGAAAGAAGCTAAGGAACTTTCTAAAGAATTAAAAGACGTCAAGAAAAACTTGGCATTGGCTAAAGTCTTAGCTTTAGCATCTCAAGCAACTCATATCAATGGATGTAAATTTTTAGTTGAGAGACTCGATGGCGTTGATTCTTCTTCTCTGCAGTCCGCAGCATTACAGCTATTGACTCAGTTAGGGCCTAATTCTGCAATTTTATTAGGCGGAGTTCCCAGTAGTGAGTCCCAAAATAAACTTGTGTTTATTGCTGCTTTTGGCGATAAACTTGTTGAGGATGGTTTAAACGCTGGTAAATTTGTAGCTATTATCGCAAAGTTGTGTGGCGGCGGCGGCGGCGGCAAGGCTAATATTGCGCAAGCTGGTGGACGTGATGCCAAAGCCTTAAACACTGCCTTAGAATTTGCTCGGAATAAATTCGAAGAATTTTTACAGTAACAGTTATTCCTGTAAATAAGTACTTTCTCTGAGACTTTTTTCAACATATTCTATAAGCCTTTGAGCATCACTAATTTTAAGTTTTCCTTTTTGAATTGCCACCTCACTTGATACCCGCAGTTTCTCTAGTACTATCTGAGGATCATGTTCCATTGCCTCAAGTACGTCAGCTTTTGTATCACCTCGGATAACATGTTTAACACTGTATTTCCCTTGACTTGTCAGACGTATATGTGCCGTATTAGTACTTCCAAAAAGATTATGAATATTCCCCAAAACTTCCTGGTATGAACCTCCCAAAAACATGCCAAGAATATAGTCATCCTTTTTATTCAATTCATGTAGCTCTAACAGATTTTTTCTGTTTCCATTATTTATAAATTTGGATAATTTTCCATCAGAGTCACATGTAAGGTCTGCGATATCACCGAGTAATTCAGGTTTTTCATTAAGTCTGTGAATTGGCATGACAGGGAATAATTGCTGGATAGCCCATGTGTCAGGAGCAGATCTGAATATTGATAAATTTGCATAATATGTTTGTGCTAAAAAACTCTTTAAATTTGTAATTTCTTTTGGAATGTGACTTTTGTTAGATGATGGTATTTTATTAACTACTGCATCTGCACAAGCCCATGTAAGTTTTTCTGCAATTCCTCTCTCAATGAGATTTATATAGCCAAGTCGAAAGCCAGCCAAAGCATCCTCCTTAAATTTTAACGCATCATTCCATGATTCTTGTAATTTAGAAATTTGACTACTGTCATTTTTGGGTATCGATTTTATTATTTTTAAAGTAGTTCTCAAATTTTTTATTATTTGACATTCTTCTTTTTCCAGCTTTGGTATATCTGCTGATATTTTTGTTTTCCCAAGAATATTGAAGACGAGTATAGAAAAATGACTCGATAAAGCTCTTCCACTTTCACTTATTAAACATGGACTTTTAATATTGTTAGATGCACAACATTCTTGAATAGTAGCAACAACGTCATTTGCATAATTTTGTAATGAGTAATTAGTCGATATTGATGTTGCAGTTTTGCTGCCATCGTAGTCAACGCCAAGCCCTCCACCTACATCAAGATAGCCCATAGGAGCACCAAGTCTCTTTAATTCTGTATATATTTGACCCGCTTCTTGTAATGCGTTCTTTAATATCCCAATATCGTTAATTTGACTGCCTACATGAAAATGCAAAAGTTTCAATTCCTGCAGTAAATCCGACTCTTTAAGTAAATTAACGGTCTTAAGGATTTCTGGGACTGATAAGCCAAATTTAGATTTTTCTCCAATAGAACTTCCCCATCTACTTTTATTTTCTGTCGATAATTTTGCTCTGATGCCTATAAGAGGAGCAGCCCCTAATTTTTTGCTTGCAATCAAAATTCTATCTACTTCATCTGCCTGCTCAATTACGAGAATTGGTTTAAGGCCCAATTGTCTAGCTAAGATAGTCGTTTCTATATAACTGTTGTCTTTGTATCCATTGCATATTAAAAGTGAATTTGCATTTGTTATTAAAGACAAAGAAATAAGTAACTCAGCTTTGCTTCCTGCCTCTAATCCAAGGTTCCATTTATCACCTGATCTAAGTAATTCCTCAATAACATGTTTTTGCTGATTGCACTTAATTGGGTAAACCCCTTTATATTCTCCATCGTATTTATATGTTTTAATAGCTTTTTTAAAAGATTCATTTATTTGTCTAACTCGATCTTCAAGGATGTCGTCGATTCTTATTATTAGTGGTAATTTCAAATTTCTACCTTCTAACTCTTTGACTAAATTAAAAAGATCAATTTCCCTACTATCTTCATTATTTGGGTTAATGCTTATGTTTCCCTTTGAGTTGATGGAAAAGTATGGTTTACCCCATCTTTCAAGCCCATAAAGAGCAGCGCTGTCGTTAACCGACCATTTTTTTTCATTGTAGTTGGGCTTTTTGTTTTCCAATTGATCGGATTTTGTTTCGTCTGTTGAATTCACTTTTAGCTGAAAAATTACTTTAATGAAGTTGAAATTGTTTTACTTCTCATTTTTGGCGAGTTGATTGTGTAACCTTTTTAGAACATTATTTTTATTCTGACTCTTATTTTCATGTCTGTCGAAAGAACTTTTATTGCAATCAAGCCTGATGGCGTTCAAAGGGGTCTTATTAGTGAAATCTTGGGAAGATTTGAGAAAAAGGGATTCAAATTGGTTGGGTTGAAGCAGCTTGTACCAGATAAGCAACTTGCAGAGGCGCATTATGGCGTGCACAAAGAGCGGCCTTTCTTTAGTAGTCTCGTAGGTTTCATTACGAGTGGGCCCGTTGTTGCAATGGTCTGGGAAGGCGATGGGGTAATTGCGAGCGCCAGAAAGTTAATTGGTACTACTAAACCTCTTGAGGCTGAACCTGGAACTATTAGAGGAGATCTCGCAATAAATATTGGTCGAAATGTAATACATGGTTCTGATGGGCCTGAAACCGCAGAATTTGAGATTAATCTTTGGTTTAATCAATCTGAATTGAGTGAATGGTCTCCTAGTGATCAGAGTTGGCGTGTAGAATAAATTGATTTATTTTGACTTCAATGTAGTTTAGAAAATTTATATTACTTGAGGGGGATTTAATTAAATCTATTCCACAAAAACGATTTTTTGAGCTCTGAAAGTTGATCATCAAGTTTTTTGCCCAAGATGGACTTGCTTAATAGTTCAGCAGTTATGGCAGCCAATAAAACTCCATTTCTGTAGTGCCCCGTAGCCACCCAAAGTTGTTTAAGGGGGGAATTGCCTAGTATTGGTTTTTCATCTGGAGTGCATGGTCTGAAGCCCCACCAGCGTTCCATATGCGGCCAGTCTTTTGCTGCTGGAACTATGGATTCAAAACCTCGACGAAGCTGAGATTGTCCAAATGGAGTAAGTCCTTTTTCAAACCCTGCTTCCCTTTCGCTAGTTGCTCCCACAATTATTAATCCATCTTCGCGAGGTACAAGGTAAGTTCCAGGGCCAAACACTATTCTGCTTAAAGCGTCTCTAGGTCCTTGAATAGATAACATTTGTCCTTTAACTGGGAACACAGGAATCTCTTTTAATAATTGAGTAGTCCACGCTCCAGAACAAAGAACCCCAGCGTTTGAATTTATTGATTTGATTGTTCCTTCCGCATCTTTTACCCGCACACCTTTGAAAGTATCAAAACTTGTAATTATCTCAAAAACTTCAACACCCTCCTCAAATTCCACTCCCAATTCATAACAGGCTTTTTCAAGGGCACGCATTAACAAACGTCGGTTGTCTATTTGACCATCTTGCTTGAACAAGATTCCCCCACGCCAATTTTTTGAAATCTCTGGTAATTCCAGAAAAAGTTCTTTTTCATCAAGAAGTTCCCCATAATTGCAGGTTGGATATGAGTCTCTTTTGGAGAGATTTTCAAAAGGAACAACTATTCCACATTTTCTAAGGCCACAAGATAATCCGCTGTTTTTTTCGATTTTTTCTACCCATTGGGCTTGTTTTGTAAGACTTAATTGACCTAGTTCAAGCATTTCTGCTTCAAGTCCCTCTGCGTGTGGTGCGAGCATTCCTGCTGCTACAAATCCTGCTGCTTCACTTCTTCTTCGACTGAGGACAATCACACTTTCTCCTGCGGCTGCAAGCTCATGTGCAATTGATAGTCCAATCAACCCTCCGCCAATTATTAGGAATGGTTCTGTGCTACGAGCAGCCATTGATAAGTTTAAGAGTTGGTAATTTGTGTGTTTTCAAAAGAAGCATATAACTCTATTGCTACTCTTAATTAAATAAAACCTCAATTACTTAATTCAAAAGTATGGTTGTTTCAAATAATTCTTGGGAGGCTGTGATTGGCCTTGAAACTCACGTTCAGTTAGGAACTAATAGCAAAATATTTACATCAGCATCTACAAATTTTGGCGATGCCCCTAATACGCATATAGATCCTGTGGTTTGCGGTTTACCTGGGACTCTCCCTGTTTTAAATCAAAAAGTTTTGGAGTATGCCGTTAAAGCATCTCTTGCATTAAATTTAGGCGTGTCTAAGCATTGCAAATTTGATAGAAAGCAATATTTTTATCCGGATCTTCCAAAAAATTATCAAATTTCTCAATTTGATGAACCTCTTGCAGAGAATGGCTGGATTGAGGTCGAGGTAGCTGAAAAAGGGAAAGAGACTTATCTAAAAAAAATTGGGATCGAAAGACTGCACATGGAAGAAGACGCAGGAAAGCTTGTTCATGGAGGAAGTGATCGTCTTGCTGGATCTTCTTATTCTCTGGTTGATTACAATAGAGCTGGTGTAGCACTTGCTGAGATAGTTAGTAAACCCGATTTGAGGACAGGCAGAGAGGCTGCAGAGTATGCATCTGAAATCAGACGAATAGTAAGGTATCTCGGAGTCTCAGATGGAAATATGCAAGAAGGATCCTTACGTTGTGATGTCAATATATCTGTTAGGCCCTCATCAGATGCACCGTTTGGTACAAAGGTTGAAATCAAAAATATGAATTCTTTTTCCGCTATTCAAAAAGCTTGTGAATTTGAGATAAGAAGACAAATTAAAGCATATGAATCAGGTGAGGCTGTTGTTCAGGAAACTCGATTATGGGATGAGTCTAAGCAGCTAACTAAGAGCATGAGAACTAAAGAAGGTAGTAGTGACTATAGATATTTCCCAGACCCCGATTTGGGCCCTGTGGAAGTAACAATCGAGCAACGTAATAAGTGGCAATCTGAATTACCCGAACTTCCATCAGCAAAACGTCATCGATATGCGAAGGATTTTGAACTTTCTACTTACGACGCAAGGGTTCTTACCGACGAGCTGTCAATGGCAGAATTTTTCGAGCAAACTGTTGCATCTGGTGCTGATCCAAAGGCGGCTTGTAATTGGATCACTGGTGATATTGCAGCATATTTAAAATCTTCAAAAAAATCAGTAGAAACGATTCCTTTCAAAGCTGGAGATCTAGCAGAGATGATCTCACTAATTTTGGAAGGAAAAATAAGTGGAAAAATAGCCAAAGAAATATTACCGGATCTTTTAAATCAAGGGGGTTCTCCAAAAAAGATTGTTGAGAAGAAGGGCCTTGGGATGATAAGTGATCCAATGATTATTTCTGAATTAATAGACAAAATTTTAACTGATTTCCCTAATGAGGTTAATGCTTATAAAGGAGGGAAGAAAAAATTGCTAGGTTTTTTTGTAGGCCAATTGATGAAACAAACTAGTGGCAAAGCTGATCCCAAGTTGGTTAATCGGATCTTGAGTGAGAAACTTAATTCATGACTTGATCTGATCATTTTTTAGCAGTATTTCTATTTGCTTTTGCCATATCAGAGGTTCTTGATCATTATTAAGAATATGATCAGCTAGTTTCTTTTTTTTATTCATTGGTAACTGAGAATTAATTCTTTTTTTGGCTTCAGAAAAACTTATATCATCTCTCTCTGAAAGTCTAATAATTTGGTTCTTTAAACTACAATATACAAGCCAGATTTCGCTGCATAAATATGTTAGATTTGCTTCAAAAAGAAGAGGAACTATTAATATTATTGTATGCTGATTTTGTAGCAATTGTATTTTATTAATTAATTGATTTTTGATAATTGGATGCAGTAAATTTTCAATCCATAATCTATTCTCTTTTGAATTAAAAACTAATTTAGCTAGTTTTTTGCGATCAATTAAATTGTCTTTTAATATAGAGTTCCCGAAATAATTAACTACTTGTTTTGAAAATATTGTTCCAGGTTTAAGCAGATCGTGGGAAATTTTGTCAGCATCAATGGTTGGCAGTTGGTAATTTTTTTCTATGTATTTTCCTAGGCTACTTTTTCCACTAGCAATTCCACCTGTTAATCCAATTCGTCGCTGGTTTTGATTCCACATTGTATTGCTCTGTGTGGCTTGAATATCATCTTTCATGAATCAATATAGAAATGAGCTTTTTAAGGGAAAGTATTGAGCCCTTCAAGTAAATCGTCGTGGACTCCCATTAATGGTGGGATAACTAGACCTACTGGGTTTAGGGCATCTGCAATTAGTGCAGGTCTTAAACCATCAGGTGCACCTGACCTTGCATTATTGATAGCTCCAGAAAAGGCAGTTTGCGCAGGTACCTTTACACAATCTACTTTTAGATCTGGCAGCGTAATTTTATCAAGTGAACGGATTAAAAATAATAAGGCGAATGTTAGAGCAGTTTTAATTAACTCTGGCCAAGCTAATGCTGGCCTGGGAGATAGAGAGTTTTCTGATAGTTATAGAGCTACTGAATACGCAGCAGCTTTGCTTAATCTTCACAAACAAGATGTTTTAATTTGTTCTACTGGAGTAATTGGCAAACCAATTCTTATCGAAAGCCTAATAGAAGCTATGCCATTATTAGTAAATAGGTTATCTACTAAGGGTGGGGAAGAGGCGTCAAAAGCTATATTGACTACTGATTTAGTCAATAAGCAAATTGCCATTTGCTCGAATTTAGGAAATCAAAAGGTGCATATAGGAGGTATGGCTAAAGGGTCGGGTATGATTCATCCGAATATGGCAACTATGCTTGGATTTATAACCTGTGATGCAGCTGTACCTGATAAAGAATGGTCACGCATCATAAAGAAAGCAGTAGATGTCTCTTTTAATTTGATATCAGTTGATGGCGATACAAGTACAAACGATGCTTTTATTGGGTTTGCAGCAGGTGAATTACTTGAAGAGCAATATTTTAATGAGTTGGAAAAAGGAGTAATTCAAGTAGCGCAATTCCTGGCCAAGTCAATAGCGCGTGATGGCGAGGGTGCTACTTGCCTGATAGAGGTTCAAGTGCAGGGTGCGGAGTCAAATTATGACGCAGGCAAAATTGCTAGAAACATAAGTAGTTCTTCCCTTGTTAAAACAGCAATACATGGCTCAGACCCTAATTGGGGAAGAATTATTGCCGCGATGGGAAAATCTGGCATATCTTCCAATTGGAAAGATCTATCACTTTGGATTGGAACTTATCAACTAATCTCAAGAGGAGATATTCTTGCTTTTGATGAAACAAATATCTCTGAGTACATACAACAAAAAAAGAGGGGAAAATATTTAATTGACGACACTGTACTTATTAAACTAGTCATTGGTAATGGTATGGGCCAAGCATTAGCCTGGGGTTGCGATTTATCCAGTGACTATATTCGGATCAATTCCGAGTATACGACTTAGTCCAAATTCATTGTGCTGCAGTTGATCTTGGTGAATACAATTTTTATTAAAACACTAATAAAACAGTAATAAAGTTATAGTATCTAATCTCAATACAAAGTCACTATTTAATATTGAATTTGTTCCTTAACATTTATAATATGTAATGCTTTTAATAAGAGAAATTTATGATTCAATCCTTTTTATCAGCATGGAAAAATGCTTTTGTTTTTAAAGGGAAAACATCAAGAAAAGATTTTTGGTTTTATCAATTAGCAATTATCATTCTATCCACAATATTGAATATTACTCAAAGTTTGGTTGTTAATTTACAGTATGCTTTTCTTTCTAGTGAATCTGTAGTTTATGATGCTTCTCTTCTCAGCGGAATATTTGCAATTATTAGTCAATTAATCACGATTATTTCTGTCTTCTTCGGCTTAGGGGTTCTTATCGTGAGTGTATCAATTCAAGTGAGACGATTGAATGATATTGCGAAAAAGTGGATATGGATTTTTATTCCAATTGTTCCAATTTTTGGATTGATTTATTTTATTTACCTAATGTGCCAACCTTCTGTTGATGCAAATTCACAAGAATAATAAAATAGTGATTTTTTCATAGTAATCGATTTCAGTAAGATAAATTAAAATAAAAGACTAACCCTTTCATTTAGAAGTGTTGCTGTAACTACTATCTACCTTAAATGTTTTTATCAATAGCAATTATACAACTTAGAAATTGTGGTAAAAGATGATGCCTAAATTGTCTTTATAGCAGGCTTTTAGGAATATAGATTATGAATATATAGGAATTAGAGAAGTAAAATTTACTTTTATTATATTGTCACGATTGATTCTTCATCAATCAAATTCTTGTTTATACTTGCTGCCTCTTTATAGCCATAGAATAAAAGGGAATTTATGACTACATATGCTAGCCATGATGTTGTCAAATATACGATAAGTCCTCCAAAACTAGCCATATTACTTGAAGTTGTGCTCACTAGCATGATAGTGACTAAAAGAAAAAATTCGTAAAATAATACTTTCCACCCATTTTTCATCGATATCTCCTTACTTTTTTTCATTGCCTCCAGTGGGCCCATATTCTCCTTCTCACATATAACACCCACATAGAGATATCTTTTTCTGAAAATTATACCCGGTATAATAAAAATTATCAGACCCAAAAATGTTATAAGTCCAACTATGAGATTTACTAAAAAAACGCGCCAAGCTTTATTTAATAAAATATCTATTTTTGGAATGGTAAACAACGATTGATTTTCATAACTTCTTAAGGAAGCCATAAATATTGGGAAGAAAATCAATCCCCCCAATAACTCAATCACAATGAAAGCTGAATTAGAATAACTAAATACAGCAGGTAAAATAATTAATAAAAGGAAAGAAGATCCCATCATCTTGAATATTTCTGAGTCATATGAACTGGTAAAAACCTTTGATAGTAAATTATTTTTTATGGGATTCATCAATCTTTTTTTATAGTACGCTTAACATACTTTAAATCTGATTGAATATATTTTTTGGTCACATTTTGCTAGATACCAATAGTATTGATATCAATAATAAAGAAATTTAGATTGTAGGAGTACGTGGAAAACCATTTGCTCTCGACATAATTCCTTACCCCTTGGCTTGATTTTATCAAGAATGGTTGCTAAGCAATTCATCTTAAAAGATTCACGTCTTAAGCCTAAAAAGTCACAAATAGAATTGCTTGCTATTGGAGGACGTGCGTTTGATAGTCTTGCTTCATTAATTAAAATAATCAATTTATCCTCTAAAAAATTTAATTCAGCTTCATTAAGTACTTCTCCGCGTATATATTTAAGCATTAAGTCATCTTCTTTCATTATATTGTGCTTTTTGATAATTGATTGGTTTTGATTAAAATAGATCATTTTATTAATTTTATCAATCATCTTTATCTTTTATCCTTGCAAAATTTCCTTATTCAAGGGTGTATAGACTCTATGAAGTATGGTAACTAGGTGATATATTTCATAGACTATAATTCATAGACTAAAAAATCCGCCAGCAGGCGGTTTTTTGATTAGTCATTATTGGTTGTTATCATGCATACTGCCAAAAATTTACTATCGTTAAATAAAATTTAGTGATCAAAATGACGAAAGAAATCAAAAAAGATTCTAAAAGATGTACGAACAATAAAAAAATAATACTTGCGTATCAATTAATTCAAATTGGATCCTCCTCTATTGCCTCAATAGCTCTTGTTTTTATCGCATTCGGATTTTTTTCAATTAATTATGAATCTAGGCTTTTCAATCAATGTGTTGAGGAAATAATAATGGGTGGTTCAGATATCTCTAAAGCTGTTCATTTTTGCAATGGAGGTAATTAAAAAGTCAACTTAATTGGATGGATCTCAATAGAAAATGTCAATTTTTCATTTCAATTATCAATTAAAAATAAATCCTAGGATCCTTTTAAATCAAAATTTTTTAAATTTTATGCCAGTGTTTGTATCTTTAATTAGTATTGTATAGATAAAAACTCATACTCGTAAACTTTGAAAATTAATTTTTCAAGTTTCTTTTTATATCTTGGCAACAACTAATCTTCGCTTTGTAAGCTGGAAGGAGTTCGATTTATGTATAAAAAAAATTGCCTTTTCTTCCAATAAAAAAAGTTTTAATGGAGTTTATGGTTTCCCAAGAGGTGGCTTATGTCTTGCAGTAGCCTTAAGCCATTATTTGGATATAAAACTGCTTGAGACTCCTCAAAATGGTTCGTTAATAGTTGATGATGTTTATGAAACAGGAAAGACTCTCAATAAAGTTCGTGATCTTAAGGATTCAAAAGTTTTTGTGTGGTTTAGTAAAGTTCGGCCACAATGGTGGGAAGCCGTTCAAATAGTTGAGCCTAGAGAGTGGTTGGTATTTCCTTGGGAAAATCCTACACTTGCAATTAACGACAAAAGAAATTATGAATGTTCTCGCTTTAGATTGAATGAATAAAAAGATTATTTATCTCGCTTCGCCATATGGATTTTCCCATCAATGGCGAAAACGTCTCCTTCCTGAATTTGTAGAGAAACTTCAAGAACTTGGAGCAGAAGTTTGGGAGCCTTTTTCAAGAAATTCACAAGTTGATTTTTCAAAATCAGGATTGGCTCACAGTGTGGCAATCTCGGATCTTCAAGATGTCAAAAATTCTGATGGAATATTTGCCATTGTTAATGGAACTCCACCGGATGAAGGTGTAATGATTGAGCTTGGTTTTGCAATAGCGCTTAAAAAAAACATTTTTTTGTTTCGCGATGATATTCGAAGATGCACTGATTCAGAGGACTATCCACTTAATTTAATGGTTTTTTCGGGACTCCCTTCAGATGGATGGCAGGATTATTTTTATACGTCAGTTGATGAAATCACGAATTCTAAGAAAGGACTTTACCGATGGTTAAAAGCCATTTAATCATTTTTCAATTTCTAAAAAGTCTTCAATCCAATCTTGCTTAATATAAAATTATTAGTATAATTGCATTCAATCTGATTATGACTTTCTCTCTAATCCTGTTGTTATTTCAAGCTATAACTATCATCACAAGTTAATTCTGTAATTAAATTTTGCGAATTATAATTTTGAAATTGATTCAATTAGCTCGTCAACTTTGTTCCAATCAGTAAGTTCATAAACTTGAGAAATATCTTTTGGTCCATTAGTTATAACCATAATAAACAATATAGCTAACTTATTTGCGCAGTCTAAACTTGGGTAATCTAATCGTCCTGCAAAAACACCTTTCAAATTAGGTTCCCAATCCACTTGTTTAAGAAACTTTATAATATAGGGGTTTGTTTCCGGAGTGTTTTTTTCTTCTTTTCTGGCTGTTAAATTTAAAGAGAAAAATGTTGTTTTTTTTGTATTTAAGATTTCTTTGTTTTGATTGATAAACTCATATACGTTTTTTCTGTGGTAACCATATCTAACACTTGCTCCCATCACAATTTCATCAAAATCATTTAAATTCTCCTTATAAACTTCTTCAAATGAGGATAGATTAATTTCTTTGCTATTTATTAATTTCTTTTTTATGTATTCACATATGCTTTTTGTATGTCCATCAACAGTAGAATAAATAACTAAGAGTTTCGTTTTTTTCTGCACCTAATAAAGCCTTGTACTCTTTTTAGTTTAGTTAATTGATTGCCAGTGGTTCAGAATTTATAACTTCTATGAATTATTGTTAAATTTTAGTATTAGCCAAAATTAATTTTTTTAATTACATCAATATCAAATTATAAAAATTTTATAGTCTCACAATATATCAAAATTAGTACTTTCCTCGGCTGCGTTTATCATTTCTTGAAAGCTTTGAGAGTTTTTAGATAACTGTTGATAGGCCCCTGATGATTTGATTAGTCCATCTTCAAATTCATAAATGTAATCGCATCTCTTAACTGTAGAAAGTCGGTGAGCAATTATCACTATCGTGCAACCCCTTCCGATTAGATCTATTGAGTCCATTATCTCTGATTCGGTTTTATTATCTAATGAACTAGTTGCTTCATCTAAGACAAGAAAAATTGATTTTCTATAAAATGCGCGTGCAATAGCTAGTCTTTGCCTCTGTCCACCAGAGAGAGTGATTCCATTTTCTCCAATATTTGTGTGGAGTCCATTTGGTAATTCAGAGACCACATTTTCGAGTTTTGCAGCTTGAATAGCTTCCCATACTCTTTCAGTATTTATTCTCTTTTCTTCTATTCCATATGCCACATTCTCTAAAATAGTGCTGTTTAGTAGATTTATATATTGTGGAACATACGAACAACATGCTTGCCAGGCAGGTACCTCAGAGTCAGTAATATCGACCCCGTCAAGTTGAAGTGAACCTGAAGTTGGTCTTAAGAGACAAAGTAGCTGATTTGCTGTTGTTGTTTTACCACTTCCTGTTTTACCCACAAAAGCGATCCTTGCTCCTGTTGGTATTGTCATACTTACATTATTAAGTACAAATTTTTGTTGTTTAGGATATCGATATCTTATTTTATTCAGACTTATATAGTTCCTTGGTTCAATACCTTTAGGTGATGGTACATTCTGAGAATTAATAGTTAATCTCTCGCTAGAGAGTTCAATAAGTTTAAGAGTCTCTTTAATATCTGGTATGCTTGATCTTATTGAAGTAACTGCCCTAAATGAATCTTGCAAGGGCGGAGTTAATTTTAGAGAGGCAACTGCAATTGTTGCTACAAAAGGAACAATATTCGCTAAGTTAGAGGGCTGGTTATTAGAAAGTAATGGAAAAAGTCCAATAGAAAAAATTAATGTTATTCCAAAAGGTTCTATTAAAGCTCTAGGAAATTCAGGCAAAACTTCTGCTTTCCAAATAAATGGAAAGGCATTTGCTCCGGCCGCTGAATATTTTTTTTCAAAATATTCTTCAGAGCCTGTTAAATGTACATCTACTATTGTTTTCACAGATTCATTTAAGACCCTGTTAGTTTCTGTCTCTAATTGAATCCTTTTGCGTCCTGCAAATCTAATGAAAGGTGTGACTATGAATGAAATTAATGTATAACATATAAGTAAACTAATAATAAGATATAATGCTATTGATTTCGCTATTGAAAGTACGGCTAAGCATATTAAAAATATAATTACAAAACCACTTGTTACTTCTAACAATGGCTTTACTAAAAATTCTGATACCCTCGATATATTTAATAGAACTTTGTTAGACAAATTAGCATTGCGCTCGCTAATAAAAAATTCATAAGGTTGAGCAAGTATGTTTCTTTGAGCTAACTCAGATAGATCTCTCCATATTGATGCTCTCAACCTCTCTTGACATGCTCTTAAAAATAGTTTTAAGAATGAGGCTATCCAATTCATGCTGATGTAGATAACTACTAGCCATATGACTTTTAACTTGGGATCCTCTGGGACCCAGTTCCCAAGAGGTAAGGAGGGCCTATTTGGCTCGCCAATTACTATTGTGAAAACTCTTGATACTAGCGCTACAACTAATACATCAGCCAGTCCTGTAAGAGCGGCTATGGGAATCAATGATATGAGGGAATACTTTCTTTGCTTAGGCAGTCCTTTAAAAAGCCTGCCAAGGAGCTCTATTGTTTCGCTATTTATGACCATCATGTGAAATTACACAGGCTTGCCAATATCTGCCGAAGAAGTCAGCCAGTTTTTTGGGTGTTTATTTTTATGTTTTCTAATCTCTCTAAGGATTTCAATTGAGAAATTTTTTTTTGAAAACAGTCTTATTAGAATATCTTCATATCGGTTTCAAGTACTAATAATTCATTTGCAATGACAGACATCCTTATTATTTCAACAGCTGATTGGGATCACCCTATTTGGACTAATAAACAACATGTTTCATGTTCACTAGCTGATTTAGGTTTTCGAATTTTATATGTGGAATCCCTTGGACTCAGAGGAGCAAACAAGACTGGCAAAGATCGAGCAAGAATCTTTAAAAGATTAAAAAAAGGACTTTCTGGCCCCCAAAAGGTGAGATCAAATATTTGGGTAGTTTCCCCGCTCGTAATTCCCGGAGGGTCTCGAGGTTTTTTCCGACAGTTCAATCGTCTAATACTTCAAATCACGCTCAAATTAACTAGTTTTTTAATTGGTTTTAGGTACCAGTGGCTTTGGACTTATAACCCTTTAACATTACGATTTCTGAATTTAAAGCTCTTCAAGAAATCTATTTACCATGCAGTAGATGCAATACACGAACAACCAGATATGCCAAGAGATTTGATTATCCAGGAAGAACAAAAACTTTGCAAACAAACTGATTTGGTTTTTGTAACATCACCACAAATCAAACGAGATTTGAAAAAATACACAAAGCAAGTCTTTTATGAACCAAATTGCTGTGATTATTCCCATTTCTCCAGAGCAATGGACATAAAAAAAGAACATATACCATCTGATATTAAAGATATTAATACACCTATAGTTGGATTTATGGGTGCTATAAGTAATTACAAGCTAGACTTTGAATTGATATATTCTGTTTCCTTACTGCTCCCTAAATTAAGCTTTGTCTTTATTGGACCTTCTGCTGAGGGAGAGAGAATTACAGATATATCTTTACTTGAAAAGCGAAGAAATATATATCTCATTGGTCATCGTGAATATAAGTATCTACCAATGTATTGTGCTGCTTTTGATGTTGCTTGGTTGCCTTTAAAAAAGAACAAATATACTCAATCGATGTTTCCAATGAAATTTTTTGAATATTTGGCTTCTGGGCTCCCCGTCGTAGCTAGTTCAATTGATAGCCTGAAAAGTTTTGATCAACAAGTATTTTTATGTGATAATGATGCAAAGTGTTTCTCAATTGCAATTATGAATGCTTTAAAGTCTAAGAATTCAAATCTTGAAAATAGGCTAGCTCTTGCAAAATATTATGACTATAAAAGTAGAACTAAAAGAATGCTAGACCTTATAAAAAATAATGAAAAGTTATCAATTTAATTTATCGTGGAATCAATAAAATTAGTAAGTTGGGTTATCCCTTGCTTTAATGAGCAGCAAGTAATTGAGGAGACTATCTTTAGAATAAAAAAAATTTCCGATCAATTTCCAAAATATAATTGGGAATTTATTTTTGTTGATGATGGAAGTAATGATAACACTAGAAACATAATTAAGAATCAAATTGATCAAGATAAAAGAATAAAATTGATTGGATTTTCAAGAAACTTTGGGCATCAATATGCTGTTCAAGCAGGCTTAGACAATAGTTATGGCAATGCTGTAATTGTTATTGATGCTGATTTACAAGATCCACCAGAAATATGCAAAGAAATGTTATTTAAGTGGGAGCAGGGTTACGATGTTGTTTATGGGAAAAGAGTAAATAGAGCATCCGAGAGTATTTTTAAGAAATTAACTGCAGCGATTTTTTATAGAGTATTGAATCTACTTTCTGAGATAAAAATACCACTTGATACCGGCGACTTTAGATTGATTGATAGGAAGGTAATCGACGTTTTGAAGACAATGCCTGAAAGGGGAAGGTTTATGAGAGGTTTGATTTCTTGGGCAGGCTTCAAACAATGCCCTCTTGAATATCGCAGGGATTCAAGATTTGCAGGTGACACCAAATATCCTTTAAAAAGAATGGTAGTTTTTGCTGTTGAGGGAATAACAGCTTTTTCAAGAAGGCCTCTAAGATTAGCAACTATTTTTGGATTGATTTGTGCGGTATTAGCTTTTTTTGGAATTATTTATGTGTTTTATGTTCGTTTATTTACTAACACTTGGGTTGATGGTTGGGCAGCTTTAGCTGTCGCCATTTTATTCGCTACTGGTGTTCAATTAATTTGTTTGGGAATTCTTGGAGAGTATGTTGGAAGAATATTTGATGAAAGTAAGGGGAGACCAATGTACATTATTGATGAAAATATTAGTAACTAATATATGTGTAAGATTTATTCAAAGATTTTTGTTTAATTTATCTATAATATAGTAGACAAAATACAGACAAGAAAAATGAAATCATATAATAATAAAGAGGTGTTCTCGAAAAATATCGATCTTTTGCTTAAGATATCTTTTGGAATAAGTTTAATTTTTTGGTTTCTTTCTTTTTTACGACATTACTTACTTCAAAGTAATGCTTTTGATCTTGGTCTTTTTGATCAGTGGATATGGCTAGAAAGTGTTAATCAACCAGCTTACTCTTCTATGACTGGATTACATTTACTAGCAGATCATGGCGCCTGGATACTTTATCTACCAGTTCTTTTTTATAAAATTTATCCGTCAGTACATTGGCTGTTTGTTTTTCAATCTACAGCATTAGTATTTACCTCATTACCTATCTGGCTTTTGTCAAAACAGAGGGATTTGAGTAATAAAGAATGTTGGCTGATTTGCTCGTTATGGTGGCTTCAGCCTGTTGTGTTTAATGTGAATTTATTTGATTTTCATCCCGAGGTAATGGCTATGCCATTACTTGCACTTTCCTATTATTTTTTAAGGCAGAATAATAGAATTATATGGCTGTTTCTTCTTTTTGTTGTTCTAGGTACAAGAGATGGTTTGGTTTTATTAACTATTGGTATAAGTTTAGAACAATTACTAAGGGGTAATGTTAAAAATTTTGCTTTATGCATGCTACTTTCTATCACTTGGCTTGGATTTTTAAATAATTTTCTTTACCCTTATTTGAACGCAGATCAAGGAACAATAATGGCAATTTCAAGATATGCATATTTAGGAAACTCACTTAAAGAAATCCTATTGCAGCTTATATCTAATCCCTTGATAATCCTTTCAAAATTAGAGTGGAGTGAATCTATATTTTATTTATTTATTTTGTTCATACCATTTGTACTTTTTATTAATAAAGATTCTCTAATTACATCATCTGCAATCGTACCTTTACTTCTTACTAATATTTTATCTACTTCTTTTTCTCAAAGAACTTTGATCCACCATTATAGTCTCCCTATTGTATTAGTTTTAGTAATTGCTTCAATAGATGCTTTTAGTTTTCATAGGAGTCACAAAAATATATTTAAGTTTAAATATTTATTTTTACTTTTTACTTGGGCAGCTCTATCCAAACCATGGTTTTTTCTTGGTCCTTATCTAAGCCGCACTAATTCCATTAAACCTGCCAGAGAAGCATTTAGTATGATTCCTAAAAATGCAGCAGTATTGACAACTAGTTATCTAGCACCCCACTTAACTCAAAGAAAAACTATTAACTTCCCTAAGGAAAACTTTGATAAAAAAAATATCTCCAATTACGATGTTCTTCTTCTCAACCCTTTAGATCCAGGATGGGAATCAAATAAAAATGTACAAAATAGATTGCTTTCAGAAGCAAAAAATCAGAATTGGGTCTGTGAAAGCTGGGATAATGGACTTGAATTATGTCAAAGAAATTAGTTAGTTTTCCTCTAACCAAGCTTGCCACATTAATATTGGCCAAAGTTTCTTACTGTTGTCCTTTTTGCCTGAAATATGTTCCATCCATAATTGATTAACTAAATTTGTTGACAGGAAATTTTGTTTGTTGAGTACACTTTGATCTAATAAATCATTTCCCCATTCCTTTAGAGGCCCCCTTAGCCATTCTTTTATGGGGGTTGCAAAACCAGACTTACTTCTATCAAACATTTCTTTTGGAATGTAATTGCTCAAAAGATTTTTTAGAATTAATTTCCCCGTTTTCCCTTTAACCTTCATATCTATAGGTAACTTCCATGAGAATTCCGTAAGATTTTTATCAAGAAAAGGTGATCTAGTCTCAAGGCTAGAAGCCATAGAGGCTCTATCTAATTTCACCTGATTATTATCTGTTAGATAAGATAAGCTATCTAAAGCCATCATTTTTGACACGGGGTCAATATCAAATCTATTTAAGTTTCTATTTACTCCTAATAACTCATCATATTTAATATTCTCAATTGAATTTGTATTTATTAGTGATCTTATATCATGCCATTCTGTTATTAAAAGTTTATACAGTTCATCAAATGAATTTGCATAATTCAAACGGTATGTAAGTTTTTTTAATCTGTCATTAAACTGAGGTATTCCTGAGAATCTTCCAAAAATATCGAAAACAATATCAGGACAAATTTCTACAAATGTTGATATTAATCTTCTACTTTTTGGACTAAATATTGATATCTTTTTCCATATTGAAGGTGACAAAGTATATCTATTATATCCGCCAAAAATTTCGTCAGCGCCGTCACCGCTGAGAGCAACTTTAAAACCTGACTGGCGAGCTGCCTGACACATGAGGTAGGTGGGTATACATGCGGGATCACCAAAAGGCTCAGAGAAAAAATTTGGTATTCTTGGCACAATCTCCAGAGCATCCTGGGCTGTAAATTTTAACTCGTTGTGTTCGGTCCCAATGAAATCGGATATTGCTTTTGCAAATGGAGCTTCGTTATATTTATTATTTTCAAATCCAACTGTAAAAGTATTAATTTTTTCTGACCTAATAGACTGTAAAATACAAGTAACTAAACTTGAATCTATTCCTCCAGATAAAAAAGAAGTCACATTTACGTCTGATTTACTTTGATAATTTATTGCATTAGTCAAATGTTGTTTAAATTCCTCCGAAGCTTCTTCTTTATCATTTATTTGATTACTCAATCCTCTATCAATTACTTCCTCTAAGCTCCACCAAGATTTTGGTATGAAATCTGTGTTATTAGATATTGGAAGATTAATTGTTAGAAGTTTTCCTGCTTCCAATTTCCATATTTTTTTATAAATTGAAAATGGAGAGGGAATATATGAATAATTTAAAAACTTGGCTAATGCATATCTATTTATCTCATTATTAAAACCAGGATAAACCTTGAAAATACTCAAGTCTGAGCCAAATATAAAGTCTTCATCTTTCCCAGCAAAACCCCAGTACAGTGGCTTTTCCCCAAATCTATCCCTAACAAGGTGTAATTTATTATCTTTTTTATCTAATAGTGCGAACGCAAACATCCCAATGAAATTTTCTAAGCTTTTTTGCAATCCCCAATTTGTTATGCAGGCTAAGAGTGTTTCAGTATCAGATGTTCCTTTCCATTTATAATTAAGTTTCTTTCTTAGCTCTTTATGGTTATATATTTCACCATTAAATATAATTATAAATCTATCGTTATTTGAAGCCATTGGCTGATTACCAGTGGGAGTAAGATCATTAATAGAAAGCCTTGTATGATTTAGTAATATCCCCTCTTTTTCATAAATATAAAGATCATTATTGTCAGGCCCTCGCCTTAATAAACTGCTATTCATTAATTTTGATATTTCCCCTAAAAAATTTAAACTCTTATTTCTGGAAATAATACCGGAAATACCGCACATTTATTATTCCGTAAAGATGATTTATCTTATATCATTGAATACGCATTGTTTTGTAGTTTTCTTTTGAAATTATCCAGAACCCTAATTCAATATTCAAATTATTTTAAGTTGTTTGAAAAAAATTTGTTAGGAATATTTTCAAGCGTGGTTTATTTATAAATTGGGAGGTCTTCCAACCTCCCCGAATCAATTTGGTTGATAAGGCTTGACTTTACCCCATCTCCTTAAAGATCAGGCAGCAACGAGTGCTTTCTGACGGGAGAAACTAACGATGTTGTTAGCGTTTATGTGTTTGCTCAAGCCGAGCAGGCTTCAGTCACCCTCCTCATATCCCGTCGAAACCATTGCAGCCCCAAATGAGAGTGGAGCTGAGCGGAATCGAACCGCTGTCCGAGCTACTGGTGTGGATCACCTAGTTCGTAATTCAACGAACAACTATATTTTTGCAGTTGTTGTATTTTTTGGGCAATGGGTAAATACTAGAAACCTGAAACGGGCTATAAGTAATCTCCATCTCAAATGAAAGTTTTTGCTGTTTTCCCAGAGGGTTTGGTATCTGAGGGTGAAGATGAATTGAAATCAAACGGAGCAAGAAATGTGCAAGGTACCCGCGGGGGTGTTTTTTTTGAGGCTGATTTACAAACCTTTTATAGAATTCATCTTTATTCAAGATTGTCATTTCGGTTTCTTCGCCAGATGGCTGTTTTTAAATGCAGTAGTCCAAAATCTTTATATTCAGCTGTTCAAAGATCAATTGATTGGGGTGAATGGCTCACTCCTGACAAAACTTTTCGTGTGAATGTTTCTGGTTTTTCTAGTGAGTTAAATCACAGTCACTTTTCTGCTTTGCAAGTAAAAAATGCAATAGTTGATTTCCAGAGAAATTTTTTTGGTGCAAGATCAAATGTTGAATTAAAAGATCCAGATTTATGTATTCATCTTCATATTTCAAGGGGTGCCGCCACCTTGAGCTTTGAAAGTTCGGCTAAAAGTCTACATAAAAGAGGTTACAGAGTTGCTATGGGTTTTGCTCCATTAAAGGAAAATCTGGCTGCAGGATTGATCAAATATTCTAAATGGGATTTCAGCACAAGTTTGATAGATCCATTGTGCGGATCAGGTACTTTTTTAATAGAAGCTGCCAGTATGGCAATGGGCTTTGCTCCGGGTTTAAATAGAAAATTTTTATTCGAAAATTGGATTGATCATGATGAAAATCTTTGGATAAAAGAAAAAAAACTAGCTCAAAAAATTAGCATTGAAAATAAAGTTATTCTTCCCAAAATAATTGGTTGTGAGATAAATTCCGATATTGCAGATCAGGCAAGATCAAATATTAAAGGGGCTTCTTTAGAAAAATATATAGAAGTGAAGAATATTCATTTTGATGAACTATCAATGCCAAAAGAAAAAGGTCTTCTGATATGCAACCCACCTTATGGAAAAAGGATAGAAAGCGAAAATAATCTACAAAAGTTATATAAAGACCTTGGAAAATTTTGTAAATTAAATGCATCTGGATGGGAATTATGGATATTAAGTGGTAACCCTAAATTAACTCAATTTCTTGGCATGAAATCTAGCAAGCGTCTTTCAATAAGTAATGGCGGTATTGATTGCAAATGGCTTAATTATAAGGTTAATTGACTTTGCCAAGAACAGCTCTTGTTGTTTTATTAAGCCCCTCAATTGTCTCTGGTAAGTATGGACCTTTAGCTAAAAGACCACCAATTCTGAGACTAATTCCCGCAAGTACTATATTAAATATTGCAATGCATAATACAGTAGTTTCTATTGACAAATCGAATCTGTTTATCATTTCAAAACTCAAAAGTATTTCAAATAATATCATCGCTAATATCATTAGAATTCCACCAGTTGCAAGAAAAATTCCCCCACTAATTAGTCTTCTTTTTTCTCTATCCATTTCTTGCAATGCTATACGCACATGCAAATCCATTACTGATCCAGCTAGTGCTGTTATTCGAGCTGCAGCGCCCAACCCTTTTTTTGATTGATTAGTAGTCATTAGCCTTTTCTACCTCCAGATAAAAGTATGCCAAGGATCACCCCAACACTTGCTGCAATACCAATTGCAAGTAGCGGTCTTTGTCTCACCGGTGTTTCAATTCGAGGCCTAAGAGTAGTGTTTAATTCATCAAGAAGATTTTCTAATTGCTTTTCAAGTGGCTCAAGATTTTCTGCTAAATCTTTTGTTTTATCACTCGCAGAATTGAAAAGTTCCTCAAGTTGTTCTTTGACTCCGTAGCTATTTTTCCCCGAATGGGAAGAAATCACTTTTGCTAGTTCATCAAGGCTCCCTTTAGTTGCCTCAAGAGTCTGCTTAGCCATGTCCGGCCATTTTTCTTGAATCTGAGGAAGTAAGGCTTCAAATCGGTCGCTAAACCACTGCTCAGACTGATTTTCAATAAATTCAGTCGATGACTCTACTTTGGGTTCGCTCGAGGCGGAATTCATTGATTCCATAAATCCCACAATGATGCACCAAGCCTAGAGAGAAATTTGATTAATAGAAACCCTCAAATCTGAGGATCCATTTAAATATATTCATCAATATCTAACAAAAAAATACCTTTTTTAGACCTTTTTTAAGCAATATCCCAAACTTCTCAGTCGTCTTTGCTTACATTTATTGCTATCCGAGGGGTTCTAGTGCTAAAGGTCATGTGTAACTTCGTTAGTATTTTTGACCATGGACGTTGGTTTTTCATCAATGTTGTTTGCGTCCAGCACACTGCCAACAAGTTTTGGCTTAATTGCAGCCGCTTTTGCTGGGGCCGGTGGAATCCTTTTAATTGCTCTTCGTTTTGTTCCACAAGACAATTAGTTATAAAATTTCCACTCTTCAGTGCAACTTGAATATTTTTCCTGATTCCATTTCCTTAATGGCACAGAGTAAATTTTGTTGATTCGACTGGGTTAATGTTGTGAATATGATGTTCAAATACCAATCTATAGCTAGTTTTTTTGTCCCTCTAAGAAGTTATGACAATTTCTAAGAGATGGATAATACTTATTCATTTTGATGCACCTGATGATTTAGCAAGATTACATTTTGATCTACTTTTGGAAGACAAAACTTTTTGTAGAACTTGGAGATTGAGTCAAATACCTGTTTTGGACGGCCCATCTGTTTGCGCAAAACCATCAGCTCACCATAAGTTGAGGTGGCTTGATGCAATAAATGAACCTGTTTCTGGTAATAGAGGATGGGCTAAACGTTACAAAAATGGCGATTATTCGGGAAGTTTACCAATTTCATTTGAAGATCCCGTGAAAGTGTTTTTGAGTAACGGGAAATTTTTTGGGAAGCTTTTAATCAAAGATGGTTTGTGCAACCTGTATAGCTAAAATCTAAATTTGCAAACTCTGCTTGAGCTTTTTCTAAGTTTCGCTAATCTAATATTTATTTAGGAGCTCTTCCTGTTGGTTTACATCAATCAGGTTGAGCTAACAAATTTTAAGTCCTTTGGCGGGACTATGAAAATCCCTCTTGAGGAGGGATTTACAGTTGTTACAGGTCCAAATGGATCTGGAAAGAGTAATATTCTTGATGGTGTTCTCTTTTGCCTTGGGCTAGCTACGAGTAGAGGCATGAGAGCAGATAGATTGCCTGATTTGGTAAACAGCGCGGTTTTGAAAGCTGGTAAAGCAGCTGAAACTATTGTCAGCGTGAGATTTGATCTATCAGATTGGTCTCCTGACATCGCTGAAGCTGGACTTGAAAAGCCTGAAGAAGGACCGTGGATAATGCCCAACCAAGAAAATTGGACTGTAACTCGCAAATTAAGAGTGATGCCAGGTGGTTCATATAGTTCATCTTATTTATCTGATGGAGAACCATGTAATCTTCAGCAACTTCAGACTCAACTAAGGCGTCTGCGAGTTGACCCTGAAGGGAGCAATGTAGTCATGCAGGGAGATGTTACTCGTGTTGTTTCAATGAGCAATAAGGATCGTCGATCTTTGATAGATGAATTGGCAGGAGTTGCTCTTTTTGATTCGAGAATTGAACAAACTCGTAATAAGTTAAATGATGTACATGATAGACAGGAGCGCTGTAGGATTGTTGAACAGGAGTTAAATGTCAGTAGGCAAAAATTACAGAAGGATTGTGAAAAAGCGAAAATATATAAACAATTAAAAGAAGATTTTCAATTAGGAAAGAAGCAAGAAATAGTTCTTAATTATGAAAATATTCAAAATAATATTTCTAGACTGAATATTCATCAAAAGAAGTTAGAAATAAAAGATGTAGAAGAATCAAAAACAATTCAAGACTTGGAAGAAAAACTCTCTGAAGATTTAAACAAATTAGACAACCTACAAATATTAGTCAAAGAGTTAGGAGAGGATAAGTTATTAGCAATTCAAGCCACAATAGCAGGCCTTGAAAGCCAAATTAGGGAATTAGATAGACAAGCAAATTCTCATAAAATTGAAGGTGAAAAGCTCAAAGATAAAAAAAATAGTTTATTTGAAAAACGTAAACAAATAGAGAGTGAGAGAAAAGTTTTATTGTCTAAGAATCAAGATACAAATTTAAAAGATATAGAAGAAGATCACCATAATTTAGAGTCTGCTGTTGAGATTGCTAGACGAAGAATTGCCGAAGTTGCTGGTAAATCAGGGGAGTGGGTCGAGGGCCAAAAAGAAAGGACAATTCGTAGGCAGAAATTGCAAAATTCGTTGAAGCCGTTAAAAGAAGAACATCAGATATTAGAGGAAAATTTGTTGCAAATTGAGGTAAGAATTGATGAACTTGAATCAAATCAAAAAAAAGATGTTATTGAGAATCAGAAAGTTCATAGCCTGCTTAAAGACTTAGATAATAGTTTTGATAATATTTCTAGTAATGTTGTAGTTAACCAAAAGAGTGTTAAGAGGTTAAGTGAAAACCTTTCTATTCAGCAAAGAACTCGTCAAAGAGTTGAGCAAGAGCAAATAAAAATTGAAAGACAAATAGCCCGCGCTGAGAGTAGAAAAGAAACTATTCAAGAAAGTAGGGGGGCTGCAGCATTAAACCTTCTTCTTGAATCAGGGCTTGATGGAATACATGGTTTGGTTGCTCAATTAGGTGAGGTAAAGGATACCTACCGTTTAGCTTTGGAGGTTGCTGCTGGTGGAAGATTGGGACAAGTTGTTGTTGATAATGATCAAATAGCCTCGCAAGCTATTGAATTATTAAAACGGAAAAAAGCTGGAAGGTTAACTTTTCTTCCTTTGAATAAAATCAAAAGTTCAAAAAATCTTTCTAATCCTGCATTACAAAGGAACATTGCAACTAATGGACTAGTTGGTAAAGCATTTGACCTTGTTAAATTTGAGCCAATTTATTCAAATGTTTTTGCATATATTTTTGGAGAGACATTAGTTTTTGAAAATTTGAGTTCAGCAAGATCTCAACTCGGAATTTCAAGAGCAGTAACACTTGAAGGTGAATTGATTGAAAAAAGTGGAGCTATGACTGGCGGAAGTTTTTTGAATAAAAGTTTGGGTCTATCTTTTGGTTCTTCCTCAGAAAATGATGATTTGAATCCTTTACGTCAGAGATTAAGTGAATTGGGAGTCATTCTTCAGAAATCGATAAAAGAAGAAAGTGATTTAAAAATTAGTCTTGCAGATTCAAGACAAACATTAGTGGATTTAGAGCAAAGAAAAGTTGCCATAGAAACTGAGAGAAGTTCTGCAAATCGTTCTCATGAACCTTTGATTAATGAACAAAATGAACGATTAAATAGGTTAGAGGTTTTAAAAAAAGAAATAGAAAATATTAATTCAAAAATCCATTCATTAAATAATATGATAAATCCAATCACTATTGAAATAGAAAAACTCGAAGGTTTTGATCTTAAACAGGGGTCTGAGATGGATATGGAAAATTGGAAAAAACTCCAAATAGATTTAGATGAGGCAGAAAAAGCGTTAGATGAATCACGCTTATTAAAAGAACAGCTTTTAAATAAACGGCGTAACTGTGAATTTTCTTTAGGAAGGCTCGATGATCAAATGGATATTTTGTCTGAGGAGGAAAATAATTTAAAGTCGGCAGTAAATTCTTTAACTAAGGCTCATCAGGAATGGAGAGGTCAGCATCAAAAATTAGTTGATAGAAGACAAAAATTAGAAATTGAACAAAAAAGCCTTGAGACCAAATTTGGGGAACAACGCCGTCTTAGAGATAGAGCAGAGGCAGAAGTTTCTCACAAAAGACAGTCAATTCAAGAAGCAAAGTGGAATTTGGAAAAACTCAGAGATGAGAAAACTGCTCTTTTAGAGGAACTCAGAGTTGGTCAAATTCGCCTTCTAGAAATAAAACAAAAATTGCCTGAGCCCCTACCAGAAATTCCAGAATCAATTAGAAATGATGGGCTAGATGCTCTTCAGTCCCATCTTGAGAAACTTCAAGGCAAGATGGAATCTCTTGAACCTGTAAATATGTTGGCGCTTGAGGAGCTAGGAAAACTTGAGGAAAGACTTGAAAGTCTTATTCAAAGATTAGATGTTCTATCTGAGGAAAGGTCTGAACTACTCCTAAGAATTGAAACAGTTGCGACTCTTCGTCAGGAAGCTTTCATGGAAGCTTTTGAGGCGGTAAATACTTATTTCAAGGAGATTTTTGCAAGTCTCTCTGAGGGAGACGGTCACTTGCAACTTGAGAATCCAGATGACCCTCTTGAAGGGGGCTTGACTTTAGTAGCACATCCAAAAGGTAAGTCAGTAAGAAGACTTGCAGCTATGTCTGGTGGAGAAAAATCGCTTACGGCCTTAAGTTTTCTATTTGCTTTGCAAAGATTTAGACCTTCTCCTTTTTATGCGCTTGATGAAGTTGATAGCTTTTTAGATGGGGTAAATGTTGATAGACTGTCATCTTTGATTGCAAAGCAATCAATTGAGGCACAGTTTTTAGTTGTCAGTCACAGGCGACCTATGATTGGAGCCTCCTCTCGTACCATTGGGGTAACTCAAGCAAGAGGAGCACACACTCAAGTGGTTGGTTTACCTATCGCCGCTTGAGGTATTGCAACTATTATTATTTAGAGCTAATTAATCCCTCAACCACTAAAGAGTTTGACAAACACTCAATCTCCAATTGATTCGATAGACACAGTCCCAAGTGATAGGCTCTGGCTAAGATCAGAGCTCATGGGGACTCAAGTTATCACACGTGATAGCGGCAGAAGACTTGGAGTCGTTGGTGAGGTTGTTGTAGATATTGATCGAAGAGAGGTTGTTGCTTTGGGTTTGAGAGATAACCCTTTAACTAGGTTTTTACCAGGACTTCCTCGTTGGATGACGTTAGAGAGAATTTGCCAGGTTGGTGATGTAATACTTGTTGATTCAGTTGATTCTTTGAGTGAAAATTTTGCACCCGATAGGTACAGCAAAGTAATCAATTGTCAGGTAATTACTGAGTCTGGGCAGCAACTTGGTAGGGTTTTGGGATTTTCATTTGATATAGAAACAGGAGAGTTGATTACCTTAGTTATGGGAGCAGTAGGGGTACCTTTGTTAGGTGAGGGTGTTTTAAGTACTTGGGAAATAAAAGTTGATGAGATAGTTAGTAGTGGTTCCGATAGGATTATTGTCTATGAAGGTGCAGAGGATAATCTCAAACAGCTTAATAGTGGAGTATTAGAAAAATTAGGCGTTGGAGGAACTAGCTGGGAAGAGCGTGAACGTGAGAGATATCGAGTTAACCTTGTCCCAGTTGAGAATCAACTGGGTTCTGGTGAAGAATTGGATCAATCTAAAAAAATTCTTGAATCAGCAAAAGAAGAAGCTTTTGAAGATGAAGACTTTGAATATGTCGAAATTGAACAAAATAAAAATCAAGAATTCCAGAATGTTCGCTATTTAGATGAGCCAGATCAAATTTTGGAAAATAATTTTGAAGGCAATTCGAATGATTTTGATCCATTAACTCAAGAAAATTCATTTCTAGAAAAAGAAGTTCCTAAGAAACCAAATAGTTTGAGAAGAAAAAATGCTTTAAGGGAAGATCCTCTTGATATTGAACCCATTAAAATAAATAGTTTTAATGAAGTTAAAGATAAGGAATCATTTCCCTCATTAGATGAGGACCCAATTGAAGATCCCTGGTAAATTAATTACCGCAATTGCTTAATAGTATTGATTAATTCCTTTACTATTTTTTTTATTGCTCCGTGTTCTCCCCTTAACAATTGAAGTTCTTTTTTTTGCTTGTCTAAAAAAACAGGATTTTTAAGATATTTAACAGCTTCATCAGCAATTTCTTTAGGATAAATTGTTCCAATTCTCTCAGGTACAATCATTCTACCCGCTGAAATATTTGGCCAAGCCATAAAACGTTTTTTTCTTAATCTCCATAAGCTAATGATAATTCCAAATAATCTTTTAAAGAAAGGAACTCGTCCAACTATGCCAAGTAAACCATCCCAAGCTTCCATAACATTTAGATGTTGAGTTGGTATTACTACAATCATTGGAGTAGTCAAAGCAGCTAATTCAGCTGTGTTTGCACCAACAGTTGTAATTGCAAGATTACATTGACTCAAATAATCATGAGCTGGGTAAGATGTAAATAAACAAATTTCAGTGTCATTTGTTGTAATTAATTTATATCTCAGTTGCTTCTCTTCCTCTAATTTTATTTCTTTTATTCCAGATTTATATTTCTTTGAAATTGGATTATTTTTACCACTTAAATTAATCAATTCATTTATGTTTGTGGTGGGAGCCAGTGGAATTAAAAATTTTATAGTTGGCATTATTTTTGAAATCTTATCTGCAAGTTCAAGAAAAAAAGGAATTCCAATTACAAGTTTTGCTTTTTTTGAACCAGGAAGTAAAGCTATCCATTGACCTGGAGATAAAGGCCCTACCTTTTTTGCATCATTGCCAATATCAGCCATGAGATCCCCAACAACAGTACATCGGCTTCTTAAATATTTTGGGATTTGTTTTTTTACATTTTTTGACATTGCAAAAGTTTTATCATTCCATTGTGGCCATCGTGCAATCCATTCGGCATATGTCATATTTAAATATCTCAACCTCGCAGAAAGTAATACACTCCAAAATTGATCACCACCTAAAAAAATTACTATCCCTTTTTTTGGCCAAAATCCATACTTTTGAGGATAAATTAATAACTTCCAGAAAATTTTTGCGGTTGTAATTTTATCAAAATATCCCCATTTTTCTGCAGCATATTTTTCTTTACCTGTTGCATTTGGGCAAGGTACAAGTACTAGCCTCAAGCTTATTTGAGCTTCATCATCAATTGGTTTTAATCTAATTTCTTTATGTAGTTCTTCTGCTAAAGGCTTAACCCATGTAGATAGTTCACCTGGACCATTAGACAACATCACTATCATTACGGATTTGTCTTCTTTATCTTTTGCAGTGCTTGGTGGACTTTTCATAAAGGGTTTATGCGGATGGCGAGACTCGAACTCGCAAGGCCGAAGCCACACGCCCCTCAAGCGTGCGCGTATACCAATTCCGCCACATCCGCGTACTTAAGGAGTTTACGACTTTGCGTGCATATCTTTAAGAATCAATCTTGTTAATCTTTTGTGTGGCGATGGGCAGTAGCGCTGATACGATCAACGTTGGCTTTCAATAACTGGATGCCGATAGAAAAACTTTTAATAGCCAATCGTGGCGAGATCGCTCTGAGAATTCTGCGAAGTTGCAGAGAACTCGGAATTGGCACTGTCGCTGTCTACAGCACTGTTGACAGGAATGCATTGCATGTTCAACTTGCAGATGAAGCCGTTTGCATTGGTGATGGGCCCAGTAACAAAAGCTATTTGAACATTCCAAATATCCTTGCTGCTGCTACTTCAAGAGGAGTTGATGCTATTCATCCTGGATATGGATTTTTAGCAGAAAATGATCGATTTGCAGAGATTTGCAGAGATCATGGAATCGTTTTTGTTGGACCATCACCAGGATCAATTCGTTCCATGGGGGATAAATCCACCGCAAAATCTACTATGGAAAAAGTAGGAGTGCCTACTGTTCCAGGTAGTGATGGGCTTCTACAAGATTCCGATGAGGCGGCAATTTTAGCAAAAGATATGGGATATCCAGTCATGATCAAGGCAACAGCTGGAGGAGGAGGAAGAGGCATGAGATTGGTCGAGAGTCCAGAAGAACTAGACAATCTTTTCAAGGCAGCTCAAGGTGAAGCTGAGGCTGCTTTCGGTAATTCAGGCCTTTACATGGAAAAATTTATCGACAGGCCAAGACATGTAGAGGTTCAAATTTTGGCAGATAAATTCGGCAATGTTGTCCACCTCGGAGAACGTGATTGCTCTATTCAGCGTAGGCATCAGAAATTGCTAGAGGAATCTCCAAGTCCAGCATTAAATGAATCTCTTAGGCTTCGAATGGGAGAGGCTGCAGTATCTGCAGCAAAAAGCATTAACTATGAGGGCGCTGGTACTGTTGAATTTCTCCTTGATCGTCTTGGTAATTTCTATTTCATGGAAATGAATACTCGCATTCAAGTCGAGCATCCAGTCACAGAAATGGTTACAGGCATAGATTTAATTTCACAACAGCTTCACATTGCTGGAGGTATGGAATTGGAAATTAATCAAAACGATATCAATTTAAATGGCCATGCAATTGAATGTAGGATTAATGCCGAGGATCCTGCCCATAATTTCAGACCATGCCCAGGTCGAATTACTGGTTGGTTACCTCCAGGAGGGCCGGGAGTCAGAGTTGATAGCCATGTTTACACCGGATATGAAATACCACCTTTTTATGATTCACTTATTGGAAAACTTATTGTTTGGGGAACTGATAGAAAATCAGCTTTAAAAAGAATGGAACGAGCTTTAAATGAGTGTGCAGTAACAGGTATTCCTACAACGATTGATTTTCATTTGGAACTTTTAAACAGAAATGAGTTTCTTGATGGTGATGTTCACACTAAATTTGTCGAAAAAGAGATGATTTGATTTCTGGGATGACCAAAGTTATCAAATCAAATGTTGTGTTTTGTTGACAATTTGGGAAAGAATGCCTTGCTGACCATTTAGAAGCTCTCGTAATAAGCTCAGGAGCCCCACCCAGATAACAGGGGTTATGTCTACTCCTCCAATTGGGCCCACGAACTTTCTTGTGAAAACTAAAAAAGGCTCAGTAGGCCAAGAGATTATTGGCCAAAATCCCTTATTAAGATTGATTTTTGGATACCAAGTAAGGATTATCCTCATTAGGAAAGCAAGAGTAAAAATTGAAAAGAATATTCCTAAGGTCACGTTCAAAGCAGGTAAAAGTTTTAGTAAAAAGGACATTTGCTTTTTGAAAACCATCAACAAATACGAATACATCGTATAAATAACCCGTTAATCCGTAAGATTACCCCCAGTATTGCTCAAGAAACTGCTGTAATGGCCTTTGCTTCGTTGAATATCTTCCTCAGTTCAGGAGTCTCCGCTGAGGTTGCCACAAGTTCCGCCATTGGAATGGTCGGAAGTTTTCTTGCTGCTGGTGCCTTGATAGTTGTACCTGCTGCATTTGCTCTAATTGCGGTAAGCCAAAATGACGCGTTGAATCGCGGACGATAGTTAAAGTCTTGCGCATTTCCTAGACTGTTAACACTGAAAGTAATTTTTCGCTTTCAGGTCATATTTTGGAGGGCGCGCAACTTTGGTCAATGCCAGTCTGAATTGGGCCAGCATTGTTGGCATTGTCCTTGCTATTTGCGGGGCAGGCTTATATTTCATGCGGTCTTTTAAGCCAGCTCTTGCTCGTGATTACGATGTATTCTTCGCTGCAATTGGTTTACTTTGTGGTGGAATTCTTTTTTTTCAGGGTTGGAGATTAGATCCAATTCTTCAGTTCGGACAATTTCTTTTAGCTGGAACAACAGTATTTTTTGCCTATGAAAGTGTTCGATTAAGAGGTGTTGCGACTGACCAAGCTAGAAGATCTTCATATTTTGAAGAATCAGATTCACCTAGATCGCCCGGAGGGGGATTGCGAGGGAGGCAATGGGATGATGATCCCTATGACAGATTTGATGAGCCACAGCCCATCAATAGACGCTTCAGTAGTCGAGATGAATTAGGAGAAGATGACTCTCAATCTGATCCATATCAACCTAGAAGGGCCTCCAGAGCGGCAATACCTGAGGAAGCAGCTAGTAGAAGATTTCGACCTAGAAATCAGATGGACAATTTTGAAGATAATCCAAGAAGAAGAGTTCGTGCTAATAGATCTTCTAGTTCAGAGTATTCATCAGAGAACCGCTCAAATTTTGGAGAGAGAAGGAATACTCGACAAGAATTAAGAAGAGGAACTCGTCCATCAGCTTCCCAGAGAACATCTAAAAGAGCTCAATCACAAGTTAATGATCCTTTGGACATGAAATTACCTTCACGAAGGCCATCTTCATCTAATAGTCCAAGAGGAACTCGTATCGAAGACGCCGCTTTTTCTTCAAGAGATTCTAGAAAATTAGATCCAAGAAAAAATAATGTAGATAAAAATTCTAAAAATTCCTCAATTAGAGGAGGTCAATATGGAAACTCCAGAGCATCTAAAAATTTTAAAGACAAAAATAATAATTCAAGATTTGATGACTAATTTAAATTTTTAATTAATTAATCCCGCCCAGTGAAGAAAACCTTTATCACTGATTATCTCAATTAAAATCAACGAAATAAATCCAATCATTGCAAATCGTCCATTCATTCTCTCTGCGTAAGAGCTCCAGCCAAAATCTGGTACATCATTCGTTGTTGCACTGGAATTTGATATTGGGGAATTATCAATCTCTATAGTCGCAGAGTTGATGTCAGTCTTTTTAATTTCGAGGTTATCGGAGTCAGTAGACATAAATTTTTTTTTAAGGTTGATCAAATTTGTAACTGGATGAAGGTAACAACCTCCATGATCCATTACCAATGAGTTCCAGTACTGATGAGTGGAAGTCTATAAGCGTAGGTCTATGACCAACACTTATGACCGCCAGTTCCCTATTTTTTAAAAGTCCATAAAGTTTTTTTTCGGTTTTAACATCTAAAGCGCTGGTTGCTTCATCCAGAATTGCAAAACGAGGTGAATTTAGTAACAAACGACCGAAAGCAAGCCTCTGTTGTTCCCCCAATGAGAGGATTCTTGTCCAGTCTTGCTTGATATCTAAATCTGGATATCTTTTGATTAAAGATTCAAGATTAACTTCAGCTAGAACAGACCTTAATTGATCCTCACTGAACTTATTTTCTTCAGCTGGGTAACAAAGTTGTTCTCTGAGTGATCCTAGTATCAGATAAGGTTTCTGTGGAATAAATAAAAGATCCTCTTTTTTAGGTCTTTCAATATCTCCAATGGTTGGTTTCCATAGACCACTAATCATTCTTAACAGGGAAGTTTTACCACATCCAGATGGACCTACTACTAGTAAACTTTCTGAATTAGAAATGCTTAGATTTAAATCAGAAATGATCGGTTGTTTTCCGCCAGGGGGATAAAGATTTGCATTATTAATTAATATTATTTCACTAGGCTTAAATTTAGCTTCCTCATCAATATTGCTGTACTTACTTACATTTTCAATTTTTGATTGGAAACCTTCTAAACGGCTAATTCCAGCAGTGAACTTAGCCAATTCTTCTATTTGGTTTACTACGAAAAAAAGAGATCCTTCTACCATTCCAAATGCGAAACTGGCTTGGATAAATCTTCCATAATCTATTTCTCCAGCAAAGTATGGAATTGCCATAATTAAATATGGGAAAAAATTACCTGCATAATTTATTGATCTTCTCATCACATCTATGATTACTCTCCAAATAATTAATAAATTAAAATTCCTAACTACTTCTCCAAGTCTTCTCTGAGTTTCAGCTTTTTCGGGAGCTTCACCAGAATAGAAAGCTATTGATTCAGCATTATCTCTTATATGAACTAAACCATATCTGAAATCTGCTTCATAGCGAAGTTGATCATAGTCAATTCTTACAAGATTTTTTCCAGCGATAATTAAGATTGATGTTGCAAATGCTGCATATCCAAATAGAGAAAATGTCAAAGTTGTACTTATACTCCAAAGGATTAATATATTCAGAGAAAATGTTAATAAAGCATCAAATACACCCAAAGTAAACGTTAAACTTTGACCTGTAAAAGCCCTTGTATCATCTGTTATTCTTTGGTCAGGGTTATCAACATCGGTAGCAAGCTCGTCATTAGGATTTAGTTTGTAGTAGGCTTTATTGCCCATGTAGTCTGTGATTAAACTTTTTGAAAGCCATTCTCTCCAAATGATTCCAAGTTTGTAAGTAAAGAAAATCTGTGAAACTCTTATAGGTAAAGCGACGATAAAACAACATGCATATATTCCGAGAATTCTATAAAAACCAGACTCTTGTTTAGCTACTAATGCGTTAGTTAAATCTCTAGCTATAAAACCTATGCCAGCATTTATTCCATTTACAGCGAGCAACATCAACACGATTATTCCAAGAAGAACCCAATGAATCCATCTTTTGCTTCTAAGTTGGTGACGGAAACTAAAAAAGCTTATGGTTCCTATTAGAAATAAAGTTGAAAAGAACCATCCCCACCAACTTGACCATATGCTCTCAATTGTATTAACAACACCACCAAAATATTTCTCTATTAATACAGGTTGTATGTTGTCTAAAGTCTCAATCAATCCAGTCAACAGAACTAGTACAATTCCTCCAACACAGAAAAGTAATGATATTAAAAGCCAAATGAACTGCAATCCTGTACTTTGATCAAGAGGGAGAAAGAATGGCTGAGAAAGTCTTCTGAGTTGCCCCAAAGTGATATTTATATTTTTTTTACTCAAATCTTTTGTAAAACTCATTTTATTGAAATTAATAGCGGTTAGTATTTAAAATATAAGTTTTCATTTTTCGAGTAATTAATTAAATTAATACTAAATTGTCTAAATGATTATATATGAGTTCAAAATTATGTCTAATTGTTTTTAATGATTAAATTAAAAATTTCCTATCATTGCATGTAACCACTCAGGTATAGGAAGGCTTTGAAGCAATTTCATATCAAATTCATGAACTGCCGGTACACTTTTGTCAAGTATCCAGATCAGCATAAAAGGTGCATTTAATACGATCTGCCATTGCCATTTATAACTAATGAGACCCCATACTTTTTTTAGTGCATTTCTTTGCCAATCCGATAAGTTTTCCCATCTGGAGTTTAGGGCTTGTGACAGTGGAAAGGAAGATTTTTGATTTTCTACCCCAGTTTGGGATTGCATAATTTTTAATTTAATCTTTATTTATAGCGCATCCCCGACCGATTTCGAGAGAATTTATTTTTGCTTGTTTTAAAAATTCTGATTTTTATGTTTTTTTATCCGGGAGGCCACGACATATCGCGTCCTCCAATTACGTGAATGTGTAGATGAAAAACTGTTTGTCCAGACTCTGCGCCAGTATTTATGACCGTTCTCCAGTTGGATAAACCACATTTTTCTGCAATTTTCTTACTTACTTGAAGAAGGTGTCCTAAGAGCTCAGTATCGGAGTCATCAATTTCATTAAGACTGGGAATTGTTTTTCTAGGAATTATTAGGACGTGAACAGGTGCTTGAGGATTGACATCCTTGAATGCTAGACATCTTTCATCACTGTAAATTTCATCACAAGGTATTTCACCTTTAAGAATTTTTCCAAAAATAGTTTCATTTTCCATGGAATAAAGGTGTGTAAAAAAACTTCATAAAAGTATATTTGCGAGCATCCTTGAATCGATCTAACCAATAAAAGTTTTTATAAACTTATCAGCAATGTAATTAAACTTTTGTGAATACAGGGTAATGAAAAACTTCTCTAAGCTGATTTATGGCCCAAAGCTCACTTTCTTCTCTGTCTTAATCTCTGCTGCAGTTTCCTTTTATATTTTTCAACAGGTGTTTCATGATGACGCAATCTCTTTAACTCTGCGAAAATACCAGCTTTAGAGACTTGACGCTTAAACCTGCGAAGACCAGATTCAATTCCTTCGTTTTCGCCGATTGTTACTTGTGACATTCAATAATTTTTTTAATAGATGAATGATAGCAAGCTACATAGCCTATCAAGAATATTGGGAGAATCTATTTATCCTTTTATTGAATTGACATCTTCAAAAGAAAATCCATTCTCTATTAACTCTTTTTTTAGTTTTTCAGTATCGCTTACATGGTCAATAAAGAGTACCCCATTGAGATGGTCGATTTCATGTTGAATACATCTGGCTAAAAGACCATCCGCATTCATTTTTTTTGGTCTTCCCATTTCATCTCTAAAACTCACTTTGATGGATGAAGGTCTCACTACATCGAGATATACCCCAGGAATACTTAGACATCCTTCTTCATATGTATCCAAACTTGAACTAGAAGTCATTATTTCAGGATTTATAAAAACGTGTGGAGGTGTTGTTGGGTTTTCCAAATCCAAATCGATTACCACAATCCTTTTGTGGATTCCCACTTGAGGACCAGCAAGGCCAATTCCCTTGGCTGAATACATGCTTATAAGCATTTCTTTTGCTGTTTTCCTCATTGAACTATCAACTTTGCTAACTCGAGTTGCTTTATCGCGAAGAACTTTATTGCCAAGCTTATAAATCTCCAGAGAAGGATGTTCCACTGGTTGCTTGGGGACAGTTATAAAAGCCTTTTCTTTTTCTGCTTTTTTTGCAAGTTGGGCAAAGCTTCCAGCCAATTTGTTTGAATGTATTGGAATATATTTTATTTTACTCGGTCCGATCAGCCTAAAGTCTTAAAAATCAATGGAATCATTAATCAACAAAAATACTTGCAATAAAAATATCTGCCACCCTCTTAGTGCGGAAATTGCTGTGGCCAGTTTTCCCACATTAAAAGAACCAAAAATAATTGGTGAATTTATTTTCTGGTTGGAACAAAGACCTGAAGAAAGTGGGCGAGTAACTGCTTTTTTGAGACCATGGAAACAAATCTCCCTAGAGCCTCAAGAGTTAACTCCCTATCCTTGCAGTCTTAAAACTGATTTTCATGGCTACGGAGGAGGAGTTATTGCTGTAGCCCAAAAAAATAATCTGATAATTACTACCTGGATTGATTCATCAAAGAAGAGTTTAGTGAATCAAACCTGGAAGATTTTAAGCAAAATAAATAAAGAAAAAAGTTTATATATTGAAGCTATTGATGATGAAAAAAAATTAATAATAACAGATAATTTTTCACTTGGTGATGGTGTAATAGATCTAAAAAGAAATCGATGGATAGGTGTGATGGAAAAGAATAATATAGATTATATTATTCAAGTTAACTTAGATAAAATTTATCAAAAACCCAAAATTTTGTATCAAGGAAAATCATTTATTGCCTATATCTCTATAGATAGTTCCTTTTCTAAAATAGCTTGGGTTGAATGGGAAAATATTCAAATGCCTTGGGAAAAAAGTGAACTTTATGCAGCGCAATTTGACCTACATGGAAGTATTGATAGTCCAAAAGTAATCGCTGGAAAAAGTAATTTAAATGATAAGAAAATATCAGTATTTCAACCTATATGGCTTGAGAATGGGGAAATTTCTATTTCTGAAGATCAGTCAGGTTGGTGGAATCCGATTGTGGGTAAAGTTGATTTTGATTCAGAGCACCCTGTTTCTTGGAAAAGATTATGGGAAATTAGGGCAGAAACTGCAATCCCCCAATGGGTTTCTGGCATAACAACGATAGCGTTTTCATCGGTAGGTGTTATTGCAGCGGCTTGTAAAAATGGCAACTGGAAATTATTAAAGCTGTCAATGGATGGAGCAGTACAAGAGATTAGCCAGCCGTATAACGATATTTCTTACGTTTGCGCTAGTGGTAGAAAAGTTGCTTTTATTGCAGCCAACTCATCTCATCATGCCAGCATTATAGAAATAGATATTCAGGATCCTTATCAGAGTTTTTTGCAACGCCCATTTTCAATAGATAATGAAGAAATAATGCTCTCTATTCCAAGAGAAATTTGGTTTGAAGGCTTTAAATCAAAGAAAACACAGGCTCTATTCTATCCCCCTTTACAAAATATTTTTCAAAATCCACCTCTATTAGTAAGAAGCCACAGTGGCCCAACAGCAATGGCTTCAAAAGGTTTGAATTTGGAAATACAGTATTGGAGCTCTCGGGGGTGGAGCGTCATTGATGTTAATTATGGAGGGTCAACTGGATTTGGTAGAGCCTATCGAGACAGGATAAAGGAGAATTGGGGAGAGGTTGATGTTTATGATTGCACTGCTGCAGCCTCTTATTGTATCGATAAGGGTTTTGTAAATAAGGATTTAATTGCAATTCAGGGAGGAAGTGCAGGAGGATTTACTGCTCTGAGAGCTATTTCTAACTCAAATATTTTTAAAGTTGCTATGTGTAAATATGCAGTAGCTGATCTATTAGATATGAGAGAGAGCACGCATAGATTCGAAAAATATTATCTTAATTATTTATTGGGTAATTTTGAATCAAAAAAGAAGTTGTATCGAAGTAAATCACCTTTAAATAACTATAAAGAAATAAAATGTCCAGTTATTTTTTTTCAGGGTTTAAAAGATAAAGTGGTTAAGCCATCCCAAACAAGGGTCCTTTTTGAACAACTTACTAAAAATAAAGTCAATGTTGAATTACATGAATTTTCGAACGAAGGGCATGGTTTTAAAGATTTAAAGAATAGGGTTTCTGTATTACAGCTTTCGGAAAAATTTTTTAAAAAACATTTAAATATTTAATAGTTATCTTTAAGAAATTTAATTTGGTTTTTTAATTCACTCACAAAAATATCAATTTCTTCAATAGTAGATGTGAAGCTTAAGCTTGCTCTTGCCGTTGAATTTAAATTTAGGTAACGGTGAAGAGGTTGACAGCAATGATGCCCACTTCTAATACAAATTCCACGGGAATCTAATAGTTCTGCAATATCGTTGGAATGGATACCTTCAATTAAAAAAGTGGCTAGCGCCCCCCTAAATTCGCAATCCGAGGGCTTTGGTCCCAGTATAAATATCTCCTCAATCTCACAAAGTCTTTCAAAAAGATATTCAGTTATATCTTTTTCATATTTTTGAATATTTTTGAGTCCAATAGAATTTAAATAATTAAGTGCTTCACCTAGACCAATTGCTTCACCTATTGCTGGTGTACCAGCTTCAAATTTGTGGGGTAATTCTGCCCAAGTGCTTTCATTTAAAAAAACATCTTCAATCATTTCTCCGCCTCCCAAAAATGGTGGCATCTTTTCTAATATTGATTCCTTTGCCCATAAAAATCCCATTCCAGTTGGACCACAGAGCTTATGAGAAGAACCCGCTAGAAAATCTATATTCAGAGAGTTAACATCTATCTCTTGATGAGCAAGGCTCTGGCAAGCATCAAGGCAAACAAGAGAGCCATAATTATGAGCAATTTCTGATATGTATTTTATTGGATTACAGCAACCAAGGGTATTACTTATATGAACTAAACTTATAATTTTGGTCTTCTTAGTAATTTTATTTTTAAAATCTATTAAATCAAGTTCACCTTTATCAGTAATGTTTATATATTTAATTTTGCAGCCAATTTTTTTTGAAATTAATTGCCAAGGGACAAGATTACTATGATGTTCCATAATTGTTAAAAGTATTTCGTCGTCTTCTTGGAGTAAAGACTCACCCCAGGATCTGGCAACCAAGTTTATTGCCTCGGTAGCATTACGCGTAAAAACTATTTCTTTTGAGCTTTTTGCTTTAATGAAATTAGCCACAATTTCTCTTGACTTTTCAAATGCTTCAGTTGCTTTAGCACTAAGTTGATGAGCGCCTCTATGAACATTTGCATTGGAGTATTTATAATAATTACTAACAGCCTCAATCACTTTTAAGGGTTTTTGACTTGTTGCCGCATGATCTAAATATATTAGGGAATCATCTTTTTCTAAGTCAGAATTGAAAAGTGGAAAGTCTTTTTTCGCTCTGATAGCAATTTCTTTATCGATGTATTTCATTCAGCTAATTTAGAAAGTAGATTGTTCAAAAAAGTCCATCTTTTGGAATATGAAGGTATGTTAGTAAGAATATCTTTAAAATAGCCCTCTAAAAGCAATGAGTTTGCTTCTTTTAGAGAAATCCCCCTACTTCTTAAGTAAAAAAGTTCATCCTCAAGCAGTTGGCTCACCGTTGCACCGTGTGTGCATCTAACGTCATCAGCTACTATTTCTAATTCAGGCTTTGTATCAATTTTTGCTCGTTTTGATAAGATTAAATTTCTGCTTAATTGAGAAGCTTGGGTTTTTTGAGCAATCCTAGGCACCGAAACTGCTCCGTTAAACATTGCGTGTGAGGAATCATTTGCGGCAGATTTATTTAATTGGTCTAATTCCCCTTCTGGTCCATTGAATTTTACAGATGTGAGTGTACTTATTTGTTCACTATCTTTGGAAACTTGCAGACCTTTAAGTGTGGTTTTTGCTTTTCCATGTTTCTGGATAATACGAGGTTCAAAACGACTAAATTCCCAATTTGCTTGCAACGAAATTGATGAATAACTGCTATTTTCTGCTTGATCTATTGCGAAATTAGTAAGTAAATTAGATTTAACACAACCAAGTGCTATGTATCCATGATTAATTACAGCTCCTTCTTCAAGAATTATTTCTACAAGAATATTTTGTGCAGAGTTAGTAGACCCTAAAATAACATGATTAAAATTAAGATAAGAATTTTTCGTAATTTTAAGAAGTATTCTTATTGAACTAGAGGAATTAGAAAAACCTGGGGAGATAATTTCAAGAGTAGGATTGTTTTTACCACTAACCTCGATACCAATAAAATGATTAGAGGTTGATTCATTAATAATAATTGGCCAATAATTATTGCAATTAAATTGATCAAGTGCTTTACCTAAATATTTTTCTCTTTCACTTTCTCTAAGCATATAAAACCCTTTATGATTCTCAAGTTTTTTTAAAGAATTCTCTTTACCATTAATTAATTGAATAATCTCAGGGTTGGGTTGAGTAAGACTCGGATATTTTTCTATCAATTGATCTTCCGTTTCTGACGTTAAGGGCAGTTCTATAAATTTTTTTAGGTGTTTAAAATTCGTTAATCTCCAAACTTCTTCATTGCTGTTGGGGTAGCTAATTTTTAAGAGTGATTCTCTTCCTTTTTTTTGTATGTTTTTTAATAAGCCATTTGGATTGTCTAAAGATTTCAGCCAATTAACGCATGATTCACCAGAAATCATGACTTTATAACCTCTTTGATTTCGCCGGGATTACCACTATCTATCCAATCATATCCAGTTTCTTCAAGCATTATTGCTAATTCCTTATCGCCTGTTTTGAGAATTTTTCCATCCGACATCACATGTACAAAATCCGGCGTTATTTCGTTCAGTAACCTTTGATAGTGAGTAATCAATATGGTTGAAGTATTAGGTTTTGAAAGTCTATTAACACCAGATGCAACTACTCGAAGAGCATCAATATCTAACCCTGAGTCGGTTTCGTCTAAAATTGCTATTGCTGGCTCAAGTAATGCCATTTGAAGAATCTCATTGCGTTTTTTCTCTCCTCCAGAGAATCCCTCGTTAACACTTCTTTCAAGAAAAGAGGGATTCATTTGTACAAATTCCAGGCGCTCTTTAACCAAATCCTCAAAATCAAAGATATCTAATTCTTCTTGTTTAAGTTCTTTTCTTCTAGAATTTGTTGCAACTCTAAGAAATTCAAGATTGCTAACTCCTGGAATTTCTATTGGGTATTGAAAACCTAGGAATATTCCTATTCGTGCTCGTTCTTCTGGTTCGAGTTCAAGAAGATTAGCTCCCTTGAAATTAATAGTTCCTGAAGTTACCTCATATGCTGGATGCCCTGCAACAACTTTAGATAATGTGCTTTTACCACTACCGTTACGACCCATAATGGCATGGATTTCTCCAGATCTAACAGAGAGATTGACCCCATTAAGAATTGGTTGATCCTCAACAGAAGCATGAAGATCAACAATTTCAAGCATGGGAGTGGAATCTGGGCAAATCACTTATTAAAGGTGTCAAAGATAATTAAAAAAGAACAAATTAGGTTAACAAATTTTGTTAGCCAACAGATCCCTCCAACTTTAGTGCCAGTAATTTATCAGCTTCAGCTGCAAATTCCATTGGCAATTGACTGAAGACGTCTTGACAGAAACCACTAACCATCATGGAAATTGATTCTTCAAAACTTATTCCTCTGCTTTGCAGATAAAATAGTTGATCTTCTGAGATTCTGCAGGTACTTGCTTCGTGTTCAATATTAGATTGAGGTTGTTGAGAATGAATATAGGGGTAAGTATTTGCAGCAGCCTTATCCCCGATCAACATTGAATCGCATTGGCTGTAATTTCTTGCACCTTTTGCATTTGGTCCCATATGCACGAGACCTCTGTAACTGTTAGAGGAAAATCCTGCACTGATACCCTTACTGACTATGGTAGATCTTGTTTTTGCCCCAATATGAATCATTTTTGTTCCAGTATCAGCTTTCTGATGATTGTTTGTTAAGGCTACCGAGTAAAACTCTCCGACTGATTCTTCTCCTTGAAGAACACAGCTTGGATATTTCCATGTAATTGCAGAACCAGTCTCAACTTGTGACCAACTAATTTTGCTTCTTTTTCCTCTACATTGCCCTCTCTTGGTGACAAAATTGTAAATCCCCCCAACACCTTCTTCATTACCTGCATACCAATTTTGAACTGTCGAATATTTAATTGAAGCGTCGTCGAGTGTAATAAGTTCAACAACAGCTGCGTGAAGAGTATTGGTATCAAACATTGGGGCTGTACAACCCTCTAGATAACTTACAGATGCGCTTTCTTCTGCAATTATTAATGTTCTTTCAAATTGCCCCGTATCGCCAGAATTAATTCTGAAATATGAGGATAATTCCATTGGGCACTTAACACCTTTAGGAATGTAAACAAACGATCCATCACTAAAAACAGCTGAATTTAATGCTGCGAAAAAATTATCAGTAATCGGTACAACAGTACCTAAATATTTCTCTATTAGATTTGGATATTCATTTACTGCCTCACTAATTGAGCAAAAAATTACTCCATGTTCCGCAAGCTTTTCTTTGTATGTAGTGGCGATAGATACGCTATCAAAAACTGCGTCAACGGCAACATTAGCAAGTCTCTTTTGTTCACTGATTGGTATTCCTAACTTCTCAAATGTCTCTAAAAGCTTTGGATCAACTTCATCTAGACTTGCTTTTTTTGTATCTTTTTTTGGAGCCGCGTAATAAATAATATCTTGGTAATTTATTTCTGGATATTTTAAAGTTGCCCAATCTGGTTCCTTCATTTTTAACCATTCTTTATATGCTCTTAGTCTAAAATCAAGTAAAAACTTTGGCTCTTCTTTTTTTTTAGATATCAGCCTAATAATATTTTCATTTATTCCTTTTTCAAATTTTTCTGTTTCTATATCGGTAACGAAACCATATTTATATGGTTCAGAAACTAGTTGATCAACAGTTTTGGTATTTGTCATGGTTTACTTAATTCAAAAATTCTTGTTCGAATAAAAGTGGATAGATTCAAAAAAAAATTTTCTGCGTTATCAAGCAGGTCAACATTGATTACACTCCTTTTACTCTACCTGTAACTAGATGATATCTACTTTTTTACCCTTTGTTGAAGTGTTTTCTAAGATTGTTTTGTTGTTGGGAAATTTTGAATAATATTGAAATCTTAGAAACAGTGTTTTTTTGAGTATGACAATTCAGAATCCTAGCGACCCAAGCCCGCTTTCACAGGCTGAAATCCAAAAAATTGATAGAACCAATCTCTCGGTTTTGCAGAAACATCACATTCGTTTACTGGCACATTGTCTTGAATCTTTCAAAGTTATGAAAGGCGACAGTCCTAAAGAAAATATTCTCCCGGACTATCAACAACAAAGAGCATGGTGTCTGAAAAATCCCAAGCTCTCCAAAGATAAAGAATTTATGGATATTCTCCTGAACCAGTTTGCCGCTGCAGCTGTTCATTTGGACCAGGTGGCAATTGCTTACGAAATTTCGCCATTGGAATTGACTTTGGATGATTTGATTGATGATGCTTTGAAGAACCAATGATTTGACAAAAGGACATCGTTCATTGATCCCAAAGGAAAAAGATTGATAGATCAAAATTTTCTTATTTAAAACTCACATAAAACTAAAAATCATTCAAGAAGATTTTTTTTTTTACTTCTCACAAACCCTTTTACCGCAACTACTTTCATTTCTCGTTGCTCCATTTCTTAAAGCTTGGTAGTCAGTAGATCCTGACCGCAGCCACGAGATTCTCTTAAATCAGGAGATACTGATCCCAAACAAAACATAAGGAGCTTTTTCAGGCGTGAGTCAAGATAAAGAGTCACTTTCTACCCTAACTCTTCGTCAATTGCGCCAGAAGGCGAGTTCAGTTGGTGTGCCTTTGTACAGCAGAAAAACAAAAGCATCTTTGATTGATGAGATTATTACTTATGCAAATAAAAAAGATCTTGAGGCAAAAGTTGCTGTACGCGATTCTAAAAAAGATAATTTTCTTGCAAATGTTTTAAATTCAACGAGCAATGCCGCTCAATATAATTCCCTAACAAAGGTAGTATTTCTCCCCAGAGATCCAGAATGGGCTTTTGTTTTTTGGGAAATTTCTGAAGAAGACCGTAATCAAGCTCTTGATAGAGGAGCCACAAGACTCTCTCTACGGCTTCTTGACGTTACTGGTAAAGAATCTGGTGATGTCAATAAAGGTGCTTTAAGAGAAGTTACTGTTGATAGCCACAGCACAGAATGGTATCTTCCAATTCCACTTGGGGATAGAGATTATCAGGTTGAATTAGGTTACAGGTTTAGAGGTAAATGGATTTCTTTAGCATTTTCCTCTTCTGCAAAAGTACCAAGTCAACATCCAAGTGAATTGATACTTGATCAATTTGTTCCCTTTAGTTTGGAAACCCCAAAAAATATACCTTTGGAAAGTCTTGTTGTAGAAGAACCTGCTGACCAAGGGTTACATCAGCGCTTATATCAATCGGCCACGGACACGTTCAGGAAGACTAGAGTTGGATCTGAGGAATTTCAGGAAAAAAATGCCATAAATTCCGATAATCAAGGCCTTTCAGATTCAGGTGCGGGTTTGTGGGCTAGTGGAAGAAACGAATCTGGAATAGGCTTATCTTCTAATGATCAATCTTTCTGGTTAGTTGCTGATGCTGAATTGATTGTTTACGGTGCTACTGATCCATCTGCAAAATTAACAATAGGTGGAGAAAATGTGCCTCTTGACTCTGATGGTACTTTTCGCCTGCAGGTACCTTTCCGTGACGGTATTCAAAATTATCCTATTCAAGCTATAGATTCAAAAGGCCAAGAAAAAAGAAATATCACGATGAAGTTTGAACGTGTAACTCCTGAAGACAATACCAACCCAAGAGATAAAGCTGCACCAGAATGGTTCTAGTTATATTCTTCTAATTTTGATATGTTGCGTTTCATTGTTGCAGCCACTCCCGTAATAGGAGTGATTCTTTTATCTCTGTTAGTTCCATTAATAATTGCCAAGGCTGGAATAGGTGCAGGAGTTTTATGTGCTTTAATTCTTTCCTCATTGTGGTTTGTAGCAATGTTACGCACCTCTGAAATGCCTCATTAGGTTTTAACCCACAAAATTTATTCCTAGCTCAAACTATCAAGTGAATCTCTCAAATTTAAAAAAAGTAATTGTCACTCTCGATAAACCATTTCTTGATCAAAGACCTGGCACATCTGGGCTGAGAAAAAGTTCAAAAAGATTTGCTGAAGAACATTATCTTGAGAGTTTTGTTGAGGCAATTCTCAGAACTCTTCCTGGAGTTAATGGAGGGGTTCTTGTAGTTGGTGGTGATGGTAGATATGGAAATCTGCAAGCGATTGAAACAATAATTGCTATGTCAGTTGCCCATGGAATTAAAAAAGTAATTACTACTGTTGATGGGATTTTATCAACTCCTGCTGCATCTCACCTAATCCGCAAATCTAGCGCTATTGGGGCAATTATTCTCTCAGCCAGCCATAATCCAGGTGGTGTCGATGCAGATTTTGGTGTCAAAGTCAATGGGCAAAATGGTGGCCCAGCCCCCGAATCTCTGACAAATGAAATTTATTTATGCACTAAGACACTTAAAGACTATAAGACAATATCTAATTTGCAAAAAATAGATTTGGGTATACCTAATTCAACAATATTAGGCTCTATGGAGGTTGAAGTAGTCGATGGAGTAGAAGAATATTCTCTATTAATGCAACAAATATTTGACTTTGATCAAATAAGTTCATTTTTGCAAAATGATTTCCTATTCGCTTTTGATGCACTCAATGCAGTTACTGGCCCATATGCAAAAAAAATCCTGGAAGATATATTAGGTGCTCCTAAAGGAACAGTTCGAAATGGCTCCCCTCTAGAGGATTTTGGAGGGTTACATCCAGATCCAAATTTGACATATGCAAAAGATTTGGCAGATGATTTGTTGTTAGGAAATACTTTGAGTTTCGGAGCTGCTTGCGATGGCGATGGTGATAGAAATATGATTTTAGGGAAAGGTTGTTTTGTCAATCCAAGTGATAGCCTCGCGATTTTGACAGCTAACTCTGATTGCATACCGGCCTATTCTGATGGACTTTTGGGTGTCGCTCGTTCAATGCCCACAAGCTCAGCTGTAGATTTAGTGGCAAAATCCTTAAACATAAATTTCTTTGAAACTCCCACTGGCTGGAAATTTTTTGGTAATCTTCTTGATCAAGAAAAAATAACCCTTTGCGGAGAAGAAAGTTTCGGAACAGGCAGTAGTCACATCCGTGAAAAAGATGGCCTCTGGGCTGTCCTTTATTGGCTACAAATATTAGCTAAAAAGAAAGTTTCAGTTTCTGAAATTCTAAATATTCATTGGAATACCTTCGGCAGACATTATTATTCGAGGCATGATTACGAATCTATTCCAACTGAAGTGGCAACAAAAATATTCTCAAGAGCGGAATCATTAATACCAAAATTGGTTGGGCAAAGTTTTGCAGGTCAAGTTGTCCAAAAAGCTGATAATTTCAGTTATTTAGACCCAGTAGATAATTCATTAACTCATAACCAAGGTTTGAGATTAATACTTAATGATGATAGTAGAGTGATTTTGAGAATGTCTGGAACTGGTACACAAGGAGCTACATTAAGAATTTATTTTGAAAAATATGTTTCTACAACCGAAGACTTAAATCAAGACCCTCAAAATGCCCTTTCAAACTTGATAAAAACAATGGATGAATTTGCTGAAGTTTCCCAACGAACTCGTATGGAAAAGCCTACAGTTATAACTTAAGATTGAATTTTTTCATTACTACAAACATTCACAGTTTTGAATAACGATTTATTTGCCTATCAGGGTGAAAAAATATTGCGAGAATCGGCACCACTTGCCGAAAGATTAAGACCAAATAATTTAGATGAATTTTTCGGCCAAGATGAGATTCTTTCCGAGGGACGTCTATTACGAAGAGCTATTGCTGCCGATAGAGTTGGAAATCTTCTCTTATATGGCCCCCCAGGTGTAGGGAAAACGACATTGGCAAGAATTATTGCTGAAAATACTAGATCAAATTTTGTAATTTTAAATGCCGTTTTAGCTGGAATAAAGGAATTAAGAAAAGAAATTTTTGAGGCGAAACAGCGGCTTAATGACTATGGACTTAAGACTATTTTATTTATTGATGAGGTGCATAGATTTAACACAGCACAACAGGATGCTCTTTTGCCCTGGGTTGAAAACGGTATTTTGACTTTGATAGGTGCTACAACTGAGAACCCTTATTTTGAGGTTAATAAAGCCCTTGTTAGTCGGTCAAGGGTGTTTCGTTTACGGCACCTGCAAAAAAAAGATTTGCATAAATTGTTAAAAAGAGCTCTGTCTGATTGTGATAGAGGATTTGGGAATAAAAAAATAGAAATCACGCCCGAGGGAGAAAACCATTTAGTTGATATAGCTAATGGAGATGCCAGAAAGCTATTGAATTCTTTAGAATTAGCTGTTGAAACAACAAAACCAAATGAAAAAGATCTAATTACCATAGATCTCAGGATAGCTGAAGAGTCTATTCAAGAAAGGGCGGTTTTATATGACAAGGATGGAGATGCTCATTACGACACCATTAGTGCTTTCATAAAATCCCTCAGAGGATCGGATCCTGATGGAGCGCTTTACTGGCTAGCCCGAATGGTTGCTGCTGGAGAAAATCCAAGGTTCTTATTTCGCAGAATGCTAATTTCTGCTGGTGAAGATGTAGGTCTTGCTGACCCTCAAGCAATAGTTGTTGTTGAAGCTTGCGCAGCGGCTTTTGAACGAGTGGGCTTACCTGAAGGGTTATATCAACTTGCCCAAGCAGCCTTATATCTATCAACTACAGAAAAAAGTAATAGTGTAAAAGGTTTTTTTGATGCACTAAAGGCTGTAAATAATTCTGCATCAGATGATGTCCCCACACATTTACGCGATGCACATAGAGATAAGGATAAATTTGGAGATGGGAAAGGATATCTTTATCCACATTCTTACGTAGATAATTGGGTCGTACAGCAATACATGCCCGATGCAATGCAAGGTGAGATCTTTTGGAAGCCCTCCAAGCATGGTTGGGAGGGTGTAAGAAGATTAAAGATTCTTGAGAGAAGGGCTGCTCAGTTCGCAGCCACTGAAGAGTCAAAAAATACTTTCCCTCTTTTTCTTTCCAGTTCTCCCAACTCAGGAGAACTGGAGAAATGGATTCAACGACAACTTTTTGATGATGGGGTAAGACTTCAGGGTCTACTTAAACACCTTTGGACAGATATTTCTTGGAATCGAACGGATAGAGTCCTTATTTTTGGTAATAAACCTCTATTTTGGTCTATCCCACCACTTTTGAAGACACCAGAGGGAGGTGTTGTTATTTTGTCAGATAGTTCTGAGATTTCCCGTATTTCAAATCAATTGGACGTTCTTGATCCTTTACTTAGGCCAACATTGTTAATACAGGACTTAAAATTTGAAAATTTATTAAATTCTAAATTTAATTATGAATGGATTGGAGGAAGACTCACAAATGAGATTTTAAGTAATTGCATTACTAATCAATTTGTTAAAGTAATTACTTCAAAATGCTCTTTTAATTGTCGAATGCGTCTTTTAATTACTACACCAGTATTTGGACCATTAAAAACATGTTTTAAATCTCTTAAGAGTGATATTATGAAATCTATCGATATTAAATTAATTGAGGAAATTATAACTCTGGAGGATAATATATTGATGAATGATAGTATTCATGAGGAATTAAATAAATCTTTTAAAAATCATGGTTGGCATTTAAAATTTGAGGAGTATGAAGAAGAATTATTACTAAAACTTGATCATAATCTCCAAAAGAGATGGTTCAGTAAAGATTCTGCATATAACAAGCTGATATTGAACAATTTTGATGATAAATATAAGAGAAAATTATATAATTTGTTGCAATTAAATATAGATAGAAAAATTCAATATAAACTCCGCCATAGAAAAATAATAGGCCAATTAATTGACTAACTAGCTCATACAAATAATAGGATTTTTTATTTGAGCCTCCTCATCTAAGGCAACACCAATTTTCCAACTAAAAATTTGTTGCATGATTAAATGGGACCTTAGACCTAATTGTTTGTTCTTCGCTTCACCTTTTTCTATATTAATTTCCCAATTTTTAATGTCTTTAAATATGCTACCCCTTTGCCATTTTACAACTGCTTCCTTTGCTACCCATCTAGTCAGCAAATCTTCATTGGATAACTTAATCTTTGATGTGTTTAGTTTTTTCTTTTCTTCAATATGTAAAATTCGATGAGAAATATCCTTAACGTTAAGAATCCTGTCAAGTCTTTCAATATCCACACCAATTTTATTATTACTCCAACCAATAAGTAGCGCATCCTTGCAATGACTAATATTTAAATAACCCCATCCTTGTGGGAGTAAAGTCGGCTTGCCCGGGGGTGCAATTAATGGAACTTGTAATGCATCCATCTTAAAAACAGTAGATAACACATGTCTTATTTGCCCTCTTGAAAACAAATATTCCATTTTTCTTTGTTCGTAGAGCCTCTCTGCCCATTTTTTTTCAATTTGGGTTGTTTTTTTTAATGATGAAGTCTTGGGAAAAAGCCAAAGGCCTAGTACGCTTGCAGTCTGATTGATATTGAATGGTAATGTCCCTAGCAATTGGAGATTTAGCACCTGATTTCACTCTCCTTGATCAAAATGGTCAAATAGTTACACTCTCATCAATGAGAGGACAAAATGTCGTTATTTATTTTTACCCCAAAGACGACACTCCAGGATGTACAAAAGAGGCTTGTAATTTTCGAGATCAATGGAAGCTATTCAAAAAGCATAACATTAAAGTATTAGGAATAAGTAAAGATAGCTCTGCTTCTCATATCAAATTTATAAATAAATATAATCTACCATTTACACTTTTAACTGATGCAGAACCATGCCCTATTGCAAGTTCTTATGAAAGCTATGGTTTAAAAAAATTTATGGGCCGTGAATATATGGGTATGATGCGGCATACATTTGTAATTGATTCTGAAGGTAAAATAAAACTCATCTATAGAAAAGTTAAGGCGGCAATTATGGCCAATCAAATCATTGAAGACCTTGGTTTAATTTAGCTTTTTTAAATTTATTAAGGTTTCTAATAATAAGTTTGGCTTGTGAAATATTTTTAAATTATCTTTTTTGATATTATCGAAAATAGTATTCGAGTCGCCACCACAAATAAAAATTAAAGCTCTATTTTCTTCTTGTATTTGATTTATCATAGAAACTATAGAATTTAATGTACCTTTTAACATCGCCTCATCAGTTGAACTTGGAAAATTAGAAAAATTAAATAATTTTTTTGATGGATATTTAAGGTTCTTTGTCATATTTGACATTGCATGTAATTGAAGGTTAATACCTGCAGCCAGTTGTCCCCCCTCAAATTCACAACGACTATTGATCTTTGTCAAGCTAAAAACAGTACCTGCATCAGCGACTATTAAGCCGTCAGCTGTTAAATCTGATGAGTTTTTTATTAATTCATAAGCTCCATACCCAACGATTGCTCTATCTATTCCCAGCCATGGAGGTGCATTCTTTAGTGGGATGTCTTTTAAACAAATTTCTTTTTTAGGGTCAAAATTTACATTCTTGGGTACTTTCCCTACTGCTCCCCAGGCAGAGAGAGTATGTTGATTTAAAAAAAAATTATTTTCAGATTCTGATGATGAACTTATGAATTTCCACTTTTGTTTTTTTTCTTTGAAGGCCCAATGCCACCTACTATTGCCTACGAACAGATAAACTAATTCAGGTTTAATTAGGGGTAAATTATTCATTTTTTTCAGACAAATGTATCCCACATTCTTCTTTTAGTCCCCCAAATCTTGTTGATCTTCCAATACCTTTTTCTGAATCGGGACCACTAGAGTGCCAGTCTCCAACAGTAGAATAACCCTTAGCAAAGAGTGGGTGTTGAGGTAATTGATTATTTTCAATGTAGTAATAAGTATCCTTATTACTCCAATCAAGAATTGGTCTTAAAGATAGGCGGCCTCTGATTTTATCCAAATAATTCATGTTATTTCTATTTTTAGTTTGATTCGATCTCACGCCACTTGCCCAACAAACAATTTCTGATTTTGAAAAAGCGTTTTCAAGAGGTATGACTTTGCGAATCTGATGATATTTGTCAATATCGCTAACTGAATTTGTTTCCCAAAGTTTTCCGTAAATTGCTTCCATTCGAGCGGGAGATATTTCACTTTGAGCAATTGTTATGTCTAAATTCAATGTTTTTTGCATTTCTTCTGCGTAAATATATGTCTCTGGGGGAAGATAGCCAGTATCAACCCAGATTATTTTTGCGGTCTTCTCAAGCTTTAATTCGCTCAGCATATTTAACAAAACGGCTGATTGGAGTCCAAAGCTGGTTGTAAGAGCAAAGGAAGTCCCAAATTCTCTGCAGGCCCACAAGATTCGTTCCTCTGCTGTTCGCTCTTTAAGTTCTTTATTTATTTCGCTAATTGAGTAATTGCTTAAAGCCTTATGATTACTGGTGTCTTTGGCATGGCGATTACTTTCTTGTTCGGGAATTTTTTTGTTATCCATAACGGCTTAGTGAGAATTTTTACTAGGGTCTTAAGTATTACCTAGTAGTTAACCATGAACATCAATGATCCTAAGTGTGAGACAGTTGTTTTTGTTGGTGGAGGCTTTGGAGGCTTAACAGCAGCTTTATCTTTAAGTCGTTTGCCAAATTGTCCAAAAATTTTTTTGATAGAGCCAAAAACGAATTTTGTTTTTTTACCCTTACTATACGAATTTCTTAGTGAAGAAATAAAATTTTGGGAAGTTGCGTCTGATTATAGATCACTAATAAATAATAAAGGAATAGTATTAATTAATGAATTTGCTAAAAGCATAAATACAGAATTAATGCATGTGATAACTGAATCTGGCTTGAAAATAGAATATTCAAAACTTGTTATCTCTACAGGATCAAAACCTGCTTTTTTTGGAGTATCAGGCGCTAAAGAAAATTCTCATAAGTTTAATTCAATAGATGATGTAAAAGAGATACGTAAATTAATAAGAAATGCAATGCTTTCTGATCAAGAAAATAAAGAGCTTATCATAGTAGGGGCTGGTTCTGCAGGCGTGGAGTTGGCTTGTAAAATTGCAGATATGTCAAATAATAAAATAAAAATTAATTTAATAGAAAAGGGCTCAAGAATTCTGCCAAACAACAAATCTTTTAACAGAGAACAGTCATTAATATCTTTAAAGAAAAGGAATATTCGCATATATTTAGAAACAGAAGTTTGTAATATTTACGATACGCATATCGTCTTAACTTCCAAAAGTAATTTAGAGAATATAGAATTTGAATTGCCACATCTTGGGTGCATATGGACAGCGGGACAGCAACCAATGCTTCCTGAAATATATCCTTCTATTGAGTTGATCAAAGGAAGGCTACCGGTTGACCAAAATTTGAATGTGGTTGAAGTTGATAATGTTATGGCTATCGGGGATGTGGCAATTTATGAAGCTATGCCCTATCCAAGCACTGCTCAAGTTGCTATGCAGCAGGGCCATTTCATCGCCAAAAATTTCTACTCCTCCCTAAGAGGCCATGAAAATGAACCATTTGTATTCAATGATTTAGGTGAGATGATGAGTCTGGGTATCGGGGGTTCTACTATTACTGCATTAGGCTTAACACTTTCAGGACCACTAGCCTTCCAAATTCGAAGGTTGGCATATCTTATGAGAATGCCCAATTTCTCAATAGCCCTCAAGTCTGCAATTTCTTTATTTGTGCAAATTGGTAAATTAGAAAAAAATGAAATCTAACCAATCAATAATATAAACAAATGCCTTTTCTCATTTTGGTTATGAGTTATAAGCCTTTGTTAGGAGAAAATTTATAGACATGATAATAATCAATCTTTTATATGAAAATCAACATGCAGTTATAACTTTGGCAGTATTAATTTTGGCTGTCATTTTATTTATATCAGGTTCTTTGGCACCTGAATTGACGGGACTTTTAAGTGTTGCACTACTTATGGCTTTTGGAGTACTGACTCCTCAGAAAGCTCTGGCAGGATTTGGAAGTCCTGCATTGATAACATTAATGGGATTGTTTGCAGTATCTGCAGCACTATTCAAAAGTGGCGCCCTAGATAGATTGAGGGAATTAATTGCCTCTGAGAGTATAAGGACTCCAAGGAGATTGATAGCACTATTAGGTTTTGTAGTTGCTCCCATTTCAGGCATTGTTCCAAACACACCAGTTGTTGCATCATTGTTGCCTGTTATTGAAGCTTGGTGCATTAAACGAAGACTTTCTCCTTCAAGAGTTTTATTACCTTTATCTTTCGCTACTGTTCTGGGCGGTACCCTTACTTTATTAGGTAGTTCTGTCAATTTACTTGTAAGTGATATCAGTGATCAATTGGGATATGGATCTTTTGATTTATTTACTTTTACTTCAATCGGAATTCCTATTTGGTTGATTGGTACTGCTTATTTGCTTTTAGCGCCGCGCTTTCTTTTGCCAGATAGAGGTGTCAACAATAACGAATTTAGTGGTAGCAGTGATCAAACGGGATATTTCACTGAAGTAACAATACCCAAAGACTCTGAATTGGTTGGTCAATCAGTTCGAAACAGCAGATTGCAAAGGCGCTTTGATGTAGATGTACTTGAATTACAACGAGGGAAGGAGAGTTTTGTCCCGCCTTTAGCTGATAAAACTATTCAACCAGGAGATCGTCTTTTGTTGCGAGTTGCTCGATCTGATTTACTGCGATTACAGCAAGAACACACAATTCAACTTGCAAAAGGTAATTTGAGTGTCAAAAATAATTTCCTCTCTTCAGGATTATCTGGTCAAAAAACTGTTGAGGCTCTTCTACCTGCTGGATCAACTTTAGCTGGAGCAAGTTTAAGGGAATTGCGATTTCGTCAACGACATAATGCAACTGTTTTAGCCCTTAGACGTGGACAGCAAACAGTGAGGGAGCGTCTCGGGCAAGCAATTCTAAGAGAAGGTGACGTGTTGTTGCTTCAAGCCCCAAAAGATTCAATCAGAGGCCTACAAGCTAGTAATGATCTGCTTGTTCTTGATCAATTTGAGAATGATCTGCCAATTGTTAGAAGAAAACCTATCGCAATAGCAATAGCAGTTTGTATGTTAGTTGTTCCATCCATAACAACTATCCCTCTTGTCTCTGCTGTTCTTATGGCGGTAATTGCAATGGTTATTGGTGGTTGTATTAGACCTGCTGAAGTTCAAAGGTCAATCAGACTTGATGTGATTTTGCTACTTGGATCATTGTCAAGTTTCAGTGTGGCAATGAATGACACTGGATTAGCTGATGTTTTTGCTGAAAGTCTTGATTATTGGTTGGAAGATTTACCAGTTTATTTTGCTTTGTTAGTTATTGTTTTCTCAACGACCATATTTACACAAGTGATTAGTAATGCAGCTTCAGTCGCCTTTTTGGCGCCTGTCGCTGTGCAATTGGCTCCTGGTCTGGACTTACCTCCTGTTGCCCTCTTAGTAACAGTCTTGTTTGGGGCCAGCCAGTCTTTTCTAACTCCCATGGGTTACCAAACAAACCTAATGGTGTTTGGTCCTGGGCGATATCATTTTCTTGACGTAACTAAGTATGGTGCGGGTTTGACTGTATTAATGACAATTATTATTCCGGCTTTGATTTTAGTTCAATACGGTTAGAGTAGACTCCTATATCTACCAAAGTGTTTTTTTAACTAGGATTAAATCAATTACAAAATTAAACCCAAATTTATTCATGAAGCTATGGAGGTGTGATCAGTAAAAGTGAAAATTAGTAATCATAAGTATGAAAGATATAAAAAGTTGACAGTTCCTCAATTTACTGTGTTAACGGGCTTGTTAATAATTTGCTTTGGGACATTAATATTAGCATCTCCAGTATGTTCCACTTCGAGTGTGGGGTTGTGGGAGGCTTTTTTTACTTCAACCTCTGCTATCACTGTTACTGGATTATCGATAATAGATATTAGTAAGGAGCTGACAATAACCGGTCAAGTTGTTTTGGCAGTGATGCTGCTCAGTGGGGGATTGGGATTGATGGCCATAACAACGTTCCTTCAGGGATTTGTTGTCACTGGGACAGAGCTTCGATGCAGACTTGATAGGGGAAAAACTTTGGATGAATTTGGAGTGGGAGGCGTTGGAAGGACTTTTCGTGGGATTGCTTTGACGGCAACTGTTCTTATAATTATTGGTTCTATTGTTCTTTATTATTTTGGATTTAATGATATTCAAAATTTTGGAGAAAGATTTTGGACATCAATTTTTCACAGCATCTCGGCTTATAACAACGCCGGTTTTGGATTGTGGTCCAATAGCTTGGAAAACTACAGAAACAATTGGGTGGTGAATTTAGTAATCATATGTTTGATTGTTTTGGGTGGATTGGGGTGGAGAGTTACAAGTGATATTTGGGAGAATCGTAAATCTTTGAAAATTAGAAATCTGAGTTTACATACTAGATTAGTTATTAGAACTTCTTTGATTTTGATAGCAGTCGGGGCATTTGGCCTTTTTTTGACTGAATCTGTTTCAGGGGATAAATTATTTTCTGATATTAATTTAGGAGAGAGATTTATAGTCGCTTTTTTTGAATCAGTCAGCTCAAGAACAGCTGGTTTTACAACTATTCCAATATCGACAGATACAATCTCCGATTCAGGTTTATTGCTTTTAATGACTTTGATGTTTATTGGAGCTAGTCCTGGGGGTACTGGTGGAGGAATAAAAACAACAACAATTGCGGCATTAATGGCAGCGACAAGGGCAACTTTAAGAGGTCAGAGTGATGTTGTTATTAGAAATAGGCAAATTTCTGACAAAGTTGTTCTCAGAGCTGTTGGAATTACAGTTGCTTCACTTCTTTTTGTTTTATTTATGGCTTTGATATTGAGTATGACCTCTAACAATAATGTTAATGGAGATAATTTTTCTTTTCTAGAAATGCTTTTCACCTGTGTCTCCGCTTTTGCAACAGTTGGCTTTGATCTTGGCGTAACCGAGCAATTAACTCACTTTGGTCAATTTGTTTTAATTGTTGGAATGTTTGTAGGGAGATTGGGGATTTTGTTATTGTTAAGTTCTGTATGGCATATTGCAAATTCAAATAGATTAAAATATCAATCTCGTGTTGGATTCCCTCACGAAGATTTGTATGTTTAAAAGTTTAACTTAGGGGAATGTTATGAGTGATTGGTGGCAATGGACTAAGAAAAAGTCTGGAGATGATCTTGGATTTGCTGTTGTGGGGGTAGGTCGTTTTGGTACGGCTGTTTGTCGTGAGCTTTTGAGAAATGGAGCAGAAGTTCTTGCTGTTGACTTTTCAGCAAAAGCAATTGAGGAGTTGCGTCAAATTGAGCCATCTATTGAAGCAAGAGTGGTTGATTCAACTGATGAAGAGTCAATGCGAGAAGCAGGAGTTTTAGAAATGGGCACTGTGGTTGTTGGTATTAGTGAACCCATTGAGGCGAGCATTACTACAACTCTGATAGCAAAAGATACAACTGGCAGCAAAGTAACCCAGGTGATTGCAAGGGCAACAAGTGATCTTCATGAAAAAATGTTGAAACGCGTTGGAGCAGATCGTGTCGTATTTCCATCAAGGATGCAGGGAGAACGCCTTGGCTTAGAGCTGGTTCGACCCAATATGATCGAGAGATTGGAGCTGGATGATCAAACTGGAATTGATGAAATTAAAGTCCCTGAATCTTTTGTAGGGCGCTCATTGAGGGAATTGAATTTAAGAAAAAATTATTTAGTGAATGTACTTGCGGCAGGCCCTGCCAAAGGTTTAAAAATAAATCCTCCTGCCAAATATATTCTTGAGGAGGACCACGTTCTTGTCGTAATGGGATCTATGGAGGATCTCCAAAAATTGCCACAAGAGTGAAATTTTATCCTCTGAGAAATTTAATTTTTTTTGGAGCACCCTTAAGTCTTTTGGGTTCTTGTGCCTCTAAAGCAGAGAGAAACTTTTGTGTTGTGTTTTCATTTTGTTTGTTCAAATTGCTATTTGATGGCGTTTCTTCAATTCTTTTTAAACCCTGTTGAATAAGAACTTTCGCCATATTACTGACAGTACGAGATTCTTGTTCAGCTAGTTCTGAAAGTTTGCGACACATTTCCTCAGGTAAAACAACCTGAATTCTTGGAGATTTAGGATTCCCGTTTGATGAGTTTTGACGGGTAGCCATGCCCTTAGAAAAGTAACGGGTACTTATTAGTGTACACTTATGTGCAAGGATAGTATCTCACACTATGATTGTGTTGGGTTTCGATAATCCTCTTGATCATTTCCAATTCTGGAACAATGATTTTTCATTGGTTTTCTCTAGTTTCTCCAAAGGATTGAACAATGTCTGAACCAACTCTTCCTAACGCATCGTTTTCAAGGGATCATTACAAATCAGAAAATGCTGCCGGAACAGCAATGCGATTAAAAAAAATGAGAAAAACATCAGAAAAAAGTGATGTTTTAATCTCTGCAGTTATAAGCCCATATTTATTGACACATCTGCATCATGTGCTTCAAAAAGCTGAATATGGAGCCACCTGTGAGGGTAGGACCTCACAAGCATCAAATTTTGCTCAATTGAGAAAAGTTCTATGCATGGATGCCAGAAGTATGGAAGATGCCTCTGCAAAGGGAACTACTGAGGAAATAATAGAAAGTAGCAATGATGAAAAAATCGAGCGAAAAGCTGCCTAGGGATATATCGTTTGTTTAATTGTCATGATTAAACATGGTAGGAAATGCACCCGATCTCTATAAAAAAATCGAAAATGATAAGGCTTATGCAAAAATTCTTTTTAGGCAAGCACTCCAAGACCCTGAAGGAGCCATAAAGTCGATTTGTGAAATTGGTGAGAGTGTGGGACTTCCAGTGACCCCGGAAGAAGTGAAAAAATATATCTCCTCATTAGATGATGACCTTACCAAGCAATGGTTAATTAAAGCTAGAGGTGGGCTTTAAAAGTGACTCGTTTTTAATCTCAGAGGAAGGAATAACTTTTTCTATTACTCGTCGATCGTAACCTCCACCCCCAGCTAAGGTCCAAAAAAACCAGTAGCTTGGTATTGCTAGTCCTGCAGCTAAAAATATAGCTGCTATTTGTTCTAATCTCACCATGATTTGAAATCAGTCAGATGAGTAATTTTCATTTTCTGTCATATCAGGCGAGATGATATAAAAAGTTAGCTTTTGATAAGTGCTTCGTCTTGAGAGTATTTGCAAAATTTATCCAACAGGAGAAGTCCTGAAAGATGTTACCTGGGAGGTTAAAAAGGGAGATCGTATAGGCTTAGTTGGATTAAATGGGGCTGGGAAATCAACTCAGCTTAGAATTATATCTGGATTAGAGGACCCTACCTCTGGAAGGTTGGTTGTCCAGGGGAATCCAAAAATAGCCTATTTAAAACAAGAATTCGACGTAAATCCCTCAAGAAACGTTAAAGATGAATTGTTTCAGGCTTTTAAAGAAGCAGCTAAATTACTAAACAAGAAAAATGAAATTGAGGATGAAATGTCCTCCATTCGTGCTCAGACAGAAGAGGATTATCTTCATAGATTGATAAATCAACTAGGTTCCACCCAGGTCGATTTTGAGAGTCTCAATGGGTATGAATTAGAGGCACAAGTTGAGAAAATATTACCAAAAATAGGATTCAGTAAAGAAGATGCTGAACGAAAAGTTGGAGATTTTTCTGGTGGATGGCAAATGCGAGTAGCACTTGGTAAAATTTTGCTTCAAAATCCTGATTTAATTCTCCTAGATGAGCCTACTAATCATTTAGATTTAGCGACAATTGAATGGCTTGAACAATATTTAATAAGTCAAAAATCAGCATTAGTAATTGTTAGTCATGACAGATTATTTTTAGATAGGGTATGCACTCAAATAATTAATATAGAACGTGGTTTTTCAAAGATATATCTTGGGAATTACACTCAATTTATTGAACAAAAAAAATTAGAGAAAAGCTCTGCACAAAGTGCATTTATTCGACAACAAAAAGATATGGCATCCCAACAAGCTTATATTGATAGATTTAGAGCAAGTGCAACGAGGAGCACTCAGGCTAAAAGCCGAGAGAAGTTACTTAGTAAAATTGAATTAATTGAGTCTCCAGAGGATGAAATTAGTGGACCTTATTTCTCATTTAATAACGTTCCTAGATCAGGTAAAGAAGTTATAAATATCGATGACTTATCTCATAGTTATGATCAGAAAATCCTTTTTTTAGGCGCCTCACTTAATGTTTTTGCAGGAGATCGCATAGCTTTTATAGGCCCAAATGGCTCTGGGAAGTCCACTTTGCTTAGATTAATTATGGGTTTAGAAAAAGCTCAAGATGGCCATGTAAGTATTGGCTCACATAATGTTATTCCAGGATATTTTGAGCAAAATCAAGCTGATGCGTTGGATCTATCAAAAACAGTTATTGAAACTCTTTTTGGTGAAGTTCCAGACTGGACTCAAACAAAAGTTCGTTCTCTATTAGGAAGTTTTGGCATACAAAATGATTCTGTATTCAAAAAAGTTGAGGAAATTAGTGGAGGTGAAAAAGCGAGACTTGCACTTGCTTTACTTATTGTTAAGCCTGTCAATTTATTAATTCTAGATGAACCAACTAATCATTTAGACATCCCATCAAAACAGATGCTTGAGGATGCAATAAAAAATTTTTCTGGATCGGCTTTAATAGTTTCTCATGATAGATATTTTATTTCTCAAGTTGCAAATCGAATTGTCGAATTAAAGGACGGAGAATTAATATTATATCAAGGTAATTATCAATACTATCTTGAGAAAAAAGAACAAGAAAAGTTAATCATGAAAGAGCAATTAGCTTTAGCCGCTAGAGAATCTAAACGCCTTGCTAACCGACATGCTAAGAAAAGGAAAAAGAAAAAATAAGTCCGAGAATTATAAATCATTGATGTCGATAGGCACTATATCAATTTCTTTAATAAACTCTCCTCTTTTTATAGTAAATTTTAAGGGGATGTTCACGCTATATTCATTTATCTTATTAACGACATCTGCCGGTTCTTTTATAGATTGATTTCCCATTTTAATTATTATATCGTTAATTTTTAAGCCACCTTTTTCAGCAGGACCTCCTGGAATTAAGTATCTAACTAATGCTCCTTTACCAATTTGTGATCTACCTTTTCTATCTGAAAGTGGCAAACTAGATAAACTCACTCCAATCATTGGATGAACAGCTTTCCCTGTTTTGGTTAATTGCGAGGCGACTTTCTTTGCTTTATTTATTGGGATTGCAAATCCAAGACCAGCTCCAGGACCAGATCTTACAAGGGTATTGATACCAATCACTTCGCCTGATGAATTTAATAGTGGACCTCCAGAATTTCCGGGGTTGATAGCAGCGTCAGTTTGAATAAGATTTATTCTTTTATCTGAGATACCCAATTGTGAAACGTTTCGATTTAAATTGCTTATTATCCCTAATGTAACTGTATTTTCTAATCCAAATGGATTGCCAACCGCAATAGCCCAGTCTCCAACTTCGATTTTGTCAGAATTTCCTAGTGTTGCTGTGGGCCATGGCCCTTGACCAATCAGTCGTATGACGGCCAAATCAGTTATTGAATCTTGGCCAATAACTCTCCCTTCAACTCTTCTGCCGTCAGATAGTCCCACTAAAAGTTTTTCTGTTCTATCAACCACGTGGGCGTTTGTCAAAACCAATCCCTCGGAAGAAAAAATAACCCCGCTGCCCTGACTGCTTTCTATTCTTGATTTTTGAATCTGGGGACCAGAAAAATTAAAGAATTTGTCAAGATAAGGATCTAGCATTATTCCACTGGGACCAACCCTGCTGGAATAAACCCTTCTTTGAGTTTCAATTGTTACTACCGCACCACCACTCTTAGCAACAGCTTTATAGACGAAAGATTTTTGTGAGTTCGATGATGAGTTATCAGAATTGTTTGCGAATGCTCCCGAATAGCGCTTGGTTTCAAGGCTATGACTGAGTAGAAGAAGAATCGCCGGAATGTATCTTATAAATTTCAAAAAAAATTTTTTTTTCTTGTGCATGTCCTTTAGAGAAGCTTTTGAAAATGTTTAGATGTCATAAATAATAAAAAGCAAATTGTTTGATGCTTAACAAACAAATCAAAAGGGTCTAGTCTTTATAAGTTGAAAACTGATATTAAACGGGAATAGTAAAAATTTGCGATAATCGCTTATGGATGCATTTTTTGTTTTATTCCTTCTTTGATTTGTGACATGTTGAACAATTTGCTCCCATTTGTTTATGCGATATCACTGGTTTTTTTGCTATGGCAAGCAATCAGGGTTATGTCACGAGGATTATTTACTACTGAATCCTCGCTAAATAAAGTTCGAGATTCCACAAAAAATCCTAATCAGGATCGAACAGGTCAAGTTACTATTCATCCAGAAATTTTGAATCAAGACGGGAACATTACAGATGAAGACTTGCTCACAGTTCGTTTTTCAAAAGATATTGACCCGCCTCAATCCTCAGATAAAACTGCTCAGTAGTACATGAAAATTTTTACTATTTTCGCTATATATAATTTATTGGAGAAATAAATTTTGGATCAAAGAACACGCATAGTTGCTGCAGTTTTAAAAACTGTGAAATTGCCTCCTCGCTTCAGACTGAAGCTACTTAAAGAAGATCCAGTGCGCCTTGAATTAAGTCTTACCCCTTCATACGGGAAGGATCCTGTGCAAGTCGGTCTAGTGGAATCCCTGGATCTTGTCGCAAGACGAGATCGCGAAGGTCGTATCCCTAGGGATTTACAAGGAACTTGGGACTGGACTGTTAGGCATGGGGATGTCAGTACAGGTGGTTGGAATCCTTTTTTAAAAGAAGCTCTACAGACAATGTTCGAGACTGGTTTGCCTGCAATTCTTTATGAGGAGTTAACTGGGGAGGATTATCATCCTGTTGATGGAGCTAAGCACGTTAGATGATCGATAGGTCTTAGAAAATGATTTAAACCTTCTCAATACTCTCCAACCGCTTGTATGTAAAATAGTTAGAATGATATTCAAATATCAAAGTACTAATGGGGGACAAATTGGAACCACGTTTTGGATTTGTGAATTATGCCGAAATATGGAATGGTCGTCTTGCAATGATGGGAATTTTAATCGGCTTAAGTACTGAACTTCTCACTGGCAGAGGCATTCTCACTCAGATAGGCCTTGGCTGACTAGAGTAATTTCATTTCTCCTATTAAATTTATAAATTGTCTGACGAGTCTTTACCGACTTTCTCTGTTAAAGAGCTCAATAACGCTATTAGCACTCTAATTGACAGGGGTTTCCCACCTCTTTTTTTCTTAGATGCAACTGTCTCCAGAAGCCAATTGAAAAAAGGGCACCTTTGGCTAACTCTTACAGATGGAGAAGCCAAAATTAATGCTGTAGTTTGGGCATCCAGATTACCTTCGATTAAGTTTCAACCAACAGAAACTGATGGCGTTATCTTGCTTGGCAAGCTAAATTTTTGGAAAAATCAAGCCACTCTCAACATTAATGTCCTAGATATTAAACCAAGTGTTTCAACAGTTTTAAAAAAATTTGAAACTGTTAGTAAGAGATTAATAGAAGCAGGCGTAATTAATGATGCAAGACGTAGGAAGTTACCCTCTTATCCAACTGCAATTGCAATAATGACTAGCTCCCCAAGTTCCGCTTTGGCTGATATTTTAAAAACTGCTAGGGATAGATGGCCTTTAACAAAATTGTTTGTTATTCCTATTCCAGTTCAAGGGACGAATGCTTCTAAAATTATTTCTAAAGCTTTAGAAAATTTATCTAGAACAATTCAAAATAGAAAAATTGAGGCATTAATAATCGCTAGGGGAGGGGGTGCAAGAGAAGATTTGATTGTTTTCGATGATGAAATGATGTGCATAAAGATTGCAAGTTTTCCGATACCAGTAGTCACTGGTATCGGGCATGAAGATGATCTCACAGTTGCAGATTTAGTCGCAGACTTTCGATCGGCTACTCCAACGGCTGCTGTTGTTGATTTATTGCCATGTAAACGGATCTGTTTAAATACTCAATTGCAAAAAAAATCTAGATTTAATGATTATTTTAATTGGTATATCAAGAATCAAAAAAAAATATTAATAGAGAAAAAAACTTATTTAAGTCAACAATCATTTTTAGAAAATATTTCGCAATATAGACGCAAATTAATTCATAAAAAACAAATTCTTGATGCTTTTTCCCCCGAAAAGCTTCTTAGAAAAGGTTTTTGTTTAGTGAGGGATGAATCCAATAATATTATTAGCAAATTAAAGTATTTGTCAAAAGGTTCTTTAGTAAATATTGAATTTCAAGATGGAAGAGTTGACGCTATAATAGATAAAAAATTAAATTTTAATGATGATAATGAATGATTCCAATTCTGGCTCTCTTAAAAGAAAGAAAAAAACTTTATCTAAAAAAAACATGTTTAACAAAAAGGATTATATTAAATTAATTTCAGAAAAAAGCTATGAGCAGGCTATGGAAGAAATTGATTGTATTTTAAATAATCTACAAAATGAAGATATACCTTTGGACAAAATGAGTGATAATTTTATTAAAGGAAATATTCTATTTGAGCACTGTCAATCTCTATTATCAAAAATAGAAAACGATGTTATTGAAATAACTTATGAAAATCTTTGATTAACTTTTATTTTTAGGTGTTATGTCTATTACAACCGAACTCGCAGGTTGTGTGTCGATATTGAAATCATTTGCTTGCTCTCCACATATAGGACAAACTTGCATTGAGTTTAAAAAATTTGCATTACAATTTTCACACGTACGTAATTTCGATTTAAAGATTCTCCACCCAATCCATCCAACGCCACCAAGTATAATTGGAGTAATTAGGATTAATAAAATAATTCCTCCAGCAAAATCTAAGAGATACTTTCCAGCTGCTGGTGGTAGCAGCAAAAAAAATAAAATAGCCAACCATATTAAAGGTGAAGGCTTGTTCATTTACTAATTTTTACTAAAAATATACATAACTAATATAATTTAATTCACGAATTACTGATCTTTTGTTTGGATCGTTTTCTTAAGTCTTTACAAGCTAGAACGACACTCCAACATTGACCAAAATAAATTATTACACCAACCATCCATACCCATAATGTTAAAACTAAAACCCCACCAATAAATCCATATGCCTGAAACCGAGCACCTAATGAAAGAATACTTCTACTGACTGCCAAGTTCAACAAAGTCAAAAGTGTTCCTATTAGAAGCGATCCTGGTAAAAGCGGCTGTATCGGGACCCTTCTACTGGGAAGTAAGGCTTGTAGTAGTAAAGCCATCACAGAAAAACCAAAAAGAGGGAGAACAAATTGCCCAACTTGGAGTACGGGTAGTTTTTCTAGTGTCAATTTGATCCAAGGACTTGTTGTTGTTAAATCTTCAAGCACTGCTCCAGGAATCATTCTTAAGTTCGCACTGATTTGATCCAGGACCATCAACAGCCCTACAACAAAAACTAGTAAAAATGCCTCTACTCTATTTCTTATAAATCGAAAAGCTTGGGTCCTTAGTGGAGAATTTGTCTGTTTAGTTGGAAGTGCATCTTCCCAAAGTCGGTCAGTTCCTCTTTGAAGGGTTAGATAAGCATTACCTGCGGTGACAAGAAGAAACATAGCTCCAAGTAGACCTGCTCCGAATCCTTGATTTACAAGTTTTACTAATGTTGTGTCAACTAGACCAACAACAGATGGCGGCAAAATCTGCGCAGCAAGACCAATAATTTGTTCATTGAGTCCTTGTTGCTTCCCTAAAAACCATGAAGCTACTGAAAGTGAAATTAATAAAATTGGAAAAAATGATTGGAGGGTGTAATAAGCAAAAGCGGCACTTAAATCAACACAATCGCATCTGCTCCATCTTTCATAGGCTCCCCATAACGAGCTAACTAGCCATCTTATTTTTTTTATAAAGCTATCTAGCACTTTTCAGTTATCGCAATCTCTGCAATATTAATTGCAAAGTAGAAGTTTTTCCTAAAAGAATTCAAAAATAATTCTCCCAAGTAAAAGCAAATTATTTATAAATTTTTTATTAGAATTTCAGCCCAAGGATTTAAATCCTTCATGGTTTTCTCTGAGGAGGCGGTTAATAAGGGGAAATTTTTTGACCCAAGATCTTCACCTGGCTTTATTTGACTTGGATTGGCCTCAAGCCACTTGATATGGCAACCCAATTCTTCGAGAATCAACCAAGCAGCTGCTAGATCCCATATTTTAGGAGTCGCTTCCAATGCTCCTATTGTTTGTCCAAGCCCGACGCTAGTCATATTCAAACTAGAAACACCTAAAAGTCTAATTTTCCCAGGGAAAGATTCATTGGGTTGAAGTTGAAGTATTTTTATTGATCTGCTGCAAAGAGAAATGCAATTGTTATTAATTAATGAAAAACTTTTTTTTGTTAAGGGCTTTTCATTTAGCCATACTCCTTGACCTCTTATCGCGATAAGCCTTTTTTTTAAGGCTGGTACATCTAGAAAAGCTACATCAGGTTTTCCGCATACAAAGCGAGCAATAGAGATTCCCCAGTACGGAATTCCAGCAGCAAAATTTGTTGTTCCGTCGAGCGGGTCGACTACCCAAAAGGCAGAGGAGTTTGGAACAGTTTTATCACCCTCCTCACTAAGTACACCCTCTTTATTTCTGGTAATCGAAGAAATTCCTCTGACAATTTGTTTATCACTCCATTGGTCACAGTCAGTAATTAGGGTGCCATCTTCTTTTAAATTTGCACTGATCTTACCGAAGTCTTGTAATTGCCTTGAAGCAATATGATCAATCAATTGATTCATAGAATTCAATTGATCGTTAGAAAGATGATTTGCAAGGTTTTGTTTATTCATTATTTTAAATCCTTGATTTTGCAGATTTCATGTTGGTTAGATTTTTTTTCTTGTGACATTTCATTATAATTTTTTATAATAGTAGATTCTTGTAAAATGTCTTTGCAGGGTATAACATTATTCAATCCAGTTTTTCTTTGTAATTCGGCAAGATAAATCTCATAGTCAGTTATTGATTTTATATAGTTTACTTCAGCATCTTTTAAATCTCTTTGCTGATTAACAATCTCTCTCTGAGTTGCAATTCCAGCGTCGTATTTTAGCTTAGTTAACCTCAGTGATTCTTTTGCTGTTTTTACTTCTTGCTTTGTAGTTAAGATGTTTCTTTCAGATGTTCTTAATTTATAAAAACTTGTCTCTACTTCCTTTCTAATATTAAGAAGTTCTTCTTCATACTGATTTTGTGATTGATTAGCTTTTAGTTGATTGATTTTTGATAAATATTTAGATTTACCTGAATCAATAATATTCCAAGTAGCGCTTAATCCCACAGTATTATTTAAAATAGTAGAATTCTTATTCATATCTGGTGAAGTGACTAAAACCTGACCACTATTCCATGTTGAGGTTAGGGTGTTATAAATACTGATTACAGGTTTTTTTGAGGCAGAAGCAGATTTAGCATTACCTTTATTTATTGCAATGTCATATTTAATCCTTTTTAAATTTTTGTTGTAATTGTATGATGACTGTACACTATCATCTAATTTATTTGGCCATATTCCCGAAACTTTGGATTTTGATTTTATAATTGCTAATGCATTTGATGGTAAATTTAATATATTTGTAAAGGATCTTTGTCTTATTTTTTTCTCTGAAATTTTATTTGAAAGTATTTTGGAATCTCTAGATAGTTGAGTTTTAGCTTCCAGAACTTCTAATTTTGTACCAATTCCTGAATCTAATCTTAGTTCAGCTTCTTTGAGAGAAATTTTAGAATATTCAACTGACTTATTTGCAATTTTTAGATCCTCAATAGATTTTTGAAAAAGATAAAACTCCTTAAGTGCTTTGAGTTTAATATCTCTTAGGGTGATCATATAGTTTAGCTTTGCTTGATCAAACTTATCCTTGGCTATTTTGATTTCGGCGTCTTTTTTCGGATTTATAATATCCCATCTAATCTCTGCAGAGATAGATGTGCTTATTTGTTGGCTAAGTGTGTTACTAGATGAATCTGGCTTATTAAATGTATATCCATCTAGATATTTAGGTAAACCATTTGAGGAAAGATTTAGGTTTGGGTATTTTTCTGAAATAGTACTTTTTAACAAGTATTTACTTTGTTCAACTTTTAATCTCTCATTTGCCAAGGTGAGATTATTATCTTCTATAATAGATTTAATATTTTCAAGACTAATTACAATTTCTTTTGTAACTTTTATATTATTGTACTCTTTAAAAGCTGTATTCTGCTGACTCAATTCAGCAGATAATATCTGTGATGATGATAATAAAATTACACTTGATGCGGTTAAAAAACTATTTTTAATGTTTTTCGTTTTAGTATTAAACATAGAATTTTGAATTAGTAATTCGTTGTTAACCAAGTGCAGCCTTCACAATTTCTTGTGCATCATGAACGACCGTTATATTTACTTTAAGTGATTTGCTCACATCTTGTATTGTCATATCGTCAAGAAAAACTGATTGATCATGTTTTAACATTACTGAAGGGATTAGAAGCTCATCACCAAGTGACTTATCAGTTAAGCCTTCAACTAAATCTTTACCAGTTAACAGTCCGGTCACAACCTGATCTTGTCCCCAGTATGGGCTAGGTAAACCGTAAAGATCAACATACAGATTTTCAATGTCATTCAGTTTTTGGCTTATTGGAAGTAAAGCATTTTTCACCATTTTCCCAACTACCCAGGTCACTCTGCGAGGATTGCTGATTTGCTTAGGCAAATTTTTCGTAGCCTCATCAAGTTTCTCTAGAAATGACCTAATGCTTCCAACTCCATTTTCCTCTTGAGGCATGTCTTCATAAGAGTCACGAATTGGCAAGTTTTTTTGAGCGATTAGGTACCATTCATCAGATAACCAGGCAAATCGAGACCCGATTTTTTTCTTGAAATTCTTTTGAAGTTTTTCAACTTCAGCAATAATTTTTAAAGCACATTCCTTATCAACGGGAATTAAACCATCATCGTCAGGTCTAAAACGTGTTAATCCAACTGGTACCACAGCAGTAGATAGAACTGTTGGCCACTCTCCATCTGCATAATTGAACAGATCAATTAAAGTTTTTCTCAGAATTTTGCCGTCATTTAATCCAGGGCAAACAACTACTTGAGCATGTATTTGCAACTTTTTGCTTGAGAACCAATCAATTTGCTTGATTATTGATCCAGCCTTTGGATTTTTTAATAATCTTGCCCTCGTATCAGGATCAGTAGCATGGACTGAAACAAATAAGGGGGAAAGATTTTGTGAGTAAATTCTTTCCCAATCATCATCTGAAAGATTTGTGAGAGTGAGATAAGAACCATATAAAAAACTCATTCTATAGTCATCGTCTTTGAGATAAAGACTTCTTCTTTTGCCAGGAGGCTGTTGGTCAATAAAGCAGAAAGAACAGTTATTGTTGCATTGTTTTAACCCATCAAAGAGTGCTTCAGAAAAAACTATACCTAAGTTATCGTCTGTATTTTTTTCAAATTGTATTAGATGAGTTTTATCGTTTTTATCAAGGACCTCAATCTCAATCTCTTCTTCGCTTATCAAAAATTTATAGTCAATAAGATCTCTTGGTTTTATGCCATTTATACTAATAACCTTATCTCCTGGTTCGAAACCTAACTCACAAGCTATTGAACCAGCCTCAATGGATTCGATCAATGCAGGGGATGGGGATTTTTTGTGAGAGAGTTGATTAGGCACGTAAATCTTGAGCCAAATTTTTTTGAGAAATGATTTTATTAACTTTTCTTCTTTAACCGATAGGCATTCTTTTTACATGCAATATCAACATAAATACAGTGAAGAAAAGAGAAAAGCATTTTTGCTGATAACTTCAGAAATTAATTTTAGTTACTGACCAGTACATTTTAAAACAGATTTTAAGTGTTTCTTGAATTATTCACGAGGATCTTTTTGATAAGGTTTCTTATGCTGTCAATTTTTAAAGCGATTTTTTATCGTACTTATTGCATTAAATTTTTGTATCATTTCAGTTCTTTTAAAATTTTGTTCCGATCACATCACAAATAACTACAAAGACCTCAGAACTTTCAGAGTCATATCTCTCTAACTCCAGAACGCTTCGGTTTTGGTCCAGTACATGTGTGATTTTGCCCGTTTTCATACAGGCACCATGGGTTCATTTGTATCCAATTTGGGCTTTTCTATTTAGTTTTGTTCTTTTGTCAATTGGGTTTGGGTTTATCCAATTCTTGCCCAAAAGATTTCTAAATATAGGTGCTCTATTAATTGGCGTGAGTGGAAGTTGGCTTGGTGGATGCTTATTTTGGGGCTGGTTAAGGGCATATCCAATTTGGCATCTTCCTGTCGAATCAATTGCTCTTCCCATTGCTCTAGCAGGATTAAATACTCGTTGGAGAATCGGAGCAGGATTTTACTTGGCTTCACTCTTGGGAACTGCAGTTACTGATTTAATGATTGTTTGCACAGGTGTAATGAAATATTGGCCGCAAGTAATAAATGCTGATTTTCAGAATGCATCTGAGCTTCTATTTGAGACTTCTCAACTGCTTCTTAGTAAGGACAAGATTACACTTTTAATTTTTGCGGCTTTATTAGTTTCTGTTGTTGCTTATCTGATGGATAAGAAAGCTAGAGTGGATTCTCAATTTTCTACAACCTGGTTTGTGGCTAGTGCCGCGTTGTTTACGACACTTTGGGTTGATGGTCTTTTTTTGATTACGACTTTAATTCAACCTCAACTAAGTGGATTGATCTAAAAGAGAACACATATGACTGTTTTGATTAAAAGAAGATCAGTACCCTCAATCAATTGGGATGTAATAGTCATTGGATCAGGAGCGGCTGGATTAATGACTGCTCTTGAATTACCAGATCATTTAAATATTTTGCTTTTGAATAGAAATACTAGTAAGCGTAGTGCGAGTAGATGGGCGCAAGGTGGCATAGCAGCTGTGACAAGTAATCAGGATAATATTTATTGTCATGCTCAGGATACTCTCAAAGCAGGAGACGGTATTTGTGATGCAGATGCCGTTGAACTCTTCGTTAAAAATGCGCCTAAATGTGTGGAGCGTCTTCAAAATCTTGGGATGGATTTTGATCAAATTGATGGAAAACTATCAACAACATTAGAAGCGGCACACAGTCATAGAAGAGTTTTGCATGTTCAGGATAGAACTGGAAGAGCTTTGGTTGATGTACTGCAGGAAAGAGTTGAAGAGAGTCAAAACATCTATCACTATCGGGGAATTCGAGTTACGAAACTTTTGGTGGAAAACAATCACTGTTGTGGTGTTCAGGTTCTTGACGGATTATTTTTGTATTGGATAAAGGCTCGAGGAGTTGTCCTCGCATCTGGAGGGGGTGGCCATCTTTTTGCAAATACTACTAATCCTGCTCAGGCTAGTGGTGAAGGGATTGCATTAGCTTGGCAAGCAGGCGCTTCAATAGAAGATCTTGAATTTGTTCAATTTCATCCCACTGCGCTCAAGCTAAACCATGCTCCTTGTTTTTTATTAACCGAAGCATTAAGAGGAGAAGGGGCTGTTTTAGTTGATAAATATGGTGAGAGTGCCGTAAAAAAATTATTGGGAAAAGATCTAGCCCCTAGGGATCAAGTAAGTAGAGCACTTTTACAAATTATGAGTGAACAAGATATCGATAATGTTTGGCTCAATCTAAAGCCAATCGGCGCAGCAAAAATTGAAACCCGTTTCCCAAACATTTTAAAAAGATGCAGAGATTTTGGTTTGGATCCTATTAAAGAGCTTATTCCTGTTGCGCCTGCTGCTCACTATTGGATGGGTGGAGTTGCAACGAATCTATTTGCTGAAACTGATCTTCCTGGTTTATTTGCTGTCGGAGAGGTCGCATGTACTGGATTACACGGAGCCAACAGATTGGCTAGTAATTCCCTGATGGAGTGTGTTGTCTTTGCAGGACAATTATCTAAAATTCAACTTAATACAAAAGAGATAGAAAAAAACTGCTTCGATAATAAAAATATTGAATCATGCCCATATTTTTTGAGCGATAATTTTTCATCGAAAGATCTAAAAATTAAGATTGATAATCTCAGGGTTTTGATGTGGAGAGAAGCTGGTGTTGATCGGTCCTATTTTGGATTAAATAAAGCATTAAAAATAATTCAAAAAGAAATGCAGATTTCGTCTGGAGAGCCACTTATCGAGTTTATTCATACTAATAATATTGGATCTATTTATGAACTTAGTGAAAAACAAAGAAGTGATTTGAACTTACTTTTAGATCTATATCATAGACAAATAACTAGTTCACTTATGTTGAAGGCTTGTTTATTTAGGAGCGAAAGTAGAGGAGGTCATTTTCGAAAAGATTTCAAAAAAAGTTCACCTTACTGGCATTGTCATTCTCAACAGAAAATAGGTAATGAAATATCGACTAGACCAGTAAATAACTAATTATTATCTAAAATCTCTCGTTCCATTATATCCACTAATATTTGCAAGTTCCTCAAGAGGAAGAGCCCCAGATGTTATTTCGCCATTAATTTCCCAGGAAGGATATGAGTCAATACCTTTCTCTTTACATAGATTACTTTGACTATTTTTCCCATCTTCAGCACACTCTACTAAGTTTAACTTTGAAACAGCTTCTTTCCCAAATAATTCTTTTTGTAAGGCACAATATTTGCACCAATAAGCAAAATACATCACAGCGCCTTCTTCACTAAGATGCTCTGCTAGTGCAATTGCTGATAACGAGCTATTTCTTTTTACAAGAGGCGCACTATTTGATGATAAGAGATTTTTTTCTTTCTTCTCAGGATTCACAGCAGAAGCCCAAATAAGGCTTAGAAGAGTGACGATAAGAAAAGTAATAGAACCTTTGAAAATTAAATCACCAGGATCATTCCAATTACCACCTTTTAATGTAAGTAGAAAAATTAGTATGGAAATTACAGCTGAAAATATACAAAATAAGCAAATACTCTGAATTTTAAAAATCATTATTCCCATGAGAATAATACTAAATACACTCATTGATCCTGATAGGAAAAATAAAAACCACCAAGTTCTGGAAGCAACTTTATTTTTATTTTCACTAAATAAAGGAATGTATGGAGCTATCGATAAAACAACAATTAAGAAATAGGAAAATAATCCGAGGAAAGATAAAGGAATTGAAAAGTTACTATTGGCAAAAATAGTTCCCCAAGAACTATTTAAAACTTTTTCGCACCCCCCAAATGAACCTGGGCAGGAAAGGGAACCGATAATACCCCACCTGCTAAGAGTTATTGAACCAGTATCAATAACACCTATTGTGGATAGTATCACTATCGAAATTCTTGCCCATTTGAAACCTTGATCTTGGCGAGACCGACTTGAAAGTCGAGATGAAGCCATTTGTTAGATAAACCATCTTTCATTAGTGATTTTAGTCACTTTTAGTGATAAGAGGTTTAATTATCGGTTTTCTGTCTTTGGATGGTGGGCCATGCTTCAAATTAACTTGATGGCTCTGAGAGCTTTGTTAATAAGAAATGCTGTAGCTAAGCCGGCACCTACCAGACCAAAATAGAAAATGATACCAAGCAAAATTAATAGACTCAGAAGTTCATTTATTCTAAAGCATACTGAATAAATTAATTGTCTTGAAAGATTTAATCTTGTACATACTTCGTTTTTCCTATTAAGGCATCCTCTGCTCTTTGAAGTTCACGACCGATATATAGAGCGTGATCTAATTTAGATATTGGTGGGGTTTCGCTTTGCTCGGTAATTTTTATACCAACTTCTTTGGCGCTTCTGCCTCTGTAGATATTTATTGGTTTTCGGGTATTTGCCTGATTACAACTAATGGGTAACCCTGTTTCTGGATCAATTGCAATTCCTTTATCGTCAATATCATTTGAATAATGTTCAATAATAATTTCGCTACATTCATAGTCAACTTTGATTATTACATAACCGAGGGGATCAAGATCAATAGATCTCTTTGATAAAAACTGATCAAGTGAATAAATTTTAGAGGCAATCTTTTCGTCGCAAATTTTTTGATCCATTTTGAATTTTAAGCACTTAGTATGATTGAGTTAATACCTTGTTGATTATACTGCGCAGGTAGCTTATGGATGAGTTTGAATCCATTCTTTGATAAGTGAAACAGAAATTTTAAGGATTTTAAACTGGAATCCTTATGTAAGAAATTTAAAAAATATTTTTAATAATAAGATAAAGTACTTGAAATTTTATTTTTTTGCGGAAGAATTTAAATATCAGATTCATAATAAGAGATTAGAAATCATGGTTCTTCCAGTTTTGCATTCTTTTCAAGAGATTAATATGATAAATGCAATGGTGAAGAAGGAATTAGGAAAACAAAGGAAGAACTCTAAAATAAAGTCTTCAAAATCATTGAATCAATTATTATTGTCAGATACTAAAAAGAGAGTTATTAAAAGGAATATAAAAATTTTTAAGAATGATGATTATCAAATAGCCTCTTAATAAGCTACCTAAGCCTCAATAAATCAATTGGCTATGAAGCTCTTTAGAACAAAAAATATTAAAATATTTATAAAAATGAAAGATATATAGACTGTCCCTGGATTTTTTAAGCCTGCAGGTGCAGTTAACTCAAGGCCAAAAATTTTTAGAACAGTCTGCGAGCCACTATCTTCATAACTCAATATTCCAGATTTATACCATGGGTTTTTTTCAGTTCCCTTTTTTTCTGACATGTTTTTTAGAATTACTTTTCTTAAGATAGTTTTGGTTGAATCGATTTGAAAGGCACTTCATTATTTGTTGCCATTATTTCGTCAAGCATTAACTTGTTTACTTTATTTAGCCATTCTCTTATTAATTTATTCATGCTTGGGTCATACCATCTATGAAGACTAATATTGGGTTTTGCAAGAAACCCTCGCCTTCTTTTTTGACTCCCTCCAGCACCAGGATCAAAATATTTAATATTATTTTTAATTGCCCACGATATTGGGCTGTAATAACACAATTCAAAATGAAGGAAGTTTAGTTCTTTTTGCGATCCCCAATATCTACCCCAAAGCGTATCATCATTTCTTATGCACAATGACATTGCTATTGGATTTGGATCTTTTTTTTCATGTGCACAAAACAGTATGACGTTATTTTTCAGTTGAGGAGAACTAAGTTCTTTGAAAAATTCTTTTGATAAATATTTACTTCCCCAAGACCCCCATCTTGCACAATGTTGCTCATAAAAATCATGCATTAATTTCATATTTTCTTCGTCGATTTGATTAGCTTCTCTAATAAAGATATTTATACCTTCTTCTTTTAAGAATTTTCTTTCTTTGCGTATATTTTTTCTTTGGTTCGCGTTAAATCTTGATAAGTATCCACCAAAATCTTTTTCTCCATATGATTCCCATAAACTACTTTGATTAATCCACGACGCACAATCAGCTTTCTTTGCCATAATACTCCAACTTGAATCACAATACAAAAAGTTGCAACTAAGTATTTTATTATTCTTACAAAAATTATCTATTTCCTCCATTAGAATATTTGTCAGGGCTTGTTTATTCTCATTTTCAGCATACAAAAATTTGTAACCTATAACTGGACTTACTGGACTCATCCCAATTAGTTTTGGATAATAATTTAGGCCAAGATTATAAGCTAATTCAGCAAATTGATTATCAAATATAAATTCTCCATAACTATGGCCTTTGAGAAATAGTGGTGCTATTCCAATAATATTTTCATCTCTCCAAATTGACAAATATAGTGGTTGCCATCCATTTCTTGGAACAATGCTATTCGATTGTTCTAGAGCACATAACCAGCTCCAACTATAAAATGGTATTTGATTATTTTTATTTAATTTATTCCATTTTATTTCTGTTATTTCAGAAATTGAACTGTGCCATTTTGGTATTATATTATTCATTGTTATATATCTATTTTATGAATATGATCTTAAATATCTTAAAAGAAGTTCGTTATTAGGCATTAATCTAGATTCATTTAAATTCCATGTACTTTCTATAAATCTATTTTTATTTTTTAATATACTAGTAATCCAATTATGTTCTCCAGAAATTATTTTTGGGACTAGTGTTATTTGTAACTCATTTATTAAATCTTCAAGGATTAATGAGCTTATTACTTGAGAGCCGCCAAGAATAACTAAGCGCGAAATACCAAGACTTCCAATAACTTTTAATGTATTTGACCAGTTTTGTTCGAAATTTAATTCCTTGGTGAACCCATTATTTGGATTTATTTTACAGTGCTTTTCGCTAGTGTTTATCAGCCATCTTTCCACTGATTGATTAAAGTAAAAAGTATCATAGTTAATATTTTCTTCTTTACTTATCACGATGGAAATCGGTTGTGGAGATTGACCATTCTTAATTCTTTTTTCTATTAATTCATTGTTCTTAATTAAACAAGTAGATTGAATGATTCTTAAAGTATTACCTCCAAGAAGAGCGGCATCTGCCCACGTTAAAGCATCTTCCAATACCTTTCTGTCCCCAACACTACCCAAGGACTTATTTTCTGAACCTTGAATTGCTATTCTCCCATCAAGACTTGAGGCAATAACTACTTTTGTCCAAATTGAGCTCACTAGAAATTACGTACTTACATATGATTCGAGGGATAGTGAGTTAGAACCCGATTGGGTTGATTCTGCATAAACTTCTGCTGCATTATTGGGACTTTCTTGGAGTCTGATTTTATGTAATTTAGCCCCAATAGCTTTTATGGGTGATTTGAGCTGATCACTAATGTGGAGGGCAATATTTTCTGCGGTGGGAACGCAAGTTGAAAAGTGCGGTATGTCTTTATTTAGAAAGGTATGGTCAAAGGGTTCTACCACTAAATCATCTATTAATCTTTGCAGAGCTGATAAATCACAAATCATTCCTGTTCTGGGATCAATTTGACCTTTGACCGTTATGTCTACAAGGTAGTTGTGGCCATGACCATTGGGTCTAGCGCATTTCCCAAATATTTTTTCATTCTCTACTTGCGATAAGTCCTCTCTTGCCAAGCGGTGCGCCGCTGCGAAGTGTGTTTGGACTGTTAAAAAAGCATTCATGGCATCACCGTTGTAATCGGCCCAAAGGGTAGGACTTTCGTATAAACGTAAATCAATAATAGGCAAATGTGGTATTAAACGTTTCCAGATTATTCGAAGTAGTGATTCTGTAGTAGGTAAACAGCCCTCAGGCTTTGTAATGTCAAATTCAGGCCAAGCATTGTTAAGGAAACGAAAATCAAGTTGACTGGTAACTTCTTTTTTAATGGCATGTTTCACGTCTGAAAGGTTAAGAACCATTCCAAATTGATCAAGTTTGCCGGCCATCGAGACTATTAATTCATAGTTGTGACCATGACCAGGGGCCAATGCGCAAGGTCCAAAACATGCTGAATTGTCATCCTCGGAGAGTTCAGGTAACCAATATCTGTGACTTGCACTAAAGCAAGCTCTTCTGGTTATCACGCAATCTCTTCCCTCTCCGTGAGATTTTTGAATTAATTTCTGATCCATTGTTTCTCACGTAGATTCATATTTTAATAAACTCATACATGTTTCGTAGTGGGTAAAGACCTTTTGAATACTTCTTCATTAAAACAAATTTTAGGCGGCCGGAATATTTATTTGGTTGGAATGATGGGATCTGGCAAAACCACGACAGGTCCCTACTTAGCTAAAGCTCTTGATTATGGATTTGTTGACTCAGATACAACCGTTGAAAAAGTTGCCAAGATGTCAATTAGTCAGATATTCGAAATCGATGGGGAGGCAACTTTTAGAGATATAGAAACTCAAGTTCTGAAAGAGATTGGAAAAAGATATTCCCTTGTGGTATCAACTGGAGGAGGAATCGTCACCTCCTCTCAAAATTGGGGTACTTTGCATCAAGGGATTGTTGTTTGGATAGATCCTGATAAGGAAATAATATTAGAGCGACTTTCTAAAGAGTCTGAAAAAAGACCTCTTTTGCGAGGTAAATCCTCTAGTGATATTTTAGATTTTTGTGAAATGAGAAACAATTTTTATAAGGAAGCGGATTTGCATATAAGGTCTCATAACCAGTCGCCTAAGGAATTGGCATCGCTCATTATTGAAAAACTATCGTCTATTGTAATTAGTGAGGAGAATCAAGACGGATAGCAAACCATTGCAATTTAAATCCAGGTTGAATTTCTAAGTCACATGCTGTGTCCATTAAGTATTGAGCAGCCTCCTCTTTTGTTTTTTTGATTAAATCTTCAGGTAATGTTTCAAGTTTTTCGAGCCAATAGCATAACCAAGAAAGAGTTTCGTCGTAGCTTAGAAATTGTTCTTTTTTACCTGGCTCCAGCACAACAAAGTTATCCATTTCACGAATTAAGGGATCAGACATGAGGAGAAGTTTTTTAATGCTGCTTTTAATTTTTTTTGTGGTGATTTTTCCGCCAGAGGCCTCTTTTGGATACCAATTTAATAATTTACATCAAGATGCATTAGAAATCCGCAACTCTCAATGGCCTAATTGGAATTTGCCAGGCCCATTTAAAATATCAGGATTAAAAAAAGACATATATTATCCCAGTGCATTTCAAGGGGAATGGCAAGTTGTTAATGTTGACTTAATCAATTCAAAAAATAAAGTTTTCAAATATAAGGCTAGGTTCAAAGATAATTCTGAAAATAAATTGATTGCAGACAGAGAATTCAATTCCAGATCTATAGGTAAATCTTTGCTGGGGAATCAATTTATAAATATTCAAAATGACCCTAAAAATATTAATAGACAATTAGCAATTTTTAAGAATAGGGAATATCTTGAAAGTAAAGTAATTGGCAGAAATCAAAGTAATCTAAGCGAAGATACATTTATTGCTGATGAACTTGTTTTACAAATATATCATTCGCAAACAAAATCAAGAATAAATCAAGTAGAGACATTAAGTAAATATTTTAAATGTAAAAATATTGGAATTGAATTTTCAAATTTAAAGAATGAACCAATATGTGGGCAACAACTTCAAGCAAAGTATGCTGCCCCAGGGGAAAGCTTTAGTTCAAAACCATTAAATCTAAATAAATATCAGATTTTTCTTTTTTCTAATGAAGATTATCCTCCTTCAGATGATTTTCTAGTTGATCTCGCCACTCAAAAAGAACAGATAATTCAGGATCATCAATAAATCCTGAACAACCTTTACCAGCAAGTTCTTGTCCTGCAGAGTTTGGAAATTTCAACAAAGATAATTGAGCTCCAACAGCTATATCTGCAATAGTAAGCTGATCGCAAACTAAGTATTTTTGGTTTTTAAGTAATTCTGATAGATTTTTGAGGTTTTTTAAAAGATTTGCTCCTTCTCCTTGATTAACGAATTCTGACAACTCACTTACTACATCTGTGGGGAAATTGCCTACTAGATTTCTCAACTGAACAGGTAATTCATCAGGTAATAAAGCATCACGTAGTTGTGAGTCTGTTGAAGCCGCTTTAATAAGCGCCGATCTTGCTGCTTTTGCCATTGTGTTATCTGCCCAGTCTTCGATAATGCTTGCAATAGCAAGTTTTTGTGGGTCTGATGGTATCAGACTTGGATCGGGCTCAATTTTCTCAAGGTGTCTAACGATTGCTTTTGAATCATGTATCACTTCATCACCATCAACTAAAACAGGAACTTTTCTTTGTCCTGAGAGTTTAAAGATTTTCAATTGGCCAATCCCTGGTGTTATGTCAAAAGTTTTGTAATCTAATTTTTTTGCATCTAGAACCATTCTTATTTTTAGACAAAATGCTGATTGACGGAATTGATTGAGTTCTAACATGATGAAATTTTATTAGGATCAAAAAATGGGAGATATAGTTACTTAAGATAGGTGTGAATTTAAGAGATGGGAGAATTTTTTGCCAATGTTTCTCGCTACCCTAAATATCTAATCACAATTGTATTGGGTGTTTTTGCTGCAGTTTTAAATCCTTTGCTTAAGCGCAGTAAAAATCCGGTTACTGCTGTAGCTTTAATAGGGGCATTTGTAAGTGGCCTTATTACAATTGGTTTTCTGCTAAGGGAAATGGTTTATCCAGTTTCTTATTCATAAAATGGCAAATCCCAGAAGAGTAGAAAAATTTGCAGCTTTAATAAGACGAGAAATCAGTCAGCTGCTTATGCGTGATGTTCATAACGAAAAAATAAAAAAAAGTCTATTAACTATTACGGAGGTTGAGGTCTCTAATGATCTGCAGCATTGCAAGATATTTGTGAGTCTTTTTGGGAATGATTCTCTAAAAGAAGAGGTCTTCTCTGAGCTTGCTGAATCTACTGGTTTCTTGAAAGGGGAATTGGCTAGAAGACTCGACATGAGAAGGGCTCCTGAGATTGTTTTCAAGCTTGATAAAGGGATGAAGAAAGGGATATCGGTATTAAATTTATTGGGTAAATTAGAGCGAGAGAGAGAACAAAAAACTAATAAATCAATAGATTAAAGAAAATCAATATGATTAATAATTCATCTCTTCAAGGAAAAATAATAGTAATAACTAGGGCAAGTGAAAAAATTTCTGAATCACAAAAACTTTTTTCATCACTTGGGGCAAATATTCTAGAATTGCCAGCGCTAATAATTGGCCCACCAAGTAGTTGGGGCCCTCTTGATCAAGCTCTCATTGAAATAAACACTTTTGATTGGATTATTTTTTCAAGTTCAAACGGTGTAATTTCAATAGAAGAAAGATTAAATCTTATAGGGTTGAGTCTCTCAAATAAACAAAATATTCCAAAAATCGCTTGTGTTGGCAAAAAAACAGCAAGTACCTTGATTAATCTGAATTGTAAAGTTGATTTTATTCCACCTGAGTATATTGCTGACAGTCTGATTGATAATTTTCCTTGTTCAGTGAGGGATTCAAAAATTTTAATACCAAGAGTAGAAACTGGGGGAAGGCCAATTTTACGAAATTCTTTTCTACAATTAGGAGCAAATGTTGTTGAGATTGCAGCATATGAATCAAAATGTCCTAAAGAAATACCACCTCAAACCCACTGTGCATTTAGAGATAAATTGGTTGATGCAATTACTTTTACAAGCAGCAAGACAGTTCAAAATACTTGTAAATTATTAAATGAAAATTTTGATGAGGAATTAATTAATAAGGCAAAGTTTGCAAAATTGATTTCAATAGGACCACAAACTTCTTTAAGTTGTAAAAAATATTTTAATAGAGTTGATATTGAGGCTAAGGATCATGATCTTGATGGATTAGTAAGGGCATGTATTAAGGTTTTTTCATAGATTATTTAAATAGAATCTTTAACGATACTTTTATCAGAAAATCTCTTTTCGACAAGTTTTTTAAAGCGATTTATATTAGTTTGAAGTTCATTAGTTACCATTTTCCCTAAAATATTTTCAGCCATAAATCTCGCTAGAACTTGTGGTAGTTCATAAGAAATAGTTAGCTTAACCATTGTTCTTTTATCTGGCTGTTCGTAAAATCTTACGCAACCTTTTGTAGGGAGGCCTCCTATTGATTCCCATTTGAGTTTTTGAGCTTCTACCCTTTCATTGATTTTGGCCTTCCATTTAAATCGGAATCCGTTTGCGGCAAGAGTCCATTCGGTTAAATCAGGAAGAGTGGATGTCTCTTGATCAACAGTTTTCACAGATTCGATCCATGTCATCCACAAAGGCATGGATTCTAAATCGCTCCAAACTTTCCAAACATCTTCTTTTGGTGCTTCTATTTCACTAATTACTGTATGTTCGAGCCATTTTCCCATTAAGCCACCTCGGAGTTTTTGGCTAATTTCGCTTCTTTTTTAAGCATCACTGATGCCGCAAGATGGCCACTCATAGTAGCCCCCTCCATTGAATCAATGTAATCTTGCTTTGTATAGCTTCCGGCCAGAAAGAAATTATCTAAGGGAGTTGATTGACTAGGCCTGAAAGGTTCCATTCCAGGCGCTTCTCTGTAGAGAGAATGCGAAACTTTTACTACATTGCCCCAGACGAGTTGCAAATCTCTTGATGAAGGGAATAGTTTTCTTACTTGCTCATCTGTATGTTTGATAATCTTCTCTACTGGAGCTGTTATCCATCTGTCTCCAGGGGTTAATACGCATTGAAGTAATGAGCCAAGGCCATCTTTTTTATAATCTTCAGGGCTCGCAAGTGCTAGATCAGCAAAGCAGCTAAAATCGGCGTCGGCTGTGTACAAAAGGTTGTCAAGTCCTGTTGGGTTTTTTAAGTTTCTTTTGGCTGTCTTATTATCTATTTCTGTTACCCAGCCATCGTAACGCAATTGAACTGTTGCGACTGGTACGGCATCTAAATTAAAAATCTTCTCGAAAATTGGATAAATTTTCCATTCTGAAGGTATTAATCTTTTAATTCCAGGGACATCACAGGCAGCTAAGTATTGATCAGCAAAGATAGTTTTGTCGCCCTCTGGAGTTGATAGTTCTATTGATGTAACTCTGTGAGTATCTTGTGTTTCAAAATTGATTTTTTTTACACTGTTACTTAGATGCAGTTTCCCTCCTCTTGCTTCTACATATTCCCATATTGGCTTTGTTAACCATTTATGGGGGGATCCTTTGAGGAGATTGAGCTTGGAGGCTTCTGTTTTGGATGCAAACATCATGAATATTGTCAGCATGCATCTTGCGGATATGTTCTCACAATCAATAAATCCCAATGCGTATGCAATTGGATTCCACATTCTTTTTATGCTATTGATGCTTCCGCCATGGTTTGTGAACCATTCTTGAAAACTCATTGAATCTAGTTCTCTTATAGTTTTCATTGCACCTTCGTAATCAACTAAACCTCTGACGATTGGGCTCGTGCCCAATGCAAGGGCGTTTCGAAGTTTATCAATCCAATCAAGTTGTGGAGTTGTAAAAAAAGCTTTCAAGCCATTAAAAGGGGCTCCTAAAGCAAATCGAAAATCAAGTGACTTGATATTCTCTCCTTCGTTTACAAAGAGGTGTGTGTGCTCCTTAGGAAGTAAGTTTTCAATTGCCCCAACCTTTTTCATGAGTGCAAAAAGATTTGCATAGTTGAAAAAGAAAACATGTAACCCCATCTCTATGTGGTTACCGTCCTGGTCTTCCCAGCTACCAACTTTGCCTCCCATGAAAGGCTTGGCCTCGTATAGATCAACTTCGTGACCTGCCTCGACCAAATCAACTGCTGCGGTCAGGCCTGCAAGACCAGCCCCAATTATTGCAATCCTCAATGTTTTAATAAAAAATGTCCTCTAACTCTATAAAAATAGATACCCATTTGCTTAAGACAAAAATGTTACTTATTTCGTAAAATAGTAAAAGATTTTTTTTATGGTCAAGTGACTAGCTCTCCGCAGGCTCCGAGTACCGCAAAAAATGGGAAAGGAATCCTAATTACTCCAACGGCAATGGATCAACTAGGACGCCTTTGCAAAGATCAAGGCAAAAACAGTTTATTGCGAGTGGGTGTTAGATCAGGTGGCTGCAGTGGGATGAGTTACACAATGGATTTTGTCTCTTCTTCGGAAATTAAAGAAAATGATGAGGTATATGAATATTCGATATCAGATGGAAATACTTTCAAAGTTATTTGCGACCCCAAAAGCTTGCTTTATATTTATGGGCTTCAGCTTGATTTCAGTACCGATTTAATTGGTGGAGGGTTCAATTTTACTAACCCTAATGCCACACAAACCTGTGGATGCGGAAGTTCTTTTGCAGTCTAAATAATTATGATTCAATTCAGAATAATATTTTTTTGATATGGAAACCACCGATAAAAGCCTTTTCGATTTATCTATGGATAGGTACAAAGAAGGCGCAAAACCAGAGGATTTATTAGAAGATTTTCAGAGCATTGTTGACGCTTATCCAAATAATTCTGCAGGTTGGACATGCCTAGCTTGGCTTCAATTGCTTTTGAATAAACCTAATGAGGGACTTAAATCTGCAAAACTTGCCGTAAAATTAAATGCTCAAGATCCTCAAGCGAGAATAAATCTCAGTTTAGCTTTGCTCGAAACTAAATCAAAAGGTGTAAGGGAACATATTGATTTAGTTAAGAGGGCTTTGATGGTTATGCCAGAACTTGAAAAAGAATTAAAAGATTCCATAGATGATGGACTAAAAAGAAAACCTGAATGGGAAGCACTCCTTAAGATTAAAAATTGGCTTGATTTTTAAAATTTATCTTTTGAATTTGCTATGTCATTAAGGGCTTCTGCTAGTGATGGAAATTTAAAGTTGTAGTTTAATTTACTTAGTTTTTTTGATTCAACTTTTTGTCCCTCGAGAACAACTCTGGCGCCGTCACCTAGGAGAATTTTTAGTAGAGGTCCTGGGACTGGCAAAATCGTTGGTCTTCCAAGTGTTTTCCCAAGAGATTCAGAGAATTTAGCCATGCTGACAGGATTGGGCGAAACTGCATTAATGGAGCCATTCCAATTTTTTTCCTTCATAGCTTTTTCTATCATTGAACATAGATCTTTTCTGTGAATCCAACTCATCCATTGTTTCCCATCACCTATTGGCCCCCCAAAACCAGAACGAAAAACTGGCAACATTTTCCCAAGTGCTCCACCATCAGCTCCTAAGACAATTCCTATTCTGAAAATAACTAATCTTGTTTGCTTAGGTTTTTCCATCGCTGCAGCTTCCCATTCTCTGCAGAGTGAGGATAAGAAATCTTTCCCTGATGAATTATCCTCCGAATAAATTTTATTTTGACTTGTTCCATAAAAACCAATTGCAGATGCATTAATCAGAGTCTTGGGTGGTTTTTTTAATTCCTTCATTGCATTGACTAAAGATTTAGTTGTTTGAAGCCGACTTGATCTAAGTACTTCTAAATGGTTTTCAGTCCACCGCTTCTCAGCAATTGGCTCGCCTGCAAGGTTTATCACACAATCGGCGTTATCAAGAGCGTTGATTAATTCATCTTTTTGCCAATTTTGAGTTTTGGATGGGTCAATCTGAAGAAGTTCAAAATTTTTCGAAGTAAGAAAATTTGAATATTTTTGCGCTGACTTCCTGCTGATAACAGTCAAGTTGTGACCGGCTTCTAGTAAGTTTGGGATTAATTCTCGCCCAATAAAACCAGAGCAGCCGATAAGAAGCAGTTGCATCCAAGAAATTAATAACCATTTAAAGGTTAAATTGTTTTTTGGTCATACCGCTGACATTTAAATTGAAAGCATGATTTATTGTTAGGTAGGGTTCTACAAAAATGTCTAATTCAGAAGTATCAGAAAAAAAAATCCCAAAAAAATTTCGCAAGGGGGATTTGATAAAAGTCAATAGAGATCTTTATTTAGGCAGTCTTGAGGCTGACGCTAGTGATGAACTGCCACCTGAATATATTTTTGAAGGGCCTGGTGAAATTTTGCAGCTAAATGGAGATTATTGCCAAGTTAGATGGCGCAGACCTGTACCTGATGTTTGGCTTAGAGCTGATCAACTGGTGATTTGGTCTTAGGCTAAGGGAAGATTTCGTCTCTTTTTTTTCATTTCAGATCTGTTTTTTTTAGCCAATCGCATCATCTCAATTCCATCATGCAGGTAATTATCAACATAACCAAGTGTGTAAATCCTTAACTCATTTATGGCGTCCTCAACTTGAGAAAAGCAGTGATATAGAGAAAGTGATAGGTTTTTGCATGAATTTGGAGCCATCAGTTTTTGATACGTGAGGTTAATTTTTTTTATTTTTGATTGACTGAGCTCAATATATTCACAGAAACTATCCATGATACTTTCATCATATGGATCTGCTGAAAGATCTTTAATTTGTGATGGAAAACGATTTATTATTTCCCCGATTAATTTATCAATGGGTGTGTAAATAGTTTTGAGCCAAAAGCGAATTTGCGTTTCTTCTATATTTGATTCTGCTTGAACCTTGTTAACAAGTTCTTCCTGAGTATTATAATTATCATTATATTTTTTTGAATTAATTAGATCATATTTACTTCTCTTTTCTTGATCACTAAGTATTTCCCAAGCAGCATTAAGTAAAAGTATTTTTGTTTCATCACCTCCTGCATCTGGATGATGTTTTTTTACTAATTTCCTATAGGCAAATTTAATTTCTGCTTTGCTGGCATCATTTTTTATTCCTAATATTTTATATGGATCCATAGTAAAAATATAACTTTGAACCGCATTCAGAGATAGCCATCTCTTCTTTTTGGCATTGATGAAATTGAGCTAAACATAGATGTTGATAAATATCTCTCTCCAAAGCTAGGAAGTACTACAACCAAACGTTTTTTATTCATTTCGTCTCTGCAACCAATTTTTAGAGCCGCTGCTACTGCGGCCCCACTGCTGATACCGCTCAGCAACCCCTCTTCTCTCGCTAGTAGCCTTCCGATTTCCATAGCTTCTTCATCAGTTATTTGAATGATTTCGTTTAAAAGACTTGAATCCAACACGCTTGGAATAAAACCCGCACCTATTCCTTGAATATTATGTTCACCAGCTTCACCCCCAGAAAGCACAGGACTAGCAGCTGGTTCAATAGCATAAACAATCAATTTTGGATTCCTTGATTTAAGTATGCGTGCACATCCTGTGATTGTTCCTCCTGTGCCAACGCCGCAAATAATTCCATCAATTCTGCCATCACAATCTGTCCATATTTCCTCAGCGGTGGTTTTCTCATGAATTTCAGGGTTGTAAGGATTATTAAATTGTTGAAGTAAATATGCATTTGGAATCGAAGCGACTAGTTCCTTAGCTAATTCAATTGCTCCCTGAATTCCATCTCTACCTGGGGTTAGTTGTAATTCTGCTCCATAAGCTCTAAGAATAGAGCGGCGCTCTGTACTCATGGTGTCTGGCATTGTGAGAATCAATCTGTAACCTTTTGCCGCAGCTACCATTGCCAAAGCTATGCCGGTGTTACCACTTGTAGGCTCTACTAAAACAGTTTGGCCTGGTTTGATTGTTAAAGATTCCTCTGCAGCCCTCACCATTGCCTCAGCAATTCGATCCTTAACAGACGCAGTTGGGTTGAAACTCTCAAGTTTTGCGAGAATTTCAGACTTGCAGTTAAATTTTTTCGGTAACCTGTTAAGCCGTACTAATGGTGTTCGGCCAACTAATGAGGTTATGTTAGGAGCAATAGGCATAGATGATCGTGAGAAGTTGACCGTATGACTATCTATTTGAATAGAGTAGTAAGAATGGAAATACCTCTCAGGAAAAAAAACTGTGTATGTTATTGAGTTGGCTCTGAAGCTGAGCCCCTTCCCATTATCCGTTCAACGAAAAGAACTAGCTAATGCGGAATCGCTTTATAGTCTAATCCGAGAGAGTATTGAAAAAGCGGAACCCAAAATGCTTGAACTAACTTGTGAGCAAGTTGATGAAAAGAAATTAACAGTTCTTGTTAGTGAAATTCAGGCTGTTCAAATATATGAGAAAACGGCTATGGGGGCAGGATCCAAACGACCAGGCTTTTCATTTGAAACTTAAATTCCTTGTCAGAAATTGGTCTTGGCATGAACTTTTCTAAACCATCTCTTGTTGTTGAGGAGTTAAGTTTTACCTGGCCAGATGGAACTGCTGCATTGAGTAAATGCTCATTTTCAATTTCAGAATCAGGTTTATGGATGTTAGTGGGAAAAAACGGTAGCGGAAAAAGTACTCTTTTTAGGCTAATAAATGGGATGCTAAAGAGTCAAAGCGGCAAAATTACCTGTTCATTAAATCCTTACTTAGTTTCTCAAAACCCAGACCACCACATTCTTTTACCAACTTGCAAGAGTGATCTTCTTCTTAGTGTAAAAAAAGATTTGAATTCATTTCAAAGAACTCAATTAATTCACTCCACATTAAAAAAAATCGGTATGGAAAGAATGGAAAACAGGCCGATTCATACTCTTAGCGGTGGGCAGAAGCAAAGACTAGCCATTGCGGGAGCACTTTTAAGTGGATCAAATCTTCTGCTGTTAGATGAGCCCACAGCTCTTCTGGACCCAATAAGTCAAAAATCTATTCTTGAATTGGTTAAAAAGCTCTGCTCAGATAGTAAAAACCCAATGATTGCTCTTTGGATTACGCATCGTTTGGATGAATTAAAATATTGCAGTGGGGCGGCAATGGTTGAAAATGGCCGAGTGGGAGATTGGATTTCCGGAAATGATATTCATAAACGGTTCAAAACACTTGCCCTCAGGTAGCAATTAAGGGTATGTTCTTTTTGTTTGATCCTCGGTAGCTCAGCGGTAGAGCGGTCGACTGTTAATCGATTGGTCGCAGGTTCGAATCCCGCCCGGGGAGTATTTCTCAAAAAGATCCCACTAACAGGGATCTTTTTGAGTTTTTCATCAAAAATCCCATAAATTTCTATTCCTTTTGATTGGTCTGGCATATTTATGAAAAATATTGACAGTTTTTTCTGAGATCCTTAACAGAAATGAGCTTAAATTGGAAGACTTTCTAAAGACACGGATACTAGTTTTTTATAGAGAGTATGCACAAAACTCAGTACATGATTGACTTTTTCTACTTTTTTGGTGGCTCAGTGTGTTTTTTTTAATTCTGCATAAAAAACAAAATCTTGAGAGAATCGTAAGCAATCTAATCTTTTGGCATTTCTGTCAATAAGACAATTATCTAACGTCCGGTCTAATGAAACCCTGTATTTTACTAATAGAAGATGACCAGGACATGCGTGAGCTGGTTGCAGGCCATTTGTCCCATACTGGCTTTGATGTTCAAAAAGCTGAGGATGGCATAAAAGGTCAAGCTCTGGCCCTTCAGTATGAGCCGGATCTAATTCTTCTTGATTTGATGCTACCAAAAGTAGATGGATTGACTCTTTGTCAGCGCCTTAGAAGAGATGAAAGGACATCAAACATACCAATACTCATGATCACTGCTTTAGGGGGCACTAAAGACAAGGTCACTGGTTTTAATTCTGGTGCTGATGATTACGTGACAAAACCTTTTGACCTTGAAGAGCTTCAGGTTCGCATTAAAGCTTTATTGAGGAGGACCAATCGAGCACCTGTAGGAGCAATCAGTCAACAAGAAATCTTGAGTTATGGACCCTTAACTCTTGTGCCAGAGAGGTTTGAGGCGATATGGTTCGAGCTGCCAGTTCGACTAACTCATTTAGAATTTGAATTGCTACATTGTCTTCTTCAAAGACATGGACAAACGGTCGCACCATCTTTGATTTTAAAGGAAGTATGGGGGTATGAACCCGATGATGATATTGAGACTATTAGGGTTCACGTAAGACATCTCAGGACAAAGCTGGAGCCTGATCCAAGAAAACCAAAATTCATCAAGACTGTTTATGGGGCTGGATATTGCCTTGAATTGCCTAAAGATGAAAAATTGAGTGAATTTACGGACTTAATAACTAATTCTAGAAAAGAAAAGGGAGTTATAGAAAGCTAAAATTATCAAGTAATATGTATGTCAATCAATGCAATCTCCCATGCAAGTCTTGAATTAGCATGCGACTGAATCTGTCCCCTCAGTTTCTCAAGCCTCCTAAAGCTTTCTATATTTTTTCTCAAATCCCATAAATATTGTTGATACCAACCAATCAGCCATAATTGTTCTTTAGGGCTCAATTCTTCAGAGATTGATTTTGCAATTGATAGTGCTTTTGTAAGATCATTACTTTTAAGATCTTTTATAGTTGATATCAGATCTTCTGGTAAACTCTCCCATATTTCTATATTTTTCTTAATTGCTCCTGGAGATCCATGCGAAATTTTTAATAGTTCCTTTTCTTTTTTTAAGTAGAAATTGTCATAACTATTTTCTTCATTTTTATTTCTAAAAATATTTTCAACGGATTTGGAGTTAAGCCTGTTAAAGAGAACATTTTGACACCGTGATCTTATTGTACTAAGTAATCTCTCAGGTCTCTCAGATATTAAAATGAAAACGCCATGATTTGGTTCTTCTAGTGTTTTTAACAATGCATTTGCCGCTGATTCATTTATTTCATCAATATCCTCTATTACTACCATACCAAAAGAAGATTCAACAGGATTCTTTCCTAAAAATTCTCGAATTTTTTTTATCTGCTCAAGTCTAATTTGAGAGGTTGAACGTATATTAATATTTTCCAATTCAGCTATTGATTTTTCTATTAGTTTTCCTTGATATGCGAATGTTGGTTCAACCCAAAGTAAATCAGGATGATTCCTACTTTCTAGTTTTCTTCTAAGATCTTTTTTTTTTGAGTTTTTTGATAATAAACCTTCAAGAAATCTCATTGCTGCAAGCTTTTTACCTACTCCGAAGGGACCAGAAAATAAATATGCATTTCCCAGTCTTTTTTTTTCAATAACTGCTTTTAAAAATTCAATAGCATTTTCTTGGCCAATTAAATCTTCAAAATCACATTTATTGAATGAATCTGATGACATTAATTTCATTATGACAACAAATTTAAAATATGTTTCTGAATAGAAATATTTACCTCGTTAGGCATTTTATTCCCATCAATCCTGATCCAATTTCTCTCTTTTGATAGTGATGAGAAACCAGAAGAAACTTTTTTTAGGAAAATCATACCTTCTTTTTCTATTCTGTCTTTTGTCTTTTCCGCTCTTCTTTGAATACTTTTATTTAAATCAATATCTATCCAGAAAGTAATGTCTGGAGAAATTCCTTGTGTAGCAATTTCTTCTAATTGGTTAATTATTTTAAATTCCAGACCTCTCCCATATCCTTGATAAGCAATCGTTGAACCACTGAATCTATCACTAATAACCAAATTTCCTTTTTCTAAATTTGGCATAATCAATTGGCTAATATGTTGAGCCCTATCTGCGGCATAAAGAAGAAGTTCGGTTGAGGGATAGGGGCAATTATCTCCATTAGTATCTAATAGTAATGATCTGATATTTTTTCCAAGATTGGTTCCACCTGGTTCTCGAGTAATTTTAAGTTCCCTTCCTTTTAGAATTAATTCATTTTCCTCCAACCATCTTTTAATTAGTTGGATTTGTGTTGTTTTTCCGCAACCATCAATACCCTCTAAAACTATAAACTTCCCTTTCATTTTGACTTTAGTGATAAGGCATTCATAACTACTGTGATTGAACTTGTTGCCATGAGAAAAGCTGCTAGGGGTGGTGATAAAAGAATTCCAAAACTTGGAAGAAGAGCCCCTGCTGCCAATGGCAGAGCAAGCATGTTGTACCCAAATGCCCAAAAAAGATTTTGCCTTATTTTTCCCATTGTTTTTTTAGCAAGGAGAAGTGCTTCTGGTAGTGCCTCCAGCCTGTCGCCCAAAAGAACTAAATCAGCTGAGTCTTTTGCTATTTGCGTTCCAGTGCCTACAGCAATTCCAATATCAGCAGCAGCTAATGCTGGGGCATCATTAATGCCATCCCCAACCATTCCAACTTTGTTTAAAGATTGAAAAAATTTAATCTTTTCTAATTTCTCTTCCGGAAGTAACTGCCATCCAAGATGCTTGGCTTCAAACCCCAATTTTTCTCCAAGTTGCAAAACTGACTTTTGTCTATCGCCACTGAGAATATCTAACTGAAGCCCAAGCTTTCTTAATCTTGCAATTGCAGTGTTTGCATCGGCCCTTATTCGATCATCAATACAAATTAAACCTAGTAATTTTTCCTGCAAGGAAACTGCAACAATTGAGTTGCCTTGATTATTTATCTGATCGAGAACTATCTCAATGTCCTCATCAAAAATTACTCCATGTTCTTTTAACCACTCAGGCTTTCCCACACGTATAATTCCTTCAAAATTTTCTATTTCACCTTTTATTCCCATACCTGGGGTTGTGATTGTGTTTGTTGTATTTAATAGTTCCAAATTAAGTTGCTCAGTTTTTTGAAGGATTGCATATGCAATTGGATGTCTACTATTTTGTTCAAGACTTCCAGCTATTTGAAGCATTTCAAGTTCGTTTTCGCAGCGCAGACATTGGACAACAAGGGGTCTCCCTATTGTGAGAGTTCCGGTTTTATCGAAAATAATTTGAGTTATTGATGAGGCAGTTTCAATGACATCGCCACCTTTAAATAACCAGCCGTGCTTTGCTGCTAATCCTGATGAGACAGTTATTACCGTTGGTGTTGCAAGACCCAAAGCACATGGGCAAGCGACTACGAGTACTGCTATGGCAAGTTGAAGTGCCAAACCAATAGGAGTTTGAGCTTGACTTCCCAGAGCAGTATGTAAACCATGCTGATGCATTAAGCCCTGACCAGAGGCGTTTAATACATTTGGCCAAATTTTGGTACCTATTTGCCACCAAAAAATAAAAGTACTCAAAGAAAGGATGAGAACCAAGTAACAAAAATTTCCTGCAACTTGATCGACCAATCCTTGTATGGGAGCTTTTCTAGCTTGAGCCTCTTCGACTAGACCAACTATCCTTGCTAAAGAAGACTCTGCGCCAATTCGCTGGACTTGAAAAATCAGTGTTCCCTCTAAATTTAGGCTCCCTGAAGCAAGTTCAGTCCCTTTGGATGCATTAATAGGCATTGGTTCCCCAGTGAGACTGGATACATCAACACTGGAATTACCATGCTTGACTATTCCATCAACAGGTATTCGATCACCGGCCAATAATTGAATATTCTCTCCTGGTTTTAAAGACCCAACTTTAACCTCACGAATTTCATTTTCACTTACAAATAGGCGAGCGTTTTCGGGCTGTAATTGGGCTAGATCTTGGAGAGCCTTGTTTGTTCGGAATCTTGCGCGCTCTTCAAGAAATCTTCCAACGAGAACAAAACCAAGCAACATAACTGGTTCATTGAAAAAACAAGGCCACGAAACATTTGGCCAAATTAATGCAACTAAACTGGCTGCGTAAGCGCTTGAAACTCCAAGGCCAACAAGGCTATCCATCGTTGGGGAGAGATTGATTGCTGATTTGGCTCCACGTTTGAGTATTTGTAAGCCAGGTCCAAAAACAGCGTATGTTGCGAGAGTTGCATGAAATGGGAGTGTGCCAATAAGAGGTAGATTTATTTTCCCAATCTCAGATAAATGTCCAAGAATTGATAAAACTACCAATATCAAAGCAACCATAAGTTGTTTCCATTGGCTCCACCATGACTGGTCTCCTGATTTATTAGCAGAGCTTCTTTTACTGAAATCTTTCTCTCTCCTTTGCTTCGATGGAAAACCTCTCTCGCTAAGCAGTAATAAGATTTTTTCGATCACTTCCTCTGAACTTGAGCTTTTAAAATCAATCCAAGCTGTTCCAGTTACTAAATTTACGCTCGCTTGTTGGACGTTAGGTTGATCAGATAATAGTTTTTCTACGGATCTCACACAACCTCCGCACTTCATTCCCTCGATATCAATTAGAAGAGAAAGGTTTTTTGATTTGACTTCTTTTCGCCTCACGATTTTATAAGAGCAATAAATTAATCTAAATTTGAAATTAACTGTGCATAAAAGTTTAGTTAATTAATCGAGTCGATAAATGTGGATGCAAAACACGATAATGTAGTTACACACAATTTAGTTTGTTGTGCCACGCAGTCAAAACAAAGACAATTTTATTGACAAGGCGTTCACCGTTCTTGCCGAGACGATTATCAAAATGATGCCAATAGCGTCAAAAGAGAAGCAAGCATACATTTATTATCGAGCTGGTTTATCTGCCCAGAACGATGGAGATTACTCTGAGGCGCTCGAGAATTATGAAGAGAGCCTAAAATTAGAAGATAATGCAATTGATAGAAGCGAAACACTTAAAAATATGGCAATAATTTACATGAGCAATGGGGATGAGGAACTTGCTCTTGAAACATACATGAAGGCGTTGGTAGAAAATCCTAAGCAACCATCTTGTCTAAAGAACATGGGTTTGATTTATGAAAAACGAGGACGTATTGCTGAGCAAAATGGTAATAAAGATGAAAGTGATATCTGGTTTGATAGAGCAGCGGATGTTTGGGGTAAAGCTGTTAGGCTTTACCCAGGGGGATATTTGGATATTGAGAATTGGTTAAAGACAACAGGTAGAAAAAACATAGACATTATCCTCTAATTTTTTTTTAAATATTTAAGATTTCTATTAAGGCAGCTTTAATATTTAAAACTTCAATGATTTTTAATTCGTAATCTTCTGGGTTTTTTTTTCTATTTTGCTCTTTAGGTATCACTGCGGTTCTAAAACCAAGTCTTTGTGCTTCTTGCAGGCGTTGTGATGTTTGCTTAACGGCTCTAAGTTGGCCACCCAAACCAATTTCTCCAAGAAAAATTGTTTTATCAGGAATCTGCAAGTTTTTAAAACTTGAGACAATCGCACAAGCTATTCCCAAGTCAGCGGCCGGTTCGTTTATGTCTAATCCCCCCGCAACTGCTAAATAACAATCATATCGGGATAACGCAAAATTCATATGTTTCTCAAGCACAGCAAGTATCTGATGAAGTCTGTTACTTTCTATTCCTGTGGCAGTTCTTCTGGGGCTAGCGTATGAAGTTGGATTGATAAGTGCTTGAATATCTACAGCAATTGGTCTAGATCCTTCGCAGGCTACCGTTGTTGAGACTCCCGCTGCACTCTCGTTGCTTAAAAAAAGAGCGCTCGGATTATTTACTTCGACCAAGCCATCTCCTTGCATATCAAAAACACCAAGCTCATTTGTTGCTCCATACCTATTTTTTACCGCTCTAAGTAATCTGTGACTTCCAAAGCGATCGCCTTCGAAAGTCAGGACTGAATCAACTAGATGTTCAAGAACTTTTGGCCCTGCAAGAGCCCCTTCTTTTGTTACGTGACCAACAATGAGTAAAGCTATATTTTCTTGCTTTGCAATTTTTTGCAGCGCTGCCGAGCATTCTCTTACCTGCGCGACTGAACCAGGAGCACTTGAAAGAGATTCATTATTGATAGCTTGGATGCTATCCATGACAACTACATCAGGATGAAATCCAATGATTTCATCAATAATTTGATCAAGATCTGTTTCTGCAAGGAGATGAAGTTCTGAATCTATTTCTTCAATTCTTTGCCATCTGAGTCGAACTTGATGAGCTGATTCCTCTGCAGTGACATATAAAGCGCGATTTTTTCTTGAGATGTTGGTCGCACTCTTTAACAATAATGTGCTTTTACCAATACCTGGATCGCCGCCAACTAAGACAAGAGAGCCTGGGACAATTCCGCCACCTAAAACTCGATCAAACTCAACGTAACCTGTTGAAATTCTCTCATATTTTTTTTCATTGATCAGAGCAATTGGTTCTGAACGGTGACTTAATGATGAATTATTTTTATTACTATTTTTTTTTCTTTTTTTACCTTTTGATGATGATGTGATTTCCTCAACTATTGAGTTCCACTCTCCACAATTTGAGCATCGACCAAAGAATTGCCTGGTTTCAGCACCACAGCTTTGGCATACATAAATAGAAACAGATCTGTTCACGAAGTTGTGTAAAGGAAGTTTTCTGTAGTTGAATAACAAACAGTCATCTTTCAAAAACCTTGATTTTAAAGATCGACTTTTGTAGCCGCCGAAGCTGATTATCAAATGACGGCAATCAGTCCATCAAAAGAAACCATCCTCGTTGCCGATGATGAGGCCAGTATCAGAAGGATTCTGGAAACTCGATTATCGATGATTGGTTATCAAGTTGTCACAGCATGTGATGGGAAAGAGGCGCTTGAGCTTTTTAGAAATTGTGAACCAGATTTGGTCGTTATTGATGTAATGATGCCAAAGCTTGACGGATATGGCTTATGTCAGGAGCTCCGAAAAGAATCTGATGTTCCAATTGTGATGCTCACAGCATTAGGAGATGTGGCTGACCGAATCACTGGGCTTGAGCTTGGTGCAGATGACTATGTGGTAAAGCCATTCAGCCCTAAAGAGTTAGAAGCTAGGATTAGATGTGTTCTTCGTAGAGTTGAGAAAGAACATATAGCTGGGTTGCCAAATTCGGGCGTTATTGCTGTAACTGATCTAAGGATAGATACAAATAAGCGACAAGTTTTTAAGGCTGATGAGAGAATTCGCCTTACTGGAATGGAATTTAGTTTATTGGAATTGCTTGTGAGTCGCTCTGGTGAGCCTTTCAGTCGTGGTGAAATATTGAAAGAGGTATGGGGCTATACCCCAGAAAGGCATGTAGATACTAGGGTTGTAGATGTTCATATTTCTAGGCTTCGTTCTAAATTAGAGGCTGATCCAGCTAATCCCGAATTAATTTTGACAGCAAGGGGTACAGGCTATCTTTTTCAGAGGATTGTTGACTCTTTAACAGTTGATAGCAATTAGGCAAATCAGTGCAAAAAGAATCTCGCAATAAACTAAACAATCGCTCAAGGGCTATCAGAAGATTGGTTATCTGGTATAGGCGCAATTCAGCTGTTACAACTCTTGTTGATACAGCAACAACATCTGCATCTGCTGCAGGATCTGTTGCAGGTTCAGTTGTCTCAAACGCTGGATCGGTTGTAACTAATGCTGGTTCGATAGCAAAAAATACACTTCAACCTTTTGTTTTTGATCCGTTGAGAAGACTTCAAGGAGGAGATAGTGAAACTGAAAAAAAATCTATTAAAGACAAAGAGAGGCTTTGGATAGCTGTGGATGGTATGGGAGGAGACTATGCTCCAGGACCAATATTGGAAGGCTGCCTGGAAGCAATATCACGTTTGCCTTTAAAAATTAAATTTGTTGGTGATATTTCAAAAATCATCTCATCAGCGAAAGAATCTGGTGTGGATCAAAATCTTGAAGAAGCGATCTCTTTGGGTTATTTGGAGCTTGTCCCATCTGAGGAAATTATTGGTATGGATGAAGAGGCAACAGCAGTTAGAAGAAAACGTGGTGCAAGTGTAAATGTTGCTATGGATTTGGTGAAAAAGGGTCAAGCGCTGGCAGTTTATTCAGCAGGAAATTCGGGAGCTCTGATGGCCTCTGCAATTTTTAGATTAGGGCGCTTAAAAGGCATCGATCGTCCAGCAATTGGTGCATTATTTCCTACTAAAGATCCAGCTCAACCTGTTCTTGTATTGGATGTTGGCGCAAATATGGACTGCAAGCCAACTTATCTTTATCAGTTTGCTTTGCTTGGCAACATATACTCCAGAGATGTATTGCAAGTTGAAAAACCAAGGATAGGTTTATTGAATATTGGGGAAGAGTCATGCAAGGGGAATGAACTTTCTTTAAACGCTTTTCAATTGCTCAATAATCAAAGCTACTTTGATTTCAAAGGCAATTGCGAAGGGAGAGATGTTTTATCGGGAAAATTTGATGTGGTTGTATGCGATGGATTCTCTGGGAATGTTTTACTCAAATTTTTAGAATCAGTAGGAAGTGTGCTTTTGGATGTTCTACGTGCAGAATTGCCCCGAGGCAGAAGAGGCAAAGTGGGATCAGCTTTTCTAAGAAGTAACCTGAAAAGGATAAAAAAACGCCTTGACCATGCGGAACACGGTGGAGCATTACTTTTAGGAGTTAATGGTATTTGTGTTATTGGACATGGAAGCAGTAAGTCTTTATCAGTGGTGAGTGCTTTAAGGCTTGCTCATTCTGCCGCTAGTCATGGCGTGATGGATGATTTGGCTCAACTATCCACTCCTGTTCCTGTGAGTTAGTCAAAATTAATTTTTTAATTCTAATTTTGTGGCTCATGAACCCATTAATTCCACCGATTTTACCTTGACCAATACGAAAGAAAAAACTTTTGGTGTGAACTTTGTTGGCGTTGGAAGTTCAGTGCCCAAGCAAAGCATCTCTAATGATGAACTAAGTTTAAGAGTTGAAACTAGCGATAACTGGATTAAAAGTCGAACGGGAATTTCCAAAAGACGAATCATTGGGAAGAATGAATCTCTATCAAACTTGAGTGCTCAAGCCGCTCATAAAGCCATCAATATGGCCGGCTGGGATCCTGAGAGTGTTGATTTGATAATTATGTCAACATCTACCCCTGATGACCTTTTTGGAAGTGCTCCGAGGGTACAAGCACAGCTTCAAGCTTCAAATGCTGTGGCATTTGATTTGACAGCAGCTTGCAGTGGATTTTTGTTTGCTCTTGTAACTGCCTCAAAATTTTTATTTGATGGTTCAATGAGACGCGCAATTGTATTAGGGGCTGATCAACTCTCAAGATGGGTAGATTGGGATGATCGAAAAAGTTGCGTACTTTTTGGCGATGGAGCAGGAGCGCTAGCAATCGAAATTGGATCCGATAAAACTAATGGCCTAATTAATTTCAGTCTTCAGACAGATGGCTCAAGGGGTGATTGCTTAAATTTGCCTGCCTCGAATAACTACGAACCTCTCGTTTGTGAAAATTTTCACCATCAGGGAGGTTATTCACCAATAAAAATGAATGGTAAGGAGGTTTATAAATTTGCAGTAAAAGAGGTACCTTTGATTCTTGATAAAGTTCTCAAGGCAAGTGATTGCTCCCCGGAAGATATTGATTGGTTACTACTTCACCAAGCAAATCAACGAATACTTGATGCAGTTGCAGATAGGTTTAAGATTCCTTACGAGAAAGTTTTGAGTAATCTTTCTGAATATGGAAATACATCTGCTGCAACCATCCCTCTAATGCTTGATGAGGCTGTGAGGTCAGGACTTATTCAGCCTGGACATCTCATAGCAACCTCTGGCTTTGGTGCTGGTTTGAGTTGGGGATCAGCTTTAATTAAATGGCATGGGCCCATATAGGCTTCACTTGTTTATTAGAATCTGATGTCGATTGCATGGCTCTTCCCTGGTCAAGGTTCCCAAAAAATTGGAATGGCTCAGGATGTTATTGATTTACCGGAGGCGAAAAGTCGCTTTGCGTTAGCTTCTGAGATTCTCGGAAGAGATTTGTTGGCAATTTGTTCAGACCATGAAACAGTTAAAGGTGAAATTTTTGATTTAAACGACACTCGAAATACTCAACCAGCACTTTTTCTTATTGAATCAATTCTTGCAGATGATATGAAACGACAAGGCAGAGAGCCGAGCTTTCTTGCTGGACATAGTTTGGGAGAGATGGTTGCTCTTTATGTTGGGGAGGTTATTGATTTTGAAACTGCTCTTCGATTAATAAAAAAGAGATCAGAGTTAATGGCAGGAACATCAAATGGCTCAATGACAGCAATAATTGGCTTTGATCGAGAGCAACTTGAGGAGGTTGTCAATTTAACAGACGGTGTTGTCATAGCAAACGACAATAGTGCGAACCAGGTTGTAATTTCTGGAGACAAGAAAGCGGTACAGATAGTCTCTGAGAAAGTTTCCTGTAAGCGAGTTATTCCTTTAAACGTTTCTGGGGCTTTTCATTCACCATTAATGGAAGAGGCGTCAAATGTATTTTCAATGGAACTATCGCAAGTGGAATTTAGTGATGCAAAAACACCAATTTTAAGCAACGCAGATCCATCGCCAACAACATCTGGGTCTTTGATTAAGGATAAACTTTTAATGCAAATGACAAACGGAGTGAGATGGAGAGAAACAATGGATTGCTTGTTGGATAAGAAAGTTGAGACAATTGTTGAGATTGGTCCAGGCAATGTTTTATCTGGATTAGCAAAGCGATCAATGAAAGGAGTTGGGGTTAACCAAATCTCTTCCTTGAGTGATTTAGGTCATTAAGTAATAAAGTTTATTCGAGAGTGCATCAACCCTATTTAAATGAAAGCAAGAAATTTAATTTACTATTTTGTTAGTTACTTTATTGTCTTCCCCTTATTTAGAATATTTTTTCGAGGAAAAACCTATGGAAACTTCCAAGTGCCTATGAAAGGACCAATTGTAGTAGTTGCCAATCATGGATCTGATTTGGATCCTCCTATTTTAGGACATGCGCTTGGTAGGCAAGTCTTTTTTATGGCTAAAGCGGAATTGTTTTCAATACCTTTTCTTAGTCAAATAATACGGGGATGTGGCGCATACCCCGTAAGCAGAGGTTCTAGTGATCGAAAAGCTATAAGAAGTGCGGAAAATTTGCTTAAGCAAGATAAAGCGATTGGAATTTTTTTAGATGGCACAAGGCAAGGCAACGGTAGAGTAAATAATCCTCTTCAAGGGGCTGCTTTGCTTGCAGCCAGAAATAATGCTCAATTATTGCCAGTTGCAATTGTAAATAGTCATAGAGCTTTTGGAAAAGAAAATAAATGGCCAAGATTTATTCCAATTCATATGCGTATTGGCGAAACAGTTCCACCACCAGAAACCAGGAGAAAAAAAGATTTAGAAACGACAACAGAGATTCTTAAAATAAAAATAAATAATATGCTTGACCAAGGTTTATTGGAGAATTAATTTTAACTTAATATCTCAATAAATAATTAATTTTCATTTAACTTACAGGTGATATTGGATAGATAGGTAAGACTTTCTCCCAAGAGTTAAAAATATTCTCAGATTGATATGAATGTGAGATTTTGCTAAGTTCAATCGTATCAAGATCAATTTCATATTTTGCTTCGAATGAATTCTTTGGTATTAAAGAATCTTTTAAAAGATGAGGAGCTTTGATTTCATGCACTTGCTGGTAATAAGGTAAATTATAAGAATTATTGACTTTGTATTTGCCCCCTATTATTCCTCTTCTGTTAAGTTTACTTATGATCCAAAAAGGTTCATCATATTCAATATTGTTTTGTTCCTTAAATAATCTTTTTGCAATAAGTTGAAAGCTGCTTATTCCATCTAATGAAACTGATAATTGTTGAGCAATTATTCTTGACATGGAAATAGTAATTCTTGTCCCTGTGAATCCACCTGGTCCAGTTGCGACTGCAATTCGTTTTATGTTTTTCCAGGTTTTAAGGGGAAGTACCGAGTTTATATTTGAAAATAAATCATTGGATAGTTTTCTTCCTGTAAAAAACGTTTTTTGTCTAAGATTTTTAAGTTTATAATCACCACATTCAACGACTGCTACACCAAAGTATTCAGTAGTGCTGTGCAATGCTAATAGGATGTTTTTATTGTTTGATTCAACTTGGGAGTTCATATCCTGGGCGCAATCTTGACCATCTTCCCTGATCTTCAAGAAAACTTCCGCAACCCCTCACGTCCCATTCGGTTTCAATTGTTTGATTTTGTAAATTACGAACGATTATGTGAATGCGAGGATTATTACCTTGGAAATCGGGCGCCTGAGTCAAATGTTCAGCACCATGTTGCCTTTCCACGGCATGGTAGGTCTTGCAACGATCTACCCATTGACAGTTCACGCAGATACACATGTCCTTGAACCAATCAGACAATAAAACGTCATTAGATTTATCCAGGATAACCACTAATGAGCTGATAAAGCGTTTAAACGTAAATAAATGGCCTTTTAAGTTAGAAAATCTTCCCCTTGGCAGCGCACTAGTTGGTGGTGCAATTAGGGATAGTTTATTTGGTTTGATTCAAGAAAAACCAGATTTGGATTTTATTGTTCCTCACAATGCATATGAAACTGCAAAATCTTTATCAGACTTTTATGGCGGAAGATGTGTGCTCTTAGATAAAAAAAGAGATATTGCCAGGCTTGTTATTGATAAATGGTCGATTGATTTTGCTAAACAAGTCGGATCAACTATTGAAGAGGATTTAAAAAAAAGGGATTTCACTATAAATTCAATAGCTCTATTGGTTTCTAAATACCCTCAAATATTTGATCCTAATCAAGGAATTGAACATATAAAGTTAAAAAAACTTGTGATAATAAGTGAGGAAAATATTATTAAAGATCCATTGCGGATACTAAGAGGTTTAAGGTTAATTAGTCAACATAATTTGAGTTTCGATATTGATACAATGCAGACTTTTCAAAAGCATACACAATTACTGCGGAATTCAGCTCCTGAGAGAATAAAGAGCGAGATTCAGAAATTTGTTATTGGCCCATGGGCTCACAAGATAATGCCCATTCTTAAGGAGATGGATTTACTCTCACCATGGAGCAACAAAAGTAAAGTTTTTATAAGCCATAATGGAAATCCTGAAGCTTTACATAATTTTTCTCAACTTGAATTGAAGTTGGCACTACCAATTTCACGTTTAGTAAATCTTTTAAGTGATGAAGGATTAATTGCACTTAATTTCAGTAAAAAAGAGATTAACCTTTGCAAAACTTTGAGGAAATGGCAAAGTAAAAATGATGGAATAGGTTACAAAACTTTAAACGAAACAGATTTACTTAAATTACATTTGGAACTCAAGAGTCATTTGCCAGCCTTGATTCTTGATCTTTCAAAAGATAATCAAAAGGTATGGTTGAAAAGATGGCGAGATCAAAATGATCCTTTATTTCACCCCTCATCACCTCTTAATGGAATTGAACTAAAAAAAATTTTAAATATCCAAGATGGTCCAATAATAGGTGAGATCATTTACGAGCTTTGTAAGGAAAAAGCCTTTTCTCGCTTGCATACTTACCAGGACGCAGTTGAATTAGCTCGTAACTTGTGGAAACAAAAGCAACCCCTTTTGTGATTAACTACACACAATTGAAATTAGGTTTTTGCCTAATCATGCTTTTTATCCATTGATTCCCTCTTTTCCATGAGCGTTCGCCTTTACATCGGTAATTTGCCGCAAAATTTCAAAGTCAAAGAACTTGAAGAACTTCTTTCATCAGTTGGAGAGGGGATTCGTTTCAAAGCAGTCTTTGATCGCGAAACAAAAGCTTGCAGAGGATTTGGTTTTGCGAGTGTCAACGATGTAAAAGTTGCCAACGAAGTAATTGAAAAATTTAACGGTTTTGACTTCAATGGCAGTAATCTGCGAGTTGAGCGCTCCGAAAGGAAAGAATCAAACAATAGTGGGAGAAGAAATAATCACTCTTCTCATGGATCACCCCAAGGCAACAGAAAGGAAGTGAAGAAAGTTGTGCACAGTGATGCACCAAACACTGAAGCCCCAGACCCAAGATGGGCTGGTGAATTGGCTCAACTTAAAGAACTTTTGGCGAATCAAAAAACACCCGTTTAAAATTATTTTTTTAGTAGATATTCAATTTTGAATCTTTCGTCGCCTACGGAATTCAAAAATGAAACTGGGAGATCCAGAGCTTTTGTAAATTTATTTACAAAAGCTCTTTTATTGAAAACGTCATAATCGAGCTCCTCAATGACGTCTAGAATGCCTCTGTAAAGCCTTAAAGATGTCCAAATGGGCCATCTTGAGTCTATTGAAAGCCATTTGATGCCTTCTTCAGATTTTGCAAACCATTCTCTTGCTCTTTTTAATTGAAAGGCCATAAGTTCTCTCCAAGCTTGATTGATAACTCCTGCCATCAAATCCTCTTCTGAGTATCCAAAATTATTCAAGTCTTCTTGTGGGAGATATATCCTTCCCCTTCCTCTATCTTCACCAACATCTCTGAGTATGTTAGTAAGTTGATTTGCTATCCCCAGTGCGATTGCAGCCTCTGAGGTGTCTGGGGGAGTCGCGGATTTTTTGGATCTGTAAACTGGATCTACACCAATTACCCCCTGTGTCATTAACCCAACAGTTCCAGCAACTCGGTAGCAATAAAGTTTTAAGTCTTCAAAAGTTTTATACCTAGTAAACTTCAAATCCATTCTCTGTCCCTCGATCATGTCCAAATACGGCTGAATTGACTGCGGAAAAAATTCAAGACTATTTACCATTACAGCGTCTAGTTCATCATTGACATTGCCTTCAAAAAGAGCTTTTGTTTTCTTTTCCCATCTATCAAGTCTTTCAGATAATTCACCAGTTGAGAGATTTTGAGCTTCCTCACTATCCATCAGTTCATCAGTTCTCCGACACCAAACATAAATAGCCCATATTGCTTTTCTTTTCCTGAGAGGGAGCAGCATGGTCCCCAGGTAGAAAGTTTTCGCCCAGTAGGCAGTTTCTCTCCTACAAGACTCATACGCCTCTTCTAGATTGAAATCAGACTTTGCCAAGGGTCAAGATAAATGGGTTTTTCAACGACAAGAAATCAAAATCTCTTTCTCTATTTATTATCGTTGATAATTGTTTGTGCACAAAGCTTTCCACTAAGAACTGCGCCCTCCATTGATGCCAAATATTTTTGCATTGTGTAATCGCCTGTCAGATAAAAATTGTTTATGGGTGTTTTTTGATTCGGTCTGAGTTTTTGGCAACCTGGTACAGATTTATAAACTGATTGAGGAGTTTTCACAACTTTATATTTACGCAATAAAGCAGGGTTTTCACCCTCAAAATGCATAGGAAAGAGCTTTTTTAACTCACCCATAGTTGCCTCAATTATGTCTTCGTCTTTTCTTTTTATCCAATCTTTAGCTGGGGCAAATACAAGCTCTAACATTGATTTATCGGGATCTTCGTATTCTTTGCATGTAATGCTCATATCGGCATACACGCTAAGTAAAGGAGATCTACTGAAAAGCAAATGATCAATATCTGTTAGTTTTCGATCAAACCATAAGTGAATATTGATTACAGGGACTCCCTTGAGCCCCTCAAGTTTTTTAAAAATATCCATTGATTTCCATTCTCCAGGTATCAACAATTTGAATACATCTACGGGCATTGCACTTACATATGCATCGGCTTTAATTTCTTGTAAACTTTGAGAACCATCAATTTCAAAATTCGATATCTGTCCATCTGCATCAAGATTTATTTTTTTTAAGGGACTGTTTAAAATAACGTCTCCACCGAGACTTTTTACATAGTCGACAATGGGTTGGCAAAGTCTTTCTGGCGGTGCGCCATCTAGAAAAGCCATTTTGGATCCATTTTTTTCTTGAAGAAATCTATTCAGAGCAGTCAATATTACCGTAGATGAAATCTCATCAGGATCTATAAAATTCAATGCCTTGCTCATCGCAATAAACACCTCTTTATTGACTCTTTCTGGAATATTTTGTTTTTTCAACCAATCAGACCAGGAGTATTCATCACATTCCTCTACATAATCCTGGCCGCGAAGCATTGCTGGGATTAAACCCAATCCAAACGAAATCTTTTCTGGCCATGTGAGCATGTCGTTGTTTCCTAGAATTGCTGCTACTCCATTAACTGGTGCTGGTAAATCTGGGAAGTCAAACCTACTGTAAGTGCCTGGTTCATCAGGCTGATTAAAAATCATTGAGTGGCTTTTCCATTGAAGTCTGTCTTCAATTTTTAATTCTTTGAAAAGCTGCAGCATGTTTGGATAAGCCCCAAAAAAAATGTGAAGACCCGTTTCATACCAATCTCCGTCTTCATCTTGCCAAGCAGCAACTTTTCCACCCAGTACATTCCTGGCCTCGTAGATGATGGGAGTGTGCCCAGCATCAGAAAGGTATTTTGCACATGACAATCCAGCAAGCCCAGCTCCAGCGATAGCAATTCTCATACTTTTTTTTTATCTATTTCCAACTTTAATAAGTTGTTTGGATTAAAATCGAGTTGCTTATAAAGATCTTTTATTTGACCACTGCCTCTCGTGGAAAAAACGTATGTCCGATACCCTTCTGAAAAGCACAACCAGACACGTGAGATTGTTTACGGCGAAAGTAGTTGACAAAGATCTTGTGTTCGATTCGAATCATTTGACAATGGATCTTGATCCTGATAACGAGTTTGTATGGACGGATAGCACAATTGAAAAAGTCCAAAATAAATTTCAAGAAATTGTTGAGAGTAATGCGGGAAAAGAATTGAGCGATTACACCCTTAGGAGAATTGGTTCAGAATTAGAAGGAATCATTCGTTCACTTCTTCAGAAAGGAGAATTAAGTTACAACCCAGAATCCAGAGTAATGAATTATTCAATGGGGCTTCCAAGAACCCCTGATTTGCTATGAGACGTCCCCCTAATGCCGGCAACTATGGCAGACGAGCTACTGGAGGAAGAGGAGGTGTTGATAAACGTTATCCATCCTCTGGTGGATATCGCGGTAGGGATCCCTATGAAGATCCATCATTTGAGTCGAGAAATCGAAGATTAAATCCTTCATCAAGTGGATCAACTAGTGGTGGGCCAGAAATAAAGCTAAATACTGGAACCATTGCAGTTCTTGCTGGGGTTTTGATTTTGGGTGTTGGAATAGGAAGTGCCGTGACAAGCACGACACAAGGTGGTCAAGGAAATATTGCAAGTCAGCAACAGCTAGATATGGCTGTGCCTGATCCCGAATTTTGCAGGCAGTGGGGAGCAAGCGCTTTTGTAATTGATGTTGAGATGTATACCACCCTTAACCCATCAACCAGTTTTGTTACGCAACCAGCATTACAACCTGGATGTGTTATTAGAAGAGAGAATTGGACTGTGCTTCAGAAGCAAGGAGCAATTACAAATGAGGATGTAAGAGAATGCAAGCAGAGGATGAATACTTTTGCTTACATTGGATCGATACGTGACAATCCAATAGTTCGATGCGTCTATCAGGCAGATGTTAATGAGAATAAATTTATAATCAAAGGTGCCTCTGAAGATGCAATAGGAATCAACCAAGAAGCAATTCAATTCTAGGATGATTTTTTTATCGGGGAATCCTTGCTTGCAAAATCAGGAAGTACATTCTCAATAAATGCATCAGCAGCTCTTGAGCTATATCTGCCTGGGTTAGTTATCAATTTAAGCTCTCTTTTCACCTCAAGTCCAACAACGGTTTGCTTGTGGATAGTACCTGCAAGCAGTTCTCTCTCAATTGAAACCACAGGAAGAAATGCTGCACCTAGACCTGACTGGACTGCATTCTTTATGGCTTCAAGCGAATTGAGCTCCATTTCAATCCTAAGCCTTGTTACGTCAAGTCCAGAACTGGCTAGTAGTTGATCAACAACTTTGCGGGTTGTGGACTGTGAATCAAGTGTTACGAAGGAAATTTTATAGAGATCCTCTTTAGATAATTCCTCTTTTTTGGCTAACTGATGATCAATAGGAAGTACCAGGGCTACTTCATCATTGGCATATGGAATTACATCAAGTGTTTCATTAAGATCTGTTGGCAGCTGACCACCGATAATTGCTAAGTCAATTTCTCCATTGGCAACACTCCATCCTGTTCTTCTAGTGCTGTGGATTTGAAGCTGAACTGCAACTAGGGGATATTTTTGCCTAAACAAGCCAATCATTCTTGGCATTAAGTATGTTCCCGTTGTTTGACTTGCACCCACTATGAGTGATCCTCCTTGCAGATTATTTAAATCCTCAATTGCCTTACATGCCTCTTGGCATTGATTCAAAATACGTTCGCAATAATTTATCAATAATTTTCCTGCCTCTGTTAATTGAGCTTTTCTGCCCCCCCTATCAAAAATTGTTATTTCTAGTTGTTTCTCTAAATTCTGAATCTGAAGGCTAACAGCTGGCTGTGTGACATAGAGACTATCGGCTGCTTTTTTGAAGCTTCCTTCGGCAACAATTGCTTTAAGAATCCTAAGTTGATCTAATGTGAAGGGCAATTCGGCCATATTTGCAGCCACGCAGCCAGTAATTAGATTTAAAACTTTACGCTGTCGTAGCTCAAAGATCAGAATTTTTAGACTTGTAGAGGAGATCTTTTAAATATGAATCCAAGTGATATTCATCACACGAGTTTTATAATGTTCGGTTTGACTATTTGTTTCGCAGTTATTCACAGCGGGGGAGCTGCTATTAGATCTAAAGCTGAGCAAATCATTGGCCCCAGAGCTTGGAGAGTTATTTTTGCCATGGCAAGCATTCCTTCCGCAGTTGTTTTGGTTGGTTACTTTCTGGCGCACCGATATGACGGAATTAGGTTATGGAATGTGCAAGGTATGCCTGGAGTAATCCCGTTGGTATGGATATTGACTGCAATCAGCTTTGTTTTTTTGTATCCAGCTACTTACAACCTGTTAGAGATTCCTGCTGTTGTGAAGCCTCAAGTCCGAATTTATGGAGATGGAATTATAAGAATAAGTAGACATCCACAAGCTGTTGGTCAAATTATCTGGTGCTTTGCTCATGGTTTGTGGATAGGTACAAGCTTCACTTTGGTGACATGTTTGGGACTAATTGGCCATCATTTGTTTGCTATTTGGCATGGAGATCGGAGATTGAGAGCAAAATTTGGTCCTCAATTTGAGGAATTGAGAAAAAATACATCAGTAATTCCTTTTATTGCTGTTTTAGATGGGCGTCAAAAATTAGACATAAAAGAATTTTTGCGACCTTCACAACTAGGAATTTGCATTGCCATTGGCTTCTTATGGTGGTCACATCGTTTTATTTCATCCGGTAGTGAAGCGTTTTTAAATTTTCTTTCTCTGAAGTATTGATACATTTGTCTAAAATTAAAAAAAGAAAAACAAAAAATGCCCTCTGCTGCAGAATTGGCTTGGCTTATTCCTGTGCTTCCTTTAATTGGTGGAGTAATTACTGGACTTGGATTAATCAGTTTCAATAAACGGATAAATCAACTAAGAGAAAATACTGCTGTTTTTTTAATTTCATTTGTTGGCGCTTCAGCAGTTCTCTCTTATGCAGTATTGATTGAGCAACTAAGAGGATCCCCAACTGTGGAGCACCTTTTCATATGGGCTAGTGCTGGAAGTTTCTCATTGCCTATGGGATATGTCATTGACCCACTTGCATCAATCATGCTTGCTTTAGTTACCACCATTGCTCTGCTTGTAATGGTTTATTCACATGGCTACATGGCTCATGACAAAGGTTATGTGAGATTTTTTACTTACCTAGCTCTTTTTAGTAGCTCAATGTTGGGCTTAATAGTTAGTCCAAATCTTCTTGAAATCTATGTTTTTTGGGAATTAGTTGGTATGTGCTCATATCTTCTGGTTGGTTTTTGGTACGAAAGAGAGGGTGCAGCACATGCTGCACAAAAAGCATTTGTTGTAAATAGGGTTGGTGATTTTGGCCTTTTGCTTGGAATATTGGGTCTGTTTTGGGCTACTGGAAGTTTTGATTTCCAAGATATTGCCACAGGGATAGCTCAATCGGTAGAAACTGGCGCAGTTCCTGTTTGGGCTGCTCTAACAATTTGTCTCCTGGTTTTTATGGGCCCTATGGCAAAGTCCGCTCAGTTCCCTCTTCATGTTTGGTTGCCTGATGCGATGGAGGGACCGACTCCTATCTCCGCACTCATTCATGCGGCGACTATGGTTGCGGCTGGAGTTTTTTTGGTTGCGAGGTTAGATCCACTCTTCAGTCAATTTCCTTTCATTGGTCTTTTTATTGCAATTATTGGATCAATTACTTGTTTTTTGGGCGCTTCAATTGCCCTGACACAAATGGATTTGAAAAAGGGCCTTGCTTACAGCACAGTTTCTCAACTTGGATACATGATGCTTGCAATGGGTTGTGGAGCCCCAATCGCCGGGATGTTTCATTTAGTTACTCATGCTTTTTTCAAGGCGATGCTTTTTCTGGGATCCGGTTCAGTTATTCATGCAATGGAAGAGGTGGTTGGTCATGAGCCAATCCTTGCTCAAGATATGAGATTGATGGGTGGATTAAGAAAGAAAATGCCAATAACATCAGCGACATTTTTTATTGGTTGTATTGCCATAAGTGGAATTCCTCCTTTGGCAGGATTTTGGAGCAAAGATGAGATTTTGGGACAAGCATTTAACACTTATCCATTACTTTGGATGGTTGGATTTTTGACAGCAGGCATGACAGCTTTTTACATGTTTCGGCTGTATTTTTTAACTTTTGAAGGCGATTTTAGAGGGGATGATGAGGTTCTTCAAAAACAGCTTTTAGTTAATGCAGGAAGGGAGTTAGAGGATGAGTTGGAACATCATGAAAAAGGAGCCCTTCACGAATCGCCATGGCCTATGAGTTATCCGCTGATAGTTTTAGCTGTACCCTCAATTTTGATTGGATTTCTTGGCACCCCTTGGAAAAGTCTTTTTGCGAATTTACTCGATCATGAAGAAGCAATTGAGATGGCAAAAAATTTTTCATGGGGCGAATTTTTACCTTTAGCAATTGCCTCGGTCGCTATATCCTCTGCAGGAATTTCGCTAGCAGTTCTCGCCTATTATTTGCGAAAAATTAGCTTAGAAAAACTCATAGCAGCTAGATTTCCCTTAATCAATGATTTCCTAGCAAATAAATGGTACTTGGATCAATTTAATGAAAAGGTATTTGTAAAAGGGAGCAGAAAACTTGCCAGGGAAGTGCTTGAGGTAGATGCAAAAGTTGTTGATGGAGTTGTCAACCTTACTGGCCTACTGACTTTAGGGAGCGGGGAGGGTTTGAAATATTTTGAGACTGGAAGAGCACAATTTTATGCTTTGATTGTATTTGGGGGTGTTATTGCTCTGGTAGCTCTTTTTGGGGTTTTAGGTCCCTCTCCTATTTGATATCTAACAATTGTGTGTGTCATCCACTATCAAAATGATGTCATATCTCTAGGGATTTCTACACTCCAACAAGCGAGACTGGTTTTTAATTGTTCAAGTTGGTTCTCGATAAGATTTTTCTAACTTCCTCATTCTTGGAATTTGGTAATTTTGACAACCATTTCCCTTGGTTGAGCCTCTCAATACTCTTTCCAATTGTTGGTGCTTTCATAGTTCCCTTTTTCCCTGATGATGGAGATGGGAAAAAAGTTAGGTGGTTTGCATTGGCAATCTCTCTAACTACCTTCCTAATAACTGTTGCCGCCTATTTAAGAGGCTACGACACTTCACTCGAAGGGCTTCAATTATCCGAACGAGTCAGTTGGCTCCCTGATTTGGGATTGACATGGGCAGTAGGTGCTGATGGTTTGTCGATGCCGCTGATCTTGTTAAGCAGTTTTATAACCTCTTTAGCTGTCTTGGCCGCTTGGCCCGTAACTTTTAAACCTAAATTATTTTTCTTTCTCATCCTTGCTATGGATGGCGGCCAGATAGCGGTTTTTGCTGTTCAAGATATGCTTCTTTTTTTCTTGGCATGGGAACTGGAGTTGTTGCCTGTTTATCTTTTGCTGGCAATTTGGGGAGGGAAAAAAAGACAATATGCAGCTACTAAATTTATAATTTATACGGCAGGCAGCTCTTTATTTATTCTTTTAGCTGCGCTAGCAATGGGATTCTTCGGAGGTGGAACTCCAAACTTTGAATATACTCATTTAGCTGAACAAGGATATGAAAAAGGATTCCAGCTTCTTTGCTATGGGGGGCTTTTAATAGCCTTCGGAGTAAAACTCCCCGTTGTCCCACTTCATACTTGGCTGCCTGATGCACACGGTGAGGCAACAGCTCCTGTCCATATGCTCCTCGCTGGAATTCTTCTAAAAATGGGTGGATATGCCCTTTTGAGATTTAATGCTCAGTTATTACCTGAGGCTCACGCACAATTTGCACCTCTCCTGATTGTCTTAGGAGTTGTCAACATAATATATGCAGCTTTGACATCATTTGCTCAAAGAAATCTAAAAAGAAAAATTGCCTATAGCTCCATAAGTCATATGGGTTTTGTTCTAATAGGAATTGGAAGTTTTAGCTCTCTTGGGACTAGCGGAGCAATGCTTCAAATGATCAGTCATGGATTGATTGGAGCAAGCTTATTTTTTCTCGTCGGTGCTACGTATGACAGAACAAAAACTCTTCAGTTGAATGAAATGGGTGGGGTTGGCCAGAAAATGAAAATAATGTTCGCTCTTTGGACAGTTTGTTCTTTAGCTTCACTTGCTTTGCCTGGTATGAGTGGTTTCGTATCTGAGTTGATGGTATTTGCAGGGTTCGTAACAGATGAGGTTTACACGTTGCCTTTTAGGGTTGTGATGGCAGGTTTTGCTGCAATAGGTGTGATTCTTACACCAATCTATTTGTTATCCATGCTCAGAGAAATTTTCTTTGGTAAAGAAAATTCAGATTTAGTCACCAATACAAATTTAGTTGATGCTGAGCCAAGGGAGATTTACATAATTGGGTCTTTGTTAGTACCAATTATTGGCATTGGTCTTTATCCAAGAATAATGACTGATTCATATATCGCTTCAATAGATGGCTTAGTACGTAGAGATTTGAATGTAATTGAGAGGATTAAAAATAAAGAAAATAGAGAGATTATTGCTCAAAATACTTTTCACCCTGCATTGATTACTACTGATAAATTTGTAGCCCCAAATTTATAAATAAATTGATTCATTAATTCATAAAATTCTCTATTTACTGGCATTTGTTTTTTTTATAGATAAGTTTTTATTAGCTTCTTCATTGTTTTGTCTGATTTCCAGGGGAAAATTGAAATTGACTCTGGTGCACGATTCGCCATCAGACTTTTAAGAGATGCTGCTGAGAGAGGCGATATTGACCCATGGGATGTTGATGTAATACCAGTAGTTGATGGCTTCCTTGATCAATTGCGTCAAAGGATTGATGTTCCCAAAAAGATCGCAAAGCAAATAAGTTCAACTGGAGGCAGTTTTGAAATTGACCTTGCGGAAAGTAGCGAGGCTTTTTTGGCTGCTTCTGTGTTGGTTTCTCTGAAAGCTGAGATTTTGGAGTCCGAAATTTTCCCTCAAGAATTACCTGAAGAGGAGTTTATGGATATTTCTCAGCAAGGATGGCTTGATCAAAATTTTGATATGCCTAAAAGACCAGAAAGTTTGCTTTCAAGACGACCTGTAGCTCCTCCACCTTTAAGAAGGCCTGTAACTCTTGGGGAATTAATACAGCAGTTGGAGTCTATTGCCGAATCAATTGAGTCTGAAAAACTTAACAATAGACGAAAAAATCGAAATAAACGGTTCAGTGATAAGCAAGTAATAGATCAAATAAGTTCTCTTGCTCATAAGGAAAACTTACCAGAGACAACCGCGGCTCTTGGAACATATTTAAGCGAATGGGAAGACGCTTTACATTGGATAGATTTTGATCTTTTGGTAAATCACTGGGGTAATAAAGCTAGTGAGGGTCTAGACACTGATCGGGTAGGAGTGTTTTGGGCTTTGCTTTTTTTAAGTTCGCAAGGCAAAGTCGAATTACAACAAAAAGGCACTTTATTCTCGAGACTTCAACTTAAGAGGATTTTAGGCCCGGGAATGGTTGCTCAATTGCCAATAAATAGTTTAGAAGTATCAGATAATGCTCTTGCTGCAGCTTAAGGGCAGTTGAGGTGTCATTATAGTCAGGCTTAATTAGCTGAGGCCTACAACGCCAATGAAGGCGATGATTTTGGCGGCAGGGAAAGGAACACGGGTTCAACCGATCACGCATGTGATCCCAAAACCAATGATTCCCATCCTTCAAAAGCCCGTAATGGAGTTTTTATTGGAGCTCCTCAAAGAACATGATTTTAAAGAAATCATGGTCAACGTATCCCATCTGGCGGAGGAAATTGAGAATTATTTTCGAGACGGACAAAGGTTCGGTGTAGAAATTGCATACAGTTTTGAAGGAAGAATAGAAGACGGAGAATTAATAGGCGATGCATTGGGTTCTGCTGGAGGGTTAAAAAAAATCCAAGACTTCCAAGAATTTTTTGATGATACTTTTGTTGTTCTTTGTGGCGATGCATTAATTGATCTGGATTTAACTGAGGCAGTTAAAAAGCACAAAGAGAAAGGTGCTTTAGCAAGTTTGATAACCAAAAGAGTTCCAAAAGATTTGGTAAGTAGCTATGGAGTAGTAGTTACTGATGATGACGATAGGGTCAAAGCTTTTCAGGAGAAACCAAGAATTGAGGAAGCTTTAGGAGACATGATCAATACTGGGATTTATTTATTTGAACCTGAAATATTTGAGCATATTCCATCATCAAAACCGTTTGATATTGGCTCTGATTTATTTCCTAAACTGGTTGAAATAGGAGCCCCTTTTTATGCATTGCCAATGGATTTTGAGTGGGTAGATATTGGAAAGGTACCTGATTATTGGAGGGCTATCCGAAGTGTTCTTCTTGGAGAAGTACGCCAAGTTGATATACCCGGTAAAGAAGTGATGCCAGGCGTTTATACTGGACTAAATGTTGCTGCGAATTGGGATAAGATTAATGTAAAGGGGCCAGTTTATGTTGGTGGAATGACAAGAATTGAGGATGGAGCGACCATAATAGGTCCGTCTATGATCGGTCCAAGTTGTTGTATTTGCGAGGGAGCTACTATTGATAATTCAATTATTTTTGATTATTCAAGAATAGGCCCTGGAGTTCAACTGGTAGAGAAATTGGTTTTTGGTAGGTATTGTGTTGGAAAAAATGGAGATCATTTTGATCTTCAAGAGGCAGCTTTGGATTGGTTAATAACAGATGCTAGAAGGCAGGACCTAGGTGAACCATCCCCTCAGCAAAAGGCTATGGCTGAGCTGCTGGGCACAGACTTAATTAGTGCAACGAATTGATATTTGCGTTCTCAATAATCTCTGGAATTAATTTCTCTGCTTTTACTGCCATAATGTGAACTCCCTGAGATATTTCCGAAAATTGTTTAACCTGCTCTGAGGCTATTTTCATACCTTCAATAAGCGGATCATTAGCTTTATCTAATCTATCAATGATTGATGCTGGGATGTCAGCTCCAGGAACCACTCTATTAATGAAATTTGCATTTTTTGCCGACTTTAATAAAAAAATCCCAGTCAAAACTCTTATGCCAAGGGGGTCTGCAATTTTTTTGCAAAAACGTTCTAAAACACCTGCATCCATTACCATTTGAGTCTGAAGAAATTTAGCCCCCGCATTTTGTTTTTTCTCTACTCTCCTTCTCAAACTATCGAAGCCTCTGCAGTTTGGATCTGCTGCCGCACCAGCAAATATTTGAGTTGGTCCGTCGGGTAAATTTCCTGAAACAGGGTCTTCACCACTATTGAATAATGAAATTTGTTTGAGAAGTTTTATTGAGTCAAATTCGTTTACAGGTTTCGCCTCGGGCTGATCTCCAATTCTTACTGGATCTCCGGTAAGACAAAGAATATTTTTTACGCCTAGAGCGTCTGCACCAAGAAGATCTGTTTGCAGACCAATTCTATTTCTATCTCGACAAGACATCTGCAGAATTGGTTCGATACCTTTGTCTTTTAGTAACTTGCAAAGAGCAAGACTGCTCATACGCATGATTGCTCTGCTGCTATCTGTAACGTTTATTGCATGAACGTAGTCATTAAGTTTCTCTCCGCGTTGTAAAGCTGAAGAGGTGTCAGAACCTCTTGGCGGCATTATTTCAGCTGTGATAGTGGTTTTCCCGGATTCCAACCTTTTTTGTAGTAAAGATTTCATCTTTCTTGTTTCATTTGAAAATTACGTTGAGTGTTTAAATCCTGAAGTTTGCGTAATATGAATCAATAGAGTTGATTGTGGAGGAAATTTTGTTCACAGGAGAAATCTCCAATCCAGCTCACATGGGCCTCTCCGCTAGAGAGATGGAGATCATTGAGCTTGTCGCAGATGGATTGACAAATCAGGAGATTGCGGAAAAACTCACAATCAGTAAAAGGACTGTTGATAATCATGTCAGCAACATGTTTACAAAAACCGGATCTAAAAACAGAGTAGCCCTTCTTAATTGGGCTATGGACCATGGCAAGATATGTCGTGATGGATTTAATTGTTGCTCATTGCCTGATTCGCCCTCGGAGCAACTTTAGGATGATTTTTTGTTCTCTTTCTATTTGGCTTAATTTGAGTTGGGTCAGATAGTGTTAGGAGAGAATATTCAACTGACTCCAATTCAAACAGCTCTGCATATGCGACGCAAGCCTCTCTGTCTGCGCAGAGAAACCTTAGAATCCCGTCTGTATCGTATAAGCCGTACAAGCTTAATTCTCCCGCAGATTAACTGCTTTTAGCCAGCCCTGGAAGGAGCTAGAGAATATAAAGAGAATCTAAAGGATTGAGTGCCTTTTTGCTAGCTCCCAAGAAGATAAAGGTTTTTTTGATAAGGAGGCGTTGCTGAATTCAGGATTATTGGAAATTTCTTCGCCACACCAACTTGGAATAAAAATCTCCTGATTTATTGATGACAGCTCAATTTCAGCAATCACCAATGGAAAGTTTTTTTCTGAGAAGCAATCCACGATCCATAATTGATTCCTGAAAATAATCTCATGACGAATTTTTGAAATATTTGAAATTGATTTTTTTAAGATCTCTTCAGCATCTTTTCTTGGAATGGGGTACTCGTATTCATATCTTTCAATTCCTTTTTTCGGGTACTTTAAGGTCAGCATGCTTTCCTCAGTGCCAATTACGCGCACTCTTGCTGTCCATTTGTTTTTTTCAGAAAATAAGTAACCTTGACGAATTGATAGGCTTTTTTTAACGTGATTTTCCCAACCATTCTCTCTTACTAGAAAACGTCTTTCGATTTCAAGGCTCATTTAGCTAATGTTCTTGAATTTTTTGTTTTGATATGGCTTCCACCCCAGTTCAATTTTTGCGAAAGGGTTCTGTAATAGGTTGGGTTGCCATTCAATATGATCATCGAAGCCTTATGGTCAGCCTTTTGAATGACGCAATTATCAGAAGAATCTAATAACGCCCCGCTAACTCCATCTTGCCAGAGTTTGACTCGACTACTTACATCCCCAAGGCTTTTTATAGTTAGTTGCGAGCCACCTGGAATGACAATGGGCCTGCTTGATAGGCTCATTGGGCAAATAGGGCTAACTACAAAAGCATCTATTTCAGGATGAATTATTGGCCCTCCTGTAGCTAAAGAATAGGCCGTTGATCCTGTTGGAGTGGAAATAATTAATCCATCACCTCTATATTCATCAACTTTTTCACCATTTATTTCAAGCTCTAAAATACATGTTGGTGAAATCTCATCTCTATATGATCGGAAATAAAAGTCATTTAAAGCCCAAAAAGATTTGATTTGTTTTAACTTATTTTTTATCTTTACATTCAACATCATTCTTATTTCTAATTTTATTTGGTCATTTATTATTTGCTCCCATATTTTTTCATCATTTAACATAACAGGATCATGGGTCAAAAATCCTAAATTTCCTCCTACATTAAAATTTAGTATTGGAATATTTTTTGACGAAAAAAATCTTGCTGCTCTTAATACAGTTCCATCACCACCAAGCACAACTGCAATATCAGGATATTTTATTTTCTCAGCTAACTCAACTAATGAATGAATATTTTTACCAAGTATTGATAGAGAAACATTGATACCAAGTTTTTTTAATTTTTCTGAGCAAACTATCGCTTCTTTCTTAGCAAGTTGACTGTCTGATCGATAAATAACCCAGACACTATCTAAAATCATTTTTTTGTGAATCTACCATTTCAAGAGATTGAAGCTTTCCATATCAACGGTAACTCTATTTCTATATAGTGATAATAAAATAGCTAAACCAACGGCAGCTTCAGCAGCAGCAACTGTGATTACAAAAACCGTAAAGACTTGCCCTCTGATTAAATCACCATCAAGGTAAGAAGAAAATGCCATCAAATTTATATTGACTGAATTAAGCATTAACTCAATACTCATTAAAACTCTTACAGCATTTCTACTATTAATTAACCCCCAGACCCCAATGCAAAAAAGAATAGATGCGAGAGTTAAATAAGCTTGAAGTGGAACTAGTCCTGTCGTGGTTTCCATGTTTTATTGAGTTGATTTCTCAACTAATAGAGGTTTTGCAGATTTTTCGATAAGGCTTTGATCTACATTTTTACCAGTACCTACATCACTAATAAGTACATCTCTTCTAGCTAAAACTATTGCACCAATCATAGCCATTAAGAGTAGTACTGAAGCCAACTCGAAGGGTAGAAGATAATCTGTAAATAAATGTTCGCCTATTCTTTCAGTTGAAAACTCACCAATAGCTTTTGGCCCTGGTAATTTCCATTCAGTTATTAAATCAACTCTTATTAAAAGTGCCAATAAACCAGAACATACGATTGCAGATAAAAATTTTCTTAATTTTAAACCCTCTACAGGATTTAAATCTTCTTTTTTATTAACCAACATTATTGCAAAAAGTATTAGTACATTTACTGCCCCTACATAAACAAGGATTTGAGCAGCAGCAACAAAACTTGCGTTGAGGAGTAAATATAAACCCGCAACAGCCATAAATACTCCTCCTAGAAGAAAAGCAGAGTAAACAATATTATTTAAAAAAACAACACCAAGAGCACCTGAAATTACAATGAAGCTCAGAATTCCAAAACAAATCAGTTCAGTTGAATTTGCAATATTCATTCTTTTGCAATTTTGTTTTTCAAAACAACTGACTCATCTTTAGGATTTAAAGAATCATCCATATTCATCCAATCAAGTACTTCTAGAGGAAGCTTTCCCACTCTTTGATCTGTCCTAGAAACTTCGTGCGGATCCATTTCTCCTTTGGGTAAATAAGCCAGCTCTCTTAGAGCTTTTACTGATGGATCGGTAGTAACGCTAGTAGGAAGTCTTCCTAATGCAACATTGTCAAAATTTAGACTATGCCTGTCAAATGCAGCTAATTCATATTCTTCGGTCATTGACAAACAATTTGTTGGGCAATATTCGACACAGTTACCGCAAAAAATACATGCACCAAAATCAATTGAGTAATTACGAAGTTCTTTCTTTTTAGTTTCTTTATTCATTACCCAGTCAACTACTGGAAGATTGATAGGGCATACTCTTACGCAAACTTCGCAGGCAATACATTTATCGAATTCATAATGAATTCTTCCGCGATATCTTTCAGATGGTATTAATTTCTCATAGGGATACTGGACGGTAACTGGCCGCCTTTTCATATGATCAAAGGTGACTGCTAACCCTTGAGTTAGGTAGCTCGCAGCGTCAACTGCGTCCTTTGCATATTCGGAAACTTTTTTGAAAAAACCAAGCATACGATCAATTGCAATTGCCGCATAGCCATAAGTAGCTTAATCAAGCTAATGCTTTTTTCAAGTGAGTGTGGGTAAAACTACTCATTGATTTTGGCTATTTGGGGTTTTTTAGCCACCAAAAGCTACTGGAAATGCCAGTTTTAATGATGCTGTAAATAAAAGATTAACCAATGATATTGGTAATAAGAATTTCCAACCAAGATCAAGTAGTTGGTCTATTCGAACACGAGGAGTGGTCCATCTTAACAATATTGCCAAGAATACAAGTAAATATGCCTTTAAAACAGTCATTATTATTCCTAAAGAACCTGTAAAGATCTGAATTAAGGGAGCGTCTATTGGTTGATTGAGAAAACCAGCCAACCATTCAACAGGAATAGGAAAACCCCATCCCCCCAGATAAAGTACTGATACCAGAAGAGCTGATAGAACAAGATTGATGTAACTTCCCAGGTAAAAGAGAGCAAATTTCATTCCTGCATACTCAGTCTGATATCCCGCAACTAATTCTTCTTCTGCTTCTGGGAGGTCAAAAGGGAGCCTCTCGCACTCAGCTAATGCACAAATCCAAAAAATCACGAAACCCACAGGCTGTCTCCATACATTCCAACTAAGAACACCTAAATTATTTTGCTGCTCAACAATATCAACTGTGCTAAGTGAGTTGCTCATCATGACAACAGCCAAGACTGCCAAAGCAAGAGGAATTTCATAACTTATTGATTGAGCAGCAGCTCTTAATCCTCCTAAAAGAGAATATTTATTATTTGATGCATACCCGCTCATCAGGAGTCCTATGGGCTGGATACTGCTTAATGCAATCCAGAGAAAAATGCCAATACCAACATTACTTACAAGTAAATTTTGACCAAAGGGAACTATTAACCAAGATAGAATTACTGGAACTAAAACTAGTATTGGACCAAGTGTGAATAAGATGCTGTCAGCTCTTGCTGGAATGATGTCTTCTTTTACTAATAACTTCAATCCGTCCGCCATTGGTTGAAGAATTCCAAGCGCACCAGCATATTCCGGGCCAATTCTTTGTTGAGCAGCAGCAGAAATTTTTCTTTCCAGCCAAACAGTTACCAATACACCCACAATTGCCCCAATAAGAACAAGGCCCATGGGAAAAGGTATCCATAAAATATGTGCTATTTCAGGAGAAATCCCTAATCCTTTGAGGGCTTCATTGAAGCTAAGTTCGATATCAATGCCTGTACTCACTTTTGAAGGATGATTTTTTCTAATTTAGTTCAATTCTAGTGAGAATATTTTTCTGTCAGAGGAGATCGTTGATTTATCTTTCCTCTAAAGGAATCCAATTTCTATTTTTTGCTCCTGTATAGATCTGTGAAGGGCGAAAAATTCTATTTGCCCCAAGCTGCTCTCTCCAATGAGCAAGCCATCCTGAAACTCTTGAAATTGCAAAAATGGGGGTAAACAAATCACGCGGTATTCCAAGTTTCCTATAGATCAGCCCAGAGTAAAAATCTACATTAGGAAAAATACCCTTAGGGCCAAGGCGGCTTATGGCTTCATGTTCTAGGGCTTTTGCTACCTCATACATTTCATCTTTGCCAAACCTGGCAAAGAGTTCTTCTCCAAATTCTTGCAAAATGGATGCTCGAGGATCTTTTACTCGGTATTCACGATGACCAAAACCCATTATTTTTTGTTTATTTTTTATGGCTTTTTCCAAATACTTTCCCGCTTTGTCAGGTGTCCCGATTTCCTCAAGCATTGCAATAACATCTTCATTCGCTCCTCCGTGTAAAGGCCCAGCCAAAGTCCCTACAGCGGATGCAACTACGGCATAAGGATCTGTCAAAGTGCTTGCAGTAACTCTTGCACTGAAGGTGCTTGCATTCAAGCTATGCTCTGCATGCAGGGTCAAGCACCGATCAAATACCTTTGCTGCAAGAGGGTCAGGCTCTCTTTCAGTAAGCATGTAGAGGAAATTTGATGAGTATTGAAGGTCATCTCTAGGTTGTATGGGATCATGACCCTTACGAATTAGCTGAAAAGCAGCAACCATTGAAGGGATTTTTGCTATTAATCTGACAACTGCGTCATAAACGTATTGGGGATCATCAATCGCTCTTCTTGAATAAAAAAGTCCCAAAGCAGCAGCACTTGATTGGAGTGCATCCATTGGATGACCAGATTCTGGGAAGCACTTCAGCATGTCTCTGACTCTGAAACTCAATCTTCGGTGCATTTGGACTTCTTTTTCAAAATCATCTAACTCTCTCTTATTGGGTAATTCGCCCCAAATTAAGAGAAAGGTTGTTTCAAGGAAACTGCTCTGAGTGGCTAGCTGAGATATTGGGTAGCCCCGATATTTAAGAATGCCTTTCTCTCCATCAATATCACAAATTGATGATTGAGTGACAGGGACCCCCTCAAGTCCTGGTTTTAAAGGAATCGTATTATTTTCTTGTCTCTCTGTATTTTTCACTTTGATTTTTTTGATGTGATTGAAGTTGAAGAATTCCCACTTAAATCAATGTGGCTAATGATCTTCAAAAAACTTTTAACTAACAATAGTCATTTAAGACTTCTTAATCAGTAATACAAAGTTTTTGAATAGATAACAACTTGTTCTAACTTAGTTATCCATTCATTTTTTTTTTGATGAGTTTGTTGCGACCAAGGGAAATTTCGGCTTCACAGCTGGATTCTTGGATTAAAACTAATACCAATAATCCATTTTTTATCGATGTGCGTGAAGAACAAGAATTAGCAATTGCTAAATTTCCTTTCCAGTATCTACATCTACCTTTGAGCAAGATGCAGGAATGGGAGGAAAAATTATTTACTCACCTTCCAACTGAAAGACCAATAGTGGTGATTTGCCACTCGGGAATTAGAAGTGAGAATTTTGGTATTTGGCTTCTTGGGCAGAGAGAAAATTTAGAAGTTTGGAATCTTGTTGGAGGTATTGACTCATGGAGCCTGAACGTTGATCCCTCGATCACAAGGTATTGATTCCTTTTTTTAGCAGTTTGAACCTAATTTTTCAGCAACTGTATTCACGTCTTTGTCTCCACGGCCAGAGCAATTTATAACAATCTCGATGTTTGATTTGAGCGTTGGACAAAGCTTATCAAGCCAAGCAAATGCATGGGCTGTTTCTAATGCAGGAATAATCCCCTCAAGTTCACTAACTAATTGAAGAGCTTTTAAAGCTTCATTGTCTGTCACCGCTACATATTCAGCCCGCCCAATTTCTTTTAAGTAACTATGCTCTGGGCCAACTCCTGGGTAATCCAATCCTGCACTAATAGAGTGTGCTTCTTTGACTTGTCCATCTTTATTTTGTAGGAGTAAACTCATTGCTCCGTGTAAAACCCCAATTCGACCTTCTGTAATTGTTGCTGCATGTTTATCAGTTTCAACTCCATCACCAGCAGCTTCTACTCCAATCATTCGTACAGAGATATCTTCTACAAAAGGATGAAAAAGTCCCATCGCATTAGATCCTCCTCCAACGCATGCGAGCAAAATATCAGGGGACCTGCCAAAGGCTTTTTGTGATTGTTCTTTAGTTTCCAGTCCAATAACGGCATGAAAATCTCTAACTAATTTTGGGTAGGGATGAGGACCTGCAACCGACCCAAGAATGTAGTGAGTTGACTCCACATTAGTCACCCAATCTCTAATTGCTTCACTTGTGGCATCTTTAAGAGTTGCTGTTCCCGTTTCAACCGATCTCACCTCTGCCCCTAAAAGTTTCATTCGGAACACGTTAAGAGATTGTCTTTTCATGTCTTCTTTCCCCATATAAATTACACATTGCAAGCCAAAGCGAGCACAAACTGTTGCTGTTGCAACTCCATGTTGGCCAGCACCAGTCTCTGCAATGATTCTATTTTTTCCCATTCTTATAGCCAAGAGTGCTTGACCTAGGGCGTTGTTAATTTTATGAGCACCTGTGTGATTTAGATCCTCTCTCTTCAGCCAAATTCTTGGACCTCCATCACTACGTTGATAATGTTCAGTAAGCCTTTTGGCTTCATAGAGAGGGGTTGATCTTCCAACATAAGTTTTCAAAAGGTTGTTTAATTCCGATATGAATGCTTTATCATTCCACGCTTCACTGGCGGCATTTTCTAGTTCAGCAAGAGCTGGCATAAGTGTTTCGGGAACATATTGACCTCCGTACTTGCCAAAACGACCTGATTGAGACGGGCGAGAATTTACCGACAAATTGTTTGTGCTTTCTTTGGAGTGTGAAGTGCTAGTCACCTAAAATAAGCATTGATATCTCTTAGCTTAAGTAAAAGAGCTATGTCAAAAGGAAGTTGGCAGGAATTTCATGATCCCTTAACAAAGGATAAGTCTCTTGATCATTTGAGTCAGGATATAACCTCTTTGGAAAATATTTCAGTAATTAAAACAAAAGCCCCACGCGGTGGAAAAATACTCACAGTTATTAGCGGTTTACAGATAAATCAAGAAGGTCAAAAAAAACTGCTAAAGCGTCTAAAAACCCATTGCGGTACTGGAGGGTCATTTAAGAACAAAAAGATTTATCTACAGGGTGATCAAATTAACAAAGTCATGGCTTTTTTGGAGATCAATTCCTTTCTTTAGATCCAAAGCTTTTTGACTCATTGCTTGAGTATTCTTTAAGAGTCTTGAGCAAAACTATCAGTATGAGTAATCCTCTCGCAGAGGGAGATACCTCCGCTAACAAGAATATTGTTTGGCATGAAGCTTCAGTTGATCGAGCTGTTCGATCAAAAAGTAGGGGCCATAAAAGCGCAGTTTTATGGTTTACGGGCTTATCCGGATCAGGTAAAAGCACTCTCGCCAATGCAGTGAATTCATCATTATTTGAATCAGGTTTCTCAACATACGTACTTGACGGCGACAATATTCGTCATGGACTTTGCAAGGATTTGGGATTCACAGATATTGATAGAGAAGAAAACATTAGGCGTATTGGCGAGGTGTCCAAGCTTTTCGTGGATGCAGGTATTATTGTTTTGACAGCATTTGTGTCACCTTTTAAAAAAGATCGTCTAAAAGCAAGGGAAATGGTTGATAAAGGCGATTTTGTGGAAGTCTTTTGTTCTGCTGATTTACAAATATGCGAGGAGAGAGATACTAAAGGTCTTTATGCAAAAGCAAGAGCTGGAAAAATTGATCACTTTACTGGGATTTCAAGTCCATATGAGGAACCTGAGTCTCCTGAAATTAATATTGATACAGGAAAAGAAAATCTTGAGGATTGTGTATCCAAAGTGATTCAAAGCCTGGAGAAATTTGGGATATTAAATATTTAAAAATTTAATTGGACTTTTTGGATTGCATTTTTTTAAGATAATTTTTACTCCCAATCTCCTTAAGAGAATGATTTTTATCCAGAATTTTTTTATGTAAATCACTTTTATATTTTTGGACTTTTTTTTGTATCGTTTGGTCACATAAACCAATTATTTCTGCAGATAGAAGCCCCGCGTTTAATCCTCCACCAATTGCAACTGTTGCCACTGGAACACCTCCTGGCATTTGGAGAATCGATAGAGCCGAGTCAATTCCCAGGAGTGACTTACTAAAAATTGGCACTCCAATCACAGGTAAAGGAGTAAGAGATGCGATCATCCCTGGTAAATGTGCTGCGCCGCCAGCTCCTGCAATAATTGTTTTGATTCCTTTTAAGTGAGCATTTTTTGCAAAATCAATCATTTCAAGAGGAGTACGGTGAGCTGAAAGTATCTGAACTTCAGTTTCAATATCAAAACTCTTTAAGATTTCAATGGCATCGTTCATAGTTGGCAAATCTGAATCACTTCCCATGACAACTGCTACCGCCAAGTCTTTACCATTTGCAGTTGGGTACACTTTGATTTATTAAATGCTTTACCAATAATGACCATTTATTTTGTGTCTGCATAGGTAACTGAATTTTCTTATTTGATAGAGGTCTGTTTAATATCAAATAACATCAAGAATAACCCCAATGCCTGAAAATGATCTAAACGAGCAAAAAAAGGTCGAAAAAGCAGAAGTTGAGAAATATTTTAATGGTACGGGTTTTGAGAGATGGAACAGGATATATAGCCAAAGTAAAGAGGTGAATGAGGTGCAGAAAAATATACGAATTGGCCATCAAAAAACCGTTGATGTAGTTCTTAAATGGATCAATGAAACTAAAGATTTAAAAAATATTAGTTTTTGTGATGCGGGATGCGGTGTAGGAAGCTTATCTCTGCCGTTAGCTCAGCAAGGGATTAAATCTCTATTGGCAAGCGATATTTCTAAATCAATGATAGAGGAGACTAAAAAACGAGCTTTATCAGAGGGCATAATCAATGAAAATATCAAATTTGTAGTTTCAGATTTGGAAAGTTTGGGTGGATCTTTTCATACAGTGATCTGCCTTGATGTTTTTATACATTATCCACAAGAAGCAGCAGAAGAAATGGTCAAACATCTCTGCTCGTTAAGTCAAGAAAGATTGATTGTAAGTTTTGCACCATATACTCCTTTCTTGGCCTTATTAAAAAAAATAGGTCAGTTATTTCCAGGCCCTAGCAAGACAACTAGAGCTTATACACTTAAAGAAAAAGGAATCATACAAGCAGCAAAAGAATGCGGGTTCGAAATGATTAGAGATAATTTCAATCAAGCACCTTTTTATTTTTCTAAGTTAATTGAGTTTAGGAAAGTATAAATATTAAGTCACTAAATGATTCTCTAATGCATATCTGACTAATTCTGTTCTACTAGACGTACCGGTTTTAATAAATAAACGGCTAACATATTTCTCAACATTTCGGATTGAGGTTTCAAGTTGCCTAGCTATTTCTTTGTTCATCAAGCCCTCAGCAACTAACTGGAGAACACTTGCCTCGCGTGGCGTGAAATTCGGTAAAGATGCATTTTTTTTAGAAGGCGCTGCTTCTCCCTGGGTAAGCATTGATCTGATTTCAGTAATCTGTCGTGCCATTTGGCTTACATCGATGTCTGCGAATCTTGCTGCTTCAGTCAGTAAACGATCTTGTCTTTTGACTACATTTCTCACTCGTGCAACGAGTTCATCAGGGTCAAAAGGCTTAGGAATATAATCATCGACCCCTGCTTGATATCCCTGCGTTCTATCTATGGTCATCCCCTTAGCAGTCAAAAAGATCACAGGAGTTCCACCTAACCTTTCGTCTTCTCTGAGTCGTTTTAGAAGTGCATACCCATCACATCTGGGCATCATCACATCACTAATTACTACGTCAGGACTAATTTGTTGAGCTTTTTCCCATCCTTCTTCTCCATCAATAGCAGTTGTTACATCAAAGCCCTCATCACTCAAGTATGTTTGGACAGCAGTTCTTAATCCAGGCTCATCATCCACAAGTAGCACTCGAGGTTGTTGCGTAACTTCTATATTTGAGGTTGTAGTTTCAGACATAAATAAAATGAGATTTTTAAAAATTTAATTCGATTCTCTAAGGATATTCAAATTACATCGATTTTTCCCATTAATTGAATGAAAAATTCCCCTTTATTCTTTGATTTTCAATCAAGCACGCCATGCTTAGAAGAGGTGATTGCAGTCATGCAGCCGTATCTAGGGGAATTTTGGGGGAATCCCTCAAGCAAACATAATCGTTTAAGTATCACTTCAGCAGCGGCAGTTGAGCTTGCAAGAGAGCAAATCTCCTCTTGTCTAAGTATCGAGGCTGAAAAATTAATTTTTACAAGCGGAGCGACTGAATCCAATAATTTGGCTTTATTAGGTCATGCAAGAGCTCATGCAATAAGTAAAGGCAAAAAAGGCCATTTAATAACAATGACTACAGAGCATCACGCAATTTTAGATCCAATTGAACAGCTTAAAGCTGAAGGTTTTAAAGTCACAAAATTAAGGCCTAAACCTGATGGTTTATTGTCCATTGATGAATTTAAATCCTCCATACATGAAGATACTTTTCTAGTAAGCATAATGTTTGCTAATAATGAAATTGGTGTGGTTCAGCCAATTAATGAAATTGCGAAAATATGCAGACTTAATAATATTGTCTTTCATTCAGATGCTGCTCAGGGATTTTGTTTTTTGCCATTAAATATTAAAGAAATTGGTCTTGACTTGGTTAGCATTAGTGCGCATAAATTATATGGTCCTAAAGGAATAGGTGCTTTAATCATCAATAAAAGCCTGCCAATAATCCCTCTTCAATTTGGTGGGGGGCAAGAAAAAGGATTGAGATCTGGAACATTACCAGTTCATCTCATAGTTGGCTTCGCTAAAGCAGTTGAGATCGCACAAAGAGACTATAAGCAACGAGTAAATACTCTAATTAATTTAAGAGATGAACTTTTATATGGCCTGAAAAATTATATTCCAAAATTAATAATTAATGGATCAATGAAACAAAGACTTCCTCACAATATAAATATTTCAATCCCTGATATTAATGGGAATAGACTACATCAAAAATTAAGATCCTCTATTTCTTGTAGTAGTGGATCTGCATGCAGCCAAGGTCAAATTTCACATGTTTTATTAGAGTTAGGACGTTCTAAATCTGAAGCGGAAGCCTCTGTAAGATTGAGTTTGGGGATAAATACAACTCAAGATGATATTAAAAACGCTATTAGAGTTATCACAGAAGCTGTAAGAAGCTTGGAGAAATACAATTAAATTGCCATGGCTAATCTCATCTTTGCACTTCGGCTCCTGGGGTTATTATGAATTTCTTCTAAGGTTGGTATGATTGGTTTTTTTGTTAATATCTTTAATCTATTATCTGATTTGAAGGAAACTTTTACTTTTCTATCTTCAAGAGAATGAAAACTAATTACAACAAAAATTCCCCCAGATAATAGCCAATCTGGGGCATTATTTAAAAGCGATTCTAGAGCTTTCATTTCATTATTAACTCTAATTCTTAATGCCTGGAATGTTTTTGTTGCAGGGTGTATTCTTCCATATCTAAGTTTTGCTGGATAACAACCCGCAATTGCATAGGCTAAATGTTTTGTATCTTTATAATTTCCTTTTAAGGAAATATCAGCTTTAATTTTCTTTGCGATTCTCCTTGAGAATCTCTCTTCTCCAAATTCATAAATTAGATTTGCTAATTCTTTCTCATTTAGCTTCACAAGTAAATCTGCTGCAGTAGTTGAAGTTTCTGGATTCATTCTCATATCAATCAATCCATTAGATTTAAAACTAAACCCACGTTTAGCATCATCTAATTGATTACTATTTACTCCTAAATCTGCAAGTACAATATCAAATTTATCTTTTGGTTGAAAATCAGCAAAGTTCTTACCATAAATCTTTATCTTTGATGCAAAACTTTTAAGGTTCTCTGCAGCAGCTTCCCTTGCGATTGGATCTTGATCAATTCCGACTATTTGAACATTCGGATAGTTTTTTAAAAATAAAGCTGAGTGACCGCCACCTCCTAAAGTAGCGTCTAAAATGTTTAGCTTTTTAGATTCCTGAGAAGTGAATTGTGAAACCAAATTCAACACTTCATTTCCCATCACGGGAATGTGTTTAAAAGTCAAAGATGCAAAAAAGATCGAAGTAGTAGAACTTTTGACTAAAATCTCTACATAGTGCAGTTCATTTAGCCCATATGGCGCAATTGGAAACTAGAACAGAACCCATGGTGGTCAATTTTGGCCCACACCATCCTTCAATGCATGGAGTTTTGCGATTGGTGGTAACACTTGATGGAGAAGATGTGGTTGATTGTGAACCAGTTATTGGGTATTTGCATCGAGGGATGGAAAAAATTGCTGAAAACAGAACAAATGTCATGTTTGTCCCCTACGTTAGTCGGATGGATTACGCGGCTGGTATGTTTTATGAAGCCATTGTCGTAAATGCTCCAGAGCGATTAGCAAATATTTCCGTACCAAAAAGAGCTAGTTACATAAGGGTATTAATGCTCGAACTTAACCGCATAGCTAACCACCTTTTATGGTTAGGCCCATTTCTTGCTGATGTAGGTGCTCAAACACCATTTTTCTACATCTTTAGAGAAAGAGAAATGATTTATGACTTGTGGGAGGCTGCGACAGGTCAAAGATTAATCAATAATAATTATTTTCGTATTGGAGGAGTTGCCTCTGATTTGCCTTGGGGATGGCTTGAAAAATGTAAGGATTTTTGTAATTGGTTTGGCCCTAAAATTGATGAATATGAAAAATTGATCACTAATAATCCAATTTTTAGAAGAAGAATTGAGGGATTGGGAACAATAGAAAAGGAGCAAGCGATTAATTGGAGTTTGTCCGGACCCATGTTAAGAGCATCTGGAGTTGCTTGGGATTTGAGAAAAGTTGATAATTATGAATGTTACGACGATTTTGATTGGAAAGTCGCCTGCGAAAAAGAAGGTGATTGTTATGCGCGTTATCGAGTCAGAATTGAAGAGATGAGACAGTCTCTTAAAATTTTGAATCAAGCTTGCGATATGATTCCAGGGGGACCAACTGAAAATCTTGAGGCCTTAAAGATTAAAGAAGGAAAAGGTAGTGATTTTGCCGGCTTTGATTACCAATATGTTGCTAAAAAAGTCGCGCCAACTTTTAAAATTCCCAATGGAGAACTTTATACAAGACTCGAATCAGGTAAAGGAGAAATAGGAATTTTTATACAAGGTAAAAATGATGTAACACCATGGCGATTTAAAATTAGGGCAGCTGATTTAAATAACCTACAAATACTTCCACATATTCTAAAAGGCGCAAAAGTAGCTGACATCATGGCAATACTTGGATCAATTGATGTCATCATGGGGTCAGTTGACCGATGAGATTTCTTTTTAAATATGGAACCTGATAAATGGCTTAATTTCGAGAAAATAGTTCGATTTGGCGATACAGATGCTGCAGGTGTTATTCATTTTTATCAGATTTTTCGTTGGTGTCATGAAGCTTGGGAGGAAAGTTTAGGTATTTATGGCCTACAAATAAAAAATATATTTCCTAATTCAGGAGGTGACTACAATACTGATCATGTACACCTACCAATTGTTAGGTGTAGTGCAAATTTTTACGCTCCTATCCAAGCTGGAGATACTTTATTAGTTCAATTAAATCCTCAAAAAATTGATGCAAAGAGTTTTTCAGTAGAAACTTCATTTAATGCCAAAACAAAAAAATTAGCGGTTGGGAAGACATATCACACAGCTATTTCAGCTCAAACAAGACTAGGAGTTTGCTTACCTGATGAAATCGATAAATGGATAGAGGCTTCATCTTTACATGGCGGAGTGGAACCTTTATAGTTTCAAATTATTGGAGAATTTCTCTCTGCCCATAAAGTCCATTTTTTAATATCCCATTTACCTAAATAATTTTTTGATAGAGGGTCACATTTGTACCATGAAAGAGGTCTCTCAGGAGCAGGTAAACGATTAGATATTAGTTTGATTTTCTCCAAAAGATATTCCTTTTCGTAGTGTGCTTTTTTGTCTAGTAGAAAAAGTGCAATTAGTCTTTCTCCCCAATGACTATCATTTATTGGAATTAAAAGTAATCTTTTAATAGGTAATTGATATTGAAAAGCAATTTTTAATAGTTTTTCCTGCACTTGATCAGGAAAGATTGTCTCTCCTCCAGAATTGATAGCATTATCAACTCTTCCATTGATAAAAATTGATAAGTTTTTTCCTTCCTGAAAAATTGTTGCATAATCACCGCTTTTCCACCATCCTTCATTGTCTTTAACCGTAATCATTTTTTGACCCGTCCATATGAATTTTGCAGTCCGCGAAGTTTTAATTTCAAGTAAATTCTCTTTGTCAAGACGTATGTCTACATCCATTAGAGGATTACCAGAATTAAAATCACCGGCTAAAAATTTTTTCGGTGGCAATGCTGAAATCATTGCCATAGTTTCTGTTGTTCCATAGCAAAGAGATAGATTAAGTTGGTGTTTTCTTGAAAGTATCAGAAGTTCCATAGATACTGAGGACCCGCCAAGCCAGATGACATCAAATTGTTTTAACCAATTTCTTCCGATTGAACTTTTGATTAGTTTATTTAATTGGGTAGGCACTAATGATAGTAATAAGTAATTCTCATTATTTTTTTTCTTTAGATTATGACTACTTTGTAGAGCTTCTGGGTTTTTAATAAACTTTGGATGGATCCAATGATGATTAATCTTCCAGCATTTACTTCTCCACCAGGGCATTAATCCACTGACATGATTGAGAGGAAGTGGATTGTATATTGCGCATTTGTTTGGATCCACTCCTTGACTGCTAAGCCAATTACCTGTAGCTAAGGCAGACTTATTCAGATTTTCATATGGATGAAGGCATAATTTAGGGCCTCCCGTACTACCACCACTAGTAATAATTACACCAGGTTCTTTTGGCAGTAACTCATCAGGTATGTTTGGCTTTTCAGAATATTTTGTACAAAGAATAACCCACCTTCCTTGATTTAAATTTTGGATTAATTTTTCAAAATTCTTCTCAGTATTTTCAGCAATGCAATCTAAAAAAACTAATTTTTGCATGCTGCCTCCCAAACAACAAAAGGATCATTACTAAAAAGTGGATCTTCAGGAAGCCAACCTGGAGCAAGACCAGCAGCTGCAGGAGTCAATGTTTTTTGTTGCATCGAGGCAAGATGATGAATACATCTACTACCAATACCTGTCTCAAAATTTGTGCTTATGGCAATGCGTGGTTTGTGATTTTCTAGTTCTCGCAAAAGTAATCTGGGATCACCATCGATAGCAGGTCGTCTTATTTGCCAATACTTCCAACTTTTTTTCAATGATGGATATTTGGTTAGAGATTCATCAAGAGCCACAGGCACTTTTTGAGTTAATTTCATAGTCCCTTCAATATCGTCAATATTTAAAGGTTGTTCAAGCCATTCTAATCTTGGATCATCATAAAATTTGTCTGCCCAATAATTTGCTATTTTTCTATTCCAACCGGAGTTTGCATCTAATCTGAGCAGACATTTTTTTGGAAGATATTTAAGACACTTTTGGATAAAAATTTTTTCCTCATCAAAGTTTTGAAGACCAACTTTAATTTTTAACGTTAAGTAGGAGTTATTGTTATGAAATTTCTCTCTTAAGAAACTTATATGCGAGAATATTTTTTCATTATTTGGTAATAAATATGCCATATTTTTAGTTCTTAAATACCATTTTTCATTACCCGATAATATACGCTCATCGATCTCTGCTAATGCAGAGCCAATTGCAAAGGCAATTGTACCTTTGCAACTATGGCAATAATCCTCAAGTTTTTTCCGGCTATTTAAAGATTCAATTGAGTTAATAAAAATTTTACATTTTTGAATATCAATTTTTTTTAAGGGGCTTATTTCTCCCCAACCAATATTCCCAGATTCGTCAGTGATTTTAATTAACCAGCCTTCTTTTATAATTATTTCTCCACTTGAGGTTTTTAGTGGTTGCTTTAAGTTAAATGAGAAACTTTTTACTTGTATGGAGAGCTTCATGTAAAAAGAAACTTTATAAATGGTGGAAAAGCAAGGCCAAGAGCTATACCAAGCCCATTAAGTGTTTGAAAATTTAATGCAATAAATTTACTCTCAGATATTAGGTTGGGTGTATTGTGGTGTTTCTTAAGTAATTTGATTAATTTAAACCCTGAGGGTAAACAAATCAGTCCAAAGATTATGCTTGCGGGAAGATAACCTGTGAAAACAGGTACGTATTCAATTATAAAAATAAGTGCAATAATCCATGGAATTAATGAGGATGCTTTTTTTGTTCCGAGTTTAACTAGCGGGGTATTTTTTCCTTTTATTGCATCTTGAACTGTTTGATGAAAGTGGGAGCAAAATAAAACCAGAGTTGTTGCTAGAGCAGGACCTGAACCAATTAATAGTGATGTTGACCATGGGATTGAACCAACATAAGTATTAGTCGGTGCAATGGCTAATAATGCTGCTGTTGTAGCCAAAGGTCCAAATGCTAACCAACAAAGAGGTTCTCCTAATCCTTTATAGCCTAATCTAAATGGAGGCCCTTGATATAAATAACCTAAGAAACAACTAGCCACGACAATTGGTAAAACAAATATGTTACTTCTTTGAGATAAAATTACCACAAGAAATAAACCAAATCCCAATGCTATATTGGCTAATTTTTCTACTGGTTGACGTTTACCTATTAAAGCAACAACTGAGTGTAATTTAAATTCATCAACACCGGTCTCTGCATCGAAAAGATCATTAGTTAGGTTTTCCCATATCAATAGAGAAATCCCAGCCCCCGAAAATAATATTAGCTGCTCCCATCTAAATGGAATACCTTGATTTATGCTCCAACCAGCAGCAATTAAAATCGGCATTACGGCAACAGAATATAAAGGCCATTTAATTGCTGCTTTCCATAAAAGCCTTTTTTCAGCTTTAGATGTATTGTTTTGGGTGTCTATTCCATTGTTTTTCATAAAAGTACTTTCCTCTACTGTTTCAAGGTAATAGGGATTTGCTTGCTTTTTTTATTGAGATTGTTTGAATATGATTCATAGTTCAAAATTTCTTGATCTTTTTGCGGCTGCTCAAAGATGCTGGCATGAAAGAAAAGAAGATAGGTTTTTGCTTAGCTTAGCGATCCCAATACATGGAATTGATCCAATTCACAAATTACCAATCATTCAAGGAGAGGAGCGCTTTGGTTTTTTGTGGGATCGACATCCAGGACTTTGTATTGCAGCAGCAGGTATCTCAGAGGAGTACGAGACTCATGGACCTGCAAGATTTGATTTGAGTGAAAGCTTTTCTGAAAAAATATTTGAAAATTTAATTGATCTTACTCCTGAGGCCCCAGTTCATGCATCGGCAAAAATTTTGTTTTCATTTTCATTTTTTGATGAATTATCAGACAAAATTGCTCTAACAAGTATTAAATCAACTGCGAGAGTGGTTTTACCAAAATGGCAAATTTCTAGTTTGGATTGTTCAGTATGGCTACGTTTAAGTTCATATATAAGTAGTGAATGTGATGTAAAAAAAAGTGTTGAAAATCTTTTCGATATGAGTGAAAAATTATCTCCTTCAACTGAGAATAAGAATCTTCAAAAGGAAAAAATTATTGTAAAATCGAAAATTATCGATTGGAAAGATACCTGTCTTGATGTATTAAAGAGAGGAATAGAACTAGTGAAGATAGGAGAATTAGATAAATTGGTAGTAGCTGTGAAGCAATCGATATCTCTTAAAAAATCTTTTCAACCATTGAGTATGTTACATAAGCTTCGTTTTCAACAAGCTTCAAGCTGTCGTTTTCTCTGGCAAACATCTGAAGAGTCAACTTTTTTTGGTGCTTCGCCTGAAAGGCTTCTTACAATAAATTCTGGCCAAATTAGAAGTGATGCTTTGGCAGGTACAGCTAGAAAAAAAGAAAGAGAAATTAATTTACTTCAATCTGAGAAAAATCTTCGAGAACATGATCTTGTAGTGGCTTCAATTACAAATAAATTTTTTGAATTGGGACTTACTCCAGTAACTCCAAAAGGCCCTCAAATAGTTGATCAGGGAAATATCTTGCATTTACATACTCCAATTTTTGCAGTTTCTAATGAGAAGTCACCTTTGCAACTTTTACGTTCGTTGCATCCAACTCCTGCTGTTGCTGGGTTGCCTCAAGCTAAAGCCCTTGAGTGGTTGAGAAAGTTAGAACCCTTTGAAAGAGGAAATTATGCAGCTCCAATTGGATGGATTGATAATTATAGAAATGCGGAATTTAGAGTTGCTATTAGATGTGGTGATGCAAGATTTGATAAGTTAGATCTTTATGCAGGAGCTGGGCTTGTTATTGGTTCTGATATAAATGAGGAGTTAAGAGAAATCGAACTTAAATTAGCCGTTTTGGAAGATCAGCTTGATTTGCTTCCCTAGACTGCATCTTCAATTTAATTTTTTAAGTAGACATTTTATTATATCGTCTGCTAGGGGAATAGACATTAAATTCTCTACCTCTCGAATTCCTGTCGGGCTAGTAACATTGATTTCGCTCAACATGCCACCAATTACATCAATACCTACAAAAAATAAACCTTCTCTTTTAAGATGAGGCGCTAATTTTTTGCAAATGTCGATTTCATTATTTGATAATTTTGTCTCTACTGCTTTTCCCCCCAATGCAAGATTGCTTCTGAAATCACCATTTTTTGGAATTCGGTTAATTGCACCCAATGGCTCTCCATCTACAAGCAAGATTCGTTTATCACCTTGTGTCACTGCAGGCAAAAATTTTTGCATCATTACTGGTAAATTTTCCTGGGATGTAATTAATTCAAGTAATGCCTCTAATCCAGGTGCTTCATTTGTGACTCTTATAACTCCTTGGCCACCTTTGCCTCCAAGAGGTTTAAGGACTACCTCCTCGTGCTCTTTCGCGAAGCAAACTAACTCCTTTACTTTACTAGCCACAAGTGTTGGCGCCATTAAATTACTAAACCGAAGCGCTCCTAATTTCTCATTCCATGCTCTCAGGGAAGCTGCCTTGTTGAGAACTAACACTCCGTCTCTCTCTGCCACCTCGAGTAGATGAGTCGCATATAGAAAGGCCTCATCAACAGGTGGATCTTTTCTCATCCAAATACAATCAAAATCAGAGAGAGGCTTGCTTAGTGATTGACTGACTTTTATCCAGGGAGATGTTTCAACCGGGCAAGATTCCACCCATGCTTTATTACCTCGTGCTTGTAAATCTGCTGGGGTACATATCCAAACTTCAATATTATGTCTCTCTGCAGCTTGCATTAGGGCTGCTGATGAATCCTTATTAGGATTAATCTGCTTAATAGGGTCAAGAACGAAAAGTTGCTTCATAGGATTCTTTCTAATTTCAATTGAGAAGTGAATCAAGTTGATTGGACGCTTCAAGTTCGTACAACTCATCACAACCTCCTATCCCATTATCACCAATAAATATTTGAGGGACGGTTCTTCGGCCATTTGCTCTTTTTGTCATTTTTTCTCTTTCAGCATCATTTCCATCTATTTGATATTCAAGAAATTTGATACCTTTTTTGTTTAGTAAAGCTTTTGCTTTGATGCAAAAAGGGCAAAAACGCCATGTGTAGATTTCAACTTTTGACATTTGTTATTAACAGAACAAATACCATTTTATTCAGATTCCTAAGCTTATTCGCTATAAATGAATTAGGTGAATTAATTTTTGTGATTGATCTGAGCGATTTCAAGAGAGATTTATCAATTCTTACTTCTCGCCTGGGCAATGCCCAGGACTGTCTTTGACATACCCTCACTGAAGGCTAGGCAACAAGATCTTGAACAACTGGCTGCACAGCCGCATTTTTGGGATGACCAGGAAAATGCTCAAAACAAAATGCAATTACTTGACGAAGTAAAGGCCCAGTTGCTTCAGGTTTCTCAATGGAATCAAAACATAGAGGACGCAGAGGCCTCACTAGAACTTTGTGAGATTGAATTTGATAATGAGATGCTGTTGGAAGCTGATCAAGGTTTAAAAAACTTATCTGCAGAGTTAGATCGCTGGGAACTTGAGAGACTTTTGAGTGGAACTTATGATATCGAAGGCGCTGTTTTATCTATTAACGCAGGTGCGGGTGGAACAGATGCTCAAGACTGGGCTCAGATGCTCTTACGAATGTATACACGATGGGCTGAGGATCATGGAATGAAAGTAATAATTGATGAAATCTCAGAGGGAGAGGAAGCCGGTATTAAAAGTGCAACCATTGAAGTAGACGGAAAATATGCTTATGGATATCTCCAAAATGAAAAAGGCACCCATCGATTGGTAAGAATTTCTCCTTTTAATGCCAATGGTAAACGTCAAACAAGTTTTGCGGGCATTGAAGTGATGCCAAAATTAGAGAAAGAAATTCACTTGGAAATCCCTGATAAAGATCTTGAAATTACCACTAGTCGTTCCGGTGGAGCAGGTGGCCAAAATGTAAATAAAGTTGAGACTGCCGTCCGAATACTTCATTTACCAACAGGCTTGTCAGTTAGATGTACACAAGAGCGGTCGCAATTACAAAATAAAGAAAAAGCTATGGCCCTTCTTAAGGCTAAATTGATGGTTATTGCGCAAGAACAGAGAGCAGATGAAATAGCTGATATTCGTGGAGATATCGTCGAGGCCGCATGGGGGAATCAAATCAGAAATTATGTTTTCCATCCATATCAAATGGTTAAAGATTTGCGTACATCTCATGAGACTACTGATATTGAAGCTGTAATGGATGGTGAATTAGATGAATTTATTCATGCACTTTTGAGACAATCTGTTGAACGTAATGACACCGAATCTTAATTAGAAATGAATAAAGAGAAAATTTCTGAGAATAGCTCATTAAAAAAAACGCGTTCTCCAACTTTTGTAAAATTAGCTATGAGGAATATGGTACGAAAAGGTAACAAAAGTTTATATCATTTGATAATTACAGCTTTTGGTTTCATTGGTTTTATTGTTTTATTAGCATCTCTTATTAAGCCTAATATACCAATCTAAGTTTTCATGTTCTGTACATTTAAAGACGACAAAATGAATACTCAGAAAAACCACTTCCAGCTTGACTTGACATTCGATTCTTACCCTAATGACCAGTCATTTTCTTTTTTAGAAATATCAAAAATGAATAATTACAATGAGTTTGAATTTTGGAAAAATGAAATAGAAACTTGGTTTAAATATATTCAAAAAGATAGTGACTCAATATGCCCTTCTTCTTTACGTAATGCTCAAAATTTAAGTGTTGGCTTGAGGTTTACAGATGATATTCAAATATGTGAGTTAAATAAAAAATGGAGAAATATTCAAAAAAAAACAGATGTTTTGTCTTTTCCTGTTTTTGATGATGTGATGGTTGGTCCCAATGGGAGTTGCATTGAATTAGGAGATATAGTTGTTTCAGTACAAACCGCAGTAAAACAAGCTTCTGATCATGGCAATAATCTGGGAGATGAGCTTAGATGGCTGGTAAGTCACGGTCTCTTGCACCTTATAGGGTGGGATCACCCAGATGAACATTCTCTGGAGACAATGTTGGCATTTCAGGAGTACTTGACCAGTATTACTAGTGAATCAAAAAGTGGATCGAAAAAGATTTAAACAAATGAAATATAAAAAATATTATCTCAAAGAAAATAAAATTACAAAAATTTCGCGACGATCTAAACCCCCTTTTAGAAAAAATTCATGGAAAATATCTAAAAATTTATTAACGAGCTTTTACTACGCGTATAGGGGAATTATTTATGGCTATTCCACTCAACGCAATTTTAGAATTCAATTATGGGTTGGTATTTTTGCCGCATTACTAGCATTTTTGTTGAAATTAAGTCCCGAGAGATTCACGATTATTATTCTTGCAATTATTTTCGTGCTAATCCTTGAATTGATTAATACCTCAATAGAGGCTGTTGTCGATTTAACGATTGGTCGAAAGTTTCATCCTTTGGCTCAAATAGCTAAAGACTGCTCTGCTGGAGCTGTCTTAATAATGTCGATCGGTTCATTAATAACAGCTATTCTTATATTTGGCTCACAAATTCTAAATCTATTAGATTTATAATCGTAAAATGAAAATGCTTCTTGTCATAGATAACTACGATAGCTTCACCTATAATCTTGTTCAATATTTAGGGGAGTTATCTTCAGATTTTTCTTTAGCTAAAACTATTAAAGTTATTCGAAATGACGAAATTTCTATTGAGGGAATAAGACAATTAAAACCTTCTGCGATTTTATTATCTCCAGGTCCTGGAAATCCGGATGAATCCGGAGTTTGCTTAGAGGCGATATCAAAATTTTCCGGTGAAATACCAATTCTGGGTGTTTGTTTAGGTCATCAGGCAATTGCCCAATCTTATGGGGGGAAAATTATTCCTGCTAATGAGTTAATGCATGGAAAGACGTCTCAAATATTTCATAAAGGCAAGGGTATTTTTAAAGGATTACCAAATCCATTGATTGCTACTAGATATCACAGTTTAATTGCTGAGAGAAAAAGCCTCCCTGATTGTTTAGAGGTGACTGCTTGGCTTGAGGATGGAACCATCATGGGAATTAAACACAATCATTTTCAGAACTTACAGGGAGTGCAGTTCCACCCCGAAAGTGTATTAACTGAGTCAGGCCATGAACTTTTAGCTAATTTTTTAGAACTTACTCAAGATCAGCCAGGAGACTGCTAGTTTGCTATGAAGTTCTTTGAGTTAATGACTTTTAAGTACAAGTTTTCGAAATTTCTGATCAAAAGCTTACTTTCTGCAGCTGCTTTTTCATTTATTTCAATTTCTTCTACCTCAGCTGAAGGAGTTGCCATAAAGAATTATGGGCATAGTTCTCTACTAATCAAAGGTGAAAGTAAATCGATTTTATTAAATCCTTTCCGAGCAGTTGGTTGTGCTCAAGGGTTATCTGAGCCAAAAATAACTGTTGATATTATTCTTGCAAGTTCTGAGCTTGCTGATGAGGGTGCTAAAGTGGCCAAAGGGATTTTCTTTGTTGAGCCAGGTTCATATGATGTTGATGGATTAAAAATAGAGGGTTTTAGTCTTCCCCATGATCGTTTAGGAGGAAGACGTTTTGGACAATCAACAGTATGGGTATGGGAACTGGGAGGATTAAATTTTGCACATATGGGTGGAAGTGTAGCTCCACTTAATTTGGAAAATAAATTACTTTTGGGCTCGCCAGACATCTTGATTATTCCCGTGGGAGGTGGCGCAAAAGTTTATAATGCCGTAGAGGCTAAAGAGCTAATAGAGGGTTTAAAACCAAAAGTAGTCATTCCTGTTCAATATACTCGTAAGAAGAGCTATGATAATTGTGATCAAGATACTATTGAGCCATTTTTAAAAGAAATGGAGCTATATAAAGTTAAAAAAGTTGGTAAATCTCTAAGAATTTCTAATAAATTCAGGAAAGATGATACGACTATATATATAATGGGGATTAATTAATAATTGCATCAAGGAATTTTCTCATTTGAGATTTTGTTCCAATACTTACTCTGAGAGAGCCATCTATTAATGCTTTTCCCCTCATGTTTCTAACAAGAATTCCTTTATTTCTTAATGACTCTTCTACAAATTCCGGTGTATTTTTTGGCCACATAAGAAAATAGTTACCCCCTTCAATATGATGTTTGATTTTATGAGAAATAAGCTCCTTCTTTATCCAATCCTTAGCCTTTAAAACTTCTTTAACGTAGTTATCTATATATAGCTGGTCGCCAAGTGCAGCAAAGGCAGCTGTTACCGCAAAACTATTGACATCATATGGTCCTGTTACTCGACATATTTTTTTTATAAGATCTTTATGGCCAATAGCAAATCCAATTCTTAACCCCGCTAACCCTGCAGTTTTTGATAGAGATCTAAGAATAATAATGTTTTGACACTCTTGTAAATCAATTAAAGGTACAACACTATCACCAGTAAATGCTTCATATAGCTCATCAATTACTACTAGAGTCTCGGGAGATATTTTTGCCATCTCTAAAATTAATTCTGCGTCTATCCTTGTACCAGTTGGATTATTTGGATTGCATAATAAGAGTATTTTCGTCTTTTGATTTTCGAGTATTCTTTTTATTTTTGAAAATGGAAATTTAAAACTTTCTCCTTCGTAAAATATCGTTTCTTTTTTCATTCCTTGCATATCGGCACATGGACCGTAGTAACCAAAGGTTGGATTAGTTGTTAAAAATAAATCTCCTCGGTTCCCAAATGCATGAAATATTGAATTTAGAGCGGCATCAACACCATTGAATATACCAATATGACTAGTATTACAACTTTTAAGATCTGCGGTAGAAATTAAATTTTTAATAATTGCTTCTTTTAGACCATTGTATTCAGGATAAATAGATATACTTTCGGATTTAATATTTTTGAGTGATTCAATAACAACTGGACTTGGTCCTATTGTATTTTCGTTGAAATCTAATCTTAAAAAGTCTCTTCTCCCTTCCAAAGGAGCAGAGTAAACATTTAAATTTTCAACTTCATCACGAGCTTTAGGGAATTTTAAGTTTTTCATTGAATTATTTTTGTTCATCACATTCTCTCTAATGTTTCTATGCCAAGTAAATCTAGACCTAACTCAAGGGTGTCAGCTGTAAGTCTACAAAGTGCTAGACGACTTGTTTTATAAGGCTCATCTGATTTTAAGATTGGGATTTGGTCGTAAAATCGATTGAATTGCTGACTTAGTTCAAATAGATAAGTACAAAGTCTATTGGGTAAAAGCTCTTGTTCGACTTTTTGTACAATTTCATCAAATTTTAATAATTCTCTTAGAAGCCTCTGTTCAGGTGATTGATTAAAAATAAGTTTATTTAAATCGATTTTGAAAGAACCACCTTTTCTTGCGATTCCTCTAATTCTAACAATTGCATAAAGGAGATAAGGAGCTGTATTCCCTTGTAGCGCCAGCATGCGGTCATAACTAAATTGGTAGTCTGTGGTTCTATTCTGACTCAAATCTGCATATTTGATTGCTCCCAATCCAATAACAGAAGCAACATGTTGAATAAACATTTCACTTTCCGTACGCTCTTCCTCTATTAAGCGTTTCTCTAAATCATTACGTGCTCGTTTTACAGATTCATCTAAGAGGTCTTTTAATTTTATCGTTTTACCAGATCTTGTCTTAAGTTTTTTCCCATCTTCCCCCTGAACCAGACCAAAAGGCACATGCCTAACCTGACAGTGCCCAGGTATCCACTTGGCCCTTCTGGCTACTTGAAATACACTTTCGAAATGATTGGATTGCCCAGCATCCGTTACATACAAGATATCTTCAACACCGTCTCCATTGGGCGGAGTTCCGAACCTAAACTTTAGTGCAGCTAAATCTGTTGTTGCGTAATTATAACCGCCATCACTCTTTTGGATTATTAATGGAAGTTGATTTCCAGATTTGCCTCTCATACCCTCAAGAAATACGCATTTTGCACCATTATCTGTAACGCATAATCCTAAATCTTTAAGTTCATTAACTATATTTTTTAGATGTTTATTATAAAAAGACTCTCCACGTTCGGTTATTTTTACATTTAATCTTTTATATATTTTTTCGAATTCTTTTCTAGATTGATTACACAATAATTGCCAAGCAATTAAGCTTTGCTCTTCTCCATTTTGAAGGTTGACCACCTCTAATCGAGAATTTTCTTGAAATATGGGATCTTCATCGAACTTTATTTTTGCTTCACGGTAGAAATTCACAAGGTCACCCAAGTCGATTTGGTCTGGGATTTCTAAAGCTTCTGGAGCTATTTCTTTGAGATAAGTGATTAGCATTCCAAATTGTGTTCCCCAATCACCTACATGATTTAGTCGTAAGACCTTATGGCCTCGAAATTCAAATATTCTTGCTAAAGAATCACCAATTATTGTCGACCTTAAATGCCCAACGTGCATTTCTTTTGCAATATTTGGACTTGAGAAATCAATGACTGTTGTATATTCGCCTTTTTTTATATTTTTCTGAGGGATTAATTTGACACCTAATCTTTTGCTTTGTAACCTAATTTTTAGCTCTGAGATTAAGAAATCTTCTGTTAAGGTTAAATTTATAAATCCTGGACCAGCGATCACTGGTTTTTTAAACATTTTAGAATATTCTTCATCATTTTCTAAGTAATTAATAATTTTTTGTGAAATTTCTAGTGGTGGTTTTTTTAAAACTTTAGAGAAAGAGAGTGCGGCATTAATTTGGTAATCTCCAAATTCTGGCCTACTTGATGATTTGATTTGCGGATCAAATTGTTTTTGATCTTTGAACTCGGTTGGATATATTGAGCAAAAAGCGTTTTCGATTATATTTTCTAAAAAATTTAATGCTTTTAACATTATACTTTCCCCCTTGAACTGTCATAACGCATACTCAAATCTATCCACGTGCTTTTTGTAATTGGTGCACTTGTTGAAATTATGTCTATATCTGTATTGGTATAGTCATTAATTTTTGAAATATCTATTCCAGAAACTTCAATAATGATATCTGATGTTTTTCTAAAGCTATTATTTACTTTTGCTAATTCTCGTAATTTTGGAACTAACTCTTTAATAAATTTTGGATCCATTTCATCAAGTAATACTCCATCAGCTCCTCCACTTACGGCAGCTTTAGCTTGTTCAGCCGTTTCAGCTTCAACTATTATTTTTGTTGTCCACGGACTTGATTTTCTTATTTTTTTGATTGACTCTTCAACGCCATTGCTCCAAGCGATGTGGTTCTCTTTAAGCATTGCAGCATCATCAAGTCCCATTCTATGGTTAATTCCACCACCACATCTCACCGCATATTTTTCTAGGGTTCTCAATCCTGGGGTTGTTTTTCTCGTATCAGCTAACTTTATTTGGGTTGACTTAAGTTTAGATACTAAAGATGAAGTTTTTGTTGCTATTCCTGATAAATGCATTGCTATATTCAAACTTATTCTTTCCCCTGCAACTAATGCCGAGGCCGGACCTTGTAATCTAAGGATTTTGTCGCCTAATTTAAAAGTTTCACCTTCGCCTATTAGTAACTCAATAACTATGGTGCTGTCAATTTTGTTGAAGATTTTTTTTACGATTTCTCCACCACAAAAGACACCATCATTTTTTGCAAGCCAATGTGCAGATACAAGCTGATTTTTCAATGCACTTTTCGTGAGATCCCCCCTACCTATGTCCTCATTTATCCAGAGATCAATTATGTTATTAATTTGTGGGGTGCGTAAGTCCAAAGTGCAATATTGAATAAGGTTAGTAAAAGTTGATAGTTGTAAAAGTGCTACTTACCGATACAAAATCTAGAGAAGATACGATCGAGCAAGGTTTCTGTAATTTCCTCTCCGGATAGTTCTCCCAATTTATGAATTGCATCTCTTAAGTCAATAGTCCAAAAATCCCAAGGTAATTCTTGCAGAGCAACATTTTTGGTTTTGTGTAAAGCGCTTCTGGCTGACATAGCAAGGTCTAATTGTCTTTCATTTAAGGTAACCCCTAAACCCTCAAGATTACTTGTCCCACATGTTTCTAATAAGATTTTAATTAATTGATCCTCCCCTTTTCCATTCACAGTGTTAAATATTACATCTCCCATTTTTTCAGTATAATTACTACTGCAAAGGTCTGATTTGTTACCAACTATGCACCGTGGAATCTCAATTGGGATTTTATTGAGAAGATCTTGATCAGATTTTGACCACCCCATACTCATATCAAAAACAAATAAAACTACGTCTGAAAATTTTATCGATTCAAAACTTTTCTTGATGCCGATTTCCTCAACTTGATCAGTTGCAGAGCGGATCCCGGCTGTATCAATTAAGGTCACAGGAACCCCATTTAATATCAATGAGATTTCAACTAAGTCTCTTGTTGTTCCAGGTGTGTCAGTAACTATTGCTCGGTTAGTTTTACTTAAAAAATTTAAAATAGAGCTCTTACCAACATTTGGCAGACCGATGATAGATACTTTTATTCCTTTACGTATAAATCTACTCCTTTCTGAATCTGCAATGAGTTTATCAAGAGAGTTGAATACACTTGAAATCTCATCTAGTAATTTTTCTTGATTAAGAGGGGGTAAATCTTCTTCGAAGTCAACCCGAGCCTCTAGCTCACAGAGTTGATCTAGTAAACGATTTCTAAGTGAAGTTATTGTTTTATTTGTCTCACCACAAACGCCAGCCATTGCTAGTTTAGCGCCTCTCTCACTTCGAGCTGCGATTAGATCACTAATCGCTTCTGCTTGAGTGAGTGTAAGTCGGCCATTTATGACAGCCCTCTCGCTAAATTCCCCTGGCATAGCTCGCCTTACATGCGGCTGTAAAAGAATTTTATTTAGTATTCTTTGTACAGAAATTAGACCTGCGTGACAGTGAATTTCAACGACATCCTCGCCAGTGAAACTTCTTGGAGCTTTCATTGGGAGTACTAAAACTTCGTCAATTGTTTCTTTACTGACTTGATCTCTTACAAACCCATACAGAACCTTATGAGATTCCCACTGTTGTTTTCCAGGTAAATCAATAATGTTTTTCGCGATAACCTCAGAGTTTTGGCCAGAAATACGTACAATTGCCACCCCGCCTTGACCAGCTGAAACGGCTGTTGCGATTGCTGCAATAGTTTCTTCGCAATGATTAGGAATGCTCATTAATCTATAGTTTTTTTTTTAGAGTCTTCTGAGTTTCTTGTATTCTCTTTTTCATGAAAGGTGGAATGGCAAAAAAAAATTTTGATATTCGGCGAAAAAGCCGATCTTTCTTTGTGTGGCTGTGGAATCAGGAAGGTACGCCTGCAATGAGAGCAAGAGGATTAGCTCTGGGTGTGTTTAGTGGTTGTTTCCCTTTTTTTGGATTACAGACTTTTATAGGTGTGATTTTAGCAAGTTTATTCAAGGGGAACCGTCTGCTTGCTGCCTCAGGAACTTGGATAAGCAATCCTTTTACATATCTTCCACTTTATTTGTTCAATTTCAGAATTGGTTCTTATTTTTTTGGGAATACTCCTGAGATTACAAATTTAGTTCAGTTCAATAGCTCAGAGTTTTGGTCACAGGGATGGATTGTCACAAGCAGATTACTTTTAGGCTGCACAATAGTAGGTACTTTGCTAGGGGTAATTGTTGGAATATTTTTTTATATAGCTCTGAAGTATTTTAAGATTTCTAATAATTAAACTAATTTTCATTAGACATTAATATCGGTTTAGTTAGCGGTACCTTTTTAAACTGGAGTTATATTTTCGATTTCAATAAATAGTTAAAATATAAAAAGAATAACTCAATCAACTCAGACCCTATTTGTTCTGGCTATGTCAAGAACATCTGCCATTGACTTTATTTGAGCCATTGTTGCTTTTAATTGACTTGAACTTTTTAGTTCTACTGTTAGATCAATGCAAGCAGGTTTGTTCAGGGTTGTTTGTACACGGGCATCACTAACATTAATTTGACTATCTGAGAGTCGCATTAAAATATCTTTTAAAACACCTACTCTATCGATTACTTCAATTCTTAATTGAACTTCAAATTTTTCATTACCAAGATTTGAATCATTATTCCAAAGTACAGATAATCTTCTCTCTTTTGGGATTTGTTCAACATTAAGACAATCATCTCTATGTATGGTGATTCCATGGTTGCCTAAAGCAATTGTTCCTACAATAGATTCTCCAGGAAGTGGCGTACAGCAACCACCTATTCGATAATTCAGACCTTCAATTCCAATAATTGGGCATGTATTGATTGATGGCCTTTTTAATTGTGATGAACTTGAATTAACACTAATCCTTTGAGCCATATCTTCATTACTTAATTGTTCTTTTGATTTGACATCTTCAATATGAATATCTTCATGTAATCGATTTAAAATTTGATGAAGAGTTACCCCTCCAAAGCCTAGTGAAGCTAAAAGATCATCTGTAGTTTTAAGGTTACATTTTTCAGCCACCGTTGCCATCGATTCACTTTTAAGCAAACTTTCTAATCCCTCTCTTCCAAGTTCTTTCTCTAATAATTCTCTACCTCTAAGAATGGTTTCTTCTCGATGACTTTTTTTATACCACTGTCTTATTCTATTTCTAGCGCTAGGTGTTACTACAAAATTTAACCAATCAAGACTTGGATGAGCATTTTTGCTAGTTAATATCTCAATAAAATCGCCATTATTTAAAGGTGTCGATAGAGTACATAGTCTATCGTTGATTTTTACTCCATGGCAATGATTACCGACTTCAGAGTGGATTCGGTAAGCAAAATCAATTGCTGTAGATCCCTTCCTTAATCCCACAACATCAGCATTAGGAGTGAAAACAAAAACCTCTTCACCAAATAAATCTTCTTTGATAGATGCTAAGTAGTCATTGTGGTCATTATTGACACTTTCCTTTTGCCATTCAATTAATTGATGAAGCCAATTGAACCTATCTGCACTACTACCTACTGGAGACCCTCCTTCCTTATATTTCCAGTGAGCTGCAATACCAAACTCAGCAACTTCATGCATTTCTGGTGTTCTTATTTGCACCTCAATAGGTCTATGTCGACCAATAACTACAGTATGAAGTGACTGATAGCCATTAGGTTTTGGAAGGCCAATATAATCTTTAAATCTCCCAGGTATTGGCTTAAAAGTGTCATGTACCACAGCTAGAGCACGATAACAAGATTCGACTTTTGGAACGATAATTCGAAGTGCTGCAACATCATATATCTCATGGAAAACTTTTTGTTGTCGTTGCATTTTGCTCCAAATACCAAAAAGATGCTTTGGCCTCCCACTAATTTCACAATTGTTTAATCCCACAAACTTTAGTTGTTTTTTTAATGATTCAATTGTTTGTGAAAGTCTCTCCTCTCGCTTACTTCTTTTTGTAGAGACAGCTTCTTGAATCTCTCTATATGAACTAGGTTCAAGTAACTTAAATGATAGGTCTTCAAGCTCCCATTTGAATCTTCCAATACCAAGTCTATTTGCAAGCGGCGCATAAATTTCACGAGTTTCTTGAGCTATCCTCTGCTGTTTATCCTTACTTAGCCATTCAATAGTCCGCATATTGTGCAATCTGTCAGCGAGTTTAACTAGCACTACTCGAATATCACTTGCCATCGCCAAAAACATTTTTCTGAGATTTTCAGCTTGCGCTTCGGTACGATTAGTAAAATGGATTCCGCCTAATTTTGTAACACCCTCAACTAGCTCTCTAACTTCGCTCCCAAAATATCCCTCAAGCTTGGCTGGACTGATGTCGGTATCCTCAACAACATCATGCAAAAAACCAGCTGCAATGACACTAGGCGTTGCTCCAATCTCACGTAAAAGATCAGCAACAGCTAACGGGTGCGTAATATAAGGCTCTCCGCTAGCTCTAAATTGCCCTTCGTGTTGTCTGTATGCCAGGTCAAAAGCTAATGCTAACAGTGAGTTCGAATTAAGTGGACATGAATCTCCCATTCCTGGTGGATTCTCAGTAATACATTTCTCTAGCCAGTTTGGGAGTGGAATTTCATAATCTTTAGTGCTATTTATTGGATTAGTTCTAAGTTGAGGTTCACATACAAATGATGGATCACACAACTTTTGCGCCTGAGTCGAATTGCCTAGTGATAGGGCGTTAATCATTCGACCAATTAATTTGCTTAATTTTATATTATTCAGCCTCACCAATACTTGCTACACACATGATCAATTCTTCAAAAGAAATTTTAAAAATTGAAAAATTGAGAATGAAATATATTAATCAATCTGAATGGATTTTGAATGGTATTAACCTGCAGATTAATCAAGGGGATAAGTTCGCATTAATAGGTAAGTCAGGTTGTGGGAAGAGTACATTAGCAAGGACCATTCTTCAGTTATTTCCCTGTAAGGCTATATGTGAAGGAGAAATTTTTGTTGCAGGTCAATCATCAAAAAGTATTAGTAAGGCAGCTTTAAGAAAAATAAGAGGTGAATCTGTGGGATTTGTTTTTCAAGATCCGATGACTCGACTAAATCCTCTTATGACTATTGGAGATCATTTGCTGGATACTCTAAATTGTCAAAGAGCTGATAAAAGTGAAAATTGGAAAAGGCATAGAGCCTATGATTTACTCAATTTGGTTGGAATTAATTCATCACGCTTTAACTCGTACCCTCATGAATTTAGTGGTGGAATGCGTCAACGTATAGGAATTGCATTGGCAATTTCATTAAATCCAAAATTAATAATTGCTGATGAACCAACGACGAGTTTGGATGTTCATATTGCAAATCAAATCATGAGTGTGTTAAACGACCTTTGTGATGAATTTGGCACATCCTTATTGTTGATTACCCATGATTTGGCGATGGCCTCCAAATGGTGTGAACGCATGGCCATTCTCGATTCAGGTGTGATTGTTGAGGAATCGACGAGTGAAAATATCATTAGGAATCCACAATCATTACCAGGGAAAAAACTCATTGCTGCTTGTAGAGCTAAGGAGAAAAATACAAAGAAATTCTCTCAGAGTCTTGAGCTTGCACTAGAAGTCCAAAATTTAAGATGTTGGTATGCGTCGCCAACCTTTCTTTGGAAATCAAAATGGTTCAAAGCAGTTGATGATATAAGCTTTGAACTTATGAAGGGGGAAATGCTTGGCATTGTAGGAGCATCAGGCTGTGGAAAAAGTTCGTTATGTAGAGCTATAGTTGGTTTAACACCAATAAGAGGTGGAGAAATAAAAATCAATGGAAAAAATCTTTTTGATTCATCTGGGTTGTTTTTTCATAAAAATCGAAAAATGATTCAAATGGTTTTTCAGGATCCTCAAGCTTGCTTCAATCCTAATATGTCAATTTTTGATGCGATAGCTGATCCTTTACGCATTCATAATTTAATTCAAAAAAAAGATATTGTAGGAGAAATTAAAAATTTACTGATTCAGGTAGGTTTACCTCAGTCAGATGACTTCATGCAAAAATATCCCTTTCAATTATCTGGTGGGCAGCAACAAAGAGTTGCTATTGCAAGAGCTTTAGCCTTAAAACCCAAGGTTTTAATTTGTGATGAAAGTATCAGTATGCTTGATATTCAAGTGCAAGTTGAGATACTTAACCTACTAAAAAGTTTGCAAAAACAACTTAGACTCGCAATTTTATTCATAACTCATGATCTGCTGGTGGCTAAAAGTTTTTGTGATCGAATTCTTGTGATGCATAACGGAAAAATAGTCGAACAAGGTTTAAGTCAAAATATTTTTTCACATCCTCTGAATAAAGAAACAAAGAAATTGTTAAATGCCTCACCAAAATTGATGTTATAAATTTCAACTAGTTTGCCTGAGTGTGGTGATAAGACGTTCAAGCTTTGGTGGTAGGGGAGCCTCAAAAAGCATTTTCTCCATAGTTATGGGATGAATTAGTCCTAATTTGATTGCATGTAACGCCTGCCCATCAAGGTTCCCCGGAATTTTCTTGCATCTACTATAAAGTGGATCTCCTAAAATTGGATTTCCTTGGTGAGCGCAATGAACTCTTATTTGGTGAGTACGTCCTGTATCCAGCTCAAAGCTAACTAGTGAATAGTTTCTAAAGCGTTCGATAAGTTTCCAGTGAGTACATGCATGTCTACCCATACCATCACTTACAACTGCATATTTTTTTCTGTTGATTGGATGTCTTCCAATATCTCCTAAAATTGTGCCGTTATCTCCTGAGAATACTCCATGAATAAGAGCTATATACTTTCTTTTGGCAACCCTTTGTTGAATCTGCTTTTGTAAATTGACTAATGATTCTTGACTTTTGGCTATGACAATACATCCAGTAGTATCTTTATCTAGTCGATGGACAATTCCTGGCCGAAGCTTTCCTCCAATGCCTGGAAGATTCTTGCAATGGTACAACAGGCCATTTACTAATGTTCCGCTCTTATTTCCAGGTGCTGGATGAACTGCTATACCTGCATTTTTGTTTATAACTATAATATGATCATCCTCAAAGATTACGTTTAATTTTATTTTTTCTGGCAAAAGATATGGTAATTCCTCGGGTGGAGGCATCCAGAGTTTAACTATGTCTCCATTTCTTAGGGGTGTCTTTGCTTTCCCTGTATTGTTATTAACAAGGACAAAACCCGATTCGATAAACTTTTGTATTCGTGCTCGACTTTGTTCAGACCTTTGGCTTACAAGCCATCTATCAAGTCTCATTGGCAAAGGTTTTTGATAATGAAGAGTAATTAGTTCCCCTTCACCTTCTCCAAAATTTTGCATTGGATTATTTTTATTCATTAATTAAGGTAATTCTAGTGAAATCGGGCCTAATAATGATTTACGAAAATCGTCTAAGATTCTTTGCGCCATTCTTCTTGTATTTGATGAGGTATGTAACTCTGCTGCCTTTAGTAACCAAGTATGCGGGGAGAAATTATTTTGATTCAGCTCGGTTAAATATCTCTCGGCTAAAATTTTTTTATGTTTTTTTGTCAAGTCAGGTAAGTCTGGTTTTTTAATTAATATTTCCAAAAAGAGAAGCGCTACTGTTTCTACGTCATAAGCGGCTTCTCCAATATCGTCGCATAATGCCAAAAGTAATGCAGATTTTTGGTCATCTAGTTTTGGTGGGAGAACTCCAGGAGCATCAAGTAAATCAAGCTCTTGTCCAACTCTTACCCATCGAAGTGATCGTGTAATCCCTGCTTTCCTTGAACTTGCGACTATTTTTTTTTTTACTAGCCTATTTATCAATGCTGACTTCCCAACATTTGGGAATCCCAATGTAAGTGCTCTTATCGGCCTGGTGCGCATACCTCTTGAATGTCTCCTGTCATTGATTTCTTTACCGGCATTTATAGCGGCCTCCTGGATTTGTTTAACGCCTGTGCCTAATTTTGCATTACACCACCATGGCCTGTCACCTTTTATTCTGAACGATCTATCCCAGTCTTTCATTGCTTCCTCACTAATCATATCCCTTCTATTAATAACGAGTAGATGCTTTTTCCCTTTCGTCCAGCGGCCAATTTGAGGATGGGAGGTCGCAATAGGTATTCGTGCATCTCTGACTTCGATAACCAAGTCAATTTTTTCTAAATTTTTGGCTAGTTCTCTCTCCGCTTTTGCAATATGTCCAGGATACCATTGAATAATTGGATGATTCATGGCAAGACGAAAGTAAGTTGAAAGTCATCTTGATCAAAAAATTTATTTGTTTATTTTTTAACCATCTCCAATAATAATTATTCTGACGACCATTAACTTGAATGATTTGGTTTAGTAGGGATTTTCTTGATGAGCTGGAATTAATCTTTTTAAGTGAAGTTTAGTTAATATACAAACAATTTCTTATATATTCCAAAATATTTTCGCATTAGTCAGAAATATTGCCATTACACGATATTGATTGATTAGATAGGTTGGTTTTGGCTTTATATGCTGAATAGCCAGATGCTTTTTCTGTCCGTAAATTCTTTTAATTAGGCCTGCAGCGAGGTATTGTCACTCAGATTTTAGTTTCAGAGTAAAAATGGCAAAGCGTTCCCTCTCAAGTCTCGGAGCGGAGGACTTATGCGGAAAACGCGTCCTTGTGAGAGTTGATTTCAATGTTCCACTTAATGAAAAGGGTGAAATAACTGATGACACAAGAATCAGAGCAGCTTTACCAACAATTAAAGATCTGATGGGTAAAGGATCCAGGATTCTTCTTGCAGCTCATTTCGGCAGACCAAAAGGCAAGGTTAATGAGACCATGAGGCTAACTCCTGTTGCAAAAAGACTTGGAGAACTGATAGGTAAAACTGTTTTAAAAACAGATAGGTGTTTTGGTAAGGATGCAATAAACAAAGTCGATTCTCTCTCAAACGGAGATGTACTTTTGCTGGAGAATGTTCGTTTTGAAGAGGGGGAAGAGAGTAATGGCGATGAATTTGCTAAAGAACTAGCCTCAATGGCCGATTTATATGTAAATGACGCATTTGGGGCTGCCCATCGTGCTCATGCTTCCACTCAGGGGGTTACAAATTATCTGAGTCCCTGCGTTGCTGGATACTTAATGGAAAAAGAACTTCAGTATCTTCAAGGCGCTATTGATAATCCCAAAAGGCCACTTGCAGCAATAGTAGGAGGCTCAAAAGTTAGCAGCAAAATAGGTGTTCTTGAATCATTGATAGATAAATGCGACAAAATCTTGATTGGTGGAGGAATGATTTTTACTTTCTTTAAGGCAAGAGGTTTAAATGTGGGAAAGAGTTTGGTTGAGGAGGATAAATTAGAACTTGCAAAAGAGCTTGAACTTAAAGCTAAGTCGAGAGGAGTTCAGTTGCTTTTACCCACGGATGTTGTTCTTGCAGATAATTTTGCGCCTGATGCATCAACTAAAGAGGTTTCAATAACCGAGATTCCAGAGGGGTGGATGGGATTAGATATAGGCAAACAGTCAATAAAAGTTTTTCAGGAGGCTTTATCCGATTGTCAAACAATAATTTGGAATGGACCAATGGGTGTTTTTGAATTTGAGAAGTTTGCTAATGGAACAAATTCAATTGCATCTACTCTCGCTGAATTGAGTGATAAAGGATGTTGCACCATAATTGGTGGAGGCGATTCTGTAGCAGCTGTTGAAAAAGCTGGCTTGGCTGGCAAAATGTCACACATTTCTACTGGTGGAGGCGCGAGTCTTGAACTTCTTGAGGGCAAAGTACTTCCAGGAGTAGCAGCCCTAGATAATGCGTAAAATATTTTTATAATTTAAAACTGTTTTACTTTCAGATATTTATTTAATTTTTAATTTATTGTACGTCGATAATTTTTGTTATTGAAACTACTCCTTCAGGATGAATTAACAATGCTGCTAGTGATTGTTTCCCTGCTTTCATTGGCGCTTGGACTGATTTAAATAAGCCCCCAGCACCCAATGGAATTATATCGATCTTAGGATTCGCTTTGAGGGTTTGAATTTCATTTTTAGTGTCAACTATTCCGCCCACTAAAAAGTTCTTTTCTAAGGGGTTTTCCAAAATGATATCCACATCATAAATTGAACCAGTAAGTACTTGTTCAGGAATTGCAAGTTTAATTTTCAATGGACTACCTTTCGTTTTAAGAATGGCTCGAGAACTTAAACTTTCAAAATTATTGATCTTATTATTACTCATATCTAATTTAATAAATTCTTCAGAAAATAAATCAAATATTTGATCCCCTATTTTTCTTTCCCCGTTAATTATTACTTTTACTATTTTATTTTTGTGTTTATTATTTATGATTGGAATTATTTTCCATTTTAAAGATGAATAATTATTTAAAAATGACTCTCTTTTTTTTATAAAATTTAAAAAAATATCATCTTTGAAAAAAGATTTAAGTTTACTATCATTATTTCTATTCATAGCAAATTCTAGTTTTTTACTAAAAATATTCATATCTGTATTCTCTGAATATACAGGAGAAAGAGTTGATCCAAGAGCAATCAGTATTGCAACAAAAGTGGATTTTAAAAAATTATTCATTTAATGTGAGGCGATAGTTTTCAATAGAAAGATTTATTTTTATGCCAAACCTTTTGATAGCTGCTAGTGGAACTGGAGGACATATTTTTCCTGCTTTAGCAATAGCACAATCATTACCAAAATCATGGCGTGTTATATGGTTAGGTGTACCAGACAGACTTGAAAATACCATAGTACCATCTAAATATAATTTAAGAACCATCACTTTATCAGGATTGCAAGGGAACTTAATTCAAAAGTTTTTCCAATTAATAAAATCAATTTTTGCTATTAACAAAATTTCTCACATTATTAAAAAGGAGAAAATTGAACTTATTTTTACCACAGGCGGTTATATTGCAGCTCCAACTATATTGGCGGCAAGACTATGCAAAATTAAGGTAGTTCTACATGAGTCAAATGCATTCCCTGGCCGCGTTACAAGGATTCTTGGAAATCTTTGTAATAAAGTCTTGATTGGATTGCCACCAGCTGAAAAATTTTTAAAAGGCTCAGATATTATTTTTACAGGCATACCTATTCGTAATTCATTTTTAGTAAAGCCGAATTATCCAATTTGGTTGCCTCTTGGATCAGGTCCATTAGTTGCTATTTTTGGCGGCAGTCAAGGAGCTATAGGTTTAAACTATATGGTAAAAGATTTAATCCCTTTTTTGCTAAATAAAGGGTGTAGAATTGTTCATCTTACCGGTGCAAATTATGATAATCGTGCGGAAATTAATTCTCCTAATCTTGTGGTAAAGGAATTTTCTGATGATATCCCTGGATTGCTTTATCATACAGATCTTGCAATTTGTAGAGCAGGAGCAGGAACAATAAGTGAGTTAGCAATAACAAAAACGCCAGCAATTTTTGTTCCTTTTCCATATGCTTCAGATAATCATCAGTTTATTAACGCTCAATATGTAGCTATGAATGGTGGCGGTTTAATATTCCATCAAAGGGACTATTCAAGTAATAGATTAAAAGACATAGTTGTTAATTTATTAGGTTTAGAAAATCAAGATCGAACTAATTTAATTTCTATGAAAAAATATATTGGTAAATTAGGTGTAAAAAACTCTTCCGAATTGATTGTTAATATCTTGTTTAATTATCTTCAATGATTCTTTTCAATGACATAAATATCTTTTTATTATCCGATCTTTTTTGAAGACTAATCCTCAACCAATTAGAGTTAAGGTTTTTAAATGATTGACAATCTCTAAGAAGTATTTTTTGGTGTTCAAGCTTCTCTCGTATCTGAGTAAGTGGATATTTACTCTCAATTAATTGAAAATTTGTACTAGTTGGGTGTGCCTTTATTCCATTAAGACTTCCTAAATGTTTACTAAGCCAAGGCCGCTCTATATTTATCCAGTTATGAATTTTTTTAATCCATTTTTTAGATTTTTCTTGATTATTGAATAATGCTTTTCCAGCTTCAATTGCCAATCCATTAATAGGCCAAGGGTCTCGCCATTTTTCCCATTTTTTCAATCTTGATTCAGATCCAACTACATAACCCAATCTTAAACCCGCAATAGCAAAGAGTTTTGTGAGACTTCTAATAACAATTAAATTTTGATATTGATTGACTAATGGTACTAAAGATTGCAATTCTCCATTTGGAGTTAAAGGTAGAAAGGCCTCATCACAGATAACAAGTTCATGTTTTTCTAATAGAGCCTCTAGTGATTTCTTATCCCAAAGTTGGCCAGTTGGGTTGTGTGGATTTGTTATCCATATAACTTTAGCTGCGGAATTAATAGGAAAAGCTTGTGGGATTTGATCATGCCAACTCAATTGCAAAGCAGCATAGTTAAACTTACCTTCCCAACATTTCAGAGCTCTCTCATAATCAGAAAAACACGGAGCTGGAATAGCACTCGTACCAATAGATGAAGCCTCTCTTGCTGCCCATGTAATAAGTTCAGACGCTCCATTCCCAGGCAGAATCATATCTGGATCGATATTATGCCAAGCTGCAATTGATGTTTTAAGAGCATAATGCGAACGGTCAGGATACGAACTAATCACACGTGATTTCAGTGATTTTTCAATGCTTTTTATAATTATTAAGGGAGGAGAGAAGGGAACTATTGAAGCACTTGCATCTAAGACTTGACTGGGAATAAATCCAAGTCGTTTTGCCTCAAGTTCCAAATTTCCACCATGTTGGTATCTTTTCAGTGACATATAAATTTCAGGGCTTTATATCCAAGGCGCCTTGCTCCCAACTGCCTCAGTGATTGTATTAAAGCCATGTTTATCGAGTTGACTAGAAAACTCTTGAAGAATTCTTGGTACTAAAGTTGGCCCCTCATATATCCAGCCTGTATAAAGTTGGATAAGAGAGGCCCCTGATGTAATCCTCTCCCATGCTGACTTAGGTGTTCTGATACCGCCTACTCCAACTAATGGCATTTGAGGATTCACGTTGTATAAAACATTGATTACCTCATTTGCTCTTTGACACAAAGGGTCACCACTCAATCCACCTTTCTCATCCTCAAGCGATAGATTGCTTTGTTTTAAAACTCTTTTCTCTAGACCCAATCTTTTGATACTTGTATTAACTGCAATAATGCCAGATATTTCTTCAATTTCTGCTAGTTTTGCAATATCAATTATTTCTTTATCGTAAAGATCGGGTGCAATTTTTATCAGTAATGGGGGACAATATCTCACAGATTTAAGTTTACTTATTAATTTTCTAAGTTCTTTTGTATTTTGTAATTCTCTTAGTCCAGGTGTATTTGGTGAGCTTATATTTATTACTACATAATTAGCTTCCTCAGCAAGAATTTCTAATGAAGCGGAATAGTCATCAATAGCTTCTTCTAGTTTAGTAATTTTAGATTTACCAAAATTTAAACCAAGTGTCATATGCCTTTTATTAGGTTTTAAAAGTTTTTGACTTAAGATTGACTCTTTTACTTTTTTTGCACCAATATTATTAAAACCCATTCTATTAAGAGCGGCCTTTTCTTTTGCTAAGCGGAATAATCTTGGACGTTGGTTGCCCGCTTGCGGATGAAAAGTTACTGTACCTAGCTCAGCAAAACCAAAGCCAAAGTTATCCCATATCGCTGCTGCTGATGCATTTTTATCGAAACCAGCAGCAAGACCAATAGGGTTTTTAAAATAACATCCAAAAATATTTTGTTGTAATCTACTGTCGGTAAAACATAATTCTTTTTTTAAATTATCTAGTATCTTCGAAAATAAAGGGAATTTTCTGTAAATTGATAATTTTGCGAGGGAAAATAACGCTAATTCAGATAATATTTCTGCATCAATTCCTTCATCCTTACTTAAAATAGAGCCACAAAAATTCTTATATAAATCCTCTATTTTACTATTTTTTATTTGAGAATTTGACTTCATACTAACAATTTTTGCAATTTATGGTTATGTCTTTACCTTTTGAAAATCCCACCGCTATCGCATCCACGCGATCATTATCAATATCTCCGCTATGGCCCTTAACGTATTGAAGACTTACGCCATTAATTCGAGCTGCATCAAGTTTTAACCACAAGTCTTGATTAAGCACGGATTTTCCGGATGCAGTTTTCCATCCTTTTTTTTTCCATCCAATTATCCATTTTGTGAATCCTTCAATTAAGTACTTACTGTCGGTTCTTATTTTTAGATTTTCTTGAATTGATAGATTTTTTAGTCTTTTTAAAACTTCCAATGCTGCGGATAATTCCATTCTGTTATTTGTTGTTTCAGAGGAAAATCCTCCAAATTCCTCGATACTACCGTCATCAAAGCGAATTAGAGCTCCCCAGCCTCCCGGGCCTGGATTGCCACTGCAAGCGCCATCAGTGGCAGCTGAAATTACCTTCTTTTTTGTCATTGTCATGTTAAAAAAATAGCCGGTCTTTTGACCGGCTATTTTTTTCTAAAGTGTTTTTAAAGTTTTACTTTAAAGTTACTTTGCCACCCACGGCTTCAATAGCCTTTTTAAGGGCTTCTGCTTCCTCTTTTGCCATACCCTCTTTTATGGTTTTTGGTGCTGCTTCAACCATAGCTTTTGCATCTCCAAGGCCCAAACCAGTAGCATTTCTGACTTCTTTGAGAACTTTGATTTTTGCAGATGCTTCGAAACTATCCAAGACAACATCAAATTCAGTTTTTTCTTCAGCTGCTGCACCTGCGTCTCCACCAGCAGCTGCACCGGGAGCTGCCATAACTACACCAGCTGATGCAGCAGCAGAAACACCAAAAGCATCCTCAATTTGTTTTACAAGCTCAGAGGCCTCAATCAAAGAGAGGGACTTTAAGGATTCGAGAATTTCGTCGGTTTTGGTAGACATGATTTTAAGTTCAGCGATTAATGGATGAAAATGGAGTCAAAAAAGTTTGTCAGCTTTCGCTGGAAGTTGCATGCTGATTGAGTGATCTTGCTAAACCAGAAGGAACTTCGTTGATAGCGACGGCAAGTTTTGTTGATACAGCGTTTAGTGCACCGGCAATTTGAGCAATAAGTGCTTCTTTGCTTGGCAAACTGGCAATAGCTTTTATTTCATCTTGAGATAAAAGTTTGCCCTCAAAAATTCCACCTTTAGTTAGTGATTTTTGAGTTTCTTTTTGAAACGCTTGAAGTTCTTTAAGAGCACCTCCAATATCTCCTTTAACTAAAACAAAAGCATTTGTTCCAGTTAGAAGGCCGTTGAGATGTGACCATTCAGAACTTCCATCAATAGCCTTCCTCATCAAGGTATTTTTTGTAACCTTGCAGATACCACTTTTTGAGTGCAAACGCGATCTCAAGTCAGAGATATCTTTAATTGAAAGACCCTTGTAGTCGACTACTAATGCGAGTTCAGCATCATTAAGAAGACCTTTCAGTTCATCAACTATTTCTTTTTTGCTCTCAAGGGAGCGTCCCATAATAATTGGATTGAATCAGGGGAGGTTGAATGGACAAGCAGCCATAACTTCTCATATTGAGACGAGAGCGCTGTCGATTCAATCCAAATGGAAAAATCTTTGCGATTACCTCGGCAGGATTTATAAAAATGTGGCATTTAGCCGACATATCAGACCTGCTGTCTTTGGCAGAGCAAAAGCCCTAAGCTTATCGTGCTAATAATATATCAGAAAGATTACTGATCTTGTTTGATGTCTTGAAGTTGGCTGAAATCCACTTCAACTGATGGCCCCATGGTGGATGTTATGAATAAACTTCTCCAATAACGACCTTTAGCTCCACTGGGCTTATTGCGATCAATACTTTCTTGTAGAGTTTTTAGATTTTCAAGTAGATTTTCCTCTGAGAAACTTGCTTTTCCAAAACGCACATGAACAATTCCTGCTTTATCTGCTCTAAATTCAAGTTTTCCAGCTTTGAATTCTTTGATTGCATTAGCCAAATCTGTTGTAACTGTTCCAGCCTTTGGGTTTGGCATTAGTCCTCTAGGACCCAGGACTCTTCCAAGTTTTGCAACTTTTGGCATCATATCGGGCGTAGAAATTAGGAGATCAAAATTCATCTCCCCTTTATTAATTGCTTCTACGAGCTCCTCCTCTCCAGCCAAGTCAGCACCAGAGGCTTTTGCTTCAGCGACTTTTTCTCCTCTTGTTACTACTGCTATTCGAACCTTCTGACCAGTTCCCTTTGGAAGTACAACAGTTGTTCTTAGTTGTTGATCTGTGTACTTTGGATCGATTCCTAATCTAATGTGAGCCTCAATTGTTTCGTCAAATTTTGCGTTTGCATTTTCTTTGACAAGTTTTATTGCTTCAAGGGGCTCGTAAGAACGATCCTCTATTTTTGATTTGAGTGATCTAATCCTTTTGGTTAGTTTTTTCATTTGTTTATTGGGGTAGTAACGACAATGAATTTGCCTCCCCCTAGGTTTTTTATAAGTTTAGATGATATTAACCGCTGATTGTCACACCCATATTTTTAGCTGTTCCCTCTATGACTTTCATGGCCGATGAGATGTTGTTGCAATTTAAATCAGGCAATTTAGTTTTTGCAATTTCCTCAAGTTGGTCCTTTGTGATACTTCCAACAGAACCTTTTGCTGATTCTCCAGATCCTTTTTCTATCCCCGCTGCTTTTGTTATTAAAACTGATGCGGGGGGGGTTTTTGTAATAAAGGTAAAACTTCTATCTTCAAAAACTGAAATTTCAACAGGTATGACAAAACCAGCTTTATCTTGCGTTCTTGCGTTGTACTCTTTGCAAAACGCCATGATATTTACACCATGTTGACCAAGAGCTGGACCAACAGGTGGGGCAGGATTTGCTTTGCCAGCCTGCAAGGCTAGTTTGATTACTGCTACAACTTTCTTAGCCATCTGCAAAAAATAAAAGGACTTCTAAGGGAGCAAACTATCAAAATAGCTTGTTTTGCGTACAAATTAAAACTTTATCCAGTTTGAGAGTCTTTTAAAAGCATCTCTTGGATTTAGTTTTGTTTGTTGATTTGAGAGAACTCAAGCTCAACAGGTGTGTCACGACCAAAGATGGAGAGAAGAGCTTTTAGTTTGCTTCTCTCACCAGAAACTTCAATTACTTCGCCTTGGAAATCTTTGAATGGTCCTGATGTAACAACTATTTGATCACCCTCTGCTAAGTCTAGCTTGACGACCGTTTTCTTTTCAGCGGCTCGTTTGAAAATCCTATTCACTTCCTGCCTACTTAGTGGTCTTGGCTTGATGTGACCTCGGCTTTTACCAGTAGCTCTTCTATCCTCTGCACCAACAAAATTTATGACATTAGGAGTACTTCTCACTGCCATCATTGTGTCCTCATCCAAAATCATCCGAACTAGTACATATCCAGGAAAGACTTTTTCTTCAATTGTTTGGCGACTTCCATCTTTTTTCAACTTGACCCCAGGTGTCTGAGGAATTTCAATTTCAAGTATTTTGGTACTGACACCAAGAGTTATTGCTCTTTGTTCAAGAGTTGCTTTTACTTTTTTCTCACAGCTTGATGCAACTTGGATTGCATACCATCTTGCAATAGATGTTTTTGCAGATTGATTTTGGTTTGCAAAATTTTCACCAAGATTTCCATCTGGGGCCAATTCCAACAAATCTTGTTGATCGTTAAGGTTGCTATCAGTATCTGACACTTTTTTGAGGATGAAATGAAAAAGGAAACTTATTCAAAGTCTATTCTATAGTTTTTTAATTGATCAAAGAAAAATTTGAGAAGAGGCCCATCCATAGAATCTACTAACGGCCGCGATAGAAGCTGCGGATAGCGTAACCATCAAAATTACAGCTATTGATTCGCTGAAAAGCTGTTGCCTAGTTGGCCAAACCACTAACTTGAGTTCCTCAGCTGTTGAATTCAAAAATCCTTTTTTTATTTGGACATCCTCTTCATTAGATGCAGTTGAAGATTCTTTATCCTCATTAGGTGTTGATTCTGCCACTTGATTAAGAAATCTTTTTTATAAGGTTAGATGAATTCATCATGTTTTTACTAACTTATTCGATTAATAATAATAGAGTCAGTTTAATGCAATAAATTCAAATGATTCAGAACCCTCCTTAGGAGGGCTAACCCTAATCCCCCTGGCACCTAAGAAGGTTTGCTCAAGTAGTTGCGTGGCCAGAGGATTCTCAAGTTTACGACGTATTAATCTTTTTAGTGGCCTAGCGCCGTATTCTGGTTGATATCCATCAGCCGCTATTTTTTCGATTGATTCATTATCAACAATTAATTCAAGATTTTGTTCATTTAGTAGCTTCTCAAGATCTTTCAGAAGAAGACTAACAATTCTCTTCAAGTCTTTGTTGTTTAGGGGATTGAATTGAATTATCTCATCAATTCGATTAAGAAATTCAGGCCTAAATTGTTTTTTAAGTGCTTGATTAATTTTAGTATTTATTTCTTGATTATTTTGTGATGATTGAGGATTTAAATCATCATTTTTATTTTCTTTGGCATAACTAAGAATCTCCTCGCTCGCAAGATTACTTGTCATAACTATAATAGTATGCCTAAAATCGACTGTTCTTCCTTGCGAATCTGTTAATCGTCCATCATCTAGAACTTGCAAAAGCACATTAAATACTTCTGAATTTGCTTTTTCGATTTCATCAAATAAAAGTACTGAATATGGCCGCGTTCTTACTGCTTCTGTTAATTGCCCACCTTCTTCGTAACCAACATATCCAGGGGGTGCTCCCAAGAGTCTTGCCACTGCATTCCTTTCCATAAACTCACTCATATCAAGTCTGACAAGAGCATCTTCCTTGTCAAATAAAGAGGATGCCAGGGTTTTTGCAAGCTCAGTTTTACCAACACCAGTGGGTCCAAGAAACATAAAAGAACCAACGGGTCTCTGGGGATCTTTCATGCCCGCTCGCGCTCGTCGGATCGCTGCCGATACAGCTTGTACTGCTTTTGCTTGTCCAATAACGTTGTTATTTAGCTCTGCCTCAAGATTCAAGAGTTTTTCTCTTTCTCCTGCAAGAACTTTATTAACGGGAATACCTGTCCACTTAGAGACAACATCAGCGATGTCGTCGGATTTAACTTGATCTTTGATGAAGGTATTAGGTAATTGTTTTTTTGAATTCAGGATTTTTTCTAATTCACGTTTTTGTTTGTTTAAATCTTCTAATTCATTAAACTTTAAACGTGAAGCATTTTCTAAATCACCAACTTCCTCATAATTTGAAATTTCATTTTCTAAATCTAACGTTTCTTGTACTAATTGTTGAAATTGAGAGAGTAAATATTTTTCTTCATTCCATTGATGAAGAAGTTTCTTAAGTTTGCTTTCAATTTGTAATTTTTGTTTCTCTGCGATTAATATTTTTTCTAAATCTGAAGATTTTTGATAGTCTTCTAAAATTGTATTTAGATTTAGTAGCTCTGATTCAAGATTTTCTATTATTTGAGGCTTAGAAGTTGTTTCAATCTTAATTTGAGCAGCAGCCTCATCAATTAAATCGATTGCTTTATCTGGTAAACATCTATCACTTATGTATCTATCAGCGAGACGATTTGCGGTCTCTAAGGCGTCGATACTTATACCTATGCCATGGTGAATTTCATATCGCTCTTTAACACCTCTTAAAATATTTAGGCTTACATCAAGAGTTGGTTCTTTGATAACTACTTGCTGGAATCTTCTATTAAGAGCCTGATCTTTTTCTATGGTTCGGCGAAAGTTTTCTGGTGTTGTAGCACCGATACATCTTAATTCGCCACTGGCTAAAGCAGGTTTCATCAAACTACCTGCATCAGCGATCGATCTATCGTTATTTAAGAATGTATGAAGCTCATCAATGAAAAGAATAATTCCCTGATTTGAACTTCTTATTTCTGTAATTACAGTTCGTAATCGCTCTTCAAATTGTCCTCTTAGTTTGGTGCCGGCTATTAACGCACCCATATCCAGTGAGACTAGTTTCAATCCTTGAAGCGAATCAGGCACTTCTCCAGTTATTATTCTCTGCGCCAATAATTGAGCGATAGCTGTTTTGCCAACTCCCGGAGCGCCAATTAAGACAGGATTGTTTTTACTTCGCCTTGAAAGAACTTTTATTAATCTGCGAATTTCATCATTGCGGCCAATTACTGGGTCTAGTTCTCCTAATTTCGCGGCATTAGTAAGGTCTTTTCCATAAAGTTCAATAGCATTTGGTTCTTTTTGAATTACAAGGTCACTTTTATTATCATTTTCAAAATCATCTATGCGATTTTTAGTATTAGAGACCGAAAATGATTGCTCGTTATTGTTTTTTTTGAATTTTATATCATTATTATTTGAAGGTGAAACTTTTGATTTTCCTGAAATTTCAGTGCTATTAAATGATGATGGTGTTGGTAATTTTTTAAGCTCAGCTTCAAGTTTTTCCCCTGGAAGCCCAGCTTCGTCAAAAAGTTGAGCTCCAATTCGAGGATCCCTCCCTACTGCATTGATCATGTGGGAAATATCAATCAATTTTGACCCCCAATTACTTCTTAAATTGTCTGCTGTGTCCAATAGCTCCTCAAGATCTTCTCCTATAAAAATGCTTTGATCTCTTGATATTGGTATTTCTGCGAGGAATTCTTCCAGATTTTCGAGTAGATCTGAGCTTCTTATGGGTAGTGCATCAGTAAATTTTTTGTAGTCTCTGTTAGTGAACAAGACTTGTATCAAGTGCTCTACATCTAAATTTCCATGTCTCCATCGCTTGGCAGTACTCTCACCTGCTAGTAGAAGATCCCATGCATCATCACTAAATCGATTAGGTTCTTGAGTGAGGCTTCTGCTCATGTCAAAAAAGTTTTTGCGTTCACCATATGTATTTATTCTCTATCGAAAAAATGTAAATGGTTATTTTGAAATACTTGGAGTGCTAAACAACACAGAGACAACTTACTCTAATAAACATAGGATCATAAAAAGATAATAAAAGAATTTGAACGATTCCTTAGATCTAATCATCGACACAATCTTGGCTCGTGAAGTACTTGATTCTCGAGGTAACCCAACTGTTGAAGCAGAGGTCATTCTTGATGGGGGAGCAATTGGTCGAGCAATTGTCCCAAGCGGAGCCAGTACAGGAGCTTATGAAGCTCACGAATTGAGAGATGCTTCGAGTAGATATAAAGGGAAAGGTGTTTTGAAGGCGGTTAGCAACATTCACGAAAAAATAGGGCCTGCTCTGTGTGGCCTATCCGCTCTGGACCAAATTCAGATTGATAATCTGATGTGTGAACTTGATGGCACTGAAACTAAATCTAATCTGGGCGCGAACGCAATTTTGGCAGTAAGTATGGCTACCGCAAGAGCAGCAGCCAATGCTTTAGGTATCCCTTTGTATCGATATTTGGGAGGACCAATGTCAACTCTTTTACCTGTTCCGCTTATGAACGTAATTAATGGAGGTGCACATGCTGCAAATAATCTTGATTTTCAAGAATTTATGCTTGTTCCGCATGGTGCAACAAGCTTTCGAGAGTCTTTGAGGATGGGTACAGAGGTATTTCATACCTTGAAAGCTCTGCTTGAGAATCAAGGCCTCTCAACTTCAGTCGGAGATGAGGGAGGCTTTGCTCCTAACCTTCCAAGTAATAAGGTTGCTGGTGAGCTACTTATTGATTCAATTGAAAAAGCAGGATACATCCCCGGAACTGAAATATCTCTCGCATTAGATGTTGCAAGTACAGAGTTTTTTAAACAAGGTAAGTATCAATACGGCGGAGGGAATTACACAAATGAGCAGATGGTTGAAGAGTTAGAAAAATTAGTTAATAATTTTCCAATTATCTCTATTGAAGATGGCTTAGCAGAGGATGATTGGGAAGGTTGGAAATTTCTTACGGAAAGATTAGGACATAAAGTTCAATTAGTTGGAGACGATCTATTTGTTACCAATACGAATCGATTGCAGAGAGGAATTGATAATAAAGTAGCTAATTCTATTTTGATAAAAGTAAATCAGATTGGCACTTTAACTGAGACACTAAAAGCAATTGATTTGGCGAAAAAATCTGGATATACAAGTGTAATAAGTCATAGAAGTGGAGAGACTGAGGATACAACAATTGCAGATTTATGTGTTGGTACCAGAGCCGGTCAAATAAAAACAGGCTCGCTTAGTAGAAGTGAGCGAATAGCAAAGTACAATCAACTTTTGAGGATAGAAGATCAATTAGCAGAACAGGCTGAATTTGCTGGATCAGTAAATTCAGGACCTAAAGGTAAGGAAAATTAAATAAAGATTATCTATCTTTTTGAATTACTAGGAATCCTATCTATTCTTGAATCCCTTTTCATTTTTAACTGTAACTTTATCCAACTTGCAAAAATAGGTAGTGAGCAGATAATCGGGATTAATGTAAGCGTGCCTTTATTATTTGAAATTAGTAGAGATGCTGCAATACCAAGACAGCCTAATAGAATTGATTGACTGAGAGATTGCTGAGCAATAATCATTCTGCGAAGTTGTCTATCTGACTCTCCCATTCTTATTTGGAGTTGAAGATCACCCTGCTCAAGTCTTTCTAGACTCTCGTCAAGCCGTTTTGGAATCCCAACTGCTCTACTTCCTATTTCTCCTACTTGCCGCCCAATTTCATTGATGAAATCACTGGAATTGTTGTTTGATGAGGCCATTAATGGAATTAAGTATGGTTTGGCTATTGATATCAAATTAAACCCTGAGTCTAGGCTTCGTCCAACTCCCTCAAAAGTTGAAAGAGCTCTAAAAACGAAAATTAATTCAACTGGGAGTTGAAAAGGCTTATCGTAGACGAGGTCATATAGATCTCCAGAGAGTTTCTCAAAAATATTTGGATTAAAAGGTGGAGTCAGTGCTTCTTTTAACATAACCCTCACAAATCGTCTTACAGGACCTGTATCAACATTAGAGGCGATTACCCCAGCTGATTGAAGTTCTCTTACAAGTGCATTAGCATCTCTCAGGGCTGCGGCTCTGATCATTAGACCTAACCTTTGTCTAAGTCTTTCCGATATCAGGCCCATCATTCCAAAGTCATAATATATTAATGCTCCATTTTCGCTGATAGCAAGGTTCCCTGGATGAGGATCAGCATGGAAAAAACCATAATCGACAAGTTGTTTGATATAGCTTTTTGCGCCAATATCTATAATAAAACTTGGCCTAATTCCTTTTTCTATTATTTGCTTTTGATCATTGATCTTTATTCCTTTAATATACTCAAGGCATAAAATCTTTTTTGTACTTAAATTCCAATAAACTGAAGGGATTTTGACATTTGGATCATCAAGAAACTGCTGTCTGAATCTTGCTGCATACTGTGCTTCAATTTGGAAATCAAGCTCTCTTGTAAGAACTCTTCGACATTCTTTGGCAATACCAACCCAATCTCTTCCTTGACTCCATGCATGATTTTTTTGAAGGAGACCAGCAACTTGTTGCATAACCTCCAAGTCAAGTTTAAAAAGTGTTTCAAGCCCAGGCCTCTGAATTTTGAAAACTACATTTTTACCGCTTTTTAAGGTTGCTTTGTGAACTTGCGCTATTGATGCAGCACCAAGTGGAATTTCTTCAAGTTGGTCGATATCAAAAAATTTTTCTTTGAGCTCCCTTTTTAAGATTTTATTGACAACATCAAAACTAAAAGGAGGAACCTTATCTTGTAAATCAGCCAGCTCGCTTATCCAACTGGATGGCAAAACATCAGGCCTTGCTGATAGAAGTTGCCCAAGCTTTATAAATGCAGATCCAAGAAATAGTAATTTTTTTGTAAGCCACTTTGCTCGAATTTTTTGCCTTATTTCTTGATTTCTTTTGTTAAAACCTTTTATGTAGCTGAATTTTCTTGCATCCCACCATAGATAAAAGACTAATAGAAAAACTGTCTTCCATATTTTTATAGATCTAAATAATTTTTTCTGATTAAGCATTTTCTTAATTTTAAAATTAAATTTTTTCTCCAACTTTTTTATTCAATTTAGAAACTTTAGTACGGAGAGAATCTATTTTTTCAATTGGAGTTTCTGATCCTCTCCTCTCTTCTGCTTCGTTATTTCTATTGTCACTTTCATTCTCAATTCTCTGAGCTTCCTGGTATATCTCATCCTTTAAAATTTCAAATTCATGTTTGATTTTTTCAGGGTAATCTTTTGCTTTTGTTGCAATATCTATTGCAGTTTCGACCATTTTATTTGTCAATCTTGCCGAAAGACGATTGATTGTTGCTCTCAGTAGGGGATCAGAGCTTTTCATAAAATCAATAGACCGGTGTTTAACCTAATCCATTTTTGTGGATTTGGTGTTTATTCAATATCTTGGGAGAGCTTCAAAAAGCTTTTGAATGCTGTGTTCCTGAAAAAATTCCCTATTTTCTAAATCTATTCCTTGAGGGTTAAAAGGATATTCAACGTTTTTTTTTGAACGAGGATTTTTCTTTTTTAGGTTCTGACCATTTTTGGAAAATTTCTCAGTATTTTTCTGAGGTATGTTTGAATTTGTCCTTTCCGATTTTTTTGGATTTTCAATTATTTTTTTTTCTATAGTTTCTCCAATACTCTTTGGGGTATTCATTTCTCTTATCGCCGATGGGGGAGGATTAGAAGAGTCTTTGATATCATGATTATTTCTAAGATCCCTATAAAATATTGAGGTTTTGGTAATTCCATAGCCTAAAGCGAGACAGCTCCCTAATAGAAAAGGTCCTATCCATAGATTCCACAATTTATGAATATGCTTTTTTGATTTCATGACAGATTTTTATTTTGATTGAATTTCGCCTAAGTTTTTTAACCTATGGTTCGAGGTGATTTCCAGATTTGTATATCTATGCTTATTGATTTTCTTTGTAATAGTCATTTCTTTCACTAAAGTCAATAGATAACTCTATTATTTTTTGGCTAACTTGTTTGTGTCGCAATTGCCTCAAAAATTTTTGAGCCCAATTGCTCCAGATAAGCCAGATTCTTTCAGGAGAGAAACAAACCTTGGAAACAATTGAAACAGATGTAGTGATTGTTGGCGGGGGACCTGCAGGCTGCACGTGTGCGCTGTATACCTCTAGAGCTGATTTGAAAACAGTGATTCTTGATAAGAATCCAGCAGTTGGAGCATTGGCCATTACTCATCAAATAGCAAATTATCCAGGCGTTTCTTCCGAAATGAGCGGAGAAGCATTGCTTGAGCTCATGAGAGAACAAGCTATTCAGTACGGGACTGACTACAGAAGAGCACAGGTTTTTGGTGTAGACATTAGCGATGACTGGAAAACCGTTTACACACCTGAGGGAACATTCAAAGCAAGGGCACTTGTTTTAGCAAGTGGTGCAATGGGTAGACCTGCTTCATTCAAAGGAGAGGCTGATTTTCTTGGTAAAGGAGTAAGTTATTGTGCGACTTGTGATGGTGCCTTCTACCGCAATAGAGAAGTAGCTGTAGTAGGGGTTAATAAAGAAGCGATAGAAGAGGCTCAGGTTCTTACAAAATTCGCTTCAAAAGTTCATTGGATCACCTCAAATGATCCAAAATCAGATGATTTGCATGCACAACAATTAATTGAGCAAAAAAATGTACTTCACTGGAGCAAAACAAGATTAATGCTTATCGAGGGAGATGAGTCGGGTGTAACTGGTATTAAATTGAAAAACCGCACGTCCGAAGATCAACAATCTTTGCAAGTAGATGGTGTTTTTGTATACATGAGTGGCTCTAAGCCAATAACTGATTTTCTTGGTGATCAGCTTGCTTTAAAAGAGGATGGTGGTGTTGTTGTTGATGATTTCATGGCAACAACTTCTGAGGGTGTTTGGGCTATCGGTGATATTAGGAACACACCTTTCAAGCAGGCAGTTGTTGCTGCATCGGACGGGTGCATTGCAGCAATGGCGATTGACAGATTTATAAATAGCAGGAAATCAATTCGAGTTGATTGGGTTCATTCTTGAGAGTGGTATGGGCAAATATTTTTAATTTATAAAGGGGTTGCTTCTGATACATATGCAACTCCTCCATAATAATTAAGTATTGAACGTATATATTCTCTAATTTTATCAATGACTTCTTGTTCGCAAAAAACTATTACGTGGGCATTAGCTCCCAGCCCTGTGAATTCCATGTCTTCTGTTACAACCCTCTCGGGCCCTCTACCAGTTGCATGTTTCATTACGGTATAGCCTGGGACATTTGCTTTTTCAAGAGCTGTCAGGACCTGATCAAGCTCTCTTTCACTAAAAATTAAATCTAATCTTTTCATTTTTTATAAGGTTGTGGGGATTAATTTATTAACCAAGCTCATATACATTGGAATACCAATAACAATATTGAAGGGAAAAGTGAGCCCTAAGGTTGTTGATATGTAATAGCTTGACTTGGCTTCTGGAACGGTCATTCTCATTGCTGCTGGAACAGCGAGATAGGAGGCACTGGCACAAAGGACTACAAAAAGCAACGCATTCCCTGGACCTAGTGATAAAGCTCTTGCAACAAAAACACCTATCAGTGCATTAAAAATTGGCATCAAGACTGCGAAACCAATTAAGAAGGAACCCGCTTGCTTCAATCTGGGAAGTCTTTGAGCTGCAACAATTCCCATATCTAAAAGAAAAAAGCACTCAGCACCGTAAAAAAGTTTTCCAGTAAAAGGCTGCATTTTTTCCACTCCTGCAGCATTATTAGATGCGGTAAGAAAGCCTATTAAAAGACTTCCAAGTAATAAATAGACTGAACCGTTAAGCATTGACTCGTGCAAAATTGCCCTTAGTTTCATTGGCTTTGAATTTGGCCTTTTGTGGGGCGCACCCAGCTTGACTAGTAGTAAACCAACAATTATCGCTGGTGATTCCATAAAAGCTAGTGCTGCAACCATAAATCCATCAAATTGAATGGACTGGCTTTCTAAAAAACTCTCTGCGGTGATGAAAGTTACTGCACTAATAGATCCATAGGCAGCAGCAATAGCCGCAGAGTTGAAAACATCAAATTTGACTCTTAATACGACGAAGCATATCAACGGAATAAGCAATGACATAAATATTGCCGCACTTACTGTGGGGATTACTTGACCCCCTAATCCGCTTTTTTGAAGTTCTATGCCACCTTTAAAGCCAATTGCAAGCAAAAGATAAAGAGAAAACAATTTTGGCAATGGAGCAGGTATTTCTAAATCGGATTTTAGAAATACCGCAATTGTTCCCAGAAAGAAAAATAAAATTGGTGGGGATAAAACATTCTGAAGTATTAAATTGACTTCCATAGAAACCCTAATTCTTTAAATCATTTATGGCTGCCTCTAAGGCATCCTTCCTCGAACCAATAACATCAACACCGAATTTTGAAAGACGGTCCTTGACTCCTCCACTAGCTCCAGCAACATATGCTTTCCTTGAATTTATTTTTGCCTCTTGAACCATATCTTCAATAGCAAGAGTTGCTGTTACACCCAACCTAGGAACATCAGTTATGTCCAAAATAAGAACTTTATAGTTTCTTACTAAGACCATTCTCTCAGTGATACCCTTTGCAGCACCAAAGCTTAGAGGTCCTCTTAATCTAAATAACATCACTTCACCAGAGCATTCATTAAGAAGGGATTGCTCGTCAGAAGGAAGAGGTGCATATGTTGAAACTATATTTTCTTCTGAATTAAATGGATTGTCCGCTTCCATTCCCTCAAGTTGTGTTTGAGTTATTGAGTCAATGGTGAGCATATTTGCAATAAATACACCCACTAGAACAGCCCAGATTAAATCCCAGAAAACTGTCATGAGTAATACTCCGTACATGACAGCGGCGGTTTTAAGAGATAATCGATGAGCTCTTAATAAAAATCCCCAGTCGATGATGTCCAAACCTACTTTGATCAAAATACCTGCTAGTAAAGCGGTAGGTATTTGTTCAGCTAGAGGGCCTGCTCCTACAAGGACTATAAGAAGTACCACCGAGTGAACCATGCCTGATATTGGAGTTGATCCACCGGATTTGACATTTATCACCGTTCGCATTGTTGCACCTGCTCCAGGAAGCCCAGAGAAAAGTCCAGCCACTGCATTGCCTATTCCTTGGCCAATTAATTCTCTATCCGAATTGTGTCTAGTTTGAGAAATATTGTCTGCAACTAAGGAAGTCAGTAAAGAATCGATAGCTCCCAAGACAGCTAGAACCAAACCTGCTTTAAGAATGATCGGGAAAAACTGATTAAAGCTTGGTAAATTCAAGGATGGTATACCCTTAGGAATTTCTCCAATCCGATCAAGACCTGTATCGCCAAAAAGAATTATTGATAAAGGTGTGACTATAAGCAGTGCTAGTAAAGGGGAGGGAACCCATTGACTAATCTTTCTTGGTGTGAGAAAAACTATGAAAAGAGTTAAGAAAGCAACGATTATGGCAGGAGTGCTTGGTTGAAAATTTGAGAAAACAGTTGAGAGAGATTCAACAACTCCACCTCGTGTGCTGATACCAAGGAGCGGCCCAATTTGAAGCGCTATTATTATCACCCCTATTCCTGACATGAATCCAGAAACAACTGAGTAGGGGACAAGTGTTATGTATTTACCAAGCTTTAGTAATCCAAAAAGGACCTGAAACAGACCTCCAATAACTACTGCTGCCATTACTAAGGGCAAGATTTGTTCCGCTGATAAGTCCCTTGGAACACCAGCTGCAGCAAGACTTGCAACAACTCCTGCCACAGTTACGCTCATTGGTCCAGTGGGACCACTAACTTGAGCTGGAGTTCCCCCAAATAATGCTGCTAAGAATCCCACAACTACCGCCCCATAAAGACCGTAGATAGCCCCCCCCGGCCCAAGTGCAGCGTTGCCGAATGCAAGCGCAAGTGGAAGAGCCACTACTGCTGCAGTTAGTCCGCCTAAAACGTCACCTCTGACGTTTTTAAGATTAAGGCCGTTAATTACAGTCACCTAACCACTCCAGTTAACACATAACTCATATAAGAATATATCTTTACGGTCTTAAAAAAAAAAAAATCGCGCATTTCAACCTTTTAATTGCTTAATCTTGTAACTAATTAAGTGAGAGGCTTAAAGAGCAAGAAAACTCATGGCTTCAGATGGATTTCGGAACTATTATAAGATTCTTGGTCTTGATAGACTCGCAGACGAAAATTTAATTAAAAAATCTTTTAGACAATTAGCGAGAAAGTATCATCCAGATATTAATCCTGGAAATAAAAAGGCTGAAGAGAAGTTCAAAGAAATTACCGAGGCCTATGAGGTTCTCTCTGATTCTGAAAAACGAAAAAAATATGATAATTACGGTAAGTATTGGAGCCAAGGTGATGGCGTTGGTGAAGGTTATGAAAGTTCAAAAGGTCAGGACTTGAAATTTACTGAATATGGCAATTTTGATGATTTTATTGATGAGCTTCTTGGTAGATTTAAAAATTACAGCAAACAAAATTACTCGCCACAAAATACTGCAAATTTTGACTTCAGAAGTCCTAAGAAACCAAATTTAGATTTAGAGATAGATTTGATCATCAGTTTTTTTGAAGCATTTAAAGGAACCGAGAGATCTCTTGCTATTAATAATGAACGTGTAAAAGTAAAAATACCTGCTGGCATAAAAACTGGTGCAAAGTTACGAATAAAAGGGAAAGGAAATTTACAACCAGGTAAAGGAAGACGAGGGGATTTATATCTCAGAGTGAATGTGAAGCCCCATAAAATCTGGACTTTAGACGGAGATGATGTTAGAGCTGATTTTCCTCTTTCGCTTGATGAAATTGCCCTTGGAGCTAAGTTGAGAATCAATACGTTAGAGAGTGAAGCCCAGATTGTTATTCCTCCCAAAAGCAAACCAGGACAGAACTTGAGGTTGGTCGGTAAAGGTTGGCCAACAAATAATGGTTTTGGAGATTTAATACTTACGATAGAAATTGCTTACCCTTCAAAATGGTCTGACGCAGAAATTGAGCAATTAAACAAACTCCGAATTTCAAGAAACTTTGATCCGCGGGAAAATTGGAATTATTCCTCAACTTCTTAGTAATATTAGTGACCTAATTTTACAAATTGGTCTATATGGATCTTTCTTACCGTCCACGACGTTTGCGTCGTACAAGCTCCATAAGAAGTATGGTCAAGGAGCATAGGCTACATCCTTCGGATTTTATCTACCCCTTATTTGTTCACGAAGGCGATGATATTCAGGCCATACCAGCTATGCCTGGGGCGAATAGATGGAATTTAAATGCACTTTTGGTTGAGGTTGAGCGGGCCTGGAATTTAGGAATTAGGTGTGTGGTTCTTTTTCCAAAAGTTGAGGAATCATTAAAGTCAGAAAATGGATTCGAGTGCACTAATGAAAATGGATTAATACCCAGAGCAATTCAACGCTTGAAGCAGGAAATCCCAGAGATGACAATAATGACTGACGTAGCTTTGGATCCCTATTCAATTGATGGACATGATGGAATTGTTAACAGCGAAGGAGTTATTCTTAATGATGAGACTGTTGATATTTTATGTCAACAGGCAATTGTTCAGGCTCGATCTGGAGCAGATTTAATAGGGCCTAGCGATATGATGGATGGTCGTGTTGGTGCCATCAGAGAAGCTTTAGATGACGAAGGTTTTGAAAATGTTGGGATTATAAGTTACACCGCAAAATACTCCTCTGCCTATTACGGTCCGTTTAGGGAGGCATTAGATTCTGCACCAAATATTGAAAGTTCAAAACCTATTCCTAAAACAAAAAACACTTATCAGATGGATCCATCTAATGCAAGGGAAGCTATTACTGAAGCGCAGTTAGATGAGCAAGAAGGCGCAGACATACTGATGGTTAAGCCGGGTTTGGCATACTTGGACATTATTTACAGATTAAGGCAGGAATCTGAACTCCCTATTGCTGCCTATAACGTAAGCGGAGAGTATTCAATGGTAAAAGCAGCGGCGAAAGCAGGATGGATTGATGAAAAGGCCGTTGTTTTAGAGACTTTATTGAGCTTCAAACGAGCAGGAGCGGATTTGATTTTGAGTTATCATGCTTGTGACGCGGCTGAATGGCTATCAAAAATTTGAATAATTTGTTTAAAATGAATTACCTATTTTAGATGCATTTAATTAATGGTCTCGATGTCATTAGAAAAAAAATCTACAGCTGTTAAGAGACTCGGTCACATAGCAATACGAGTTAAAGATGTTGAGCGAGCTAAAGCTTTTTATCTGAATATTGGCATGAAGTTAATCTGGGATGATCCTGATTGGTGTTATCTAGAAGCGCATCCAAGTAAAGATGGCTTAGCACTTTTAGGTCCAGGATATAAAGCTGCTGGAGCGCATTTCGCCTTTCATTTCACAGACAAAAGTGAAATCGTTGATGCCCATGAGCATCTTAAATCTGAGGGGGTTCGCGTTGGAGCTCTTCACGATCACAGAGATGGAACGACGTCATTTTATTTGAGAGATCCTGAGGGGAACTGGCTAGAGATGCTATACCACCCGCCTGAGGGCATACCAACCAATCAACACTGAAAAGAAATTTTTAATGTGTGCCTAGAAAGAGAAATTACTGAACTAGCCCAGAGGACCTTTTTAGATTCTTTGAATCTTATTGAATGGCCTACTGTATGCGAGCATCTTTCGACTTTTACCAGCACATCACTTGGTAGAAATGAATGTAAAAAATTAGCTATTCCTGCAGACATAGCAACTAGTAAACGTCTTTTGGATTCAACTGTTGAAATGGTAGGATTAGACGAGGAGATTGAAAATGGAATAAGTTTTGAAGGCATCTATGATATCACCGACATAATTAAAAGATGTTCTAAAGGAGGTATTGTTCAAGGTGAAGAATTATTATTAGTTGCGGATACTCTCAGCTCATCTAGACGTTTACGTCGTCAGATAGATAATACCGCCATGAGGCCAGTTCTAAGTGCATTGTTTAATGACTATGCAACTTTGCCAGAGCTAGAGAAGCAATTAAAAATAGGCCTCGAGGAAGGTGGAAGGATTGCAGATAGAGCAAGTAAAGACTTAGAACTTTTTAGAAGACAGTTGTTTAAGTTAATGTCTGATAGACGTATCTTGATTCAGGATATCTTGCAAAAATATAGCTCTTTGCTACAAGATTCAATCATATCGATTAGATTTGGGAGACCTGTTATTTCAATAAAATCCAATGCTATAGATCAGGTAAAAGGAACAATACATGATTATTCCTCTTCTGGAAGCACTATATACATTGAGCCCTCAAGATTAATTCCCCTGAATAATAAGATAATTGCTATGGAAGCAAAGATTTTTAAAGAGGAGCAAAGACTTTTAGCAATTTGGAGTAATATTGTCGGTAAAGAAGTAGTTAATATAAGTCATTTATTAAACGTAATCAGATTCTTAGATCTCTCTTTGGCTAGAGCACGTTATGGCATGTGGATAGGTGGGGTAATACCTGAAATCAATGCAGATGGTAAATCATCTTTCTCTTTACAAAATTTCCGTCATCCATTATTGATTTGGCAAGCAGCTCATGGCAATGGATCTAGGGTTGTCCCTATTAGTTTTGATATCAATAGTGAGTTGAGAGTGGTTGCAGTAACAGGTCCAAATACTGGGGGTAAAACGGCTTCAATTAAGAGTATCGGATTGGCTGCAATTATGACACGTTTTGGACTGTTGTTGCCATGTTCTGGCACTCCAAAAGTCCCTTGGTTTAGCATGATTTTTGCTGATATTGGGGATGAGCAATCTCTTCAACAAAATTTATCTACTTTTAGTAGTCATATTCTTAGAATTTCAAGTATTCTAAATTCTTCAAAACATGTTAATGGAGATAGTTTAGTATTGCTTGATGAAATTGGTGCTGGAACTGATCCTTCAGAGGGTGCTGCAATTGCAATTGCACTATTAAAGAAATTTGCTGAAATTTCAAAATTGACTGTCGCGACAACTCATTATGGTGAACTAAAATCTTTAAAATATAAAGATCGTAGGTTTGAGAATGCCTCTGTTGGTTTTGATGATGAGACACTAAACCCTACTTATTTATTACAGTGGGGAATACCAGGTAGAAGCAATGCGATCTCAATATCATCTAGGTTGGGATTAGATCCAGAAGTAGTAAATTTAGCTTCTGAATTAATAGATCATAGAGGTATTGAGGATGTTAACTCTATTATCGAAGGTTTAGAAAAAGAAAAAAGACTTCAACAAGAAGCATCGGAAAATACGGCTGCTATTCTGGCTAGAGCTGAATTATTGCATGATGAATTACAAGCTGAGTGGAAAAAACATAAATTAAGAACAGAAGCTTTTCGCGAGGAGGGAAGACTAAAGTTGAGTGATTCTATACGACAAGGTCAAACTGAGGTCAGAAAATTAATACGACGTCTACGAGATGGAGAGGCTGATGGTGAAATTGCTAGAAAGACCGGAAGACGTTTACGTGAGATCGAACGAAAAAATTTAAATAATGTCATTAACAAAAAATCTCACTCTTATTGGATACCACAAAAAGGTGATCGAGTTAGAGTTCTATCCTTAGGAAAAGTAGGAGAGGTTATTTCAATTTCTGACAATGGCACTATCTTGAAAATTCAATGCGGCCCTTTTAGGAGTGTAGTCCCTATCGAGGAAATTGAAAGTATTGAAGGGTTGAAACCCAAAAACTTATCTGTTAAGGTCAATTTTAATAAAAACCAAAACAACAAAAAAACTTTTGCCTGTAAAAGTAAAAGTAATACTTTAGATGTTCGTGGTTTGAGAGTTCACGAGGCAGAGTCAGAGATTGAGGAAAAAATGCGACATTCTTCAACCCCAATATGGGTGGTTCATGGAGTTGGCTCAGGAAAATTGAAAAGGGGTATTCGTGAATGGCTTAGTGGGCTCCCATATGTTGAAAGGTATAGTGATGCTGAAACTCATGATGGTGGGGCTGGTTGTACTGTAATTTGGTTGAACTAATCTCCACCTAATAGTGAGATTCAAAGATTAATTCACTGTTTATTCTTTAATGTCTTTTATTGGATGAGAAGATTAGAAACTAATCCAATTATTAATTTCTAAATCTGTGCATTTTATTGATCAAGCACAAGTAACTGTAAGAGCTGGCAAAGGGGGGGATGGGATTGTTGCTTTTAGAAGAGAAAAGTATGTACCAGCAGGTGGGCCATCTGGTGGTGATGGAGGTAATGGAGGAAAAATAATATTCCAAGCTGACAATAATTTACAAACCCTTTTGGATTTTAAATACAGACAAACTTTCTCTGCAGATGATGGTAAAAGGGGCGGTCCAAATAAAAGAGCAGGCGCTGCTGGGAGGGATCTAATTCTCAATGTTCCTCCTGGAACCGAAGTGAAACATCTACCAACAGGAATTATCTTTGGGGATTTAACTACTAATGGTGAGTCGCTGGTCGTGGCATTTGGCGGCCGTGGTGGTGCAGGCAATGCAAGGTATTTGAGTAATCGAAATCGTGCTCCGGAGAAGTTTACAGAGGGCAAGGATGGCGAAGAATGGTCATTACAGCTTGAGCTTAAGTTGCTTGCAGAGGTTGGTATTATTGGTTTGCCTAATGCAGGTAAAAGTACCCTTATTGCAGCTATTTCTGCAGCTAGACCCAAAGTTGCCGACTACCCGTTTACAACACTAATCCCAAATCTTGGTGTAGTTCAGCGACCAAGTGGAGATGGAACGCTATTTGCAGATATACCTGGTCTTATTTCTGGCGCAGCTAAAGGTGCTGGTTTAGGACATGATTTTTTGAGACATATTCAAAGGACTAAGTTACTTTTACACCTAGTTGATTCGAGTTCAGATGATCCTGTGAGAGATATTAAAGTTGTTGAAAAGGAACTTGTCGATTATGGACATGGCTTAATTGATAAACAAAGAATCATAGCTTTTAATAAAAAAGAACTCTTATCTGAACCAGATCTGATTGATCTGGTTCAAAAAGCATCCAAAGAATTTAAGGGCAAAACAATATTTTTTATTTCAGGGGCCATGAAATCAGGACTCACTGAAATACTTGAATTTATTTGGATGAACTTGTAGCTCAACAAACTTTTTTGCTTTTTTGTGTTCAGGTATTGATTTGTACTTGTTTTTTTTGTATGGATTGGGCATAAAGGAGATGAAATTATTATTATTATGAATTTTTATAGTTGTTTTGATGAAAATGGAGAAGTAATTGCACGATGTCAAACAACTGCCGATATAGAGGTTTTAAAAAAAATGGGAAGACCAATCAATGAGATAAGAGAAATGAAGCGTGAGGAGGCAGTTGTTTGCTCTCTTACCGGTAGCCCATCAGACTTCAACATGGACTATTGAGTTTGTTCATTGAAAAAAAAAAAAAAAAAAAAAGCGGGGTACTGACCCCGCTTTTTTTCTAGTAAATTAATCGTCGTATACAAGACATTCTGGTTCGTCAGGATTTGCATCACAGAATAATTCTAGAGCGTTGGGATCATGATGATCACCCGCCTCTATTTCTTCTTTGTGATGCTCTTTGTATTCCTCAAGGGAATGAAGTTCATCAGTCAAATGACGGACTTTTGGATCATCACCGGCTTCTTTTGCCGTTTGGATCTCAGATTGATCCTTAAGAATGTGTTCCTCGATTGATTTCATAGAGTCTTGGCTTTCGCCATTTCTTTATTTGAATTATATGATAATTAGCCTTAGCAGTTATGCGATGTGTGTAACGCTTTTTAAGTTGGGTTCAGAACACTTTTTAGTTTGACTATGGTGGATATCATTTGTGAAATGTTTTTTGCTCAACTTTCCATTTGTTGAAATACACTTTTGTCTCCAATATCCAAAGATGGATTTGTTCCAAATTTTCTCAGTGCCAGAACAATAGATAGTATTGAAGTCACATAAAGAAGAGCAATCACTATAGGACCTTTGATTAATTGACCTAGATAACCAACCAGTGAAATTGGCAGTAAAAGGCTTATGCCAACCGCTTCTGGCTTTCGAAAACAAAAGAATTCTTTAAAGCCAATTCCAGTAAATGATGCGAATAAAGGTCCAATAGCGAAAACCCAAAATGGATTATTAACAAGAATGGATGCAAAACTTTCGCTTCCAAGGTTAAAAATTATTAGACAGAATCCAATTGTACCGAGAAGCCAAAAAAGTATTAGCAGTCTATGCAGAGATCTCATATAAATATGTATCCATTTTAATGAGCCTCCTAAACCAACAATAAAAAGTACCATCCAAATCCAAATAGAAGTCTGATTGATAAAAATCCATTGTGAAAGGCATAAGAAAAAAGCCAAAGCAGTCAATAACAAGGACAATCTGTAACGCTTCACCTCGTACTTGTCTTGATTATTTATTGAGTATTCACCATAAATACCTTGATATTTTTCTTCTTTTTCAAGCATAATTTTTATTTTATAATACTAGTAAATTATTGAATAAAATTAACCTTTAATAATTGTTTCTAAAGAGGGCCCCTCGGGTATAATGCCACTTGGTCTTAATGGAAAAAGTGCTCCAAAATAATCCTTTCTCCACGAATTAATATCACAAGTTTCTGAAACTTTAGGTAAATTATAGAAATTTTTTCTCCATTTACATATTTGGTGGTATTTGCTTAATGGCTTCTTGCTACAACCGAAAAGGGGCTCGTAGACTGCTTCCCATCTTATCAAAGTAGGAAATAGTCTAATATCAGCAACTGTTAATTTATTGCCACATAGCCACGGACCTTTTTTGATTAAAGCCTCTTCGATTTTATCTAATCCCTCAAATAAGTTATCTGAGGCTTTTTTGTATGCATTTTGATTCCTAGCAAATCCACATTTATATACGCCATCATTCACTGAAGGTTGAATTAAGGAATGCCATTCACTTATAGAATTTTTCAATTCATCTGGTAAAAAGTCATTATTTTTTTCTTCATTAGGCCAGTTATTCAAAACCTCAACTAGTTGAGAGCTTTCATTACCAAGAAGACGCGGTGGAAACTTATTAACAATTCCTGGGTCAACTAAGGCTGGTACAGTTGCCCTTAGGGTTGGATTTGTTTTACATAAAAGATAGAGATCTAGGAGTGTCCTACATCCCATCCATGGTGGTGATATCTCCCAAGTACCATTGTGAAAATTAGGTCTTGCTATTAATAAATTGAGGTTTTTATCGAGATTTCTTAGCGAAAACATTAACCAAGTTCTATGCGCCCAAGGACAACTTTTACCAATGACCAGCCTTGGTATTTCTATTTTTGATCTAAGTTCTAAATCTTTTTTCAGAAGTGCAACTCCATTTAATTTTTGGCTAACTGGTCTTGTGTAATTCCCATCCGCATCGCATGGTGCCAACCCCCTCATGAGTTGTTTCCATTGAAACACCCAACCTTTTTTTGCAGCAGATACTAATAGTGGATGTGGAGTCATAACTATTCCTCTAAGCTTTAATTCTTAATTGATTTATCAAATTATTTTTCATGTCAAAAGTTCAATTGTTGCTTGTAGCAGGAACACATGGAAACGAGTTGAATGCACCATGGTTGTTTGATCAGTGGAGTAAAAATAATGATGTTATAAAAAGTTTTGGAGTGGTTACCAAAACTGTAATAGGTAATCCTAAGGCTAGACAAAAATGTAAAAGATACATTGATCGTGATTTGAATAGAAGTTTTTCAAAGCATTTGCTGGAATCAAATTCAATTGTTGATTATGAAGTTACACGTGCCAAAGAACTTATAAATAATTATGGACCTCTATCAAAAAAACAACCTTGCCAGCTGGTGATTGATTTTCACAGTACAACTGCAAACATGGGATCTTGTTTAGTTGTCTATGGGCGGAGGAAAACAGATTTAGCTTTGGCAGCTCTCTTGCAATATCGTTTAGGAGTTCCTATTTATCTTCATGAAAATGATTCAGCTCAGACAGGATTTTTGGTTGAATCATGGCCATGTGGCTTGGTGATCGAAATTGGTCCAGTAGCGCAAGGATTAATTAATTTAGAAAGTGTCCGTAAAGCTAAAATTATATTAGAAATTTGTCTTGAAGAGATCTCTAAAATTTTTTCTGGAGATTCAAAATATCCTGAACAAGTTATTATTCACAGACATATTTGTAGTAAAGATTACCCAAGAGATGCTAAGGGATATATAGATGCATTGATTCAAAAAAATATTCAAAATAGAGATTGGTATAGTATTTTTTCTCAAAATTATTTATTTGAAAAAGTCGAAGAAAATCAAGTAGAAAAAAGTTTTGACAAAGATGCGATACCGGTATTTATTAATGAAGCTGCCTATGCTGAAAAAAATATTGCAATGAGCTTTACTAACAAAGAAATATGGCCTTTTGAATCAAAATGGAAAATTGAACTTAATAAATTAATCTCGACTTAACCACAAGCCCAAATATTTTGCTCTTTGGTACAGGGCAAATCTGTCTTACTTCCATCTTTCCAATAGATTCTTATACGATCATCTTTGGATCCAATCCTCAGGGTTATGGATCTTATTTGACTCATTTCATCTTTCTGAGGCTCCAAAGTTTTATTGTCAATATCTTGGGTTATTCTTCTCTCCAGTCGTGAGATTTCACTTTTGAGTTGATTTAATTCTGCCTCAAAATATGGATATTGATTTACTGAAATCTGAAATTCTTCTGAAGGAGGTTTTTTCTGACAACCTACGATAACAATAGCAACGAAAAAGATAGAGAATTTTCTAGAAACTCTAGTAAAGTTTTTGAAAAGAGTTTTTCTCAAATAAATCTCTTTATTAATAATAAGTTAGCAGTCTTTCACTCCAATAGACTATTGCGCCCTGGCATTCCAATTCATTTCTTCTATGCCTTGCTGCATAAAGAGGAACCTTTTCCTCCATGCGTGAACCGTTTTGCATCCATTTAATCAACACCAAGATTCAAGGCCCGAATCGTAGGGAAAGAATCTTAAATCTTTATAAGGCTTTTTTTGTATTTTCTTAATAAATTGTCCTTCAACGTGCCCACGGAAAGCTCCCACATCAATTAAAGTTCCCCTGACAGGTTTCCTGTTCTTAAATACTCCCTTTTGGGATATCTCATTTCGTCCTCATGACCACCATTAGACAGCAACGTTCTTCGTTGCTCAAAGGCTGGCCACAGTTCTGCGAGTGGGTCACATCTACTGACAATCGTATCTATATCGGTTGGTTCGGTGTTTTGATGATTCCTTGCCTAGCTGCTGCAGCTATTTGTTTCACAGTTGCATTTATTGCAGCTCCTCCAGTTGATATTGATGGTATCCGTGAGCCAGTAGCAGGATCTTTCCTCTACGGCAACAACATCATCTCTGGAGCTGTTGTTCCTTCAAGTAACGCAATCGGCCTTCACTTCTACCCAATCTGGGAAGCAGCGAACGTTGATGAGTGGCTTTACAACGGCGGTCCTTACCAATTGGTTATCTTCCACTTCCTCATCGGAATCTGTGGATGGATGGGTCGTCAGTGGGAACTTTCATACCGTTTAGGTATGCGTCCATGGATCTGTGTTGCTTACTCAGCACCTGTTTCAGCTGCTTTCGCAGTATTCCTTGTATACCCATTTGGTCAGGGTTCTTTCTCTGATGGTATGCCTCTAGGAATTTCTGGAACATTTAACTTCATGTTCGTTTTCCAGGCAGAGCACAATATTCTTATGCACCCATTCCACATGGCTGGTGTTGCTGGAATGTTTGGTGGAGCACTTTTCTCAGCAATGCATGGTTCTTTGGTGACTTCTTCACTAATCCGTGAAACAACTGAGACTGAGTCTCTTAACTATGGTTATAAGTTTGGACAAGAAGAAGAGACCTACAACATCGTTGCAGCTCACGGCTACTTCGGTCGCTTGATCTTCCAATACGCAAGCTTCAACAATAGCCGTAGTCTTCACTTCTTCTTGGCTTCATGGCCAGTAATTTGTGTTTGGTTGACTTCAATGGGCATTTGCACCATGGCATTCAACTTAAACGGCTTCAACTTCAACCAATCTGTAGTTGATGCAAACGGCGTTGTAGTTCCTACATGGGGTGATGTACTTAACCGTGCAAACCTAGGTATGGAAGTAATGCACGAGCGTAATGCTCACAACTTCCCTCTAGACCTTGCAGCTGCTGAAACAACTTCAGTTGCTCTAGTAGCTCCTTCCATCGGTTGAGCTTAGGGTTTTAGATAAATTAAAAAGCCCCCTTTTTTAAGGGGGCTTTTTTCATGCCTTTCGTCGCAAGCTCAATATTTACTTATTTCACTTCAATTAGAAAATTCCCAAAACAAAGAGTTTGTTTTTCAAGCATCTTAAAAATTTATTTTCAGATTTGAACGCCCACAAAAAAGAAAAACCCAAGTGATAAGTTTTTCTTATTAGTATTAAAAGTAATGTTAATTGAAGAAAGCTGCTTTTTTTTGCTTTTGTATTGGTGTTTCTGTCTATTATTAACGTGTTGAGAAAAATCTCAATCTTACATAACGTCTTTTCATTTAAGACACCCCTTATAAACGCTTTAATTCATGACCACCATTAGACAGCAACGTTCTTCGTTGCTCAAAGGCTGGCCACAGTTCTGCGAGTGGGTCACATCTACTGACAATCGTATCTATATCGGTTGGTTCGGTGTTTTGATGATTCCTTGCCTAGCTGCTGCAGCTATTTGTTTCACAGTTGCATTTATTGCAGCTCCTCCAGTTGATATTGATGGTATCCGTGAGCCAGTAGCAGGATCTTTCCTCTACGGCAACAACATCATCTCTGGAGCTGTTGTTCCTTCAAGTAACGCAATCGGCCTTCACTTCTACCCAATCTGGGAAGCAGCGAACGTTGATGAGTGGCTTTACAACGGCGGTCCTTACCAATTGGTTATCTTCCACTTCCTCATCGGAATCTGTGGATGGATGGGTCGTCAGTGGGAACTTTCATACCGTTTAGGTATGCGTCCATGGATCTGTGTTGCTTACTCAGCACCTGTTTCAGCTGCTTTCGCAGTATTCCTTGTATACCCATTTGGTCAGGGTTCTTTCTCTGATGGTATGCCTCTAGGAATTTCTGGAACATTTAACTTCATGTTCGTTTTCCAGGCAGAGCACAATATTCTTATGCACCCATTCCACATGGCTGGTGTTGCTGGAATGTTTGGTGGAGCACTTTTCTCAGCAATGCATGGTTCTTTGGTGACTTCTTCACTAATCCGTGAAACAACTGAGACTGAGTCTCTTAACTATGGTTATAAGTTTGGACAAGAAGAAGAGACCTACAACATCGTTGCAGCTCACGGCTACTTCGGTCGCTTGATCTTCCAATACGCAAGCTTCAACAATAGCCGTAGTCTTCACTTCTTCTTGGCTTCATGGCCAGTAATTTGTGTTTGGTTGACTTCAATGGGCATTTGCACCATGGCATTCAACTTAAACGGCTTCAACTTCAACCAATCTGTAGTTGATGCAAACGGCGTTGTAGTTCCTACATGGGGTGATGTACTTAACCGTGCAAACCTAGGTATGGAAGTAATGCACGAGCGTAATGCTCACAACTTCCCTCTAGACCTTGCAGCTGCTGAAACAACTTCAGTTGCTCTAGTAGCTCCTTCCATCGGTTGAGCTTAGGGTTTTAGATAAATTAAAAAGCCCCCTTTTTTAAGGGGGCTTTTTAATGGGTTATTTTAGTTTCAATCAAATTCATTTTTTGCTAGCTTTTTCAAAAGTGTATGTGATTTTTATTTCCTTCAAGTAATTAATTATGGGTAGCACTTTTGGACATCTTTTCAAAATAACAACTTTTGGAGAATCACATGGTGGTTCTGTTGGTGTTGTTCTTGAAGGATGTCCACCATTAATTGAAATTGACTTAGATCAAATTCAATATGAATTAGATAGACGTAGACCAGGTCAAAGTAAAATAACTACCCCAAGAAATGAACCTGATAAATTAGAAATATTAAGTGGTTTAAGAGGAAATATTTCATTGGGGACTCCCATATCAATAGCGGTAAAAAATAAAGATACAAGACCTACTGACTACTCAAATTTAACTAATGTTTTCAGACCTTCTCATGCTGATGCAACTTATCAAGCTAAATATGGAATACAAGCCCAAAGTGGCGGTGGTAGGGCCTCCGCAAGAGAGACAATTGGCAGAGTTGCTGCAGGAGCAATTGCAAAGCAGATATTAAAGCAAGAGACAAAAACTGAGGTTCTAGCTTGGGTGAAAAGAATTCATGATATTGAAGCTGAAGTTGATCAAAGCAACGTTTCACTTCAAGCAATTGAATCGAATATTGTGCGCTGTCCTAATAAGGATATTGCTGAATTAATGATTAAGAGAATTGAGGAAATTAGTCAGGAAGGAGACTCATGTGGAGGGATGATCGAATGTGTGGTAAAAAATCCTCCAATAGGATTAGGAATGCCTGTTTTTGACAAATTAGAAGCAGACTTAGCAAAAGCATTGATTTCTCTACCTGCAACAAAAAGTTTCGAGGTGGGCTCAGGTATTCAAGGTACATTCACAAAAGGTAGTGATCATAATGATGAATTCTTACCTTCTGAAAATGGCCGACTAAAAACTGCAACTAACAATTCCGGAGGCATTCAAGGAGGAATAAGTAATGGTGAACCAATAATTTTAAGAGTTGGGTTTAAGCCAACTGCCACTATCAGAAAAAAACAAATTACAGTTGATTCAGATGGCAATCCAACAACTTTAGGAGCGAAAGGACGTCACGATCCTTGCGTTTTACCAAGAGCAGTACCAATGGTTGAGGCTATGGTTGCGTTGGTTCTTGTGGATCATTTGCTCAGGCAACGTGGCCAATGTGGGAAATAAATTAATTTAAATCGAAAAAATGTCATAGTTTTTTAATAACAACTATTGGATTTAACCAAAATTTCGATTTTTAACCCATTCTATTAATGAAGTGTCAATGTTATCATTTATATAAATTTTTCTACCCAAAGCAACTGCGCAATGCCCTGAATTAAGCCAGTCATTTATTTCTTTAGCTTTGATTCCTCCTGCGGCGATTATATATGGGATTGAATTTATTGGGGCCTTAATTATATTAATGTATTTGAGCCCGAGAACTGCAGCAGGGAAAAGTTTAATAACTCTCCACCCAAAGCATTTTGCATATTCAATTTCAGTTGGGCTGAATACCCCAGGTATTAAAAGAGTGTTAGATTCCCTTGCGAATTCTTGTAACTTTTGATTCCAAGTAGGAGTCATTGCATAATTTAATTCCAGCTTTGTGAAATCATTTAAAGCTTCTTGAGAAGTTACAGATGCAATGCCTAGAGATAAATTAGGCATCGAAGTTTTAATTTCTCTTATCAGCCTTGGCCAAAAAATGTTTTTAGACCAAGCAATTTCAATATGATTTATACCTATTTGATTCAAATGCTCAATTTTTTCTAGGAATTTGTCGCGTTCTAGGGAATTTTCTAATTGAATTTTACTTGGTCTTAAAACAATTATTAAAGGTAACTTTGATAGGGAGGATATAAAATCCTCTTGTTTAGCAATCCACTTGGATTTTTGATTCTGTTTATACGTATTCTGCAACTTTTACTTCTTTTCTGATTAGAAGGGCTTGTAATTCTTCAGAATTTACTGTTTCTTTTTCAATAAGCATATCAGCCAATTCATCTAAAATATGTTTGTTATCTCTGAGAACTTTGTTGGCTCGCTTGTAAGCGGTACTAACTAATTCTGAGACTTCTGAATCTATTGTGGCTGCTGTGTCTTCAGAGAAGTCTCTTTCTGATGCGATGTCTCTCCCCAAAAACATTCCGCCTTGAGACCTCCCAAGTGCTATTGGGCCAAGTTTATCACTCATCCCAAATTTGGTAATCATCTGCCTAGCTACTTGAGCTACTTGCTTAAGATCGTTTGAAGCTCCAGTGGTGACTTCATCGTCACCAAAAATAATTTCTTCGGCAACTCTTCCACCCAGAGCAACTGCCATTTGATTTTGTAGGTAAGAACGAGAATAAAGACCTGATTCCATTCTTTCCTCACTTGGGGTGAAGAAAGTTAGTCCACCGGCTTGTCCTCTAGGGATTATTGAGACTTTTTGAACTGGGTCATAATCTGGCATTAAAGCTCCAACTACTGCATGACCAGCTTCATGATAAGCAACTAATTTCTTTCTTCTTTCACTCATGACTCTATCTTTTTTTTCTGGACCAGCCATAATTCTTTCAATTGCATCACCAACCTCATCATTTGTGACTTCGGTAAGATTTTTCCTCGCAGCAAGAATTGCTGACTCATTTAAAAGATTTGCTAAGTCTGCCCCTGTGAATCCTGGCGTCCTTCTTGCGACTTGGTCTAGATCTACATCTCTTGAAAGTGTCTTTCCTTTTGCATGTACATTTAGTATCTCAAGTCTTCCTGAGTAATCAGGTCTATCAACTGTTACTTGCCTGTCAAATCGACCTGGACGCATTAGGGCGGAATCAAGAACGTCTGGTCTGTTTGTTGCTGCGACAATAATTATTCCGGAATTACCCTCAAATCCATCCATTTCAGTGAGCAATTGGTTGAGAGTTTGCTCCCTTTCGTCGTTACCACCGCCAAGACCAGCTCCCCTTTGACGACCAACAGCATCTATTTCATCAATAAAAACAATACATGGCGCATTTTTTTTCGCTTGTTCAAAAAGATCTCTGACTCTACTTGCACCTACACCAACAAACATCTCAACAAACTCTGAACCTGAGATTGAAAAAAATGGGACTGCAGCCTCCCCGGCTACAGCTCTGGCTAAAAGTGTCTTGCCTGTTCCTGGTGGTCCAACAAGTAGAACTCCTTTAGGTATTTTTGCTCCTACCGCAGTAAATCTATCGGGATTTTTTAAGAAATCTACTACTTCAGAAAGTTCAAGTTTTGCTCCCTCAATTCCAGCAACATCCCCAAAAGTAACTTGGGTTGAGGGCTCCATTTGCAATCTTGCTTTGCTTTTACCAAAACTCATTGCGGGATTACCGCCGCCTCCACTCCCCTGAGATCGCCTGAAAAGGAAGAATATTCCACCAAGTAACAAAACAGGGAAAATCAAGCTAGTTGCGGCTTGTTGGAGTGGCCTGGGTTGGCTAGTTGGTTGGACTGCTATGTCGACTTCATTATTGGTGAGCAATTCCAAAAGGTCCTTGTCCGGAGCTAAATTCACCTTGGAACGGCTTCCGTCAGTTTCTACAACCTGAGCAGTGCCCTGATCTGGAGATATCAAGACGCGACTGACCTGCCTATCTTCTACTGCTTCAAGAAAATCACTGTAGCGCAGGGTTTTTGTTGCTTTTGCTGGATCGGGTTGATCAAAAAATGCGCTTCCAACAAAAATAACAACCAGGACCATAAGTACATATAGTCCGATGTTTCTCCAACGTTTGTTCAAGGTTCTTTTTCCGGTACTTATAGATGTTAGTAGGCTCGAGGACTTATTTGGAGCGTCTTAGTACATCTACTACGCTTTTGAATGCAAACCATTCGGGAATTTCTTCGTTGGATCTGAGCATTTTTCTAAATTGCGTACCGCTGAGTTTCTTGATATGAAGGCCAAGTTGCTCGGCTTTTTCAGCTGTGACATAACCCTCTTCTTCAGTAAAAACTAAATTCAAAGAAGGTACGGTTTTCATCTCAAGTTCGCCAGAGCATTCTCTTGCAAAATTTTGTGCATCATATGGCCCATAAAAATCGTTACCGTCCAAAGACGATTTGCAGCCTGCCATGTCTCTACCAATAATAAAATGGGTGCAACCGTAGTTTCTTCTTATAATCATGTGTTGTAGAGCTTCTCTTGGCCCAGCCATATGCATAGAGTAAGGAAGATATGCCCATTTAATTCTTGGATTATTTAATTCATTAGCTAGTTTTTCGTAGGTTTCAAATCTCACAGCCCCTGGAATATCGTCTTGTTGAGTAGGGCCGCAGGTTGGATGGACTAAAACAACAGCTTCTTTGGCTACATTTTCGGCTTCTAGTGCTCTAGTAAAAAGTTCATAATGGGCACGATGAATTGGATTTCTGCATTGAAAAGCAACAACGTTTTTACCAGAGGGAAGCATTTTTCTGACCTCTGAAGGAGTTTTACATGGGAAAATTCTCTTTGGTAATTCAAGGCCTTTAACTTCGCCACTTAGATAATATTTTTTTCTCTCAGTTGCAATCATTTTCACAGCAGGATGCTCTAATGAAGTTGTGCCGTAGCAAAGTTTTGCTTCCAGTACTTTGTCAGGTTCCCATTTTTCTTTTACCTCAAGAATTGCAATATTTTGATTTTTGTATTTGAGAAGAATTTTGTCTCCCTTGGTGATGTCCTCTCTATCAGTGTCAAAAACAATCGGCAGTCCAAAAAGTTTGCCATTTTCTAATCTGTGATTATTGACTACCGAAAGATAATTCTTTTGACTCATAAACCCAGTCAAGGGGGAAAATCCACCAACAATTAATAGTTCAATGTCGCAAGCATTCCTATCAGAGCATTCAAGATTTTTATTGCATTCTTCTAATAGTTTTTTTTGTTCAATTTTATTTGTCATTAAGTCTATTAACTCCCCTCCATATGGAGGGATAATTGAGAGCTCTTTCGCTTCGTAATTATTTATGCCCATGGAAAATCAAAAATATATTGATGAATTCTCCCAGATAGAGGACCAATTATTTTTTTTAAACCGAAATTCACAAAAAAAGAGGCCCCGATGGGCCTCTTTTTTTGTGAATTTAAAAGCAGAAGTTAAGCTTTCTTACCGTAAAAATTACCGATGATTTTTACATCAGTAGGGTCCTTAGATCCTAGGTCGTTGTCAGAAGGTTGAATAGCTTCAAAAGAACCTGAGAATTCATTTGTATCTGAATCAACAGCTTCAACAGTCAAAGTGATCACGCCCTTGCCGGATAGATCTTTTTTGACATTTTCTCTTGCAAGCTCCTCATCGTCGCCACCAAGAGCAACTAGCCCTTGAGCATATTCAACACCTGTATCCTTGGCCCTACTTTTTGGATCCAAGAAAGCACCTGTTCTGTAGCTAGGGGTGAATGTAGTACCTTTGAATTCAGCTCCTGGGGCAATAGTTTTGCCACCATCAGCAACCATGTCTTTAACAGAGAAGGCTAATGGGAATTCTTCCCCATCAGGAGCTAGAACTGTAATTAAAGAAAAGTCAATACCACCTTTCTCAGTGAATTTTCCACCAGAAAGATCTCCATAAACCTCATCAATACTTGTGTTGAATCTAGGACTGATGATTTTTGCAGGTACAAATTCTGCTTGCTTACGCTTGCTTGCAGCTGCCTTTACAAAAATCTTTTGAGGTTGTAGGCAGAGGCTTTTGAAGTTTCCATCAGCACTGATGGAACCAGATGCACCCTCTGAGAGGGTTGTGCATTCTCCTGCCTGGCCAGTATTTACAACATTACCGAACTTGGCATTGCCTCTCTCGGGGCCTTTTACAAAGGCTGCAGAGACATCAGTTGGGGCAGATATGAAGGCAAGGCAGAAAGCCAGTGCCAAAGCTAAAAGAGGACGAAATCGCATGGGAAGTAAGCCAAAGAGGCCAAATGACTGCGGTATAAACCGCCCAATGAATCAGTTGGGAGCTTACAAGGGTAAACGGGCGTTGGGAGATGCATTAAGCACCTCTCAACAACCCGTAGCTTATTGGAATAAACAAAAAGATTGCAATAATCTCCAGATCAGCTGTGCTGCAATCGATCTGCTTTAATTTGCAGAAAAATGGAAGTTGCGATTATTTTTGATTCATAAAATATTTTTTGTTTTATTTGCCATTAATTGATCGAGGATTTTATTTGCTAAGAGAAATTTGGGCATGGGTTCAAATTCTTTCTCAAAATTTTTAGCACCAATTAAAAATCCTCCGTTTGGACAATTCCCAAAACCTTGACTTTCTACATCAATAGGATTCGCAAAAATAAAATCACATCTTTTACTAGTGAGTTTTTGCTGCCCTGAATCTTTCAGTTGCTTCTTATCGCCTGTGACTGCAGCAAACCCAACAATAGTTTGGTTCTTTACTCTTTTGGAGCACATTTCTTGCAAAAGGTCAGGAACTAACTCAAGGTTTTGACTGATCGAATGAATAAGGTTCTCTTTTCTTATTTTTTGGGTAGTTTCTCCACCGATTCTTCTTAAGTCAGAAACTGCTGCGGCCATAAATATCAATGTTGATGATGGCTGAAGTAAACACAATTTTTCCCTCATTTCCAGGGAATTCAATCCGCTATGAGTAGTTAATCCTTCTAATAATTCATCGGGAACATCTAAGGATCCATGTATTAAATCAACTTTTGCTCCTCTGAGACGAGCAGCCTGGGCAATAAAGACTCCTGTTCGCCCAGAGCTTTTGTTGGAAATTTGCCTGGCAGGATCCAATGCTTCTAATGTCCCCCCTGCAGTTACGAGAACTCTCTCATTATTGAAATCTTTTTTTATTTGTCCATTTTTTTGTCTTGTAAGAAGAGCACTCTGTATTGCTAGAACAATAACTTCATTATTTGCCATCAAACCTTTGCCCTCACTATCACAAGCTAAGAGACCATCAACTGGATCAAGCGTTATTGTTTTTGGATTATCTGCCAGGGCCTCCCAATTTTTCTTTATTGCACCATTGTTCCACATGGCTGTATTCATAGCCGCTGCAGCAATGACGGGGCATTCAGATGCCAACAAAACACTTGCGAAAAGGCCTTCTCCCAATCCAACTGACCACCTTGCGAGGGATGATGCGCTCAATGGAGCAGCAACAATTACGTCTGCCCATTCGGCGAGCTCGATATGTAAAGGTTTTGTTTGACCATGACTCCATTGATCTTTATCTAAAAAGCATTTATTCCTGCAAAGAGTCGATAGAGATAGAGGACTAACTAATTTCGTGGCACTTTTTGTTGCTACGCAACGTACATTTGCACCAGCTTTGACTAGTTCACTTACTAAAGCGGGTATTTTTACAACAGCGATGCTTCCAGATAGGCAAATTAAAATATTTGCTCCTGTCATCGGTGCTAGCTTTTCTTTATGGGGATTGTGCGTAATCAAAATATAGGAATAAAATTTACTTTTAATGATCTAAATAGTTACATGTGTATTTTATCTCTTAATGGCTAAAGTAAAAATGTACCTAAATAATTAAGGTCAGAGATTTCCCACTAATTTAATCAATGTCTCAATCAAAAAGAGAACAGGTGGTAAGTCACCTCAGATACATTCGGCAGGAATTGCGAGAAATGAATCAAGGTGTCATTGATGATGATTTGCTCCCTGAACCAGGAGAAATTCGTGGTGTTTTGGCCCAAATGGAGGCGCTCCAGGAATTATTGGAGGGAAAAGTAAAACAAAAATCAAAGAATGAAGAAACATAGGTAACTTTTAATAAAAAATAGAATCTTTTATTAAAAGTTACTGATAATGATACAAAATAAATCTAATAAATTCATTTTTTAATTAAAGAGGTTATCTATGAAAAGTAGATTACAAAAAACTAATTTGCACAAAAATATTACTTTATCTTTTGAGAGACTTGTTAATTGGTCAACTAATCCCTGGAGAAGATACTCAACCTATTTGATAATCTTCTTTGTAGGGTTTGTTCTTGGCTCCTCCTTGGGAATGATCAACGGAACATTATCTTTAATGGATCCAGTTGGAGCTTTTTTTACATTATTATTTATTGAATCAAGTATAAGATTTAGAAGAAATTTTAAATCCAATAAACATAATAGAATTATAATTGGTTTTTTAGATATGTTAAGAATGGGAACTCTATATGGATTGTTTATGGAGGCTTTTAAATTGCTCTAATAAAAGATAAATTCGCTATTGTTAGCTATAATTTTGTGTGATTAAATAGAGAAGAGCCATCCTTATTGGGATTCCATTACTTACTTGATCCTCGATTAAACTTATTGACTGATCTTCTACTACTTCACCACTAATTTCTATGCCTCTATTAACAGGTCCAGGGTGAAGCACAGGTATTTTTCTTTTGCTTATATTCAATTTTTCATGAGTTATTCCAAAATCCAAAAAATATCTTGATAAATCAGTTATTAAATTCTTTTTCATTCTCTCTTTTTGTAGTCTAAGGGTCATTACTGCATCAGCATTTTTTAGTGAATCTTTTAGAGATCTATTAATGAAAATATCACCTCTTTTATCAACAGGGTCCTTTTTTTGGCCGGGGGGAGGACTTTTAACAAATTCAGAAAAATCATTTGGTAACAAACTTGGTGGACCACAAAGAGTTACATTTGCTCCACATGCCGTTAATGCCCAAAGATTGGATCGAGCAACTCTGGAGTGCAGAATGTCGCCAACTATCGTAATTTCTTTGCCATGGATTACATCAGGGGAAGGATCCTTTGGGTTGAAGAAATTTGCGAGGGTGAATAAATCTAGAAGGCCTTGACTTGGATGACTATGAAGTCCATCTCCAGCATTCAAAATTTTGGTTGATTTATCTGTTGCATCAATGAAATTTGCAAGTTCATCAGCAATATTTGCTGAACCATGTCTCACAACAAGTACATCTGCTCCCATGGACATGTAAGTGATTGCTGTGTCCAATGGACTTTCTCCTTTACTCAAAGCACTGTTGGATGGAGAAAAGCTTTGAGTATCTGCGGATAGACGCTTAGCTGCTAATTCAAAGCTAGTTCGAGTTCTTGTGCTTGCTTCAAAAAATAGTGTGGTTACAAGTTTCCCCTGCAAAGCAGGCAGTTTTCGGGAGCTTTGATTAGGTAAAGATTTGAATCTATTAGCTAGTTCAAAAACAGTAGCGTAGTCCTCAATTGAGAAATTTGAGAGATCAATTATGTGCTTATGTTCCCAGTTGCTCATTAGCTGTTATGAAAAGAGGGTCTCCATGCATTGACATGAGAGGGGATCCGATCATTTTTAGATCTTTTGCTTATGCTTCGACTTGATTGCATGTACCACCTCCAAGGTAATTCTTTTGCTTTAGATATACCAATTCTGTTTGTTGCAATTATCTTTTGCATTTTTGCCGAGTTTGATGGTTCAGTTAGCCAGATACCATTTTCTACTGAAATTGATAGATTGTCATGTGATTTATTTAAACCAAACCTCATTGCTAATAGACCTGGACCAGATGCAACTCTCTCATTCTCTCCTGGCACAGCAACTGATCTAAGCAAAACTCCACTAGCCCAATTTGTTTTTTCTGTGACTATATTTACACAAAAATATTTCCCATATGTCATATAAACATATAACCTGCCTGGCTCTCCAAAAAGAGTTTTATTTTTCAAAGACTCATTTTTAAATCCATGACAAGCTTCCTCTTCTTGTGAATAAGCTTCCGTCTCCACAATTACTCCCCAGAGTAATGAGTTATCACTATTCCTTTTTATAAGTTTGCAGCCAATTAAATCTTGACCTACTTTTTTGGCAGATCTACAAAAAAAACTTTTATTCAAGATTTCATCTTTTATTTTAAATACCCCTTCAGACGAATATCAACTTAATAAATTTACTAAGCTTTTGGTATATATCATCATCTTCAAAATATTATTCAATCTAAACCCTAGGCTTAATTTTATAAATGTCCAAAACAATTAATCCAAATTTTCCTGGTGCAGTTGAAAACTTTGAAGATGTTCGGTTAGATCTAAAAACATGGAGTGAAATAGAAGAATATTTAACTCACTGTAAAGCGATTATTTTTCCTATTGGCTCTACTGAACAACATGGGCCCACTGGGGCAATAGGAACAGATGCCATAACATCAGAAGCAATAGCAAGAGAATTAGCAAGAAGAACGGGTGTATTGGTTACTCCAACTCAATCATTCGGGATGGCAGAGCACCATTTGTGCTTTCCTGGCACTATGAGTCTGCGGCCCGTAACTTTAATTAATTTGATTCATGATTTGGTTTTATCATTGTTAAAACATGGATTTGAGCGCATTTATTTTGTAAATGGACATGGTGGTAATATTGCCACTCTAAAGGCTTCATTTCATCAGATTTACTCAACTGCTTTGGATCAAAGAATTCCATGCGCAGATAAATTGAAATGCAAAGTTGCAAGTTGGTTTATTTTCCCAGAGGTTTTTAAATACGCTCAAGATCTTTATGGTCAACAAGAAGGCCAACATGCTACTCCAAGCGAAATAGCAATCACTTTGCATTTATTCCCATCTCTAATCGAAAAACAGATCGCCTTGAAGGATCCATCAGGAGAAGGGGCGATTTACAATAGAGTTGACTTTAAATCCAAATATACTGATGGAAGGATGGGTTCTAACCCATTTCTAGCCAAAGCTGAACATGGCAAAACACTCATAGAAAAATCTGCATCAGCCATGATCCAAGACTTATCCCTTTTTCTTCAATAAATTATGACGAGAATCACCCCAAAAGATGTACGAAAAGTAGCAAAATTATCACGTTTGGATTTAACCAATAATGAAGTAGATATGTATGCGAAACAATTAGAGGATATTCTTCAATATATTGAGCAGCTTGAGCAGGTTGTGACGGATGATATCCCAGAAACAACAAGAGCTATTGAAGTTGTTAATGTAACTAGGAATGACGAAATAGTTAATTCAAATATTCGTGAGGATTTATTAAATCTCGCTCCCAATAGAGATGGAGATTTCTTTAAAGTTCCTAAAATATTAAATGAATGATTAATGTTTTCTGGATTTTTTTTGAGGTATTATTGCAGTCTGGTGTAAGACATGTATAAATTTTTTCCTCATAAAGTGAGTTGGAATAATTTTTGCAAGGACTCTTATTTTGCTTCTGTTTTTTTTATGACTTCTGATACCCAAGACTATGTCGTAGAGAAAATTAAATCCATCTTTACTAGATTCGAAAATGCCCATCCTTTGAGGCGATCCTTTTGCATCCAGAAGTGGTTTGGTAACCTCATAAGCAGGCTTATACTCAAACCATGGTATTGAAGGCCAAAGGTGGTGAACTAGATGATAGTTTTGACCCATTATTAACCAATTCATCGTTTTGCTTGGGTAAACCCTGGAATTTTTCCACCTATTTCTCGATAGAAAAGGTCTGTGAGGAAGATAATCAAAGAATATCCCTAAAGTAACTCCGACCATCAGTGCAGGTCCAAACCATAGGTTATAAATAACATTCATAAAATTAAATTTTATACCAGCCAAAACAATTGTTATGAAAAGACTTCTTTCTATTCCCCATTGAAGTAATTCGTATTTCCTCCAAAGCTTTCTCTCAAAGAAGAAATATTCGTGGTAAAAAAATCTCGGCGCGATTAACCAAACTGGACCAAACGTGCTAACAATATGATCTGGGTCATTTTTAGGATCGTTTACGTATTTATGGTGTTCAAGGTGAACTCTAGTAAATACTGGGAAACTAAATCCCAGCAATATTGCGGCCCCATGCCCCATTGCTTGATTTATCCACCGATTAGGGTGAGCAGCATTGTGACATGCATCATGAATTACTGTGCCCTCCATATGAAGAGCTAGAAATGCCAAACCAACTAACACTGGAAGAGGCCAATTGCCTTGATACCATTGCCATACACTCAGTATCGCCAGGATATATCCTCCAATAAAAAGGCCTACAGTTATGTTCCATTTATCTGGGGGGTCGAGATATCTCTGCAGCTCGTTTTGCCAGTTAAAAGAGGTTTTTGAGTTGTTCGACAACTGTTGGGGTTTAGCAGTTGAAGAAGCTACGTTCATCGCCTTTTGAAATTAGAGCAAAATTTTCATTACTTACTACTGTAAGAAATTTATGCCCACCGGGAGACTTGAACTCCCACTACCTAAGTAACGGGTACCTAAAACCCGCGCGTCTACCAATTCCGCCAGGTGGGCTAGCAATTAGATCCAAATGATACTAGCGTGCTGAGATTCAAGCCCAGTAGGAATGTTCAAAATCCGTTTGATTTTGAACATTCTCCCGTCTAGGATTGATAATCGAATTTACAAATATTTTTAGGAACCAACGGAGATGCCAAAGGAGGAAGAGATAAAAACTTCATACAAGGAAACTTTGAATCTTTTGAAGACGTCTTTCTCCATGAGAGCTAATTCCGTTACTCGAGAACCTGAATTGCAGGAGTTTTGGCGGGTTAGAGGCATTGATTTTGAACTAGGAGCTTCTAACGAAGGAGAAATTTTTACTTTGCATGATGGTCCCCCTTATGCCAATGGAACTCTTCATATGGGGCATGCTCTCAATAAAGTTCTCAAGGATATTATTAACAAATACCAAATATTAAAAGGGAAAAAAGTCAGATTTATCCCGGGATGGGACTGTCATGGTTTACCGATCGAATTAAAAGTTTTGCAAAACCTTGATAATGAACAAAGAGAAAAATTAACCCCACTAAAACTTAGAAAAAAAGCTGCTGCATATGCAAAGAAACAAGTTGATAGTCAAATGTCTGGATTTAAAAGATGGGGAATTTGGGCTGATTGGAAAAATCCATATTTAACTCTTAATAAAGAATATGAGGCTGATCAGGTAAGACTTTTTGGAGAAATGGCTCTCAAGGGTTACATCTACAGAGGGCTAAAGCCAGTGCACTGGAGTCCAAGTTCTCAAACAGCTCTTGCTGAAGCAGAATTGGAGTATCCAGAGGGCCATATTAGCCAAAGTATTTATGTTAATTTTTCAATTACTTATCTGCCGGAAGCGTTACTAGAAAATCTCAATCAACAAACTTATATTTCTGATAAATCAGATGTAACTGGTTTAAATATTAAAGCTTCTATATGGACAACTACTCCTTGGACTTTGCCAGCAAATTTGGCTATTGGTATTAATCCAAATTTAAATTATATCTTTGCGGCTAATAATTCTGGAGAAATTATTATAGTAGCTGAGGAACTTCTTGATCATTTAAACGAAGTCACTGGTATTAATTATATAAAAAAAGCCTTAGTTAAGGGAAAAGATCTTGAGGGTATTTTATATCAACACCCTTTATTTGACTCTATCAATCCTATAGTTTTAGCTGGAGATTATATAAATACCGAATCAGGAACTGGACTTGTTCATACTGCGCCAGGTCACGGAGTTGATGATTATAAAACCGGGCAAAAGTATGGTCTAAAAGTTATTTGTCCAGTTGATGAAAATGGCATCTTCACAAGTGAAGCAGGTGATTTTGAAGGCCTAAATGTATTAGATAATGCGAATCAAAAAATAATTTCTGTGTTGGCAAAGTCTGGTGCTTTATTAAAACAATTGCCTTATGAGCATAAGTATCCCTACGATTGGCGAACAAAAAAACCTACAATTTTCAGAGCTACAGAACAGTGGTTTGCTTCTATTGAGGGCTTTAGAGATTTAGCTTTAAAGTCAATTAACGAGGTTGAATGGATTCCCATTGCGGGTCTCAATAGAATAAATTCAATGGTAAAGGAAAGGGGTGATTGGTGTATCTCTAGACAAAGAACATGGGGAGTACCCATACCGGTTTTCTATGAAAAAGATGGAGATAAAGTTCTTTTAAATAAAGACACTCTTGAACATATTTATTCTCTTTTTAAGATACATGGAGCTGATGTTTGGTGGGAAAGAGATGAGTCAGAATTACTCCCCCCTCCTTACTCTTTAGATGCTGATAAATGGGTAAAAGGTACAGATACTATGGATGTATGGTTTGATTCAGGTTCCAGTTGGAAGGCAGTTTGCTCGCAAGAAAAGGATCACAATTGCCCCGCAGATTTATACATGGAGGGGTCAGATCAGCATAGAGGATGGTTTCAGTCTTCTCTATTGACATCTGTTGCAGTTTCAGGAGAAGCGCCTTATAAAAAGGTTCTTACGCATGGTTTTGTTTTAGATGAAAATGGTAGAAAGATGAGTAAGTCTCTGGGTAACATTGTCGATCCTTTAGTAATAATTAATGGAGGGAAAAATCAAAAGATTCAACCTGCCTTTGGAGCAGATGTTTTAAGACTATGGGTTAGTTCAGTAGATTATTCAGTAGATGTTCCAATTGGATCGAGTATCCTAAGACAATTATCTGATGTCTATAGAAAAATTAGAAATACTTCTAGATATTTATTAGGTAATTTGCATGATTTTAATCCTGAGGCCGATTCTATTGAATTTGATGATTTGCCAATATTGGATAAGTGGATGCTTCAACGGACATCTGATGTGATGGAAGAAATTGAAAAGGCATTTGAGGATTTTGAGTTTTATAAGTTTTTTCAATTAATTCAGTCTTTTTGTGTTGTAGATTTATCTAATTTTTATTTAGATATAGCAAAAGATCGCTTGTACGTAAGTGCACCTTTTGATAAGAGAAGAAGATCTTGCCAAACCGTATTATCAATATTAATTGAAAAAATAGCAGGCTTAATTTGTCCTGTACTCCCTCATATGGCTGAGGATATTTGGCAGAATATTCCTTATAAGCTAAAGGAAGATTCGGTTTTTAGAAGAGGATGGCCAATCTTATCTCATTCTTTTAGAGATCCTAATATTATGGAGTCAATAAAATTACTAAGGGAATTGAGAACTGACATAAATAGAAGTCTTGAAGACTGCAGAACTAATAATTATCTTGGTTCTTCATTGGAAGCTTCGGTACGAATTGATCTTACTAATTCAGATACAATCAAATCGATTAATTGGCTTAATAAAAACTCAGAGAAAGATGTTGATAACTTTAGAGATTGGCTAATAGTCTCTGATTTAAAAATTGGAGGAGAGCCATGGGCAGAGATTCTAGTCTCAAAAGAAACCCACAATGGAACTATTGAGATTGCAAAGGCAAAAGGAAAAAAATGTGATAGATGTTGGCATTTTCAAACTGATGTTGGATTAAATCAAAAACATCCAAAATTATGTGAAAGATGCGTTGATGTTTTAGACAGGATTACCAAATTAAAATAATTATTCCCACTGATTTAAATTTAAAAAAATTTCGGGTTTATTTGGTCCCTTAACTATTTCTCTTGAGGAGAGATTCATTGGTGCCTTGATAAGAATAGCGGATAATAATTTTGAGTTTCTTGGAATTGTTGTTTCTTGCTCATTAAATTCTGTTGGGTGAGTTAATGAACTTGAGAAACCCCTATAAATGACTATCTCTAGGTCTTCTTCTTGTTTAAATTGATTTATTAAAATGCCTTTAATTATAAGAATCCTCTCTCTTTTTTCTTGACTTAGGGCCTCAAGCTTTTTTATAAGGTAATCATTTTTCATATAAATAGATTAAAATTCTCCTGCTATTCGTCCTTGTTTAGGAAATCTAATTAACAACCATTGTATTAGGCCAATAGCATAAATTATTAAAGATGCATAACCTACAAAACCAGCTAATCCTTGAGTCCATTCTCCGCCGAATAGAAATTTCATAACTATGCTTGAAACTCTATGTAGATTTTTTGGGTCCTCTGTCCAGGAAAGACAATTATTTTGATTGAAAAAGGTGAAACAATTCAAAGTTAGTGTAGAAATGTATAGATGTCCAAAACATAAAAAAGTTAATGCCCATCGCCATATTTTTGTTGTAAGAGGAAGTGCTTTCCATTTTGGCATTTCATCAAGTTCCTCATTTAAGTCAACCCAAAACCAAATTGATCCCGCAATTAAAATTGCTGAAATAAAAGCCGTCAAAATGCCTATTCGTTGATTATTTGTAAGTAAAAGGATACTGATAATTAGTAGGCTCGATACTTTCCAATAAATAGACATTAATCTAAAAATTGCACTTTCTTTTTTTGCTGCTGACCATACTAGAAGAACAATAGGCAGACCAAAGGCAAAAGTTGCCGCAAGCCGGTAATAAAGCCAAATTAATGAATCGTATTGGATTTCAGACACAGATGTTTTTAATTAAATGATATCATTAGATAGCTTATATAGAATTCATCAGTTTGTTAGTTTATTATTAATTTTCAAGTTGAACTTATACAGAAATAAAAATGCGGCAGCATGTCAATCCTTTAAGTAAATTTTATCAGGAGCCTTTAGAGTTACCAAATGTAAATAATTTATTTGAAAAAAATGATTTACCAATCCATTTAGATATCGGATCTGCAAGAGGAAAGTTTCTATTAAAAATGGCATCACATAATAACGACTGGAACTATGTGGGAGTAGAAATTAGAAAACCTTTGGTTATATCTGCTAAAAAACAAAGAGATGCTTTGGATCTGAAAAATTTAGATTTTTTCTTTTGCAACGCAAACGTAAGTTTGGAAAGATGGATAGTAAATTTGAAAAGACATATATTGAGAAGAGTTTCTATTCAGTTTCCAGACCCTTGGTTTAAAAGAAGGCACTTCAAGCGCAGAGTCCTGCAACCAGAATTACTTTTAGCGATATCTAAATCATTCCTTCCTGAATCAGAGTTATTTATTCAAAGTGATGTTTACTCAATTATCAAGCCTATGACAGAATTAATTGAGGAATCTAATTTCTATAGGAGGGTTGTAATTAATAAAAATGAATGGCTTAAAAATAATCCATTTGATGGGACCACAGAAAGAGAGCAATATGCCATAAAAAAAAATCTCCCAATATATCGAGCTCTTTACATTAGAAATAATATTGAAATAGGCAAATAATTTTTTTAATATGAGATAAATATTCGCTTTATATAATGACCAATGGCACAAAAGAAAATCAACAACTTAATACTCCGCAAAAGGTAATACTAATTTCTGTTGCTTTTATAATTTCACTTTCACTTTTTTTCTTTAAAGGAAGCTTCAACACGCGTACAACACTTCAGGAGCTAGAGGCACAATCTATCCCCTTAAATGAAGCTTTTGCAAATGGGAAACCAACTTTCCTCGAATTCTATGCGGATTGGTGTGAAATCTGTAGAGAAATGGCCCCATCCTTAAAAAATATAGAGAAAAAATATCAAGGTTCTATTAATTTTGTCATGCTAAATGTTGATAATGAACAATGGGAGAACTTAGTTAATAAATATGAAGTAAATGGAATCCCTCAGATAAATATATTTGATAAAAATACAAATCCTAAAGGTGTCTTTTATGGTCTTCAGAGTGAATCTAAATTAATTCAAATATTTGATTCATTAGATAAGGGGAAAGACTTAAATGCTTATTTAAACAAAAAACAAGAAGGTGATTTATCAGAGATAACTTCTATATTGCTAGAAAAAAATAAAAGTAAGAATTCCTTTAATCCAAGAGCTCATGGCTGATTATTAATATTTACCATTCTAGTGCGCTTGCAACGACTGGAAAGTTTGTTATAAATATTTTCCTGCAATTTTCTGCAATTTTCATGTGTTCTTTTTGGGTACCATGTGCTGTTCTTAGGGAAATATAATGTATCCAAGAACGGCATGAACCCGTCATATATATTCTTGTTGGAGTTGATAAAGGCAGAACGAATCTTGCACACTCTTTTGCGACATCTGCTTCAAGTAATTCTTCATAAAGTTTTTTTGCTGAGTCAAACTGAATTTTAATTTTATCGTTAAATTTTTTTATTATCTCCTTAGGTAGATCTTCGGTTGAGTTTTGCCTGTTTTTATTGTCTTGTCGCCTTAATTCAGGAATGGGAATACTTCCCAATTGAGTACTCTCAGAATATCTTTGAGAAAACTCTTGGAAAGTAAATGATCTATGTCTAAGTATTTGAGCTGCGATACCTCTATTTGTCTCGATTTGAAGTGTCATAAATGATTGCTCGAATACACTCCAGTGCTCATTTTTGATGCAGTACTTTAATAAACCATCGAATTTTTCATTTTCTTGATTTGATGGATTACTAACTCTGGCTATATAAGCCATAGTCTTTTCAGCATCAGGGGTAATGCTTATTAACTGAACATTTGTCATGGTTAAACTTTCGCAAGAGTGACTCTTTCTGGTTGATGTTGATATTTACCTTTTCGATCACTGTAAGTAGTTTCACATTGGTCGCCCTCAAAAAATAGCAATTGACAAATACCCTCATTGGCATAAATCCGGCAATCAGCTCCAGAACTATTACTAAATTCAAGTGTCAAGTGACCTTCCCAGCTTGCTTCTGCTGGAGTTGTATTTACAATTATCCCTAATCGGGCGTAGGTGCTTTTACCAAGACATATAACTGTTATGTTTTCTGGTACTTTCATTTTTTCTAGCGCAACTCCCAAGCCGTATGAATGTGCCGGGAGAATAAAAAATTCTCCATCTTCATCTTTTTGCAAGGGTGTTTTTTCAAGATTTAATGGATTGAATTTTTTTGGGTTCATTACCGTTCCAGGCACATGCCTGAATATTAAAAATTCTTTGCTTGATAAACGAAGGTCGTATCCATAAGAGGAACATCCAAAACTAAGTACGGGATTTTTATTTTCAGGTTTGAGATGTCTCACTAATTTTTCTTGAAAGGGAACTATCATTCCCTCCTTGGCTTTTTCAGTGATCCAAAGGTCGTTTTTTAGCATTACTTGATGTCAGCGAAGTGAAGTGACTTGGTCAGCCATTTCATTTATCTCATTGGAAATATATGGCCCTGTGAGGATTACATCAATAGCTGGAGGTCTTTTATTAAGTGTAGAAATCAAGTCATTTTCATCTATAAAACCTAATCTAACCGCAAGACTTATCTCATCAAGGACTAATCGATCGATTTCTTTTCTTATTAATTTTTCTTTGCAGATTTCCCAAATATTTTTTATTTCATTTTCAAATTCAGATTGATCAATTTCAGAAGAATCTCGATTTGAGATATCAATACAATTTGGAATGTCTGGTCTTATCCATTGGAGATTATTGCAAAGCTTAATTCCATTTTTTGGTCCTTGAGACACACCTCCCTTTAGAAATTGTGCAATGAGTACTTTGCTCCCAAATCCTGCAGCTCGCAATGCATCACTAAAAACCATAGAAAAACTTCCTCTAACCGACGCAGTATGAACTTGTAATTGCCCCTGAGGAATAACCAGCTTTAGATGGGGCCCCGTTTTTGATGTGGTTGGACTTGGTAATCCAACTAAGTGGTTTACGGATGAATCTTCAACAGTTTTAAGAGGTGATGACATTTTATTTTTAATACCAATCGCTTTGAACAATCTAGCGTCGTCAGACTTATGTACAACGCGATTAAGCACTATAGGTAGTGCTTAATAATATTTGCAGTGATATTTGTTTTACAGGAGGAACTGAAAATCAAGTTATTTCAACCGTATAGCATGGCCTTTGGTCAAAAGAGTTGAAACTAATAGAATTCATTAAGATCATAAAAAGTACTCATGGCTACACAACCATTTCTCTTGTCTTATTAACCTCAAGCCATTGATTTTCTCGTTATGGTTGCCTCCTCGAGTGGATTCCATCGATTTGCGCAGGCAAAACCCATTGGCGTTCAGTCTGTGAATACAACAAAAGATACTATTGAATTGACGAAAGCCTCATTGATTGATGTCATCAGGGCTCTTGATGGGGCTTCAACAGATGTTGTTGACCGATCTAAAACTATTTTTTTCCCTGGTGATCCTGCTGAGAGAGTTTATTTAATTAGAAGAGGTGCTGTAAGGCTATCGAGAGTTTATGAGTCAGGAGAGGAGATTACAGTTGCTTTGCTCAGAGAAAATAGTTTATTTGGGGTTTTATCTCTCCTAACCGGCCACAGATCTGATCGTTTTTATCACGCTGTTGCTTTTACGAAAGTTGAGATGATAACGGCACCTGCTGCGTCAGTTAAGAAAGCAATAGAGGCAGATACAGCTGTCAGCATGCTTCTGATGCAGGGCCTATCGAGCAGAATTCTTCAAACTGAGACGATGATCGAAACTTTAACCCATAGAGATATGTCATCAAGACTTGTGAGTTTCCTTTTAGTACTTTGCAGGGATTTTGGTGTCCCAGGCGAAAAGGGCATAACTATCGATCTTCGCTTGTCTCATCAATCAATAGCCGAAGCTATTGGATCAACCAGGGTAACCATTACTAGGCTACTAGGCGACTTGAAAAACGCAGGTCTTCTCCAGATTGATAGAAAAAAAATAACAGTGTTTGATCCTATTGCACTGGCAAAACGTTTCAACTAATCCCTTTAGGTGTCAACATATAGATACTGAATATATCAGTAAAAAAGTTAACTTTTTGGCTTGTGACGGGTTGGCTTCTAATTATTTCTCTTCTGATTTTAGGAGGACTCCTATCAACCTTGGGGGACCGCCTAGGTTCTCGCGTGGGTAAAGCAAGATTAAGCATTTTTAAATTAAGACCAAGAAGAACAGCAGTTTTTATTACTGTTCTCACTGGAAGTTCTATTAGTGCATTATCACTTGGCTTGATGCTTCTTGTAAGCAGGGAACTCAGAGTGGGATTGTTCGAACTGAATGACTTGCAAGCTAAGTTACAAGAAAGTAGAGAGGCTTTAGTTCCCTTAAAAAAAGAGAGGAAAAATTTAGAAAATAGAATTGTAAGTGGAGAAAGAGAATTAAAAAAATTAGAAATTGACTTAATTGCACTTAGGAGAGGTGATGTAGTTATAAGCAGTGGTGAATCTTTGGCTAGTTCAACTTTAAATATTAAAGATACAAATAAGATTAAGCAAAAAATAGAAAATATTTTACAAAAGGCAAATCTTTATGCTTATTTAAAAATGAGACCAGGAGAAAAACCAAATAGAAGAATTTTATTGGTAAGACGAGATCATATTAATCGGCTCGAAGAAGTTATCAAAAAAAAAGGTAGTTGGATCGTAAACATTCGCTCAGCTGGTAACGTTTTGAGAGGAGAAAATTTTATATATGCTTTCCCTGAAGTTATTCCAAATAAAAAGATTGTTGCAAAAGACGAGGTCATTGCAACAATTACTTTAAATCCAAAAAATATGACAAAACTACAAATACAAAAAAATATAAAATTGCTTCTCTCTTCAACACTTGCTGAAGTAAAAAGGAGAGGCTCGTTAACAACAGATATAAAAATAAATAAAAATAAAATAAATAAACTTGTCAGAAAACTTGAAAATAGTCAAAAAACCTTAGTCAAATTGAATTCAATTTCGGATAGCGATAGAAGTACTATTGATACTGTTTCAGTAAGTCTTGAAACTTTCAATTTAATTAAGAATATTAATCAATGAATGTCATTTCTATCGATCCAGGATCTAAGAAATGCGGAATGGTATTAGCCGAAATATCTTCTCTTTCTATTACTGAAGCAAAAGTTGTTAGCTTTAGTCATGTAATAAAATTAATTAAAATTTGGGAAGAGAAAGTTAAAATTGATTTTCTAATTTTGGGTAATGGAACAGGTAGTAAATATTGGCAAGATGAAATTAGCAACACTACGAACTTAAAAGTAAAATTAATAGATGAGAGAAATACCACTTTAAGAGCTAGAGAAAGATATTGGGAAATTTGGCCTAAAAAATATTATTTAAAATTTATTCCAAATGGATTATTAATTCCAAGAGAAAACTTAGATGCCTTAGCTGCTCTTATACTTCTTGAAGATCACATTAAATTAAAATTCACCTGGAAGACTTATAAAGATTTTAAAATTTGGCCCTAATAGTAAAAACATAGTCACTCCCTGGTTCAAGCTTATAATCGTCTTTAATGAGGAATTTTTCAAGAGAATCTTTGATTAAGGCTCTACCAAGAGGAGGAGATACAGTTAGTTCTCCTTTATTAAACTTCCATATGAATCCCCATTCATAATTACCTGCGGAGACTCTCCCCTTTATTGATTGCTCTGAAAAATCTTGTCTTTCAACCATTACGTGAGCTTTTGTTTGAGGTTTGTTTCTCATAAATTATTTTTATCAAGACTATATAGATATGAATTAATTTGGTTGGTAACATATTCTATTCCGAAACTATCTATAGATTCAAAAACCGCAATCGCATAACTAATAACTTCATTTATTATTTTTTTTTCTAAAGCAGTAAAATTTCCAAGTACATAGGAGTTCGTGCGAATCTTTCTTTGCTCAGGGTCTTTTGCTGGAGATCCTATACCTATTCTCAACCTTAAAAAATCTTGACTTCCAAGTTGGGCAATTGTGCTTTTTAGTCCCTTGTGACCTCCAGCTCCACCTTTAGCTCTAAGCCTTAATTTACCAAGAGGTAGATCCATATCATCCACAATTATAATTAGATTATCTAACTCAAGGTTGTACCATTTTAAAGCAGCACAAATTGAACGGCCACTTTCATTCATATAGGTTTCTGGCATGAGTAAAACTTTTTTGGTTTGTCCAGAGCCAAACTCTGCAATTTTCCCTAAAAGTTTTTTGGATTTATTAAAACCAACATATTTTTGAGAAGCTAAATTCTCAACCAACATAAATCCTACGTTGTGCCTTGTCCCAGAATATTCTTTTCCAGGATTACCTAGTCCAACAAACAGTCTAATTTTATTTTCTGTAGATATTGATTTTGACAATATTCTCTTGGCTAAAAATCTTTAATTAAAGATTAGCTATTTTCATTTTCGGCGCTAGCTTTGTCTTCTTGATCGTTCTCAGACATTGCTTTTTGAACTTCTTTCTCAAATTCATTGGAGGCTGATTGAAGGCCTTTTAATGTCTTCCCAAGCGTTCTACCTAATTCTGGTAGACGCTTGGGACCAAATATAACAAGAGCTACTCCTGCTATAACAGCTATCTCAGGCAAACCAATGCCGAAGATGTTCATTATAAAAACCTCTTTTTAAAAATCAAATGATCAATTAACCCCATTCCAATCAACTGAAAAACCCTGTAGTAGTAGTGATTGATTGTAAATCTGAAGCATGATTACTAGAAAAACTAGAAGCAAAACACCTATGAAAGCCATTACAGGTGCTGCTCCAAACCCAGGAACAACCTTGCCTTGCCCAGAATTGCCAATGGATTTAAGAAGTGATCCCAAAGCGGTTTTTTGTCCCATGTCTAAAATTGTCCCTCTTTTTAAGATGAATTCGGTTAATTGTATGAGACCTTGCCTTAAATCAGAGTGCCAAATTAGAAACATTTATGGAATTGTTTTTTTTTGCCGGAGAGATTTATTCTGTTTTTTTTGCTGTTCACTGCTTGGAAGGACTCAAACTGCCTGCTAATACTGACTTCCTGTAATTAATGAGAAAAATTAGGGGGTGAGAATGCACGATGAAATTTGCAACAATGTAAATCTCGGATCCCAAGTATGTGTAACACCTTCTTTACCCAAATATCAAAAAAGGGCTCACTTAGGATAGGGTTTGATTTAAGAAATAAACAGCTTTCATGCTTGCACTCAAGATTTCCGTATATACCATCGTCTTCTTTTTTGTAGGAGTCTTTTTGTTTGGCTTCCTTGCCAGTGATCCATCTAGAGTCCCCGCCAGAAAAGATCTTGAAGGCCCGCAGGAGTAGTTTTATCCTGAAGCTTTAATAGACCGCGTGCAACTGTATCGCTTAGTTCGGTGCATTGCTTTGCTATGAAGTATTTTGATTATGTGTTAGGGACCTTTTGTCGTTGAAATTCTCGAAAAAACTTATAGGGATATTTGCAATTAGCAGTGTCTTTTCTTTGCCTGTGCATTCTGACGTTTTTGAAGAAATATCCACAGAGAAAAAACAATTGCTAATTTCTACAAATAAAAATATTAAAATTCCTAGTGAGTTAAATATATTAGCAGATCGCCAGTATGATTTAAATAACAATATATTTGTAGCGGAGGGTAATGTTAAAGCTAATTTTAAGGGTGCTTTAATTACTGCTAATAGATTAGAGTTTAATCGAAAAGAAAAAGTCATTTTAGTGCAGGGTAATGTAACTTTTCAAAAAGGTGGGCAATATTTTCAGGCCAGTAAAATTAAATATAATTTTATAAATAATTACGGAGAAATTAATGATGTTTATGGTGTTTTATCAATTGATGCAATCTCAAAAGATTTAAAATTTCTTGATAAAACCACTAAAAATACAGATGGAAAAATACAAATTCAGAATAAAACAATTAGTAAAATTAAACTCAAAGATGGTTATCAGATTATAGGGGGAAATATAAATGAAAAGTACAATCCATTAATTAATCTTGAACTTAAAAAGAAAGGGATAAATATTTGGAGAATTCAATCGCAGAAGATAAATATAATTCCAGATGGATGGATAGCAAATAAAGTTAGTTTTACAAATGATCCTTTAACTCCTTCTCAAACGAGAATTGAAGCTAATAATGTTATTGCCAAAGAGGAGGATGGATCAACCTGGATTTCATTTGACAAAAGTAGATTGGTCCTTGAAGATAAAATCTCGATTCCACTATTAAGAAATAGAAAAACAAACTTTGGCCAAACTCAAAAAGCCAAATGGCTTGTAGGTCTTGATTTTAAAGATAGAGATGGACTTTTTCTTCAAAGACAGTTTGAACCAATTAACTTTTCCCGTAATTTCGAACTTTATCTGCATCCCCAGTATTTATTACAAAGATCCATTAGGGGTGAATCTGATAGCTACATAACCGCAAATAAATCTCCGATAAGCTCAAAATCTCGTGTTAAAACTAATACAGCAGATTTGTTTGGCTTGAAATCTGAACTGAATGGATCTATTGATGAATGGGGACTGAATTTAATGACTGATATATCAACATTTGATTCAAGTAGATTTTCTAATGGTTATAGATATAGAGGTACTATTAGTAAGAATTTTAATTTGAATCGTATTGAAAAAGTCAAGGCTTCTTTCTTTACGTCTTATAGATATAAAGTTTGGAATGGCTCTTTAGGTGAAACTGATATTTATAAAGCCACAGGGTTTTCATTAGATAAAAATGGCAATTATAGAAGTCAATCGGGAAAAGTAAAAAATGAATATAGTATAAAATTTGGTATTGGTAATTATGAGGCGGAAAGCTTTTTTAAAAAAGAACTTGTTGAAATAAGGAAAAATAATTTATTTGCATCATTTAAGACTACTTATCCAATCTATAGATTTAAGAATACAAAAAATTATACATTGCCAGATTACAGATACACTCCTGAACCTATAAAATCTGGTATTAGTTTTACATCTGAGGTAAAAACTTCTTATTCTATTTATGAAAATAATTACTACCAAGCTTTAATAAAATTATCTGCCGGTCCAGAATTAAAGCTTGGTCAATTTAAAAAATCTTTCTTTGATTATACAAAGATTTCTATTATGCCTGGAATAACTATTAAGGATGGTGGTAGTCCATTTAAATTTGACAATGATGTGGATCTAAGAACAATAAGTATTCAATTTGATCAGCAAGTTTATGGACCTTTATTGTTAAGCACCGGAGTTGAATATAACATTGATAAGCGCTCAAATCATTATGGAAAATCTTTAGATTCTCAAGCCGCTTTAATAGTCCAAAGAAGATCATATGGGTTTGGTATTTTTTATCAACCTTATCAAAAAGCCGGCGGCATAATGTTTACCGTTAATGGCTTTGATTTTAATGAATCAGGGAAAAAGTTTATTGATTGATTAAATATTATTAACTTAAGTTTTGAAATTATTAATGTAGGGAAGTTTTTTCATTACTTTTTGAAGCTCATCTTTTTTTTCAATTAGTTGGGAGGTTGCGTCCCATTTACCTGTGGTTAACATTTTATAGGGTCCAGATTCTAAATCTAAATCGAAACAAATTTTATCGCTATTTAACTTTTTTTTAATCAAATCTAATGTCCAGTTCATTTCGCTTGCCTCTTCTAAATGATTTTGAATATTCTTAATTGCCTTTGAAGAGGATGTTGCACAGGGTATTCCCAGGGCTAAGCAGTTACCGTAAAAAATCTCAGCAAAACTTACTCCGATAACAGCTCTAATGCCCCATCTCATTAAAGCTTGAGGTGCATGCTCTCTACTCGAACCGCATCCAAAATTATTATTTACAACAAGTATTTTCCTACTCTCCTTTGTGTAAATATCAAATGGATGTTGCCCTTGCATCTCCTTTCTATCATCGGCAAAAACATGTTCTCCTAGTGCTTCAAAGCTAACGCATTTGAGGAATCTTGCTGGAATAATTCTGTCTGTATCAATATCATCGCCTTTAAGAGCGATACATTTACCTTTTATTTGAGTAATTTTACCTTGAGGGAAACTTTTGATAGGCATTTATATCCTTTAGAGCATTTCCCTGACATCAGTCACTTTCCCATTGACTGCTGCGGCAGCAACCATTGCGGGACTCATAAGTAATGTCCTCCCTGTTGCAGAACCCTGCCTCCCCTTGAAATTCCTATTGCTTGAACTTGCACTTATTTGTCTTCCTTTTAACTTATCTGGATTCATAGCAAGGCACATAGAGCAACCCGGCTCTCTCCACTCGAAACCTGCTTCAGTGAATAATTTATTCAAGCCCTCTTTTTTTGCTTTTTTTGCAACCTGCTCGGAACCAGGTACTACAAATGCTTTTATTCCATCAGCAACACGTTTACCTCTAGCTATTTCCGCGGCAGCTTGCAAATCACTTAAACGACCATTTGTACAACTGCCAATAAAACAAACATCTATTGGCGTCCCATTTATGGGAGTACCTGGTTCTAGGCTCATGTATTTATAAGCTTCCTCAGCAATGGGGCGATCATTTTCTTCGAGGGATTCAGGTCTGGGTATACATTCATCTACCCCAATACCTTGACCTGGAGTTATGCCCCAAGTGACAGTTGGGGCTATTTTACTGGCATCAAAAATTACTTCATCGTCGAAAACTGCTCTCTTATCACTTGCCAGACTTTTCCACCAATTGATTGCTTCATCCCAGTTCTCGCCTCCAGGAGAATTTTTTCTACCTTTTAAATAATCAAAAGTTTTAGTATCAGGATTTACATAGCCGCATCTAGCTCCTCCTTCAATAGCCATGTTGCATATGGTCATTCTCTCCTCCATTGAGAGGGATTCGATTGCTGGTCCTGCAAATTCATATGCAAACCCCACTCCACCTTTAACTCCCAATTTACTAATTACATGAAGTATTAGGTCTTTTGCATAAACACCATTTTTTAATTTTCCCTGAAACCAAAGTCTCTTAACTTTAAGTTTGTTCATTGCAATACTTTGACTAGCAAGGACATCTCTTACTTGACTAGTACCAATACCAAAAGCAATTGCTCCAAAAGCACCATGAGTAGAGGTATGCGAGTCACCACAGGCCACTGTCATACCTGGTTGTGTGAGCCCTAACTCTGGAGCCATTACATGAACTACACCTTGATTCCCGCTGCCAAGTCCATGGAGTTTGATTTTATTTTCTAGGCAATTCTTTTCTAGGGTACTCAGCATCTCCTCTGCTAAAGGATCCTCAAAAGGTCTGTTTTGACTAACTGTTGGAACGATATGGTCAACTGTGGCAATTGTTCTCTCGGGATGCAAAACTTTGAGTCCTTTCTCTTTAAGTGCAGCAAAAGCCTGAGGACTGGTCACTTCATGGATTAAATGTAATCCGACAAACAACTGAGTTGAACCACCAGGGAGTTCAGTTACCCGGTGCATATCCCAAACTTTGTCGTAGAGGGTGTTTGTGCTCAAAGATAACCTCTATCTTTATAAAGATTACTTGGTTGTGAGTAAAAATATGCGAAGTTGATCTAAGGCGTTTAAAACACTCAATTTTTGAATATTTGCTCGTCCTCTTTTGGAATTGAAATTTTTGGGTCCGCAAACCATTCCTTTCTTATTTTTTATGCAAAATTGAACCAGACCAACTGGTTTGGACAAAGAACCACCATCTGGTCCGGCAATACCGGTAACTGCAATGCTCCAATCAGAATTAAATTTTTTCAAAACCCCCTCTGCCATAGCATTAGCAACTTCCTCAGATACTGCTCCGTATTTATCTAAAAGTTCTTTTGGTACATCTAATAATTTTTGTTTGATTGAGTTTTGGTAAGCAATAACGCCACCAAGAAATACATCTGAAGACCCTGGAATAGCTGTTAGTTCTGAGCCAACTCCCCCACCTGTGCATGATTCTGCAACTGCTAATGTTTCGCCTCTTTTGCGAAGTAAATCAAGAACAATTGAAGCAATGCTGTCACTGTCAGACCCAAAGCATAATGTTCCAGTTCTTTTCCTTATCTCCGAAACTACTGGAAGTAATAATTTTTCAGCAGATTCCAAGTTATTAGATTTTGCCGTGATCCTCAATTTAACCTCTCCTAGTGAGGCATAGGGTGCAACTGTAGGGTTTTGATAAGCAAGGAGATCGTTAACTTTTTCAGCAAGCTTTGATTCAGAAATTCCAGAAAATCTGAGTATCTTGCTTGTGAATGTATTGTTAAATCCTAAGTTTTGTTTTAGCCAGGGAACCGCTGTGTTTAGCCACATTTGCTTCATCTCAGAGGGAACTCCTGGGAAAGTAATAATAGTAAAACCTGCTATTGGGGTCCAAATCATTCCTGGAGCAGTCCCTGTTTTATTAGGTAATATCTGAGCACCCTCAGGTAAAAAAGCTTGTTTTTTATTACTGTTAGGAATTGATGGATTTCTAGTTTTAAATTTCTCTTGAATATCCAGCCATATTTCTTTTCTAAATTTTAGAGATCCTTTAAAAGCATTTGTAATAGCTTCTGTTGTTAAGTCGTCAGGTGTTGGTCCTAATCCTCCAGTAGTAATCAATACTCTAGATCGTTTGGCAGATTCTAAAATTACATTTTCTAGTCTATTTTTATTATCTCCAATTACAGTTTGTCTGAAATGATTTAATCCAAGAAATGCTAATTCTTCAGAAAGCCACTTTGCATTACTATTTATAATATTGCCAAGCAATATTTCCGTACCAATACAAAGTATTTCAATATCATTTGATTTGCTTTTAGCTTGTTTTTCGTTAATTGAATTCAATTTAATAAAGTTGATATTTTTCACAAAGTCTTTGAACTTCTTTTTTACATTTCATTTTAACTTTTTCGTCTTCTGCATTTAAAAGGCGATCAGCAATAATGTTTGCGATTGATTTAAATGCCTCAGGATTTAATCCTCTAGTGGTCATTGCCGCGGCTCCTAAACGTAGTCCGCTAGTCACAAAAGGAGACTCTGGGTCAAAAGGGACTGTGTTCTTATTGGCGGTAATATTTATTTCAGAAACCAATTGATCAGCTATTTTTCCAGTAATTCCAATCTTTCTTAAGTCCAAAAGCACTAGATGGTTGTCTGTTCCGCCACTAACAATGGGTATACCTCTTTGCTGTAATTGATTCGCAAGTGCTTGTGCATTTGCAATAACTGTTTCTATGTAACTTTTAAAGTCAGATTGAAGTGCTTCTCCAAAAGCAACTGCCTTTGCGGCAATTACATGTTCCAATGGGCCTCCTTGACTCCCAGGAAAGACTGCCTTATCAAACTTTTTACCAAGATTGATATCGTTGCAAAGTATCAAACCTCCTCGAGGCCCTCTGAGGGTTTTGTGTGTAGTTGTAGTTACCACATCACAAACATCTACTGGATTAGGGTGCAAACCTGCTGCTACAAGTCCTGCAATATGAGCAATATCGGCCATTAAGTAAGCCCCGACTTCATCCGCTATTGCTCTAAATGCTTTGAAGTCAATTTCTCGAGAATAAGCGGAGTATCCGCAAATTATTAACTTTGGCTTTGCTTTAAGAGCTTGAATACGAATCTCTTCAAAATCGAGAATTTCGGTTTCCTTATTGACACCGTAATGCACAGATTTGAACCATTTACCACTGAAATTTACCGGTGATCCATGGGTTAGATGCCCCCCATGCGATAAGTCCATTCCCATAATTGTGTCACCAGGGTCTAAAAGACTTAGAAATACGGCAAAATTGGCTTGAGCGCCGCTATGGGGTTGGACATTAGCCCAAGATGCATTAAAAAGTTTTTTGGCACGGTCGATTGCAAGTTGCTCAATTAAATCGACGTGCTCGCAACCTCCGTAGTACCTTTTGTGGGGTAGCCCTTCGGCATATTTGTTTGTCAATACACTTCCCTGTGCTTGCATAACAGCTTTGGAAGTGAAGTTTTCACTAGCTATTAATTCCAAATGGGATTCCTGTCTCAATAATTCTTGATTTATAAGTTGGGATATTGATGGATCGGAGTTTTTTAGCTCGGTATTAATTGATTTCAAGAATTAATCCCCTTGAGATTCGTTTTGTTTGGATGGTAATCAAATCAGATCAAAACTGATTAAAAAAATGATCTATTTCCAATTTTGTAAGGATTACCTGAAATAAATTTGTAAATTTTGTACGCGCCTGGAGAGATTCGAACTCCCGACCCTCTGATCCGTAGTCAGATGCTCTAATCCGCTGAGCTACAGGCGCATGGAGGATTAATATCAACCCATTAGGGGGGCTTCGTCAACTGTTCGAGGAGAACTTACTAAAAATTCATCATCGCCTTGTTTCTCATTTTAAATTTATTTTGATGCGATTTCACAAGAGGAGCTAGTGTTTTTTGAATAAAAATTATCGGGACTCACCTCATGAGTTTGAGCAAAAATGAACTAGACGAAGTTGAGAGTTCTATTTCTGATCGAATTTACATAAAAATTGAAAAATGGAATCTTTTCTTGGGTGATGCAGGCTTGTCAAAAGCTCTTGCCATCGAGTGTAATGCCTACCTTTCTCAGGGAGCAGATGTCGCCGCAAGAAGGGCTCTTGAGGGTGTTCAGGTACAACTTGGGAACGGAAATACTAAATTACCCCTGGCAAGAATGATTCCTTCTGGTCAAATTTTTGACCTGGAAGAGATTTTGGCGCCTTATTGCAGATAAGGTTGTTGAGACTGATTAAATCACTTTGCTTATTATTGAAGTTAAAAACGCCCGCGAGGTACTTCGCCAACGCTACGGGCGGCTAGGAGAAAGGTTTATTGGAAAAGTCCTTGATGCTGAAGAGCAGGTAGAAAAAGCTTTAATTCAGGAAATGGAAACTGCTTTTCAGGAATTTGGTATTGAGGCTAAAATTCTTTCGGTTGATGGTATAAAACTTGATGAAACTAATTCTTTGGAATTAAGAGTCAAAGTTCGTGAAGAAAGAGATGTTTATCTCACCGAAGGGTAAGATCTTTTAAACTTCTTAATATAATATTTGTCTCACTTATTTTTAAAGATTTTGTCATTGCGGTAAAAGTAAATAAGCCTATTAAAGAAGTAAATATTGTTTTAAATAAAATTGAAATACCGTTATTAAATGAGTGGTTTATTAGTAATATTAAAAATATTGAAATAACTCCTGAAAAAAATATTTTTGATAAATCAAAAAACCAACATTTTAAATTAACTTGAGGTAACTTTTCTTTTAATCTAATTAGGAGTAATCCACATGTAATGAAATTTATTATTACTGTGGCAAAAATGATACCAGGCGCTCCATAATTAAATGGTAATTTATTCCCCCATGGAGTAGGCCCGCCAGTTAAAACCCAATCAAGAAATATATTTAATATCACACCGTATGCTGAGAAGATATATGGTGTTTTAGCATCTCCTAGTGAATAAAAAACTCTTACTAATAAGTCTCTTCCAAGATAAGCAGGCATTCCAATACTATAAGCAACTAATAATTGACTTACTAATACAACTGCATCTTGATCAAATACTCCACGTTTATATATAAGTTCAACAAGATTTGAACTGTTAGGTATTAGAATAGTCGCTAATCCAAACATACTTATTGATGATATGTATAGCCCTTGTCTAATCTTTTTTATAAGAGGCTTCCTGTCTATTGAATCTGCTAGTTTTGAATATAAGGGTAATAAGGGTATTATTAAACCACTTGAAATTAATCCTAAGGGTGCTTGTACTATGAAGTTTGCATAACTAAGTCCTGAAGCTGCTCCTGTTATTGCTGAAGCAAAAAATAGATCAATAAATACATTTATCTGTAACATCCCCGATGAAAAAGTAGCAGGCCAAAGTATTTGCAGGATTTTCTTTATCCCAGGTTCATTTAGCTTTAACTTAAAATTATTGATTTGAAATTTACATTTTTTTCTAGGATTTAATTGTATAAACCATTGGAGAAAAGCACCAATTAAAGTTGCAAGCGCTAGTAAATATCCACCTTTTAAATTATATATATCATTTTTAAGAGTTGTACTTTCTATTATAAAAAATATACCTATAATAAGTATTATTGAAATGCTCGACATGATTGGTGCTATTGATGGAATAAGGAATTTATTTCTTGAATTAAGCGATCCAAATCCAATCCCAATTAATCCTGAAAGAAGAATTATTGGAGACATTATTTTTAACTGCTGAACAGCCATTTTATTAATTTCTGGAGATAATCCTGGACCTACACATTTTATTATTAAATTTGATCCGAAGAATAAAATTATAGTAATAATTATAAGTAAACTAGTAATTATTAAATTCATATTATAAAGTAGATAATCTTTTTCTTTATCGCTCTTCTTGCTTAATACGGTAACCATTGCATTATGAAAAGGCCCATTTACTCCTCCAAGTAATACTAGAAAGAAACCGGGAATAATATAGGCATAGTTGTAAGCCTCATAGGCTGGACCAATTCCAAAAGTAAAGGCAATTACAAGTTGTCTAAGTAAGCCTGAAAATTTACTAATTAGCGTTCCAAGAGTCACAATTAGGGCAATATTTTTTATGCTTTTTGTCATTTCTTAATTAATTGGTAGAAACATAAAGTTATTAACTTTTTTGATTTATATATATAGTTATTATAACTTGCGTTCTGCGATGGATGATCCGATATTAATGAAATTTGGACAACTCCATGAGGGGGTATTGATAAAAAGATATAAAAGATTTTTAGCCGATGTAAGACTTGAAAATGGAGAGGTTGTAACAGCGCATTGTCCTAATACAGGACCTATGCAAGGTGTCATTCAATCTGAAGGCAAGGTTAGATTGAGTTTTAATCCTTCACCTTCGAGGAAGCTAGCTTGGACATGGCAACAATCTGAAGTTGTTGGGCAGAATGGAAATCTTTGCTGGGTGGGTGTTAATACACTTTTAGCAAATAAAATTGTTCGAGCTGCTATTGAAAATGGCTTCCTTGAAAAGGAACTAGGAAAAATCAAAGAGATAAGTCAGGAAAAAACTTATGGTGTAAATAGAAAAAGTAGAATTGATTTATTACTGGACCCTGTTTTAGCTGAAAAAAATGATCATCGAAAGATCTTTGTTGAGGTGAAAAATACAACGTGGGCAAAAAATAAATTAGCTTTTTTCCCTGACACGATCACCAAAAGAGGTCAAAAACATCTTTGTGATTTGATAAGTGTTTTGCCCTCTTCAAGAGCAGTTTTAGTCTTCTGCATTACTAGAAATGATATTGATGCATTTTCACCAGGAGATTCTGCTGATAAAGATTATGGAAGACTTTTCAGAGAAGCGATTCATGCTGGTGTAGAAATTATTCCAGCTTCTTTTAGTTTCTACAGTGATTGCATTAAGTGGTCAGGAATTAAAAAATTAGCTCTATAAAAGTTGTCGTTAATACTTTTTTTTAGGCCTAAAGGAATTTTTGTAGCATTAAATACCTGAGCTCGGTTGATTTGAATACATAGTTAATACAAATTCTGGTTTTACCAGATAACTACACAACGCATTTAGGCATTTTTATGACTATTGCCATGCATAAGCCCTCGAAAAAAAGGGCTTCACGGCTTCAAGATGTAAGTCTTCTGAACGGTCCTTTACTTCTTTTAAGAGGTTTTAGAGGATTGAGGGCGAATCGATCCTTGATTTGGCTTTGTACGATCCCATTGTCTTTTTTGGGACTAGGTATTTTCAATTTTGCTGCCAAAGCGGAGGTTGGCCTATCAGATCTTTCAGGTGCGCAGGCTGCCTCGTTTTTAGCTGATAACCTTTGGCTTTTTGTGGCGACGATTTTAGTAATATTTATGAATGCGGGTTTCGCGATGGTCGAGGCGGGGATGTGCAGACAAAAAAACGCTGTTAATATTCTTGCCAAAAATCTTTTTGTTTTTGCCTTAGCAGTTACTTCCTATTGGGTTGTTGGATATTCCTTAATGTATGGGAATCCTGTTGTTGATGGATGGATTTTTTTTAAAGGACTTTTTGTTAATCCTGATCCCTCATCTGCATTGGCTTGTGCCGCGGGCTTGGCTGAAGATGGATGTTCTCAATTAGTGCCCTCCGTTGATTTTTTATTTCAAGCAGCATTTGCCGGGACAGCAGCAACAATAGTTTCTGGATTGGTAGCTGAAAGAGTCAAATTTGGAGAATTTATTGTTTTCTCAATTGTCTTGACAGCATTCATTTATCCAATATCCGGAAGTTGGCAGTGGAATGGCGGCTGGCTAAGTAATCTTGGTTTTATTGATTTTGCTGGTTCCTCAATAGTTCATTCTGTTGGTGGATGGGCAGGCCTTGTTGGGGCAATGCTTCTCGGTCCCAGAATTGGAAAATTTGTTGATGGAAAACCTCAAGCAATGCCTGGTCACAACATGGCAATAGCCACTCTTGGTGCATTAGTTCTATGGATTGGTTGGTATGGATTTAACCCTGGTTCAGAGTTGGCGATGGATGAATACGTAGCATATGTTGCAGTAACAACAACTTTGGCTGCTGCAGGGGGTGCAATTGGAGCAACAATTTTTTCAACTTTGACTTCTGGTAAACCTGACTTAACAATGATAATTAATGGGATATTGGCCGGTTTGGTCAGTATCACAGCAGGATGTGCAAATATGACTTTTACTGGTTCCTGGCTTGCAGGTGCTGCGGGAGGAATAATTGTTGTTTTTGCAGTTTCTGCCCTAGACGCAGCTGGAATAGACGATCCTGTTGGAGCTTTCTCAGTTCATGGCATTTGTGGTGTCTGGGGAACTGTTGTTATTGGTTTATGGGGAGTTGATTCAATGGACTCAGGTGCTTCGGGGATTGGCTTATTAAATGGTGGTGGGTTAGATCAGTTCCTTATACAAGCACTTGGAGCAGCAGCTTATGGTATCTGGACAGTAGTGACCTGTTGGATAGTCTGGTCTGTCATTGGGAGCCTCTTTGGGGGTATCAGAGTCTCTGAGAAAGAAGAGATTCAGGGACTTGATATTGGCGAGCATGGAATGGAGGCATATCCAGATTTCGCAGCAAATTAGTAAACTAACCTGAAGTTAAATCTAAAAAAGTCCGGAATTGGTCCGGACTTTTTTAGTATGACGGCAATTTAGAATAAAAACGTGAGTAAATCCTATTGCCAGGAGCTTTGAAATGGATACTCAAGCTTTTAAGCAATCCCTTCACAAATCAGATCGATACAACAGGCGAGGTTTTGCTTCTGCTGCTAAAAGGGCAGAGGCATTAGCAAACGCTTATCAGAGTAATCTGATTGGGACAATAAGAGACAACGGCAATCTCCTTGAGCATGGTCGTTTAAGAGTAAAACTTGCTGAGGCTTTTGGCTTTTGTTGGGGAGTTGAGAGAGCAGTTGCAATGGCTTATGAGACAAGAAAGCATTATCCCGCTGAGAGAATTTGGATAACAAATGAAATTATTCATAATCCATCAGTTAACGATCATCTTAGAAAGATGAATGTACTTTTTATCTCAGAGGAGAATGGTGTTAAGGACTTTTCAGCAGTTAAGGATGGAGATGTAGTTATTCTGCCCGCATTTGGTGCGACTGTTCAAGACATGCAACTCTTACATGAAAGAGGCTGCCACATTATTGATACGACCTGTCCTTGGGTTTCCAAAGTTTGGCATACTGTAGAAAAACATAAGAAGCATACCTTTACTTCAATTATTCATGGAAAGTATAAGCATGAAGAGACATTAGCAACTAGCTCTTTTGCAGGGACTTATCTAGTTGTTTTTGATTTAGAAGAGGCAAACTATGTTTCAAATTATATTTTAGGTAATGGAAATAGAGATGAATTCCTTAAAAGATTTGCAAAAGCATCATCAGATGGTTTCGATCCTGATCGTGATCTTCAGAGGTTAGGTGTTGCTAATCAAACCACCATGCTCAAGAGCGAAACAGAAGAAATAGGTAAATTATTTGAGAGAACGATGCTTGAAAAATATGGCCCCTCAGAACTTAATGAGCACTTTTTAGCTTTCAATACTATTTGTGATGCGACGGAAGAAAGACAAGGTGCGATGTTTTCTTTAGTAGATGAACCACTTGATGTAATGGTTGTTATTGGTGGATACAATTCCTCTAACACAACACATCTGCAGGAGATAGCTGTCAGCAGAGGAATTAGATCATTTCACATTGATACTCCCGAGAGAATTGGCGAAGATACAAACACAATTACTCACATGCCTCTTGGTGAAGATCTGATCACTGAAAAAGATTTCCTACCATCTGGCCTTGTAAATGTTGGGATAACTTCTGGTGCATCTACTCCAGATAAAGTAGTAGAACATGTCATTCAGAAACTTATGAAACTCAGTGAGAACAATGATTTATCATAAGTAATCCACTTTTAGACAAGTCAGTCTTCTAATATCAAAATAACTCCATTGCGAATATGTCCCAATCAAGTAATCCAAATCAAAAAACATCAAAGACAAATGCTTCTTCTCAGAAAGTAGAAGTTGTGGTTCAAAGCCCAAATGCACCTGGAGAGGTCAATATCATGGGCGAACTTGCAACTTTTGCTTTAAGAGTTGGTTTCAGCCTTTTTATGGTTCATCATGGACTTGAAAAATTGAATGATCCAGAAGGGTTTTCTGAATTTGTTGTGGGAAAATATTTCAGCTTCCTTCCTGGTGATCCCATAATTTGGACATATGCTGCCGGAGTCACGCAATTGATATGTCCATTGGGCCTGGCTACTGGTATTTTTGCTCGAATTTCAGCTTTAGGGATACTTGGAACTATGGTTTTTGCTTGCTATTTCCATTTCGTAGACACAGGACTTGAAGGGTTCCCATTTGCTGTAGTCGAAGGTCACAATTACGCCTTTGAGCTGTCAGCGATTTATGCGGCTATTTCCTTTTACTTCCTTTGTGCGGGTCCTGGAAGATTGGCTTTACTTCGTAAAACTAATAAAATTACTTATTACCCTTCAAAGTAGCCTATTAATCAACTAATCCGGTCAGCAATATTCAGTTTAATGTAAGAAATGTCTTTTACCTGTGAATATCATCGAAATATTTAAATCATTGCATTTGTCAATACATTCTTGATCCCTAATACTCCCGCCTGGCTGAATAACTGAACTAATTCCGAACCTTGAGGCTAATTCTATTGTGTCATCAAAGGGAAAGAAACCATCACTTGCAAGAACTGCACCTTTTGCTTTTTCACCTGCTGATTTGAGAGCGATTTCTGCAGAACCTATTCTATTCATCTGACCAGCTCCAATCCCAAGACTTTGCCCTGAAGCGGCAACCACTATTGCATTTGATCGAACATGCTTAGCTAATCGCCATGAGAAAAGTAAATCTTTTCTTTCTTGTGATGTCGGTATTTTTTTTGTAATTGTTACCCATTCTTTTTCATTTATATTTCCTATATCTTGATCTTGGACCAAAAATCCTCCTGAGATACTTCTCACATTTTCGTTGTGGGTTGAGAGAAGGGCTTCCTTATCGATTTCTAATATTCGTAGGTTTTTTTTATTTTTGAGGATTTCCTTTGCTTCTTCTTCAAAATATGGCGCAATAATGCACTCTAGGAACTGACTGTTAAGTTCATTGGCTGTGGATATATCGACGGCAGAATTTAGTGCAACTATTCCTCCAAACGAGCTTTTTCTATCAGCATCAAGTGCTTTTGAGAGAGCTTCGCTTGCGGAGTTGCCAATTGCAACTCCGCAGGGGTTTGTATGCTTAATGACCACAGCTGCATGCTCAAAATAATCTTCTTTTGCCTCTCTAAAACCAAATTCCCTAACAGTAGATAAAGCTGCTTCAAGATCTAACAGATTATTTGCACTTAAATCTTTTCCTTGAAGTTGTTTTGTTGCTCCAAATCCTTGCCCTGGATAACTATACCAAGATGCTTTCTGATGGGGATTCTCTCCATACCTAAGAGTTTGTTTAAGAGGAACAGATGATTCCCAAGAGTGGTTATTTTTGATTGATTGATTTATGAACCAATTAGATATTGCACTGTCATATTTAGCCGTATGAGTAAATGCTTCTGATGCAAATTTTTTTCTAAGCTCATAATCAATTTTGCCTGCTTTGAGACAACTTAGAAATTTTTTATATTGTGAAGGATTTGATAGAACTACTACATCCTTATGATTCTTAGCTGCAGCTCTTATTAGCGTTGGACCACCTATATCTATATTTTCGATAGCATTTTCAAAGTTTGAATTAGGATTATTAATTGTCTCATTGAAAGGATATAAATTGACAACAACGAGGTCTATTTCAGAAATCTTATTGGCTCTTAAGTCTTCGGCATGTGCTTGATTCGATCTTTTTGCAAGAATACCGCCATGGATTTTAGGATGAAGTGTTTTAACTCTGCCTTCAAGAATTTCTCTAGCGCCTGTGTAATCAGAAACCTTTCTAACAGTTATTTCATTATCCCTGAGATGTTCCGCAGTTCCTCCACTAGAGATAATTTCATAACCAAATTCTTCAGTTATCCTTTTGGCTAGCTCTACTATGCCTTGCTTGTCTGAAACACTCAACAAGGCAATCGGAGCCATAACTAGTAAAAATTAAATTCAGAGCTTAACTTAGTTACTTAAAAGGTAAATGGGTGAAATGAATCAAAAACTTGTTTGGTTGAACACAACAAATCCAACTTTTCGATTAATTCTCCTTCATGGATGGGGTGCAGACGCAAATGATCTTTTGCCTATTGCAGAGACTATAAGGGCGAATCTGAAAAAAAAAGTTGATTTTTTGTTAATTAATGCCCCAAATAAACGGCCAGAAGGGATTGGAAGGCAATGGTACGGACTTTTCCCTGCAGTTTGGGAGGATGTTCCTTTTGCTGTAAAGGATTTAAAAACATCAATTAATTCAATTGCTAGTCCATATGTACCTCTAGAAAAAACAGTTCTAATGGGCTTCTCTCAAGGGGGCGCAATGGCACTTTCTGTTGCGACTGAGCTTCCATTGGCAGGAGTTATTGCATGCAGTTCATATCCTCACAAAGATTTGAATGTCAAAAGATCAATGCCTCCCGTTCTTTTGACCCATGGATCAAAAGATGAATTAGTACCGATAATTGCATTAAAAAAAATAGAGGAAAAATTAAAAGAAAAAAAATGTAAATTTAATTCAAAAATATTCAATGGAGGCCATGAAATACCAAGCGATGTTCTCGATATTTGCGTTGATTACTTAGAACTTTGGTTTTGTGGCTAAACGAAAGCGTATTCGTATTCTTCAATTTCTTCCCAATCATCGGCAGTAAGCTCAAGACCTTCAAAAATTTTTTCTTCACCGATACAATCTACGATGGATCTCAGAGAGGGAAAGAGGAAGTGGTTTTCTTCAGCATATTGAGCGCTAAAAAGACCCTTTTCACCCCAAAAGAATCTATCTGTGGTGTGTTCATTTCTTCTTACATTGAGAAGACAGGGTGAATTCAGCCCAGATTCTGCAATGTAGTGTCTTGCGGCAGTAACCGGTTTGTGTTTACCCGTTTCAAGGTGAAAGGTAGGAACATGAGCCATGACTCGCTGTCCTGCCAATCGTCTTCTGCTAATTCTTTTGCGCTTCTTAGACATAAATAAAACTCTTTTAGGAGCAGTGATTGATGAAATTGGGCTTGGAATCGAGTTATAGTACTTTTACCTTTCTCAAACCTTTTTGGCTTGAGCATTACATCGGCTCGTAAATAACTTCGAAAAGTACAAATCTCTAATTAATTCAGAGAATTCGCTATCACAGTCCCATCAATAATCTGCGGTAGCGCATTTGCACAATTTGTGCGAATCTTTTGAATTAATCTTGAGAGAACTTCAATAGGCTCTTATCAGGCCTACTGAATATCTTAATACTTTTTTCTAGATTTTCAAGTTTTTTTATTTTCTTCTGAACCACTAAAAGCCTAAAAATGCAGTCTTATGAGGATTTCTGAAAGGTTCTTGAATTTAGTCAGACAACAGCTCAATAGTTTTGAGTCAGATTTTGGTGTTGAGCATTTGGTGGTTTACATAGCTCAATCAAGTGAAGGAGATTCCCCAAGCTTGGAAGTTGTTGGACAATGGCCTGAAGCTAAAAAAGTACTCAAGCCACTCGAGGCTGATACAGAATTACGTGCACCTTCTCCAAATAGAAGATGGTATCCACTTCAAGAGGGATCTATTCTTCTAGGGGTATTGCGGGCGGAGCGCTTCTCTTCATCTGATCAATGGTCTGAACAGCTTGATAGAAGATTGCAATCAACTGCTCAAGCTCTTGCTCATTGTCTTGGCTTGGAGCTTGAAAGAGAGAAACTATTAAATGAATTAAGTACTCAGAGGGATCAAATCGGATTAATGGTTCATCAATTGCGTAATCCTCTGGCGGCTCTGGGCACCTACGCAAAGCTTCTTTTAAGAAAACTTGGTCCAGAAAGTAATCATCGGTCGTTAGTGGAAGGGCTAATTAATGAACAAAAGCAATTAAATAAATATGTTTCTGTTTTAGATGACCTTAGTCAGCTAAAACTTCCATCTAAAGATGATGAACCATCTGGATTGTTGCTACCACCTGTTTTTTCGCAACAAAAGTCAATTAATTTAAAAGACTTAATTGAGCCACTTGTTGAAAGGGCATCAGTAACAGCAAATCTTGAGAATAGATATTGGACCGCACCTCCTGACTGGCCCCTCTGGATGCAACAGCCTAGATCAATTGATGAGGGAGTAGTTGCAGAAATAGTGGCTAATCTTCTAGAAAATGCATTTAAGTACAGTTCCAAAGAAACTCAAATAGGAATCTGCTTTGATGAAAATAAAATTTGTGTCTGGGATGCAGGTAATCCCATCGAAACAGCATACAGAGAAAAAATTTTTGAGAAGGGATTTAGAGGAATAAAAAATACAGACATCACTGGAAGCGGTCTTGGATTGGCTTTAGCAAGACAATTAGCTGAAAAAATTAATGGAAACTTGAAATTATTAGATAAACCTTCTGATTTTTTGCCATCTCTTCCTCAAGTAGGAAATGCATTTTTATTAATACTCCCTAAAGGATCAAAGATAAAAGTATGAAGATAGCTATTTCTGTCAGGACAACAGATGCTCCATAGCTATCTCCAGTGTGCCCTCCAAGTTTCTTGCCTAAAAAGTAAGGAATAAATATTGCTGGAACAATTCCAAGCCAAGCAGATATTAATAATTTAATATAATTATAAGTCTTGAAAGGATTTATTATTAATATGAATGTGAGACTTAAAATGAATAATATACTAGGAATCATCTCACTTTTTAGCCCTTTCCAATTGCTTTTATGTAATGCTCCAAGACCCTTTGGATGTAAATATGAAAATTTTTCAATAGCAATTAATTGAGAGAAACGCCCCCAAAAACATACAATTGGGAATAAAAAAAAAGATAAATCACCTAGTCTTAATATAGAAGAAATTTGTAATAATAATACTAATAATAATGCTTGTACACCCATTGCACCTACTCTGCTATCGCGCATTGCTTCTAGGCATTTTTCCTTGCCCGCTGAAAGTCCATCAGCAGTATCAATAAGTCCATCAAGATGAAGTCCACCTGTAACTAGATAGCCAATTGAAATAACTACAAGTGTCTTTGATTCTGTCGACCAATTTAATTGGCTCAGAATAAACCAAAGTATAGATTGAAATAAACCTATAAAGAAACCAATTAATGGGGCAAATCGTACAATTCTATTAAATGAAGTTTTAAAAATAGGCAGTTTTGGCAAAATTGTGTAAAAGATCCAAGCCCCGGCGAGATCCCTAACCCAAAAAAAAATTTTCAGTGCCTTCATCAGTTTTTCAATAAGATTAAAGATAGATACATAGTTAAATTTTGGCTTGGTTTCATTCAAAAAAGTTTTTTTAAATTGTGTTTGAATTTAAAATTTCAAATTTTTGCTCAACTACAAGAGCTAGAGCGGGATGTTTTTTCACACCTCATGGGGAGATTAAAACGCCTAAATTTATGCCGGTTGGTACATCGGCCACTGTAAAAGGGATCTCTTCTGCTCAGCTTTCACAAACTGGAGCAGAGATGATTTTGGCAAACACTTTTCATCTTCATTTGCAGCCTGGAGAAGAAATAATTTCACGTTTAGGAGGAATTCATGAATTTATGGGTTGGGATGCTCCAGTGCTGACTGATTCAGGCGGTTTTCAAGTTTTTAGTTTGGCTAAAATCAACAAAATCGACGATAAAGGTGTTTCATTTAAGAGTCCTCGAGATGGTAAGAAAATTGACCTTACGCCTGAACTTGCAACTCAAATTCAAATGAAGTTAGGTTCAGATGTTGCTATGGCATTTGATCAATGTCCTCCCTATCCATCATCGGAGAATGATGTGGAAATTGCATGTAATAGGACACATAGTTGGCTATCAAGATGTGTTGATTTTCATGAAAAAAACGATCAGGCTCTCTTTGGAATAGTTCAGGGTGGTTGTTTCCCACACTTGAGAACTAGAAGTGCTGAGGTAATAAGTGATTTTAATTTGCCAGGTATTGCTATTGGAGGTGTAAGCGTTGGAGAGCCTGTTCAAAATATCCATAGCGTCATAAGGCATGTCACCCCTCTTTTGCCTAAAGATAAGCCTAGATACTTAATGGGAATAGGGACTTTAAAGGAGATGGCAATAGCTGTTGCAAACGGAGTTGATTTTTTTGATTGTGTCATCCCAACAAGGCTAGGTAGGCATGGAAGCGCGCTCGTTAATGGTGAAAGGTGGAATCTTAAAAATGCACGTTTTCAGGGCGATCCAAAACCTTTAGACGCAACATGCAATTGCGAAACTTGTCTTAATTACAGCAGAGCTTATTTGCACCACTTAATTAAGAGCAACGAGCTTCTCGGATTGACGCTTTTAAGTGTTCATAATCTTAATCATTTGATTCGATTTACTTCCGCTATGCGCATGGCAATTGAGCATGGTTCCTTTTCAGAGGATTTCGCTCCTTGGGAATCTGCTTCGAAAGCACGTGACACGTGGTATTGTCCATCAAACGACAACCGATGATTTTTAGGGATGGCTTTTATTTCCCTCGACTTGCTTGCTCAGCTGCCTGAGGCATATCGAGCTTTTGCTCCAACTGTGGATATCCTTCCGCTAATTCCCATCTTCTTTTTCCTGCTCGTTTTTGTGTGGCAGGCTGCTGTTGGATTCCGCTAAAAAACGACTTCTTAAGTCTGTTCAGCTTAGTTGAATCTAAGTATGGAATTAAGAGAGGGATTTACCTGATCTTTTGTAATTGAGTTTTATAACTCGAGGTCTATCAATGCGCCTTTTTTGGTATTTTCAACAGCATCTTCAATTAAATCAGCTAGCCTGAGCGCTCTTGAGGCTTGCAGACCATCAACTGCAGGGACCTCTATTCCTCTAACGCATTGGAGAAAATGCTCTAGTTCGGCGTAAAGGGGTTCAATGGAGGTTGTGTTTACCTCTTCGACAAATCCATCATTCCTATAGAGCAGTTCACCATGATCTGCTGAGTACCATTCATGAGCACGCCTATGAATGTGAATGTTGTGATTTAAAAAATCTGTCTCAACAAGGCTTTGCTTGCAATGAGCACTGAGATTTCTTATTTTCCTGTGACTCATTTTGCTTGCAGTAAGACTTGCAATTACACCATTACTAAAGCCAATTGTTGCGTTCACATAATCAATAGGGCCATCACTACTTCTCCCCCCTACTGCAGCCAGTCTGATCACTCTGGAATTAGCCAGTTCAAGTACTAAGTCAATATCATGAATCATTAGATCAAGAACTACAGAGACATCATTTGCTCTGTCTGAGTGAGGACTATGCCTTCTTGCTTCAAGTACAACAACTTCCTCATTTGCAATAACCTTTGTTAATTCCCTAAAAGCAGGATTAAACCTTTCAATATGACCGACTTGAAGTAAGCATTTTGCTTTGTTTGATGCATTTATAAGCGAAGCGGCTTCATCTTGTGATGCTGCGATTGGCTTTTCGATTAATACATGTTTACCCGCTTCAAGACAGTCTAGTCCAACTTGATGATGAAGCAAAGTTGGTACTGCGATACATACTGCCTCCACATGAGGCAAAAGCTCTTGATAAGTTTTGAACCAATTGCATTCAAATTGCTCAGTGGCAAGTTTTCCACGATTCGCATCAAGGTCAGCAACGCCAATCAGTTCAGCATCTTTGAGAAGGCTTAAAACCCTGGCGTGATGCCAACCCATATTGCCGATTCCTATGACTCCAACTTTTACCGGAACCATTTTGGTTGCCATTTTAGGAGATCAAAGTTCATTTGAGATTAGCTCTCTAGATTCATCTTCAAGAGAGTCTTTAAAGAGAGTTATCTTAACTCTCTTAATTCTGGGCCCATCCATAAGTGCGATATCAAATTTCGTTCTTTGATGAATCAATGATTGGCCAGAGGAGGGGATTTTTTGAAGCTTTTCAAGTAGAAATCCAGCAAGAGTGTGATGGTTATCTGATTCAGGTAGATCTAATCGAAGTTGTCTGTTGAGTTCGATTATTTCACAATCTCCATCAGCCAACCACGAGAGTGAATTGCCTTCTATGGATCGAAGATATGGTTCTTCAATTTCTGTTTGTATCTCTTCTCCAACAATTTCACCTGTTAAGTCAGTTGCAGTAATTAGTCCCTCTGTTCCTCCATGCTCATCAATAACCAAAAGGAGTGGGTTTCCACTTTTTATAAGAGGTAGAAGTTCGGCAAGTGTCGATGTCTCAAGAACTTTTGGCGCTTTTTTTATGTAGGGTTCAAGAGGGGTTTCAGCTTGCATTAATCCCATGGATATTGGTTCAGCCAATTGTCGTAAGTCGAGGATTCCAAGAATGTCGTCAAGTGATTCGCCAGTTACAAAAAAGCGCGCATGGCGAGAATTATGAACCTCTCTCATGAGTTCAAAAAATTTTACTTCCTTTGGTAAAGTAACCATTCCTGATCTGGGTACCATTACCTCCCTAACTTGAGTATCTCTGAGTGCAAAAACCCCTTCAAGAATATTTTTTTCATCGGGTAGTAAACCTGTTACTCGCCCACTTTCAATCAGGGTCTCTAATTCTCCAGCAGATAAAGCAGAAACCAGAGAATCCCATTGGGCATTTAGTCCAATTAATTTTAGAAAAAATGAGGTAATTTTTTCAAAAAGAAAAAGAAACGGTGCAAAAACTTTCATTATTGACTCCATTAGTGGAGCAAGTTTTAAAGCAGCTGTCTCAGGCCTGTTAAGCACAAGGGCCTTTGGCAAAAGGCCTGCTAGCAAAGTAGATAACATTGTTAATGCAAAAAATATTAACCAATCAAAGTTTTCTAATAATCTAAAACTGTCTGGCAATGATTTGAGTAAATCTTTCCCGATCCATCCCAAAGAAACAAGAGATATTGTTACCCCTAATTGGGCAACCATAATTGCTCTTCTCATGCGCTTTTGAAGACGATTTATTGCCTGAGCACCAGGCTTTCCCTCCTCAAGTAAACTCTCAACACGACTTGGTCTAAGCCTTATTAATGCGACTTCACCGGCCGCAAAAAATGCCGGTAATGCTATCAGTACGCCAATTAGTAGAAATTGCATCAAAAAATTTGTATGGGGGTGGCGAGGATCGAACTCGCCTAAGGCGAATTATGAGTTCGCTGCATTCACCAGATTGCTACACCCCCAATTGATAGATTGAGTAAATCAAATTGATAATAGAGGCATATTCAGTGAATATAAATAGCCTCTAAGCAATTCAAAAAAACCATCTTATCAACTCTATAGAACTTACAATGAATTACAAAACTAAATCTAGTCAATCTCCAAAAGAAGATTTACTAGATCTTTTAGCTATCCATGCCTACAAATTTGGACAATTTACCCTTTCCTCTGGTAGGGAAAGTACTCATTACGTTAACTGCAAACCAGTAAGTCTCAGTGGGAAAGGTCTCCATCTTATAAGTGATTTGATGCTTCAATTTGTTGAGCCAGATTCCGTAGCAGTTGCAGGATTAACACTAGGAGCAGATCCATTGGTAAGTGGTGTATCGATGAGGGCCTGGCAAAATAGTCGTGATTTATCTGCACTAATTGTTAGAAAAAAGCCTAAAGGTCATGGCACAGAATCATTATTGGAAGGTGCTTTACCTGAGAAGGGCGCTTTAATTACTGTTCTTGAGGATGTTGTCACAACAGGTGGATCTTCAATTCAAGCTGTTAACCATCTTCGCGAAGCAGGATATGTGGTAAATAAAGTGATAACTGTTGTTGATAGGGAAGAGGGAGGTAGATCCTTAATGAACAATCTAGGACTTCAACTTGAGAGTATTTGTTTGCTTAGCGAGATTTACTTGCGTGCTGAGAGTTTAAGTAATGAAAAATAGCAATGTTTTCAAGTGGGAATCTTTTTTCCCCTCGATTAAATTGAAGGGTTCAGGGGTGAAAAAATTCCTACATGGTCAGACTACAGTTGATATTTTAAATGCAAATACAGGCAAACCTTTTCTTGCATGTTGGCTATCCGTTTCGGGTCAAGTTAGGGCTATTTTTGAGATTAACTTGTCTGAAACAGATGCAACTTTAATTTCAATAGTTGGCAAATTAAATGAAGTAAAAGAAGGATTTGAGGATGTAATTTTCCCTTCGGATGATGTTGAAATATTGTCATCACAGGATATATTTAGAACTCAGGAAATGGAATTTGGAATAGACTGGACTCAATCAAATATTCAATGGGATTCAACTCCTAGAGATAATAAGGATAACAAAAATAATGATAAAACAAGATTTCAAAAAATTGCTTTAGCTAATTGGCTTTTACTCAGGGAAAATCAAATGTTTAAAGAATATAATCCCTATGAACTTGGATTGTCTTGCCTAATTAACTTAAATAAAGGCTGCTATTTAGGACAAGAAGTTATGGCTAGAATTAATAGAAATAAAAATATTTATAAAAGACTTTGTTATTGGGAGTCTGAATCAATTCTTAATATGAGGAGTAATTTAATTACTTATATTGATGAAAATAATAGTAAATCAAAAAAAATAATTGGAGATATTTTAATTTCAAAAGAAGAGAATGATAATGGAAGCTATGGCTTGGCAATGATTAAAACTAAAAATATAGATAGAAATGTAATGTCTGCTAATGAAGAAGCTTTATCTTTTCTGAAAATGATTGATTTAACTTAAGGACTCTTGATTGATCATCCAAGAAGCAACTGCCAAAGTTGCTAAACAATCATCACGATTATATTTAAAAATAGAGTTTAAATTCTCTGAATGCTTTTTTTTTGAGCGTTTAGAATTTAACCATTGTCTCCACCAGAGTAAGGCTTTTGCTCCATTAGATCCTTCGATTTCCCACTCAAAACCAATATATTTACATACAGTTTTTAGACTATAGTTATTGATTGGAAGAATCCAATGCTTTCTTAATCTTGAGTGAATATCAACTAGTCTTTTATCTATTTCTTTATACTCAGCTTTTGGTATCTCCAAACGATAAGCCAAACGTCTTAAAAATAAAGACTCAGTTTCTCCATAGTGAATAATTGGCCAATTAGGATGTGAATTGATTTTATTTATTAATCTTTTCCATAGAATTATATCATTATTCTTTTCAAGTAAGAGAATTGGTTGATATGTATATTTTTTATTTTTAAATTGATATCTATTTGTATTCTTTATGCTTATAAAACCATGAAGGAAGTCAAATCTTTCATCTGGATCTGATTCGATATCATATACAAAGCAACTTTCAGAATTTTTTAATTCGGGCAAAGATGATGTTACATCTATATGAATACTTTCATTATTAGCTTGAGCACTAGCTTGCTTAATAATTTTTAAACTTATATCAGAATTATATGTTTCAAAAATTTTATCAATTTTTAGAGGATCAGAATTAGCTAAATCAGAATAGGTTTTAATTCCATTTTTTTGAAGTTTTTCCATCCTCTTTACACCCACACCACTTATTTCGCTCAGAAAATTGCTGTTAGTGGCAACTTGACTACAACTTTTTTCCCAGCAGCAAATAGTGCATTTACGTCTATTAGCTGTTATGGGTGGAGGCTCAAAGTTTTCCAGATCTTTATTGAGCTTATTAATACATTCATGAAGTTGACTCTCTAGTTGATTAGAAAGATGAACTTTCTCAAGTTTCAATAGATTATTTTTTCTTGAAACTGCAATTCCGCTATTTAAAGGGGTTTCTTGATATCCATTCAATAAATATTTAACAAGAGAAAGGTTTAGTAAATTCTCTCGAGTAACTTTTTTACCTTGTTTTGCAATAACTGGCCTGTAGGCAAATTCCCCCCAAATACTTCGCCCTTGAATCTTCTTTAAAATAGGTGGATTTGCTTTGATTTTTTGCCCTGATTGGCTAATACCTTCAAGCCTTAAACCATAATTATAATCATTGCTTCCTTTGAATTCACCTTGGCTATAATTATTTGATTTTTTTATCAACTCGATATAGCTTTCATGTTGATTATTAATCTGGAGAGTTAAGTGAGGTGTCCAAATTCTTTTATTTTTGTCTTCGTATTTGTCGAGCCATGCTTTCCGTCTACACTTAATCCAGCTTCGGAGTAAGCGGTCATTAATTTCACTTTGATTTGATAGTCTTCTTTGCATACATAGAAGATAAACCAATGGAACTAGTTATCAGAAGATTTATCTGTTTTTTATTGTAATTTGATCAATGCAGTCATTTCTTGAGAACATAAAATTTGGGACTGATGGGTGGAGAGGCATACTAGGTGTCGATTTCACAATGGAAAGGCTGATATCTGTATCAATTGCCTCTGCTCAGGAATTGGCATATAGATATCCAATTGGTCTAAAAAGTAGAAAAGTTGTAATTGGATACGATTGCCGTTTCATGGCGAAAGAAATGGCAATAGCCGTCGCTGCAGCGGTTAGGGGATGCGAATTAACACCATGCCTATCTGATGCCCCTTTGCCAACGCCTGCTTGTAGTTTTGCAGTTGTAAACACAGGAGCAATCGGAGCTTTGGTCATTACAGCAAGTCATAACCCTCCTGAATGGCTTGGATTGAAGATAAAAAGCCATTTGGGAGGGTCTGTAGATGGAGATTTCACTAAAGCTGTTGAGCAGAGACTCGAGGTTGGTGGTGTTACTGCACCCAAAAATCTAGTTAATAAATTATTTAATTTTAGGGGTGATCATTTAAATCATTTAAAAACTAAATTTGATATTCCCCACATTTCTGCAAGATTAAAATCGATTGGGTTGGAGTTAATTATCGATTCCATGCATGGATCTGCTGCAAACTGTATTACTGAATTATTTAATGAATATTCTAATGATATTATCAAAGAAATAAGAAATAATCGGGACCCCCTCTTTGATGGTAATTCTCCTGAGCCAGTTGAAAAGAATGTAAATAAATTAAAGAAAATAATTATAGATAAAAACATAAATAAAAAATCTGTAATGGGTATTGTTTTTGATGGTGATGGAGACCGCATAGCGGTTATTGATGAGTATGGAAGATATTTAAGTACTCAATACTTAATGCCTATTTTGATTGAGTATTTGTCAGCTAAAAAAAGATCTACTGGATGCATTGTGAAAACAGTTAGTGGATGTGATTTGATGAGAACAGTTGCAGAGGCTCATTCGAGGAAAGTAATAGAAATGCCAGTCGGCTTTAAGCACATAGCTAATCAAATGAAAACAGAAGATGTATTAATAGGAGGTGAAGAGTCTGGAGGAATAGGATTTGGTAATCATTTACCTGAGAGAGATGCTTTGTATACTGTTTTAGTCCTGCTAGAGGGAATTGCTGAAAGTGGAGAGCTTCTGGGTCAGCAATTTAATAATCTCAAGAAAAAATATGGAGAGTCATATTTTGATAGATTAGATTTAAAGTTCAAAAATTTTGAAGAAAGAGAAAGTTTTGAGAGGAAATTAAATCAAAATCCTCCTTCTTCTATAGCTGGATATAAAATTAATGAGATTAAAAAGATTGATGGAATTAAATTCTGCTTTAAAAGAGGCCACTGGTTGATGTTAAGATTCTCAGGCACTGAGCCACTTCTCAGAATTTATTGTGAAGCCCCAGATAGAAAAATTCTTGAAAAAACATTTGATTGGGCAAGGAATTACGTTAAGTTGTTCTAGCTGTGAAAAAAAATATTTTTTCTGAATTGATAATAGCAAGTTCTAATAAGGGGAAAATTAATGAATTTCAAAATTATTTAAAGTCCTTAGAATTAGATATTCACACTCAGCCTGATGGAATAGTAGTCAATGAGAATGGCAACACTTTCAAAGATAATGCAATGATCAAAGCTAAAACAGTTTCTGAATTTACTGATAAATTAATCTTGGGTGATGATTCAGGCCTCTGCGTTGATTCTTTAAATGGAGGCCCTGGAATCTTTTCGGCTAGATATGCCAAAGATGATAAGTCAAGGATAGAGAAATTGCTTTTTGAAATGAAATCATTCCAAAATAGAAAAGCAACTTTTGTTGCTGCTTTATGTATTGCGCATAAAGGGGAAATATTGATCCAAGTTGAGGGAATATGCAAGGGCAATATAACTTATGCGCCAAGAGGAATATCTGGTTTTGGTTATGATCCTGTTTTTGAAGTTGAGGGTACTAATTTGACATATGCAGAGATGAGTATTAACCAGAAGAGATATTTTGGACATCGTGGAGAAGCCATAAAACTGCTGTTACCTGAATTGAAGAAATTAATTTCTAATTAATAAAATGATTTACTCTTTTGATCTCATACCCAACTACCATGCAAACCGTAAGTAATTGGAATGGGTAACAATAAACTGGCCTTTTCTGACATATCCTTTGCGTCAAGAATGATTAGTTCAGTTTGCTTTTTTTCTCCATTCCAAATCAGAAGTATTATCCAACCAGAATCTTCCTTAGTTGAGTTTTGATTAGGAATCATTAATGGTTCGTTTACAAAACCCCTTGGGGCAGCGCTCCAGAAATTGCTTGTTCCTGTCTCTAAATTGATTTTTTTTATGCTTTGTAGTGGACCATTACCAATTTTATTTTGAGCGGTTGCCATCCAAGCGTATTTTGCGGGTCGACCTTCTCGTTCAGGATTGACCATAGCGAATTCACAGCATTGATCACTTAAGGTCTCCACTTGGCAGCTTTCATCTTTAGTACTTATTAGACATCGCTTTAAAATACCTTCAGGTAAAGCATTAAAATTGATTTCTCTAAAATCGTCGTCTGGACCTATAGACGGAAAATCACTATAGAAAATACTTTCTAAACATATGTTTTGCTTATCATTTTCAAAAGCATTGACATGATGAAAAACAAATCCTTCAGGAGCGTTAATGATTTTTGGTTTTTGACCTGCAAATTCTCCGCAGTCCCGGGGAATAAGCCAGAATTTTGCTTGACCATTTTCTTTGGAAGATAAGCATTGAGCGGCGCCTTTTTTCCCAAGGACAAAGGGTATGGGATTGAAGTTGATTGAATTTTGAAGAAATATCGCCCAATTAGGAGTTATTGCAAAATCGTGTAAAAAAGCAAAGCCATTGAAAGTATCTCTTCTGTCACTTAAAAGATTTCCTGCCTTATCACCTTCAGTTTCAAACTCCATCAACCTCAATGTACTTTTTGGACCGGTGCTTACCCCAAAAGTCACCATTCTTGGATTGCCATGATGCCCTGGGTCAAATCTTGGATGGGCACTAAAGGCCTCATTTGGTTTGAGAATTCCGCCAAGAGTAGTTAAACCATTTGTTTCAAGTGTTTCTGGATTAAGCGAATGTGGACTTGATGCCTCCCATAGTGCAAGTAATTCTCCACCAAGTTTTATAACATTAGTATTTGCAATATTTTTCAACCTCAAATCAAAGATATTAGCTAGCTGTCCACCAGGCTTTTGAGTGCCAAACACACCTCTGTAAAGGAACTTCTGAGCTTCTTCTTCTTCTTGCCAAGCTTGTGTCCTAATAAATCGATTTGTAAAATTTACCTTCCCATTCTCAAACTTCATAGAGGCAATCATTCCATCGCCATCGAATGGATGGTGAACCCATTTGCCACCTCTCTCAACTTGACCAGGCCCATTTCTATAAAAAGTGCCCTTTAGTTCTTTTGGAACCTCTCCTCTGATTAGCTCAAGGGTTGCATCTGTTAATTCCTTCTCAACATTCACATAAGCACTAGCCCAATCTTCCCGTCTATAGTTGTTTTTTTGGGCCAATGGTGTTGTTTTTAACAATGCTGAGGTCACAGATGGAACTATTTCTAAGAATATGATCGCTAAAAAATAGAGGAGCTGTGGTTTGAGGGGCTTTTGATGATTGAAAAATTATTTCTTTCCCCCCGCTTGTTCAAGAACTCCTTTGCTGCTTGGTACTTCCATCCCTCGTCTTGGATCAAATTCAACCGACATTCTTAATGCTCTTGCAAAGGATTTAAAACAAGCCTCGATTATGTGATGTGAGTTGGTCCCTTCAATTTGTCTGATGTGAAGTGTTAAACCACTGTTATTAACGAAAGCCGCAAAAAACTCTTTCACTAATTCAGTGTCGTATGTGCCCACTTTTTCAACAGGAATATCGAGAGAGTAACTAAGGTGAGGCCTTCCAGAACAATCTAAAACAACTTGAATTAGAGCCTCGTCAAGAGGGGCTACAAAATGCCCAAATCTATGGATTCCCGATCTTTCTCCAAGGGCTTTCGAAAAAGCTTGACCCAGTGCAATCCCAACGTCTTCATTGGTGTGATGATCATCGACATGAATATCTCCATTTGCATGAACCTCTAGGTCAAATAATCCATGACTTGATATCTGATGAAGCATATGATCCAAAAATGGTATACCAGTTTTGATCTCGCAAACACCAGTTCCATCAAGATCCATTCGGACAATTACATCCGTTTCTTTGGTTTTGCGATGAACAGATCCTTGTCTTTTGTTATTCATATCTCAAACATATTTAAAAACATTTTGACAGTTAAATTACATTCCGTTAATGCAATAGCCAGCATCAACGTAAATTGTTTGCCCAGAGATGCCGCTTGAGAGATCACTTAATAAAAATGCAGCAGTGTTACCAACTTCTGTTTGGGTAACTGTTCTTCTCAATGGAGCTTTTTCCTCAACATTGTGAATCATGTCCAAAATCCCCCCGATTGCAGAACTTGCCAATGTTCTAATTGGACCAGCACTAATTGCATTTACTCGAACTTGTTTGTCTGGTCCAAGTTCAGCAGATAGATATCGAACAGATGCCTCTAGAGCAGCTTTTGCAACCCCCATTACGTTGTAGTTAGGAATTGCACGGTCCGCTCCTAGGTATGTAAGCGTCACTACTCCCGCGTTATTTGAAAATAAAGGTTTTGCATATTTACATAGAGGAGCAAGTGAGTAGGCGCTTATGTCAAGAGCTCTTGAGAATCCCTCAGAAGTTGTTGCGCTGTAATCTCCAATTAATTCCTCTTTCCCTGCAAATGCCAAGCAATGGACAAGTCCATCAAGTTTTCCCCACTTATCAGAAATCGCTTTAAAAACCTCCTCAAGTTGATTCTTATCTTGAACGTTTAATGGCAAAAATAAAGAGGGCGAAAGAGGTGATGTAAGTTCTTTTACCTTTGATTCAAATCTTCCTCTTTCATCAGGCAGATATGTAACCCCCAGTTCCGCTCCAGCTTTATGCAACTGTTGCGCGATTCCCCATGCTATGGATCTGTTGTTGGCTATTCCTGTGACGAGGATCTTTTTTCCGCTTAAGTCGAGCATATCAAAAATTAAAAGGAACCTTTTAACAATTCTCTCTCATGCTAGGTACAGATTCATTAGAGTTGATTTATATATTCAATAAGTCAAATACACTTATTTAGTGAACTTTTAAAAATGGTAAAAACTTTTTCAACGATGTTGTCCTTAGAAACTGAATTACCAGCTTTTGACTTGGAAAATGTGAACAGTAAAACGTGCAGAGATAATTCAACGATTAATCTTCGAAGCAGCGATCTAAATGATAAACCAATCTTACTAATGATAATTTGCGCTCACTGTCCATTTGTGAAGCACATAGAGCACTCAATAAGTGATTTGGATAATGATTACAGAAATCAAATACAAATAATTGCCATATCAAGCAACAGTTTGATCACGCATCCTCAAGATGGACCATTGAATCTTTCAAATCAAGCGAAAAATAACGATTGGGCTTTCCCCTATTTAATTGATTCTGATCAGTATTTGGCTAAAGCCTTAAAAGCAGCTTGCACTCCTGACTTTTTTCTTTTTGCTTCTGATGAATTAGGTAAACAACGTTTGAAATACAGAGGTCAATTGGACAGCAGTACCCCAGGGAATGATTTGCCTAGCGATGGAAAAGATTTGCGCCTTGCTGTTGAATCAGTGCTTGATAATAGAAAAATAGATTGGGATCAAAAGCCCTCTATTGGTTGCAATATCAAATGGCATCCGGGTGAGGAACCCTCCTGGTTCGCTTGATATTTAGATGCTTTTCTATCAGAAATTACTCCTAAGCAATTAAGGTTCAATATATGCAAGTCCCCCCTTTCACTCTCGAAAAGCAACTCTCTGAGATAGGAGAGGAACTCAATAAAGCTGTATCGCGTGTTATTGAAAGTGGAACTTACATTGGTGGGAATGAGGTAACATCTTTTGAGAATGCCTTTGCTTCTTATGTTGGAGTGCAGCACGTTATCAGTTGTAATAGTGGCACTGATGCTTTAGTACTTGCTTTAAGAGCACTCGATATTGGACCTGGCGACGAAGTCATAACTCCTTCTTTCTCTTTCTTTGCAACAGCTGAGGCAGTTAGTAATGTAGGCGCTACCCCTGTTTTTGTTGACGTTGAAGAAGATAGTTACCTCCTTAATCTTGATTTAGTAGAACTCGCGATAACTCCAAAAACAAAAGCGATTATCCCTGTTCATTTATTTGGAGCTCCAGTCAACATGGATCGGTTGTTAGAAATAGCCCAAAGTCATAACTTAAAGGTTATTGAGGACTGTGCTCAAGCTGCGGGAACTACATGGAAAAATAAGCCTGTTGGTAGTTTTGGTTCTATTGGTTGCTTTAGTTTTTTTCCTACAAAAAATCTTGGTGCAGCTGGGGATGGAGGTGCTACAACTACTAACGAAAAAGGCTTGGCAAAAAAGATTAAAGAGCTGTCGATCCATGGCATGCCAAGAAGATATCTTCATACAGATTTGGGGTATAACAGTAGACTTGACGCTGTACAAGCAGCTTTATTAAAGGTTAAGTTGCCCAAGCTTGATGAGTGGATTTATCGAAGAAAATTAATAGCAGAAAGATACGAAAAAGAGTTATCGGGATTAATAAATATCAAATTACCCGTGTTCTTAAATCACAAAATTTCAAATCACTCTTGGAATCAATATGTAATACAAGTTTTAGATTACAAAAATGAAAATCTAGATATTGATATGCATAATCAAAGAGATAAGTTTAAATATGACCTTGATAAATTAGGTGTAAAAACAATAATTTATTATCCAATACCAATTCATCTTCAGCCAGCTTATGAGATTCTTTCTTATAAACCAGGTGATTTTCCTAAAACAGAAAAATTGTGCAATAAAGTCCTTAGCTTGCCTATTTATCCCGAGCTCTCATCTGATGAACAAAAACATGTAATTGAATCACTTTTTAAGCTTCTTGGTTAACTTTTTGCTAGAAATTGACACGCTCTATGCCAAGCCGTGATGCTTTTCCCATCAAGAACCTCCTCTCCGCTTGATATTTTTTTATCTAATTCATCTTTACTCATTATCAGGACCTCTATATCTTCATCAATATCTCCTTCGGGTTGTTTGTCGAGGATTTTTAAATCTCTTGCTAAGTAAAGATGAATTACTTCGTCTGAATAAGCAGGACAAGGGACCATTACGCCTAGGTCATCCCACTTAGATGCCTCATAGCCACTTTCCTCTCCGAGCTCTCTTTTCATTGACTCAAGAGGATCCTCCCCTTGTTCAAGAGTCCCCGCCGGGAATTCAAGTAATCGTCTTGCGACGGCAAATCGATATTGCCTAAGAATTATTACTTCGCCTTTTTTGGTTATTGGTACAGCAAGAGATGCTCCAGGATGGTAAATGATTCCGAAGTTTTCTTTAACTCCGATTGGCAATTGAATCTGATTAATTTCGAATCTGAATTTTTTTGCGTTAACACTGATATTTGTATCAAGAATTTTTGATGGCTCGAGAGGCGGCAATTTAGCCATGATTTGTTGTTTTAAGGAATAATATTTCTATAAGTCTATTGTTTAGGCTCAGAACTTATTAGTAAAAAATTACTCATCCCAACCTTCTATTGCTACAAGTTGTTTGGGTCTGTCATGCTCATTAGATAAAACTGCAGCTAAAGGACTTATCACGAAATTTCTCTCAATCATTCTTGGATGTGGAATGACCAGCTTTTCATTTTTTACTTGAAGTTCCCCCCAACATAGGAGATCAATATCTATAGTTCTCGGTCCCCAAAGGATATTTTCCTTTCCTCTTTTACGCCCCAAATCATTCTCAATTTTCGAGGTTTTTTCAAACAATTTAAAAATGGCTTTTTCTGTCTCATTAATTATTTCCATTTTTGGCCCATCAATTAAAACGACTGCATTTATGTAATTGTCTTGATTAGGTGGGCCGCCAATAGGTTTAGTTTCAAAAAGTGGGGACCATCTCCAATTGAGGTGCCCCTCTAAATTATTTACATTTGAGGAGATATTTAAACATTCGTTAGACCACGAGATCACGGCAGCTTTTAAAAGTTGCCTTGCTATTACTAGTGTTGCTGATGGGGGGCCATGTTTACTTCTAAGATTCGCCCCAAGTGCTATTGCAAGTGTCTTTGCCAATTGTCTTACTTAACTGCTTGTTAGTTCATAATCACAATAGAGAAATCTATTTTTCTTTCAGGATTGATGGTTGAAAACAAGATGGAATCGGAAGAAATTAATCAGGGATCTGCTTGTTCCCCAACAAGTGATTTCGCAAACAGGGCATTCCCACTGGCAGCGATAACTGGTCATGGAACGCTCAAGCTTGCTTTAATGCTGGCTGCTGTTGATCCTGGCTTGGGGGGTGTGATCATTGCTGGTGGTAGAGGTACGGGAAAATCAGTTCTTGCTCGAGCTTTGCATGCGCTAATGCCGCCAATTGAGATATTTGATGCTAATGCTTGTGACGTTGAACCTGTTTCGGAAAATGGAACATTCCCAATTGGAAAAAATCTTGATATTGGTTTTATGGAGGAATGGGATTTATGTTCAAGAAAATTGGCTAAAGAGCATAAAGAATCTGTCAAAAAGAAAGGCTGCGAATCATCATTACCAGTAAAAGTTATCCCAGCGCCATTTGTCCAAGTTCCTCTGGGCATTACTGAAGATAGATTGATCGGATCTGTTGATGTCACTGCATCATTAAAAAGTGGGGAGGCTGTCTTTCAACCGGGTCTTTTAGCTGAGGCTCACAGAGGAGTTTTGTATGTGGATGAACTAAATCTTTTGGATGAAGGAATAGTAAATTTACTTCTTGCCTCAGTTGGTGCAGGTGAGAATAAGATTGAGAGAGAGGGGTTGAGTCTCAGTCATCCTTGCCGCCCACTTTTGATAGCAACTTACAATCCTGAAGAAGGTCCTGTTAGAGATCATCTTTTAGATCGATTTGCGATAGTTTTGTCGGCTGATCAGATTATTTCAAGTGAGCAAAGAGTAGAAATCACGCAATCAGTAATTTCTCATAGTCAAAATACCGAGAACTTCTCAAAGAAATATGCTGAGCAAACAGACGCTTTGTCCACTCAGCTTTTGCTTGCTAGGCAATGGTTAAGTGATGTACAAATTAGTCTTGAACAAATTAAGTACCTTGTTGTTGAGGCTATAAGGGGAGGGGTAGAGGGGCATAGATCAGAACTTTATGCAGTCAGAGTTGCAAAAGCACATGCTGCGCTTTGCGGGAGGGATATCGTTGAAGCAGAAGATCTCAAAGTCGCAGTGCGTTTAGTTATTGCACCTCGTGCTCTTCAAATACCTCCACAAGAAGAGGATCTTGAACCCCCACAGCCAGAAGATCAAGAGCCGCCGCCTCAGGAGAATACAGATGATGAAGAGCAAGATGACGAATCTGAAGATGAAAATAATGAAGAAGATCAAAATGAAGATTCATCTCCTCCTATCCCTGAGGAATTTATGCTTGATCCGGAGGCTTGTGCAGTAGATCCTGATCTTCTACTGTTTGCATCTGCTAAGTCAAAGGCTGCCAATAGCGGAAGTCGCTCCGCAGTCATGAGTGACAGTCGAGGTCGATATGTTAAACCAATAATTCCGAGAGGTCCTGTTAGTAGAATTGCCGTAGACGCAACTTTACGAGCAGCCGCTCCTTATCAAAAAGCAAGGCGAGCAAAGAAACCTGATAAAAAAGTTGTTGTTGAACAATCCGATTTGAGAGCAAAACTTTTACAAAGAAAAGCAGGCGCATTAGTAATTTTCTTGGTTGATGCGAGTGGATCCATGGCACTTAATAGAATGCAAAGTGCCAAAGGGGCTGTCATCAGGCTTTTGACTGAGGCTTATGAAAATAGGGATGAGGTCTCCTTAATCCCCTTTAGAGGAGAACAGGCCGAGGTCCTTCTTCCTCCTACTAGATCAATCACTGCTGCAAAAAGAAGATTGGAAACAATGCCCTGTGGTGGAGGTTCACCCCTAGCGCATGGACTTACTCAGGCTGCGAGAGTTGGGGCAAATGCATTATCAACAGGTGATATTGGCCAAGTAGTGGTCGTTGCAATTACCGATGGCAGAGGGAATATCCCTTTGGGGATCTCATTAGGACAGCCTCAGCTTGATGACCAAACTCCAGTGGACTTAAAGCAAGAAGTTATAGATATTGCCTCTAGATATAGACTTCTAGGGATTAGATTGCTTGTGATTGATACTGAGAGGAAATTTATAGCAAGCGGGATTGGCAAGGATTTAGCAGATGCAGCAGGTGGAAAGTATGTTCAATTACCTAAGGCAAGTGATAAGGCCATTGCTTCAATTGCAATGGAAGCAATAAGTGATATTAATTGAATTTAAGGATAGATATCATTGAATAATTTACCTAATCCTATAGTTACATCTCTCAAGGCATTTGTTAATTCATCATCACCCAATAATTCTTCAACATTTGAAGTTAATTGATTCATTTTTTTTGTTAAAGATTTTGTAGAACTGGCAGTTTCTACAATGTCATTAAGAGTCTTTTTATTATCTATTGCCGATAGAATATTCGTAAGATGAGTTGCTGCTTTTGTCAGTTCTGTAATTATTGGCCTTGCTCTAATTAATTCTGATTTTGATAAAAGAATTAATTCGTCAAGATTAGCTTGAGTTCTATCAAACTGTTCCATTGAATCAAGAATATCTCCAATTACATCTTCTTTTTCTGCTTTATAAAGTATTTTCTGAAGTTCTTCAGTTAGTGAAGAAATGCTTTTTAGTCTTTCCCCTTTGATTATGTCACCATTACATACTATTTTTGTAGAATCACAATTTTTAGAGAGCGGGAGTTGATCTAGTGAGGGTTGACCTAGGCTAATTAAGGAGACTTGAACATCTCCACCAAGTACTGAATTGGTTGTTACTTTTGCATAGACAGGTTTAGATAAGACCAAATCTTTGTTGTTTATTTCAATTTTGGCTTGAACAAAAGATGGCTTGAATTTGATTTTTTTCACTGAGCCAACAAGTATTCCTCGATGAGAAACGGGTGACATCTCAGATAAACCACTAGCATCCTTAAAGTTTGCAGTGATTGTCCATGAATTGGAACTGAATTTGATACCTCTTAGCCATAACAAGGAACCTGAGAAAACAATGATCCCCCCAATCAATGAGAATCCCACAAAGGCATCACGTACGCTGCGACGCATAGTAATTAAATGTCCTTAGGTTGCATTGGCCCTTGAAGACTACCTCTGCGGAACTGTTTTACATAAGAATTATCACTTTGTTTGAATTCCTCAACAGATCCTTCCCATTGAAACTTGCCGTCGTAAAGCAAAATAACTCTCTTCGCAGATCTCTCAATAGTACTAAGAACATGACTTACAACAATTGATGAGCCCTTAGCAACATTTGTCGTCTTTACTATTAGGTCCTCGATTCTTGTGCATGCAATTGGATCAAGTCCTGCTGTTGGTTCATCGTACAAAAGCAAAGGCATGGCATTAGCGTCTTGTGATTCATCTATCAAAGCTCTAGCAAAACTTACTCTTTTTTGCATGCCACCACTTAATTGACCTGGATATTTTTCTGAGATGTCTTCAAGCCCTACTTCCTTAAGACAAGAAATAACCTTTTCTCTAATGAAATTTGGTTTATTTTTTTTGTTCTTTTTCAATAAGAACCCTACATTTTCTTCCACTGTAAGAGATCCAAGTAATGCTGGATTTTGGAAAACAATGCGAACATCAGGGGGATTATTTTGATCTAATCTCAGATAATGCTGTTTTTCTCCAAATAACTTGATTGATCCCTCTGTAGGTAAAATTAGTCCGGCAAGTAGTCTTAATATGGTCGACTTGCCTGAGCCTGATGGTCCAACTATCGCTACACGCTCTCCTGGATAAAGTGAGAAGTTGATTTTATTAAGAACTGAATTGGATTTCCATTTCATTTCTAAATTTTTGACTTCTAGAACTGGCAAGTTGGATCTCATTGCTAGTTATCTATCTAATCGTTTATCTAATTCTGCCGTGAATGTTTAACTAGTGAGGTTTTCTTATCTTCTTTAAACTCATTGCTATCTATTTGTTATATCTTTAAAAAAAAACATTGAAAAGCCGCCTTAAAAATGCTCCTAATTTTTTGAAGATCAGGAAAAGATCTTTAAAAGCCATCCATCAAAGTCACTTGATGGAACGCTCGCAGAGAGCTGTGAGATGGCTTTTGCCAGGTTTAGTAGTTAAGAGGTGGATGATCACATCTGGGCTTGGGTTGTTGATGGGATTACTGGGAGTGATTATTTGGGCTGATTTCAGGCCAGTTTATTGGTTTTTAGAAATTTTATTTTGGTTTCTAGGAATTATTACCACTTTTTTACCAATAAGTTTTACTGGGCCTTTTGTTTTACTTCTGGGACTCTGTTTAATAATTTATGGACAAAGCCGAAGTTTTGAATCGATTTCTCAAGCATTATCACCCTCAAAAAATACCTTTTTAGTAGATGCTTTGTTAGCAAAGAGTAAATTAAATAGAGGCCCAAATATATTGGCAATCGGTGGTGGTACTGGATTGTCCTCTTTGCTTAAAGGATTGAAAAGATACAGTAGCAACATCACTGCCATTGTGACAGTTGCCGATGATGGTGGAAGTAGTGGCATTCTTCGTAGAGAGTTAGGAGTTCAACCACCTGGTGATATCAGAAATTGTTTAGCAGCTTTATCTCAAGAAGAGCAGTTACTGACACGTCTTTTTCAATATAGATTTTCTTCAGGTAATGGGCTTGAGGGACATAGTTTTGGGAATTTATTTTTAAGTGCATTGACTTCGATCACTGGTAATTTTGAGAGTGCCATAACTGCTTCAAGTAAGATCCTTGCGGTGCAGGGACAAGTAGTGCCTGCAACAAATGTTGATGTGAGATTGTGGGCTGAACTTGAAAATGGCGAAAGGATATATGGAGAATCAGCAATAGGTAAATCTAAAAGTCCAATCGTTAGAGTCGGTTGTATCCCTGAGCAACCACCAGCTTTGAAAAGTTCAATTGAGGCAATTAATAATGCTGATATTATTCTTTTAGGTCCAGGAAGCTTGTATACTTCATTGCTTCCAAACTTGTTAGTTCCTGAAATAGTAAAGGCCATACAAAAAAGTAGAGCCCCAAAACTATATATATGCAATCTAATGACTCAACCAGGTGAAACAGATGGACTAGATGTTGAGGGTCATCTAAGAGCCATAGAATCTCAATTAGCAAGTCTTGGTATTACAAAAAGGATATTTAATACAATCTTGGCGCAAGCAGATCTGGCGGATTCACCACTTGTTGATTATTACAGACATAAAGGAGCAGAACCTGTTGTGTGTGATAGGGAAAAACTTATATCTCAAGGTTATCGTGTGATTCAAATGTCTCTTCAAGGCGATAGACAATCTGCCACTCTTAGACATGATCCAAGAAGTTTGGCAATTGCCATAATTCGTTTTTACAGGAGATATAGGAGAGCTTCAAAAATTAGGTATTAAATTAGTAAGCATCTTGCATTTCGTAAAAATCAGGTTGAACGTAATCTTTTCTTAATGGCCAACCCTTCCAATCTTCTGGCATCAGAAGCCTTTTTGGATGAGGGTGACCCTCAAATTCAATCCCAAACATGTCGTAAGTTTCTCTTTCTTGCCAATCAGAACCTCTATATAAACCGTATAAGCTTGGGACTTTTAAATCTTCGTTTCTTTTTAAAAAAACCTTTAACCTGACCTCTCTGGGTTTACTACTTTCAGGAATATCCTCCACAGCTATTAAATGGTAAAAACAGACAAGATTTTCTCCAGGTCCTTCATCATATCCTCCTTGACATTGAAGACAATTGAAACCATCGTTTTTTAACTCACTAGCAATTTGATATAAGTCCTTTGCTTCTACAGAGATAATTTCTATTCCCAGATGATCACTTTCAAGGGGTTTGTGCAATAAATTTTTTTTCGTTAAAAATTCACTAACAGGTAAGGGTTGAAGTTTTTCTATTTCTTCTGTGGCTGAATCTTTTTTAATGGGAAGTTGATTGTTGGTCATGATTTTTAATTCTCACTGGGCAATACAACTTTTTCTTTTTCTTTCGAAATCTCTAGAGCCTTCTCGAGGGCAGGTTTTAAAGCTGCTTTTTGAGTGTCAGCGTTTAAATATTTACCAGTTACTTGTGGTTCTATTCTCTTCATTTGATGCGGAATGGTGATGTAACGATGGGTTTGATCTATTTTTGATCTTTCAAGGAAGGATTCATTACCAACCTTTTTTCTCAATTTTATAACGGCATCAAAAATAGCTTCTGGTCTTGGAGGACATCCAGGTAAATAGAGATCGACAGGGATTAGTTTGTCAACTCCTCTTACGGCAGTTGTTGAATCCGCACTGAACATTCCCCCGGTGATAGTGCAGGCACCCATAGCGATGACATATTTTGGTTCAGGCATTTGTTCATAAAGCCTTACTAGCGCTGGCGCCATTTTCATAGTGACAGTACCAGCAACTATTAATAGATCAGCCTGACGAGGTGAACTTCTAGGTACCAGTCCGAATCTGTCAAAATCAAAGCGTGAACCAATAAGCGCTGCAAATTCAATAAAACAGCAGGCTGTGCCATATAAAAGTGGCCAAAGACTGCTCAATCTTGCCCAGTTGTGAAGGTCATCAAGACTTGTGAGAATTATATTTTCACTTAAGTCATTGGTAACCTTTGGAGCCGAAACAGGCCCGCAAGTTGCTGATCTTAGATCGCGAATTGATTTTTGAGAGGGAGATTCAGTCAAGAAATTAACTCCATTCAAGTGCTCCTTTTCTCCACGCATATGCTAGTGCGACAACCAGGATAGCGATGAAAATAAGAGCTTCTATAAACGCAAGAAGTCCTAAACGATGAAAAGCGACAGCCCAAGGGTATAGAAAAACGGTCTCAACATCAAAAATTACAAAAACAAGAGCAAACATGTAATATCTAATATTGAACTGAATCCAAGCTCCACCAATGGGTTCCATTCCTGACTCATAAGTAAGCTGTCTCTCTCCGGCTTTACTTTTGGGAGAAACTACCTTATTAGTAACCAGGGCTAGGACAGGTACTGCAGCTGATAAGAGCAAAAAACCAAGGAAATAGTCATAACCCTCTAAGGAAAACATTTGAATTAACTTCTTTTTAAATCATTTTGGCACTTTTTTTAGTCGAAGTGTAGATAGAGTTGAGTTGTGTGAGAGTGCAAACTGTGAGCCAAGACAAAAAACAAGCCACTGAGAATAAAAGTTCTCCTGAAAAATTGGAACTTTCCCTCGAAAACTCTCAGGAGAAAAATGATGATGAAAAAAATCATCGTTTTGAATGTTGTAGCTGCGGCTACATCTATGACCCCACTGAGGGGTTGAAGAAATATCAGATCAAAAAGGGAACACCTTTTCAAGAGATTGATCAGGAAAAATTCCGATGTCCTGTATGTCGCTCTGGATTTGGTGCTTATAGAGATATAGGACCTAGACTTAAGCCAAGTGGATTTGATGAGAATCTAAGTTATGGATTTGGGTTCAATAAGCTTCCCTCGGGACAAAAAAATGTCTTGATTTTTGGAGGCTTGGCATTTGCCGCTGCTTGCTTCCTCTCCCTTTACTCTCTTCGCTGATTTTTAATTTATCAATGAATCGTTTTTTTTCTAATTCGCTAAATATTTTACTCACTATTTTTTTGGGTATTTTTCTTAGCGGTTGCGTCGCGACAAGAATTCCAGAGGCGGTTTCAAGCCCATGGGAACCAATCAAACTTGATACAAACTCAAACCCTTTAGATATTGATTTTGTAGATGAGAACAAAGGTTTTCTTGTAGGCACTGAAAGATTAATTTTAGAAACTAATGATGGAGGGAAAAGTTGGCAAGAGAGAAGTCTTGAAATTCCATCTGAAGAGAATTTTCGATTAGTAAGTGTAGATTTCCTTGGCAGTGAGGGTTGGATAGCAGGCCAACCAGGCTTATTACTTCACACCACTGACTCTGGGAAGATTTGGACCAGGCTTTCATTAGGTAACAAGTTGCCTGGTGATCCATATCTTATAAAAACAATCAGTGATGATTCTGCAGAACTTGCAACAACGTCAGGAGCTATCTACAGAACAAATGATGCTGGTATCAATTGGGAGGCCTTAGTTGCTGATTCATCTGGTTCAGGCGGTTCTCGTGATATCAGAAGGAACCCTGATGGAAGTTATGTGACAGTTAGTAGTCTGGGAAATTTCTTTTCCGTACTTCCTAACGGAGCCACCAATTGGGAACCTCATCAAAGAGCCAGTAGCAAAAGAGTTCAAAGTGTTGGCTACAGGCCAAATGGAGATCTTTGGATGCTTTCAAGGGGCGCTGAAATTCGTTTTCTTGATGATCCAAAAGATCTTGATAGCTGGGGTAAGCCAATCATCCCAATTCTCAATGGCTACAATTATCTCGATGTAGCTTGGGACCCCAATGAATCAATTTGGGCTGCTGGCGGCAATGGAACTTTAATTGTTAGTAATGATGGCGGAGAATCATGGGTTAGCGACCCAGTAGGAGAGTCTGTTCCAACTAACTTCATAAGAATTATTTTTGACGATAATCAGAAAGACAAAGGTTTTGTCTTTGGTGAGAGGGGAAATCTCCTGAGATGGAGGGGATAAAGACGAATTTTTACAAATTCCGCAACGCTGTGTAACCACCTGCTTAAGCATTCGCGTAGTTACGTGCGAGTTTTGATAGTATCCATAAGCTGATTCGCGTAAGGCTATGGCTGCCGGCTCCACAGGGGAACGCCCATTTTTTGAAATCATTACCAGTGTCCGCTATTGGATTATCCATGCGGTAGCTCTCCCAGCTATTTTTGTCGCTGGATTTTTATTTGTGTCTTCAGGTCTTGCCTACGATGCATTTGGAACTCCTAGACCAGACACTTACTTCCAGGGTTCTGAAGCTAAAGCTCCAGTAGTAACTCAAAGATTTGACTCAAAGGCTCAACTTGATTTGCGCCTTAAATAAACAAATCACTAAATAGTGATACTCATTTTTTATCATGCAAGTCAATCCCAATCCCAACAAACTTCCCGTTGAGTTAAACAGAACAAGTCTTTATCTTGGGCTGCTTTTGACTTTCGTTATGGGAATTCTTTTCTCAAGTTATTTCTTCAACTAATTTTATTCATTTCCTATCATGAGTACAAAAGGACCAGATGGACGCTTGGGTGATCGTCTTCCAGATGGACGCCCTGCTGTTTCATGGGAACGTCGGTGGACAGAGGGTTCTCTCCCGTTGTGGCTAGTAGCAACTGCAGGAGGAATAGCAGTTATTTTTGTCTTAGGAATATTTTTCTATGGTTCATATACTGGCGTTGGATCAGCCTAAGTAGACTGAAAAACTATTTTTGGCTATCTTCCCAATAAGGGGCAGTGAAAACACTTATTTTTTCTCTTGTTTTTTTGGGAACTTTATCTTTTGAGGTCATTAAACCGTCTCTTAACGCAAAGTGAGCATCGCTCTCAGGCCTTGATTTGCCGATCCTCTTAGCTGTGGCTTCAACAATTTTTGAGGCTACTTCTGCATTTGTTTTTAGGTTTTCTAATACAAGCTCAACTGTCACATCCTTTTGATTATTGTGCCAACAATCGTAATCAGTAACCATAGACATTGAGGCATAGGCTATTTCAGCTTCTCTTGCAAGTCTTGCCTCGGTATGGTTTGTCATGCCTATGACTGAACAACCCCAACTTCTATAAAGCTGAGATTCTGCTCGAGTTGAAAATGCAGGGCCTTCCATAGCCAGATAAATTCCTCCTTTATGAATTTGTCTGCCCTCAGGAATTAATTTATCTCCTTCCTCAAGCAGAAATTTAGAAAGTATCGGACAAAATGGATCCGCCATTGATACATGAGCTACTGCACCATCTGAAAAAAAAGTATTTGGTCTTCTATGTGTTCGATCAATAAATTGATCTGGAATAACAATATCAAGAGGTCTTATTTGTTCTTGAAGAGATCCAACTGCTGATGGAGAAAGAATCCAGCGCACATTCAAAGATCTTAGCGCCCATACATTTGCTTTATAAGGGATGTCAGATGGAGGATAGGTATGGTGCCTCCCGTGACGTGCTAAAAACACAACTTCAATATCACCTAAATTCCCCAGACGCAGCTTATCTGATGGATTCCCATAAGGAGTCTGAACAGTAATCTCTTCTAATTCAGTTAGTTTGTCTATAGAGTAGAGACCGCTACCCCCGATTATGCCAAGCCTGGCTTTGGATAAAGATGAATTGGTGGAAAGATTTTGAATCATTTTAAAAAAGAAAGGTCTGTTGATCATCTGGTCCTTGCAGGAGGAGGACATTCACATGTTCTTGTTTTGCTTAGGTGGGCCAAAAAACCCAGTTTGAGACCAAAAGGACTCATAACACTTATTAATAGAAATAGCACAACTATTTATTCTGGGATGGTCCCTGGGGTTGTATCTGGTAATTATTGTCTAGAGCAGGCTCAAATTGATTTAAGGAAATTAACCCAGCAAATTCATGTTTCATTGATTATTGGAGAAATTGAAAGTCTTGATATCCAAAAGAGAAATATTGTTCTCAAAAACAGATCGGTCATTTCTTTCCAGAGAATTAGTTTAAATATAGGATCAGAAACCAATACCTCAAATTTCGTTCAATCTGAGATTGATGCTTACTCGCATATGCCAATAAAGCCATTTGAAAAATCTATCAAATGGCTTGAAAATTTCGACAGTTATTCGAGGAATAAATCCAAACAAAATTTTGCTGTTATTGGTGGCGGCTTTGCTGGAATTGAACTGATTTTTGCTTTAAGAAAAAGATGGCCAAATAAAAACCTAATACTTCAAGTAAAAAAAAATAAGTTGTCAAAAAAACTTCTTGAACACCTTTCCTCACTGAATATCCAGGTTCTCGAAAGTCAGTATCTTCCCGGTTACCCGGCATTAGTTTGCACTGGTAACAAACCACCAGACTGGATTAAAAGTACTGGGTTGTCCTTAGATAATTCTGGCAGAATTATAACTTTGTCGAGTTTTCAAACACTTAATTATCCATATATTTTTGCTGTTGGTGATTGTGCAGTTATTCAAAACGCTTTTCGTCCTGCGTCGGGGGTGTGGGCAGTTCGTGCAGCAATTAACTTATCAAAAAATCTTGAGAGAGATCTCAAGATTGAAAAATCTATAAATTGGAAACCGCAGTCAAAAGCTTTGCAATTAGTAAGTAGTTACTCATCCTTGAATAAAGATTTGAGCTGGGCTTCTTGGGGGAAGTGGATGATTGGACCTAATAGATTTTTTTGGATCTTAAAAAAGATATTAGATGAAAAATTTATTACGATGTTTAGAGACATAGACCTAATGAATACTACTAAAAATAGTTATAGTGATATGGATGCATGTAGAGGCTGTGCAGCAAAGTTATCCTCACATCCGCTTAGAATGGCATTAAGAGAGGTTGGGCTTAAAAAAATTAGCGCTCAACCGGAGGATGCTTCTGAAATCATAAAATTAGACTCAGGAGAGACGTTAATACAAAGTGTTGATGGATTCCCTTCTTTAGTAAGTGATCTCTGGTTGAATGCAAGGATTACGACTTTGCATGCATGCTCTGATATTTGGGCTTCAGGCGGATTTGTTCAGACAGCTCAGCCAATAATTAGTATCCCCTACGCTCCCGAATCAATACAAAAAGAAATACTTGCTCAAATCCTTGGAGGTATTAAATCAGCTCTTGACGAGCAAAATGCAAGTATTATCGGCGGACATACAATTGAGACGCGTAATCATATGCCATATGGAGTTACAACCGAAGTAGATATATCTATTTCAGTGAATGGTATTGTGCCTAAATCAAAAAGTTATTGGAAAAAAAGTGGCCTTAAGAAAGGGGATGTTATCTTATTGAGTAGATCTTTGGGTAGTGGTTGTATTTTTGCTGCAGCAATGAAAGGTAAAATTAAACCTCATATTTTAGACAATTTATGTCAAACCATGAATCAAAGCCAACATACACTTTTAAATGATCTTATTAGAATAGACCATTCTTTTGGGCATACAGATAGTGATAGCTGTATACATGCCTGTACAGATATTACTGGCTTCGGTTTATTGGGACATTTGAGTGAAATGTTGTTTTCAAGCAATGAACTGCAATCTGAAAAAAGTAATTCTCTGTTGAAAATAATTTTAGATGGACATTCAATCCCGAGTTATCCTGGAGTTTTTAAATTACTATCGGAAGGATACTTTAGTACTTTATCTCCCTCTAATAGACAATATTGGGAATTTTTTAAACCTAATAGTCATGGCTATCAGCCATTCGAACTTAAATTGGACGAGGACCAAATAAATCTAATCAGTAGGGATCAAATAATGGAACTTCTCGTTGATCCTCAAACCTGTGGACCTCTGGCATTAGCTTGTACTCCAGAGTTTGGAGAAAGATTAGCGAGTACTCAAAAATGGATAAAAATAGGATTAGTAGTTGGTGTCTAATAAATTCTTTCTTTGTCGATTTAATTCTTCACTTATCGAGGGCCCTGGGACCCAACCTTTCTTAATTAATTCTTTAGCGGATGTAGGGGATTTAATAAATTGCCAATTTTCATACCAGTCTTTAAATTTCTCACTTAGAGGATGCTCTAAACAAATAGCTATTGCAATTACCTCTTTTGGAGATTTTTGGGATTCAATGACTTCGCACCAATGAGATGGTTTCCAGTGTAAGTATTTTTTTTCTTCAAGTGCTTTTGTAAAAGAAGTTAGAAATATTCTATATTCTTCAAGAAGATTTATCTCTCTCTTAGGTAATTGCAATCGCCTGGCGATAATTAGACTTGATGGCGTTCCAGCAATAAAAGCTGTTAACGGATCAATATTAAATTTTGACGACAGGCTAAGGCGTTTTTCCCATTGAGTGTCTTTTTGCAGTACTTCATCAAATAAGACCATAGAACCCCAATTCTGCATATTTGTTAATGCTTTTCTCCAGTCTTCAGATTTAAGAAGGGTATTCATTTCCATTCTTAGACGTACCCCTAAGGATGGAGGAATATCCCCTAAAGAATTTTCTTGTTGGATTAGCCATGGCCAAGAGTTGATTGTGTTGGTTATTTGATTACGACTATTTTTAGAAATCTTTAGGTTGAATCTAGCCGCATAACGTGCACCTCTTACGATCCTTGTTGGATCTTCTTCAACACTTTTTGAATGAATAAAACTCAATTTTAATTTTTTTAATTGATCATATCCATCAAGTGGGTCTATTAGCTTATTGGTTGATAAGTCAAGAGCTATTGCATTGATTGCAAAGTCTCTTCTGTTGAGGTCTTCCTCTATCGAAGTTGGTTGAACTTCAGGATTTTCTCCTGGTGAGGCATACATTTCTTTTCGAGCACAAGCTAGGTCTATCTTCAATCCAAAAATATTCATTTCTACTGTTTGATATGAGCGATTGTCTCTGGTAATTTGCAGGTGGGACGAACCGAGTTCCTCAATAAGTTTGTTGGCTAGTTTTATTGGAGAACCTTCGAGAACAATATCGATATCCTGGAAAAGTGGTTTAACACTATTGAAATGATTTGCATAAAGTAAATCCCTAACAACCCCTCCGACTATAGCTATCTTCTTAATTCCAATATTCCTAGCGGCATGGCGAATGATCTCAATAAGATCGTTTGAAATTTCTGGAATTTTAATATGAATCTCATATTTACCAGATTTTTTTTCAGTCAGGGTACAGTTAAAATCCCTCATGATAATTCTGGATCTTGTGGTTAATTAATTTCATTAAAGAGTTCAATTGGAGCAAGTCTTGGATCAAGTATTTTTACACCAAGACCAGTAAATTTTACAGCTAAGGATATTTTTTCCCCCTCACCAAAGGTATGAGTTATTTCACCCTTGCCGAATGATTTATGTAGGACTTTATCTCCAATATTCCATGTTTTACCAGGTGAAGGCCCTGAATATTTTCTTCTAACTGCATTGATGGCTGTTCCTTTGAGTCTTCTATTAGCACCAAAAGTTTGATCATTTTCGTTGTTGTTTCGATTAAGCCTTTCATTTTCCCTATATTGCCTTAGTGGTGTGCCTCCTGATAAAGGGATGTCGCCTTGCAGTAGATCAGTTGGTAGTTCAGAAAGAAATAATGATGGAATTGAAGGTTCACGCATACCCCCCCAAAGTCTACGTTCATTTGCGTAAAAAAGAAAAAGCCTTTCTTTTGCTCTAGTTATGCCTACATAACATAGTCGTCGTTCTTCTTCTAGAGAAGAGGGGTCGTCTAAAGATCTATAGCTTGGGAAGAGTCCTTGTTCCATTCCGGTCAAGCAGACAATTGGAAATTCAAGTCCCTTACTGCTATGTAAGGTCATGAGGGTAACTTGATTATTAAGATTATTTTTTTTGTCAGCATCACTTGCAAGAGCTGCAATCTCTAAAAAACCACTCAAGGTTGGCGCATCACTTTCTTCTTGATATTGTATTGCTGCATTAACAAGCTCTTGTAGATTTCTTCTACGTTCTTCTGATTGATCTGTTGCACTTGCAATAAGCTCGTTAAGATAACCACTCTTCTCAAGAACTAACTGTATTAATTGGGCAGGGCTAAGTATTTCCGATTGTTCCCTGAGTAAATTTATAAGCTCGCTAAACACAAAGATCCCTTTTGAGGACCTCCCTCCTATGGTTCTAATTGATTCGACATCATTAAGTAATTCCCATATAGGTATTCCTAGTTGACTTGAGGCGTCGCTGATACGTTGAATTGTTGTTTTCCCTATCCCTCTCTTGGGTACATTTAATATTCTTAAAAGGCTTACACTATCAGCAGGATTAATAAGTAATTTCAGATAGGCAAGAATATCCTTTATTTCTCTGCGATCATAAAATCTCAAACCACCAACAACCACATATGGAATTCCCCACCTAACTAATGATTCTTCAATAGCTCGTGATTGCGCATTTGTTCTATAAAGGATAGCCATTTCACCCCAGTTTAATTCTGGATTGGCTGCTTCGAGAAGTCTTAGCTTATGAACTATTGCCTCAGCTTCTGCTATTTCATCATCGCAACATGTGAGTTTTATTAGCTCACCTTCACCTCGAGTTGCTCTAAGTACCTTATCTAAACGTTCTTTGTTGTTAGAAATTAATGAATTTGCTGCCTGAAGAATTGTTGCTGTTGACCTGTAGTTATCTTCAAGTTTTACAATAGTTGAATTGACATTAGTTTCATTTGGTTTACCAAAATCTTCTTGAAAACCCATAAGAATCCTAAAATCGGCAGCTCGAAAGCTGTAAATGCTTTGATCAGCATCCCCAACTACAAAGACAGATCTATCTGACCAATTATTGAAGTTATTTGTTGGGATACCATTTGTAACTAGAAGCTTCAATAGCTCGTATTGAGTCCAATTAGTATCTTGATATTCATCAACTAATATATGTTTAAATCTATTGTGCCAGTATTGTCTGATTTTCTTATTTTGCGTTAATAGTTCTACCGGGATTAAAAGAAGATCATCAAAGTCAAGAGCATTGTTAGCGGCCAATGCTTTTCTATAAAGTCCATAAACTTTTGAAATTATTTTTTCTCTTAATCCTTCTGCATTATTTTCAAAAACATCCGGTAGTATACCTTTGTTTTTAGCGTTACTAATTGCCCACCTTATTTTTTTGGGCTCAAATCTTTTAGGATCTAATTGAAGATCTTGAGTGACAATTTCTTTTACAAGACTTTGAGCATCGGATTCATCATATATTGTAAATTGTCTTGTCCATTTTAAACCATCTTTATCAATAAAATTATGAATATCAAATCTTAATAATCTTGCAAAGAGAGCATGAAATGTTCCAATCCAAAGCTCCTTAGTTATCTCATTGTATATTTTATTTCTCAACTGTCTTTGGTGCTCAATCTTTAATGTTTGCCAGGGTTGTCCATATTGAATTTCTGCAAGCCTTTTTGCAAGTAATAACTCAAGTCTATCTTTCATTTCACGTGCAGCTTTGTTCGTAAAAGTAACTGCCAGAATTGTTGCAGGATCTACATCATATTTTGATATTAGGTGTGCTATTCGATGCGTAAGAGCTCGTGTTTTTCCACTCCCAGCACCAGCAACAACCAATAAAGGACCTGTAAAGTGATCTACGGCAAGAGTTTGTTCATTGTTTAGCCCTTTCAAGAAATTTTTTGACTCTTTAATCATTGATTTGAATACAGGTTTTGATTTGGTATTGTTTGTGAATGGTTCTAAATTGAACTTCTTACTCCCCTCTCAATAGGAGTATATTGTTTCAAACATAGAAAACATTAATGAAGATTATTAATTACGTTTAGAAGATAAATCATGACTTGAAATTACAAAAATTTTCTTTGAATAAACCGTTGTTTTTTTATTTTCGGAGCTGAGTATATATAGATTTTTTTCTTTTGCCCAATCAAGGAAATAATGAGGTAATGATATTTGTTTTATTGGTGCGTTCTTCATGAAATTTATCAATATTTTTAATTACTCAGAAGGATAGCTCACCTTTTCAAAATTAAAGTGGAAAATACCTTTAATGAATTTTAAAGAAATCTACTTCCTCAATAAAATCAGGGTTCGGTTACGAACCATTGCGTTCTTACTAAACAATGATCAACTAAGCCATACGAAGACGTAATTTATAAATTAGTGCTTTTCCTTACTGGCTAGTAGCACTTCAATCACATTATTAGTTGACCTGCTTTCAAATGCTTGACGCATTCTCCCGAGCTGTAGTTAAAGCTGATTCCAAGGGATCACCTATTGGAAGTGATGATTTGGCCGAGTTGAAAAAATATGTATCCGATGCCAACAAAAGAATAGATGCAACTCTTGCCATAACTCAAAATGTCTCTTGCATAGCTGCAGATGCAGTATCAGGAATGGTCTGTGAGAACTCTGGACTGACTCAACCTGGGGGAAATTGTTATCCAACCCGTAGAATGGCTGCTTGCTTGAGAGATGGAGAGATAATCCTCAGATATGTTAGTTATGCATTGCTAGCTGGAGATCCTTCAATTCTTGATGACAGATGTATTAATGGACTCAAAGAAACATATTTAGCTCTTGGAGTTCCAACAGCTAATGCAATACGAGCAATAGAAATTATGAAAATAGCTACTGTTGCAATTATGACTGAAACTAATACAGGTCGAAAAATGTTTGAGGGAGTTAATTCTGGATCAGGGGCTCAATGCAAAGATATCGCTGCTGAGGCAGCCTCATACTTTGATAGGGTCATTGATTCTCTTAAATGACATCTATTCAACTCATCTGGTGCAAACTTTTTTTATTTTAAAAATTTAAAACTATGAAATCCGCAGTTACCACAGTTATCTCTGCAGCAGATGCGGCGGGCAGATTTCCTTCTTTAAGTGATCTTGAATCGGTAAAAGGTTCTTTAGATAGAGCCTCAGAGAGAATGGAGGCTGCTGAAAAACTTTCATTATCTATTGATCAATTAGCAAATACAGCAGTAGATCATCTTTACGAATCTGGAAACTTCACTCAAACGAATAAGGACAAGTGTGCGAGAGACATAAATCATTATCTGAGGCTGATTAATTATTGTTTAGTTACTGGAGGAACAGGGCCTTTAGATGAGTGGGGAATCGCAGGTATGAGAGAAGTCATCAGAATTCAGAAATTACCCTCAGCGGCTTACATAGAAGCATTTGCTTTCATTCGTGACAAATCGGATTTATCAAGTTTTGTTGGCAAGCAAGCTTTGGCAGAGTTTAAATCTTTGCTTGATTACTTAATAAATGCTTTAGCCTAAATCAATTTTAAAAATTTTTTTATTAATAAATTTAGATGCAAGATAACGATAAAAAAAAGCCTAAGTTGATTGATATCTTAATTGATTTTGAACATCCAAATCCCTACATTAACAAAAAAGCATTTGTAGCGATGGTAAATCATTGGCCTAAGGAATCTATGAAAATCTTAATCTCTAATTTGAGTAAATCAGATGACTCCTTGAGAAGGAAGTCGGTTAAAGGCCTTGCTTTTTTTGGGGACAAGGCATTTGAACCGCTGATTAGTTTATATTGTTCAAGCACCGATGATAAATTAAAAATTTCTTGCCTTAAAGTTTTTATATTAATTGCATCTAATTTAGATATAAAGTTAATACCAAAAACACTTTTTGTAGTCATAGATAAAGCCATGAAAGAAGAAAAACCCCAATTAATACTTATGGTTGTATCTCTTCTTAGACAACTTAATATTGCAGGAGTTAATTCCTTAAAAATATTATCTGTGGATCAAAATGTACTCAAAGCTAAGGCCGCTGTTAGTGCCTTAATTGAAATAAATGATTCGTCTATACCAGATTTTCTTAGGAGTCTAATTAATAATGATAATGTTGACATTCTTGTAAAACAAACTGCAATGCAGGGCTTATCAAGAGTTTTTTAAAGCGAATACTTTATTTGCTTCAAGAAGAGTAATAGGATATTTTTTACTGATTCATTATCTTCTATCAAAAGGCGATCTTGTATAAATTTGATTGATTTTTTTGAATTAATTTGGATTAGAGCCAAAACACAATTTTTTCTGACCATAGAACTTTGGTCATTGATCTTTTCGATAAGTAACTTCTCTGCTCGATCTTTATCTTTTATGAGAACTATTACTCTCACTGCTTCCGCTCTTACCTCTGCGGAAAAATCATCAAGAGCATTAATAAGAATTTTCTCGATTTCTTTTGAATTTAACTTATCAACTAAATTTTCTAACGAAGCAATTGAAGCTGAGCGGATTAGAGTGCTGCTTGATTTTGTAGCTTTTTTAATTGTTTCTGGTGCTTCTGAACTTGCAAATGTAAAGGCCCATGAGGCAAAACCAAGTTGCATTGAGTTAGCCTTAGGGTTTTCGAGGATATCAAGAAGATATTTGATAGATTTTGCACCAAAAATAGCAATTGCTCCGGCTGCTGAACCTTGAACTACAGGATCTTCATCCTCCATTAATGCAGCGACAAGATATGGAAGTGCAGATGGGTCTCCAACAAGTTTTAGGGTTTTTGCTGCAGCCCTTCTTTGAGTAACATTTTTACTTGTCCTCAAAGCTGTAATTAAATGTGGTGTTGCTTTACGTCCAATTTTGCCAAGGCTCTCTGCAAAAAATCTTCTTAGATTACCTCTTTCATCACCAAGACAGGCAACCATAAATTTAATTTTTTTTTCACCAAATTCTTTGTGTTTCCCTTCATTTAATTCAGCTTTTAGTTTGTTGGCAAAATCTTCGTTATCAATTGGCTTATAGGACTCATCTATTTTCAAAAATTTATCCATTTTCCCAGGTTTCAATTTTTAAGCAGACCGTGAAATAATTTATTCTTTTTTAAGTATATATATAAATTAGAGATAATATCCTATTCTAAATACAAATTAATAGAAAATAAATTCCTAAAAATTCAATTAAAAGAAATCTGTTATCATCTTAATTGAAATCTTTAATCAAAGTCAATATTCTTGTGGCTTCTCCAGATTTTAATAAAGAACTTGCCATAAGGATTTTAGATTTATCCTCTAAAAACAAAGAGATATCTCTTGACCCTTACTACGCTGTATGTAAATTAGAGGAATATCCTTGTCCAGAGACAAAAAAGGCTCTTGTAGAGTTTCTAAAGCTTACAAGTAAAAGAGTTTCTATAAAAATTGCACAAAGAAAGGCTGTACAGGTTTTATCACGAATGCCTGTAAAGAATACAGTCGATATAATTAGTAAATTTTTATATAGCGATGATCCATTTACAGTTGAAAATACAGCTTGGGCATTACAAGAGTTGAATTGTAATGATCCAAAAATTCATCTTCGGATATCCGAGTTGATCGATGATCCCCAGCAAAATAGAAGAGTTTTAATTCAATCATTAGCAAAGATGAATGTAATTAATCAGCTTTCTAAGATAAAAATAATCAGCAAGCAATCTTTTAATTCACCAGGAGTAATAGGAGCATCAATAGCAGCTGTTTCAAAATTTACAAAAAAAAAATATATGCTTAAAGAATTACAATCATTTTTAAAAAGTCGTAATCAAAATAACAGACAAATGGCGATCCAGGATATTATTGATGCCAATGCAATTGATTTACTTTCTGATGTCAATAGATGCCCCGTCTCGCCTTTTTTTCGAATAAGAGCTACCGAAATATTTTTTAGATGTAATTTACATAGAATCGAAAAAAATAAATTTTATAGACTCCTTGATAATTTAGTTGAGGATAGACCAGAAAATATCGATTTGTATGATTTAGATAACAAAGATATTTCAATTGAATCTCTTGTCAATCAACTTTTTAATACAGATTTTAATTCTGGATATTTTGCCCTTAAACATTTGGTTAAAATAAATCCTCATAAATTATGGCCATTAATTTATTCTAACTTAGACAGGTTTCAAAAAGACTATGGTGCATTATACTTTTTATTTAAATTATTTTATTTTGTTGATGACTGGCAGTATTATCACAAAAATACTATAGAGGTTATTCTTAAAGTAGCAATAAACAGTGATTGGCCTGAGTATGTGAAATTCCGGCCGGCAGCAATTTTATGCTTAATTAAATATGACACTTTAGATCAGGATATTTATCTTAAGAGGTTTATCGATCAAGAAAAAACAACTTATTGGTTCTCAAGATATTCAGTATTATTTGCCATTAATAAATTCTTTGATAATGAAAGGAAAAATGAATTTTTAAGAAAACATCAATCAATCTCTAAAGATCCACACCCCTTAGTAGTAGAAAAGTTTAAAGAAATATCCAGTATTTAAAATTTAAAATTATAATTTTACAGTGCATAACTTTTGATTTTTTTGAAAATAAATTGCCCATTTTCTGATCCCCATACCCTTAAATTTGTTTCTATGTCTAACCCTTCATCCTGGCAAATCCACATATCATTTAATAACTCTGCTTTGCTTGAAAGGTATGTAGATTTATATCCATGTTTGATTATACAATTCTGACCTGGTTCAATTTGACCTTTAAAATGATTAATAGCAATTTTTCTGAAATGCATATCGCATCCTATACGGTTTTCTAATTTAGCTTTATCTAATTCATCCAGAAGTTCAGGGTGTGAACCAGCACCAGCAACTCTATCTTTGTTCTGAATAGCATAATTTTCTAAAATTATTGTCTCTGAGGAATTCTTTATGAAAAGAACAGACTGTCTATATGGAGCCCATAGATTAAATTCATAACTTTGCTCTGTGTAGATTGCATTTCTTCCAAATTTTAAAAAATCTAATGGTCTAAAAAATATATTTATATTTGCGAAAGACTGAGGACTTTTTTGAGCCTGCTCTTTATTACTATATTTACCAACTAATGAATTTTTAAATTGTGAAATTAAGTTATTATTCATTTTATTTATATATTAATTTTCCGAATTTCCGACGCAAATGATGTTTGTAATATACTATTGTTTGCTGAAGACTTTACCACTGAGGATCTGCACCTAACATTTTCTGAAATAAACCAAATAACTTCTTCAGTTTTGGTTTGATTATAATTACTTGAAAGTATAAGCATGTTATTTTTATTGATTTTATATTCTGATATTACGCTCATTGGTTCTGTGTATCCCATACTTCGTATCATTTGACCATTTGAATCAGAATGTGGTATTGGTACGACTATACTCTCTCCGTTTTCTAAACTTTTTGAATCATTGCTAAATTCATCTTTAGGAGACCACTTTATTCTAAACGGGGAATCTATATATTTATTTTGAATATTATTTTTCTCTAGAAGATTCTGCACCTGAACATTATCTTTTTCTAAAAAATTAATTTCTAACCTGCTCACGATATTTTCAAATTGTTGAAAAGCAAGGGAGTGCCCACTCCTCATAGATTTCCATTCGCCTTCACTTTTAGTTACAAATTGATTAATATTCATCAATATTTTCTGCTACTGAAGAATCATTTCCATTTTCAATATCTGCTTTTTGTATCATTCTGACCATCGAATCTACCATCATCGACATTGCCATTGGAATTTCCTTGCCTGATGGCGTCTTAGATGATTGTTCTTTTGGTTTTTTATTAGATGATGGCCGATTTAATTTCATGAGGGCTTGGTATGTGGATTTTCATTTAGATTTACAAGTATTTAATTATATTTGAAGAAATAATCCATCTTTTTAAAATTCTGATAGTTTGTCTACCTTTACACTACACTTAATAAGGCAATAAATTTTTAAATTTATAATATTTTTATAAGATCAACTGAGTATTTTAATGGGAGATCAATTAATAAGAAAAACTCAGGTTTTAAAAATAATTGATTAACTTACTTTTTTTTTAAATTGTCGCTAACAGCACCCGCTCCAATTATATTCATCGTATTTAAAAATAAAGAAGTTCTCATCCCAATCTGAGTATTGACAAATCTTATAAATGGTACTGTATGGTCTCCAAAATTCTCCATATACTCCAATGAATCTATTAGTGTATCAATATGAAAATCAAATCCATCATTAGCAATTATTCCTACATGTTTTATTAGTTCATTTTGATTAATCGTTGTGCGTCCTAAAACATGCTTGAAACTTAATTCAACACATCTAATTTGATTAACATTCTCAAAGTAATGATGTTTATAAAAGTTTGACTTTGCGAGATTTCTTATGAATTCTTTTATAGTTATGTCACCATTTCTTAGTCTCCTTTCTAAGTCAATAGGCTTTTCACTTTCGAAAGCATGAAAATTGCCGTAAATTTGTCTATAGGATGCCCTAATCGCAAAAATTAGAGATTCATCATCGTGAGGTTGGAATTGCCTTTGGAATGAAAAATCCTCAATTTTTCCAGACCAAAAAGATATTGGTGTATTTATTGATAAAAGATTATGTAGAACAAAAGATTTTATTTTTCTTTGCTCTATTTCTAATGAATAAGCTCTCAATTTTTTTTTATAATTTGGTGTGAAAATTGAGCTTTGCCCTGGCATACAAGCTCCTCTTGAATGAAGTATGTAAGAAGGGCTTAAACTCCCGGAAACTTTACTTTTGCCGTAATTTATAGATTGTAATGGTGGATTGTGAAGAATCCCAATAATTTTCTGAGATGGCATTGATTTCATGAGAAATAGCCTGAAAATTACACTTTTTCTGATGATCTAATCAAGATCAGCAATCATAAGTGTCTCTAAAGAAGCAGAAGTTTCTTCTTTGAATTTTTTAACACTAACCCTTCCTAAGACATATATTGCAAGGCACGTAACAATAATTTCAAGAGAAAAAACAAAACTGAATGCCAAAAAAGGATTATCTGGACCAGTAAATAATCTTCCAACATCAAGAAGTCCACCACCAATTATTTTCCCTGCAGCCCTTGAAAGTGCCTGTGCTAATCCCCATACCCCTACCAAAGTCCCCGCCATTTCCGGCAGGGTTAAATCTAGCATTAAGGAAAGTGCGCTATTAGTTGCTATCCCTGCCGCTAATCCAAAAATAACAAGTACCCCAAATAAAGCATTTTGATTCTCAACAGAACCACTCAAAATGAGTAGAAATAATGAACAAATGATCATCCAACAACCAGTTCTTGCAGTGGCTAATTTACCTAGTCTTGGTGTTATAAATAGTCCTCCAATTAATAAACCTACAAGCGTACCAACCCCCCAAAAAGCATTTAGTAAAGTTGTTTGTGAAATTGGTAAATTAAAAACTTCAGCACCGTAACTTTCTAGAATTGGATCCTGTAAAAAAAGACCAAGTGTATAAAGAATTAAAAATACAAAGAAGATCAATATTTGCCTACTTGAAGTTATTATTGCAAATGCTTTTTTAATGCCTACTTCGTTACTCGTTGATGCTTTTGTATCCTTGAGCTTTCTATGATCAATCTTCTTTTCTATTCCAGCACATGCAAATATGGTTATTCCCAAGACTATTATTCCAACTCTCGTCATAAACTTCTGCAGTGCAGGTTCTAACAACAATGGGTCGGATACTCCATCAAGTCCTTTGGTTGCTATGGAAATTGAGATAGCACCCACAATTATCCCAATAGTCAACATGCACCAAATAATTCCAACTGCTTTTGGTCTCTCCTCTTCTGTTGTTAAATCGATTACTAGTGCGAGGTATGGAGTTGTTGCTAACGATACTGCTAAACCATAAAGAGAAAATAAGGTACATAAGCCAATTGCAGCAATGATTATTGAAAATGTACCGCCATCCGAAAGAGCCTTCTCCGTAAGAAATATCAAAGGGATTGAGGTTATTGCCATTGCGCAAAAACCAAAAGTTCCAAGCAGAATATAAGGCGTTCTTTTTTGTCCGCGAATTGGCCAAGTATCCGAGATGTTTCCGAAAAAGACTCTTGATGGAGCCATTAATTGTTCGAAAGCAAGACCCCCTCCAACTAGTAAAGCTGGAAAAGCCAGTTCTGAAATCATTATTCTGTTTAGCATGCCTGCAAAAATTACAGCTAGGCAACCCAAGCATCCTTGAAATAGACTTAGTCTCGCAAGGTTTAGGGCGGATAAACCATTAGTTTGACTCAAATTAAGATTCTCCTTTTAGAGCCGTTATGTAATAAAAATAACGCATTAAAAAATTATTTCTTTAAAACTATTTTTATTTTCCAAATTCACATTACTTGATTGGCATTTTGACTTGGCTCAATAACAAATTCAGTATAAAATCCTTCGTGCTTTTCCCGCATTGATACTAAGTCATCTTCCTTGGATTGATCTAAATGTTTTCATTAGATCCTTGAAATAAATCTTCAGTAGAATTTCATTAACTGATTTTGAAAAATTATATATCACCAGTTTTTCGCTTAGTCTCTTTGAAGAGCGCAGCCTTTCAAGAGAATTATCATTTTATGTAAGTTAAAAAAAACTTTTTAACTTACATAAGGTTTAAAAGACGAATCCGGAAATTGGCAATTTGTTTGGCCTTGGTTGGATTGTCAATGAGATAGGGATGAGATTCAATCTTTTTTAGAACTAGATTTATTTTTTGATCTATACCAAGGTCTTTGTCTTCTGATTTTGAAATTTCACTTTTCCATGTTTTATCAAAAGCGATCGCAAAACTGTCAGCGTTGTTTGCTACAAAATCGTCATTTGTTGAGTTTGGCAGATGAAAAGGCAAGATTCGTTTTGAGTATCTCTAGTTGATGAGCATAAATTAAAAAAGATAGGTTTGCATGAAAAAACACCATCACACATAAGTGCAAATTTAATAATGCGGAAGTGATATGCCAGGACCCAGATTTGAACTGGGGACACGGCGATTTTCAGTCGCCTGCTCTACCAACTGAGCTATCCCGGCGTTGAGGAAGTTCAACTTTTATTAGATTACTCTGTTGTGAGCCAATGGAATATATTTTGGTCCCAATTTGTTCGGAATTTCTGGTTTTCGAATTATGGTTTTGACAATTTGATTATTCGCTAGGAGTTTTTTGGAATCGCTTTAAGCATTGACACCAACGTTGTATGCGCATCTTTGCTGTCTTGAATTAGGTGATCAAATTTGATCTTTATAATTTTTTTATCCACAGTTAACTCCAAATATTCAGCGTCTATCCCAGTCATCACAGCTTCTTGAAAATCATGTATTCCTCCATAGTGTGTTGCATATTGTGCTACGGCATCTTTGTGATCTGAATTCATGTGGTTGCAAATCCTCTCAATCACATTGGCGTCTAATTCTTCTGATGACATGTACCATTATTATCTAAAAATAAGATAGTTCGTAAGTTGATTAAATGTGAGATTTGTGAAATTAAATTGTATTTAAGTAAAGCTTAATTTTTTTTAGTTTTTTTTAAACTATTTAAAGCAATAATAGCCGCTCCAAAGCAAGGAGGTTTGCTACTCCTCCTAATGGGTATACCTAACTTTTTTTGCCTTATTGCATGCCATTTAGAATTTTTAGAGCCTTTCCCAATAGTTACTATTCTTTTTGGTTTCGAAACTCCCAATTCAATAAGCTTTAGCCAACCTTTCTTTTCAATTTCTGCAAGCCCCTCAAGAAGAGCTTGTAGATACAATGCATCACTTATAGGTCTTGGAAAAAGAATAGGTTCAAGATTTGGATCATCAATTGGGAACCTTTCGCCTTTAGATGGAAGTGGTAGTAATTCAAGTCCACTCGATATATTCGGATTAATTTGATTACTTAATTCTTCTATTTGTTCATCTAGAAAAAATTTCTTTAGAACAGCGCCACCCGCATTTGAGGCTCCTCCGCAAATCCACCTTCCTCCAATAATATGATTTGTTATGCCCCTGGCAAATATTGGATTAGTTACATATTTTTTTAAAACAATAGTACTGCCAAGAACACAAATACCCTCTTTTGGAGATGCATCTGTGGCAATGACTGCGGCATTAGAGTCAGTCGTTCCCGCTATAAATGATAGATTGTCTGGGAGGCCCAAACGATTTGCTCGCTCGGGATTGATTTTTCCAATAAGCTGACCGCTAGAAACTATTTTTGGAAAAATTTTTCTTAAGGGATGGCTCTCTAAGCTTTTTGGCCATGACTTGTTTAGTGGATTCCACCCTAATTTTAAGTTGTTGCATTCTTCTCCATATTCCCAGCAATTCATCAGCCATCCATTAATCCAATCTGCTTGATGTCTTAATAAAATATCTGTTCCATGATCTTCAATCAGCTGTAATCCACGTTTAATACTGCAATGATTATTTTGAATTACTTCGGGACAAATAAGATTAATTTTTTTATTTTGATTCGAGCAACTATTGTAATAAGGGATTGCTTCACCAAGTGCCTCTCCGCTTTTATCACATGCAATTAATGTCCCAGAGGTTCCTGCAATAGAGCAAAGAATAATTTCTTTTTTAATGTAAACTGGAATATTTTGTATTAATTCAATTAAGCAACTTAACCAACCATAAGGTTCTTTAAAACTAGTTTTATAGTTTAAAGAATTTGTATAGATAACTTCTTTTTCAATATTTATTATAATAATTCTTACACCTGAGGTACCTAAATCAATCCCCAGGATGAGATTTTTATTAACTAGTTCTCGCACAATAGAATTTTGTTATCAATTAAAGGTTGTCTTTTATTTCTTTTACTTTATCGGATACATCCTCCCACGGAAGATTTAGATCAGGCCTCCCAAAATGTCCATATGCTGCAGTTTCTTGATAGAACTTCCCATTTCTTATTTGGGGTAGTTCTCTCAAGTTAAATTGTTCAATAATTGCTCCAGGCCTAAGATCAAATTTTTCCTCTACAAGTTTACCTAGATCTGAATTTGAGTATTTACTAGTACCAAAAGTCTCTACCAAAATAGAAACAGGTTTAGCAATCCCAATTGCATAACTTAGCTGTACTTCTACTTTTGAGGCTAGCTCAGCAGCTACAAGCACTTTTGACACAAATCTTGCGGCATATGCTGCTGACCTATCAACTTTGGTTGGATCCTTGCCTGAGAAAGCTCCACCACCATGCCTGGCATACCCCCCATAAGTGTCAACGATTATTTTTCGGCCAGTCAATCCAGCATCACCTTGAGGCCCACCAACAACAAATTTCCCAGTTGGGTTTACTAAGAATCTTGTCTCACCCTTTTTCGGTTGAATATCTAAATCTGTTGTAGCAGGTATTACCACATGCTCCCAAAGATCTTCTTCTATTTTTTGTCGAATCTTTTCTTCAGATTGAAGTCCCTCCACAAGGGCTGAATGCTGAGTAGATATGAGAATTGTGTCAATTGAAATGGGTTTATCGTTTTCATAAACAACACTAACTTGAGTTTTTCCGTCAGGTAAAAGATACTTGAGGACCCCTTGATGACGAATCTCGGATAATCTCCTTGCGAGCCTATGGGCCAAGCTTATTGGCAATGGCATTAGTTCTGGAGTCTCGTTACAGGCATAACCAAACATAATTCCTTGGTCCCCAGCTCCAATTTTGTCAAGAGGGTCGCCACTATGATCATCTGCTTCATTAACCCCCTGGGCGATATCGGGAGATTGTTGATCAAGTGCTACGAGTACCGCACAGCTATTTGCGTCAAAGCCACCAGCCTTTGCGCTTTCGTAGCCAATTTCTGAAATTACCTTTCTTGCTAATTTGATGAAATCAACTTTCGCCTTGGAGGTTACTTCTCCAGTTATCAAGCATAAACCAGTATTCACAACAGTCTCACAGGCGACTCGACTGTAGGGATCTTGACTTAAGAGTGCATCTAATACGGAGTCGCTAATTTGATCGCAAATTTTGTCAGGGTGACCTTCAGTTACTGATTCAGAGGTGAAAACAAATCTACTCATGGGATAATAATTTAGATTTTTATTTTAGTTTTTAGTGACACGTAAGGTCTTCCCAGTTAAATAATAATTTATCTTGATATGTCATTTTGGGCTGGATTTTCCAACCTGACATGAAACCAAGATTAATTCCTATTTTTGCAATTTTTCCCATTTTCATGTCTGTGTCACTATCACCAATAAACAAGCAATCGGAGCAGTTAAGGCTCATTTTTTCACACAATATTTTTACTGCTCTGGGATCTGGCTTTTGTGGGATATTCTCGCAACTCCAATAATGTTCAAAAATATTTCCTAAATGATTTGCGTTTAGGAAATTTTTAATTCCTTTCTCTGAATCATTGCTCATTATTGAACATTTGATCCCAGAATTTTTCAACTTATCGAGAGTTTCAGGAACACCTTTGATTAGTGCGCAATTCTTTTTTCCATACTTTGTCTCTAATTCAATATCTGCTTTTTCGAAGATTTCCTCAGAAATTTGAAGAGCTTGAGGCCATGAATATCCTTTTAAGCATGCAACTGTTGCTGTGCTTACAAGGTTGTCATGCCTGGATGCGATTGCTAAGGATCCATTGGGATCGATCCCGTCAGGTTTGAGACCATAGGCATCATTAAGAAGTTTCTCTAAATTAAAATTATTTTGAGAGATTGATTGTTTCCCTAGTTTTTTTATAGCTTCCTCAATTCTCAATTCTGCAATACTTTTTAGATAGTTCTCACTGCTAGATAAAGTCCCGTCTTTATCAAAGATTACTGCTTTAAAATTGCCGATAAATATATCTTTTATATAAAAATCTGGCACTTAATTATTAATTCTATTTTTGACGAAACTAAACTGTCATCACAGCAATTGGATCTTCACCTTCCTCAGCTTGTTCTAGGAGCATTTGTTTGTATTTTGCCGCCATTTCCTCGGCATTATCAAATACTTTTTTGGGGTCAGTCAACATATCCCCTGGCTCAGGCTCAAGTGCTTTAGTTGATAGCGAAATTCTTCCCCTTTCTGCGTCTAGATCAATAATCATGACTTTCATTTGGTCATTGACATTGAGCACTGAATGGGGAGTTTCTATATGCTCATGACTAATTTCTGAAATATGCAGAAGACCACTAACCCCACCAATATCTATAAATGCACCGTATGGTTTTATTCCTCTTACGGCTCCCACAACAACTTCTCCAACCTCAAGACGATTCATTTTTCTCTCTACAAGTGCTCTTCTATGACTGAGAACTAACCTGTTTCTCTCTTCATCAACTTCAAGAAATTTTAAGGGAAGAAAATCAGCGACTAACTCCTCTTTAGCTTTTCTAGTGCTTATGTGTGATCCTGGTATAAATCCTCTGAGCCCTTCGACTCTTACTAGCGCACCTCCCCTGTTTGTTGCAAATACCTCTGAGTAAATTGTTGCATCCTCTTTTTGAAGCTGTCTTACTCTCTCCCATGCTCTTTGATATTCAATACGTCTAATTGACAAAGCTAGTTGTCCATCTTCATTTTCTTCGGACATTATGAAAAATTCTCTTTGCTCAGTTGGTTGGAGAACATCGCTTAATCCCTCAACTCTATTTATGGATACTTCCTGCATTGGCATAAAAGCCGCAGTTTTTGCTCCAATATCAATCATTGCCCCCTTGGATTCGAGAGCAAAAACAGTACCCTTTACAATATCGCCAGGTTTGAAGTTGTAATCATATTTGCTTAATAATGAGGCGAATTCATCAACGGTGAAGCCTGCTCCATCAAAGTCATATTTTTTTGCTCTGCTGCTTGGATCGTCAGCAGTAGGGATATCATCAGGAATATCTTGAGATTCCAAGATCTCCTCTTTTTGTGTTGCCTGATTTTTCGTAGGCTCAGAAGATATGTTCTCTGAATTATTTTTCTGGTCTTCTATTTGATCTTGATCAGTTACTTGAAGATTTTCGGACATGTTGATTAGGCGGTCTACCTTTTAGGTAGTAGGTAAGGGTGTCCATAAAAGCCCGCCGACTTTATGGCATTTATTTGAGTACTCTACATAATCAAGCTTCAGTATTAGAGAACACTTGCTAATTGCTCTTTACTTTTGGGGTTAAAAGATTCCAAAGTCTCTATGAAATCCTCCACGCCATGAAATTGTCTATAAACTGATGCAAAACGAATATAAGCCACTTCATTGATAACTTTTAAGTGCTCAAGAACCATCTCGCCAATTTCTGAGCTTGAAACTTCTCGTAGATTTCTCTGTTGAAGCTTTGTCTCAATATCATCAATGATAAATTCAAATTTTTGATTTATTACAGATGTTTTTTCACAAGCCCTAGTTATTCCATTGAGAAGCTTGGTTCGATTAAAAGTTTCCCTGTTTCCATTCCTTTTAATTACACTTATTGGAATTGTCTCAACCCTCTCATAGGTTGTGAATCGGAAATCACAATTAAGGCATTCTCGCCTCCGTCGGACACTTTTCCCAACGTCGGCAGAGCGTGATTCAAGCACACGACTATCTGTGTTTTGGCAGGCGGGGCATTGCATTTCTGCCCTTCGATTAATAAATATAGTTATACTTTAGACATCTTTTTCGATTATGAAAAGGGTTGCTTTTAAGACCTTTATTGGTTAAGGAACTTTTTGGGTTCTCAAAATAAAATTTAGTAGAAAATCACAAACAAAAAAAAGCCCTTGCTAGTAGTGCAAGGGCTTTTCAATTGGCTTATTTGTCGTATTTTGGGGGATCGCGAAAAGCAACCGCAAAAAATAATGTGACAACTGCCAAGGTCATGAGGAGTGTGTAAGCGAAGGCTTCCATCTAGATTCTCGGTAGGGGATAAGGATTCCTTTGGTTTAAGCGCGTCCAGGCATTCGCCGTGTGGACTCGTCTCCAAGCTTCTTGAAGAGGCCGAATTCGACTCTATCTCCAAGCTCAGGATCAATTCCAGCAAATCTATCTCTAAAGAGGGTCCTGGCTGCATGCCACCAATGTCCAAATAAGAATAATAATCCGAAACATAGATGAGCATAAGTAAACCAGGCTCTTGGAGAGCTGCGGAATACTCCGTCAGATTTGTAGCGCTCTCTATCAAACTTGAAGGCTTCTCCTAATTGAGCCTTACGAGCAAGTCGCTTGACAACAACAGGATCAGTAAAGGTTTGACCGTTAAGCTCGCCACCATAGATGGTTGCTGTTACTCCAGTTTGTTCAATGGAGTACTTGGCCTCAGCTCTTCTAAATGGAATGTCTGCTCTGACGTTTCCATCAGCATCTTCAAGAATTACTGGGAAGTTTTCGAAGAAATTGGGTATTCTTCTTACCTCTAAATCATTGCCCTCTTTATCTTGGAAAGCAATGTGACCCTGCCAACCAGTTGGTAATCCATCACCATTTACAAGAGCACCAGTCCTGAAAAGGCCACCTTTTGCAGGGCTGTTCCCAACATAATCATAGAAAGCAAGTTTCTCAGGAATTGAAGCGTAAGCTTCCTCCTTTGTTGCTCCGTTGTTTATTGATTCTTGAACTCGACGGTTTATTTCAGTTTTGAAATAGCCGGAATCCCACTGGTAGCGAGTTGGACCAAAAAGTTCAACTGGGGTAGTAGCGGATCCATACCACATCGTTCCTGCTACTACAAATGAAACGAAAAGCACTGCGGCAAGAGCACTGGCTAATACACCTTCTATATTTCCCATTTTCAGGGCTTTATAGAGTCTTACTCCAGGGCGGTTAGTGATATGGAAAACACCACCAATTATTCCGATAAGTCCAGCACCAATATGATTGGCGACTATTCCACCAGCATTAAATGGATTGAAACCTTCAGCTCCCCATGCTGGAGCTACTGCTTCAACATGGCCTGAAAGTCCATATTCATCTGATACCCAAATACCAACTGAGGCACAATGAAAAGCTCCGAATCCGAAGCAAGTAATTCCTGCAAGAAGTAAATGAATACCAAAAATCTTTGGAAGATCAAGTGCTGGTTCTCCAGTCCTTGAATCTTCCCAAAGTTCAAGATCCCAATATGTCCAATGCCATATTGAGGCCAAAATTAAAAGACCACTAAAAACTATGTGCGCAAGGGCAACACCTTCAAAAGTTGAGAAGGGGAGAGCCTTGCCCCAAAAATCTAGTGAATCGAAGTCAAATGCTCCAGTCCCTCCCATTATGTCCCAGCCACGCCAGCTGTTGGTGACGCCAAGACGGGCCATAAAGGGCATGACGTACATGCCTTGACGCCACATTGGGTTTAAGACTGGATCAGTTGGATCAAAAATGGCCAATTCGTAAAGGGCCATTGAGCCGGCCCAGCCGGCAAGTAAAGCTGTATGCATGAGGTGCACGGCCAAGAGTCGGCCAGGGTCGTTAATTACGACTGTGTGCACCCGATACCAGGGCAATCCCATGTGTCAGGTTTCGTGAACGAAGCTACTTAATGCAGCCAGACCGCATGATCGTAAAGGTTCCTGCATGCTCAATGGCAAAGGTTGTAGCTAGCTGAAATGACTATTGACACTATTGGCGAAGAAATTAGCTGGTTTTTGTCTTCTTTTTACCCTATTTATTCCCCCAAATCAATGCTTGTGAAAGCGATTTGCTTGGTTTGAGTATCAAAATGAAACTTTTTTAGATTTTTTTATTTTTTTTAGATTTCTTTATTTTTTTTATGGCTCTAACCCAAATTTTTTGTAAAAAAATTCTGGTTTGAGTTTTTTTATGGAAAATTTCAACGTAATTCAATCAAAAAAAATGTTGTGTAGTTACAAAATCTCTTTTTTAAATTTGAGTAAGGCAAATCTAGTGAAAAAGAGATTTATAGTGATGTGGGTGAAATTCTACGTAAAACCAGAGTATGGAAACTACTAATTTTGGGGCAGCAGCAAGTCTTCTTTTCGTGGGCGTCCCAGTCATCTTTCTTATCGGTCTTTATCTTGCAACCGCAGATGGTGAGAAATCAAGCTTCTTTTCAGATACCAGTAAGGGAAGACTATCTCCAGAGCAAAAAAAATAAGGCTTTAATTTAGATAGGAAAACTTCAAGGTCTAATTTTTGTATAGACGTAATTTTTTCTCAACAAGAGAAAAGATATTTTTTGTATGGGACCTAATCTTGCGAGAGGAAAAGAAATATCAGCTCTTAGAGAGCTAAGTTTGAAAAAAGGTGGTGAGATTGAATCCTTTGATTGGTTACTTGACATAGCTTGTGGCATAAGTAAAAGAAAGCTCCACAGAATTAAGCTATTCCCTCAAGAGTTTTTTGAAATTAAAATAACTCTCGACGAATTATCAAAGCTTTGGAATATTCACCTTAAAAATGGAACCCCAATTCAACATTTGGCTGGGAGAAGCCCTTGGAGAGATTTCATCGTTGATGTCAACGATAAAGTACTCATACCAAGGAATGAGACAGAGCTTTTGATTGACTTGGCTTTAGAAAAAGTAAATAAAAATTTCCCCGGTAGGTGGTGCGACCTCGGTACAGGTTCTGGTGTTTTATCAATTGCTTTAGCAATGGCTCTACCCAAATGGACTGGTCATGCAGTTGACATTAGTTACCCCTGCATAGAAATAGCGCAAAAAAACATGAGAAATTTAATGCCAAAATCTAAAGTCAACTTTTATTTAGGAGATTGGTGGGAACCATTGAGAGCTTTTTCTGGCAAATTCAATTTAGTGGTATCCAATCCTCCTTATATTCCTCAAAATAAGCTCTCAACTTTGGATAAATCTGTAAGAAATTTTGAGCCTCGTCTAGCTCTCAGCGGTGGATGTGATGGACTCGAGTGTTCTAAAAAGATTATTTCCGGAGCTGTTGATGCCCTCGCAAGCAAGGGTTGGTTAATGCTTGAGCATCATTTCGATCAAAGTGAAATTACAAAAAGCATACTCGTTGATTTTGGATTTATAAATGTCTCGCATGCATTTGATTTCTCAGGAGTTAAACGATTTGCATTGGGGCAAAAAAAATGAATTTGATTCAAAATAATCAATATGGTCCTTTTGATCTGACCAAGGAAATTCTCAAAGGAAGGCCAGTAATCTTTCCAACAGATACTCTCCCAGCTCTTGGAGTGGCACCAAAATATGCTTATAAATTATGGGAAATTAAAAAGAGGCCAAAGAACAAACCCTTGATTTTGATGGCCTCGAGCATTAATTATTTAATAGATTTAATAATCCCTGAAGCTAAAAAAGATGCTTTGGAATTTGCCAATCTCCACTGGCCAGGAGCTTTAACGATGGTTTTCCCAACATCTTGTAGAGAGTTTGAAATGCTAAATCCTTTTCAAAAAAATATCGGAATGAGAATCCCCAATCTTATGGTGGCTCAGAAATTACTCTCCCAAAGTGGTCCCTTAGCTACAACAAGTGCAAATATCTCAGGCGAGAGGCCAATACTTAACGAAAAGGAGGCTTATGAAATATTCCCTGAGGTGCCCTTTTTGGGACCAACTCCTTGGCCTAAACCATCAGGCTGCGCAAGTACTGTGATTTCTTGGAAAAGTCCAGGGGAGTGGAAATTATTAAGAAAAGGATCTTTAATACCTGAAAACGTATCTATTTGAATGATTTGGTTGATTACTTTGGTAATTATTTTGCAGAGTGTGTTTTTTTATTTACTTAAGCCTCTCATCTTTATATCAACATCATTTTTTGAATTGAAATTCATACCAATACTCGGGATTCTCTTTTTAATTTGGGTTATGTCTAAAAGTGAATAAAGTTATTTTCAGAAAGTAGCTAATTGAGATTATTTGAGAAAAATTTTTGAATGCCGGCTAACAGATTTGAACTGATGACCTTCGCTTTACAAAAGCGCTGCTCTACCGCTGAGCTAAGCCGGCCTATTTAAATTTTAACTATCTCGATATCAATCTAGAGAGATCTGGATGCTAATCGTCATCATTTTAATCTGAATTGGTTTCAGATTCATTATTAGGTTCTGGTGCTTTTTCCTTTAATTGAATTTCCCCATCTTTTGTTCTTTTGATGGGGAGATTAGCCACAAGTGCAGTCATTCTATCTTCTGTCTCTAGACTTACTGCACCCTCTTCCATATCTATCTCAACGTATTTTGCTACTACATCAAGTATTTCTTGCCTCATTTTGTCAAGTAAATCACTGCTGAGGTCAGTTCTGTCATGAGCAAGAACAAGTTGTAACCTCTCACGAGCAGTGCTAGCACTTGCTGGCTGCCTTCTTAAAATCTTGTTAATTAAATCTCTTAGTGTCATTTTTAAAAAATCTTGGTTTGCATTAATTTTCTAAACTTGTCGACGAATGTGTTACTTTCTTTTGTTGGATCAATGAGAGGTATTACTTCTCCTTGAAGTCTTTTAGCAATATTTGAATAGCACTTGCCAGCTGGAGATTGACTGCCATTTAAAGTTAGTGGTTCTCCCCGATTGGTACTAACAATTACCTGTTCATCTTCCAGGACAAGACCCAAAAGGGGCAATGCAAGAATATCAGTCACGTCATTTATAGATAGCATCTCTTGAGATAACATCATTTTTGGTCTGACTCGATTAAGTACGAGTTGTACAGGGCTTATGGAATTCGTGTTTAGCAAACCTATTACTCTGTCAGCGTCTCTTACGGCTGAGACTTCTGGATTCGTGACGACGATGGCTTCTTTAGTTGCCGCTGCTGCATTCTTAAATCCGTCTTCGACCCCTGCTGGGCAATCGATTAAAACATAGTCGAATGACTCACTAAGCATTTCAACGATTTTTTTCATATCGTTAGGCTTAAGCCACTCAAGCATTCTTGGGTTTCCTGCAGGCAATAGAGCTAAATTTGGTTCTTGCTTATGCTTAACGAGAGCTTGGTCAAGCTTGCAATTTTCTTCAAGAACCTCCTGAGCTGTATAAACTATTCTATTTTCAAGGCCTAGTAGAAGATCAAGATTCCTCAACCCAAAATCAGCATCTAGTACTGCAGTTTTTGCACCTTGACTTGCAAGAGAGATTCCAAGGTTTGCTGTGAGGGTTGTTTTCCCCACACCACCTTTACCAGAACAGATAAGAATGACTCGAGTATCTTTCGCCACTGATGTTTTCAAAGTCAATGAAGTTTAGTTGAATTTTGGATATTTGAAAGGAATTGGTTGAAAATTAGTATTTTGATGGAACAAATGCTTGGGAAATTTGTTTAAAAAGTTGATTTTTACCGATTGTCTTTAAATTTGAAATTTCTGCTCTACACCTCTAAGGGGGCTATTACGATTGAATCAGAAACCAGTCTAGCTTCTTCGGCCATTCCTAAATCGGGTTTTTCTTGAGGGCCTCTAGCTACTTTATCTGCAATTCTTAACTGAACAGGACGAAAGTGAAGCGCACCAATCGTAGCTTCTCTATTACCCAATTTACCTGCATGTGCAATTCCAAGAAGCCTCCCCCATATTTTTATGTCTCCTTTGGCTGATGCAATCCCTCCAGGATTTATATCACCAAGTATTAACAAATTTTCCTCGGAATATATATCGTCACCGGAGCGAACAGTACCTATATGCAAAAACGTTTTTTTATCTTTGCGAATTAATTTAGAATTTGTATTTGAAACCTCATGATCTTTCGACTCCTGAGTATTATCAGAATTTAACCTTGCTTCAATTCTAAGTGATTTAGATGCAATTATTGTTTCAACTGAATTTGATTTTATAGAGATTATATGAACTTTTAATTTTTTGCAAATAGTATTTATTTTTTTTAAATCTGAGCAGTTTAATAGCCAGTCTTTAGAATCTAATTCTATTTTATTTGCATTCAAAGAGATTACTTTTTCTTTAAAAAAATTTTCCCAACCAAAAAATTTTTTACCATAAAGTTTAAGTGTTTTTGTCAAAATAAAATAATTACCTCCAATAGTCAGAACATAAATTAAATGCTAATACAGCTTTATTGATACCTCAAGTTTAAAAGTTCTTTTTCTAAATCATCATGAATATTTTTTTCATGAATAAGTAGTGTTGATTCTGCTGGTCTAGTTAGACTTAAAATTAATTCAGAGGAATCTTCAAGAGCTTTTAATTTATTTCCGTCCCAAAGCCTCAGGCCGCCTTTGTAAGCGTAATAGCCATGAAGTTTTTGCTTCTTTAAACCGCAATTCATATCAGGGTTTAGCCCATTCTTTAGTGATAATTTTCTTGCAATAAACAGGGCTTTTAGTTGTTTCTCTGTTGTTAAATCCTGAATTTCGATAGCTTTATGAAGATCTCTGTTGATATATCTTTTACAGAGATTAGATAAGTGCTCTTGATTATCCTCTGCCCACCGAAAAAGGTGATAATTTAATGAGATGTCGTCAATTGATAGGAAAGACTCTAGTGATATTTTGTCTTTGTCCCAAAGCCACTTATACATATGCTTATCATGCCAAATTTTTTCAGGTCCAATATTTCTAGCTAATGAGAAAATTTTTTCAAGAAGCCAATTTGATACCTCGTTTAATCGATGATTGTAAACAGTTTTGTACATGAGGTTTCTGGTAACAAGGTAATGCTCAACAGCAGATAAACCTTTTGGATGAATGGCTAAATCACCATCTGGAGCAATTGTTAAAGCACCCAGAATTCTTTCTAAATCTAAAAAACCATATTTAGTTCCAGTTGAGTAACTATCTCTAAGGAGATAATCAAGACGGTCACAATCAAGTTGACTACTAACTAAAGCTTTGATGGCTTTGTTTTCATTGAAATTCCCATTGATTAAATTGGCGATTTGAGCTGAGGAACCTTTTTGGAAACTTTCAAGAGGACCATTTATTGATGGGTGTTCTGTAATAATGCGTGATGACCAATGTTCATGTCTGACTCCGAGGAATATTTCACTAGTGTGACTCAAGGGACCATGTCCAAGGTCATGTAAAAGTGTTGAAGCGTATAATAAATAATTAAATTTTAGTAGATCAGGATTAGCTTTTTTGAGTTTTTTAAGCGCTTTTCTGGCAATGTGAAAAACTCCAATAGAGTGAGTGAAACGGCTTGATTCAGCACCGTGGAATGTTAGGAATGCAGGCCCTAATTGACGTATTCGTCTTAATCTCTGAAAAGGAGGAGAGTCAATAAGTTTCATTATTAGACTTTCTTCTGGGATGTCTTCATCAAGAGTTATGCCTTGATGAAGAGGATCGTAATAAGTTCTTTGGCTCATATTTGTTGGACTTATTCTTAAGGATCTTTAGATGAATCGACTTGGTTTGATAACTTTTCAAGTTCTAGAGAATTTCTATCAAGTGATGCCTCCATGTAAAGCTCTGCGTCCATAAGCCATCTATCTTCATTCCCACCAGGATTAAGGGGCTGTGGAAAATCGAGAACTTTATCTGGTTCTATACCCAAATTTTGTATGTCTCTTCCGCTTGGAGTTAAGTAACTTGCGACAGTTATGGCTAAGCCACTGCCATCACTAAGATTAGTTAAAGATTGAATTAAACCTTTCCCAAAAGTTTTGCTACCAAGCAATTCAGAGCGATGGTTATCTTGAAGAGCTCCAGCAAGAATTTCACTTGCACTAGCAGTTCCCTCATTTACCAGGGTCACCATGGGGCCGTCATATAGAGTTTCTTTACCTGCAGGAATAGGATCATTAACACCAGTTCTATTCCTTGTTTCAACTATGGGTTCTCCACTTATAAATGCGTCTGCCACAGCCAGACCAGAACTTACTAGCCCCCCAGAATTATTTCTCAAATCTAAAATCAGCCCTTCAATATTTTTTTGAGATAACTCAAGTAAAGCTTCTTTAACTTGTTCAGGGACTCCCTCACTGAATTGAGTTATGCGCAAGTATCCAAGCGTATGTGATTCATTCCTCAATCTTCTTGTCCTCACTGGCCTTAGATCAACAAGCCTGCGCTCAAGAGTAACCTCCTCGATTGAGGAATCAGGACTTTGAAGTTGAATCACAACTTGTGACCCTGTTTCACCCCTTAGTCGAGCGGCCGTAGCTTCTAATCCGAGTTCCTTTGGAGATTCCCCATTGACTTTGAGTAATATTGTTCCGCTTGATATCCCAGCATCTGATGCTGGTGAACCTTCCAAAGGTGAAATTACAACAACTTCATTATCTTGATTTCTTAATCCAAGTTGAAGGCCAACGCCATTGATTTCGCTACCAAGGTTGCTTGCTTTCAGAGCTTCGTAATCGGAAGGTCTTATTAGTCTTGTGTATGGATCCTCCAAGCGGAGCACCATCGCATCTATTGCTGCATAGGCTTGGAAAGATGTTGTTATGGGTTTTTCAAGGGCTCTCTGCCTTAATCGACGCCATTGAATATCATTTAGTTTTTCCGAGCTTAAATATCCTTCATTAACAAGTGACCAAGCCTCTAAAACCAATTGCTGGCCATCATTAAGGGCATATGAAGGTTGAGCTATCAACAAAAGTGATAGACAAATGGCAATAAGTTTTGGGATGAATTGCCTCATATTTTTCAGCAGAGATTTAACAGTTGGAAGCATTCGATTAACCTTTGCACTGTCCATGCGACACATCAAGTAGAATCTTTTTAAAAGATCACTGATCCAATGGCGAACTCCTCGCCCGTTTATGATTGGTTTCAAGAAAGACTTGAAATCCAAGACATTGCGGATGATGTCACTTCAAAATACGTTCCTCCTCATGTAAATATTTTTTATTGCTTAGGTGGGATAACTCTAGTCTGTTTTTTGATTCAATTCGCGACAGGTTTCGCGATGACTTTTTATTACAGGCCGACTGTAGTAGAGGCTTACAGCTCTGTGAGTTACCTGATGACTGATGTCAGCTTTGGTTGGTTGATTAGATCAGTGCATAGGTGGAGTGCCTCAATGATGGTTCTCATGCTTATTCTGCATGTTTTTAGAGTTTATTTAACCGGAGGTTTTAAGCGACCTAGGGAACTTACATGGGTAACTGGAGTTGTTATGGCAGTCATAACAGTTGCTTTTGGTGTTACTGGATATTCTCTTCCATGGGATCAAGTTGGTTATTGGGCTGTAAAAATTGTTTCTGGTGTACCAGCTGCGATACCAATTATTGGAGATTTTATGGTGGAGTTACTGAGAGGTGGTGAAAGTGTTGGCCAGTCTACTTTGACAAGATTTTATAGCTTACATACTTTCGTTTTACCCTGGGCTCTAGCTGTTTTTATGCTTATGCACTTCCTAATGATCAGAAAACAGGGAATATCTGGCCCCTTGTAAAATCTCGAAACCATCACTTAAAATATAGTTAATTAATTTTGAAAGACTTAAAAAAACCTCGCTAACCTCAAATGTCCTCACTCAAAAAGCCTGATTTAGCCGACCCAAAATTGAGAGCTAAATTAGCGAAAGGAATGGGCCACAATTACTACGGGGAGCCTGCTTGGCCTAACGATCTCTTATATATTTTCCCAGTAGTGATATTGGGAACCATCGCATGTGTGGTTGGTTTAGCAGTCTTAGACCCTGCTTTTCTTGGGGACAAAGCTAATCCTTTCGCTACTCCTCTCGAAATTCTCCCTGAGTGGTACCTTTATCCTGTCTTTCAAATTTTAAGAGTCGTACCTAATAAACTCCTTGGCATAGCACTACAAACTCTTATCCCATTGGGATTGATGTTGATCCCATTTATCGAAAACGTTAACAAATTCTCTAATCCCTTCAGAAGGCCAGTTGCAATGACATTTTTTCTATTCGGTACTGTCCTCACAATTTATTTAGGCATTGGAGCTTGTCTCCCCATAGACAAATCGTTAACTCTTGGACTGTTTTAATCAAATGATTAGTTCTGGAGGTTCTTCTTGAATGTCCAGCATTAGAACATCATTTGGCTCCGCTCTCAAAATGTGGTGAAGAAGCAGAAATCCAACAATTGTCCATGTTTGATAGGTTCTTGATTGCTGCCCAACCCATGTTCCCGTAGGCCCATCGAAATATTCAGCCCATTTTTGTCTTGGTAACTGATTTAACTGACTCCAATAGGATTCCTCCAAGAGAGCTCTCATTTGCCCCATTAACAAAACGTCTGCTTTTGGGTACCGTTTTTCATGAAGCAAAATAGACGCACCAAAAAACCACAACAAACTTGGCCAATGTCCCCCGTTGTGGTAGCTCCAAGGCCAGTTTTTAGGGTCAGATCCAGTTTTATTTTGCCACTCATCAATGTCCATTGGAGGATGACAAATTCTCATTGGCATTTGTGCCATGAGATGCTCTCTGTTGTGTAATACCAGTCTGAATAATGCTCTTTGCTGAGGAGCTGTTAGGACCCCAAACATGCAAGCAAGAGAATTACCTAAACTGTAAAAACGAAAATCTGGTCGTCCTGTTCTTATATTTCCAATTAAATAACCGCCTCTATTTTCAAGCCAATCCTGCAACCAAGAGGGAACAACTTGAGGCTGAACATTGAACTCATTCTGATGTTGATCCTCTCCATACTGCTCTGTGGGTCTTCTCCTTAAGACTTGCATGGTTTTGCTTGTGACCCAGTAATGCTTAAGGAGGAATTGACGAAGATCATGAACCCATTGCCTTGTAAGAACAAGTCTCTGATCAAGAAGCCTGCTTACTTGATTTTTTCTGCTTAATTCCATCAATTCTGTACAACTCCTAAGACAGGCATAAAGAAGCACTTCAACCTCTAAGGGTGCTCCCCAAACATCCATTGGGCGATCAATCATGAATGAGCAATCTGGAACAAATAAAACTGGAGTCCCCTCAAAAGTTGGGTGAAGAACTAGATCGAGAAGTAGTTGAATACCCCTCTGAACTTGTTGACTTGTGCCAAAGCTTGTATCTCCGCTTTTCCTGACATAGAGCCAGCATAAAATTGGCCACCAAAGGCTGGCATCTGCCGAAGTTATTCTTCCGATGGATCTTTGCCCATAATCAGCAATTAATTCGCCTTCCTCTTCGACAAAGCTTGTTGGGAATACTCCTCTTGTTTGATATGTGGTGCTTTGAAGACCCAAAGTTACAGATAGGAATTTTTTTACAATTTCATATCTTTTTTGAGTCAACAAATAAATCATTACCGGAACATTATCTCGTAAAAAGATTTCCCCATAATTGAGAGCATCGTTGTTAGCTGGGTGCTCAAGGGCTGCAACACTCCCGGTGAGGCTCCCGGAAATTTCAATTAATGTCTTCTCAAAGTGCTCTTTTGCTTTCTCAATGATTTTGTCCTCATTGGAGCTGGGCCGAACTCTTTGGTTTTGCTGACTGAATCGTCCTGCCATTTAATCCCTGTATTACTGGGGCAAAAGCTTTTTTTAGCTCGCTCCTTATATTCAAATACTAATTGTGCAATCGATAAGTGTTATTAGTTGTTGCACATGGGGGGTTTATGGTCTACATTAAATGATGCGCATCTGGCTGAGATCAGATCGCAGCTCACACGACCAACGAGACGAAAGTCTGTTCGTGAAGTGGGCACTTACAGCCAAAGATACCCTCTTTTGTTGTAAGTTCCAATACGGTCATAAAAGACCGATAATCCTTAGTCTTCAATTTTTTTGAATCTAAGGATTGCACCTGGACAACTGAAAAGTTTAGGAACTGACGCTTTTATCGCGTTCTTAAATTCCGTATGTTTATCACATGGATTTATGAATGTATTGCGATAAAGGTGTGAGGTCCCGTCAAAAGAAATTAAGTTGTTATCCCCTTTAATGCATTTGATTGGGTTTCACGGCTCATGACATGTATAGGTGTTACTGGTGGATACAACGACCGGATCTGAGATCTCGGAAAGACACGAAGAAGAGATTCTGATGTGCACTCTTTGAAACCTTCTTTAAATTGAAGGGCTGAAACTACTGAACTAATCAGTGGGCAAAGCAAATCAGACTGAGTAGATATTTTCTGCAAAAGGGTTTGACATACAACGGAGAGTTTGATCCTGGCTCAGGATGAACGCTGGCGGCGTGCTTAACACATGCAAGTCGAACGGACCTTCGGGTTAGTGGCGGACGGGTGAGTAACGCGTGGGAATCTGCCCTCAGGAGGGGGATAACGGTTGGAAACGACCGCTAATACCCCATATGCCGAGAGGTGAAATGAATTTCGCCTGAGGATGAGCCCGCGTCTGATTAGCTTGTTGGTGAGGTAATGGCTCACCAAGGCTTCGATCAGTAGCTGGTCTGAGAGGATGATCAGCCACACTGGGACTGAGACACGGCCCAGACTCCTACGGGAGGCAGCAGTGGGGAATTTTCCGCAATGGGCGAAAGCCTGACGGAGCAACGCCGCGTGAGGGATGAAGGCCTCTGGGCTGTAAACCTCTTTTCTCAAGGAAGAAGATATGACGGTACTTGAGGAATAAGCCACGGCTAATTCCGTGCCAGCAGCCGCGGTAATACGGGAGTGGCAAGCGTTATCCGGAATTATTGGGCGTAAAGCGTCCGCAGGCGGCCTTTCAAGTCTGCTGTTAAAACGTGGAGCTTAACTCCATCATGGCAGTGGAAACTGTTGGGCTTGAGTGTGGTAGGGGCAGAGGGAATTCCCGGTGTAGCGGTGAAATGCGTAGATATCGGGAAGAACACCAGTGGCGAAGGCGCTCTGCTGGGCCATAACTGACGCTCATGGACGAAAGCCAGGGGAGCGAAAGGGATTAGATACCCCTGTAGTCCTGGCCGTAAACGATGAACACTAGGTGTCGGGGGAATCGACCCCTTCGGTGTCGTAGCCAACGCGTTAAGTGTTCCGCCTGGGGAGTACGCACGCAAGTGTGAAACTCAAAGGAATTGACGGGGGCCCGCACAAGCGGTGGAGTATGTGGTTTAATTCGATGCAACGCGAAGAACCTTACCAGGGTTTGACATCCTGCGAACCTCTAAGAAATTAGAGGGTGCCTTCGGGAATGCAGTGACAGGTGGTGCATGGCTGTCGTCAGCTCGTGTCGTGAGATGTTGGGTTAAGTCCCGCAACGAGCGCAACCCACGTTTTTAGTTGCCAGCATTTAGTTGGGCACTCTAGAAAGACCGCCGGTGATAAACCGGAGGAAGGTGTGGATGACGTCAAGTCATCATGCCCCTTACATCCTGGGCTACACACGTACTACAATGCTACGGACAAAGGGCAGCTAACTCGCGAGAGCACGCAAATCCCATAAACCGTGGCTCAGTTCAGATCGTAGGCTGCAACTCGCCTACGTGAAGCAGGAATCGCTAGTAATCGCAGGTCAGCATACTGCGGTGAATACGTTCCCGGGCCTTGTACACACCGCCCGTCACACCATGGAAGTTGGCCACGCCCGAAGTCGTTACTTCAACCCTTGTGGAGGAGGACGCCGAAGGTGGGGCTGATGACTGGGGTGAAGTCGTAACAAGGTAGCCGTACCGGAAGGTGCGGCTGGATCACCTCCTAACAGGGAGACAAAAAACTGATCGTGATGTTTGAGCTTTTTTATTCTTAAACCATGATCCTGTCACCTTAGGTCGATCGGTACCTCAGTTTTGAAAGTTATTTTTAACTTTTAAAATCTCAGTTCCTAAACTTGTCTAGGTCACACCCAACAAGGGTTCTCCTGGGCCATTAGCTCAGGTGGTTAGAGCGCACCCCTGATAAGGGTGAGGTCCCTGGTTCAAGTCCAGGATGGCCCATTCGGTGTTGGGGGTATAGCTCAGTTGGTAGAGCGCCTGCTTTGCAAGCAGGATGTCAGCGGTTCGAGTCCGCTTACCTCCACTGATTTAACCACCAGAATTAACAGCGACAAGGAGAATTTTTAGTGACTTAGATTTCATATTATTGACCCCAGCTTTCTATCATTCCACTTTTTTGGTTGATAACAAGCTGGGCTCCAAAATTCTCAGAATTTTGATTGAGTTCAGAAGAACCTTGACAACTGCATAGATTAAGTCTGTAACAAAGAAGCATCTCATAGATGTAGTTTCTTTTCAGTCTGATTTCATTGGTTTATTCAATGAATTGCTGAATTGATTTTTATTGATTTTGAAAAGCCAAGATTTTGGTATTAACAAATACTGAAATTTATGGTCAAGCTACAAAGAGCTCATGGTGGATACCTAGGCACATAGAGGCGATGAAGGACGTGGTTACCTGCGATAAGTCTCGGGGAGCTGGATACACGCTTTGATCCGGGAATTTCCGAATGGGGCAACCCTTAATACGGCCAGCTGAATCCATAGGCTGGCGCGAGCCAACCCAGCGAACTGAAACATCTTAGTAGCTGGAGGAAAGGAAAGTAAAAACGACTCCCTTAGTAGCGGCGAGCGAACGGGGAATAGCCCAAACCGACGATTTCGATTGTCGGGGTTGTGGGACAGCAATATGGACCAACAAACCTAAAAGAAGCGTTTGAATGGCGCGCCACAGAGGGTGAAAGCCCCGTAATTGAAAGGAGCGTTGGCCTAGCTGTATCCCGAGTAGCACGGAGCACGTGAAATTCCGTGTGAATCCACGAGGACCACCTCGTAAGGCTAAGTACTCCTATGTGACCGATAGCGCAACAGTACCGCGAGGGAAAGGTGAAAAGAACCCCGGGAGGGGAGTGAAATAGAACATGAAACCATGAGCTTACAAGCAATGGGAGCCCGACTTATCGGGTGACCGTGTGCCTGTTGAAGAATGAGCCGGCGACTTATAGGCACTGGCGGGTTAAACCGGAAATGGTGGAGCCACAGCGAAAGCGAGTCTGAATAGGGCGTTTGTCAGTGTTTATAGACCCGAACCCTGGTGATCTAACCATGGCCAGGATGAAGCTTGGGTGATACCAAGTGGAGGTCCCAACCCACTGACGTTGAAAAGTCACGGGATGAGCTGTGGTTAGGGGTGAAATGCCAATCGAACCAGGAGCTAGCTGGTTCTCCCCGAAATACGTTGAGGCGTAGCGTCTAGTGCTCCAGCAGGGGGGTAAAGCCACCATTTCGGTGCGGGCTGCGAGAGCGGTACCAAATCGAGATGAACTCTGAATACCCTGTGTGTAACTAGGCAGTCAGACTGTGGGGGATAAGCTCCATAGTCGAAAGGGAAACAGCCCAGACCGCCAGCTAAGGTCCCAAAATCAACGCTAAGTGATAAAGGAGGTGGGATTGCCCAGACAACCAGGAGGTTTGCTTAGAAGCAGCCATCCTCAAAGGAGTGCGTAATAGCTCACTGGTCGAGCGATCCTGCGCCGAAAATGAACGGGGCTAAGCGTTGTACCGAAGCTGCGGATTTATTTATAAATGGTAGGGGAGCGTTCTATGTGGGGCGAAGCGTTAGCGTAAGCGGGCGTGGACTGCATAGAAGTGAGAATGTCGGCTTGAGTAGCGAAAACATGGGTGAGAATCCCATGCCCCGAAACCCTAAGGGTTCCTCCGGCAGGCTCGTCCGCGGAGGGTTAGTCTGGTCCTAAGGTCAGGCCGAAAGGCGTAGTCGATGGATAACAGGTCAACATTCCTGTACCAGTTATGTTTTGGGAAGGGGGACGGAGAAGGCTAGCCAATCCAGATGTTGGTTACTGGTTCAAGCGTTCAAGGCTTTGAGGAACGGAGAAAACGTTCTGAGCTGAGGCGTGAGTACGAGCTGCTACGGCAGCGAAGTTGGTGACGTCATGCTTCCAAGAAAAGCCCTACACCCGTTAAGACATAACTGCCAGTACCCGAAACCGACACAGGTGGGGTGGTAGAGAATACCGAGGGGCGCGAGATAACTCTCTCTAAGGAACTCGGCAAAATGACCCCGTAACTTCGGGAGAAGGGGTGCCAGCGAGAGCTGGTCGCAGTGAAGAGGCCCAGGCGACTGTTTACCAAAAACACAGGTCTCCGCTAAGTCGCAAGACGATGTATGGGGGCTGACACCTGCCCAGTGCCGGAAGGTTAAGGAAGCCGGTTAGCGTAAGCGAAGCTAGCGACTGAAGCCCCGGTGAACGGCGGCCGTAACTATAACGGTCCTAAGGTAGCGAAATTCCTTGTCGGGTAAGTTCCGACCCGCACGAAAGGTGTAACGATCTGGGCGCTGTCTCGGAGAGAGGCTCGGCGAAATAGAATTGTCTGTGAAGATGCGGACTACGTACACCCGGACAGAAAGACCCTATGAAGCTTTACTGCAGCTTGGTATTGTGCTCGGGCTCTGAATGCGCAGGATAGGTGGGAGACTTTGATGTAGTGCTCTTGGGTGCTATTGAGTCAATGGTGAGATACCACTCTTTCAGAGCTAGAGTTCTAACGTTTACCCGTTATCCGGGAAGCGGACAGTATCTGGTGGGCAGTTTGACTGGGGCGGTCGCCTCCTAAAAGGTAACGGAGGCGCACAAAGGTTCCCTCAGGCTGGTTGGAAATCAGTCTTCGAGTGCAAAAGCAGAAGGGAGCTTGACTGTGAGACCTACAAGTCGAACAGGGACGAAAGTCGGTTTTAGTGATCCGACGGTTCTGCGTGGAAGGGCCGTCGCTCAACGGATAAAAGTTACTCTAGGGATAACAGGCTGATCTCCCCCAAGAGTTCACATCGACGGGGAGGTTTGGCACCTCGATGTCGGCTCATCGCAACCTGGGGCTGAAGTCGGTCCCAAGGGTTGGGCTGTTCGCCCATTAAAGCGGTACGCGAGCTGGGTTCAGAACGTCGTGAGACAGTTCGGTCCATATCCGGTGTACGCGCAGGAATATTGAGAGGATTTCTCCCTAGTACGAGAGGACCGGGAGGAACGCACCTCTGGTGTACCAGTTATCGTGCCAACGGTAAACGCTGGGTAGCCATGTGCGGAGTGGATAACCGCTGAAAGCATCTAAGTGGGAAGCCCACCTCAAGATGAGTATTCCCATGGCATAAGCCAGTAAGATCACGGGAAGAACACCCGTTGATAGGCTCTACGTGGAAGCTTGGTAACAAGTGCAGCGGAGGAGTACTAATAGATCGAGGGCTTGACCTTTTTTGACTTTTTAAATTGCTTTTAGTTCAGACTAAAGTTAATAACTTAAACTCTATGCAGTTCTCAAGGCTCACTTGAGAATTTTTTTCCTGGTGTTCATGGCGATGTAGAACCACTCCGATCCATCTCGAACTCGGCTGTGAAATGCATCAGCGGCGACGATATTTGGGGGGCAGCCCCCTGAGAAAATAGCTCAATGCCAGGTTAAAATATTCCTCAAAATTTTTTAAAAAATATGCCACCCTTTGGGTGGTTTTTTATTTTATTAAACTTTTTATCTTTGACAAGATGGACACCAGTGGGTTCCTCTCCCACATATTTTCGTCTTAAGAATCTTTGAGCCGCACGTCTTGCATGGTTTTTTATCTCTTTTATAGACATAAGCCTCTTCTCCATAATTTCCATTGAGTCCTTCAATATCTCTGAAATCACTAAAAGTTGTTCCGCCTTTCCCAATACTAATTCTCAAGATCTTTTTTAGAGAATTACATAATTTTTCTAACTCAAAATTTTTAATATTCCCTGATGCTCTTGTAGGAAGAATACCTGCTTTAAATAAACTTTCATCTGCATATATATTTCCAGTACCCGCAACAATAGTTTGATCTAAAAGTGCTGATTTAATTGAGCGAGTTTTACCAGTTAATTTTTGTTTTAAGTATGATGAATTGAATTTTTTACTAAATGGTTCAGGCCCTAATTTTTTTATACCCTCATTTGAAACACTTGGGTGACTTTCATTACTGTGCCACCACATTTGTCCAAAGTTTCTTATATCTACAAATCTAAGTTCTCTACCTTTGGAATCATAAAACCTAACCCTAGTATGTTTACAGGGTTCTTGAAAGTCATTATAAAATTGAAAATGTCCTGTCATTCTGAGATGAATGATCCACCAACCTGCGGCTTCTGAAAAATTTCCCCCATCTTTAGATTTTTCCAGTTCTGCGATTATATACTTTCCCCTTCTTCCCCAAGATTTTACATTTGTGCCACTCAGCATACTAGTAAATTGCTTGACACCTCCAATACTTGCAATAGTTCTATCTTTTAAAACCTCTATTTTTGCAATCCTAAAATCTAAAAGTTTTTTCTCAAGGCCTAACTTTACTGTTTCTACTTCAGGTAATTCTGGCAATTTTTTTTATGCCTTTTCAAGTTCATAAGCAGCAAAATTATTAGTGTTTAATCCTCCTTCTTGGCCGCTGTAAACCTTGTAATCAACTTTATCGAAGCGTACTGTTATTGGATATCTTATGGGCGGAACAGATTTATCTATGGATGCAACTTTTCCCGTTTGATTAAACCAATAAGATTCGGGTCTTTTGATCCTTACGGTGTCACCTCTTGCTATTGACATGGCTCACTTAGCAAAATTTATTTGAATATCATATCGCCTTAATCCCAAAAGTTTGTTTAACCGTCACAGAATGTCGTTGCTCTTTTTATTCGGTGTGTCAGGATCTGTTTCTGCTTTTAAAATCTTTTGACATCATCACTAGAAACTGATCAAACATTTTTAGATCTAGAACTGCCTGATCCTGAGAAAGATGATTTGAGCAGTATTGATTTCTTGAAAAAACTTGAGAATGCTTGGTCCATATGCGAAAGAGTAGATTTACAGACTGAGATTTGGAGAGGGAGGATTTTAAGAGCAGTTAGAGATAGAGAAAAAAGAGGTGGTGAAGGCAGAGGCGCTGGATTTTTACAATGGTTAAGAGAGATGGAAATAAGTAAAACACGTGCTTATCAGCTTATTCAACTTGCTGATTCTTCAGATAATCTTGTTGGGGGGGGGATTTTAGAGGAGGGAAGTGTTAATAAGTTTTCAAGAAGAGCTTTTATTGAAACCTCTCAATCTTTACCAGAAGTCCAAAAAATGATTTCAGAAGCAGCAAATGAAGGGCAAGAAATTACTAGAAGACAAGTTAAAAAGTTATCAGATGAATTTACTGCTTCCACAAGCAATCTATTGCCTGATGAAATAAGACAGCTTACTCAAGCGAATTTGTTGCCTACAAGAATGGTTGCACCGCTTGTTAAAGAATTATCAAAATTACCCGAGACACAACAAGATGAAATCAGAGAAACTTTAAGTCAGAATCCCAAAATTGAATGTGTTAAGGAGGTAACTAATCAGGCACGTTGGATTGGCAAATCTCTTGATGCTTCACTCTCTCTTAAAACCTTTCAGAACCAAGAATTGAATCTTGAGGGGGCTCTCAAAGAGGCGCAGAGATTAGATGCATTGGGAATGCTCTCTGATGCATTTGGACAAGCTAGGACGATAGAAGCAGCAGTGGTGAAATTTTATCTTTCATGGAAGAAACTCAGCAACTTATACGATGCTCTTTGGGTGGAAAGTGGAAGTAGCACTCCTCATCTGAGGGAGATGCTTGAGGCACTTCAGACTATTACAGGTTCAACCATAAGGGTTTCATTAGGCGAAATTGGCGGTGGAAAAAAACTTAGGATTCAAATAGCGGAGGAATCTGCTGAGCAACTTAATACTCCTATGATAAAAAATTAAAATTCTTTTAATTTTTTAGTTGTTACACAATTCATTAATTATGGAAAACTCAAATCCCTGCTCAGGCTTTATCCAGTTTCTCCATTTACCATCTTTTCCAGTTCTATTAATAATACCCTTATTACATTTGACTGCAATAAAAAGAGGTTTTCCACTTTCATGAATTGAAGTTGCTATGTAACTTTCGTTTTTAAATTTCCAACTAGACCAATTTATTTTTAAAGGACCATAATTTTTCCAGTTGTAATTATTATCTTCATTTTCGATAACCCCCTGTAAAATTATTGATTTTTTAGTTTTATTCCTTTTTTTTGGATCGGAGTTTATATTAGTTAGATTAGAAGACTCATCATTATAATCAGTTGCGGGCAAGTAAATTCTCTGACCGATTAATATTACATCTTCGGACTTGATATTGTTTAAACTTATTAATTCCTTTATTTCTAAATCATATTGAGCAGCTATTTTTATTAAAGAGTCACCCTTTTTTACGATATGTATTTTATATGAGATTGAGTTTTTTGGTAACTTTATTTTATCGCCCACTTCTAATTTGTTGGCATCGATAATATCATTTAACTCCATCAATTCTCTCAATGTAATATTGTTTTCTGCTGCTATTTTTGTAAGTGTATCACCTTTTTTTATTAATATTTCAGTTGCTAGACTTGGGAGGCTTAATATTGAAAAAAGAAAAAAAACAAATAAAAAAGCTCTTTTCATTATTTTTGATATTATTTTAAAATATAAAACCTTTTCACTGATTTGCCAAATTAATAAATGAAGGCTTTATTAATGGTTGCGGAATGTCAATTTACCCCAAGAATTTTTTTAAAAATGATAAGTCCAGGCTATACGGCGGATACCTGAATTTAATATCAAACCAAAAGGGCTTTCTTAGTATTGACTTTTGATGCGAAAAAGTTAGGAAACCAGCGAGGCCATGATAGTAACCCATTCCACTATTACCAACACCACCAAACGGCAATTCAGGAATTCCAGCTTGCAGCACTACATCATTAATGCAAATTCCTCCTGAACTAGTTTTTGATATGAATTTATTCTGTTCACTTTGATTTCCTCCAAAAAGGTATAAAGCAAGAGGTTTTGGTTGATTTTTGATAATTTTAAGAGATTCATCAATTGTTTTATAACTAATAATTGGAATTAATGGGCCAAATATTTCCTCCTTCATTAATGGATCGTTTTCATCTTTTACATCAATAAGTGAGGGAGCAATTCGGTTTCTTGTTTCATCAAACTCTCCTCCAAAGATAAGTTGATTATTTTGTTTGGCATTGTCTAAAAGAGTTTTTAATCTTATAAAATGATGATCATTAATTATTTTCCCCAAGTTTTTTGAATTAATAGGGTTAGTGCCATAAAAACTAGATATGTACTTTTTCATTGAACTTATCAAATCATTTTTAATATCTTCTTGTACTAGAACGTGGTCAGGAGCTATGCAGGTTTGCCCTGCATTTAGACCTTTCCCCCAAGTGATACGCTTTGCGGAAATATCTACATCTGCACCTTTGATAACAATTGCAGGACTTTTACCACCTAATTCGAGTGTTACAGGAGTCAATGAATTTGATGCTGAGCGCATAACCTTTTTACCAATTTCGCTCCCACCAGTAAAAAATACGTGATCAAATCCCATCGATATCAACTCTTCAGCAATTGCACCATTACCTTCAATCACAGTCACAATATCGTTAGGAAAATATTTATCAATTAATTTATGAATTAATTTTGATGTTGCAGAAGCATGTTCAGATGGTTTCAAGACAGCTGTATTGCCGGCTGCAAGTGCACTTACCAGTGGTTGAAGAGTAAGCGAAAAAGGATAGTTCCATGGACCAATAATTAAAACGCAGCCAAGTGGTTCGGGTTGCGTAAGAGCAGTTCCAGGTTGAAGTGATAGTGGAATTTGAATTTTTTTAGGTTTTGTCCAACTCTTCAGATTCTCAAAAGCAACTTTTAATTCCTGTCGAATTGCTATTACCTCGAAGTACGCCTCTGTGGTTGGTTTCTCGAGATCAAAATACAATGCTTGTATTATTTCATCCTCATGATTTTCAAGGATTGAGTCCAAAATACTAAGCTGCTTTCTTCTCCACTCCAAAGAAAGTGTTTCACCTGAGCAGACGATATTACGCATTTTGTGAACTAGGTTTTCTTGGATAATCAAGTTACTCATATCAACTAATCAATTGGTCTAACAAATTTACGATAAATTTGTTGAAAAATATTTCTCAATATTGAACAAATTTGCTTGAATGTAGTCCTTGGAGCAATTTGAACGAAAATTTACTTGCCGTGATCAACTTCCCTCTTGAGGTTTTTTTTAATTAATTATTCCTTTGAAAATCATTGGACTTGCATCTAATATTTCATTGGTTTGTCACTTTTCATACTTAAAAAAAACAAAAGCAAAAAAAGATAGATATGGTATTATTCATTTCTTCTCTTAATTTATTCCATCTTATCAAAATAACTTTTTTGATTAAATGGAATTTAAAGTTAAGAAGATATAATATTAAAATTTTTAAAAATGATCAAGAATTTTTATTTAAAAAAAACAACTAAGATAAAAGTAAAACGTAATTCAAAATTAAAGTATATATTTATTTTTATCATAATAGTTTTTCTTGTATTTCTATATAAAAAAATTGATTTTGAATTTATAAATAGAATATTTATTGATAATCAATATTACATAGAAAACTCTAAATATTTTGCAGCAATTTTAATAGTATTTCTACGTTCATTAAGTATTATAATACCAGTAATACCGGGTACTTATTGTTCTGTTATCTGTGGTTATATCTTTGGCATTAAATCTGGACTCCCCCTAATATTTTTTGCAGATTTGATTTCTTGTTCTATCTGTTTCTCGATATCTAGAGTTCTTGGTAGAGATTTTGTAGAGAAATTATTGGGAAATAATCAAATGAAAAAAATAGAGAAATTTAGCAAACAATATTTTGAACAAAATCTTTTCCTTCTTACTGCGATTCTTATGACTTCATGGTTTGATTTTGTCTGCTATGCCGTTGGTTTGACGAAACTTTCCTGGAAAAAATTCATTTTCCCACTTATGATAAGCATAGTTATCTCAGACCTCCCCTTTGTAGCAGGAGGTTATGCCTTATCTCAGATAAAAGATATAAACTTCAGTCAAATTTTTAATGGTGAAGTAAGCATTATCGAAGGTCCATATCTAGCTATTTTAATTTCATCTGTTTTAGTTGTATTTACTTTAGGTATACTTAATGTATTTACATCAAGAAAAATAAGAAATTGACTGTTGGTTTCTGCAAAATATTTAACTATTAACTCGCTTGAGGGATTCGTGGTGACTATGCTTTAACCATTCCTCTTGAACTATATTTTTTAAATTGATTTTTATAATATTAATCCTTTTCAATGACAATATCAAATAACCTTTATGCTCATTCAATTGATTGAATTTTTCAGTTTTAAACAAATATAGCCTATTCAAGTAATTTCGTGATGTCATTAATCTTTCCATCACTTCAAAAGACAAGAAAGTTATGATATTTCAATCTTCACTCTTTTTTTTTGTTTGACAAGTTTAATTTTTTCTAATTAAAGCATTTGTAATATTTCTTCCGTCATTTCATTTTGGCTGACTTCTTTTGTTGAAATAATTAAAATATATTCCTTTTTAAATTTTCTCGAGTGGGAATTGATAATGAAAGCATCTCTATCCCTTGATCTGCAACAATTAATACTTAAATTTATTATATATATTTAAATATTAATACTTAAAAATTTTTTCTTGAAATTAAAGAAACCTGAACGGGCAAAATCCCATGCCTTTAAATCATTATCTCTCTTTATCATATTAATTTTGTGGAAATTATTTTTAGAAATATTTTTAAGGATATCCAGACTGTCACCCACACCAGGATAAATAACATCAAAAAATGTTTTTCCTTCAAGTAATCTACTGAATTCAGATAAGGTGAGGATTTCAGTTTCAGGATTTTTCTCTACAAAACTTTTGATTAGATTAAATTTAAATTCAAGTATTTTATTAGACAACTGAATCTCTCTATCTTTGTTATTTATAACAATTATATATATTTTTTTATATTTGTTAATGAGTTCTAGAATATTGGGAAAAAAAAGATCATTCTCTAGAAATACAAGGTTATCGTATTTCTTTTTAGTTGATTTTTTGAAGATTTTAGTCTCTGGAATGTAATTTGATGTTTCTTCAATTAGTATTTGATTTATATTTAACTGTTCACTATTGAATCTTGAGGCAGTATATTTAGCAATATTTGATTGATTTGCGATGTAAGGCCTTTTATTTGTGTGTAGACCTGCAACCCACCGCCAAGATAGGGTATTACTAGCAGCGTCTCCATCAAGAAGATGTTGTAAGAAGAAATTGGCACCTAACTCCCAAGGCAATCTTAATTTAAAGATCCAGATACTCGCAAACCACATTCGTGTATGGTTGTGCAAATAATTTTCCCTTTTTAATTCTTTAGTCCATTCATCAAAACAGTGAATCCCAGTTTCAGCTCCAGTCGCTTTTTCTAGAGTCCCCTCAGAAAATTTTTTAGTCAGGCTTGATTTAAAATTTCTCCAAATTTGCGGATTATTCTCTAAATAACCCCTCCAATATATTCTCCATGATATTTCCTCAATAAATTTAGTATATTTTTCACTTTTATTTGAGGATTTAATTCTGGATATTATTTCATACTCATACAGAATTCGGTGGGTGATATATTTTGATAAACAAGATGTATTATCTCTATTTTTTGGCCCTAGGTCATAATTTCTACTTTTAGCATATTTATCAATTCCATTATTAAGGAAATGATGAAAGCTATTTTCTGCCTCAGAGAATTGATTCATCAGTCTATTTTATGATTGTATAAACTTCGATGAATAGAGAAAATATTATCCCACATCAAAGATACAAATTGAACTAATACTCTTATAGCTATTATTTTTAACTTTTGCGTATATTTCTTATATAAATAAAAGCTATTGTCAATAAGCATATAAGACATACAAAAATTAATAATTGTTTTTTGATATTAATTAGAAGAAAGATTGTGAGTATAGATATCAAAATATTATTAATAATTGACTTGTAATTATGATGCTTTAAGCTTCGTTTCTTTTCTGGGATTTTGAGGATTGGTACAAATCTTCCCCTATTCTTTATATACCTTAAAGCTAATCGTCTTCTACTTTCATCGAAAATTTCTAGGCCTTTTTTCCATTCTAGTTTTGTGCTTACTTCACAAAAATATAAAACTTTATATACCTCTTCTGCAGAAAGATCATCAATCTTTTTCTCATATAGTCCATTGAATTCTTTACCTGTGACTAATGGGGCATATGCCTTTATAAAGTCGCTCCGCCACTCATTTGGTATCTTGAAATCTTCTTTATTTTCATCATAATTACTAAACTGTTTCATTTTCTTCAAAATACTTTGGGGCTAATATTAAAAATATTACCCACCATATTATTATTACAATCGTCACTAATATAGTTATATAGATGTTACTAAATATATAAAAGGAAAAGAATGATATTAAAATACCAAATAAAACTATTGTCCAAGGTTGACACCATAAAGGCTTAGTGTCCCAATATGACTTTTTCAAACTCATATTTAATTAGCTTTTTGATTCAAGCTAAAATTAACAGCTTCTTAACTTCTACCATACATAGGATAAAAAGCTTGACCATTTTTGGTGATTTTGAAAAAAAAAAAAGATCATGATTCCCATGATCTTTTTTTTTTGTGGCAGTCCTAGAAAACTCCTGGAATGATCTGACCAGTTGTTGCGTACGCGCCAAAGGCTGCAACAAATCCGAGCATAGCTGCCCAACCATTAAACTTTTCTGCTTCTGGAGTCATGAGTGTGAATGTAATTGATCCAAATCTAAAATATTCATGAAGAAAGTGTGACTATTCTGTTTATTCAGATTCAAGCAAAATTTATATTTTCCATAAGATTTTTAAATGCATTGGATAGGGATACATAACCCTGTTTTTTCATCGCGTGGACTTTTTCAGTTGTTCTTTCTCCAAAGGCTACGCTTCTTGATTAGATCTTCTAGGTTAGGCCAAGCAGCAATTAATTCTTTTACCGCCTTTCTGTTCGGTGTATATAAAATACATGAAAAAGAACTGATTATATATAGAATAAACCACCATCGACTGACTGAATACACCGAGACAAATGAAAATAAAAAACTACCTAAAAATATAAAAAATAATATCCTATTAATAATTTCTAAGGGTGGTTTTTTTAAACGATTTAAAGAGTATTTTTTCTTTTCCTTCATCTTTTTTACCAGCTCTTCTCTCTCTTCTTGAATTATTCGTTCCTTTTCTTTATCCAAGTCTTCATTATCTTTGACAAGACTAGCTAATTCTTCGTCTGTCAAATTATTAAACAGACCATCTATTTTTTGAGGATTAGATTTCATGGTCAAACTATAGGAATTTAAATTAAGGTGCAAAAAAATATAAATACTAATTATGGGATTTCATTCATGAATTTCTGGTCTTGATTTCACAAATAAATTCCCTTATCTTGAATAAACATATGGAACGTTGGATTGTTTAGGTATTGAATATACATAACGTAGGCACCAGCTAAAATTGATGCACAGCTAGCAACGATAGATCCAAAGATAAAAATCTGTTTTTTGGGAATCTCAGGTCTTGTGTCAACAAATTTAAATCCCCTTGCTGATTTTTTTCTTGTTAAAGCCATTTTTGTAAAGTAGTTATTCAACCAATAGCAAAGATTGCAGCGTGCTATTTTTTATTTAATAAATTCTTATGGTCTTAAATAATTTCTGCCAATTGATTGATTGATTATTTAAAGCCGATGCTCAAAGTGGTTTTATCGCAGAATCAACAATTTATTGCGCTTATTTAGTAGATTCTACCATTATCAATCCCTTTAAAAGGGACCCCCATTTTTTAGATCATTATAGGATAATTCTTTATGTAGAAATAACTGAGTCAAGTTGTTCTTGGACTAGTATTATCACAGGCTGTTCTAATTAGTTAATTAATGATGTATCCCTTTTTTCCCTTTGCCATACAAATTTTGGATTTGAGAGGATTGGTGAATTTACCTTTCGAAATCTTAAAGTCTCTACCAACTGACCCTCTGTCTACCAAATTATTAAGTGCTCTTCCCATTGTTGCTTTCATAGCATTGATTCTTACTGCTATTTGGATCCAAGCGAAAAAATATCCTACCAGAGCAATTCAGGATGCCAATGTAGATAGTGCAAGAAGTTTTTAGAGGGATTACTTTTTTTGATTCAATCAATCATTTATTCATTCTATCCAAATATTGTGAGTGAATTTGTGTGATTTTTTTTACATTAGACAGAAATATGCTTCTTTTTCTCCTATGAGAACTTGATTTTAATTTTCTCTCGTGAATAATTAGAGAGAATTACTTGTAATTATGATAATCAAGAAACTTTTCTATTTCAAAAATAAATTTTAAAATAGCTTGATTTTTAATATATTTCTCATAAAAGATAACTCATTGCAAGAAGAGCAGATAACTTTTTGGCACGTTACTTGAGGGTGGATTAAGGTAATCATATTAATCTGGTTGTAAAATAACTCAGTCAATTATTTCTGTATAGGATAGTGAATTAATGAAAATGCATAGAGTTGGCATCTTATTTATAAATAGACTTAGATCGAATGCTTAGTAAATTTATAAGTTGATTATCCATATTACATCTAATCATGTATAAATATCAATATTACTTTAGCAAAGCTATTTAATTATGAACAATAAAGGATTTTAAATTTAGCGTAAGAAAATTTATTTATGTTGATTTTACCTTTATAAATTAATGTTTTATACATGAATTATTATTAGGGGTGCAAGAAATGATAAAGTAAATTCATAATCTCTTCACTTAAATTTTCTTGTAATAATTTAACTTTACTTTGTTGTTACTTTATTACTCCAGTGAAAAAAATAAGATATTTAATAGTAATACTTTTATTAATATTAAATTTAATTTTTTACTCGGTTTAAAAGTAAATATTATATGTGTCAGTTTTTTATATTCGGAAAAGTATAAAGAATTTGAATTATTTACCCACTCCACTCAAATATCTGATAGACAGATAGTATAGATTGATTTGCACATGAGACGAATCCTATTAGGCTGTTTGAGTTTGACAATGCTTTTGGGCGGATGCGCTACAGTCCAAGGGCCAAATAGCTCCAGACTTGAGTTAATTAAACAACGAAATGAACTTGTTTGTGGCGTAAGTGGGAAAATACCTGGCTTTAGTTTTCTTAGGAATGATGGAAGTTATCAAGGAATAGATGTTGATATTTGTAGAGCATTTGCTGCAGCATTTCTTGGCGATGAAAATAAGGTTCGATTTAGACCCCTGACTGCTGCTGAGAGGTTTACAGCAGTACGCACTGGTGAGGTTGATCTTTTATCGAGAAATACCACCCTTAATTTGAGCAGAGATTCATTTTTGGGTAATGCCCTAACTTTTGCCCCAGTAGTGTTTCATGACGGTCAAGGATTAATGGTTAAAAAAAATAGTGGAGTAAAGTCTTTGGAAGATCTTGCTGACAAATCCATTTGTGTAGGTTCTGGCACAACTACTGAACAGAATATTAATGATGCTTTTGAAAGTAAATTAATTCCTTATACACCAATAAAATATCAAGATCTCAATCAAGTTGTTGCTGGATACTTGCAAGGACGTTGCGCAGCGATGACATCTGATCGCTCACAATTGGCAGCGGCAAGATCAGGATTCAGCGACCCCAAAAATCACATTATTCTTGAAGATGTTCTTAGCAAAGAACCTCTTGCCCCTGCATCACTGAGTGGGGATCATGTTCTTAGCGATGCAATGAGATGGGTCGTTTTTTCTCTTATTGCTGCTGAGGAGCAGGGTATTACAAAATCAAATGTTGCTGAAAAATTCAAATTGGCTAAATCAAATCCTCAACTGAAACGATTACGTAGATTTTTGGGAATAGAAGGAGATCTCGGTAGGAAATTAGGACTAGATAATAACTTTGTTGTTAATGTGATAAGTTCCACCGGTAATTATGGTGAAATCTATAATAGACATCTAGGACCAACAAGTGATGTGCCAATTCCAAGGGGAATGAACCAACTTTATAGTCAGGGTGGCATACAAATCTCGCCGCCATTTAATTAAATAACAAGCAAAAAATTATAAATGTATAAAGTCAAAAACGTTATTATACAAATCTGTTTTGTTGTTTTTATATTGTTAATATTAGCCATATTAGGGAATAATTTATACATTAATCTTTTACGAGTTGGTTTAGGATTTAACTTTGATTGGCTTTTTAATCCTTCTGGTTTTGCTTTAGCGGAACACGCCTTGCCTTACTCACCTTCAGATAATTATCTTTGGGCTCTTTTTATGGGCTGGTTGAATAGTCTTAAAGTAATTTTCTCATCTTTGATTATTTCAACTTCTATTGGTTTTTGTATTGGCATAACAAGAATTAGTCGCAATATTTTCTTGAGGATTATCTCTTCAACTTATGTGACAATAATAAGACAAACTCCATTGTTATTACAGTTGATGTTCTGGTATTTCGTTGGATTTTTAAGTATTAAAAATGACTTTTCTTTTCCTGTTAAAGGTATTTTAAATTTATCTAATCAGGGCATGGTGATACTTGGTTTTAATTTTACAGCGGAATTTTCAGCAATGTTACTTGGATTAAGTCTTTTCACTGCTGCTTATATCTCTGAAGTAGTTCGTGGAGGAATTAATTCAGTACCAAGAGGCCAATGGGAGGCTTTTAGAAGTCTAGGTTTATCGGAAAGTATTGGCTTGTTCAGAGTTGTACTGCCTCAGGCATTGCCAGTCATGATTCCAGGATTAACCGGCCAATATTTAAACTTAGCAAAAAACAGTACTCTTGCTATTGCTGTTGGTTACTCAGATATATATGCAATAGGTGATACCATTATTACTCAAACTGGAAGAGCTATTGAGGGATTTATTTTATTATTAGTTAGTTTTTTGCTCTTAAATCTTTTAATAACTAATACAATGGAATTTTTAAATACCTTTTTTCTGGTAAAAAAGAAAAACATAGTTAATCTTGATTAAAATTATGCTTAATTTAATCAAGGAAATAAGGCGGCTTACCTTTAATAATTTAAGGGACTCTTTGATCTCTATAAGTTGTATTTTTATGGCAACTTTAATTTTTATACAGATATTTAAATGGTTTGCATTTGAAGCTGATTGGATAGTTGTTATTAGGAATTTAAGACTATTTGTTTTTGGACTTTTTCCAGAGCGAGAAATATGGCGTCCAGGTCTTTGGCTTTCATTATTATTAGTATTATCTTTTGGAACACTTTTCAAATCGCAAAGATTTAGTAAGTCGAAATTTATTCCTTATTTTTGGTTTATTTCAATTCCAATAGGCATATATTTGCTTTCAGGTGGTTTTGGGCTAAGCGTTGTCTCTAGCAATGATTGGGGAGGGTTAACTTTGACTATTTTCTTAACTTTGCTAAGTTCTTTATTCTCTTTTCCTCTTGGCGTTTTCCTTGCCGTTGGTCGGCAAAGTCAACTAAATGCGGTAAGGATTGTATGCAAAATCTATATTGATTCAATGAGAGCTGTTCCGTTAATTGCAATCCTATTCTTCGGACAATTACTAATACCTCTTTTTTTGCCTGAAGGATTTGAAATAAATAGAGTTACTAGGGCAATTATAGCCTTTTCACTTTTTGTATCTGCCTATGTAGCTGAAGACATTCGAGGTGGAATGCAATCTATCCCAAATAGTCAAATAGAAGCTGCCAAAGCTCTTGGGCTTGGCGAAAGACAAATTATCAGACTTATTATGCTCCCCCAGGCAATAGCAGTAGCAATACCAGCATTGACTAACCAGATTGTGGGACTTCTTCAAAACACGTCTTTGATGTCAATTTTAGGCCTAGTTGAATTATTGGGTATAAGTAGAAGTGTACTGGCAAATCCACAATATATCGGCCGTTATATTGAGGTTTATGTCTGGATCGCTATAGTCTATTGGAGTATTTGTACGATAATGTCTCTACTTTCTAGACATATTGAAAATTCTATAAATTACAAAAAAAGTATTTGTTAGTTACTATGGCTGTTATTTTAGCTGAAAACATAATTAAGACTTTCTCCAATCATTTGCTTGCGCTTGATAATGTTTCTCTAAAAGTAAATAAAAAAGAAGTTTTAGTAGTTATGGGTCCCTCAGGTTCTGGTAAGAGCACTCTTATTAGGACATTTAATGGCCTTGAAAAATTTGATGCAGGAAAACTTGAAGTTTTAGGTATCCCACTTGATCCTGGCTTTGATGAAAGAAATGTTCGAGAAATCAGAAAGCGAGTAGGAATGGTATTCCAGCAATTCAATTTATTTCCCCATTTATCAATACTAGAAAATATTACTCTTGCCCCGATTAATGTTCAAAAACAAAAACGTAACGAGGCGGAGGAATATGCGAGATATCTTCTGGAAAAAATGGGTATTGGAAAACAGGCTTTAAAATTTCCCAACCAACTAAGTGGTGGAGAACAGCAAAGGGTAGCCATTGCAAGATCCTTGGCTCTTAAACCAGAATTACTTCTATTTGATGAGCCCACAAGCGCGCTAGATCCTGAGAGAGTGAGCGAAGTTTTAGATGCTATTCGAAGCTTGGCTAAGAGTGGAATGACGATGATAGTTGTTACTCATGAAATTGGTTTTGCCAAAGAGGTGGGAGACAGAATATTATTTATGGATTCAGGAAAAGTTATAGAAACCTCAACTCCAGATATATTTTTTACAAGTGCGCAGCATGAAAGAAGTCGTAAGTTTCTTAATCAAATCCAATCACAGTAAATTATAAATTTCTTAAATTGCAAATATTAATTTTTAGTTTTATATATAAATAATTTTATTTTTTTTTCAACTTAACTTTTTAGCATAAGTTTGCACCTGGTGCGGGATGTTATTACGATAGAATTCCCATCTAGGTTTGAAAATGATAGGAATTGGATACATTGATTGATATCAATCATACTTATAGTCTTGGGCAATTTTATTCTTCATAGTTATCATCAATCCAATCTATCATTTCTCTGATGGCTATTTTTGTGGCATTATCAAGCTCATCCTCAGATACATTTAATCCTTTTTTCTTTGCCCTTTTTTCCAGAATTAGCATTACTTCGTCCTCAGCTTCTGATCCTCCATAGGCAATTCCATATTCATCAAGTTTTTCTTGAAGTTTTTCTGGGGAAATTAGGGCAACAATTTCTTGAGGAGATGAATTGGTGATTTCAGAAAAAGTTTTTCCTTTGGTAAAAATAAAATCAAATGCAAAAACTTTATAATCATTCGGATAGCCGTCCCCAAGCAAAGCATTTTCTTCGAATTCTTCAATGTCGTCGTCACTCATTCCTTTTTGCACCCAATATTCATTTTTTGCATCCTCATTAGCATCAGGATCAAAGTTCAATGCTTCTTGGTTTTCATCAAAAAAAATAATCTTTTGTTTGTTAGTAGTACAGAGTTGAGCAATATTCCAATACTGTTCAATTTTTTCTTCAAGACTTTTTTCTTTAGTCACTTCATAGGTAAATAGCTCAGTTAAAGCATAGTTGGGTTGTCCCTATTCGTCAGCTAAATTAATTAAAAATACCAAAAGATTATCTTCTGTTCCTTACATTTCCCAGTGATGAATTTGTTTAAAAAAAAGAAATAATTATAGTATTTTATTAAATTAAAATTTCTATATATAAAATAACTTTTCTTTTTATTTAGATAAATCCTTTTTTCATTCTGGCCAATGCTGTTGTTATATTTTCCTTTGAAGTTGCAAAGCAAAATCTTACATAGCCTTCTCCTTTAGTTCCAAAATAAATACCTGGGCAGGTTGCTACATTTCTCTTTTCAAGTAAATTATTAGAGAATTGTACACTTGATGAAATGTAGTTTTTTATGTTTGCAAAAGCATAGAAAGTGCCCTCAGGCTTCATACAACTAATATCATCAATTTGATTAATTCCATCTACCAATAAATCTCTTCTTTGCTGATACTCATTAATCATTTCAAGGGAAACTTGCCCACCATGTTTTAACACCTCTGCGGCTGCTAATTGAATGAATGGAGGGACACACGAGGTAATAGTCTCAAAAAGTAATTGCATCCTTTTAATTATATCTTTAGGCCCTGTTACCGCTCCTATTCGCCATCCAGTCATTGCGAAGGTCTTACTAAAAGAATGAATCAATATAGTTCTATTAAGACAATGGTCTATTTGGGATGCTGAGTAGAAACCCGCTTGTGAATCATTAAATATCATTCTTCCATATACTTCATCTGATATTAAATAAATTCCATATTTATCGCAAAGTCTATAAAGTTCTTGGATCCTTTCTCTATTTAAAACAGCACCAGTTGGATTATGAGGTGAATTAACAATAATTGCTTTTGTTTTATTATTTATTTTTCTCTTTACTTCTTCTGGATTAAGTCTAAATGAATCTTTTTCCTGCAAAGGGATATAGACAGGAACTCCCCTACATGCTTTGATAATTGATGTATAACTTACAAAAGATGGGTCAGAAAGTATTATTTCATCTCCAGGGTTTAATAAACAAGAAATAGCTAAATAAATTTGAATATTGGCGCCAGATGTAATAAGCAATTGTTCATAAGAAGGTGAAAAACCTCTTGATTTTTCTGTGGCGGAAATACAGGCATCTTTTAGTTCGGGCAAGCCAGAACTCTGAACATAATGAGTTATATTTTTATCTAAACATCTTTTTAAGGCATCCTTCGCTATTTTTGGGCTATTAAAATCTGGATCTCCGATTTCTAAATGTATTACATCATTTCCAGCTGTCTCTAATTCCTTTGCTTTCGCCAATATTTGAAACATTTTTTGCCCTTCTAGATGTTCTGTAAAATCTGCGTATCTCATTTTCTTAAATCAATATTATGTTCTAATCCAACTTTCTCATATTCATATTTATCAAATGGTTTCATTAGATGAATATCATTAGGGCTAAAAGTTCCATCCTTATTATCTTTAAAACTAGCTGTAAATAAATTACCATGAGATGGAGAAGCAAATATTTCGAGGATGGTATGTTTTCTATACGATAAACATTTATTAAGAACACTTTTAAAGTCAGACGAACTTTTTAAAGATAGATATTCAAAATTAAAAGCATCAGCTATTTTTTTTATAGATGGTATTTCTAATCCATTCGCAAAATTAGAAGTACCGTAAAACCTTCCTTTTAAAAACTGTCCCTGTGTATGCCTTATTGCTAAATAGCCATTATTATTTATAACTATAATTAAGGAAGGTTTGCAATTTGTAATTAGTGTTTGAAGCTCTTGTAAATTGAACATTAGACTGCCATCCCCAATAATACAAAAGAATCTTTTATTATTACTATTAGCTGATACTCCAACCAACTCTGGTAAGCCTGTTCCCATTGCGGAAATTGCAGTACTACATATTAGTTCAAGGTTTGAATCTTTCGGCAAGCATTGAAAACCTGCGTATAGTGCACACCCACCCCCGTCAATAATCACACTATCCCCACCCCCTAATTTTGAATATAGGTGTGCTAAAAAAAGATGAGGGTTCGCAAAACCTTTCTCTGATAATTTTTCGGAACATTTTAATGGTGCTAAATCATCAGAAATAAATGAACAAAATTTATTCCAGTCAGTAAAATCACCGGAAATCTTTTTAGTTACAAATATTTTAAAAAAATGCTCGTAATCAATAATTATTTTAGATGAATTATTTTCAATGAAAAGATTCTCAAGTTCATTTTGATCAATATTAATATAAACAAATTTTTGCTTTTCAGAGATACTGGTGTAATTATTACCTGCCTGAGTGGCAGAGAAATGGCAACCAATAAATATAGCTAAATCTGATGTCCTCAATGCTAGATTCGCAGCTTGTTGGCCACTTACCCCAATAATTCCAACATGATTGGCCTTGCCACCAACTTTTCCTGCACTACCCCACGTTGTCAATATTGGCAATGAATTTTGAGATATATATTCAAGAAATGAGTTAAGAGTTTTATCCTCGACATAATTTCTACCCAGAATAAAAATTGGTTTATTAGCAATATTTATTTCGGCGACTAATTTATCTATTTCAATATTTGCGCTGCTTATAAAACGATCATTTATTTGCTTTTTTTCTGTATTTTTATTTTTAATTTCTAATTCTACATTAGACCATTGAAGATTGACTGGTACATCAATCCAAACAGGTCCTCTTCTGGGTTCCATACATATATCTATGGATTCTTTCATTATTTGCTGAATATCTGATTCTTCTGTGATTAGATATTGAGCTTTTGTCCAAGGTTTAACTACATCGATTATGTTGCATTCTTGTGAGCCTCTTTGTCTTACTTTTTTACCATAGCTTGTTTGTTCTTTTCTTGTTTGACCAGAGATAAATAATATTGGAATTGAGTCTTGCCATGCAGACAAAAGTCCTGTAAGAGAGTTTGTTGTAGCTGGTCCTGTAGTAACTACACACACACCAAGAGTATTATTCACCTTTGAGTTTGCAACTGCAGCCAAAGCAGAAGCTTGTTCATGATGGTTGTAGCAAACATTTATGTCAGTAACTTGATGGATTGAATCAAATATATGTACTACTGCCCCTCCCTGAACTCCAAAAACAGTATTGACATTATTATCACTTAAGCTGTTGGCTATTACATCTGTTAATTTAATTCTTTGAATTTTCATGGTTCATAATTTGAATGAAGAAAATGTCTTGATTGTCCACCATCTATACCAATTATTGATCCATGTGAAAATGATGCATGATTTGAACAGAAGAATATTACTGTTGGTGTGAATTCCTCGGTTTCCCCAAAACGACCAAGAGGACATCTTTCTTTAAGATATTTTTCGGCATGAGAGGGGTTTTCAGTTAAAACCTTTTCCCAATGCCCACCTTTTGTTTTTATGACTCCTGGGTAAACAGCTGTCATGACAATACCAGGACTCTCGATAGCAAGAATTCTTCCCCTTGTTCTGGTGTATGCGGTAAGTGCTGCCTTAGAAGATGTATAAGTTACTGGACCAGAATTTTCAAAACCCGCACATGAAGTGATATTTACAATACGTCCCCATTGATTTGAATTCATATGAGGAATGCATTGATCAGTGAGTTTTACCGCGCTTAAAAAATTTAGATTAAATATTGCATTCCATTGTTCATAGCTACAATTTGGGTCGGTTAAATTTAGTGTATGGCCTGCATTATTTACTAAAATGTCATATTCAAATTGATTGTTACTTAAAAAGTCCTCCGTTGATTTCTGCGATGATAATTCAGCTATTTTGTATTTAAATTTTGCTTTAAGATTATCATCAAGTTTATTAATAAAGATTTCTGCAGATCTATCACTTCTTGTAGTGGCTGTAACGTTACAGCCTTCTTTCATTAAATCAATAGAGATTTGAGCACCGATTCCATTACATCCCCCAGTGACTAATGCACTTTTATTAGTTATGCCTAAGTCCATTTAAATCACCATAAAAGGGGAAAATAAATAACGCGGCTCTCTATCAATAAGTTTTTGAAGAATCTTTCTATGTGCCATCCTTGTAGCGACCGCTGAAATACATATAGATCTATCTTTGAATGAAGATCTAGAATCATCATAGAGTATTGGTACATTTATATCGGCATATTTAAGGAACTGTTTCTTATCATTTTGATCATATATACCTTTTGCTTTTTTCAATGCTGGATGATACCAAAATAAAATTGGGAGCATTAAAGACGCCCCATAACAATAAATTTCATTGGTTTCTTCAATTATCTCATTTAAGAAGTTTGCCGACTTAGTAAAATGATCTATTCTATTAGCAATAAAATTATTTGATATACAACCCAAGTTGATTTTTGTTTTTGAAATAGAATCTTTTGAATTATTTAATTTATCATTGGAGACCAAGTGTACTCTTAGAGTTCCATAATGTTCAATATCAAATTGATGATTTATAAGCTTAAATCCAAAATTTTCAGAAAGCCTTTTTATTGATCCTAGCGTAAAATAATGTAGATGTTGATTGTTAATTAAATCGTATCTGTTTGATTCTACCATTAGTTCTAAAGAAGGGAATTGTAAGTATATATTTTCTAAGTTATTAAATGATCTTAAGAATTGAAAGAAACCAATTGGTGATTCTATATGTTCTAAAGTATGACTGGATACTATAGTTAAGCCTTTGTTGTCAAAAACTTTAGTGTCTACCTTTTCAAAAAATGAATTGATAACATCAAATTTTGAACCTTCAGCTAATTTAGCATTTGGATCAATTACGCATCCCGCTGGGGCATTGATATCCTCTAATAGAGAACTACTATTTCCACCGATATCAAGTGTATAATTTTGTCCGTAATTGTTTTCTAATATGAATTTGGTGAAATTTTTTACAGATAGTATTGCCCCACCACTTTCTGTTGTGACTGTGTTGTAGTTTGAATCTGCATAAAGATATTCTGGTGGTACAACTGATTTAAGGAATGCATGAGAGCATTTAGAGCATGAAATAAACTCTTGATCAACCTCAAGAAGCTTGAAGTTGGGACTCTCATTTTTCTTATAAAATAACTCTGTAATTGGATAGCTAGGCAGTGATTTAATTAGTGAGATATCAAATGATTCACAGACTGGGCAATTATTGCGAATCTTAGGCTTAACTAAGTCCATAATATTGCAAACAAGATCATTCGAGAATTTTATCATATACGCAATATTTATTATTTGAGATTGAATATTCTCTTTTGTTAATCAATTACACAAAAACGAGGATAAGTTTATCGATTGAATTTTTGATTTACTATGCCATCTACTTGTGTAAAGCCCAACATTTGGACCTGTATTTTCACCCTTATGTTAATATCAACATAATTAAAAAATAAAGCTTTTTAAGCTGAATAAATTTATTTTACTACAATTAAAAATATTGATCTTAATTTTTACTATAATAATTAGAATTTTGTCAGATAATATATCTTAGTTTGATTTATTATATGTTATTCAAATGGCTTTCAATCAAATGGTATTGGGCTGAGAAGTCAGTGAAGATATTGTGAAAAATATTTATTAAAAATTTAATAATTTTTGATATAACTCAAGGATTTTATCCTACTGTTTTGTATTAATTAAGGTTGCAAGTCCCAGAACATTTTTTGCAATAATAAATTCTTCATCCTTAATGTAGATTTGCAAGTTTCTTATTGATATAAATCCTTTCTAATATTATCATTATTGGAAATTTTATAGTGTATTTATGTAAATAGATTCACCCCATATAAACTTCAGTGGCGATTCCGCAAAAGCCTATACCTAGCACATAGCTTGTGCCACAAGAAATATTCATAGTTTAAAAAATAGAAAACAAAGATCACAGCAATGCCTGGTTAGATTATTTTTTACTAAGACTTGAATCATTTGCTACGCACCCCTATTAGGATCTGTGAAGTTGATATTTTCAGGATGGGCTTTGTCTCCTTTGCTCTTGCCTCTTCCCAGTGGGGGGTTAGCAGGTTCACAACTGATTTTTTTGCGTTAGCGGCACTCGGGGTGTTAGCGAGTTTGCCAATACTGCTCCTAAGACCTTTTGTCCAAGCCAAAAGCTTGTGGAAACCTGGAAATGCCATTTCTGATAGATTTAACTGATTATTAACATTAATGGCGAAATTCGTTTAAGGGCTTTGGTTCTTAGAGTTAGCTGCGCAAATGCCAGCAAAGCCTCAATGTCCATAGAATCAATTTTTACGATAAACCTAATCAAAAAGCACATTATGTGATTATAGTTTTGTTGCACAAGAGGTTTTCAAGCAATGGATTTTTTTGCTCTTGCTCATTCTGAGTTTGGACTAGGACATTTCGTAACCGATCTGATTCTTGTTATCTCCTTCGCGGTTGTTACTGCTCTTCCTATGTATTTGTTGCGACCCCTTATGCCTGAAAGTAAGGTGAAGAGTTCAGTTTTTAGTGATTAGCATTAAAATAATATTTTATCAATTTCTTCATAAATTACTCTCTGTATTTTCATCAAGTCTTGACAATTTAGTATTAAAAAGATGCAAGCTTAAAAATTATAATATTTTTCTAAAATTTTTAAAGAACATTAATAATATTTCCCATTCTTATTAATAACTGCGAGTTTCTTTTCATTTTTTTATTGACTTGTTTTTCTTGCTAGGAGTTTATTATAAGCTTCGTATAGATCTTCCTTAGAGTAGTTAGGGTAAACTTGATCCCATAGAACATAAGCATCAAATGATATATAGGGTTGATCCCCAATTGAGAAATTATAGGATTTCTTATAGTGCTTGGGATTATCATCAAAAGAACCTTTTGCAAAGTTTATTACAATGCTTTTTGAGCCTTTAGTGAAAAAGGACGCTCCCGCAGGGCCAGATGGTTGAACTAAATTAACCAAACTATTTGAATATAAAATAAATCTATTCTCAATATTTTTTCTCGCTTCAATATTGATTATAATATCTTCATTAAAAGTATAGTAATTCAGCTTTGTGAGATCATCAGGTACGATAATTAATTTACAATTAAGTAATTTAGAAAACTCAAAAGCTTTTACAATGTCAGATTGTTTGGTATTTCTTTCAGGCGCAAAGCCATAATCTCGTAAAGTTAAGGTTATGTATGAATTTACTGTAGACATTAAAAATGAATATGATTGTGTCGGATGTAAATTTCTAGAATCTATATCTGGATAATAAAAATTATCCAGATCTTTGAACATAGAGTGGACTTTCTTATAACAAAATACAGGAGGAGAAAAAAATACTGGATGGTAATATTTAGGTATTAACCTTTTCTTATTTCTTACAATATCAAGAAGAGTATCCCTGTTATGTATTACATGCAAATTCTTAATACATGAAAATCCTTTAGCCATAGGCAATATCATATTATTTACTCTTAAAGATAAGTCAGTATCACTTACAACTTCATTATAGGATTTCCATGTCATTGCTTTTAGTTGATATTCCTTGGGTATATAAATGACAATATCGAAATCTCTGCCTTCTTTATTATAATAATAGAAGGCACTAAAAATTAACCATAGGAAATCAAAAGTCAATGTAGAAACTCTAATGTCCCATATTAATACTGGTGATTTTTCCTCATCCTTTTTTTTTGAACTAACTATATCTCTAATCCAGTGCAATATATTTAATATTGATAAAGTAAATTTTCTGCTTGGAGAGAATAGTTCTCTGAATACTCGACGAATAAGTTGTTTTAGTGAGTATGATTTCACACAATTTCTAATGAATTTAGTTTATTAATAAAATCATCTTTTTCAAAAAGATCTCTAAAATTTTGGTTCTCAACCCAGCAATATTCCTCCCTCCATTTTAATCTTTTTGAAGTTGAATCTAATTTTACTCCTTTTGGTTGAATGCTAGTTAGTACTTCATATACATAATGAAGACATTTGTTTTTTATAAAAAACTCTTCATCGCCATATTGATATAGAGATAGAAGCATAGAGAGATTAATTGATCTTTGGAATGCATACAATATAAATGGTTTGTTTTCTTTATTTAAAATCATTTGGTCATGAATTCTTATATCAAAAGAAATTCTTTTTTTATCTATAGGTTTTGTTGCTCCATGTAGATCATACCAACTAAAGACATATGCCTGACCACTCGATAATTTAGGATGTTGAACAAATCTATACATTTGCTTATCAACAAAATCATGATGTCTAAGATAATTTGTTGAATCATATTTGTTTATTCTCTGTTGACTAGGAAACAATTTTTCAACATTTTTGTGTTTATTGAAAAAACATAAACCCCCTGTATCCTCAGCAACATCAACTAAAGCGATCCAAAAAGAAAATGCTTTTAGCCCAAACGATCTATCATAATGAGGCTGTGAATCGAATAAAGCACTTGAAATAGTATGTTCATGACTTATTTCAGGAGATGTTATTCTTAAATAGAAAATAGGGTGAAGGTAATATTGACTGTCGGGATCAATTTTTTTTATTGCGGTTTTAAGTTTTTCTTCAATCCACTTTGGCCCTAACTTTAACAATAAACGATTGGCTAATATTTTCATCCCAATTGATTCATGCCATATTGTTTGATTACAAAAATCTTCAAATGTTGTTTCTGTATTTTCATAATCTTTATAAAGTTGTACCATCTCGCTATTAATTAATTCATTAAACTTTTTTGTTTCAATTTCATTTAATAAGCTGGCCTTAATTGGAAATCTCGTCTTAAGATCAGTATCTGAAAGAGCCATGACTTAAAATATTTAGGGAAGTCTACATGCTTTGTTCACAAAATAGTGATTCCCTAAGGCAGCTTTTTTCAGTGACTTTAGGGTAAATTTCTGTTATTTGCCAGTTTCATCTTTCAATCCATATTAACGTTTCAATAATTCATTACACAATCAAATCCAGAGACCTGCCTAAATGACGAAAATTGATTTTTTACCGAAAAATATTGATTGTCTTGCCAAAACATCTTTTGTCTAATAAATCAGTCATCACAAAATTAATACAACAACAACTTATTAGCAACATTCACAATCACTTTCTTTTTTAGATGAGGGGTTCTCGAAGGCATCTGCAATATCTCTGAGCAAGAAAGCAATATACTCCGGTGGGCATTGTAATTTATTTATGTGCCCAACACAATCTTTTGCTATTTCTTGCATGGCGGGGATAATGATTTTATCAACTTGTTCCGTCGTAGGTTCCCAAATTGTTTGACTAGAGTCAGCCATGAATAAATAATCTTTTTGTCATTACATTATTACTCAATGTATTCACTTATTGTATGCCCTCATTTTTTTTATACATTTCTTCCTTTGTTTTTCCTGACATGTTGGAACAAGAGTTTTCATATAGCTCGAATCGTCAGTGACTTTAAACAAACCAATTCATCGATTAATTAATTTTTCGTATTGAAGTAGCCTTTCAGATTCATTCTTGCAGGGTATGTTTAGATGATTCGAATTTATCGCTTAAGTTACTTATTAATTTTATGTGTAATCCTAAACTGAACTGCTGAGGTAAGATAATTTTTTTCTAAGGAGTGGTGTAGTGAGTAGTCTTAGTTTGAGCAATTTGAATTAATAAACTTCAAAAGCCGGGCTAAATGGACCACCAGCAAAACCGGACATTCCACCACCACCATCCGGGATAACTGTCATCCCTCTGTTAGTAACTGTGAAAGTCACCTGTAATCCTTTGGTTGAATCAGCAATAGTAATTGCGGTAGTTGGAGCAAAACTTCCAAAAAGCCTTGTTGAACTTCCACAAGTTGCATCTCCAACATAAGTACCAGAACTATTTACTTTTCCCACAACCGCTTTCATTGTTCCAGTCACACCAGTCGTAAAAGTTTCTGAACCTGCTAGAACAGGGCTTCCCCCACATGAAGCACCATTGTCAAAGTCCATGAGATCTTCATCCCACTCAACGTTTGCACTCTCATCTGTCGATGTGCCCCCAGAGGCAACGGAGTAGTAGGTTACATCATTAATTTGATAATTTCCTTTAAGCCCGAAAGTGTTTTTAATTTTTATATAGGCGTGGGGATAAGTACCTGTAGGCGGTCTGATGTTTGTTCCAGTCAGAGATGCAGTGGCACCTCCAGCTAAATTCACCTCGCTCCCATCAGTAGATTTGAATGTTGGAGTACAAGTTGATTCATCTATTGTGTTGTCAGTAACCACATCATCATCTGCATTTAAAGAAGTACCAGCCAAGGGATCTGAAGTGCATAACCCCATCTCAAATACAGTTATTTTGTAGGTAGCAGGAGTTATGTAACAACTGGCGTTGATGCTTGTTGGATTATCTCCAAAAAGCGTTGAGCAAGCTTGCGCTTTTGCTTTGTCTTCTGAAAACAAGGTTAAAGTAGATAAAGCAATACTCAAAGTAGCTGAAGTTTTAAAAAAATTAGTTTTCATGGTTTTAAAGGGTTTTCTTAAATAAAGGTGTTGAAAAATTGATTTTTAAGATCCTTTAGCACGATTTGTAAATGCGCCTGTTGACCTTTCAATTAATACCTCATACTTTCTTCTAACCGGTTGAGTCATCTGTGTTAGTAGATTATTCTTGATATTATTTTTTTTGAATTTTACGGGACGTCCAGTTAGTTTGAACCTTATTCCAAAAAATGTTTCATCAGTCTTCGGGAGGGCAGTGTTAGAAACTGTTTTTGATGCTGAAAATTCATTAGAAATCCAAGTTTCAATATTTACATGAGGTGACACTTGCCAGTTTATTGATCCCTCAATACCACTGTTATCTTGTGTTTGCACATAATCCCAGTTAAATCCCCTAGCAAAAACAGCCAATTCTGGTTTCTTTGGGAAACGATATCCAATCTCAACATCCCAACCAGGCACAACCCTCTCTTTGTACTCGGTCCCACCAATCGAAACTGTCTTTTCATTAGTAATGGCCATGTACCAATTATTTCTTAATTCGATTCCATTCCGAAAATATTCCCCGCCTAATCCAAGTCGACTGTGTGAGGAGCTGTAATCTGTCATTCTGTAGTCCCAAAATGCATTTGCTCCTATAAGTGAGTAGTCATTTGGTCTATGTCTTATGCCAAGTCCTAAATTCGAGGTTGCTCCGTCAGAACTACTACTTGCATTTAATTTTGCCTGAGAAAATAGCAGTGTTTTCAAGTCACCTTGGTTATCTGTAGAAAAGTCTTTAAGTCGAAGAAGGCTATCAAGTGAAAAACTTGTTTCAGATTTATTTCTTGCTTGAAGTGAAAGACTTGTTTGGGCGAAGAAAGGAACTTTTTGTATGTTTTTGTTAATAACTGAATTTGAAAAATCATTTCCAGCATCAACTAATAAGCTTGCCCCATCATTTACCAGTATCTCTGAAAATTGCCCTGAGCTGGCTCCATCATTGAGCATTGGGAAAAACTTCTTTGAATAGAGTGCTGCTTTTTGTATGTAATTCTCAAGAGTACTTGTAGTTGAATAACTTTCATAGGAGTCATTGCACTCTGATTGGATGGAGTTTTTCTCTACAAAACAAAATGCAGGTTTGCTGCTTTCATAGTTTTTGGGGAATGAAATCTCTTCTTTTTTTTTCAAATCATAAGAAATACCATCCACTAATGAATTTTCCTCTGTTTGTGATGAATTTGCAGAGATTGGCGTAAAAAAACCAATTAAGGATAGGAAGTAAATAAATTTTCTTTTTTTGGAGATTGGTTTTTGCAAAGATCAGAAAATTATCTAGGGCCACTTTATTTTGTTTTTTTTGTCGAAACATTCAATTTAGACAGATTCTCTACCGGATTTTTATGTAGGCATAGCAATTGAAATAGATTCGAAATTTAGAATTTATTGGTTAGGTATCTTTCTCTTTTTCTTATAAGCACAAAATATTTACAAGGTCCTTAGTATTTCTGAGGGCTAGTTTTAATCGAGGTTATCCTATTCATTGAATATTGCAATCTATTGTTGAAGGTCTAATGACCACGTCAGAGTCTTTTAAGCAATTTTTTGGCGATTGTATTGGCTATTAAAAATATCTAATGCACTAGAAATTATTTTAGATTTGCCTCTTACTTGCTATGACTGGGAATAAGCTTTTATTTTTACCATCAGTATTATTTTCTTTTTAAAGATTTCCTTGTGTAAAGGCACAATCTTTTCTTGTGAGGCAAACAAGTTTTCGGTCTAGATCTAGATCATTCCATGTTATTGACAGCAGTTCAGAGCGGCGCATTCCAGTAGCTAGAGCAAGCTGCGTTAAACGCAGATGATTAGGGTTTTTGGCTTGAGCTAATTGTTTAAGTAAATCTTGTTCTTGTCTCTTCGTGAGGTGAGGAATTCTGGCGTCATTGGTGCCCCGAACTTTTAGATCTCGCGCTGGGTTGGATTGGAGCAGGCCGCCAAGTTCGTCTTTAGACCAATCCAGCAGAACTCTCTAGATCCTGAGTTCTCTCATAATTGTATTGTGCTTCACTTTGAGTAGGCGTTCATCTCTCCAAAGAGCAAAATGGCAAATGGAAAGTTCACTGAGCTGAACTACCCCGATTCAACTGTTAGCCATTGCCGTTAAGGAATATTGTTCGTGGTGACAACTGCGGTGCTCTTGCAGTGGTCCATCAATAAACAGATCAATTGCCTCTTTGAGAATTTGCTGTGCGGTTGATCTAATTGGGCTGGTCTTTTGAGAGAACCTTCAACAGCATTTGCCCATTAGAAAGCTTGGGTTTTTGAGCTAAATGTTTTGGCTTTTGGTCCTTGATATTGCCTCTTTCTAATTAATGCTTGCCAGCTTTTGCCGCTACTTCTAATGGTTACCATTTCTTGAATTGCATCAGGTCAGATGCATCAAGCAAGAATGATCAGAAGAGCAAAAGTGGACTCAAAAGTGGACGTCCACTTTTAGATATAAACAAGCTCTGGTGACTGAGAGGCTTTCTCTTGGAAGAGGTTGAGGACAGTGCCCTCGTCGGGACTTGAACCCGAGACCTCTCCCTTACCAAGGGAGTGCTCTACCGCTGAGCTACAAGGGCTTGTGGAAGGTGGGCCGGGTTGGATTTGAACCAACGTAGGCATAGCCAGCGGATTTACAGTCCGCCCCCTTTAACCACTCGGGCACCGACCCAGGAATTCCACCATGTGAGATTATCAGCTCAGGGGTAAAAAAGACGAAAATTATGTGCTTTTTTTGTTCAGAGGGATAACCTTTAGATGAGACTGGCAGTTTATTGATGTGAAATTACTTTTGATAAACGGACCAAACTTAAATTTTCTTGGTGTTAGAGAGCCATCTATTTATGGATCATCAAACCTGAAAACGATCGAACTTGAGCTGAAAAAAAAAGCTGAGAACGAAAATTTCAAATTAGATACATTTCAAAGTAATTCTGAGGGTGAGATTGTAGATGTCATTCAAAAATCAATGAATGAAGTGAATGGAATTCTTATTAATGCTGGGGCATATACTCATACCTCCATAGCATTAAGAGATGCACTTTTAACTGTTGGAATACCATATATTGAAATTCATTTAAGTAATATTTATTCGAGGGAAAAATTCAGACATAATTCTTACATAGCAGATAATGCTCTCGGAATAATCTCGGGTTTTGGCGCAATGAGTTATTTTCTTGCTTTGACCGGAATTATCTCATATTTAAGGGATCAACCTAATCATTGACAGTGATTAATTCAACTTTTCAAGAGCCAAAATTTAAAATTAAATGGTTAGCAAGTTCTTCAAGCGAGAAGTGGTTGAAACTTGCCATTGATAACCCTTTTGAAATATTGATTGATCATGCTCATTGCGAAAGAAAAGCTGCTGGTGCTGCAATTCAATTAATGTTTAGGTATGTCGATGAGCCAGGCCTGTCCGAAGCTCTTAGCCCGATAGCAAGAGAAGAATTAGAGCATTTTGAGAGAGTTCTTGAATTAATAAAGAAAAAGGGACATGTCCTGATCAAGTTACCTGCTCCACCATATGGAGCACTTCTTTCAAAATTGATAAGAAAACAAGAACCACAAAGAATGCTTGATAGTTTTTTGATTTCTGGTCTTATTGAGGCAAGAAGTCATGAACGAATGTCTCTTCTTGCTTTAAATTGCCCTGACAGAGATATGAGAATTTTATTTGCTGAACTGCTAAAAAGCGAAGCCAGGCATTTCTCGACGTATTGGAACTTATCTGAATTGAAATTTAGTAGAGAAGAAATTATTTCGAGATGGAAGGAACTCTCTGTTAAAGAGGCTGAGATTCTTCTGGAGTTGCATCCACATCCAAGGATGCACAGTTAATAAATCAAAACTTGCAACAATTTTTGTGACTTCAGAAAATTTTCAATCTCTTATGGGTCAATCCTCTTCTTTAACAATTATCGGAGTAGGGCCTGGTGATAAATCCTTATTGACATTGGCCGCTGTTGAAGCAATTGATAAATCAACTTTAGTAGCATTTCCAGTTTCAAAACTTGATGAGGAAAGTAACGCCGCAAAAGTGGTCTCTTTTTGGATTTCAAAAAAGAATCAATTACCTCTTCTATTCCCTATGGTTGATGATGCTAAAGAACGAAAAATTGCTTGGGAAAATGCTTCGAAGAAGATATTGTTTGAAATTAATAATGGCCAAAAAGTTGTTTTCTTATCTTTGGGGGATTCCTCCCTATTCTCTACTGCTTCCTACCTTTTAATTGCAATAAAATCAAAACTTCCTGAATTGCCAATTGAAGTTATTCCAGGAGTTAATTCTTTCTCTGCTGCGGCTGCAATTTTTCAAATGCCACTTTGTATGCAAAAAGAGGAGCTTTTAATTCTTCCTACACCAGATAATTCTAAGAAATTACAATCATTATTGATTGAAGCTAATAAACAAAAAAGAGTAGTAATACTTTTAAAATTGGGCAAAAAATGGAGTTGGGTAAGAACCTTGTTGAAAGAATTAAAATTACTTGATAAAACTTTTTTAGCTGAGCGCCTTGGGTTTGATGATCAGAGAGTTGAAAAAGCCATTAACTTTCAAAACGAAAATCTATCTTATTTTTCAATGTTGATTATTCGGCAAAGTTGGCCAGATGTTATGCCGATAGACATATCTGAACTTACTAATTGATTGAATTAATTTTTTCTTCCAAGATAGAAATAGCTTTTGATGGGGTTTGTGTATTAAGAAGCTTTCTTCTGAATTCTTTTGATCCCTCAAAACCTGTACAAGTTAAATTTAAATGTTTACGGGCAACTAAAAGACCATGCTCTCCTTTAGCTGATAAAAGATCATTGAGTTGTTCAAGTGCAATAGTAAGTTTTTCTTTTGGGCTTGGTACCTTGAAAGAAAAGTCACCTTTTAAATGTGCATCGATTTGACCAACTAACCAAGGTGCACCCATACTCCCTCTACCAATCATCACTCCATTGGCTTGTGTGATTTTAAGACATTTTTCTGCATCTCCAGGAGTATTTATATCTCCATTGGCGATTACTGGAATGGTGAGTTTTTTTTTGATGTCAAATATTGCATCCCAATTAGCTTTCCCTGAAAATGCTTGTTTCCTAGTTCTTCCATGCACAGTTAACATTTGAGCTCCAGCCTCTTGAAGACTGTATCCAAGAGAAACAGGGTTAGATGTTTTGTCGCACCAGCCCAGACGAGTTTTAACGGTCACGGGAATTTTTATGGAATTTGCTACTGCATTAACAATTTCACAAGCCAAATCAATATTTTTAAGTAAAGCACTTCCACCGCCTTTTTTTGCGATTTTTTTTACCGGACATCCCATATTTATATCTACCAAAAAGGCACCTGCATCCTCAGCTTGCTTCGCTGCCTCTACAAGTGTGTCAAGCCTGGAATCAAATAGTTGAACGCCAATAGGTCCCTGCTCTTCAATTAACTCAAAAACTTTAATTTTTCCGTATCCAAGCCCAAGACTTTTGGCGTTGACCATCTCAGTGAAAAGTAAAGCTTCAGGGGCCCATCTCCTGACGAGTTTTCTGAAGATTTGATCACTAACACCCGCTAATGGCGATTGCAAAACAATACTTTTAAGAATTCTCTTTTTTCCATTTCCCTCAAGTTTTATGTGATCTATGTCTAAATTGTCCATCTTTGGTAGAAATTAGTTAAAACTTTATGCAAGTACTTACTTGAGGTGATGTAATTGAGGATTTTGATAAGCAAACTATTTCTAGAGTTGATAATATTGCGGTGGGTATCTGGCAAATTGCAATAAAAACTAGAATCAAGTGAAGCCAAGGGATGTTAGAAGCAAGATTTGCTTTTTTTTTGCTCTCTCCCCTGGAAAATGGCCGCGAATTTGTTTTAAGCATTGTTCCAACCAACTCAATTTATAGACCAGTATGAAGAATGATTAGCCCAATTGGTCTATAAACTATAAATAAACTTATCCAGTAATTATCAATTGCCTCGTCCTGTTGTTGCCATAATCGGTCGACCAAATGTGGGAAAGTCGACTTTAGTTAATCGTCTATGTCGCAGCCGTGAAGCGATTGTTGATGATTTGCCTGGAGTGACGAGAGATAGAAACTACCAAGATGGCTTTTGGGAAGATAGAGAATTCAAGGTTGTTGATACGGGCGGACTTGTTTTTGATGATGATAGTGAGTTTTTGCCTGAAATCCGTGAGCAGACTTATCTTGCCTTATCCGAGGCGTCAGTTGCGATAGTTATTGTTGATGGTCAGCAAGGTATTACGGTTGCTGATGAATCTATTGCTGAGTGGTTAAGGATGCACCCGTGTAGGGTTCTTCTAGCTGTAAATAAGTGCGAATCACCAGAACAAGGAACGGCTATGGCTGCGGAGTTCTGGAAGTTGGGGCTTGGTGAACCATTCCCCATCTCGGCCATTCATGGTGTTGGTACAGGTGATTTACTTGACAAAGTGATATCAAATCTACCTCCGAAGCAATGCGAAGATATTGAGGATGATCCTATTGAGATAGCGATTGTTGGACGACCAAATGTTGGCAAATCAAGCATCCTTAATTGCATATGTGGTCAACCCAGGGCAATTGTCAGCCCTATACGTGGAACTACTAGAGATTCTGTAGATGCACTAATAGTTAAAAATGAAAAGTCCTGGAAAATAATTGATACTGCTGGTATACGTCGAAGAAGAAGTGTTAATTATGGCCCTGAATTTTTTGGCATAAATAGAAGCCTAAAGGCTATAGAGAGAAGTGATATTTGCGTTTTAGTTATTGATGCATTAGATGGGGTAACTGAGCAAGATCAACGTTTGGCTGGAAAAATTGAAAAAGATGGTAGAGCATGTGTTTTGGTAATTAATAAATGGGACGCGGTTGAAAAGGATAGTCATACAATGCCAGTTGTTGAAAAAGAGATTCGTTCAAAACTTTATTTTTTGGAGTGGGCCTCCGTAGTTTTTGTATCTGCACTAACAGGACAAAGAATAGAAAGTATATTCTCCTTGGCGGCTTTAGCAGTTGAGGAACACCGTAGACGAGTGAGTACGTCTGTTGTTAATGAGGTGCTTGAAGAGGCGATATCCTGGAGAAGTCCACCTACAAGTAGAGGTGGACGTCAAGGTCGTTTGTACTATGGAACTCAAGTGGCCGTAAGCCCTCCTAGCTTCACTTTGTTTGTGAATGATCCCAAATTATTTGGAGAAACTTATAGAAGATATGTAGAAAGACAAATCAGGGAGGGATTAGGTTTTCAAGGGACTCCTATTAAATTATTTTGGAGAGGTAAGCAAAAAAGAGATTTAGAGCGGGAAATGACTAAAAATAGTCAATTCTCTAGCACATAAAATATGGATTGGCTAAGAAAAATCCCCATAGGGCAATATGTTTCAGGTGAAAGTGGCTGGCTTAGGTTTATTGATCCACGACTTAAGATTTTTTGGGTCTTATTTTTTCTTCTAACACCAGTTCTTGCTTCATATCAATGGAGAGTAGCTTTGGTCGTTATTTTATTTGCCCTAACTTTTTGTAGTGGCATTGCGATTAGAGTATGGTGGCGATCACTGAGTTTTTTAATTCTTCTAGCATCCATAGTAGGGTTTTTCTCGATGATGTTGCCCACTGGTGAGCTGTCTGCTGATCTTGAAATTCGTGATCCTCAAGAATTATCAATCTCGCTTGAAAGCGAACCTTCTTGGATACTTTATAAAACCCCTTCAATCAAATTTGGGAACCTTTCATTAGGTCCTCTTTTAATAGATAGACGTTCTGCTGAATTGGGATTAAAAAGTTCAACATTAATTTTTACTGTTGTTCATAGTGTTAATTTAATGCTCTTGACATCTCCACCAGAGGATCTCGTTTGGGCTCTTTCTTGGTTCTTTTCTCCACTTAGTGCTGTGGGATTGCCTATGCGGAGAATTAGTTTTCAATTGCTTCTAGCTTTACGCTTCATACCCTTAGTTCAAGAGGAAATTCAGAATCTCATTCGCTCTCTCTCAACACGGTCGATCAGTTTTAAACAATTGGGGTTTAAAAGATCATTTCATCTCATAATATCGGTTTGCGAGAGGCTGCTTACTAATATTCTTTTGAGATCACAGCAAGGTGCTGATGCACTTCTTGCACGCAATGGGGAATATCTCCCGATAGGCTATTTAAAACCCAGTCACTCTGTTTTAAGGGCATCGTTCATAAATTTATGCTCCCTTTTACTTTTAGTGATTGCTTTTCTGTGCAGGTTTCGTCTTGATGGTTAATTTAAATCACACATTAGTTAGAGTTTTTTACACTAAAGATGTAAGGTTTTAAATATGCAATTTTAGAAGTTGAACGCTGAGCGTTATCTGAATCACCCAACATTTGGAATGCTTTATCTTGTTTCTCCAGCGGGTCAAGGTAGAGATGTATATGCAACTTTATATGCTCAAAAAATGTTTTTTTTGGTCACGCTTCAACCCAGAGGAGCCCAATTCGAAATTATTCCTTATATGGACGCGAGACATCATGCAGAGTTAAATCTAAGCAGGTGTAGAAGGGATGGCTCAAGTGAGCTCGGGAGATGGCAAGAACTTTTTAGACAAACCTTCATTTAAGAGCCTCGTTTTGACCTTCTCACTTAAAGAATTTAAAAAAGATTTACCGCCAAAAGTCAATTTACTTGCAGTAAGTAAAGGACAGGAGACCTGTTCAATAAGAGGTCTTGTTGAACAGGGGCAAGTTCACTTTGGAGAAAGTCGATTGCAAGAAGCTTTACCAAAAATTGATACCCTCTCATCAATGAAATCCATTAGATGGCATTTTATCGGTCGCTTACAATCAAATAAAGCTAGAGCAGTTATAAAATCTTTTGAATTTATTCATTCTGTTGACTCATTATCATTGGCAGAGAGAATCTCTAGAATTTCCGGGGAAGAAAAAAAAATCCCGAAAATTATGTTGCAGGTGAAATTTCGTTTAGATGATTCTAAAGGTGGCTTTCATCCTGACGATCTTCAGACTGATTGGAAAAAATTTACAGATCTACCTAACGTTAATATTATTGGTTTAATGACAATTTCTCCAATTGAACTTTGTTTGGATGAAAGAAAAATTCTATTTAAAGAATGTAGAAATCTTGCAGATAGTTTGAAATTACAAGATTGCTCTATGGGAATGACAAATGATTGGCAGCAGGCCGTCTCAGCTGGTTCAACCTGGATCAGACTAGGATCTTTATTGTTCGGAAATCGATAGAAATAAATTGTTTTTATCATAGATATTAAAAAAAAGTAATTAAAGGCCTTGCCCCAAGCATTAAGGAACGTTATTTAAGTATCAGGAACCATTTTTTTTGAATCACTTTCCTATTGTTGGTTTTAAACCAACAAGTTCACATTTATCCCGAGAGGATTAACCGGTGTCGCTTATTTCCCGTCTTCGTGCTGTCGTTGCTGGTGACGACTATCTTGATAGCGATTTTGATGAGCTTGATTACGAAACAGGAGATGAGTTTGACTCAGGGACAAGATCAAGAGATGTCCCTGGGAATATGGCTTCTCTTGCACAATCAAATCCTTTCGCTTCAAGTGATAACTCAGTATCCTCAAATGTAATTGGTATGCCTGGAATTTCTTCAACTAGTTCAGAAGTAAATCTAATGGAGCCGAGAAGTTTTGACGAAATGCCAAAGGCTATTCAAGCCATACGTGAGCGGAAAACTGTGATACTTAATTTGACGATGATGGAACCTGATCAAGCGCAAAGAGCGGTTGATTTTGTTGCTGGCGGTACTTTTGCTATTGACGGTCACCAGGAGAGAGTTGGAGAGAGTATCTTTCTATTTGCTCCAAGTTGTGTAAACGTCACGAATTCATTCCAAGAAGAAGCTTCTCCATCAACAGTGGTAAGTAAAGATAATGATCAATTAGTAAAGGATTCCCCTCCTGCTCCTGAACCTGCCTGGGGAGATTCATTCGCTACAGCACTTTAAAACTTTGCAAATTTCTCTTGGGGTTATTGGTTTTGGGAAAATGGCCCAAGCGCTCATAACCCCTCTCATTGATAAGAAACAATTTTCAGCACAAGAAATTTTTGGCGTTGTTGGGCTTGAAAGTAGTGTCAACAAAGTTTTAGATACTTTTGACAATCAATTAAGGGTTTCTGTGGCTGGTACTACGGAAGCATTAGAAGTTTGGAAGGCGCCAATCAAAATTTTATCTGTCAAACCTCAACAGCTGACAAATATAGAAGAAAAGTCTTATGAGGGAAATTGTTGGGATAAAGAAAAACCTTTAATAATATCCTTACTAGCTGGGGTTACACTCAAAAAATTGCAAGAAGTTTTTCCTAATCATCTGTGTGTCAGAGTGGTAGCAAATACACCAATTATGGTTGGTAAAGGAATCACCGGTTTAGCTTGGGGAAATGATATTGGTAAAAAAGAAAAAGCAATAGTCAAGAAGATTTTTCATCCCGTGAGCGATATTTATGAATTGCCTGAGAGAGATTTAGATGCTTTTTTGGCTCTGACTTCATCTGGCCCGGCATTTATATCTGTAATTATTGAGGCACTGTCAGATGGAGCGGTTGCAGCAGGTTTATCAAGGGGATTTGCCAAAGTTCTCACAACAAAATTACTTGCAGGAACGGTTGCACTTATTGAAGAACAACAATTACACCCAGCTGAACTTAAAGATCTTGTCTCATCTCCACGTGGTACGACTATTACTGCTCTGCGACATCTTGAAATGACTGGGTTACGATCTGCTCTAATTGAGTCTGTTGTTTTAGCGGCTGAGAGAAGTTGTGAGTTGGGTGAATTGGATTAATATTTTTTTTACTTTCCAATACGCTAATATACAGGGCTTCTAAGCAATCAATATTTTGTTTGAGAGTATATCTCTCTAAAACTCTTGATCTTGCCCTCCTCCCGAGTTCTTGAGTTAGGATTGGTTGTTCTTGAAGTACTGGTAAAAGTGTTCTTAGCTGAGAGGCGACATTTTCTGTATTAAGTACAATGCCAGCACCATTTTCAAGAACCTCTCCATCTGCACCGGCATCGGTTGCGATACATGCTGTCCCCGTTGACATTGCTTCGAGCAAAGCTATCGACAAACCTTCTACAAGGCTTGGCAGTATGAATATCTCAGCACATTGAAGAAGGGCAACTTTTGTTTGTAAATCTGATTCATATCCCCACCACAATATATCCTCTTTACCATTGAACATCGAGCTGTTTTCTAGAGTTGGTCTTAGAGGACCATCGCCAACAATAACTAGACGACATCCCTTAGGCTCAATTTGTCGCCAAGATCTCAAAAGGGCCTCAACATTTTTTTCAGAGGCAATTCTTCCCATATATAAAAATATTTTCTTTGGACCTAGAACCTCTCTTACCTTTAAATAAGTAGATGAATAACTATTAGATTCTGGGGGGACCCAAAGACTTGTATCCACCCCATTGGGAATTACTTGAAGTTTATTATCCTTTACTCCTAATTTTGCGAGTACCTCCGCTTGCATTTCGGAAAACACAATTACTTTGTCATATCTGGCTAGGGAAGGTGCGTATAGTTGATACGTAAGTTGTTGGGTACTTGCTGTTAAATTCCTGAGACGTGAATCAAATGCAGGATGAAATGTCGCGATTAAAGGAACATCAATCTGATGGCATAACTCTGGTAGCCGGAAATCAAGAGGGGAGAGAGTGAGACTTGCATGCACTAAGTCTGGTTTAAGCCTTTCGAGGGATTCTCTTAGCTCTCTTTGAGCTCTTGGCGATGGGATTGTATATACTTGCGATTTTATTAAATATGGAAGGCTGACGTCTGGATCATTGGCAAGCAGAGAAGTTTGTTTATTTTTTGGGTTTGAAGGATTATCAAAATGAATAAAACTTGTTTTATAACCTCTTTCTTTTAATGCTTTAGTCGTACTAAGACCGTAGCTGACATTACCGCAGAAAGGTGATTTTTTGCCCAGCCAGGCAATATGAGCCACCTGCTGAAAAGTAAACTGTTTTTCAAGTTAGCAGTGTTTATGTAGTTTTTCAAAAACAATAACTTATAAATCTTCTATTAAAGATAATTTTGATAAATTCCATGAATTTTTTGACCTATATCTGTAGTAAAAAATTGACTCAAAAAAGTAGATTATCCATAACTTGTATAGATCATATCTTTGCCCGATTAGTTCTCCTCAATTGCAATGGAGTTTCTTATCATTTTCAGGGAAAGAACGGATTTATTCAACTGATGCTTAATCCACTCCTCTAGAACCAAAAGTAGTTTTAGCCATACAATTTTTGGACCAATAAGATCGCCAGTTTTACTAATTGGGAGAGAAGGTTTAAGCATCCGCTGAAGTAAAGCCAATTCAGAGGGGTTTAATGTGATTTTTGACTCGGGTGTAGATCCTAGTTTTATGCCTTCCTCCGGAAGGAAGGTACATCTCCACTCCCATTGCCCAAGTGGTGGTATGAGATTTTCTCCACTTCGACAACATGTTTGCAGTGGTATGCAATATCCGCCAATGGCTAAAACATGAAAACATGATTGAATAACGCTCGCTAAGATAAGAGTTCCATCTTTTGGACTATTGATAAAATTTTCTAGTCGTTCAAGATGAATCAACACCGTTTCTAGTAATTGGGGGTGTGGATCTTCAGTACCAATAATCATCAGAATTAACTCAATGAGCGCCTGTGCAGCGGCAAGGGTTTCCAACCTTTGTCCTAACTTGGTGTAACTTTTAAGGATTTTTATCTGTCGTGCCTTTTTTAGGCCTTTTTTTCTTATTAATTGTAATTCCACTAAATTTAATGGTGAAGCTGCCGCTAGGCTGCTTTTTGGTTTTCTAGATCCAGGAATTGATACTCGATCAATGCCTTTGGTCTTTGTAAGTATTGTTAGTAAACGATCAGTCTCACCAAGAGGACCTGTCTTAAGGCAAAGCCCCTGAATTGTACTTTCTGTATTCAAGTTTTTTCCCTCGATTTGAGATCTTTAAGAAGCTGGAATCCCCATGTTGTACCAATTATGTTTGCTCCTGCCTCAAGGAGCTCTTTGACTTGTATAAGGTTTTTGATTCCTCCAACTGCTTTGATTTCGCAGCGATTTTTAACCATAGTTGATATTTCTTTTATTTTTTTACTGGAAATTGAATTGCCAAACCCATTACCAATTTGTATCCCCAAGGCACCAGCCTCAATTGATGACTCTATTGAATTGATTAATAAACTATCCGAGAGGTTATTAACATCAAGAACTACTCGAATAGGTTTTCCTAATTCAGATATATCTGCAATCTCTTCTGCAAAGATGTCATTTTTTCCATTCTTGAGAGCATAAAAATTAGGTACAAGTTCTAACTCATCGGCACCCTCCGAAATTGACCATTCTGAGAGTTGTTTTTTAAACATAAATGGTAAGTCACCGAATGGGAATGATATGAGAGCTATAATTTTTGAATTACAGTTTTTGCTCAGTTTTTTTTTAATTTTTGGGAGTTTAATTAGGTCTGTTGATATTCCTGAAAAACCTGATTCCTCAAGTGAGACAGCTAAATCGTTCAACTCTTCTTCTGAAATATAAGGATTTAAAACAGCCTGATGAATAACTGAAGGTGGATTGTTTAAGAAATCTTTAAAGCTTTTGGAAACCATATGGTCTTAGTTCAATCCTTGGCATGGATAACTCCATATCCTCCGTGATTTCTCTTATAGATCACCTGTAGTTCATTGGATGTTTTTTCTCGAAAAAAATAAAAATCATGATCAATCAAATCTAATTGATGTCTGGCTTCATCAATATTCATTGGAACCATCGAGAAATATTTTCTCCTGATACCGGGTTCTGGCAAATTAACTGTTTTCCCATTAAGGAGATCGTCTCCCAGGCTATCTTTGTTTGTTGAAGGCTCCTGCCAATCTTGAGAGAACTTTCCATGTGGGTGATGGTCTGAATGGCGTTCTTTATATTTACGAAGCTGCCGTGAGAGTTTGCTCGCAACTAAATCGATACTTGCGTAAAGGTTTTCGCTTCTTTCTTGTGCTCTGATTACAGTGCCATTGGCAAAGACAGTTACTTCAGCTATTTGTTGTGGAACCCTTGGATTTCGAGCTACTGAAAGATGTACATCAGCCTCTTTTACAATCTCATCAAAGTGGTGGATTGCCTTTTCGAGTTTCGATTGGGTGTACTCACGAAGAGCAGTTGTTAATTCAAGGTTTCTTCCATGGATAAGCAGCTTCATTTAGTTACTCCAACTTCAGGCTTTACTGAATGCATAAATACTAACCATCTTTATGAACATACTTCCTCATCAGTGCTTTTTCAGCCTAAAAATATAGTCCAGTTTGAGACTGCATGGGATTGGCAGGCGAAATGGCAATGTTCATTGCTTGAGAACCCTAACTTTCCCCAGGCTGTTTGGTTGTTGGAGCATCAATCCTGTTACACCTTTGGGAGAGCTTCTAACAAAGAAAATTTGCTTTTTGATGATAAAAAAGCACCTTTTGAGACTTTTTGCATTGACAGAGGCGGAGATGTGACGCACCACGTTGAGGGACAATTGGTTGTCTATTTGGTAATGGATCTTTCTAGATATCAAAAAGATTTACATTGGTATTTGCGCGAACTTGAAACGGTTGTGATTGAAACCTTGAGTATGTTTGATCTCCCTGGAGAGAGAATGCCAGGTTTAACTGGTGTCTGGTGTAATGGATTTAAGGTCGCTTCAATTGGTGTGGGATGTAAAAGGTGGATTACGCAACATGGCTTTGCTCTAAATGTAAATTGTGCTTTGGATGGCTTTGACCAAATAAAGCCTTGTGGGCTGGAAAGAGAGGTTATGGGGAAGATGGATCAGTGGATTGATGACATAACTGTTGATGATGTTAAAAAAGCAGTGATAACGTCTTTAGGTAAAAGATTTAAATTTCTATGGATTAATAATATTTGAAAGTCTTTTTCACGATTGTATTGAGTTTGAACGACAGTTTTGCAATCATTGGTCTATTGACAGCCCCCAAATATTTTGATTTGGGTCTTATCCTCCAATTAACTTAATGGACGCTAAATCAACTTGGGTTCCTACTAATGAGGAACTTCAAGCATTAAGTTCTCGCTCTCATGTTGACAACTATCAAAAGGTTGATGAGATTTGGCCAATGCTTGCATTGAACCATGGAGACGTGATTGCAGCAAAATCTCCTCATAGTTATCCACCGGAAACTTATAGCTATCAGGAATTATCATTAGGGATTTCTAAGGCTGCTTCAGCGTTGAAAAAACTCGGAATTAATTCGGGTGATGTTGTAGCTCTTTTTTCAGAAAATAGTCCGAGATGGCTCATTGTAGATCAAGGGATCATGAGAGTAGGTGCTATTGACGCTGTTAGAGGGGTGTCAGCTCCGGTCGATGAACTTAATTACATAGTTGATGATTCGAAAGCTATAGCTTTGGTAGTTCAAAATGAAGAGCTTTATAAAAAATTAATAAGTTCACCAGAGGATTCTAAGCGTTTCAGAGTAGTTATTCAACTGGAGGGCGAGGCTGATGATGATGCCATCTCCTGGGAGCAGTTCATGTCAATTGGGGAAGAGTATTCTCAAAACATCTCTAAATCTGAGACTTCATCCAAATCTTCAATAGATACAGTTGCTACAATCCTTTACACCTCAGGCACAACTGGCCGCCCGAAAGGTGTTCCCCTTTCACATAGAAATCTTTTACATCAAATTAAGGCCCTGGCCTGTGTTGCGAACCCCAGACCAGGTGATGCTGTCCTGAGTGTTTTACCTATCTGGCACTCATATGAAAGGAGTGCGGAGTATTTTTTCTTCTCATGTGCTTGTACGCAAAATTATACAACCATTAAAAAGTTCAAATATGATTTACCGATTGTACAGCCTGTAGTGATGGCTACTGTGCCGAGACTATGGGAGGCAATTCGTGAAGGCTTTTATGAGGCTATAAAAAAAATGTCCCCTCTAAAACAGTTTTTAATAAAGAGTGCCCTTCTAAATAGCGGTGATTACAAGTATGCATTGAGGAAAAGCAGAGGGAAACTGACCACTGAAGTTTATCCGATTGAAAAAATCATTGCCCTTATTGAGGTCGCCATACGTTTTCCTATTCATCGAATTTCTGCGAGTGTCTTTTGGCCAAAAGTTTTAAATCAGATTTGTGGAGGGAAATTACTTTTCCCAATTAGTGGAGGTGGTGCTATTGCTCCTCACGTAGATCGTTTTTTTGAATCTGTTGGAGTTGAATTACTTGTTGGTTATGGTTTAACAGAAACAAGTCCTGTTTTAACTTGTCGAAGACCATGGAAAAATATACGCAAAAGTTCAGGCAGCCCACTTCCTGAAACTCAAATACAGATAGTTGATATTCAAACTGGGCAGCTGAAGCAATTTAATGAGTGTGGTTTGGTTAAGGTTAAAGGCCCTCAAGTTATGTCGGGATATTGGTGTAATGAAGAAGCGACTAAGAAGGTAATCGATTCGGAAGGATGGTTTAACACAGGGGATTTAGGTAAATTGTTGACAGATGGAACTCTTGTATTAACTGGACGATCTAAAGATACAATTGTTCTAAGCAATGGAGAGAATATTGAGCCTGGGCCGTTAGAAGAAGCGCTTCTTGCAAGTTCATTAATAGAGCAAGCACTACTTGTAGGACAAGATAAACGGCAATTGGGATTGTTAATGGTGCCTAAGTTGACAGAAGTTCATAATTGGGCTGAGATCAATGGACTCAAACTTGATGAACAATTGGGAGGTTGTCCAGGTGATCACAAATTAAGAAAATTATTGCGCCAAGAAGTTAACAAGATTTTGCAGGCACGTTCAGGGTCTCGGGCTGAAGAAAGGGTGATCGGAGTCGCCTTAGTAAAGCCGTTCACGATTGAAAATAAATTGTTAACTCAGACATTGAAACAGAGAAGGGACAAAATTTCTGAGCGAGATTCAAAGATGATTTCATCAATTTACGAAAGTTAATTCCACGAAGGGAGATATTTGGTTGACTTGTTTCTTCATCACTGAGATTCTTGATGCTTACGATACAAAACAATGACTGAAAACACTATTCTCTCCATTAAACGTTCCGTAACAATTAAGGCAGTTGTTACCCCCACATGGAAAGAACAAGCTGAAAAAGAAATTAGTAATGCAATTTCTTCAGCAGATGAGCAACTTGCTCAATTGGAAAAAGAGGGGCAGCAGGTAGTTAGTGATGTTCGAAATCAGAGCGCAAATCCACTCGATCCTAGAGTTCAAGAGCAGGTTGCTCAAATACAGCAACAAGTTGCAGTAAAAAGAGCTGAACTTGAGGAGCAAAAGAGAAACCTACTTCAACAACAATCTCAAGTTAGGGAATTTGAAATGGAAAAAATAGTTGATCAGGGACAGGTTGAGAGTTATTGCGATTTAAAGGTGGGCGATAACTTACTTAACAAAATGGGGGTTTCAATACTTGTTAGAGATGGTGTGGTTGAGGCGATTGAGGGATCCTGAATAAAAAATAACTCCCATTTCTTAATTGTTTCAGTAACTCTTGTTGGAGAGTTCTTGTCAGAGACTTAATATTAAAAAAATAGTGCTTTTGATCTACTGTCATTTGAAATTGGAGATCAAAAAAGCCAAACTCTGTTCACCCTTAATCCAACTGTAAAGACTGAAATATGGCTTCCCACGACATTTTTATGCCAGCCTTGAGTTCCACTATGACCGAAGGGAAAATAGTTGAATGGCTTAAAAAGCCCGGAGAGAAGGTGGCTCGTGGAGAGTCTGTTTTAGTGGTGGAATCCGACAAGGCTGATATGGATGTCGAAGCGTTCCAAGAAGGCTTCCTAGGAGCCATCCTGATGCCAGCAGGAAGCACTGCGCCGGTGGGAGAGACGATTGGTTTAATAGTAGAAAGCCTTGATGAAATCGACAGCCTTAAGGTTAAAACTCCTGAGAATGTAGTTGAAGAAGCGAAGGTGCAAGTCCGTGAAGTTGCTGCACCGAAAACGGAAGAGATTCAAATAACTCAAAATAATCTCGCTCAGGCCGTAAATGCTGTCCCAAAAGCAAGTTCGCCGAATAATTTTTCTATTTCTAATTCACAATCAAACTCTACAGGCAGAATAGTAGCCACTCCTAAAGCCAAAAAGCTTGCTGAGCAGCTTGGAGTTGACTTGTCCACAATTCAGGGCACTGGACCACATGGACGAATCCAAGCTGATGATGTTCAAAAGGCCCAAGGTCAACCAATAACCGTCCCATGGGTTGCTGAGAGTAACGCTCCAGCTGCCGCAGAAACTACTCATTCAGGTGGATTTGTTGCTCCATTACCCTCACCATCAAATAAAAATGATTCTAAACAACCTCCTGCTGGCCAAAGTTTCGGATCACCAGGGCAAACTATTAAATTTAATACTCTTCAACAAGCAGTCAATAGAAATATGGAGGCAAGTCTTGCTGTTCCATGCTTCAGGGTTGGATACACAATAGATACCGATAAGTTTGAAACTTTTTACAAGCAAGTTAAACCTCAGGGTGTGACAATGACAGCCTTATTGGCCAAGGCTGTAGGTAAGACTCTTGAAAGACATCCTCAAGTAAATTCCTCATATTCCAATGACGGGATTTTTTATAAACCTCAAATTAATGTTGCTGTAGCAGTAGCAATGGAAGATGGAGGTTTGATTACTCCAGTTTTAAAGCAGGCTAACTCTACTGATTTATTTGAATTGTCTCGATGCTGGGCAGATCTAGTAAAAAGGTCGAGGTCAAAACAACTTCAACCTGATGAGTACAGTACAGGTACTTTTACGTTATCAAATTTGGGAATGTTTGGAGTTGATAGATTCGACGCTATCCTCCCTCCGGGCACTGGTGCAATATTAGCCGTGGCATCCTCAAACTCAAATGTGGTTGCTGGCCAAGATGGGTCAATCAAGGTCAAAAGACAAATGCAGGTCAATTTGACAGCCGATCATAGAGTCATATACGGAGCGGATGGAGCTTCTTTTTTGAGAGATTTAGCTTATCTTTTAGAAAACAATCCAGAGGATCTTTTGAATTAGTTGCATCAATTTAGGTTGATAACTTAAAAGATAATTTAAATCAGAAGTTTAAGAAGCATGGCAATTATCAATGATAAGGATTATTTATTAAGTTCATATAATTATCCATTTGAGGAAAAACTTATAGCTCAAAGCCCCATAGAGCCAGGTCATAATGCAAAACTTATGGTTATAGGAAAAGAGAGTATTAAATTTGAATCATTTCGTGAATGTAGAATTTGGGACATAAAAGATATATTAAAGAAAAATGATTTACTAGTTTTTAATAATACCAAAGTTCTCAAGGCAAGATTAAAAATTTATATGCAAAATGGTAAGAAAGGTGAATTACTTCTTCTTGAGCCACTAATAGACGGTAAGTGGCTTTGTTTGGTAAAACCCGGCAAAAAGATACAACCAGGAAATATCTTATTTATGGAGTTGCACAACCACCGAACTCTCGAGTTAAAAGTAATTGAAAAGCATGATGAATCAGGTGGGAGAGTTATTCAATTTCCAGTAAAATATTCAGAACGAGAAAGCATTGAATCTTTACTTGAAGTCTATGGGGATGTCCCTCTCCCACCATATATAAAACCAAACAGCTCAAATATCAAAAAATATCAAACACAATATGCCTTAAAACCAGGCGCAGTAGCAGCGCCTACCGCAGGGCTTCATTTTACAACTGAACTTCTTGATGAGTTACAAAGTAAAGGCGTTTCCTCAACAAGCATTACTTTGCACGTAGGTTTGGGCACATTTCGTCCCTTGAAGCAGGAAAATCTGTCAAATCTCAAACTCCATAGTGAATGGGTAGAGGTTAATTCAGATGTTATTGAATCAATAAAAAAATGTCGTGCGAAGGGAGGCAATGTATTTGCTGTTGGTACAACAAGTGTTAGAGCGCTTGAAAGCGCTTTCAAAATAGGCGGTAACAAACTAACCCCAATAAGATGCAAAGTTGATCTTGTTATTCAGCCTGGATACAAATTCGGTGTGGTTGATGGATTACTCACAAATTTTCATTTACCCAAAAGCTCATTATTGCTTTTAGTTTCAGCTTTTATTGGTAGGGAGCGGCTTATGTTTCTTTACAAAAGAGCAATCAAAAATAAATATCGTTTTTTCTCATATGGAGATGCCATGTTAATTAAGCCCAAGCTTTGACTCTAAAGGACTCAGGGTTGTTGGATTATTCCAGTTGGGACGTCACTAAACATCACTGAGGATATATAACGCTCTGCTAGATCTGGTAAAACTACAACGATTGTTTTTCCTGCAAATTCATCTTTTTCAGCTAATCGGATTGCCGCAGTAGCAGCAGCCCCACATGAAATCCCAACAAGTAGTCCTTCTTCTTTACTTAGTCTTAAAGCCATTTCAATAGATTCTTCATTCGAAACTTGTTCCACTTGATCAACTATTGATAAATCTAGATTCTTGGGTATAAACCCTGCCCCAATACCTTGAATTTTGTGTGGACCTGGCTTTATTTCTTCACCATTAAGAGTCTGAGTTATTACGGGGCTGTGGGAAGGTTCAACAGCCACAGAAAGAATTGATTTACCTTTTTCTTCTTTTATGTATTTTGAAATTCCTGTAATGGTTCCTCCTGTACCAACACCAGAAACGAGGACATCAATTTTGCCATCGGTATCGTTCCAAATCTCGGGCCCAGTTGTTTTGAAATGAATCTCGGGATTGGCAGGATTGTCAAACTGCCCGGGCATGAAATATTTGTTCGGGTCACTTTCAGCTATCTCTTTTGCTTTTGCTATGGCCCCTGGCATACCCTTAGCTGCCTCAGTAAGTATTAGTTCAGCTCCCATAACAGCCATTACTCTTCTTCTTTCTAAGGACATTGACTCAGGCATAGTCAAGATAAGTTTGTATCCTCTTGCAGCAGCCGTGAATGCAAGCGCTATCCCAGTATTTCCTGAGGTTGGTTCGATAATTGTTTTTTCTTTATTCAATAAACCTTTTTTTTCGGCATCCCAAATCATATTTGCTCCAATTCTGCATTTGACGCTGTATGCAGGATTTCTGCCTTCAATTTTTGCTAGGAGAATAGCTTTGGAGTTTTTTGTAATTGAGTTCAATTTGACAAGCGGAGTATTGCCAATTGCAAAGCTGTTGTCTTCGTAGATTCTTGCCATAAAATTGATTTGTATTCCTTAATAGGGAAATATAGTCATTTATTTAATGATTTAGTGGATTTGGATAGTGAATGTCTTTTAATTTTGATCCAAGCCTGTCAATTCAGGGCTTTATTAAATTTATCCCAGAGTAATTTTGTATTTTCTAATCCTACAGAAACCCTAATAAGATGTCTGGGAACTCCACAGTTCTCAGCCCAATCAAGTTCTTCATAATGGGCAAGCATAACGTAGGGACAAACTAACGTGAAGTTAGTTCCTAGGCTTGGGCCTTTGCAGACTTGAAGGGAATCATAAAATTTTTTTGCTTCGCTCATACCTCCATCAATTTCAAATGAGAGTAGGCATCCATACCCCCCATTAGTTTTAAGTAATCTATTGAAGTTTTCACAGTTTTCAGGGTGAAAGACCCGGATGATTTTTGGATGATTTTCAAGCCTCCTTTTTAAATCAAGACATGATTTATTAAGTAGTGGTAATCGCTTACTAACGTCTCTGCTAGCCATCTCAAGAGCAACAGCATCAGAATCAGATAAAACAGAAAAATGGTTGGCATTTATGCAGTCTAAAAAAATATTTCTCCAAAAGGACTTTTCATTAACTACTAGAGAACCTGCAAGAATGTCTCCCCTGCCCGCAAAACTTTTTGTTAGAGAACTGAAAATAAGATCGACATACGGCATTGGATCGATATTTAATGCTGACCCAATTGTGTCATCGGCAATAAGGGGGATCTTATAAGCCTTTGTGAGCTTACTTAACGAGGGTAAATCGATACATTGCAGCATTGGATTACTTGGAAGTTCAATAATGACAGCGGCTGGCTTTTGATTAATGAAAATCATTTCTAACTCCTTTAGATCGGTATCAATAACTAATTCGCAACCACCAAAAACATTTCTCGGTAATTTCAAAACATCAACATATGGGAAACCTATCTGTAGAAAAGGTTTTGTAGGGTTAAATTTTCTCACAGCATCAAGTGCTGTATAGAGTGATGCCATCCCAGATGGATATAGTTCTATGTGATCACAACGAGTTTGATAAATCCCAGCTATTCTTTTTTTTAGGATATCTTTTGCTATTTTTCCTTCTTCAATAGATGGGCTCAACTCTTTTTTGAGTTCAATGGCAGCACGACGTGAAGAGATTCCAAGACCAGTATGTTGCCAAAAAGCTTTAGCATGAGGGGATGAATTTTTATCAGTAAGTAAATAAAAAATCCCAGATATTTGCCGAATTTTTGTATTTCCTGAGCAATTTTCAATACAGTATTTTTTAGCCTTATTTACAATTAATTCGTTTTCGAAAGGCCAACTTTGCCATTGAGCTTTTTCTTCTTCCAAAAGTGCTTTTTTGGAAAGTTCTGCTACTAGCGGATTTAACCCAAATCGTGGATAAATTGTCTCAAGCGATTCTATGCATTCTTGATTTTTTTCTTCGTATTCGATGACGTCTTGCCACTGAGGTAGACATACTGATACAGCATGAGGACTATCAGGGAGAGCTTTACCTCTGTCCGATGCTTCCCAGCATGGATCTGTTAGAAAATTACGATGCATTTATTTGATTAAGAGAATTAATAAGATCTTTTTCTAGATCTATTAAATCCTCACACCCAATAGAGAAACGAACGAGAGATTCATCTATACCAAGTTTAATCTTCGTTTTTTTATCAACGGATGCGTGAGTCATAGTGGCTGGATGGCAAACTAAACTTTCGATGCCTCCTAAGCTCTCAGCCATTTTGAAGTATTTTAATTTCTTGCAGAACATATATGTTTTTTTTAAGTCAGTTTTCAAGCTTGCTGTGACAATTGCACCACCAAATTTCATTTGTTTTTTCGCGATGAAATATTGTGGATGATCTAATCTCATTGGATATCTAACCCAATTAACGGAGGGGTGGCTAGCAAGTAGGTTGGCAATAGTTAAAGCACTACTCACTTGAAAATTAAGTCGAAAATAAAGCGTTTTTATACCTCTAGTGATCAGCCAGCAATCAAAGGGAGATGGTTGAAGTCCAAGAGCTTTTTGAGCAAAAATCATTCGATCATGCCAGATTTTATCATTTGTGCAAATAGACCCTCCAAGAGCATCTGAATGACCATTAATAAATTTTGTGGTACTTGTGACTGATAACGTAGCTCCTAATTCTAATGGCCTCTGAATTATTGACGTTGCAAATGTATTGTCAACTACAACAGGTATATTTTCTTTTTTTGCTATTTCACAAATATTCTTGATATCTAAAATCTTAAGAAGGGGATTTGTTGGACTTTCAATAAAAATCATTTGAGGTTGATATTTTTCTATTTCTTCACCAATATTTGGGCTTGTAAAATCTATAAAAGAAGTTCTAATTCCAAATTTCTTGAATACTTTCTCAAGCAATCTGACCGTACATCCATAAAGATTTTCTTCACACAAAATCAGGTCACCACTTTTCAGTGATGAGACTATTGCTGTAATGGCGCTTACTCCAGATCCGAAGACACTTGCATGGGTACAATTTTCTAATGAGGCAAGAGTTGCCTCAAGTATCCTGAAGTTTGGGTTGCCTGATCTGGTGTAATCAAATCCTTTTTCATTCCCATGAATAAAAGTAGAACTTTGAAAAATTGGTGGCATAACCGTCCCCGTCTCATTTGAAAACAGATCTGTATGGTGAATTGCTTTAGTGTTAAATCCTTTAGGATCTTTCTTATTAGCTTGTGTGTCCACTCTTTTAAAGTTATTTGAATAAAGAATAGATAAGTAATCGGCTATTGGTATAATTTCACATAATCTTTTAAAATAAAACTAAATAATGCAGCTCTCATTTTATTGTTTGGAGATTCTCCGAATAATTTATTAAATTATGACTTGAAGGCCTAATTAATTTATTAAGATAAATCTTTTGTATCGAAAAAAAAAAAAACGAGAGACTTGATTATCTATCAAAGACTCTCGCTTATGTAAATTTGAGTGTTGACGAGATTTATACTTTTCTTGAGTAGTACTCAACGACAAGTAGCTCATTAATTTCGATCGCCACCCATTCACGTTCACATTTTCCTGTGATTTTTGCCGATAATTTTGGTTTATCTAACTCAATGTGGGGAGGAACATTTGCCAGCCCTGGAAATTCAAGATTAGCTTCTGCAAGTTTTTTACTTGCTTTTCTTTCTCTTATCGCTATCACATCGCCAGGCTTACATTGATAACTGGCAATATCTGTGATTTTGTTGTTCACAGTGATATGTCCATGATTGACAAATTGCCTTGCGCCGGGAATCGTAGGTCCAAATCCAAGCCGGAAGCAAATGTTATCCAGCCTATTTTCCAGAAGTTTTAGAAGATTTGTTCCAGTCGAACCTTCTTGTGCGCGAGCTTTCTTTACATATCGCACGAGCTGCCTCTCGGAAATTCCGTAGTTGAAACGAAGTTTTTGTTTTTCTTCAAGTCGGATCGCGTATTCAGAGCGCTTGCGACGGGCTTGGCCGTGCTGACCGGGGGGATGTGACCGCTTAGCGGATTTCCGGGTGAGACCTGGTAGATCTCCCAAGCGACGCGTGATCCTCAGTCGAGGCCCACGATATCGAGACATTAGTTAGAAATTAAAGGACATTTGTGATTTGTTGTACCATTTGAGTAATTAGAACCAAAATGGTGGCCATAACCACCGAGCTATTCTATCTCTAAATATGCTCACTTCATTGAATAGATTTTTAGTTTTCTTTCTTTCATCACTTATAAATTTCTACAGAAAATGGATTTCACCTATTTTTGGGCCTCGCTGCCGTTTTATACCAACATGCAGTCAATATGGGCTTGAGGCAATATCAAAGCACGGGCCATGGAAGGGGAGTTGGCTTACTATAAAAAGGGTTTCGAAATGTCATCCTCTCACCCCGTGCGGGTGTGATCCAGTACCAGACTGATGAGTCATTATTGTCTAATTCTCTACAGTCGCAAAGGATGTTGCCTTTGTGAAGGCCTTGAACAGCGCTTGAAAAAGATTACTTTATTGGATTTTACTCCGCCAATAAATTCAAAAATCATTGATATTGATCATTGTGATTCATCTTCAGGAATCAAAAATAAGTATGATTTAAAAGTACCAGTACTGGCAATAAAGATTGAAAATAAGAATAAAATTATTGAACTGCCAAGAGTGTCTCCAAGGCTCAGTGAAAAGGATTTGTGCAAGTGGATTCAACAAAGATTGAGTGATGTTGTTTTTGAGTACCCTGTGCAATGAATGAATCACTTGAGTTTTTAATCAAAAATGTTGGTCTTGATTTCCCGAAGGGTTTTCCAAATCCAACAATTAGAAATATTTCTTTTAATTCAAAAAATATTAATGAAGGGACCTTATTTATTGGATTGCCTGGTGAAAATATTGATGGCGGTATTTTCTGGGAGGAGGCACTAGAAAAGGGTGCTGAGGCAGCAATAATAGGAAAAAAAGCCGCTAAATTATTTCCACCTCAAACCAGCGATGCTGTAGTCGTCCTTCCAGATCCAGTTTCTAAGTGGGCGGGTGAAATTTTATCATTATTTTGGGATAAGCCTTCCAATAATCTTCAACTGGTAGGTGTTACAGGAACAAATGGAAAAACAACAATAACTCATCTAATTGATTTTTTTTGTAGCTCGATAGGCCTTCCATCAGCATTGTTTGGAACTTTAGTAAATAAATGGCCTGGATATGAAGAAACTGCTACTCATACGACTACTTCTAGTGACATACTTCATGAAAATCTTTATCGGGCCAATAAGTCAGGAGCCAAAATCGTAGCTATGGAAGTAAGCTCGCATGCGTTGGCACAATATCGCGTATCTGGATGTAATTTCGCAGTTTCTGTTTTCTCAAATTTATCTCAAGATCATCTTGATTACCATGATTCGATGGAGGATTATTTTCTTAGTAAGTTTCGACTATTTCAAAAACCTTTATTCTCAGGTGAAAAAGCTAAAGCCATTATTAATGTCGATAATGAATGGGGATTGAGGTTGGCAAATATTCTTGGAGAGAGTTGTTGGAGGTGCTCACTAAATGAGACATTAATAGAAACAAATCGAGTAGATCTTTTCGTAGATAATGTACGTATATCAGCTCGAGGACTTCATGGTATCTTTCATAGCCCAAATGGGACAGGTAATTTCGTGTCGCCCTTAATTGGAGAATTTAATTTAATGAATACGATTCAAGCAATAGGTAGTCTCCTCCAATTAGGGATCCCTTTGGACGATATGCTCAATTCATTAGCTAAATTCCCAGGTGTTAGTGGTCGAATGGAGCAGCTAAGGCTTGAGAAAAGTGATTATCTGTGTGATATACCTACCGTGATTGTTGACTATGCTCATACTCCTGATGCATTAAAAAATGTTTTAAGAGAATTAAGACGTTTGACTACTGGAAAAATTATTTGTGTTTTTGGTTGTGGTGGAGATAGAGACAGAGGTAAGCGGGAGCAAATGGGAGAAATTGCAGCAGCGCTATCAGACTCATTGATAATTACTAGTGATAATCCTCGTTCTGAGGATCCACTAAAGATAATAAAAGACATTTCAAATGGTATTCCTACTGGATCGAATTTTTCTATTGAACCTGACAGGAATACTGCAATAAAGATTGCTATTATGCGTGCACAAATAGACGACTTTATATTAATTGCTGGGAAGGGGCATGAAACTTACCAAGTGGTAAAAAATAGAACGTTGTTTTTCGATGACAGGCAAGCAGCTCTAAATGCTCTTAGGGCTAGAGCAAAGAAGGGCTAATTAGTCGACATAGCTTTTTAATACTCTTATAAGAAGATCAATCTCTTTAGTTGATGACATGACATGAACGCAAGCTCGTAACCAAGAAGGATCCTCAAGAACTCTAATCCATAGGTTCTGTTTACCAAGAAATTTCAATATCTCATATTCATTTGCTTCGCTTTGAGGAATAAAACTGACTAAACCTGTTGGTGGGGGTCCTTCAAGAATTGGTTTTATTCCCTCAATTTGATTTAAACCTTCCCATAGTCTCAAACTTTTTTGTCGAATAATACTTGAAATGGTTTTATGGTCCCCTACTGATTCCATCAAACTTATTGAACTTCGCAGTCCAGCTAATAAAGGGACACAAGAAGTTGCTATTTCAAAGCGACGTCCATCTTCATGATAAAGATTCTCATTTTGATTTAAAACCCCAGCTTCTTTTTTTAGACTTTTCCATCCAACAACAGTAGGAGATGATTCATTTAACATTCGCTCTGAAATAACTACACCACCCAATCCCTCAGGACCACATGCCCATTTGTGCCCAGTGAATGCAAAAATGTCCGCAGATTTTGCTTCCCCTGAGACAGGGATATGACCAAAACTTTGAGCGGCGTCGACGAGTAAATAAGGCTTTGATCGATATCTCTGAAGTAAATCTGCGATTTCTTTTATTGGCATTAATTGCCCCGTATTCCAAAGAATATGGGATATTACTACCAGTTTTGTATTGGGTTTTAAGGATTTTTCAACTTCATCGCAGACTAATTGATTGGTGATCTTTTCTTTATCAATTCCGTTACGAAATTTTTGGACAGCCAAAACATCAATACCAAGCTTTTTTCTTTTTGCTATTTCTTTACAGGCTGCTATTACCCCGGGATGCTCACAGTCACTTAATAATATTCTCTCAGAATTGTTAAAAGGCAGGCCCCAAAGGGGTAGGACGCATCCACTTGTGACGTTTTCAGTAAGTGCTACGCGATTTCTACTTACACCGCATAAATTTGCAAGCTGTTTTTTTGTTCGCTCGGTTTCATTTGCTATGTAGGGCCAAATATCATTTGTGAAAGGACCAAGTTCTTGTATCTTTTTCCAACTAGAAATGATTGCAGTTAATGATTCAGAGGGTAAAGGGCCTTGCCCACCATAATTAAAATAACTTTTATTTTTAAGGGACTCCATTTGATCTCTCAAATTCCTTATGCCATTGGTGCTTAAGTTTTTATTGCTAATGCCTGACATTGTGTATAATCAACTAATTAAGGAAGATCTTATGAGTATGAAAGATATGGATAATAAAAATACTATCAAATTACAGGAGTGGATTGTTAGATTTGATGGACAAATCAAAAAGATAGATAAATTAATTGATCTTAATAATAAAAAAAACTAGATAATGAAGGGTTAAGTCAAAGCCCTTTTAATCATCTCTAATTTTTTGGAAGTTCATTTACATTATATATATTTCAATCAGTTTAAGGATAGAGATATTTTTTTTAAATATAACTAACATTTTATTAATCAATTGAGCATTCTAAGATCTCAAGTTCAGCATGATGATCAGCGAAGCAAACAAGAATTCCTGGGATGACTTTTATGAAAGTTATGATGGCAAATTTGATGAAAAAAATATGCTTCATATTACTGTTAAGTCGAAACATAGAAAAGAGATTGAGAATTTAGGTTATGTTCTTCAAAATAATGAGGAGGACTGGCACAAACCTATCGAGGGGGAATTCAAAATTGATCAAGATGGAAACTTAGTGATAATACATAGTTGCCCAGATCGAGAAATTTTTAACGTTGACATTAAAGAGTTTCTTGAGGATCTATTCATAAACCAAAATTGGTTGGTTAGTGTAGATCTATCTATAATGTGATTATTGAATAACCTAAAATTTTTGTTGTGTCCTTTTGAAAATTCATATTTTATAGTAAAGTTCTAATTTTTATACTTATGAAATTTGATTTGGGCCCTTTTAAAGTTGATCTAGGCACTTTTACATTTAGCAGAATTATGAGCATCCTCTTAATACTTGGTTTTTTAGGACTCCTTGCTTATAATTCAACTTTGTAAAATTTAGTGGATATTTCACTTCATTTTTTCAATTATATTTTATGTTTCGTTTTTTATATTTAAGCATGCAGCTTGAATCACAAGGACTCTGCCCCAAGCCCCTATGATCCAAAACTGCTGACGATTAGCTGCTGATAATTGCTAATTCATTAGCAAAATTTATGATAGCTCGATATTTATTTTTTTAATTGGTAAATTTTTTAATCACACCTTTTAGATAAAAACAATACACAAGGTTATAAGATTTTTTATTGTTAAATACATGCATAAGAAAAGTTTTGATTAGACAAAGACAACATTAGTATCAGCCATAATTAGTCACTCTCGATTCTGAAGAAAATGTAGTATGATTACGTATAAAATTCTACACACCATGGAAGTCGCCGCTCAAGATCCAGCTCTAAACGCCATTATCGGAGGTATTTTATTAGTTGTTTTTGGCTCCTTAGCTTATGGGATTTATGCCTCATTCGGCCCTGGCAAAAAAGAGCTTAGAGATACCATTGATGAACATGCGAGAATGCATGAACTTGGAATAGCTCACGGTCATAGCCCTAAGGATAAGCACAACCCAGCTAGATCTCTATTCTGAGAATTAAATAACTTCAATTAAATCAGGTTTCAATATCAATAATTGAAAAATAAAACTATATAATAGCCACCTATTTTATTTTTCCTTAATATTCTTCTGATAATCTCTTTAATAATCCCTCTACGTTTTAAAATATTTTTGGATTACAAAACCATGTAGGAAAATTCTTTCTTTACATGATCTTTATAGACAGATATGTTTTTAACTATCTTCACTGGATTTGCTGCTGGTGCCTTACATGTTGTAAGCGGTGCAGATCATTTGGTAGCTATGGCACCAGCAGCAATGAGAAAACCAAGGCTTGCCCTTAGGGATGGAATAGCTTGGGGGGTAGGGCACTCAGCAGGGGTTTTGTTTCTGGCCTCTTTGGCAGTTCTTGCAAAAGATTTAGTAAACCTAAAGACTCTCTCTTCATTCGCTGAGTTCGCAGTTGGTATTACCTTATTAATTGTTGGTGTTATTGCAATTAGAAGTGCGTTGGGGTTAAACATACATATGCATAATCATGAACATGACTCAGGCAGAAAGCATGAGCACATTCATTTTCATTTTTTAGGCAGAAAAATACATGGAGCTCATGCTCATGCGGCAACAAGCCTAGGGCTTATTCATGGTATGGCAGGTGCCAGTCACCTGCTGGCAGTGATCCCGGCATTAGCTTTACCCACAATGGGTGCCGTTGCATATTTGATTGCTTATCTTCTTGGATCTATTTCTGCTATGGGGTCAGTAGTTCTTGGTATTTCAGTCACAACTGTTCGATTAGGAAGAAAGGTTTCTCCATTATTGATGGGATTTGCTGGTGGACTTTCTCTGGTTACCGGTTTTTTCTGGCTTCAAAGAAGCCCAATCTTAGGATAAATTATTAATAGAATTCCTAAAAATTCTTTCGGTAATGCCAACAACATTATTAATTTGAATCCATCCAAAATTACGACTATCGTCACTAAAAAGTAAGTTATCTCCTTGCACATAAACCCCTTCTGAATTGCAATTAATTAATCGCTTTATTATTAAATGGTTATTTATGAAGGGATGATTTAGCAATAATATTGACCCTTTTTTTAATTCATTTGCATTAATTTGTTTGATTTTCTTAAAAACAACAATGTCTCCTTCGTTTAAAAAAGGAGACATTGAGTTTCCACTAACTCTAACTATCCGCATACGTCGGATAATCAAAAGAAAAATAAGTAGAAAAATCGATTTTTGTTTTTTCTTAGCTAGCCGTGACCCAACTGTCTGCACGTCCTTTGGATTTCCAAAAAATATTATGGATTGATTCAACAGCGTTCAAAAGCTCTTCAGCTTTTGATTGATCGATATTGACTTTGGTAGCACTGCAAAGCTTTGCCGCTTTCCAGAAGATGTCATGCAAGTTAGGGTTGGCCTCGAGATGCTCTGGCTTGAAATAATCTGTCCATAAGATTAAGAGTTCTTCCTTTGTTTGTTGAGCTTGTTCTTCTTTTATTGCGACATATCTTGAGAAAGTGTTGTTGTAAGTTGCCCAATCAGATGAATTATTGCTTTGAGGGGGGGTCAAAGCGATAATTTTCTTTGTCATTGATAAAACGGCCTCGGCTGCAACTCTTGCAGAAGCTGGATCATAAACCCCACATGGGCCATCGCAATGAGCATGAACTTTTTGAATCGGAAGGCTTTTTAAAAGTGCCCAGAAAGCGTTACGCATATTTAATAATTAAACCTTTTATAAGCCTACTGTTCAAAATGACTGACTGCCATGTTTTGAATTGTTTTTTTTAAGCGCCAGACAAATGTCTTATTTTTAGTTGACCTCAATCAATTCAACTTCAAATATTAGAGTCGAGTTTGAAGGAATTGGACCAATAGCTCTTTTCCCATAGCCTAGTTCTGGGGGAATTATAAGCTTTCTTTTCCCACCCTCTTTCATCCCAGCTACTCCTTCATCCCAACCTTTTATGACTTGTCCAGCCCCTAAAGGGAAATTAAATGGTGCTCTGCCAAAACTGCTGTCGAATTCTTTACCGTTTTCTAGTGTACCTCTGTAATTTACAGAGACATTCTGACCAGCCGTAGCGGTTTTCCCCGAACCAATTTCTAAATCAGAAAATTTAAGGCCACTTGATGTGACTTGGAAACTTTCTGATTCAAAAGATCCACCCATTGGAGATTGCTTTTTTGGCTTTTCTTCTGCCATGACAAACAGGATAGGATTACTCTCCTCAGGATCAATTTCAAATGGATTGGCTAGCTCTTTTTGAAGTTGATTTGTTTTTAGATCTGCTTGGATAGTTGAATTAGCTTCAAAAGCATCTAATGATGTTGGAGAAATGATTTGGCTTGCAAAAGCCACGAAAAGACAAGCCAAGCAAATTGAAAAACTAATAAAAATGTCTTTCACAAGAAAAATTTTTGTTTCATACAAATCCTACAGAAGAAAGCATTAAATATATGTCTAATTCCAAAAACATTTTTTCATTGAAGGAGGCTTTCTTATTTAGAGCGATTATTGGTGGGGTGTTCGTTGGATTAAGTCTTAATTATGAGATAAGTTTTCTGGCGAGTTTTGGGGTTGCATTCCTTTGGTCAGTTTCAGAAAAACCTAAATATGCAGGACTTTGGGGCTTAATAGCAGTTTTAATGACTCATAAATGGTTACTTGCTCTACATCCTTTGACATGGGTTGGCATTAAGAGTTCAATAAGCGAACCCTTGGTAACCTTAATTTGGATAATTTGTGGATTAATTGGATATATCTTGGTCTTCACCTGGGCATGGATGCAAACTTTATTTTTGTGTCGATTTAACAAAAGAGAGAACCTTTTAGGAGTCATCTCACTTTCCCCTGCCCTTTTTTTCTCTGGACTATGGGGGCTTGCAGAAGTAACCCTTTCTCAGAGCCCTCTTTTTTGGATCGGGTTGGGTGCCAGTTTTCTCCCCGGAGATAGGTTGCTAGCTTCATGGGCTGAATGGATAGGAGCAGGTGGATTGGCTTCATTACAATTAATGATTGGATGGTGGATTTTTACTTTATTTAGGGAGATAAAGCAAAGAAAGAGTTTAAAAAAAATATTTTTATTTGGGACTATTATTTTAATTTTTTTACACTTAATTGGATTATTTAATTTAGAAGAAACACAGACAATATCATCTGGAAAATTAGCAGTATGGCAAACAAATATTCCTATTAGAAAAAAATTTAATAAAGCTGGATTAAATAAAATACCTCAAGATATCAATTTAAACTTAGATCAAGCCTCACAATTTGGTGCTGATTTATTACTAGTCCCAGAGGGTACTTTACAGATAAATCAACATTTAATTTATCCTCCAAAAATTGATTTAATCTCTGGAGGATTTAGATCCTTAGAGGGGAAAATAAGGAATTCTATATTGATATTCAATAAAGGCGAAATTGATTTTTCATCTCATGTGGATAAGTATAGGATAGTTCCATTGGGTGAGTGGATACCATCTTTCTTGAGGTTTAGAAAAATAGGCCTTTCTGCTCTTGGGGGGATTGAATCTGGTTCTAAAAGTAGAATTTTTGAATGGAAAGGTATTTCAGGAGTTGCTGCAATTTGTTATGAAATTGCAGATGGTAAGTTAATTGCCGATAGTGTTAGAGAAGGAGGGGTATGGATTTTATCTATTGCTAATCTTGACCCTTATCCATTGTTACTTCAGAAGCAATTTATTAATTTAGCAAAATTAAGATCTATTGAAAATTCAAGACCAGTTATCACAGTAGGAAATACTGGGCCAACTTCTCAAATTTCAAAAACAGGAAAAGTTGAAAAGCTTCTTAAACCCTCTGTTGAAAAGCTAGGTATTTTTGATTTAAAAATCAGTAAAGATAAAACTGTTTATTCAAGATTTGGAGAGATCCCAATCATTTGTCTATTATTTATTACTTTTATATTGACTTTAGTTAAGAGAGAAATTATTTAAATGCATAAATAATTACTTTTCAATTATTCCTCCGCCAAGAACAATTTCACCCCAATAAAAAACTGCAGCTTGGCCAGGTGTGATAGAAAACTGCTCATCATCAAAAATTAATTTAAATTTAGTCTCAACAGCTTTATCCAATTCACCAGGAATTCTTTTTATTGGTTGAAGGACCGTCTTAACAGGTAAACTTCTATAGCGAAGTTGAACTTCTGCTCGTACCTCTTGATTGGGTTGATCGATTGATATCCAATTTATATCTTTTACAACGCAACTTGATCTGCCAGCCTCGGATCTTGGCCCAACGATCACTTTATTTTCCGTAGCGTCGATTTTTATTACATGAAGAGGAACAGACCAAGATATTCCCAGACCTTTGCGCTGACCGATTGTGAAATGCTCTACTCCATCGTGCTCACCAAGAACAGTTCCATCTTGAAGTACTATTTGCCCTTTTCTTTCATCAATATACGAATCAAGAAAAGCTTTCATCGATCCGTAATGCTCTGAGAGGCATAGATCTTGGCTTTCAGGCTTGTTGGCGGTTTTTAATCCATATTTTTGAGCCTCTAACCTCGTCTCTTCTTTGGTTAATTCTCCAAGTGGGAATATTATTTTCCCAAGAGTATCTTGAGAAAGATCGTATAAAAAATAGCTTTGATCCTTGTTCCTATCTAACCCCCTTAAAAGCTTGTGCTTATCTCTGCTGCTTTCAGGTAAATTTTTAAAAGATGTAGTGTCATAAGCATATTTAATCCTTGCATAATGGCCTGTTGCGATTCGATCGATAGTTGAATGTTTAGATGTCCATTCGATCATCTCTGAGAATTTGACTGATCTGTTGCATCTAGAGCAAGGAGAGGGCGTAATGCCTTTCTCATATCCGCTTACAAGGTGATTGACTATCTCTTGATTAAAGGTCTCTCTCGCATCAATAATGTGATGTTTAACCTCAAGCTGCTCACAAATTCCTGCAGCATCAATTAATCCATCGGAACAACAAGAGCCCTGTCCTTTCATAAGCCAAAGTGTAATTCCTTCAACATGCCATCCTGCCTCAACTAAGAGTGCAGCAGTTAAAGAACTATCTACGCCGCCCGATAGTCCAACGGCTACTGCGTGATTACCTCCCAACATTTTTAGATGATTCAATACCCCCTGTCGAGAAAACTTTCTCTTGTTAGGTTCTTTTGAGTTTGTGAAGTTTTTGGTTTCTGTTGGCAGAGGCATCAGTTAGTTGTTTGACTTATGAATAGTGTTTTTTTGAGGGACTTAATTGGCTTGGCCTCATTTTGATAGTGATCATGTAATGGTCAACTCAACACAGATGCAGGGTATTGAGAATCTAATTCTATCCAGTGGCATGCCACAAGAGGCGTTGATGGAAAAAATTGGAAAAACAATGTCAACTTGGATGCTTGAAAGATTCAAATTAACTGATCGCAAGGTAATTGTATTTGTGGGCCCTGGTCATAACGGAGGCGACGGATTGGTTCTGGCGAAGGAATTACATTATTCGGGGGTAAATGTATCGTTGTGGACTCCTTTCCCTCTAAAAAAAAAATTAACTCAAAACCATTTTTCCCATGCAATTTGGCTTGGAATTAAATGCCAAAAAGAAGCACCCGATCCCTTTAGAAATGAATTGTGGGTTGATGCACTATTTGGCCTTAATCAAAAGAGAGGTCTTTCAGAAGAATTGGCTTTACTTTTCCAAACTCGATTCGAAAATACTCGAGCACCAGTTATTAGCCTTGATATACCATCTGGTATTTGTTCTGATACAGGAATACCAATTTCTGGGAATGCAGTTAGGGCTGACTTTACAGTCACTGTAGGTCTTTTGAAGATTGGTTTGTTGCAAGATAGTGCAAAAGAATACGTTGGTCGTATTAAGAGAATTGATATGGGTATTCCGGAAAAATTAATATCTCAAAATTTAAAAAAAGCACCACTAAGAATTACTTTTTCTGATATTTGCGAAGATCAATTGCCAATTACTAACCCTTCTTTGGAGAAATATCAGAGAGGTAGAGTTCTTGCAGTTGCTGGAAGTAGTAAATACCGAGGTGCATTTTTTTTAGCTTTAAAAGGACTTCTTGCGAGCGGGGTAGGAAGCATTCAAGCTGCGATACCAGAGTCGATCAAAGATTTTTATTCCCAATCATTGCCTGAAATTGTATCTGCAGGCTTATTAAAACAGTCTCCTGATGGATCTTCATTAATCAATGATTTTTTTGAGAACACATTGCTCAATAAACTTGATGCGCTATTGGTTGGGCCAGGCTTGGGTGTCTCAAATGAAAATTGGGATTTAATATCTAATAAATTGCTTGATTTTGAAGGACTTTTAGTTCTTGATGCTGACGGTTTAAATCGTTTGTCTAAATCTATAGAAGGTTCGAAATGGCTTGCAAGAAGGAAATTCCCAACACTTCTAACACCTCATAAAAAAGAATTTGAAAGACTTTTCCCTGATTTTGATAAGACAAATATTTTGCAATCAGTCATTGAGGCTTCAAATAGAACAGGGACTGCCATTCTTTTGAAAGGCGCTCATTCTATTTTTTCGACTCCTGAGGCCAATGTATGGCAAATAGGCGAGAGTGCACCATGGGTTGCAAGAGCAGGCTTGGGCGATGTGCTTGCTGGATTTTTGGCTGGATATGGAGCAATGGCATTCTCAGTATCAGGGCAATTGAATTGGGAATATTTGGCGCACGCCACATTGATACACGCTGAATCCGCAAAAATTTGCCCATTTGGGTCAACTGCCAGTTCTATTTCAGAGTTTTTGGGTGAATTTAATAACAGGCTTATGAGAAAGAAATATCTTGAAAGAGACATTTAATTGCTCTTTTTGTCTATTTTTAACCGAAATGTTGAGTTTTCTCACCATGAATCTGAAGGATTATGGAAGCATTTGGCTCTTTTGAGATTTTTGTAGGAGAGTCTTAGCAATTTAAAGGAGCGAAAATTATGGTCTCATCAGCTCCAAAAGCAGTTTTATCTCAAAAACGGCGTAATAGTGACCCAATTAGTTGGTACCTATCAACTATTGGAAGAGTCCCTTTGTTGACTCCAGCAGAGGAAATTGAATTGGGCAACCAGGTCCAAACAATGATGGGTTTGACTGAGGATGGAACCAAGGACGAAAAAAGTTCCGAATTCTCATCTCATCAACGTCGTCTTATTCGTATAGGAAGAAGAGCGAAAGAGCGAATGATGAAAGCAAATTTAAGACTGGTAGTAAGTGTTGCTAAAAAATATCAAGGTAAAGGTCTTGAGCTTCTGGATTTGGTTCAAGAGGGGTCTTTGGGCTTGGAAAGAGCTGTTGAAAAGTTTGATCCCACTAGGGGTTATAAATTCTCTACCTACGCTTTTTGGTGGATTCGTCAGAGCATGACAAGAGCAATCGCTTGCCAGTCAAGGACAATTCGTTTGCCAGTTCATTTAAGTGAGAGGTTGGCAACAATTAGAAAAGTTAGTTTGGATTTAGCTCACAAATTGGGAGCCATGCCAAGCCGTGTAGAGATAGCGGAGGCAATGGAGATTGAGGTTGAGGAATTAGATTCCATTCTTCGACAGGCTTTAACTACGAGTAGTCTTGATGCTCCTGTTAACGGAGATGAGGGGAGGAGTTTCTTGGGAGATCTCATAGCAGATGGATCATTAGAGGAACCTTTAGACAAAGTAGAACAACGGATACATCAAGAACAGCTAGGTAGATGGCTCAGTCACTTGAGTGAGCAAGAGCAGCATGTAATCCGGTTGAGGTTTGGTCTAGAGGGCAACGAAAGACATACCCTTGCTGAAATTGGAAGGCTTTTGCAAGTTTCTAGGGAAAGAGTGCGTCAAGTTGAGCTGAAGGCGCTTCGTAAATTAAGAAATCTGACTAGAAAGCTACCAAGCGGGATTTAGAAAAACTAGTTTTCAGCCCAAATGTATTTTGTTAATTCTTCAGGTGAAGGTTCAGGCGCTGATAAGGCAAATTCAACAGCTTCTTTTACTTCTTCATCTATTGACTTCTCAATTGCTCTAAGTTCATTCTCATTTACGAAATCTCTGGCAATTAAATCTTTCTCGAGCTTTTTAAGTGGATCTTTAGTAGCCCAAAATTCTTTCTCTTCAGCAGATCTAAGCTCATCTGGATCAGCCAAAGAGTGTCCCCTGAAACGATAGGTAAGGCATTCAAGCAAGGTAGGCCCCTCCCCGCTTCTAGCTCTCTTCAGCGCTCTTTGAGTTGCATTCCTGACAGCGATTACGTCCATTCCGTCGACCTCTTCACCTTTCATACCAAAAGCCTTGGCTTTTTTCCAAATTTCTGGATCACTCGTAGCCCGGTCATGAGCCATACCGATGGCCCACTTATTATTTTCCACAACGAAAATAATCGGCAGCTTCCATAATTGAGCCATATTCAGGCATTCAAAAAATTGACCGTTATTACAAGTGCCGTCACCAAAAAATGCAGCAGTTACAGAATCGCTATCGATTTCTCCAAGAGCATCTCTTTTGTAACGACTTGTAAATGCCGCGCCAAGTGCTACGGGGATTCCCTCACCGATGAACGCATAGCCACCAAGAAGATGATGTTCTTTAGAAAAAAGGTGCATAGACCCTCCTCTACCCTTGCTACAGCCGGTTTCTTTGCCAAAAAGCTCACTCATTACTTCTTTTGCTGGGACACCTGCACTGAGAGCATGAACGTGATCCCTATAAGTGCTGCAAAACCAGTCATGCTGCCTCTTCATAGCTCCAATGACGCCACTACTGACCGCTTCTTGACCGTTGTAAAGGTGGACAAAGCCAAACATCTTTCCTCTGTAATACATTTCGGCACATTTATCTTCAAATCGCCTTCCAAGGGTCATATCTTTGAAAAGTTTTAAGCCAATTTCTCGGTTGATATCTGAGTCTTTTTCAGGTTCAAGGCTTCTTATCCTTTCCGCATGATCGCCTGCAGCTAGAGCGATCTCAGCAGTTTTGTCTGAAGGTTTTGTTGGTGTCTGACCCATGGCTTAACTCGTTACTCCATTTACGACTGTAAGGGCATATGGATTAAAAATGGGCAGAACCCCTTCCGATGCCTAGAGTTTTTATCTAATGGCATAGTAATGATTGGAATTACCGATCGATCATTTCCGTTTATTGGGTGTTTCCCCCTCTGCTGGAGCTGAGGAGATACTCAGGGTTTTTCAGCTACGGCTGGATAGAGCTCCTGATCAAGGCTTTACTGAAGAAGTATTAGCTCAAAGAGCTGAACTCCTTAGATTATCTGCAGATCTATTGACAGATCAATTTCAGCGGCAGGAGTACGAAGGGGCTCTTTCACTTGGTGCATCCGGTTTAGAGCTTTCATCTAACAGGGAAGTGGCTGGATTGATTCTCCTTTGGGAAGCTGCTTGCCCTGGAGATGCTTTTAAGCTTGCTAGGCAAGCTTTACAACCGCCTCAAACCCCTGCGCTTGGCAGCAGTAGAGAGGCCGATTTAGCCCTTTTAGCTGCTCTAGCGTGCAGAGATGCATCGATAAGTGAGCAAGATAGAAGGCGTTACGCAGTTGCCGCAGAAGTTCTTCAAGAGGGCATTTTGCTCCTCCAAAGAATGGGTAAACTCTCTGATCAGAGGCAAATTCTTGAAGAGGACTTAGAACTTTTACTACCCTTCAGAATTCTCGATTTATTAAGCAGAGATCTTAGTGATAATAAATCTCATCAGGAAGGTCTTAATTTACTTGACTTCTATGTCATAAAAAGAGGTGGCTTAGAGGGAAAAAATAAATTCCCTCTATTTGCAGGATTAAAGCAAGTTGATTTTGAATTATTTTTTCAACAAGTCAGGAAATATATTACGGCTCAGGAGCAGGTGGAATTATTTCTTTCTTGGTATCGGCAAGGCTCAGCTGATGCAGGCTTTCTTTCTTCAATTACTTTAATTGCACTGGGATTTGTTTATAAGCAACCGCAAAAACTCCAGGAGGCAAGAAGATACTTAAAAAATTTAAATTACTCTGGATTAGATCCAATGCCATTGATTGGCTGTATTGATCTTTTATTAGGAGACATCAAACAAGCTGAGGCAAGATTTAAAAGTAGCAATGATGAAAATTTGCGAATTTGGTTGGAAAATTATCCTGGGGAGGATCTTGCCGCATATTGTCATTACTGTAGGAATTGGCTGCAAAATGACGTTCTAAACGGTTACCGGGACATTGATTCAGTTTCCCCAGATCTTGATGATTGGTTCGCTGACCAGACTGTTCAAGATTATCTTGACGATCTTGAAAATCGAGGGGCGAGGGGATTAGCAAACGCTGGCAGAAACTTTCTATCCTCTATCAAACCAGAAAAAACTGATTTTGAATCACCTTCAGATCCTATTGAACCCGAGGGATCATTGCCTATGCCGGGCGGTATACGTGAATCGGCAAGTGGAAAAACAGAAAATGATCAAGAAGAATTCAATAACCTCATACCAAATATTTCTTTATTTGAGAAATTTATTAACCTGTCAACTCAATATTTGGTTAAAGCCAAAAGTATAAATATTCGGAAACGCATAAGTAAAAATCCCATCTATGCAAGCTTATCAGTATTTTTCCTTGTATTTATTACTGGAACAGCTTATGGATTGTTAAATCTTAGAGTTAAAAATGTTGATGTTAAGGATAAAGTAAATATTGTCCAGAATGAGAAGCCAAAAAATCAATCAAATAATAAAAATTCAATTTCTGAAAATCAAATCAAACTAAATACTGTAAAAAATTCCACTGAGCAAGATAATTTTAATATTTCACTCAGTGAAAATAAAAATAAGGCTGTCTCTGCTCTTTCTGTAGACGAACCAACTGATCAACAAATAAGACTAATAATTGAAAAATGGCTTGAGGCTAAAGCGGCTTTATTGTCAGGGGAAGATCCTTCCGATTTTTCAAGTTTTGCTAGAGATAAACTTTTTGATAGAGTCATGAATGAAAGGAAAAGAGATATTAAAAATGGGCAAAAACAAATAATTAAAGCAAATATTTTAGAAATGAATTTTGTTTCAGTAAGTAATAAGAGAATCTCTGTTAATGTAAAACTTGATTATAAAGATAAAATTATTAATGATAGTGGAGATGAACTTTCAGAGACAGTAATACCATCTCTAAAAGTTCAATATATTCTTGGGAGAGAGAAGGATATTTGGCAATTAGTTGACTATGTAAGTGGTATTTAATCTTTTTATTTTTTATTTATAAAATTTATTTTTCTTTTAACTTATGATGTCATTAGCGAAATAATTTTTTAATGTTCGAAGAGCTTTCTGATCGTTTTGAAGATGCTGTAAAAGCGTTTAGGGGCGAAGCGACAATAAATGAAAACAATGTAGAAGTAGCTCTGAAACAGGTAAGAAGAGCATTGCTTGATGCAGATGTAAGTTTGTCTGTAGTCAAAGAATTTGTTGATGAAGTTCGTAGAAAAGCTATTGGCACTGAGGTTGTAAGGGGCATAAACCCAGGCCAAAAATTTATACAAGTTGTTCATGAGCAGCTTGTAGAAGTAATGGGCGGAGAAAATAAACCACTTGCAAGACAAAGCGATAATCCAACTGTAATTTTGATGGCAGGTTTGCAGGGTGCCGGCAAAACCACGGCTACCGCAAAGATGGGTTTGTTTTTCAAAGATGAGGGCAGAAAACCTCTTCTTATTGCTGCAGATGTTTACCGACCAGCTGCAATTGATCAGCTAAAAACACTTGGGCGTCAAATTGGCGTAGATGTTTTTAGCGATGATGAAAGTAAATGTCCTGAGGACATAGCCCGATTTGGCTATAAAAAGGCTTGTGAAGAAGGTTTCGACACTGTTCTTGTTGACACTGCTGGAAGACTTCAAATAGATGAGCAAATGATGGGAGAAATGGTCCGAATCAAAGAAGCTGTTAATCCAGATGAAGTGCTTCTTGTGGTTGACTCAATGATTGGCCAGGAAGCTGCGGACATAACGAGTGCCTTTCACCAAAAAGTTGGAATAACTGGAGCAGTGCTTACAAAACTTGATGGCGATTCAAGAGGAGGCGCAGCTTTATCAATCAAAAAGGTCAGTGGTAAGCCCATCAAGTTTATTGGTACAGGAGAAAAGGTTGAAGCTTTGCAGCCTTTTCATCCTGAGAGAATGGCAAGCAGAATTTTAGGAATGGGAGATGTATTGACACTTGTTGAAAAAGCACAAAAAGAAGTTGAGCTTGCTGATGCTGAAGCGATGCAAAAAAAACTTCAGGAGGCCACTTTTGATTTTTCTGACTTTGTCAAACAAATGAGATTAATTAAGAGGATGGGATCCCTTGGGGGGCTGGTGAAAATGATTCCAGGGATGGGTAAAATCGATGATGGAATGATTAAAAGTGGAGAGGATCAGCTTAAAAGGATAGAGTCCATGATTGGATCCATGACTCCTGCCGAAAGAAATAAACCTGAATTGTTATCAGCTGAACCTTCCAGAAGGAATCGTGTGGCTATTGGAAGTGGCTACAAAGTAAAAGATGTAGATAAAGTTTTGTCTGACTTTCAAAGAATGAGAGGCATGATGAAACAACTCTCAAGTGGACAAGGATTGCCAGGAATGGGAGGATTTCCTGGACTTGGTGGATCTCCAGCGATGATGCCACCTGGTGGTGGTCCTTTACAGGGAAGATCGAGTTCCGGAAATAGTCCTAAAAGGAAAAGACCATTCAAAAAAAAGAAAGGATTCGGTGACCTTTGAACCCACAACAAGCTAGAGTCTGTAATGGTTAGAGAAGTGAATTAACTTCCTATCAAAGAAGTCCTTTATCAAGTCATGCAAAGATGATCAAACTCCGCCTAAAGCGGTTTGGGAAAAAAAGGGAAGCTAGCTTCCGACTTGTTGCTTGCAACAGTACATCTCGACGCGATGGTCGCCCCTTACAGGAACTAGGATTTTACAATCCTCGAACTAAAGAAACTCGATTAGATACTGAGGCTCTTAGATTAAGATTGAGTCAAGGCGCTCAACCCACAGACGCTGTTAGATCCCTCCTTGAAAAAGGTGGACTTCTTGAAAAAAAAGTTCGACCTGCTGAAATAACTGGAAAAATTGCTCAGCAAAAACAAAGAGAAGAGGAAAAAAAATCAAAATTAAGTAAAGAAGAAGTAAGTCCTGAAGCAACCAAAGATGCTGACAATTCAAAATAAGCAATATGCCTGAAGCAATCTCGATAGGAAGCTTCGAGATACCTCTTCCAGACTCAGATGCAGCCAACGCCTTAGCTGGAGCTGGAAACAAAACTCTTGAAAAAATTGAAGCCCTTACTGGTGCAAAAATAGTTTTGAGAGGTTTGCAATTAGAACTAAGCGGAAAACCAGCACAGATCGAGAGAGCTGCTGGCTTAGTCGAATTGATCAGGCCATTATGGAAAGAGGGACAATCTGTATCTCCTGTAGATTTGCAAGCTGCTTTGTCTGCTCTTGACACTGGGCGTAGTAGAGACCATGAAGCTATGGGAGCACAAGTTCTTGCTCGAGGTGACAAGGGGAATTTTCTTAGGCCAAGAACCCTCAGACAAAAAGCCTATGTCGAGGCAATGGAAACTCATGATCTGACATTCTCTATTGGTCCAGCTGGCACAGGTAAAACCTTCCTAGCTACGGTTCTCGCTGTAAAAATGTTGACGGATAGAAAGATTCAAAAAATTATTCTCACTAGACCAGCTGTTGAAGCAGGTGAACGATTGGGTTTTTTACCTGGTGATTTACAACAAAAAGTCGATCCATATTTAAGGCCTCTATACGACGCTTTGCATTCTTTGTACGGATCAGAGAAAACATCATCTTTACTCGAAAAGGGTGTGATAGAGGTGGCCCCTCTTGCTTACATGCGTGGGAGGACGCTTGATGATGCTTTTATCATTCTTGATGAAGCGCAAAATACTACATCTGCTCAAATGAAAATGGTTCTGACGCGTCTCGGAGAGAGGTCAAGAATGGTAGTAACTGGTGACATCTCTCAAGTTGATTTGCCTAAAGGACAAATAAGTGGCCTGCAAGAAGCTATGAGGGTTCTTCAAGATGTTGAGGGAATTGCTTTTTCCTATCTGACTTCTGCTGATGTAGTTAGACATCCTTTAGTGCAAAAAGTTGTTGATGCATATGATCGAAAGAGTTAATCAATGAGGAGATCCGTACTAATAGCGCGCATTATTTTGGATTTTCGTGCCAAAGTAGTTGAAGAGATAACAAATTTATGCCAGCTAGTAGCAATTTCCAGCAGGCCATCCGCGAAGCTCAGTCGAGCGCACTCGTTGGACCAAATGTTGTAAACAAAGCCCTACCCTATGTGGGAGGTGGAATGGTAGTTACTTCTTTGGGAGTAATTGGGGGATTATCGATAATGGCATCAAACCCATCGCTATTTCAGCCTTTGTTTTTTGTAGCTTTTATTGCTGAATTAGTACTTTTTTTCATGGCTTCAAGTGCCGCCAACAATGCAAATAATGAAAAAGCTTTGCCACTTCTCGCAGCTTTTAGTCTTCTCACCGGATTTACTCTCAGCGGAATAGTCGCTCTCGCAATTGGGACTGTGGGTATTGGGTCTGTCGGCACAGCTGCTTTTGCTACAGGAATAACTTTTGCAATAGCTTCAAATGTGGGTAGACGTATGAGTGACAGTGTGGGACAGGCACTCAGCGGGGTAGTAGGGCTGGGATTGATAGGTTTAATAATAGCTATGGTATTTCAACTTATTGGGGGTATTTTTGCACCAGGAATGTTTGGTGGAAGCGGACTTGAACTTTTGATTGCAGGTTTTGGAACTGTCCTTTTTGTAGGAATGTCTTTTGTCGACTTCTACACTATGCCAAGAAGATATAACGACGATCAATATCTTGCAGGGGCATTAGGCATGTATTTGACCTATATTAATCTATTCGTTTTTATACTCCGTTTAATGATTGCACTCCAGGGAGGTGGAAGAAGAGATTAATTTTTGAAGTAAATTAATTGTCTACTTAAAGGAGCTGTGAAGCTCCTTTTTTTTATTCAGCTACCGAATAAATATTTTTACGTATATTTTCTTTTTGAATTTTGTCATATTCCCATCTTTTAATGAATTTTGCCAACTCCCCATTACCATCAAGACCCTCTAAGATTTTTTCAAGTTCTTTTTTGACCAAAACCGAATCTAAATTCCTAAGTATCTCAGTGCATCTTGCAGTAATTCTCTCAGAGGATAATTCCTGAGAAAAATTTTTTTCTAAGTGATGTTTAATTGACATTGCAGAGCTCATAGCAAGATTTTTGACTGTCAGAGCTACAACAGGTTCACCATTTTTTCTTAATTGAAAAATTAAAGGATCTGACAGTCTATCAATAACTGTAAAATCACTTGTAAGTGATAAAACAAAAAAACCTCTCATACCATCATTTGTTTTTATTAATTCTCCAATTCGATCAGCGAACACCTCATCACTAAGGCTTCCCTCATCCCATTCTCTGCACCACACATGAGCAATTTCAATTGCCTCATTAAAACTTGGTTCTCTATTAGTCATAGATTTATGTTGAATTAAACGCCAATCTGAAAGTAAAAGGACTTTTTGATATGCATTCAAAGGAGCCCAAGCCTATGGCTCATCGATCGGGATTTGTTGCTCTATTAGGCAGACCCAATGTTGGTAAATCTACTTTGGTTAATCAACTTATTGGAGAAAAAGTTTCAATAACATCACCGATTGCTCAAACGACCAGAAATCGTTTGAGAGCAATCCTAACGACAGATTGTGCTCAATTGGTCATTGTTGATACCCCAGGAATTCATAAGCCTCATCATCTTCTTGGAGAAAGATTAGTAAAAACAGCAAGATCATCAATTAGTGAAGTAGACCTTTTAGTAGTTGTTTTTGATGCCTCCTCTCAACCAGGAAGGGGAGACTCATTTATAGTTAAACTTATCAAAGATCAGCGAATACCAGTTCTATTTGTTTTAAACAAAATAGATCTTCTTAATGAGAAAGGATCTAAAGATAGAAAAGTTGCATACCAAAAATTAATCAATCATTCAAATATGTCAATTAAAGAATGTAGTGCATTAATTGGCAATGGTTGTGATGATTTGATAGAAGAAATGATAACTTTTATGCCAGAGGGGCCCAGACTTTATCCTGATGATATGGTTTCGGATCAGCCTCAGAATATTATTCTTGCAGAATTAATACGTGAGCAAGTTTTATTTAAAACTCGAGAAGAAGTCCCTCATAGTGTTGCTGTTCGAATTGATCAAATAAAGGAGGTGCCTATTCGTAAAGGGAAATTGAAAGGGAAGGATTCAAGAGTAGCTATTTTAGCTACTATTTTAGTGGAGAGAAAAAGTCAAAAAGGAATCATTATTGGTAAGGGTGGAAACATGTTGAAAGAAATTGGAACAGGCGCAAGAATAGAAATGCAAAATTTGATTGATGGACCTGTTTATCTTGAACTTTTTGTAAAAGTTGTACCTCACTGGAGAAGTAAACCCTCCCAATTAGCTGAATTGGGATACGAGGAAAAATAAAACTATGAGTCCATATCGCTTTGATGTAGTAAGCCTTTTACCTCAAGCTTTTGAATCACTAAAAAATCTCGGCGTAATTGGTAGAGCATTTGATAAAGATCTCGCGAGGTTATTTATTCACAACCCGCGGGATTTTACTTCAGATAGATATAGAAAAGTTGATGATTTGCCATATGGGGGGGGAGCGGGAATGGTTTTAAAACCTGAGCCGTTTTTCTCTGCTTATGATTTAATCCCCAAAAGAGACAAACGAAAAGTTATTTTAATGTCCCCTCAAGGAAGATTATTCACACAAGCAGATTTGGAGAATTGGTCTGAGCAATTTGATCAGCTCATACTTATTTGTGGACAATATGAGGGTTTTGATGAGCGTATAAGGTCAATAGCTGATGATGAAATTTCATTGGGCGACTTTGTTTTAACTGGTGGAGAGATACCCGCAATGAGTATTATCAATGGCGTTACTCGTCTTCTCCCAGGAACTTTGGGAGACTCAGATTCCCTCAAAAATGAAAGTCATAATGATTACCTACTGGAGCATCCTCACTACACAAGACCATTTGTTTTCAAAGGTCTTCAAGTACCAGATGTCTTAAAAAGTGGTGATCATGAAGCTATTTTCAATTGGAGAGAAAATCAGCGAAAATTGAGAACAAAAGAGCGTAGACCAGATCTTTATGAGAAATGGCTTGCCAAAAAGGATACTCTTGAGATGAGAATGGATAAATCAAGAAGAAAATCTGTGGAATTTCGCATCGGCAACGGCTACGACATGCATCGATTAGTCCCCAACAGGCCACTAATAATTGGTGGTTTATCAATTAAGCATCCGAATGAACTTGGTTTAGATGGTCATAGTGATGCTGATGTTCTCTCTCACGCGGTCATGGATGCGATGCTCGGAGCGCTTTCTCTTGGTGATATTGGTAAATACTTTCCGCCAGATGATCCAAAATGGAAAGGTGCTGATAGTCTGAAATTACTTGATGAAGTTGTCAGCCTTATAAAAGGAAAAGGATGGGAGGTTGTTAATGTGGATTCTGTCATTATTGCTGAAAGGCCGAAAATGAAACCGCATATCAATGAAATGAGAGAAAATCTCGCCAAAAGACTCAAAGTTTCTATTGATTGTGTTGGGGTAAAGGCAACCACAAATGAAAGGCTTGGTGCTGAGGGTAGAGAGGAGGGTATAAGTTGCCATTCAGTTGCTCTTTTGAGGCAAATATGAAAAAAATTGTCGTTTTATTTATAGTATTTGTGGGTTTAATTTTTATAGGAACCCAAGTTGCCTACTCTGCTGAATTATCTGGGCCATTGCAATTTGATAAACAAATAGTCGAACATCTTAAAATTTCTGTTCCGGCAAAAAATAAAAATGCATGGCTTCAAGCAGAAAAAGAAAGTTGGGAACCATGGCTAAAAAAACAAAAAGGCTTTAAAAATCGTCAATTACTTTGGGATCCAAAAGGAGAGGAAGCAACAGTTCTAATAGTCTGGAATAGTAGGGAGGAATGGAAAAATATTTCACAAGAGGAGATCAATTTTACTCAAGAAAAATTTGAACAATCCGCTCGTTCTTCATTAGGTCTAAAAAATGGGAATCCTTTTCCTCTTACTTATGAGGGGGAGCTATTGCAACAGTGAAAATCCCCGATGCAAGGTTAGATCTTAACCGTAGGGATCGATTAGGAATGGTTGAGGCGATTTGGGGACAGCACAAAACATTTGAACAATTAGTCGAAATAATTCAAACTTTTGAGAAAGCTGGTGAAATTGCCCTGGTTACTAGAGTTCAGCGAGAGAAAGCAGAGAGATTGTTGAATTTATTTGAGAATGCATCATTTCATTCAAAAGCCAATTGCTTAACAGTTGGTTCTCCCTCAAAACAATTTGATGAGTGTGGTGAGGTAGCGATTTTAAGCGGAGGCACTAGTGATTTGCCTGTTGCAGCTGAGGCGGAAGTGGCCCTTAAATTTCATGGTGTTAAAACAAATTTAATTCTTGATGTGGGTGTTGCAGGGTTGCACAGACTTATGGATCAATTAGATCAAATTAGTCAGTCAAAAGTAGTAATAGCTTGTGCAGGAATGGAAGGAGCCTTGCCAACAGTTTTATCAGGATTAATTTCTCATCCAATTATTGGGTTGCCTGTTTCAGTTGGTTATGGGGTTAGTTCGGGTGGCAAAGCTGCACTGAATGGAATGCTTTCTAGCTGCGCTCCAGGTTTAAGTGTTGTAAATATAGATAATGGCTATGGTGCCGCCATGGCTGCTATGAGAATATTAAAAACAGTTGAAAAAAGATAAGATTCTGCATTTAATTGATCTTTTTATTATTTTCAATTTCTAAAAGTTGTTCAAGCCATAAAGCAAGTGGTTTGGATAAACGATCTTCTTGGTATCTCATTAAAGCTTCGTTGATAACAGAGCTGTTGATCCAATGAATGGGTTTACTCAACATTGAACAATCGCATTTATTGAAAGGTGCAGTACCTAATTAACAAAGGCAAGAGCAAAGTATAAATGTCACTCTTTTTCGTCATATTTAGTACTCAGGCGAGAGAGTTCGCAGCTGTGGTTATCAGATTCAACATCAAGCAACCTGTTTACAAGTTCCGAGAGATCTCTTTGTGCTAATTCACCACTGCTCTCCCATTTCAAAGAGCGTGGCTCTGATTGAGAAGAACTTGACACGTTAATAGAAATTAGATGTGGATACCCTAACTCTCTTGCTGGGTTAAATTGCGAGTTGTTGCGTTAAATAGCTAAAAAAAATATAAAGAATTGGCCCGAAATGAGCTTTTATAGCAAGTCTTTATAAATGCTTAAGATTTGGGTAGTTTGTTACCAGCTCTTCCGCGGTCAGCACGTCGCCTTCTCCATCAGGTTGCCAGATAACCTCTAAAGCTATTATTTCTCTTGATGAAATTGAGCCAAGAAGCCTAAGTTCCTCTCTAAGTTGTTCGCTCCCTGTGGACTGTTTTGATAAGAAGTTACCTTTGGAAGCAACAATTATAGTAACTGCAATATATTCGTTAATCGAATCAGCCTCGCCAGCTTTTGTTGAATCTGTTTGCGGGGAAATATTTTCTCCAGAGAAATTAAATGTTGTTTCTCCTGATAGTTTCCCTCTCTCAATTAGGGAGAGTCTATTGAAGGTCGACTCAGCACTATTGAATGGAACTTTTCCTATCTCAAGATTTGAATAAGCCCAAAGATCTGAGTTTCGCAGCAAAGATAGGGTCGTTTCAGAAAGGACTCTTTGCAAGCCACTTGAAGTTTTTGTATCTGACTCCTTGGCTAAATTTCTAAGGTCTTTTTGAATCTGCTTGGCGCTAGCTAAAAGTCCTATTTGAGCTTGTATAAGTGTTATGTTTTTTGGCTGATCTGAGAATTGATTATTGTTTTTAATATTGTTTGAATCATTCCCTTGAAAAGTGCTTCCTCTGATTGCGTTAACAATTAATCCTGTAATTGTCATAAGAACAAAAAAACCGAATAGGCCCCCACCAAATCCAAAAAAAGGCAGTACGAATGGGAATCCAAATCCGCCTCCATATCTGCTTCCATATCCGCCTCCATATCCTCTTGGAATTCCATAACCACTCCCTCCATAGCTTCGAACTCTTGGAGCTGAAGGAGCGCTAAATTGCCCTCCCCCTATACGTCCACCACTAGCAGCTTCACTTTTAAGAGGTAGAAGAAAAAATAGAACTGATAAAACAATTGGAGCAAAAATTATAGGAATTTTGCTTATCAGAGATTTTTTTATTGAATGTTTTGTTTTCACAGGATTCAAAAGCTCACCTTAACTTTAGGAACCTCCTCCTACAATCGTTACAATTTCAAAAATATCATTTTCGCGTATTAATTTATTTCTCCACTCCAATGGAGGAATAATCACTCCATTTAGCTCTACAACTATTAATTTTGGATTGTAATCCAAAATTTCAATTATTTCTTGGAGACTGGGTGCTTCCGAATTTGTAGAGAGTTTTTTTATCTCACCATTAATTTGTAATTTCATTGGATACCTTTTAGAAGATTTTTGGTTGATAGCTCTATATCATTTTGATTCAAAATCCCATCAATAAGTGCGATCCTATCAATGCCTGTCGAAATAATAATATTTTTATTACTGTCATTTATCCCACCAATTGCAAAACATGGAATTTGAATTTCTTTTCCTACATTTACAAGTATATCTTTCTCAATCAGATTATTATTTGATTTATTGTTAGAGTTAAATACCGGACCTATCCCAATATAGTCTGCACCTTGTGCTTCTGCTTTTTTGGCTTGTTCGAAATTAGAAGTACTTTTACCGATAATTTTTTCATAACCAACTAGATTCCTTGCAATTTCAATTGGCATATCATTTTGTCCTAAATGAACTCCATCAGCATCAACTGCTTGAGCAATATCAATTCGATCATTAACTATAAAAAGACAATCATATTTTTTGCAAATGGAGGCTATGTTATTTGCCTCTTGAATTTTTTCGAAATCGCTTTTATTATCATTTTTAGAGCGGTACTGAACCATTTTAATCCCAGATTGTATAGCAATTGTCAACTTGCTTAAGAGATCAACTTTTGATGCGGTAATTAAATAGACATGAGTATTATTTAAGATTAGTTTTTTATTACTTAAATTATTTAGTGCCAGTATTTTAATTTCTAAATCATAAATTTCGTAACGAATAGATGCTGCAGTTTTTGCTAATTCTGGTGAAGTATTCCGACCAAATTCTTCAAGAACTCTTAGTGCTTCTTGGATCCTAGAGCAATTTGCTGATATTAGCTCATTTATATTTTTACGTTCTTTTTGTGCTGGGTGATTCAGAAGAGCTCCCTTGTCAGTGGCTGAAGATCGCGCTTTTTTAAATTTCTCGTTGTGAAGCAGGCTTAGTTGATGTCTAAAGTCTTTTATTTTTATTACTAAATCTTTTTGACATAGACCAAATCTACACCAATCCTCTATTACTCTTAAGCCTTCTCTTGCTCTATCAAGATTGGCATCTATTAGGCGATTAACACGATTGTTTGGGGGTAGTGTGAAATTCATAGATTTCATGCCAATCTTAATAATGTGGCAATGGGATTAAATTAATGGAGAAAGGTGATTCAGATAAAACAATGAATGTTCTCATTTGGGGAGTAGCTCTTCTTGGAGGCATTGCCCTCTTTGTAGTTTGGGGGCTAACAAACGCTTATTCACTTGGATAGCAGTTATTTATTTGTTTTGTCAGGTGGCTGAGAGTTGTTTCTACATCAATAGATATTTGATCTTTCAAATCATCTAAAGAATTAAATTTTTCTTGCCCCCTGATTCTGTTTTTTGGGATTATGGTCAAATTTTGTCCTAACAGATCGATATCTTTGTTGATTATATGAACCTCCACTGCTGAGGGTGAGAGTGGGTCAATAGTTGGTTGAGGCCCCAGATTCATAACGGATGCATATTTTTGATTACGCTTGTAATCAATTGTCCAGGCTGAATAAACTCCATTACAAGGCAGTAATTTTCTTCCGTTAACTTCCAAATTGGCAGTTGGCCAACCAATCTTTCGGCCAATTCCTTTGCCTTTAACAACTTTTCCTTCAAAACTGTAGGGTCTACTAAGAAGGTTTTCTGCCGACTTAAGGTCACCTTTTTTTAAGGCAGCTCTTATTCTGCTGCTGCTCATTCTTCCATTCTTGTCTTTAATTGTTGGAATTACCTTCACTTTAATCCCATAACTGCTAGAGATGTTTTGTAGGGACTTAACATCTCCAGAACGGTTTCTACCGAAGCGAAAATTCTCTCCAACTCCTACAACTTTTGTCTTGAGAGTTTTATAAAGGATTTCATGAATAAAATCCTGAGGTTCAAGGGATGCTAATTCGATATCAAATGGAATTAGAACTAATTGATCAATACCTAGTGGTTCAAGTAATGCTGTTTTTTCCAAAGGTAGGTCTATTCTTAATTTTGTTTCCCCAAAAAGAATTTCTCTAGGATGTGGCCAAAAACTTGCAACAGTGGGGGTCCCGATTTTTTCGTCAACAATTGAACTTATTACTTTTTTGTGACCACTATGTAAACCATCAAAACATCCTAAAGCGATTGCAGTAGGACGGTTTATTTGATTTGGCGAAAGGAGTGGAATCAACTTAGACGTGCAAATTTCTCTCTTTGGTGGCAAGTTTAATTAAGAGCCAAACTTATTCTGATGGCAGATCAACTTGATTTCCAGTTGCTTTCTTTGGGAATGCGACGAATTGGATGGATTCGCTTTTGGATTCAGTCAGCTCTCGGAATAATTTCAGCTGGAATATTGCTTTTTTATAATGTAGGCGGAAACCTAGGAAAAGGTTCACTCAAGGCAGCAGGATTATCCTCCGGTCTTTCAATCACAACATTGAGTTTTTTTATTTTGATGTACAGCCTTTGGCATGGATGGTTAATTGTCAAAAATGCAAGAGCTCTAAACAGTCAGGCTAGACCTAGTAGAGGGGAAACAAGTCGATTAATTAAAAGAGGAGTCATTGTTGATTTACTGGGATTAGTCTCCTCAGTCGTGGGATATCAAGCACTCGCAGGTGCTCTTACCGTTCAAGCTGCTTCACAGGTTTCAGGATTTTTTGGAGGACCAATGATGAGTGCAAGATCAACAAATGTAATGCCCACATTCCCCATAACTTCTATTGAGATGTTATCTGTCTTGAGTAACACTCAAATCCTGATGGCTCATCTAGTTGGGCTTATATGCTCACTATGGTTTTTGCAGAGAATCTACAGAGTCAATTAACTGAACCAATGGAGGGTAAATTTTTTATTTCGCCTCTCCAAAATAAATCTGGTTGTATGGGGGTTAAAGAGGGGCTATTTGCCTCAATCTGTGCAACATCGCTTGGCCAGTGAGGGGGACCATCCCCTGCCGTTTTTAAATCTTTGACGGCTTCTCCTGCCATCCAAAAATATGTGTTTCCCTGGGGATCTTTTCTTTTAATAAATTGCTCTTGATATTGCCTTATTGAAAGTCTTGTCCAGCTCACTTTTCCCATCATATTTTTGTCACAAGCAGGAATATTCAGATTCAACAAGAGGTTTTCATCCCAATGACTTGAAAGACAATTTTCTGCCATCTGCAAAGCCAACTCACTTGCGTAAATAAATTCTCTACATTGAAAACTTGCAATACTTACAGCAAGCGATGGGATTTTTTCAAGTGTGCCCTCTAATGCTGCGGCGACAGTTCCAGAGCAAAAAATATCTGTGCCTAGATTCGGCCCATGATTTACACCTGAAAGCACTAGGTCTGGTCTTTCTGGAAGGAGTTCATTTAATGCCAGCTTGACACAATCCGCGGGTGTACCACTGCATCCCCATGCGGTTATTCCTTCAGCAAATAACTCATCAGCTCTTTCAGCTCTAATTGGAGACTTAAGTGTTAATCCATGTCCAGTTGCAGACCTCTCTTGGTCTGGACAGACTACTGTTACTAAGTGTCCTCTCTTCGCCGCAGTAGCAGCAAGGGTTCTTATTCCCGAAGCGAAAACTCCATCATCATTGCTAACTAAAATTCTTAAAGCATTCATTTAAATTAAAAGTTCGAAATGGAAAAGAGAAAGAAATGAACGAGATTGATTTAGAGTTTGTTTTAAATAAGTTTTTTATCGTGAGTTCAACAGCATCCCTTGAAAAAATAATTGGCGATTTGGAATTATTAGAGGAAGAAGCAAAAATACTTATTCAAAATACCTCAGAGATAAAGGTTCTTGAGGATCTTCGTATTTCCCTATTAGGGAAGAAGGGAAAAGTATCAAAAGTTCTTGGCTTGATGGGAAAACTACCTCCTCAAGATAGACCTCAAATTGGGCAAAGGGCAAATTCAATTAAAAGTGACTTGCTTGCATTAATAACTAATCGGCAGAAAGAAATAAAAGAAAACAAATTAATTGAATTAATAAAAGAGGAAACAATTGATGTCACAGCGCCATCAGTTGGTATTTTGCCAGCTAGTAGACATCCTTTAATTTCAACATCTGATGATATTGTTGATATTTTTAATGGGCTCGGATACGAAGTAGCAGAAGGGCCCGAGATTGAAAATGATTTTTATAACTTTGAGGCATTGAATATTCCTAAAAATCACCCAGCACGAGATATGCAAGATACCTTTTATCTCAAGGATGACCTTTTACTTAGAACGCATACCTCACCAGTTCAAATTAGATACCTTGAAAAGACTCCTCCTCCAGTGAGAATTATTTCACCAGGAAGGGTTTATAGGCGAGATGCAGTAGATGCAACTCACTCGCCCGTTTTTCACCAAATTGAGGTTCTGGCTATTGATGAGGGTCTTGACTTCAGTCACCTCAGAGGGACAGTAATGGCCTTTTTAAAGGAATTCTTTGGAGATCTTCCTATCAGATTCCGAGCTAGTTATTTCCCTTTTACAGAGCCCTCTGCAGAGGTTGATGTTCAGTGGCAAGGGAAATGGTTGGAAGTTATGGGTTGTGGAATGGTAGATCCAAGTGTGCTTGAGGGTTTAGGAATAGATTCTGAAAGATGGACAGGATTTGCTGCTGGTCTAGGTGTTGAGAGATTTTGCATGGTCAGGCATGAAATTGACGATATCCGAAGATTATTCACAAGTGACCTACGTTTTTTAGAACAGTTTTGAAATATTGGGAAATTTCGGATATGTTTAAAAAGAATATTTAATTAATTAAATAAAAATTTAAAATGTTTTGCCTTTTCGATAAGTGTCTCGTGTAGGTCTAATTGTTAATGACGGCAAGGAGCTTGCTGTCGAGGCTGCACAAAAGGTTCAGCAGCTTGTTGAGGATGCAGGACATGAAGTCTTAAGGGTAAGCAGTTCGGGTGGGATGGTTGGTTTTGCTAATCCTGATCAACACATGAGGATGCTTGGCTATAACGCTTGCGTGCCCCAAGGGTTTGACTCCTCAATGGCCTTTGCGATTGTTCTTGGAGGTGATGGCACTGTTTTGTCTGCAGCTAGGCAGACTGCTCCAGTTGAGGTGCCAATTTTGACAATTAATACTGGTCACTTGGGATTTCTCTCAGAGGCATATTTGGTTGACTTGGATAACGCTATGAGAGAAGTTCTTGAATTTAATTGGGATATCGAGGAAAGAATGAGTTTAGTTGTGAGTGTTATGAGAGGAGATCAAAGAAGATGGGAGGCTCTTTGCCTCAATGAGATGGCACTTCATAGAGAACCATTAACAAGTATGTGTCATTTTGAAATCTCAATAGGGCGCCACGCTCCAGTAGATATCTCCGCAGATGGAGTGATTCTCTCAACTCCAACTGGCTCAACGGCTTATTCCTTAAGTGCTGGAGGCCCTGTGATTACTCCCGACTGCCCTGTAATGCAACTTACGCCAATTGCCCCCCATTCGTTAGCTTCGCGAGCACTTGTTTTTAGTGATTCCGAGCCAGTTACGGTTTTTCCTGCAACTCCCGAGAGATTAATGATGGTTGTTGATGGCAGTGCAGGCTGTTATGTATGGCCTGAAGACAGAGTTTTAATAAAAAGAAGTAATCATCCAGTTAAATTTATTCGCTTATCTAATCAAGAATTCTTCAAGGTTTTGAGAAATAAGCTTGGTTGGGGTTTGCCCCATGTTGCAAAGCCTGGAAAAAATTAACCTGGATTTATTTTCTTTCCAACAACAATAAAAACCGGATTCATAGGGGCTAAACGAATTCCATCACCAAGAGGAACACCTCTGTACGACTGATGTTGACTAATATTAATTTTGAATCTTTTATTTCTGAGAATGGCCTCAATTTGATCGATTGCTTTTAAATTTGATAACGGGATAACAATTATTCCGTTAGTTTTTAAATTTTCAATAATTTTTTCTAACATTTCATTTTTCAAAGAGCCGCCCCCCCCCATTACTACTCTATCTGGGGGAGGTAATACTTTATCTCTTTCTTTTAAAATATCCAATATGTCAGCTTGGTAGATTGAGGCAGGACTTACACTAAGTCTGTTGGCATTTTTATTGATTAGCTTTTGGCAACCATTTCTTTTTTCTATACAAAATAGTTTCAATTTTGGTCTTAATCTAATAGCTTCTAATCCAATACTTCCAACACCTGCCCCCACGTCCCAAATTACCCCTTCTTTTGGAAGTTCTAGATCTGAGAGAATTTGTACCCTTATTTCTCTTTTTGTCATTAAACCTGGGCGATCCTCATATTGATGAAAAAGTCCATCACTAATTCCAAAGTAAGGAATATCGGCTTCAGTGATTTTTTTGGCCTCATTTTTTATTAGAACTACAAGGTTAAGAATGTCAAAATCACTATTTTTTATTTGCTCCTCTGGCAAAATTTTTTTCATACGTTCCTTAGTTCCACCAAGTTGTTCGAATATCCAAAACTCATATATGTTTTCTAACCCAGAAGCCTTTAAATACCTCTGCACCTCTGAGGGGCCATTCTTATCTGGATCAGTTAAGATTGTTATTGCGGCTGGTCGCCTCTGAAATAAATTAAATAATGGAGAGGCGTCTCTTCCATGGAGACTTATCCATGAAGTGTCCTGCCAGCATCTTCCTAGTTTTGCAAAGGCAAGTTGAAGAGAAGTAGTTGATGGATGAAAAGAAAGTATTTCAGACGGAAAATTTTCAAGAAGAGCTCTCCCAACGCCGTACCAAAGAGGGTCTCCACTAGCAAGTAAAACGGTTTTTTTTTGAGAAATTTTTAACTTTTTTATAAGTTCGGAAATACTTTCTGATTTGATCAAGGTAGGAATTGCTTTATATTCGCAATTAACTCTCCACCAATCACCAATATTTTTTAACAGTCTCTTAGAACCTGCAATTTGTTCAGCTTCAATAACTTTGGTTTTTAAAGAAAGTGATAAGGAATTGAGACCTGAGGCATCGGTACCAATAACATCAATAAAAAGATCTGTTTTTTTCAATTATTCAGTGACTTATTTTTTTCAAAATAAATCAATCTCCTCTGGTTACTTTAATGGCTAAAGATAATGAAAACAAATCTCATTCTCTAAAACGAAGACAGCGTTTGCATGAGCTTTTAATTGCTTTGATTCAAAAACAGGAAAATTTTGAATTAATGGATGTAAATTCGCCAAGTTTCGAGTCAAACCCCACCAATCTTTGCAAAGAAGATTTATCAGAATTGATGTTGAGGAACAGAAGGATTTTGTCAAAATATCAGTCATTGGTTCGTTCTGCTATAACTTTGGATGCTTTAGTTGACTCTGAGAAAATTGATTCTGTTTAAAATGCAGCTTGTTAAAGTCGTAAAAAAAATACTTATTTACTTTTCGCTAGTAAGTTTGATTTTTGCTTTAGCCCCATCCTTGTTGTATGCAGAGACTCAATTAACTGAAAATGATCAGGGCGAAAAAATTATAAGAAGTTTAGAAAGTTTGAGAGATATTGATTATCAATCTTGGCAAGTGGTTGTTTATCAGACAAAGAACTCTTCTACTCCTATCATTTTAAGGATAGTTGGTTATCCTGGAACCTTGAGATTGGACCATCCCACAAATCTTTTGGTTAGTTCGGGAAGAAAACATTGGGAACTTGAGGATTTGACAATTAAAAATTCCAAATTAATTGGTGACTCAAGAGATGCTGCTGCAGAATTTGATTTATCTCCTCTTCTACTTGACTTGAAAAATAATCGTCCATTGAGGCTGTCAATCTTGGGAAATCTATCCGATTTGCCTGTACCACCCTATTTAGTGGGTGAATGGAGAGAGTTGCTTGAGGATGAGGTTTAACTTTTGAGTTTAGAAAATATTGAAAACATCAATCATTGGAACCAATGGATGAGAAGGGCATTGCAATTAGCCTCCCTTGGGCAAGGAACTACAAGTCCAAACCCCTTGGTTGGTGCAGTTGTTCTTGATAAAAAAGGCAATTTGGTCGGGGAAGGATATCACGCCCGTGCTGGCTACCCCCATGCTGAGATAGGAGCTTTGTTTCAGGCAGGGGGCAGAGCTAGAGGGGGGTACCTTGTTGTGACACTAGAACCATGCTGCCATGAGGGAAAAACGCCCCCTTGTACAAAAGCCATTGTTGATGCGGGGATCAAAACTGTTGTAGTTGCAATAGAGGATCCTGACCCAAGAGTTTCTGGTAAGGGAATATCCTTTTTAAAAAATGCAGGCATAGAAGTAATTAAGGGAGTATTGGAGAATGAGGCAGCTTTTCAAAATAAAGAATTTATTTTTCGAATAAAAAATAGACGCCCATGGGGTGTACTGAAAATTGCTATGAGCGCTGATGGCCGTATTGCGCTTCCCAATGGTAAGAGTAAATGGATTACAGGTGAAAATTCTCGAGAACTTGTCCATTCGCTTCGCTCCAAATGCGATGCGATTGTTGTTGGTGGTGCAACTGTTAGAAATGATGATCCTCTAATGACTAGTCGAGGCATTTCAAGTCCTGAGCCCAGAAGAGTTGTTCTGACAAGAAATTTTAATTTTTCCAAAAATCTTAGAATTTTTGACACAAAACTGGCAGAGACTATTATTTCCTTCGGTCCAGAGATCAATAAAGAAAAATTTTCAGAAATCAATAAGGGTGTTGAGCTTCTGCAGTTGAGAAAATCTGAGCCGAGATATCTTTCTGTTGCTTTAGCAGAGAAAGGATGTAACAGAATCTTGTGGGAGTGTGGTCCAAATTTGTCTACCTCTGCCATTAGCCAAAATTGTGTTCAAGAGGTAGTGATTTTCATGGCGCCAAAAATTTTGGGTGGTAAATCCTGTATGACCCCATTGGGTGATTTAGGTTTTCTGGATATGAGAGATGTTTTGGTAACAAGTAATTACTCTTTTCAAAAGCAAGGAGCTGACATGCTTTTTAGGTTCTTCACTTAATAGAATTTGGACTTAATGCTTTAGTCGCGTTCGGTTCTTACGCAAAATTGACTGTACGATTCTGAAGAAAACAAGTTAATTTATATATTAATTGCCTTAGAAAAAATGCCGATTCGCCAAGACGAAAACCAACCGAATCGGCGTTTTGGGATAATAAATTTGATTTTAATTGGTTTTGGGGCTCTACTTCTTTTTAGTAGCTTCCTTCCCAACCAAAATATGCAAGTTCCCAGGGTCCCATATTCCCTTTTCATAGATCAAGTCAATGGTGGAGAAGTTAAAAGAGCGTACATAACGCAAGATCAAATCAGATACGAGTTGTCTTCCCCTCAAGAAGGATCACCCTCAGTTCTGGCAACAACTCCTATCTTTGATATGGACTTGCCCCAGAGATTAGAAAATAAAGGTGTCGAATTTGCAGCTGCACCCCCTAAAAAGCCCAATATCTTTACGACGATTCTTAGCTGGGTTGTCCCTCCCCTCATTTTTATATTGGTTCTTCAATTTTTTGCAAGAAGAAGTATGGGTGGAGGAGGAGCTCAAGGAGCTCTCAGTTTTACTAAAAGTAAAGCCAAAGTTTATGTACCTGATGAGGAATCTCGTGTTACTTTTGCTGACGTGGCAGGTGTCGACGAAGCAAAAGATGAGTTGACGGAGATAGTTGATTTCCTTAAGAAGCCAGAAAGATATACAGATATAGGAGCCCGAATTCCTAAAGGAGTTCTTTTAGTTGGCCCTCCTGGAACTGGAAAAACTCTCCTTTCCAAGGCTGTCGCAGGTGAAGCCGAAGTACCATTTTTTATAATTTCTGGATCTGAATTTGTTGAGTTATTCGTCGGGGCTGGCGCTGCAAGAGTTAGGGATCTTTTTGAGCAAGCCAAAAAGAAAGCTCCCTGCATAATTTTCATTGATGAACTTGATGCGATAGGAAAGAGCCGCTCCGGTTCTATGGGTGTTGTAGGTGGTAATGACGAAAGAGAACAGACGCTCAACCAACTTTTGACGGAAATGGATGGTTTTGCTTCAACAGATAAGCCAGTAATTGTTCTTGCAGCTACAAACCAACCAGAAGTTCTTGATGCTGCTTTGCTCAGACCTGGAAGATTTGATAGACAAGTATTAGTAGATAGGCCAGATTTATCAGGAAGAAAAACAATTCTTGAAATCTATACAAAAAAAGTAAAACTTGCCGAAAAAATTGATTTAGATCAAATCGCTCAAGCTACTAGTGGTTTTGCAGGCGCTGATTTAGCAAACATGGTAAACGAAGCTGCTTTATTAGCTGCCAGAGCTAAAAGGACCTCAGTAGAACAACAAGACCTCAACGAAGCTATTGAAAGAGTTGTAGCTGGCTTAGAGAAGAAAAGTAGAGTATTGCAAGACGATGAGAAAAAAGTTGTTGCTTATCATGAGGTTGGCCACGCCATTGTGGGGCACTTAATGCCAGGTGGAAGTAAAGTTGCCAAAATTTCCATAGTTCCAAGAGGTATGAGCGCTCTTGGGTATACCCTCCAATTACCAACCGAAGAAAGATTTTTAAATTCCAAAGAAGAATTACAAGGTCAAATAGCAACATTATTGGGCGGTAGATCAGCTGAGGAGATTGTTTTTGGAAAAATAACTACTGGTGCTTCAAATGACTTACAAAGAGCAACTGACCTTGCTGAACAAATGGTCGGAACTTACGGAATGAGCGAGATTCTCGGCCCGTTAGCTTATGACAAGCAAGGAGGGGGGAGATTTCTAGGAGGTAACAACAACCCACGCAGAGAGTTGAGTGATGCGACTGCTCAAGCCATAGACAAAGAAGTTAGAAGTATTGTTGATCAGGCTCACGAAAATGCTCTAAAAATACTCAGAAATAACTTACCTTTACTCGAAAGTATTTCACAAAAAATACTTGAAAAAGAAGTTATAGAGGGTGAGGATTTAAAAGATTTACTAGCATCCTCTACTATGCCTTAGAAATCGGTAGAGTTCAGACATCTGACTCTTACTGATTTTATAAAAGGTCCGAAAGCGGGATTGATGAACTCTCAATTAACTGGTGTTGCTGCTCAATTAAGTTCCATCTCAGGCAAAGACTTTTTGTCTTCTTCAGATTTAACTGGTGACCAAATACTTGCACTTTTTGAACTTTCTCTCCAATTAAAAAAAAATGAGAGACGAATTGATTTAGGTAATAGAGTTCTTGGTTTGATTTTTAACAAGGCTTCTACAAGGACTAGGGTCAGTTTCCAAGTTGCTATGTCAAGACTGGGAGCTCAGACTATTGATCTAAATCCTCAAGTTACTCAGCTTGGTAGGGGTGAGCCTCTTAAAGATACAGCAAGAGTTTTAAGTAGATATTGTGATGTATTGGCTATAAGGACTTATGCACAAGAAGAATTAAATCAATATGCAAAATGGTCTTCAATCCCTGTAGTTAATGCTCTAACTGATTTGGAGCACCCATGTCAGGCTCTAGCTGATTTTCTAACAATAAAAGAAAATTTTGGCACTTTAGATGGTTTAACTCTTACTTACATTGGTGATGGGAATAATGTTGCAAATTCACTAATGTTATGTGGAGCTTTATTAGGAGTAAATATAAGAATATGCTCCCCGAAAAACTTTGAACCTCAATTAAAATTCGTTGAAACAGCAAAAAGAATAGCTACAAATTCATTTATAAATGTATCTAATGACCCCATTAGTAGTATCGATGGCGCTCAGATCATTTATACCGATGTATGGGCTTCAATGGGACAAGAAGAGGAGCAAAAAACGAGACAGAAACTTTTTAAAAATTTTTGTATTAATGATGACTTGGTCAAGAGATCTTCAAATGATTCAATAGTTTTACATTGCCTCCCTGCACATCGGGGAGAGGAAATTACTGAAGAAGTAATTGAGAGTCCTAAGAGTAAAGTTTTTGATCAAGCTGAGAATAGATTACACGTTCAACAAGCTTTGCTGGCGGCCCTTCTTGGTGGACTTTAATCCTTGCATTAAGCGCTCAAGTAGGGTACATATGTATTAGATACCTGGCTTTAACCCTATTGCTTATGTCTGAAGGCAATTTGACTCCCGCGCAAGAGGAGCTTTATAACTGGCTATCTGATTATATTGGTGTTCACCATCACAGTCCTTCAATAAGGCAAATGATGCACGCGATGGGACTAAGGTCGCCTGCGCCAATTCAAAGTCGACTTAAGCATCTGCAGGAAAAGGGTTGGATTACATGGCAAGAAGGACAAGCGCGAACTCTCCAATTGCTAGGAGATGCTTTGAATGAAATTAATGGAGTACCTGTTTTAGGATCAGTTGCTGCTGGAGGGTTAATTGAAACTTTTGATGATATAAATCAAACATTAGATCTAAGTAATATTTTGCAGAAAAAAGGAATTTTTGCTTTGACCGTAAATGGTGATTCAATGGTTGATTCTCACATAGCTGATGGGGATCAGGTCCTAATGGAACCAGTTATTGATCCAGCAAGCTTAAGAAATGGGACAATTGTAAGTGCGATGGTGCCTGGAGCTGGAACAACACTGAAACATTTTTTCAGAGATGGATCAATAGTTAGGCTTGAAGCCGCAAATATTGCGTACGAGCCTATTGAAATTTCTGCTGAGCAAGTAACTATTCAAGGAAAACTTTTAGCTGTATGGCGCGAGACTTAACTGCAAGATTAAAATAACTTATGTATTTTGGGAATATAAATTTAATGAAAGATTATTTAATTTTATAACCTTTTGATAATGGATAAAAATGATTTAAATGAATGGATTGAGGAGTTATTTGAGCAACTAGAAGTGCTTTTTATAGGATTTCTAGGGGCATTGCTTTTTTTTATTGTAATATTTTGGATTTTGCATCCGAGTATAACTTATCCTTTTAAAGAATTTTTACAATCTATGGAGAAATATATTAAAATATCAACAAGCTCTTTTTAATTAAATACTACATAATAATTGTAATGATTTCAAGAATAAGTATGGTTTTTTCAATTCTATTTGTTTTTTGTGGTATTTATATTTTATATCAAAAGCTATTACTTGAAGCTTTTTTCTCTTTTTTATTTGGTATTTTTTTTCTAATAATATGGTCATTTAAAAGCATTTTTAAATATTAATTGCTCTATTCATAAATCTTTTTTATTTGAATATTGTTAAAATTTTATTTACTTAATATAGTTCTTTTGTATTCCTTAAGTGCTAATATTGGTGCAGTATAAAGCGTTGTTAAGATCAATGGCGTCACAGGTATGGCCGTCATAACAATAAAGGATTGTAATGCATCTATATTAGTTTGTTCGCCTATATCTGATCCAATTCTTAAAAGTACAATTGTTAGTCCCCCAATCATTAAAGCCCAAAATAATCTAAGGATTTTTGGTGGTTCTTCTTTACCACTCACAACAATTGCAGCGGCGTAACTAATTGAATCAGCACTAGTTGCCATAAATAAAACTATTAATAATAATGCGATTATTATTAATAGTTTTGAAAATGGTAATTGGTTTAAAATAGCAAAAAGAACAGCCGCAGCACCTCCTGTTTCTAATTCTGATGTTATTGAGCCACCTTTAATTAACTCAGAATAAATACCATTACCGCCAAGAATTGCAAACCAAAAATTTGTAATGATAGGGCAAACAAAGGCTACAATTAATATTAACTCCCTTATTGATCTACCTTTACTTATTCCAGCTGTAAATAAACCCATTAGAGGTGCATATCCAAGGAACCATCCCCAATAAAAGATAGTCCAACCTTTTACCCATATATCCTCATTATTTGGCAGAGCCATTGTTTTAATTTCCTTCAAATATAGAAAAGTTCCACTTAAAAAGTGTTTAACAAGCCAAAAAGATGGTCCAAATGAAATAAGCGCTAATCCTAGAATAATTGTTAACCATATGTTTATTTCAGATAGATATTTTATACCTCGCTGAATACCACTCACTGTTGATATCGAAAAGATTATTGTTAATGAAATTACAATTAAGGTCTGTAAAATGCCACCATCAGAAATCCAACCGAACCTTCCAGCAAAGTTGCTTAATTGTAAGCTTAAAAATCCTAAAGGTCCAACAGTTCCAGCTATTGCTGCTACTACTGATAATCCATCAGCAAGATCTCCAAAAATACCATCTGAAAAGCTCTTTGATGAGATCGGAATGAGAAGGCTTCTAGGTCTAAGTGGAATCCCTTTTTGAGCTAACAATGCAAATGTTATTGCTACTGTTGATGAGACCAAAGCCCATGCTAAAAAACCCCAATGAAGAAAGCTCACAGCAAAAGCAGGGTCAACAGCTTCAATTGTTCCTCCAGGTATATTTTTGAAGTAGGACGCTGGACTTTTAAAATGAATGAGTGGCTCAGCTGCTGACCAGAAAACTCCACCGCCAGCAAGTAATGTACATATAAGGACGGAACACCATTGGAAAATACCTAGATTTGGCTTTGTGTTACTGCCGCCCAATTTCAACGATCCAAGAGGACTTATTGCTATGGCTACTGCGACAATAAAAATCGAAAAAACAAGCCAAATCCAAATGCCGCCAAAATAGTTTATTGCTAAATTCTTACCATATGAAGTGAGTTTGTTTGCTAATGATAAATCCAAAAAAGCTATTGAAAGAAATACTAATAATGGGATAGCCCCTATTAAGAGTGATGGTTTTAACCAAACTGAACTTTTCATAATCATGTTTTCTTGAATTTGCTTGATTTTTAAATTAACCATCTAAATAATTTTTAGTTGATAAATTTTCGGTTAATACTCCAACAATCAATATTAACGCTTGGATTTTTCTGTAAAGCTAGTCTTGCCAAAGAGTCACCAATCAAAGGAGCAAACTTAAATGCTTGTCCAGATCCACCACAAAATAAGGTTAAATTTGGACTTACCCTATCAAGAATAAAATTTACATCTTTAGTCATTGAATATGGACTAAGATTTTTATCAATTCTTCTCTTTACACCCTTTAAGTTATTGAAAATAAATTCATCTAGGTATTTAATCAATAAGTTTGAAATATTATCGGGAAATTCATCAGGATTTTTAGTGAATAATTCTGGTAGAGTCCAATCTAAGCCAACTTTAATAATTGGATATCCATTTTTATCTCTATTTAATACAGGGAAACCATAATATAATCCGCCATCCATTCCTTTTGATTCTTGAAAACAGAACCATTGAGGAAATTTATCTAAATATTCCTCCTCTACTTGATAATGTGCCCATAACATTGGCCATATATCATATTCAATATCTACATCAATACTCCTAAGTAAACTCTTAGTCCACATACCAGCAGTCAAAATAATTTGGTCACATATTATTGAATTACCATTAACTAGATTAATTATGGATTTTTTCAAATCAATATTTTTAACTGGTGTATTCTCTAAAATATTATGATGATTTTTATAAGAATTATTTTTCCAAAAAGACATAGCATTCATACTCAATATGGACCCTGCGGTTGGTTCAAATAATCCAGAAAAATTATTTTTAGATTTGATTGCGAATCTTTCTTCTATATTTTTATTATTTAATTCTTCAAAAGGTATATTTTGTTCCAGCATTACTTTTTTTGCTCCTGGTATTGATCCTTCTATTGTTTCTTCACCCCAACTTTCTCCATAAAATAATAATCCGTGTTGTCTACGAAGTTCTAAATCTGTTCTTTTTTCGTCTTCATCCCAAAGTTTATTAGCTTCTTTTGAAAGTTGGCATAATACAGGATCAGAATACATCTCACGGTACATTCTTGACTCACCGTGACTACTCGATCTTATGTGCCCTATTTGATTTGATTCAAGGATTACTACGTCTTTAATACCATATTTTGATAGGGCTGATGCACAACTTAATCCAGCCATACCTCCACCAATTATGACAAATTGTGCTTTACTTTGTTTGAGGATTTTAATCATGTTTCCAAATATTTTGAAAAGGTCAGACCTATTGGGCGGTCTATATTTCCTTCTGCAATCTTTTCTAAAGAACTTTTTACTGATAGTCCCTTTTTTCTATATTTAAAATAAAGATTAGTATTTAATTTAATGCAGTGTCTAACAAATCTATAGATGTCATTAGGATTTGAATTCTGCCAAGTTTTTGGATCAAAAAGCTCTATAGAGTCAGCAATTACAGCCCCAGCATTTACTAATGGATCAGGTAATACTTTAATATCTTTATCTCTTAAAATGTCAGCTAATAAAGGGTCAGAGAATGGCGCATTGGCTGCGGGAATTACAGCTTTAGTTTCTAAAGAATTAACAATTTCTTCTGTCAATAAACCTGATATTGAGCAGGGTATTAGTATGTCAAAGTCTTTCTTCCACCATTCTTCAGAGAAATGTACTGGCTTGGCTCCCTTAATTTCTGATTTCTTTAAATCTTTATCTACAGTTTTAACATCCCAACCTTTATTTATTAAAGAATGAGCCACAACACCTCCGACAGCTCCGCATCCATGAACTAATGCACTTTTTATCTCAACATTATTATTTAATTGCTCTAAAGATTCAACCGCTCCTAAAACGCCATAAGCAGTTGCGGTGCTTGCATCTAAATCGCTACCAACAGCAGCCAAAACATGTGGTGTGAGTTTTTGTAATCTTTCCATATCACCAATTGTTGTATTTAAATCGCATCCTGTGATCATTGTTCCATTGAGCGAGTCAAGTAATTGAGCTGTAATCTTTATAAGTTTCTTTTTTATGGAAGTTGTATTTTTTGCTCTAGCTACAACCTTTCCTCCTGAGAAGCCAGTTGCATAAATATCATGCTTATATTTCATCAGACTTGCTAACCTCAGCCCATCATCAAGACACTCCTTATCTGTGGGATAACTCAGTAATCTAAGGCCCCCATTTGCAGGTTTAAATCTTTCATTTTTTTCTCCAACAATAAAAACAGATAAGTCATCCGATTTATGTTCTGCTAGAACATGAATTGATTGATTATTGGAATTTTTTAAATTTATTTTTTTCATAATTAAATTTTTTCTGCTAATAGATGATGTTCTACATAATCAAGGCTCCAATCAGTTGGTGAATCTTTTATTTTTTGTCGTAACCTATTAAACAAAATTTCGACAGGATCATAATCTCTTTTTTGTTTAATTGAGGAACTGAAGCTGTGCTTACTCCAACTTCTGATTGTTTCCATTAATCCATTTGAAAATGATTTAGAGTCTTTATCAATAAGCCATTTTTTCTTATATGGGCATTCAATATAAACCGTTCTTTGATCAATTAATCTTAAGCCATTTTTATATGCAACAGAATCTTCATTTTTCAATGGATATATAAACTCTTCAGGTGATTTATAGAAATTCTGTATAGTTGCATCCTCATATTCCGATTTATTGATTAAATCTTCTTCGTAAATATCTTTCCAAATTTTATGCAACTCATTAAGAATATTTAGAGTTTTGCCCCCATTATTTCCTAGATAATTGTTATTAGAATCACGAGATAAATTTAATGTAAGAAGTTTGCCCCCTTTACAAAGCTCTTGGCTTCTGGTTCCTAAAATTTTATCCCAATCATCAATTGCTTGAGCCTGAAATTCTCCAAAACATTTTTTATCATGCGATGCCTGAACATGTGTGTGATTTTTTAGAGATGTGATTGGTTTATTCAGCCAATGCATTGCTGTAGCTGAAAAACCAAAACTTACTGAGTTTTTGGCATAAATTTGCTCATAGAAACTTCTAGCACTTATGAAAGTAGTTAATTTTGAGTTCTCTTCTGTTTGTTTATTGAGACTATTTAATAACTCAAGATTATTGTTAGTTGGCAAATCATTTCCAATTAATGAAAAATGACTTTCTTTATGTTTTTGGATTGCATTTTTTAGTATGGATTTCCAAAAATTAACAGCTGTACCGCCGTCTGCGGCCCCATAATCTATAAAAATATGATGATCTTTTCTTGGTAATCTATCAACACAAAATTTTGCCCAATCCTCAGCCGCCTCAATACAACGCAAAGCTCCCTCTGTTTGCTCGCTGTAACGCGAGGTCATAGCTATTGCCATTAAATCTTAAGAAAATCTAAATAAAGCTAACAAGCTTCCACCCTTACCGTGGATTGAATACAAAGCTTAGGGGTAATTTATTTTGCACAAGTGGCTATCAATCAATAATTATTGCATGACTAAATTATTTAAGATTTAGCTGTAATTAAAAAAGTCTCTTAAAAATTCAATTTTTAATTGCATTTTTGATTTTGTTTTTTTTTTCTTCATTTTCCTCTATTTGAAATCCCTTTAATAATTTTTTCTAGCTGTTTTTTAGCTCATAACTGATTGAGCATTGATGTTAATTTAAATGCAATATTTTCTAAGCCCAAATTGGAAGAACACACTGAATAATTCACTTCAACTTTGCCGTAAAGCTGAATTATGGGATCCTCTGTGTAATAAATTTTGATGAGATTTTACTATATCATTAACCTATAAAGCTCATCTAGGATAATAACTAAATTCTTATAAATCAAATATCAAATAGTTGCTCTAATAAGAGAAATAATCTTTTTAGTAGATAATTTTACCCCCATCTTATTCTTTCATATTGGAAAATATTTTAGTAAAAAGATAATTGCTGAGATAAGTAGAAGCATAGGGAGTTATATGATTATCATCTGCTGCATAATAAAATCTTCTAAAATTTCCTTCTTTCAATATAGCTTCAAATTTCTCTCTCATATATATAGTTGGATCAATTAATTTAATACTTGCATCTTTTGCTATTGCATTTAAACGTTTTCTTGGGTCTAATGTTGCACAAGAAAAATCCAATCTGTATGGATTGTAGTATGGGTGAACTCCATTGATGTCAATATCATAAATTATAGGTGTAATAAACATAATAAATTCTGCATTAATTTCTGAAGCAATTTTTTTTATTTCAAATAATTTCCTTTCAAATTGATCCCAGGCAATTTCTGATTCTTTTTCAAATCCTTTACTAGCATATGTATAAGTATATGATTGAAGATTTATCCAATCTTTTCTCTGACAATTTTTGTTGTTAATTCTTTTTCTTTTTAGAGTAGAACCATAATGTCTTACGGTTCTTGCAAAAACTGATTTATGTAAATGACGAAGAGCAAATTCACCAAAACTTGCATTTAAATGATTAAATATATTTTTTTTCTTAGTTGTAATTCTTGAATTTTCTAAATGAATATCATTAAAATTAAATTGATACATTAAATAAATTTTGTTTTTAGGAAAAGTCTCTGAGATTTTTTTTATTTTTTTAATCAAATTAAATTTGCTTAGATTACTACCATAACCCCCGGTTGGAATCACTTCAATCTTTTCTTTCTTTGTTAAATTCACTAGGTTTTTAAGCTTTACCCAATAAATATCCTCATATATCATTCCATATCCTTCTGTGATTGAGTCTCCTATAATTAAAAGGATGTCTGAATCAGAATCTATGGAAAAATCAGGCCCTGGGGTTCTCACAATTTCTATACCATTGAGAGAAGACTTATGGTAATTGATTGACCTTGTTATATTTTCTGAATAAAAATCGCCTTTAAAATCAGAGAAAAAAGACCTCGCCACCAGTTCTCCAAAGATAAGTATTAATGATATTAGTAAAGAGTTTACAGATATTATTTTTACTAATTGTTTAGAATTCATTTTTAGCTATGTGAATTTTACTAAATAAAAGGAAAGTGCTGATAAATAGAGAACCCAATGAACGATAGATTTACAGCAGAATCAACTGATCATTGAGTATTTTCGGCGTATTTAGTTAGTATCGTATAATGGCATAGTTGTATGAGAGTGATTGCAATCATTTGTATCTCAACGACTTGGGGCCATAGCTCAGCTGGTAGAGCACCTGCATGGCATGCAGGGGGTCAGGGGTTCAAATCCCCTTGGCTCCATTGATTTTTTTCATAGCAATAGATTAGGGCAAATATCATTAATTTAATAATTAGACTGATTTAGGTTGGTAGTTGACAATATAGCTAAAATCCGCAATAATTCTCGCAATGGGATTATTAATTAGTTGTTTAGCTTTGAATATAATGAAAATTATAAAACTCTCTTAGAATCAAATGATTCCCCTATATTTTTATTAGATAATTCTAGAGATCAAATTAGACAAATCTTTCACAAGTTTGGACTTATTATTTATAAAAGTAAGTTTACTAGTGATAAAGATATCTATGAAGAATTCACAGAGAATTGTTCAATTCTTGGTTTAAATCAAATTAAAGATACTACGAGAAGAAAAATATTTAACCTTGAAGAGGTTAATAATCAGAAATTATCAAGTGTAGATTTAGATTTTCCTCATGTAGATCCTCATGCTGAAACATCATTTAGTCCTGCCCGCCCAGCTTTAATTTCTTTTCTTTGCCTTGAAATATCAAAAGACGCGGAAAAAAAAGGTTTGACCACCTTAATAGATGGAAATATTCTTTGGAAAAAATTAAGTCCAAAAACTAAAATGGTTTTACAATCATTATTTATCGATTATTCACTAGCTTTAGAATTAGACCTTAAAAAAAGGCTTAGTGGTAAAAAGAAACCCTGGTTTTTGGAATACAACAATATAAGTAAAACAGAATTAGATACAAAAGAAGCTAAATTATTTTTCAATTTTAAATCTCCTTTTATAACTGAACATCCACTTACGAGGAAATTAGCGCTCGCTAATCACATATTTATCAATTTAAAAACTGAACCTCAGATATTATCTAGAAAATTAGTTTTTGAAGAAGAAGAATTTAAATTAGAAAGTGATCTATTGGAAGATATTATTTTTAATATCCATGAAAATATACGAACTTTTCGATGGACTAAAGGACTATCTTTATATATTGATAATAATAGGTTTATGCATGGGCGGCTACCTTACAACATGAAAATGACTAGAAAAATATTTATAAAGCAATTTAGAAACTATAGAATTTTTTAAATAATTTAATGTTAATTTATTAGCTTCTTATTTACCTTTTCAACTATATTAGTGCTTCATAATTCTTTAAGTTCAGTATATTGATTATGAAAGAAAAATTCCCATCTCCTTTGCAAGATTGAATTTAAAAACCACTGAAAAAAAAAGAATTATTGGACTATCCGCTTATTACCATGATAGTGCCGCTGCTTTAATTATTAATGGGGAAATTATATCTGCAGTACAAGAAGAGAGATTTACTCGCAAAAAACATGATTCAAGCTTTCCTAAAGAAGCCTTAAAGTATTGCCTAGAGAAAAGTAATTTAACTCTTAAAGATATTGATTATGTTATTTATTATGAGAAGCCGTTACTAACTTTTGAACGATTATTGGAGACATATCTAGGAGTTGCTCCTCGAGGTGGAAGGTCCTTTATTACGGCGATGCAAGTTTGGCTAAAAGAAAAGTTATTCTTAAAATCAGAAATTAAGAATCAGTTAAAAGACATCCAGAAAGGATTGCAAGATTCTGCTGAGGACTTATTTAATTTACCGGAACTTCTTTTCTCAGAGCATCATTTATCTCATGCTGCATCTGCCTTTTATCCAAGTCCATTTCAAGAAGCTGCAATACTCTGCATGGATGGGGTAGGCGAATGGGCTACAACATCGGCATGGATTGGTAAAAATAATAAAATTAATCCACTGTGGCAAATCAGTTTTCCTCATTCAATTGGCCTTCTTTATTCTGCATTTACTTACTATTGTGGATTTAAAGTTAACTCCGGTGAATATAAATTAATGGGATTAGCTCCTTATGGGGAACCAAAATATGTCGATCTAATTAAAAAGAATCTTATCGATATTAAAGATGATGGAAGCTTCAGATTAGACATGAGTTATTTCAAATACCATCGTGGTTTTCGTATGACAGGAAGAAAGTTTCATAAATTATTTGGTCATGCTCCTAGGCAAAGGGAGAGCGACTTAACTCAATTCCATATGGACTTAGCTGCATCCATACAAGTTGTCACAGAAGAAGTAACAATCGCTCTTGCCAGGTCAATCAAAAAAGAAACAGGTGCTAAAAAGCTTTGCTTGGCTGGTGGAGTTGCATTGAACTGTGTATCGAATGGAAAACTTTTTAAAGAGTCGATCTTTGATGAGATTTGGATCCAACCTGCTGCTGGTGACGCAGGTACTTCATTAGGAGCAGCACTTCTAACTTTCTATCAACACTGTGGGAATCATCGCTCCACTAATCGCAATGATTCTATGAAAGGCACTTACCTAGGACCAAGCTTTTCAAATACTTATATCCAAGATTATTTAGAAAGGATAAATGCATCCTATGAATACAGAGAAGACAATGATCTATTTGTTCAATTAGTCCAATTACTAAAAGAGGGAAAAGTAGTCGGATGGTTCAATGGTCCTATGGAATTTGGGCCTAGGGCATTAGGTGCAAGATCAATTATTGGGGATCCTCGTAATTTAGAAATGCAAAGTGTGATGAATTTGAAAATCAAATACCGAGAGAGCTTTAGACCATTTGCTCCTTCTGTTTTAGAGGAGGATGTATCAATACAATTTGACTTGAGTTCAAAAAGTCCTTATATGCTTTTAGTGGCAAAAATAAAAGAAGATCTTCGCTTTGAAATAACAGAAGAACAGTCAAAACTTTTTGGCATAGAAAAATTAAATATTCCAAGGTCTACAATTCCAGCAATAACTCATGTTGATTACTCTGCAAGAGTTCAAACAGTTAGCGAGAGTACAAATCCTCGCTACTACAACTTAATCAAGGCGTTTAAGCAAGAAACAGGCTGTCCCACATTAATAAACACCTCGTTCAACGTTCGAGGTGAGCCTATTGTTTGTACTCCGCAAGATGCTTACAGGTGTTTCATGAGAACAGAAATGGATGTCTTGGTTCTCGAGAACCATATCCTTCTAAAAAGTAATCAAGCTAATTTGGAAAAGGATGAGACATGGATGCAAGATTTTGAATTGGATTGATCATGACTAGTAGAATCTCCCAGAGACAACTACGCGATTTTGGATATTTAATTGGTTTTGGTTTGCCTTTGATTATTGGCTGGCTCATCCCATCGATCACAGGTCATACCTTTAGGGCATGGACTCTTTGGATCAGTATCCCAACTCTTGTATTAGCCGTCCTCTCTCCAAGAGTCCTTAAGAAACCCTATCAAGCTTGGATGCAATTAGGACACTTACTGGGCTACGCAAATAGCCGTATAATTCTTGGCATTGTTTTCATAGCTGTATTACTGCCAATAGCTTTTATAATGAGAGCCTTTGGATATGATCCACTACGTTATAAAAAATCAAGCTTATTGACTTTTAAAGAAAATAAGAAAGGCTCAAAGGTAGATTTAACAAGGATTTTTTAATATAATGGAAGTCTTTCTAGACCTAGCAAAAGATATTTGGGACTTTTTACGAGTAAGAAAAAAATATTGGCTTGCACCATTAATAATTACCCTCGTCTTTATGGGTGTTTTAATTATATTTACCCAAGGTTCTGTAATTGCTCCTTTTATTTATACAATTTTCTAATTCAAATATGTTTTAAGTGGTGTTAATTTCGATTTATAAACTAATTATTGAATGATTTATTTGTATAAGATTTTTAAATTAGCACCATATCTATTTCCTTAGAAAAAGTAGAGCCATCATAAAGAATAGGGATATTGAAGTAATTATATAGAAAGGAATGGATTCAATAGAATTATTTAAATTCAACAAAGGGACGCTGCATATAAGACATAAGGTATAAATGGTAAATAATGTTCTTCTGTAACTAAATCCTATATTTAGAAGTCTATGATGAATATGATTTCTGTCAGGGTAAAAGGGAGATCTTTTATTTTTTATTCTCAATATAATTACATAGAACATATCAATAATTGGTACTAATAGGACTAATAAGCCTAAATGCAAAAATGAAACATTAGCATCATTATTAATTCCTTCTAAAGTCAAAGATGCCAGTGAAAACCCTAAAAGATAAGAGCCACTATCTCCCATTAATATTTTTGCTGGCTTTGTATTAAAAATTAGAAAACCTAGGCATGCTCCTAATAGAGAAAAAGATAACAAACTGACTAATTGATTATCATTAAAATAACTTATTGAGGCAATTCCACTCAGTGTAATAACTGAAACTCCAGAGGCAAGACCATCAAGACCATCGAGCCAGTTTATAGCATTAGTAATACCCACTAACCAAATTATAGTTAAAAGATAACTAATTATTAAAGGTAATTCTATACTAGATAAATTTATCTTTAACCAACTAATATCAATTGAAGTTATGGATAAGCCAAAAGACCAGCATATTGTCGCAAAAATAAACTGTATTATTAATCGTTTAATTGCGGAGAGTTGGAATAAATCATCTAATAAACCAATTATAAAAAATAAACTTGATGAAGAAATTAATAAAGTCAAGGTATTAATTTCTCTGATTGATTCAGAGAAAAAATTACTAAAATTTAGAAAAATAAGTAAACTCGTCAAATAACCCAAGAAAATTGCGATACCACCGATTCTTACGATCTCATGTTTATGTTGCTTCCTTAAATTAGGTTTATCGATGATATTAAATTGTTTGCCTAACCTTATAATCCAGGGTATAGAAATTGAACTTAGAAATAAAGAATTTAATATTAAAGTTAAATAAATTTTTATATTGATTAATGTAGATTCCATATTAAAACTGAAGTTTTTTTAACATTATAAGACCCATCTGGATTATTTATTTTGCCTAAAAAGAAGTCTAATAGTGCAGTCATAATAAAGAAATGAGACAAGTAATTGTACGCAGATAATCATTGAAATTGTAAATAAGCTTACAGTACCTGCGGATGTGAGGATTCCTGTTGAATTACTTTTATAGACTGATATTAATCCCAGGAAAATTGCATAAAAACCTGCAAATACTGATAGGATTAATTCTATAGAACCTGGATTAAAATCTAATACAATATATTGATAAAATATTCTCTTGAAGATCAATTTTATGTGCTTTATAAAAAAGTTTGGAAATTCTTTTATTGGATTTACTGAGGAGTGAACATTATTATAAATAGGATCTATTTCGATATTTTTAATATAAATATTTTTCAAAGCACATCTAAATAATAGATCTGTTTCAAAAAAATATCTATTGTCTGTTTTAGATAAATTTATTCTTTCAAGAACATCTTTTCTGAAAACTATGAAGCCATTTGTCGGGTCAAAAAGTTCCCAGTAACCAGTTGACAATTTAGTTATGAAACTCAACGCTATATTCCCTATTAGTCTAATTTTGGGAATTCTACTTATCTTATCTAGATTAGTAAATCTATTACCTTTAGTTGCTTCACATCTTTGTTTTATTATCGGTTCGCACATCTTGGGGATATCCGCTGGGTTCATTTGACCATCTGAATCAATTTTTAAAATGATGTCACAATTATTTTTCATCAACCAATCAAAACCTAACTTAGTAGCACCACCAACCCCTTGATTTACTTTATTGTATATTATGTATAATTTTTCACTATTAACATATGATTTAATTAATTTACCAGTATTTATTGGACAAGCATCATCAATAGCAACAATATAGTCAGCAAATTCTAATGTTTGTTGAACTGTTTTAATAGCCTGCTTCCCACTCATATAGCAGGGTATTGCTACTCCTATAGAATGTTTACCTATCATTTTTATTTTGAATATGGCATTTCATTCGATTCTTAGAAACTAAATCAATTTTATACTAGTCAAGATTTCTTTGTGTGTCTATATCTATAAAGTGTATAATATTTAATTCTTTATATAAAGATAATATTTTATGATAAATATAATATCTGAAGAATAATAGCCGAATTTAAATATTTTTATTTCAAATCGCTAATTTTATTTAAAGAGATCAATTCAATTTCTTTCGCAATATCTAAAGCCTCCACTTTATAACCTCTAGTTATTAAGTGCTTTATTATATATAAAAAGCCATGTTCATTAGTATGTTTGCCAAATTTTCCGCTTAAATCTTCTCTCAACAGCTTGAAAATAGGTTCCTTTTCAAAAATAAATAATCCTATCTCTCTTTCACCCTTGCAGGGGTCAAGGTTATTTTCCCTAGTTTCAATTACTTCCTTGATATTACCTTTAAGATCTCTATTAATTATTGTATATGCCTTGTTAACTTTCCTAGATGCAAAAGTAAAAGTGTTGTTACTAGATTTATGTCTATTCAATAGTTCACTTATTGTGTTCTTTTGAAGGAATGGTATATCTCCCCAGGCTAAGATTATTGTTTGGGCATTAACAAAAGCAGGAGATTTGGAAAATTTTAGGACAGCATTACCCATACCCAATGCTCTTTCTTGAACCACTAGATAAGCTGACCTATTTTCATCCTTTAGAATTTTTTTAATTATCTCTTCCCCATCAGGACTTACAACAATTGTAGGTTTCTGATCATAAGTAATAAATGTATCCAGTAAATTGAATAAAATTGGCTGACCATTTATTTTATAAAGTGTTTTTGGGTAAGGGAGGTTTGCTCTTGTCCCTTTTCCAGCTGCTGCAATTAAGCAACATAACTTATTCTGCATAGTCTTTTCTTAAATGTCCTTTTAATCCCCTAAAAATAGCAGGATAAAAACACTTTTTATTCTTACCAACTAATAAACTGAATAAGCTTAATAACCCATTCCTTTTGGTTACTCTAATTAAGGCTATTAAAATAGTTAATAAATTTCGCATATGAACATGATTCAAATATTTTTTATTTAAAATAATTGTATTCTTTATAAAGTAATATATTTTTTGATTTGTGTAACCTCTTTGGCTAACATTAGGATGATAATGATATGCATTTTTTACAGATATAACTTCACCATAAGATCTTAATCTATAAAAATAATCAACTTCATCACCATAAAGAAAATAATTTTCATTGATATTTCCAATTTTTTTTGCAGCGTCAATAGATATTAATGCACCGTTAAAAAGATGAGCAAAAGGATAGTAGCTTTTGTCATTAATTTTCTTTTTAAGAGTATTTAAACTGTCAAATTTTCTAGGAAATTTAAAAAGCACAGGGTAACCCATATCGTCTAAGACCGGCATCCCAAATACAAGTTTATTTTTGTTATCTTCGTCTACAACGAGCGATGAAATACAAGAAAATTTTTCATTCCAATTATTAAGCAAGTTATCCAACGCATATGCATCAGGAAAACCATCATCGTCCATTAGCCAGGCAGCATCAAAGCTATTCTCAATTGCAAACTTCATACCACTTTTCCATCCTCCTGATGAGCCTAAATTTTCTTGATTAATTGTATTGATATTTAAATTCTGCAACATCTCTTTTGTCCCATCTTTACTACCATTATTGATTACTAAAATCTCGTCAGGCTTTCTTATTTGCTTCTTTAAATTTGAGATACATCTTTCAAGTAACTTTTCTCTATTATAAGTTACGATTATGGCGATAACTTTTATTTTATTTTTCATTATTCAATATGTAATTGATTAATTCCATGAAATTAAATTTTCTTACATCAATATAGTTTATGTTTGCCGCTCTCGCTGATTCTATTCCTACATTCGAGTCTTCAAATACTATCGATTGATCTTCTGATTTATTAGATATGCTTAAAGACTTCAAAAACAGATCAGGAGCTGGCTTGGAATTTTCCACATCTTCACTAGACAATATAAAATTAAAAATATTTTTGTATCCTAAAATTTCAATTGCCTTTGTTAATGTTCCCTTAGAAGCAGAGCTTGCAATTGATAATTCAAATCTATTTTTGGACCAATTAAGAAAGGAGTCCACTCCAGGAAGAGGCTTAATTGAATTTTTATTATTCAATAAATCTCTAACAAATTCCTGTTTTTTAATACAAAGATTTTCCAATTCTTTATTGTCAATTTCTATATTTTCATCTGTAAGACATTTCTTAAATGCGTCAATTGTTTTTAAGCCTGCTATTTTTTTATAATCTACTATTAAATTATAATCCATTAGAACCTCATTAAAGGCCTGTGAATGTAGAGAAGATGTACTTGCGATCGTACCATCAAAATCAAAAATTAACAATGATTTTTTATTTATCGCTTCCACGGCCTGAATAATTGTTTTGTACAAGTTTTTAATTCATTTTTACTATATTATTATAATCACTCACTTTCGAGGCTTTTTAAAGCGAATTATGTATTTTACTACTAAATAATATTTTCTTTTTTTGATTGCAATTCAAGGATTTTATTGACTAGCATTTCTCCATCATGCTTACCAGGCTCTTTGATAGATTCGTAGCAATCTACATGGCATTTAACGTCTATATCAATAAATCCATCATCGTCATATTCAACATAAGTTTCGTTTGCTTTGATTTTGCTTTTATTGATTAATATCTCATCAAATAGTTCCTTCATACTATAATTTCTTGATCCTGAAAGATTTAAATATTTGTAAGCACTTTTAATATAATCCGATGCTTTGTATGATGGTGTCTCATAGTCTGCTCCAATATTAGTTATGAATACTTTCAAGGCAGACCTATTATTAGATATACTTTCCGCCATTCCTATAGATAAATAACTAGGGTATAGTGAAGAATGTTGAGTACCTGCGGAATATATAATAATATCAGCCTGATTTATGGCGTGGCTAACAGATGTTGAGATAGTCACATAACAATGATGGCTGCTAAGGTAGTAACTTTTATCTTCATTACTTAATCTTTCAAATGTATCTTTATTCAATGGATTATCTATTAAAAATAATTTATCTATTCTTACATTTGATCTTAATTCAACAATCTCAGCCTCTGAAAAAAGAACCTCTCCATTTTCTCTAAGTGCTACTAGGTGCTTGTTTTCATTACTTGTTGAAATCACTTTGCCTCTCAATCTAAAAAGCTTATCGATAAAGTGTGTGGCCTTTTCGATATTCCTTTTAAAATAAATAAATGCCCCTGCGTATACACAATTCATAATTGAGCAGTCTGAGAAATTAAAAACTTCATTCATCACAACTTCATTGACTTTAAGTTGCTTTATAAACTCACCGAGCATAATTGATATTGACTTTCTTGTTGAATAGGGTATTAAGTTTTGATCTAAAATATCATTGGGTCGATCATCAATAATATCTTGTATTTTGTTTATTGCCTCATCCCTTGAACAGTTTTTATTAAATCTAAATTTGAAAAATTGTATAAAGCCTTTGAAACTTTTATCCTCTTTTGGAAGCATCAATTCCTGAACTTTTCTTATATCGGAGGGACCAAGCATGCTAAAAAATCTGCGTATTTCTCCCGTAGATTTACCATCGTCGTATGCATTAACTATGGAAGTTACGTATATATTATCCTTTTCAAGTAATTTTGGAATCAGAGCAGCAGCACCCCGCCCTCCATTTATTACCACAACATTGTACATCTTATTTCAATAGACTTTTAATTCTTATTCTAGCAAGGAAACTCTGATATTCATTTAATTAATTTAATTTGAATCTTAGTGAAATGATTTATTGTGCAAGCCAATCACTGAAAAGGGAACTGTCTCTATTCAGAAGATAACCTTCTTTTTCTTTGGACTGTAAAAAACTATAGGCTTCTAGTGTTCTATTCACGATATTTGTTTCAGATAAATACTCCTTTGAATAACTAATTCCTTTTGTTATTTTTCTTTCTAATGCACCAGATTCATAGTCTTCTTGAAGTTTATGATAGCAATTTATGTAATCTTCAATATTATTACCCTCAGCTATATAAAGAAGATCAGATGTAAAGATCCCACAAGTGGCATCTTTAGAGCATATGACTGGTATACCTAGAGCCAAACATTCAGCCACTGATCTAGGTAGGCCTTCTCCATATTGAGATGGAACAATTAATATTGGTTTTTTGGCCTCAATTGATAAAAGTGGATCTTTTTGTGCACCTTCAAATTTTATATTAGAGCTTCTTGAGCTATTAATTCTTACATCTTCTATTCTCAATGAGTCACTACTTGATGGATCGATTCCACCAAAGACAGTGAAATTCTCATTAATTAATCTATTTGATAATTCTATAAACAATTCAATCCCTTTTGATTTGAGTAATCTTCCGCAAAAGTAAAAATCAATTGAGGTTGAATTACTACTCCAATAATCATATATATTTCTACTATTCTTAGACTTGTAATATTTCTCTGGTATTCCTGATCCTGGTATTAAAAATCGTTTAATGTATCTAGATTCACCAAAGGAGTCCTCAAAAAATTCCAAATCTATTGGATTTTGAAATATGTAGGCTGATCGTTTATTTATAACTTTAAATCTCCATCTAGTAATTCTTTGTCTAATTGCAAAGAAATTGATAACTCTTATGACTATGAAAAATATTTGTTTTTTTATTCCTTTTGATTTTGATGGTTTTCCCATTCCAGCAAATGAAATTAGACATGGTATACCAAAAAAGGCAGAAACGATTGAGCTTAATAAATTAGCCTTCAATGTATGTGAATGAATAATTCTTGGTTTAATTGCTCTTACAAGTAAAAATAGACGAATGAATGAAATAATCAAACTTAGGGGATTTTTATCAGTACTTCTATGTATGCGCCAAGGGATGTGTATTCCTAACTTTGACAGATCAGGAGTCTTCGCATCTATAGGAGATAGTGTCATAACATAATTACCCTCTTCTTTCAATGTCTTAAGTAATTGATTCCTGTAGTGACTTAGATACCAACTGCTATTAGCAATAATTAGAATTGGTCTATATTCGTTATATCCATTTATTTCTTTTGACATGTTAGTAATTATAGATAGAGAATCCCATAGCATATCTAAAAGTATGGTTCATGATTTAGTGGTAATCAATCTATAATTTTATTATAAGAGATTATTCTTTACTATCAAATTATAAAAGTCTTCGTAAACAATTTCACTACCATAATTGGTTAAATGATCCCCGTCAGAATAAAGATAATTACCATTTATTACCACTGGACAACGATCCTTAGTCTTAGGGCAAAGCACTTCAAAAGCATCAAGGACATATACATTTGAATATTTCAAAGACAGATCATTATAAAATGTATTTACTTCTCTGGTTTTAGTTTTCAATAATTCTCTATCTGAAGATAAACAGTCTTTTGGTATGGAAAATGAAGGTCTATACCAATTTTCCTCACACAAATCATATACACCACCTCTAAAAAATGGTGTTTGATTAATTAAGATCATATTTACTCCTTTTTTATACGATTCAATAGCAATTTGTTCAAACATTATTTTCTCTTCCTTAGTGAAACTCATTGTATTATCAAGTTTTAGTGTGCTTATACTTATTATTACTATGTCGCCTTGTTTAATATCTTTAATGTGATAATAAAAAGAGTTGCCAACTATATCTTCATATCGGTTTTTAAATAGATACTTAGGATCCCATATGTTTATATTTGCATTTACATTACCAGCGCCTAACCCCCATCCAGTAATATGAAGGTTAAAATTTATTCTGTTATTTAATCTTTTAAAGATTGGGTAAAAGTGACCAAGGTGACTATCTCCTATACCATAAATAGTTTTTGTATGTTGATTTCTGTTATCTATAATTAGTCCATTTCCAGGTGACCTGGCAGTTTGACGTTCTCTATTCATATCTTTACCAGAATATAGTCGGTTGGGTAACGAGCTAAGTTGTTTAATTATTGGTATAGTGGTTAAAGTAATTAAGCCAGCAAATGTTAACGATATAAAGCCAATTTGCTTACCTTTTAAAATATTCTTTTTTCTGAAAGTAGTTTCTATATACCTGTAGGATAATTCAGAAATTACAATTATTATGGGCACTTGTAAAAATAAAGTCCACCAATATATTCCAATTGTCCAACGACTGATAGATATAATTCCCCAGTGCCATAAATATAATGAGTAAGATCTTAAACCAATATACTTGATAAATTTATTTGTGAACAAATTATATGATCTTGATTTTTCATTAATACTACAAATTATAATACTTGTTAATAAGACTATAATTATGGTATTTGCACTATTATTTGTGTATCTGGAAGACATTATACATAGCATTAATAACACAATGAAAGAAGGCGAAACCTTTTTTAGTTTTTCTACTATTAGGTAATTATTTTCAATTATGATAAATACGATACAACCTAATGAAATTTCCCAAATTCTTGTTGGCAATAGATAGTATGCTGCAGATGGCTCATTGATATAGAGGTAGCTAAATAAACATAATGAAGTTATTGATATCAAGCTAATCCAAAATAATAGTTTTTCATACGATTTCTTATCTCCTTTTTGAAACCCAGTAAACCAAACTAACCATGGAAAGAACAAATAGAATTGTTCCTCTATACCCAGTGACCAGGTGTGTGAGAAAGGGTTCAAGTACGTTGATTCAGCAAAGTAGTCAGTAGATCTCCAATATAAGAAAATATTGTTAATACCAAATAAAGATGCCGCTGATGAACGAAGCGTCCATTTGGGATCTGGGTTGAATAAGCAAATGCAAATACTTAAAATAACTATAAAAAATATTAATGCGGGCATCAACCTTTTTATTCTTCTACTATAAAAACCAATAATAAATTCCATGAAATTATTATATTTTCGTTTTGCAATTGATGAAGTTATTACATATCCTGAAATTACAAAAAATATATCAACACCTAAATATCCATTCGGAAATAATTTATTATTAAAATGATTGATAATAACAGCAATTATAGCTAAGGCTCTTAATCCGTCGATTTCATGTCGATATCTGTTTTTATATTTTGAATAAGTCATAGTTATTTATTAAATACTTAATGAATTTCTAGAAAGGTTGTATTAAATAAAATATACTATGTAATCTAATTCTTATATTATAAATATACTTTTCTTTACTAGAGTTTGATTTATATATATTATTATAAGTCATTAGAAGTATATGATTATCTGATTTTTTTTTGAATGACATTTTTCCAATTAGTCAAATAATAAATTTCTATATGGCAACCAGTAGCTTGCGTGATTTGCAAATAAAAGCCAGCCTGCCAGCATTATAAGGTTTGTGGAAACTAGTATCAATATCCAATAGCTCCGTTTAATTTTCAGGAAATTTGTGTCTGGGATGTGACAACCAACAAAAATCTGAAGCGGTACAAAGTACAGAGATAATCTGTCTACCAGTGTTGTACTAGGACTAACAAAAAGAGATGTAAATATAAATATAGTTAACAAAGAAATCATAGTGTAGAATTTTTTCTGCCTTTTGGTAATTTTAAATTTATTTCTAAGTAACAAGAAAATTAGACCAGAAAATAGAAGAGAACCTACTCTTAACAATGCTCCACTAGAATTAAATTCAGCACCTATATAATTATTAATATATCCATATATTAGTTTACTAAGAAATATTTGATAAAGCCAAATCCCAAATATTGATAAAAATCCAATTAGGAAAATACCTCTAATTCTTGAGATTTTTTTTAAATTATCTAGAATTGGCAGTATTATTAATAAGATTGCCGAAGGATGAAATATATAACCAAGGCTTGTATAACCGATATATCTTTTTATTTGGTTCCTCTCTAGTGCCTGAAATGCTAATAATCCAAAGCTTACAGCAATACCTTGCCTTACATATCCCATAGATACGACCGTTATTAAATATGGATAGGAGAGCAATAAACCCAACCATGGATATGGCATGCTTCTGCAATACTTTATTACTGCTGCGCTTACTAATCCTCCACAAATTAAATTAACCCCATAAATGCTCCAATTCATATTTGCACTCAACCAATTAATAAATGAATATCCTGGCTCTGGTATATTGCCCAAGCCTTCCTTAAGAGTTGTCCCTATATATGTATTTAAATATTGAAGATATACATCCCAATCGGCTCCGACTTCTATTCTAAACCCTATAAATATTGTTAGGATGATCCATGTTATAATACTACTATTCCGCCCAAGATTTTGATTTACTCTAAAACTGAAAATTGCTAAAAAAGACCAAATTAAAAAGTAAGGAAACATTTTATAGTGATTTATTTTAATATATTATAGCAATTCAACATCTATTTTTCATTTTATATAATTGTTCTAATAAAATATTACTAATTTAATTATAGTCTACTCATTTCTTTGTTAATTTTTCTTGTTATCTCTAAACTCATAAATTTTGACCTGGTCAATTTAAATTTTAATTATCATGAATTTTCGAATACTTCAATATCTTGATATGAGTAATGCTCTGCTAAAAATTCATTATTTTCAATTTCTTTATACCAATTAATGGTTCTCTTTACGGATGTCTCAAAATCCCATTTTGGTTGCCAACCTAGATAATGATAGGCCTTATCAATTTGTAAGTTAAGTTTTGATGACTCATGCCTAGCATATATTTCATTAACTTTTTCTAATTTCCCAGGCCAATTTTTTAAAATCTCATTAACTAACTCTTCTACAGTTTTGTTTGACTCAAGATTAGGCCCAAAATTGAATGAAGTTGCTAATGGATTTGTAGATAATTTACTTTGATTGAATTCTGAACATCCATGAAGTTTTTGAGCTAGGACAAGATACCCATTTAAAGGCTCTAAGACATGTTGCCATGGCCGTCTTGACTTTGGATTTCTAATCTTTACAATCTCGTCTTTTGTTAAAGCCCTAATCGTATCAGGAATAATTCTATCTCTTGCCCAATCCCCTCCACCTATTACATTGCCAGCTCTTGCTGTAGCTATTTGAAGAAATGGATTTTGACCGGTCTTATTTCCACAAAAGCTTAATCTCCAACTCTCAATAGCTATTTCAGCAGCGGCCTTTGAGGCACTGTAAGGATCATGCCCGCCTAACTGATCTGTTTCTCTGTATCCAAACTCCCAATCCATATTTTTATATACTTTGTCGGTTGTAATCATGACCACTGAACATTTCTTCTTGATATTCCTCAATGATTCAAGAAGGTTTAAAGATCCCATGACATTTGTTTCCCATGTGTCTATTGGGTTTCGATAGCTCTCAATGACAAGGGGCTGAGCTGCCAAATGAAAAACTATTTCGGGCTCAAATTCTTTTATGGTTTTTCTCAGATTTTCTGTATCTCGAATATCTTGATAAATGTTTCTTGATATTTTTTCTTTTATTTTGAGTTGGTTGAATAATGCTGGCTGAGTTGCAGGCTCAAGTGAAATACCTGTTATCTCAGCACCTAATTTTTCAAGCCATAAACTCAGCCAGCTCCCTTTGAAACCTGTATGACCGGTGATTAAAACTTTGCGTTTATGCCAAAAAGAATGATTATTCATTTCCAAATTTTCCATGGAGCCTGACCTCCTTTCCAGTGCTGTTCAAGTGTTTGTTTGTCTCGCAGAGTGTCCATAGGTTGCCAAAAACCATGATGCTTATAAGCCGTAAGCTTTTTTTCCATTGCTAGATTTCGTAATGGTTCTTCTTCCCAGCTGCAGTTGTCTCCTTTGATGTATTGGAGGGCGATTGGGTCAAGAACGAAAAAACCACCATTAATCCAGGCGTTATCTCCACTCGGTTTTTCTGTAAATGAGCGGACATTCGAACCTTCAAATTCAAGTACACCAAAGCGACCTGGAGGTTGGACAGCAGTCAAAGTTGCAATACAGCCACTTTGATTGTGATGCTCAATAAGTGCCTTTATGTCAATGTCTCCTACTCCATCACCATATGTAAAACAAAAAGGTTTTTTCTTATCAAGGTATTTTTCTACCCTTGCTAGACGCCCGCCAGTGAGTGTGTTTTCTCCGGTGTCTACTAATGTTACTCTCCAAGGCTCAGCCTGCCTTCTGTGGACTTCCATAGAATCTGAACTGAAATCAAAAGTCACATCACTTGTGTGTAAAAAATAATTTCTAAAATATTCTTTTATTAGATAACCTTTGTAACCAAGGCAAATAATGAAATCGTTTATTCCAAAAGAGCTATAAATTTTTAAAATATGCCAAAGTATAGGTTTATTCCCAATCTCAATCATGGGTTTTGGCTTTAAGTGTGTTTCTTCCGCAAGACGAGTACCATAACCTCCTGCAAGTATGACAGCTTTCATTTTTGAATTGGCAAGAATATTAGAATTATTCATTAGGTTTTTGATCTATTTTACTATTAAATCTTTAACTATTAGTATTTAAGCTCAATAAAGGGACGAGTTATGGAATCCTATCATATTATAAATATAGCTTTTTCAGCAATGAATTACTATAAGTATTTTTTTAGAATATAATCTTAATTGACTGATTACTTAATTTAAACATAATAAATACTTGCAAGATAAATTACAATTAATTTGAGGTGATATTCTATTCTTATATTAATTTTCTTTATTGTCTATCCAAGAAAGCCACATAAGTATAGACCATAATTTAATACTATGATCATATCTCCCGGATAGATGCTGAGACCATATTTTTTTTACTTGAATTGGGTTAATAATATTTTGGTTCTTTAAACTTTCTTGTGATAAATAATCATTTGCCCAGCTTTTTAATGGTCCTTTTAGCCATTGACCAATGGGAACACCAAAGCCTGCTTTGGGCCTTTCAATTAAGTCTTTGGGTACGTATTTATAGAGGATTTCTCTCAATGCCCACTTGCTAATATTTTTATTTTTGATTGATTTGATTTTCATTCGTAGAGGCATCCTCCATGCATTTTCAATAACTCTATGGTCAAGGAATGGTGATCTTGTCTCCAAGCTTGCAGCCATAGCAGCTCTATCAACCTTTGTCAGAATGTCGTTTGGGAGGTAATTTAATGTGTCTAGGTACATCATCCTTGAGATTGGGTCTAAATTTAGACTTTTATTTTCATTGTTTTTATAAAAAAGTTTTTGTTTATTTCCCTCAGGCTCGTAATTGACTATTTGATTTATACTTTTCCATTGACTAATAAGCGAAAAATATAAATCATCATTATTTTTTACATAAGTCATTCTCTCAGCAATTTTATGAATTTTGGAACCAATTTGATTGATACCTAAATTATCTAGGAGGTAATCATATCCTTTAGAGTTAATACTTAGAATTAATTTCCCAATTATTGATCTAAAAGGCCAGGGTAAAATACTAAATTTATCCCAGATTTTTGTACCCCAAAGGTATCGATTATAACCACCAAAAAGTTCATCTCCACCATCTCCACTAAGCGCCACAATTAATCCATTTTTTCTAGCTTCTCTACAAACAAGATGAGTTGGCAGTTGCGATGCGTCTGCAAAAGGTTCACTATAAAGATTTGAGAGATTAGGAATTAATTCTTGTGCATCTTTAGCAGTTAAGATAGCTTGTTGATGATCTGTGCCTAAATGATTAGCTATTTCATTAGCGAAAGGTGCCTCGTTAAATTGAGACTCTTCAAATCCTATTGTGAATGTTTTAATTGAATTACTAGATTGTTTTTGCAATAATGCAGTAATTAAAGAAGAATCAATTCCGCCTGAAAGAAAGCAGCCGAGTTGAACATCCGAAATGCTTTGTTCTTTTACAGATTTTGAGATTGACTTCTCTAATTCATTGATGGCATCAGTTTCATCTTCAAATTGATTTTTTATGCAGAAATTTATTGTATTTTCTAAACTCCACCATTGTTTTGATATTTTTATATCCTCTGAGAATGGATTATTAATAGTTATTAAATGTCCTGGTAAAAGTTGATAGATATTTGAATAAATTGAATTAGGAGCAGATATTGCGCCATATAAAAGTAGATCCGACAAAGCATCTTTGTTAATTGAATTATTAAAGTTAGGCACTTGTTTAAGAGCTGAAAGCTCGGAACCAAATACAAAGACTTTGTTACCATTTATTCCTGTTAAACCATAATAAAGAGGCTTCTCTCCTACTCGATCTCGTGCAAGTTGTAAATGACGATTTTTTCTATCCCAAAGGGCAAGGGAAAACATACCAACTGCTTTATTTAATGCATCGTTCAATCCATAGACTTCAATTAAATTAAGTAGAGTTTCCGTATCTGAATAACCTTTCCAATGAAATTTCCTATCTTTACTATTTAATAAGTGTCTTAGTTCAAGGTGATTATATATTTCACCATTAAAAATTAAAACATATCTTCCTGATGTACTTATCATAGGTTGCTTCCCTGCTTCTGATAGATCTAATATCGCAAGCCTTTGATGAGAAAGTGCTATTCCTATTTCTTCATCATGCCAAATTCCATAATCATCTGGACCTCTATGTTCAATAGCAGCTGCCATCTTTTTAGCAATATAATTGCTCTCAAAGTTATTCTTATTCTGTGGGATTATCCCTGCGAATCCGCACATTATTTTAGTTAGAATCAAGTTTAATTTGTTTCATCCATTTAACCGTATAACAATTATCAGAATCAATTAGTTCTCCTTTTTCATATGTACTTTTAATTTCCTCAATAGCATCATTTATGGAAAATTTTGGTTGAAATCCCAGATTTAATAATTTAGAGGAGTCTTGTCTATATGACCTGGGGTCATTAGACTTGCTTATTATTATATCTGAATCTATTTTTTCTTTAATGCATTTAGCAATATCTAATATTGATATATTCTCAAAACCAGCATTATAAAAACCAGATTCTATTGATTGATTCTCTAAAAAGAATTTATAAATATTAATCATATCTTTGATATGTATATTGGGACGAGTTTGATTACCACCAAAAACTGTAATTTTTCCATTTTTTAGGGCCTGAAATGTTAAGGCATTTACACTTACATCTAGTCTCATTCTAGGTGAAACTCCACATACAGTAGCCGGCCTGATGCAATGAACCTTTATTTTATTTGAGTAAGAGTAAAAGACTCTCTCTGCTACCATTTTTGTCTTGTTATAAACAGAAATAGGTACTAATGGTAAATCCTCAGTCACCTTGGCTTCTTTTTTTATGCCATAAACGCTTCCCGAGCTTGCAAAAATAAATTGCCTCACTTTGTTTCTAATAGCTTTATCAATTAATTGTTGCCCTGCTAGAACATTCACCTCCCAGCTAAGTACTGGATTCAGCTCAACTGCTGGATCATTTGCAATATTTGCTAAATGTATTATTGCTTCAATTCCAGTTAAATCTATTTGATCTATGTTTCGGATGTCTTGTTTATAATTTTTCAAATTTTTATGATCTGCCAGGAAGTTCCCAAACCATTGGTTGTCAATATTAATTATTTCATGGCCATCCTTAAGAAGACTAGGAATAAGAACGGATCCTTTGTAGCCACAACCACCAGTTACAAGTATCCTCATAATTTATTGAAAAAAAAATTGCTTATACGAAATTAATCTACCATATGTAGAAATACTTTTATTCAAGCAAACATATTTTAAAAGTAATTTTTATTACCAATTACTTCTGTATCTATAATCAGAATTATTCTAAATAAGTAACAATTAAAAGTTAATTAATAAAAGCTATATAAACTTAACTTTTAAAATGGTCCCTTAAACCAATCACCAGGAATGTCGTGTGGATTAGGTTCTGGAATTTCCCCATATGGATTTATCCCATCAATTTTAAGTATTTTTAAAACTTTATCTGCAATATCGGCGGCCCTTATATAAAAACCTTTAGTTAGACCAAAACTTGTAGGCTCGGGGATATCAGGCATGGCAAGTCTTGCAGGTGCATCCTTTAAATGAGTAAAACAACTTGCACAAACACAAGTAATTATCTCTGAGGATATAGAGCATGTTGTATAACCAGTATCTAAAACTAATATTCTTTGGGTTTTTTTTACAGATTCATAAATTAATTCTAAATCCATTGGTTTTAACGATCTTAAATCAATCAATTCAACTTTTATATTTTTACTTCGTAGATATTTTTCTGCGATTATTGCCTCAACGGTCATGTATGACATTGAGACAATTGTAATGTTACTTCCTTCAGTTAATTTCTTACCCAGACCGATAGGAATTCTGTAATCATTGTCAGGAACTTTACTGACTGTGTTGTGTAACCAACGGTGCTCTAAGAAAACAACGGGATTATTATCAAATATCGAACTGATTAATAAACCTTTTGCGTCATAGGCATTACTAGGCATAACCACCTTTAGCCCAGGAATGTGAGCAAACCATGCTTGCAAGTTTTGTGAATGAGTGGGCCCTTGGCCCCACCCTCGACCAATGATCAGTCGAATTGTTATTGGAATTTTTACCTTTCCTCCAAACATATAATGCATTTTGGCTGCACTATTAACTAACTGATCAAGAGCAAGAAGAAAAAAATCTAGTCGCTGATGCGTCATGACAGTTTTAATTCCCCCCATTGCTGCGCCAATAGCAACCCCTGTCATTGCATTCTCTGAAGTAGGCATGTCAAAAACTCTTGCACCCCCATATTTTTTTTCTAGTCCAATGGTTGTACCAAAAATACCTTTTGGGTCTGTTGCTCCCAAACCGTAGGAAATAATTGATTTATCAATGCTCATAGATACATCTAATGCATTATTTATTGCTTGAGCAAAAGTAATCTCTTTCATGATTTACTTAGTTAATTAGTGATGAGCTCAAGTTATGCATAAACTCCTTCATAGGCCTCTTCTCTGGAGGGGAATGGAGAAGCCTTTGCAAAATCAAAAGCGGAATTTACTTCATGTTTAATTTCCAATTCAATTTTCTCCATAATTTGATCAATGTTGGGAAATTTTTTATGTGCATGATTCTTTAATAATTGAATAGGATCTTTTAACTTCCAATCTTTATATTCATCCTCTGACCTATATCCAATATGATTGTCATATTGATACCCACAATGCTCTAGCCATCGGTAAGTTTTGAATTCAATAAACCATGGACCTGATCCTAATCTTAATTTTGAAATTACTGATTTGAAAGTTTGGTGACATTTTAGGACATCATTTCCATCGCATGAGGTGGTTTTAGCACCTATTGCAGAAGCCACTGACTCAATAGATCGATTCGGGGGCTGTCTTACATCTAATGGACTGTAAACGGAGTAAAGATTGTTTTCGCAAATAAAAAGTGTTGGGAGATTTCTTACAACAGCAAAATTCAGAGACTCATAAAAAACCCCTTCCTCAATTGCCCCATCACCAAGAAAAATGCAGGATATGTCTTGAGTTTGTTTTAATTCGATTGATAAAGCCAATCCAACGCCCAAAGGAATACTATTACCAACTATTGCTGAGGTACCCATAAACCCTTTATCTATATCAATTAAATGCATTGAGCCTCCTTTTCCACGTGAGCAGCCGTTTTTTTTGCCATATAGTTCACAGACCATTGATTTCAAATCTCCTCCTTTGGCGAGGTAATGTGCATGTCCTCTATGAGTGCTAACTGCTAAATCAGCATTAGTAATGCAACTTGATAAGGCTGAGGGGACAGCCTCCTGACCTATTGAGAGGTGAGTTGGGCATCTAATTTCATTCTCGGGGTATACTTCAGCTATTTTTTGTTCGACAGTTCTTATTTTTCTCATTGTCGAAAATAATTCGATAATGAGATTTTGGTCAGAATTTTTCTTGATCATATTATTTCTCATATGAGGTTATTAATGCATGAATCACATGTCAACAATAATACGACCTGAGCTTTTACCATTGCGCATAGATTCTATTGCATCATTTATATTGTCAAGTGAGTATCTTTCAGTGATTATTTTAGAAACGGAGGCAATCTTTTGATTGAACACGTTATTGTATCTGGGGATATCTATATCAGGTTGACTTTCACCACCATGAGATCCTGTTATTGTCTTACCGAAATGTAATGGGAGAGTATGAATATTGATATTTGAATTATGCTTTGGGACTCCAACTAAAACAATTCTCCCATTTTTATCTAGAAGTTCATAGCCCATTTCGATAACTTTTGGTGATCCTGTATTATCAATAAAAACATCCAGATTTTGATTCATAAGTATTTGCTTAATTTTATCTTTTGCATTGGATTTATTGCTATTAATTATATGTGTAGCACCAATACTTTTGGCAAGTTTTAAACGATTATCATGCAAGTCAACAGCTATTATAGGCCATGCAGATAATAATGATGAAGCTTGAATTATATTTAAACCGATTCCTCCAGCACCAAAAACAACAACAGATTCACCCATTTTTATTTTTGCATTATTTTCAACTACCCCAAATCCAGTAGTTATTGCGCATCCAAAAAGTGCTGCTAAATCGTGGTTCGTAGTTTTTGGAATTTTTGTACAACGGTTTTCACTAATAATTGCATGTGTATTAAATGTAGTTACCCATCCAGCATTTAAAGGAGATTCCCGCCATTCATATTTTGGTGTATCAGCTTGAATACCTTCTCCTTTTCTCCAATGCAAAACAACTAAATCACCAACATTGACACTCCTAACGCCTGGCCCAGTTTCAAGAACAGTTGCGCATCCTTCATGGCCCATTAAATGAGGCAGATATTTGTCTATGCCTTTAGTACCAGCTATTTCACCTAATTGAGACCCACATATTCCGCTCACGTGAACTTTAACTAATACTTGTCCTGTAAAAAGTTCCTCAGGTAATTTTATTGAATCAATTATCAAGGGTTGATTTTGTTCAACCATGATTGCAGCTTTTACTTTTTGAGGTCTTTTGCTCATTTTTATAAGCTATTCAAAATAGATAAATGAATAGTCTCCAGAATATCCTGTCTTGTTAAACCACCAAAACCATTCTTCAGGAGTATTGAAAGCTTCGCAAGTTACTTGCCAATATAAAAGATTTGCTTTTTCTGATTCATTCCGATAACTTTCAACACATAGATATTTATGTTTTGATCCTACACGTTCCATTTCTTTTAATGCCTTTTCTAAATCATTTGCGTGTAAGCAATGTAATGTATTAATAGAAATAACTAAATCAAAGTAATTATCCTCCCATGGTAATTTTGTAGAATTACCTTGAATCAATTTATTTTTAATTTCTGGCTTACAATTATCAATCGCATAATTAGATATGTCCAATCCATAAACATCGGCATCTGGAATAACTTTTAGAAAATCATAAAGAAGAAAACCCTTGCCGCATCCAATATCAAGTATTTTTGGTTTTTTAGGTAACTGATAGAATTCTGAAATTTTCCTGGCAACTTTTTCCCAGCGGCCTGCAATGTATTTATAGCCTCCATAGCAAATTCTTCTATCTCCATCCCAGTAGTCATAATCAAATTTTTTTGCAAGTGTTGCCGCTTTATCTTTTGGGAAATCAATATCATTGACTCTTGCCAAATAATTTCTTTTAGTACTTTTATGTAATGTGCTCATAAAATCAATCTCAGACATTCAAATTCTCCAAAGAAAAAATTTAAAATTTAATATAGTACATTAAGTTACACTAAATATGTTTTTTTGCATCTTAAATAAAGTCTTTCATTAATTACTTACCCTAAAGTGGGTTAACTTTTAGATTTTTATTCTTCATATGACACAGATTATGCTTAAAGATAACATAATTCCTCATATGCCAAATCAAGTTAGTATTTTTACAAGATTTTCCCTTAAAAATTCACTTTTGACAGGAGTGTTCCCCATTTGTTCAACAGTTAAGGCTGTCATGCAGCACCCTAAAGCTGCTGTTGTCATTATAGATTGATTGCTTGTTAGGCCAGTTGCCATAACTGCCAACAAAGAATCTCCAGCACCAGCCACATCTACAGGGTTTACTGATAATGCGGGGAATGATTGACTAATAATGTCTCCAGATTCAAGCCTGTCATAGGCAATGAAACCATCTGCTCCAAGTTTCATGATTAGACGGCTACAGTTTGTGTCCGCAAGTAATTTCTGACTTATTAGTTCAATCCCAGACTCTTTATCTTGAAGCGCAAGGCGGGCTTCTCTCTCATTTGGACATAGCAGAGAAAAATTTTTAAATTTTGTCACCAAACCTATTTGACTACTGCATTGAATATCGCCAAAAAGCATTAGTTTGTATTTTTTGGCAAGCTGATAAATTTTCTCAAGAATTCTCTCAGTAATCACTCCATAAACAAAATCCGAAATAACTATACCCTTTGTATCTGGTGCTAATTTTTCCAGAGAAGAAATTACCTTACTTTCAATTTCATCACTAAGAGAGTGATCCTCAAGTCTGCTAACTCTAAAAAGTTTTTGATTCTCAACGATATAGCGCTTTTTAAATGTGGTTGGTCTTGAAGAATCCGTGATTAGATGAGTGCCTATTTTTTCTATGGAAAGTTTTTCTCTTACTAGCTGAGAGGTTTCATCATTGCCGACTACTGAAATAAAATCACACCTAGCCCCTAATGCTTTTATGTGCGAAGCGACAATTGCTGCGCCACCAATAAAATTGCGAGTTTTCAGTTCTTTAACAACAACAACTGGAGCTTCAGCACTCATCCCTATTGCTTCACAGGCTGAATATTGATCTACAATTGCATCACCAATAACTATAAGACTGGTTTCTTCCCAAGCTTTCATAGATTTAAGCAATATCGAAAGATTTAACTCTTGCTTGCTACAAGAAGCTTGAAAACTTCGTTTTTTCTTGTCAGCTAAATCCTGTTGAGTGCCAATAAGTAGGTCGGTACTTGCATATTTAATTTCTCCAGCATGAAAAAGTGTTCTACGTCCATCCTCTTTCAGCAGTTTAATTGCCAACATCACATCTGGATCAGAACTATTTTCAAATTCTTTACCTAACACTAAAAGTTTTGGATGTAATTTATTAATTACATCAGATAATGTTTGGTTGTTTTCAAGAAGTACAATTACATCAGCTAGCCCCAACATTGCAAGGCTTTCCGCCCTTTCTATTTGATTAAATTGAAATTTTCGCTTTTCTCCAATTGGAGCATCTCCAACAATAGCCACTATCAATCTTTGCCCTTGATCTTTTGCATGCATTAAATATCTAATATGTCCAGGATGTATAGAAGTGAAATGACCAAATGTTAGAACAGATTCTTTTGATTTTTTTAAAGCTGAAAAATTTATTATTTTTGATTTCATAATAATTATTGGTAAGAATGTATGTAATCAATTAGTTATTTTGCTTAAACTCATATCTCATAACTTCTTGTGGGATTTACTAGGAATTTCTATTTATCACAATAGAGGGTTAAGATCTTTAGGCTTGTTATTTGTTAACCATTGCATACAAATATGACCTATCATTAGTTGAGTGTCTTCGGCGATTTGCATATCATGAACTGGGAAATATATTGGCTCATCAGCTAGATCTAAAGCAGCACCACCTGTGAAAGCTATAACTGCGTAAGTTTTAATTTCCATTCTTTTAGCTGTTTTAATTGCATTTAAAATATTTGGAGATTTTCCACTTCCTGATAGTGCAATCAAAATATCTCGTGGGGAGCCTTTAACTTGAAGCTGATGAGAGTAAATATTTTCATAACCAATGTCATTGCCCAAGCAAGTTATAACTCCTTGATTAGCAGACAAAGCATCAACTCTTAAACCTGGAATAGACGGTTCAGGGCCACATGCTCCTATTCCATAATGAAAATCGTTGGCCATATGAATTGCATTTGCACCTGAGCCACCATTGCCACAAATAAATACCGTTCGCTTTTCTTTCCAGCATTCGAGCAGGTCGTTAGCTAGTGAGTTAATTTTTACGTAGATTTGATCAGTGAAACAATTGCCTAATCTCTGAACATAATATTCAGCATGCAATCTGAATGATTCTTCTCTGGGACTCAAGTTGATGTCTTTATAGATCATGTTCAAATTAACCTGGCTTCTTGAAGGGATTCAGGTGTGCCTATGTCTATGTAAGGCTTTGTAGTATGCCATGTTGCAATGCTGCCAACCAAGTGAGGTATTACATCGTTACTAAAGTCATGAGAATTTGGATGATATGTAGTTAGCCATTCCAGAAAGTTAGGATCAAAAAGGTAAACAGCTCCATTTGCTCTATTACCTGGTGGGTTTGAAACCTTCTCATGAAAATTAATAACAACACCATTAATATCGATTTCAACTATTCCACATTTCTGTGGATTTTTAGAATCAAAAGTCAGCATAGTTAGTAGACATTTTTTTGGACGATTAAAATGGAATTTTATAAACTCTTTTAAATCACTTTGAGTATAGTTGTCTGCATGTATCATCATACCTGTATAACCATTAAAGAAATTATTGTTATTAATTAATGTACCTGCTGTTCCACGCAAATCTTTTTCATAAGTTATCTTTATTTCCATCTTAGATTTAGGTCTTTTCTTTAAAAAATCATCTACCTTCTCTGATAAATAATGAGTATTTATTAATGTTGAGTATATACCTAAACCCTCCAGTTTAAGTAACCAATTTTCTAATAAAGTTTGATCTTTTATTTTTACAAGACATTTTGGAGTATTAAGAGTGATAGGTCTTAATCTTGTTCCTAGCCCTGCGGCTAACAATAAAGCCCTGATAGGTTTTTCCATATAAAGTTTATTTTGATTCAAATTTAGAATTTATTATTAAGTCTGCTAATTCGAAGCTGGCTGTAAAAGCTGGCGATATTGCATTTAAAATATGAGTACTTGAATCCCCCTCAACACAAAGAAAATCATCGACCAACTCCCTTTTCTTTAAATTAAAAAGCTGTGACCTTATTCCTAATTTTTTACTTAATTCCATATCACTAAATTTAATTGATGGGATAAGTTCTTGCGCTCCTTTTAAAAATAAAGGAGGTAGGTTGAGAAAAGCTTGTTCATGAACATATCTTCTAAAGCCTTTTTTATTGTCTATATATTGCCGAGCTAAAATTGACAAACTATTAAATGTCATTTTTGCTTCAAACTTTTCAAATCCATTATAGTTTTCTCGCCCAAATGCCGGTGTAGCTGTTGGTCCAATGCTGACAGGAGATGACTCTGAAGGTCCAGGTGTAAAATGAACTCCAAGAAAAGGAACATTTAGATCTGGTACTGGATATAGATTAGTTTTTATTTTGATGGGACAATTTTTCTTCAATTGCCAATATATGCCTTTAAAAGGAAGTATTATATAATCAGCTCCTACGTCAAATTTGCGTGCAATTCTATCAGCTTGTAATCCTGCGCAATTAAATAAGTGATTAAAATAAAATTTTTTACCATTAGATAATTCTAGAATGTTCTTGTTATTTTTATTAAATTTAATATCCATTATGCCTTTAATTATCTCAATACCTCTATCTTTTAATTCCTTTTGTAAATGTGATATTACTTGAATAGGTTTAACTACAGCAGTATTGGGACTCCAAATAGCTCTACCTGTTGTTGTTCTGGCTTTGGGAATTAATTCTTTTAATTGCTTCTCATTTAAAATTTCAACTACGGAGCCATTTTTTACGCCTCTATCCACAAGAAGATCAAGTTGACTGTCTAAATATTCTTTTTGTGGAACTATTACTTTTCCACATTCATTTATTGAAAGATTTCTTTCTTTAACCCATTCTCTTAAACGTTTTGCACCACTTACACAAACTTTTGCTTTTAAAGAATTTGGTTTGTAATACAAACCTGAATGAATCACTCCACTATTCCTACCAGAGCTGTGAAGTCCAAGTTCCATTTCCTTATCAAGAATCAAGATTTTTTTTGATATATTTCTCTCAAGTAATTGATTTGCAAGGGATAGGCCGACCATCCCTCCTCCAATTATTATGAAATCATAGCTCGGTGTTATCAAAATAAGATTCTAGTTATTTATTTTATAATAATATTTAATTTTGATTTAAAAATCTTTCTTTTGGAAACTCACTTAAATCTTTAAGTAATATTATTTCAGAACGTTTTTTCTCTATCTGATAAGTATGTGAAGATTCATTTTCAGCTTTTTTAGTATTATCAGATATTTGTTTTCTTTCTTTTTTTCCATGCCCTGTTAATACGTGGAAAACTGTTTTTACCCCAGCGCGAACTCCTGCAATAATATCACTTTCTCTATCTCCTATAAGTATAGATTTTGATAGATCAACATTGTATTCCTGAGAGGCATAAGTAATCATGTTTTTATTTGGTTTTCTCCAATCTTGTTTCTCTGACTCAGGTGAATATCCGTTTGCATAAATAGCTGAAATTAAATTATCATTATTTATTAAAGATAGCATTTTCTTATTAACTGCTTCATAATCTTTCCAATTAAATAATTTTCTGGAAATCCCAGATTGATTTGTAATTATAAATATAAGCCAATGGTTTAAATATGCTTCTTTCAAGAGTTGAATGCAAGATTTTGTTAATACTACTTTTTCAGGTTCAAATAAATAATGACGATCTTCTATAATTACGCCATCTCTATCAAGAAAAAGTGCTCTCCGCTTTTTAGAGTTATTATTACGGGGGGGTATAAGAGTTGTTATGTGCTTCATTTTTTCTTTAATTTCTATTAAATTTTCTGAAAAATCCATTTATCTAAAATTATTTAACCGTAAGTTTTCCATCTTTTAATTCAAATAATTTATTGCAACGATTTAGGCTTCTAATTCTATGAGCAATCATGATAATTGTTAAATTCTTGTTGAAAGAAGATAGTGCGCTCATAACAGCCTCCTCAGTATCATCGTCAAGTGCGCTTGTAGCTTCATCTAGTACTAAAACATCTACATCTTTGTAAAGTGCACGAGCAATTCCAATTCTTTGTCTTTGTCCTCCGCTTAACCTAATCCCTCTCTCCCCTACTCTGGTTGAATATTTTTCAGGAGATGAATCAATAAAAGAATGGATTTGAGCTAATTCTGCTGCATGTATAACTCTTTTAATATCAATGAATTCAGGACTAACTCCAAAAGCAATATTTTCAAGTATTGTTGTATCTGCAAGAAATATTGTTTGAGGTACATGAATAATAGAAGATCTCCATGAATTCAAAATCTGGGGTTTTTCAGAATTATTTATATCAAGATCATCAACTAATATTTTACCGTAAGTGGGTTTGATCAAGCCCATTAACAAATCAAGAGTTGTACTTTTACCACCGCCTGTTTTTCCTGTAAGTCCTATGCAATCGCCTTTTTCTATTATCAAATTAAGATTGTTAATTACGTAAGGCAAACTTTTACCATACTTGAATCCAACATTACAAAAATTTATACTTTGCCTTAAACCTAATGGCGTGCGACTAAGGTTTTCTTGAGGTAATTTTCTCTCTAATAATTGCACTAAGTTTCTTAGACTTTCTTTTGCATTTCTGGACATTGTCCAGGCTTCATATATTTTTTGTACCATCGGCATTAGTCTGATTGAAGCTAATGCCAATGCGCCTAACATTGGTATGGCGGATTCAATCCCACCAGTTTTTACTAGCACATATCCTAAAATTGCTATAAAAGATATACTTAGCGGTTCTAAGAGTAATCTGGGATAGCTACTGAGAAATACTGCTTTAGCCTCATAGACTCTCATATTCTTATCGGTTTTTGAAAAAATTTTTGTATAAATTTTCTGAGTATCTCCTAAAATGACATCTCTAATAGCTCCTAAACTCTCTTGAAGTGTTTGAATTAATTTAAGATGCAATTGAACTAGGCTTGAGCTGATTCTTTTTGAGGGCTTACGTATTAATGCTATGGCGATTCCATAAACTAAAAAAATAAGAAGGCCTGTTGTTAATGCAATAGACCAATTTAAAAATAACAAAGTTGAAACCAATCCTAAAGCTATTAGGCTTGATGAAAACATTTGCAATAAAGGATAAATAATCCAAGTAGAAACTCTATCGACATCACGGCTAATTGACGAGATAATCTCACTGCTATTTGAAGCTAAATGAACAGAATAAGGTTGATATAGTGTTCTTTTATAAGCTTCAGAACTTAGTTCGGAACCTATAGATGCAGCGAGTCTGCCATTTAACCAAATATTTAAAATCCTTATAAAACCTGAAATTATTGCCGCAAAGACAAATAATATGGTTAAAGGTAGAAGTAAATCACTTGATGAATTGATACCAATAAGTGGAGCATATTTAAATAAATTACTTTTTTGCCAAAAATTTTCAGGGTTAGTTAATACAGCTAAAAAAGGGAATACTGAACTTAAACTAATTATCTCTGATAAACTACTTATTACCATTAGTACAAATGTAAGCTTAAGTTGATTCTTTCTTTTGGAATTTAAATGAAAAACCCAAAGTCTAGCTAAAAGCTGAACTAGCGTAATTTCCTTTTTCGTATTGAGTGTCATTTCTTTAATAGTCATATTTTACAGTCTTAATGCATTTAGCTCTCTGGGTAAGATACCTTTGAGATCAAATAAAATGCCATTTTCATTAAGAAGATCTTCCCAATATTTTATTTCCTTAATAAGGAAATTATTATGTGCTACAGCAATTATCACGGCTGAGTAGGTCTTTCCATAAGGGACTTCACTTAAGAGCGTTAATTCATATTCATTTTTGGCTTCGCTAGCTTTAGCCAGAGGGTCGACGATTGTTACATCAATATCATAACTACTTAGCTTTTTTATTATGTCAACAACTTTTGTATTTCGTATATCGGGACAATTTTCCTTAAACGTTAATCCCATTATTAATACTTTCGCGCCGCCTATAATAATTCTTTTAAGTGCCATTTCTCTTATAAGTTGCTCTACAATCCAGTCGCCCATACTGTCATTTATTTTTCTTCCTGCCAATACGACCTCAGGTTTATAACCCAATTGCTCGGATTTAAATGTTAAATAATATGGATCTACACCGATACAGTGTCCACCAACTAAGCCAGGTTTAAAATTTAAAAAGTTCCATTTAGTACAAGCTGCCTCGAGAACTTCAAGAGTATCGATATTCATTTTTTTAAAGATAATTGCCAACTCATTTATTAGAGCAATATTTAAATCTCTCTGTGTATTTTCTATTACTTTTGAAGCTTCAGCTACTTTTATACTTGACGCCCTGTAAGTTCCTGCTTTTATTATTGATTGATATAGCCTGTCTATCCAATCGGCTGAATCTTTAGTTGAACCACTGGTTACTTTTACTATTGAACTCAAACGATGTTCACTATCTCCTGGATTTATTCTTTCGGGGCTAAAGCCACAGTAAAATTCTTTGTTGAATTCTAAACCGCTTTCTTGTTCTATTAATGGAGCACAAAGTTCTTCTGTAGCTCCAGGGTAAACTGTGCTTTCAAAAATTATTAATGGAGAAGTTTTAATTTGATAAGATCTATTTTTTATTGATTTACCTATTAATTTGCATGCGCTTTTAATTGATTTAAGATCGGGATTCTTTGCGGAATCTATTGGTGTTGGTACGGTGACTATAAATACATCTGATCTTGAAAGTATATCTTGATTTGAAGTGAACTGTAATTGAGAGGAATTCAATAATTCTTTTTTCGTGACCTCATTAGTACTATCTTGCCCTAATTCTAGATCTGAAAGTCTTTTTTGATTGATATCAAAACCAATTACTTTCCGCGAAATTTTAGAACCTGTTATTAAACATTTTTGAGTTTTTCCAAACTCTACTGATAATGGCAATCCAACATACCCAAGTCCAATTATCGCTATTGTGCAATTATTAACGTCAGGGAAGGTCATTGGATTATTTCTTGTGAAGGCTCAGATTCCATAAAATGCTCGATACCAACTAACAAAATTGCTTACTCCAGCTTCAATTGTTGTGCTGGGTTTAAAACCTACCCAACTTTCTAATTTAGAAACATCTGCTTCAGTTGAAGGAACATCTCCGGGTTGTATCGGTTTGAAGTTTTTAATAGCTTTTCTTTGAAGGGTATTTTCAATTGCAGCAATATATTTCATAAGAGATGTTGGATTAGAATTACCAATATTAAATATTCTGTGAGGAGCCCAACTGCTAGAGGGATCTGGGCTTTGGAAATTGAATGATTTATTTTCAGAAGGAGGCTTCTTTATAACTCTAGCCAAGCTTTCCACTACATCATCTACATAAGTAAAGTCTCTTGACATGTTGCCGTTGTTATATACATCTATTGGTTCTCCTTTTAAAATAGCCTCAGTAAATAAAAACAGTGCCATATCAGGTCTTCCCCATGGACCATAAACTGTAAAAAACCTAAGACCTGTTGCAGGAAGACCATATAGATGACTATAAGTATGAGCCATTAATTCATTGGCTTTTTTGGTTGCCGCGTAGAGGCTCACAGGGTGGTCAACTCCTTGCTTTTCTGAAAAAGGCAGGTTTTTATTTCCTCCATAAACTGAACTACTACTTGCATAAATTAAATGGCGAACATTGAAGTGTCTACAGGCCTCAAGAATATTCCCAAAACCTACTAAATTTGATTGTATATATGAAGATGGGTTTTGAATTGAATAGCGCACTCCCGCTTGTGCCGCTAAATTTACCACTTGTTGTGGGTGATGTTTTTCAAATAAGGAATTCACCTTTTTATTGTCTTCGATAGAGCCCTTCTCGAAAGAGAATGGAGCGGAATTTTTCGCTGAGATTTTCCTGAGTTCTTCTAATCTAGATTCCTTTAGATTAGTGTCATAGTAATCATTAATATTGTCATATCCAATAACGTGTATACCCTTTTTTAAGAGGTAACTACTCAAATGAAACCCGATAAAACCTGCTGCACCTGTTATTAGTATTGCCACGTACTTTCAAAAATATAAAAAATCATATATTAAAAATTGTATAATTGCAACTATTATATTTCAGTTATATATAAATAAATAATTTAAAAGACTTAAATGCTTGATGAATAATATTAATTTGTCTCAGTTAGGAGATATAGATGTGAAATAATTTGAATTTATTGATCTAGAGGCGCATTAATTTTTTATTGTATATGACGATATAAATCCCGTCACAGGAAGGCGATTGCCTTATGATTGGTATTATAGTATACTAAAAAAATACCAGTCATAATTTTGTTGGAAATACTTTTCAGGAAAAATAAGTTTTTATTGATAAAAGCTTTAGCTTTAAGTTTTTTGCTGACTCCATTGTCTCTTGCGCAAGATTTAAAATTAAAAACTAATGATATTTCAGTTAAGAATAATGATAATTTATTAGATGATAAAATAATACAAAGTGAATATATTATTGGACCCGGGGATAATATCCAACTAGAGATTTATGATCTACCTGAATTAAGTGGAGTCTTTGATGTCGGTCCAGACGGAAATGTTTACTTGTCTGAAGTAGGAAGCGTCAAGTTAGAGGGACTTACTGTTAACGAGGCTAGCGAAAAGTTGTATTTGGAATTTTCAGAATATGTAAAGAAACCAAAATTGGATCTCAGAGTTGTAACTTACAGGCCTGTCAAAGTTTACGTGACTGGAGAGGTTGTAAGGCCAGGTTATTATTTTTTATCAGGAGTAAAGCAAGCCCCCCGTACTGATGTTGGCGTAATAGATGAAACATTAACTCCAGGGAGTGTATTCATATCGCCTGAATATCAAGTATCTCAAAAAATTCGCGATGAGTATAAAGCTAATAATTTTCCAACTGTTTTTGATGCCATAAAGATTTCACGGGGAATAACACCTTTTTCCGATCTTTCGAAAATAAGTTTAATGAGGAAAGCCTCTAAATCATTAGGTGGAGGATATATCAAAACAAATCTAAATTTTCTACCTATGATGATAGAAGGAAATCAATCACAAAATATAAGAGTTCTTGATGGAGATATCATAAAACTTTCTAGAAGCAACAACATGATTGTTGAACAAATGCTTATGGCGCGAAATAGTAATATAAATCCAGACTTTGTAGATGTTTTTGTAAGTGGGGAAGTCGAAATACTTGGGAAAGTACAAGTTCCTAATGGATCAACATTAAATCAGGCAATAGCTATGTCAGGAGGTAAAAAAATATTTAGTGGAAAAATAGAATTTATAAGATTTGAAAAGGATGGTACTGCAAAGAGAAGAGTTTTTGAGTACGATCCAAATGCAAAAGCTGGAATTTATCGAAATCCTGTTTTGATGGCAGGTGATATAGTTAATGTAAAAAGATCTGCAATTGGCTATAGCACTGAAGCTATTGGAACAATCACTAAGCCCATTCTTGGTATTTACACATTATTCAATATCGTAGAAGATATTGCAAATTAAATTAAATATGAAAAAAAACACCTCTTCGAATCAAAATAAGTCATTTAACTCTAATGAAAATGATGATGATATTGACATTAAAGAAATAGTAAGTTCTCTCATTAGAAATAAATATTTAGTTGTTACTATTACTTCTATATTTACAGCTATAGGTTTTACCTCTGCCTTAACAAGAAAACCAGTGTGGGAAGGTAACTTCCAGATTGTCATCAAAGATAAATCCTCTGCTGGAGCCGGATCTTCTTCTTTAGCAAATCAGCTCACTAATGTTTCAAGCTTTACACTTGGAGGTGGGACATCAAAAACGGTTTTACAAACAGAAATAAGAATTCTTGAAAGCCCATATGTATTAAAGCCTGTTTATGATTTTGTAAAATTAGAAAAGAAAAATAGAGGTTACGATACCACAAATTGGACTTTTTATGGCTGGAGATCGGGGAGTCTAAATATAGAACTATTGACTGATTCAACTGTGTTAAATCTTTCTTACAGAGATACAGATAAAAGTCTAATACTTCCAGTTATTGATAAAATTTCTCAAACTTATCAGAAATACTCTGGATCAGATAGGGAAAGAGGTATTGCACAGGGCATAAATTATCTTGAAGATCAAATTTTTGATTTAGATATTAAATCTAAGAATTCTCTTGCTGATTTACAAGCATTTTCACTAGAGCATGGTTTGGGAAATGAGGATGGGTTGCCTGTTCTTGATCCATCACTATCGCAGCAAAATCTAAATAATCTAGATCAGTTCCTCGCAAATAAATTTCCTTTTAAAATAAATCAATTTTCTAATTTTGATACTCTTGGTAAATCAACTCAAACGATGAATAGATATTCAGATCAATTTGAAAGACTATCCAAGCTTGAGTCGACCTTGGCTGAAAAATCTGCTCTTTTAAAACCTAATTCAAAGATAATACGCTCTTTAAAAAGTCAAATTGAATCATTAAAGTCCTCATTAAGTAGACCAAAAGAAATACTTTTAAAATATCGAGAATTAAAAAATACCGCACTAAGAGATGAACAATCATTAGCAACTCTACAATCTAATTTAGGGCAGTTAAAACTTGAGCAAGCTAGACAAACAGATCCTTGGGAATTGATTTCAAATCCTACCTTGCTAGATTATCCTGTTGCACCAAAGAAAAAACGTTTAGTAATAATCTATTTTTCTTTAGGTCTTCTTTTTAGTGGAATCTCTTCAATAGTTAAAGACAAAATATCAGGCAGGATATATAAAATAGATGATTTAAAAGAGAAAATACCTTTTAAATTATTAAAAACTCTTCCATCTAACAAGACTGCGATGTGGGGAGATTCTGTCAACCTTTTGCTTTCTCAGTTTGAAGATATTAAAGATAATGATGGAATAGCAGTTATTCCCATTGGAAGCCTAATTGACGACGATAGAACTTTAGTATTTACTAAATCACTTAAAGAAAGTATTAAAAATATAGATTTAAAGATTTCAAATAATCTAAATGAAGTTAAAGGTTGTTCTTACAAGATACTATTATTTTCTCCTGGATGTTGTACTTATAATCAGTTAAGTTATATTTTAGAAGATTGTGAATCTCAGCAAAAATCAATAATCGGTTGGATTTTATTTGATCCTGATCTAAATATTTAAAATACAGTTCCTAAATTCACACCGAAAATCTGAGAATCTGATTTAAAAAATTGCCCTGTATCCATAAAACTAAGGCTATTAGTGCTATATAAATCTATATATTTGCCCTTTTTTTTAGATAATCTTATTGCCAATGTATAATTATTTATACCTTCATTTACGGCGATATTTGTTTCTGGAATAACCGTAATTAAATTATTTATTTTCCAATGAATGCTTCCGCCAATTGATTGAGGATTACCTATTGCGCTCCAGGCAAACTTTGGATTTAAATTAAATACAAGGTTATTATTGATCCTATATGAACTTATAATTTCACTAAAGATCCAACCAGTGCCCTTAACTCTTCCTGCGCTTAGCCGCAACCCCCCTGAAAATAAATCTCCTTTTCTCTGGTCAAGGAATGTCGCTGTTCCTCCTGCTCTAAAGTTCATTTTGCCTGGGTTGTTGTAATTTATTCCCAAAGAATTGAAGGGGTCTGCATTTTGATTAACTTTACTAAGAGAAAAATCAAAATTAAATAAATCACTAGCACCAAAATCTATTCTGCTAAACCAGCTACCCTTAGCACTATTACTTAATCTAAATCTTCTATTGCCTTCTTCAATAGTGCCTGGAACTGCAACACTTAACCCTGGCATGGCAATGTTAGTTTCTATATTTTTATAAATAGCTCTTGGAATTTTAAATTTTCTAGGTGTGTAAATTAATTTTCCAGAATATAATAAATCATTTCCACTTGGTATAGTCAATATGCTAGTGCTTGGAGAGCTGCCAAAACCATTTGTAATAGAACCTTCGAAGGTTATGCTTGGGTCAAGAGAGTAATTGAAACCTGAGGTAAATATTGTTTTCTTAGAATAAATCAAATCTTTATCAAAGCTATTATTTCCATCGCCAAACGGCACGTAGAAAGAACTAAAAGTATTTATGTTATTTATAGGTTGAAATTTGATTCCAAATCCTAATCCATAGTTTGTCTTAAAAAACTCACCCTCCCCTGAGCTGTTACCTTGTGATTTTGGAAGAATGGTGACTCTTGGAGTAAATGTTGCTTCAACCTTTTTAGATAGATACCACGTAAAGGGAGTCGCTAGCATTCCTACTGTGTTACTATTAAATACAGGATTTAAACTAGAATTAAATATATTATTCGACTCCGATTTGCAGTTATATAAGTTACAACCACCACTTTTTACATCCCATTTTTCTACTGAAGAAACTATTGCCATATTCATATTTTCTGTACTTTTATATTTCCATTTAATTGAAGCTCCATAACTAATCCATCTGTTTCCTGGTTGAATATCTTTATTAGTTATTCTATTATTTAGTGGATCATCACTATGAGTATAGAATCCACTTAAATTTAAATTATTTTTAAGTCCATAGTCTATATTGATATTATAATTTTGATTGCCAGTTCCCTCAGCATATCCTCTTTCAATTGCAGATATTTGTTGAAAGGAGAATCTCGCAGAACCCTCATTTATTGTTAATGCTGTAGGAACTGAATTGCCGAGAGTCAACATTGTAAAATTAATTTGTTTTTTATAAGCAATATCTCTACCTGATAAATCATTATTTATATTTATTGTCTCTTTAAATGTTTTTCTGATTTTGTAATTCTCCTTTTTTTCTATATTATCAATCAATTCCCACTTAATATTATTTTTACGTTCAATAATTTGATCTTGATTTATTTTTTCCCAAATAATTGTTTTTGATTTATGTTGGATTGACTCTTTTAAATTTTTATCATCATTATTATATATTCTGGTTTTTAATTTTTGCTCACTATCAACCTCTGCTAGTAATGATGCAAGAGGCGTGAATATTAATATAGCTGAAGGTATAAATCTTTTATTCATTATTAGGTCCTAATTTTGTTATCCTTACACTCTTTTTTGTAATTCTTGATTGTATCTTTAATACCTTCTTCAAAATTTATTTTTGGTTCCCAACCAAGCATTTTAATCTTTTCAATATTTAACTGTTTTTTTGGGGTGCCGTCGGGTTTGCTTTTATCCCAAATTATCTCTCCTTTAAAACCAGTCTCGAAAGCAATTTTTTTTGCGAGATCTTTTATCGAAATGTCTTGCCCAGTTCCTACATTAAGATAAATAAGGTTTTCCCCATTAGCTTTTTTAGGTGCATCTTCTGATGAAGGGTGCCAACTCTCAAGACTGAAAATAGCTGCTTCGGCAAGATCTTCGACATGAAGAAATTCTCTTAAAGGTTTTCCACTGCCCCAGCATCTGACTGAGTTGGCTTCTGTTTTGGCGGCTTCAGAAAATTTTCTTATAAGTGAAGGTAGAACATGACTTTGAGTGGAATGATAATTATCTCCAGGTCCGTATAAGTTTGTAGGCATAAGGCATATTGCATCAAAACCATATTGAATTCTAAGTGCCTCGCAAAGTTTTATTCCTGATATCTTCGCAATAGCATACGACTCATTTGTTGGCTCTAATAAACCATCCATCAGAGATTCTTCCATTATTGGTTGTTTGCAGAATTTGGGATAGATGCAACTGCTGCCAAGAAAAAGTAATCTTTTAACATTGTGCAACCAAGAGCTCTCAATAACATTGATTTGTAATTTGATGTTTTCAAGTAAAAAATCTACGGGAAATGAATTGTTGGCAAGTATTCCACCAACTTTTGCTGCGGCAAGGATTACCACATCGGGTTTATGCTCTGCAAACCAATTATTAACTTGTTTTTGATTAAGAAGATCCAGTTCGGATCTTGCTGGAGTCAGTAATTTACCACCAAGAATTTTGTTGCCATAGCCTTTTTCTAACAACTTTTGTTTGATAGCTTTCCCCACCATCCCATTGGCACCGGCTATAAAAATTTTGTCTCTTATTGAGATTTTATTTTTCATCCTATTAATTCAAAGTATTTGATGGTGGTGATTCCATTGAGCCCTTTACTTTGAAGCCTTGCTTCTTAAGATGAGCTTCCTTTAAGGCTTCCTCTTTATCAAAAAGTATCATCTCTTGAATCATTTCCTCTAGGGAAATCTTTGGCTCCCAGCCAAGCTTCTTTTTTGCTTTTTGTGGATTACCCAAAAGTTGATCAACTTCTGTTGGCCTGAAATATCTTGGATCAACTTTTACCACTATTTGACCAGTGTCAGCTCTTCTTCCAATCTCTTCTGTTTTCTCTCCTTCCCAAATAATCGATGGTAAGTCTTTACTCTTATTCCAGTTAAGAGCTTTAGCACTCAACTCAATAAATTTTCTAACTGTCTCCATTCGCCCAGTTGCAATTACAAAATCCTCAGGTTCATTTTGCTGCAACATTAGCCATTGCATCTCTACATAATCTTTTGCATGCCCCCAATCTCTTCTTGAATCTAAATTTCCCATAAATAAACAAGATTCAAGTCCGGTGTCTATTCTTGCTAATCCTCTAGTGATTTTTCTTGTGACGAACGTTTCACCTCTTCTAGGACTTTCGTGATTAAAAAGAATCCCATTACACGCAAAAAGACCATAGGCCTCTCGGTAGTTGATTGTTATCCAGTAGGCGTATAGTTTTGCGGCAGCATAGGGACTTCTTGGATAAAAAGGTGTTGTTTCACTTTGAGGTGTTTCTTGAATAAGTCCATATAACTCGCTTGTGCTTGCTTGATATATTTTTGTTTTTTGAATTAAACCAGAAATCTTCACCGCTTCCAAAATCCTCAAAGTCCCTAGTGCGTCGCAATTGGCCGTGTATTCAGGAGTTTCGAAACTTACTGCGACGTGACTTTGAGCACCTAAATTGTAAATCTCATCGGGTTTTACCTGTTGAATTATCCGAATTAGATTTGTACTGTCAGTTAAATCTCCATAATGAAGCGTTAAGTTGGGATCGTTTTCGTGGGGGTCTTGATAGAGGTGGTCAATTCTTGTTGTATTAAAACTACTTGAACGTCTTTTAATACCATGTACTTCATAGTTTTTTTTTAAAAGAAGCTCTGCTAGATAACTACCATCTTGACCGGTTATTCCTGTTATTAAAGCTTTTTTTTTCATTATTTTATTAGAATTATATGGATTTGTTTTTGTATACTATCCTAGTAAAAAAAAGGTTTTTCTTTAATCTCTATAAACTTTAATCTAAGCATGCTTAAAATAAATTAAGTGTAAATTTTACATTATAAAAGGCGGTTTTTCTAAACATCCAGAACTTTCATCGGATTTCGAAATGGCATCGTAATATCTTGATTTAATGTTAGACGCTCCCTGCAGGATTCGAACCTGCGGCCCACTGCTTAGAAGGCAGTTGCTCTATCCAGCTGAGCTAAGGGAGCATTTAGTCAATTTACGTAATAGACCCAGAAAAGACTAGTCTTAATAAGAGTTAGATTTACTAAATTGGCAAGGAGGCTGACCGAAAACCAAAAGCTAAAAATGGTAGAGGGCTTTCGATTAGGAAGTTCCTCAACAGATTTAGCCAGAGAGTTTGGTTGTAGTAGTAATACCATAAACAGGATTGTTAAATCAATCCTTAGCAAAGAGGAATATCAGGAAGTTAAAAGATTACGAAAAAAAGAGAAAGTTGAAAAAGCTGATGAAACTGTTAAAGCATCTTCACATTCATCAGTTAAAAAGAATAATGAGCAAGTCTTGGTAGATCCAAATTTTGAGAAAATCAATGGTCAGAAAAATATTATTGATACAGTTGTAATCAAATCTAAAGATAGTGATTTAAGCACAATTAATGAGCAATCTCAATTAACCTCAAACGTAGAAAATGATAGTAATGTATTTAAAGAGGTCGCTCCTTTAGTAACAGATTTTGGTTTTGAGGATAATCCTCAGAAGGTTATTTCTAAATCTCTTGATGATATTAATTTCCCACAGATATTGTTCATGATAGTAAATCAGAAAGTTGAATTAGAACCAAAGTTACTGGGAGATTTCCCCGAATGGAGTTTTTTGCCAGATGATGAGAAAAGTAGAAATGCTATCTCGTTGTTCGATAATCAAAGAGCAGCTAAAAGAAATTGTTTAAGAGGACAAAAAGTAGTTAAGATACCCAATTCAAATGTATTAAATATTACTTCAAATTATATAGTAATGAAGGGTATTACAAGAATTGTTTTTGATGATATTTTGATAACTTTAGATTGATCAGGAAAATTAATCAGTAAAAAAATCACTTATTAATCATCTTTCATTGAAATGGCAGCATAGCTACCGCCACTTATTACCCCTAAGCATATAGATATACCAACAATAAATCCATTTGGAAAAGGCGCGGTTTTATTTAAACCTATATTTATTTGATATCTATTATTTATATTTTGTGATCCTAAGCATAATACTGCCAGAAGAACTGCTGAACTGGTTATGCTGAAAAAAAGTAATCTAATTTTGTAGATCATATAATAGGTATGATTTATTATGGTAAATACTATAAGTCAGAATTAATGTTCTGGTGTATTAGATTGTAAAGTAATCTTTTGGAGTAGTCATTTTCTTTCGCCACTTTTTTTATTGCTTCACTTGTTCTTATTCCCTTTGATATTAGTTCGAGAATCTCATCTTTCATTTCTAAATCACTCTTAACTTCAGAATTATGCTTTATCTTTCCTGAGATGATTATTGTGAATTCACCCTGTGGTTTTTTTTCGTTGAAATGTTCAATTGCTTCTGCAATTGTTAATGATAAATGTTCCTCATAACGCTTAGTTAGTTCTCTGGCTAAGTGAATAAGACGTCCTTTCTCACAAAAAGAGGATAATTCTTCAAGAAGCCTTACAAGTCTGTGAGGTGATTCATACAAAATAATTGTTCTCTCTTCATGAGAAATTTGTTCAAGAATCTTTTTTCTTTCATTTGTTTTGATTGGAAGAAAACCTTCGAAGCAAAATCTCTTTGTGCTCATTCCACTTGCCACTAAAGCTGTTATTGCGGCACATGGTCCTGGTATACAAATAACCTCAAATCCAGCTTTTTTAGTAGCTATTACTAATTCCTCTCCAGGATCAGATATCCCAGGTAAACCCGCATCACTTATTAGGGCAATACTTTTTCCTTGTTCTAAAAACTCTAGTAACTCAGGAATTCTTGTTTGAGTATTGTGTTGATGAAAACTCAATAGTTTGCTAAATACGCCAATTTTCTTTGTAAGTTTGTAACTTCTTCGGGTATCTTCACATGCAATGACAGAGACTTTTTTAAGTAATTCAGCCGCTCTTGATGATAAATCACCAAGATTTCCAATGGGAGTCCCTACTAAATAGAGCACACCTGAATCTGGTTCAATTCGATTTTTTAAATTCTCAACCTTCATGAAAAATACATCGCTACAAACAGAGCTGCCTGATACCGTTAATCTCGAGGATCTGTTAAGCAGATTGAGAATTCTCAGTTGGGAGTCTGCGGATATATTGAAGGCTTATGCAAGAGGTAACAAGCCCCCACACGGTCTATCTTCTGCTTTGGATATAAAAGAGGGAAAGGAGGGACCTGTTACGGCCGCAGATCTTGCTGTTAGTTGTTGGTTGCTTGATGGATTAAAAAAGGCATTCCCAAATGCAGAATGGTCAATGATCAGTGAGGAGACAGCTAAAAATAATGATCAAAAAATACTGCAAAATAAGTCTGATTGGATCTGGATTCTTGATCCTCTTGATGGAACAAGAGATTTTATAAATGGATCTGGAGATTATGCAATTCATCTTGCTTTGATTTATAAGCATTATCCTGTTTTGGGAGTGATTGTTATTCCTGAAATTGACGAACTTTGGTTTGGAATAAGTGGAATTGGTTCTTGGAGAGAGGATAGAAAAGCCAAACGATTCCCCCCAACATTTAAGAAGCTTGATTCGATTAAAGATATTGTTTTGGTTGCAAGCAAAACCCATAGGGAAAAAAAACTAGAAAAAATTATTGACAAACTTGAAATTAGAAGTGAAAAAGCTGTTGGAAGCGTTGGATGCAAAATAGCCAACATTTTAAGAGGTGAAAGTGATTTTTATATATCAATATCAGGCAAAACATCTCCAAAAGATTGGGATCTTGCGGCACCAGATGTAGTAATAAGCTCTGCAGGTGGAAAATTTACCCGCTCAGATGATTCCAGATTGACCTATAACAAAGGAGATTTCAATCAAAAAGGTTGTCTAATAGCTAGTAGCGGAGTTATGCACAACAAGGTTAGTGCAAAGATCCGAGAAATAATTGAAGATATTGATTGTTAGAGAGGTTTATGAATTAATTCAAATTTAAAGGAGCAACGGGAGTAGGGGTTGGTTCTTGATAGGACATTCCTCCATTTTGTGGAACTCCCCTGAGAGTTAAATTTATTCGACCTCGGTTATCAATCTCTCTTACTCTCACAGTTACTTGATCTCCAACTTTCACGACATCTTCAACCTTTTCGACTCTTGCCTCGGAAAGTTGAGAGATATGAATCATTCCTTCCTTACCCGGGAGAATTTCAACAAAAGCTCCAATAGGAATGATTCTTGTTATTGCCCCTGAGAAAATTTCTCCTTCATGAACTTTTCTGGTTAAACCTTCAATAATCTTTTGAGCTTCTTCCGCTGCAGCTCCATCATGAGATGCAATAGTAACTATTCCTCCATCTTCAATGTCTATTTTTGTGTTAGTTCTCTCAGTTATTCCTTTGATAGTTCTACCACCAGGTCCAATTACTGTACCAATGAGTTCAGGATCGATTCTAAAACTAAGAAGTCTTGGTGCATGAGGAGAAAGCGCCTCTTTGGGTTGGCTTATTACCTCATTCATTTTTTCAAGTATGTGAATTCGAGCTGGTCGAGCTTGATTAATTGCTTCGGAAATAATTTTTAATGGTAAACCATTAATTTTCATATCCATTTGAAGAGCAGTTATTCCTTTGTCTGTACCAGCAACTTTGAAGTCCATATCACCTAGGAAATCCTCTATCCCCTGAATGTCAGTGAGGATTTTTACTTCTTTACCTTCTTTTATAAGACCCATTGCAGCTCCACTCACTGGAGCTTTAAGAGGAACTCCTGCATCCATGAGGGCCATTGTGCTTCCACATACTGAACCCATGGATGTTGATCCGTTGGAACTCAAAACTTCACTAACAACCCTTAAGACATAGGGGAAAGTATCTTTTGCAGGTAAAACCGGAATTAAAGCTCTCTCTGCGAGTGCACCATGCCCAATCTCCCTTCTGCCAGGGGTTCTCATTGGTCTTGTTTCTCCAACAGAGTATGGAGGGAAGTTGTAATGGTGAATGTATGTTTTATCAGTGCTTGGATTAAGATCATCCATTTCTTGGGCATCACTAGGTGTTCCAAGAGTTGCTGTTGAGAGAACTTGAGTTAGTCCCCTTTGGAATAAAGCAGAGCCATGAACTCGGTTAGGTAAAACTCCAGAAGCAGCCTCAATTTTTCTAACTTCATCCAAAGCCCGTCCATCAACTCTTTTACCATCTTTGACAATTTGTTCACGCATTAATTTTTTTGTAAGCCCCTTAAAGCTATTTCCAAGAATTTTTGGATTTAATGCGATTGATTTATTTACGGCATGATCTTCTTTTAAAGCCTCAATTTTTTCTGTTGCGCTTGATTTAATTTCTTCAAGTTTGGCATCTCGTGAGTCCTTAGAAAGATCAAAATCTTTGAGAATTTCTTGAATTGATTTTGTACAATTTTTTTCTAGATATTTAGAGACAGTATCGTCCTGTTCAGGCTCTTTAATATCAATTTTTTCTACATTAGATTCTTTAATTACCTCCTCCTGAGCTTTAATTAATTCACCGACAGCTTCCATCCCAAAGTCTATTGCTTCGATAATGTCTTGTTCACTTAATTGATTGGCTCCTGCTTCGACCATGATTACACCTTCGGGTGAGCCTGCTACAACTAAATCCAAATCACCTCTCTCAATTTCTCTAAAACTTGGGTTAAGTACAAAATCATCACCAAGTAAACCCACTCTTACAGCTGCCATAGGCCCCGCAAAAGGAATCCCAGCTAATGATGTCGCGAGAGATGCGCCTGTAACTGCCAAAACATCAGAAGGTACCCTTTCATCAAGAGATAGGCAAGTGGCAACAATTTGAATTTCCTCTCTCATCCAATGAGGGAAAAGAGGCCTCATTGGACGATCGATAAGTCTTGAAATAAGAGTTGCTCTCTCGGGGGGTCTGCCCTCTCTCCGCATAAAGCTTCCAGGTATTCTTCCTGCTGCGTAGAGTCTTTCTTCATAATCACAAATGAGAGGGAGAAAATCACCACCTTCTCTTCCTTGATTATGAGTTGAAGTCACGAGAACGGCTGTATCCCCGCATTCAATTAAAACTGATCCACCTGCTTGTGGAGCGTAACGTCCTGTTGTAAGGCGTATTTCTCGACCGTCGAATGAGATCGTCTTTGTCTGACCTTGCACGAGAGCTTATGTATTTTTTTCTATTTACATTGTCGCACTTAATAGGGACTTAAGTGAGCAAAAACCTGAATTAAAGTTTTTTTCTATTAATTTTTGTTTGTGAAAACATAATTAATATGAGCAGATTTTCTTTGGATCTTTTACTACCTCTCAGTAATAACAGGGTATCTCAAGGTTTTACCAACTTGACTTGACAACTCCAGGAAGCTCACCTCTATGAGCTCGTGATCTTAATTGATTCCTACAAAGGCCGAAATCTCTGTAAACACCTCTAGGCTTACCAGTCGCCCAACAGCGGTTTCTTATCCTGTTCGGAGCGCTGTTACGTGGTAAAGCTTGAATCTTGCGATGAATCTCTAATCTTTCCATGGGGTCTTTTGCGGCGTTAAATGCCTCCAAAAGGGCCTTACGTTTTGTTGAATAACGCTCTACTAGCTTCTTACGCTTTACATCTCTAGCAATCATGGACTTTTTGGCCATATCTGAAGTGAAAAATTCTTTATCGTCATATCTTAACTCCTCGACTAAAAACTTTCTAATAAAGAAGGGTTTAGATAGTGAATAAAAATAATTACTGGAATCAATTTTTTCAGAAACTAAAAAAATTTGTTGCTATTTTTATTGCCTTGGAAGTTTTATTTGCTAATTATTTGTTGAAAAAAGCTGAGTTGGGTTGTGTCTCTAATAATCAAGACAATGCTAAGTCCAACTAAAAGAAGAAATCCTGATTGCATGAAAGCCATTTGAATTTTTTCAGGCACAGGCTTACCTCTGACTCCTTCAATTAAAAGCAAAGAAAGCTGACCTCCATCAAGCAAAGGAAGCGGCAAGGAATTGAGAACAGCTAAATTGATCGAGACCAGTGCAGCAAAAAGATATAAACCATTACTACCCTTTTGTGAAAGTTGAGCACCAATTTCTATTATTTTTACAGGTCCACTCATTTGCTTTGCCGTCGAATTAAAGTCTGTAAAAAGGCCCTTATAACCTTTAATTGTTCTTGTAAGTATGTCGAAGAATTGTTTTCCTGACTGATCTATCAATTCTCCAATTGATTCGGCTTTTCTAATTTCTCCAGAGATATTTTGCTGTAGCTGCGCACCTATTCTTCCATTTCCACCACTAAGGGTAGGAGTAACTTTGACTGTTTCATATGAATTACCTCTTAATCTTTCAAAAATAATTTCTTTATTGGGTGATTCTTGTATTTTGTTGACTAAATCTCCTACCGCTTCGGCTCCTTTCCCTAGTTTTATTCCATTGACAGCTGTGATTTGATCTCCAGCAATTAGTCCAGATTGATCAGCAGCTTCCGATTCTTTAACGGCAACTACCACAACTCCTACATCAGGTTGGCTAGGGAGTCCAACAAAAGTTGCTTGGCTAAAAAGCACTAACCACGCAAGTAATAAATTAGCGATAACACCTGCAGAGATAACTAATGCTCTTTGAGGTATTGGCCGGTTTCTCATTAAATTTGGATCATCTAGGGGTATATCGCTCTCATCATCTGGAAAAGATACAAAACCACCCAACGGCAATGCTCTTATTGAGTATGTAATTCCCTTAAATTCTTTTTTTATTAAAGCAGGACCAAATCCTATTGAAAATCCATTCACCCGAATTCCCTGAAGGGTTGCAGCTAAAAAATGTCCTGCCTCATGAAAAAAAATAAGGAAACCCAATACAAATATTGATGTCAGAACGTTCATTTAGATTTTGGAATTAAACCAGGGTTAATTTTTCTTTGCCGAAATAAGGTACGAGGGCCTCAGGGAGACTCACACTTCCATCGGATTGTTGCCCATTTTCTAGTATTGCAGCCATAGTGCGACCAATAGCTAAAGCACTACCATTTAATGTGTGTACTAGCTTAGTGCCTTTCTCTGATTTTGTTCTGATTGATGATCTCCTTGATTGGAAATCACCGCAAATGCTACAGCTTGATATTTCTCTATATTTTTTTGCTCCAGGGAGCCATACCTCCAGGTCATAAGTTCTCTTAGCCGAAAAGCCTAGATCACCAGTGCATAAATCCATAACTCTGTATGGCAATTGGAGTTTTTTAAGAACATCCTCAGCATCTGATGTTATTGACTCATGAGCATCCTGAGACTTTTCGGGATCACAGAACCAATACAGTTCAACTTTGTTGAATTGATGCAATCTTATTAAACCCTTAGTGTCTCTTCCATAACTACCTGCTTCCCTGCGAAAACAAGGACTGTAAGCAACATATTTCAAAGGAAGATTCTCGAAAGGGACTATTTCATCACGATGAAAAGATGTAATTGGTACCTCTGACGTGGGCGATAACCAAAGATCATCTTGACTACAGCGAAAACTTTCATCGGCAAATTTTGGAAGCTGACCTGATCCTGTGAGACTCTCAGTATTTATTAAAACTGGAGGCAAAATTTCCTTGTACCCATTCTTAACATGAATATCAATCATGAAATTGATTAATGCTCTCTCAAGTCTTGCCCCCTGATTAAGAAGAGTAATAAATCTACTTTTAGCTATGCGGGTTGATCTTTCGAAGTCAATTAATTTCAATTCACTTGCAATTATCCAATGCTCCTTAAGCTCATCACTTGATCGTGGTGTACCCCATTTCCTAATTTCTTTGTTTTTTGACTCATCCTCTCCCGTAGGACAATTCTTAGAGGGAATATTAGGTAGATTAAGAACCTGATCTCTTATTTCAGCAGAGATAGATCTTTGTTTCTCATCAAGCTCAGCAACTTTTTTTTTGATTTTATTTCCCTCTTCCCTTAGCTTCATAATCTCTGGTGAGTTTGGTGCTACGCCATCTTTTATTTTGAGCCCTACTTTTTTGCCAATAGAATTGCTCTGTGCTTGCAAAGTCGAGCGTTGATTCTCAACTTCCTTAAGTTTTTGAGCTTGTAACTGTAGAGAATAGAGGTTCACCTTTAAACCTCTTTTGATCAATCCCTCCTCAATAAGATGAGGGTTGTCTCTTATTAATCGCAGGTCTAGCACAAATCTTTAATGGATCATTAACTAAGCCTATATCGTTGGACATTCGAATTTTTAATTAATCAGAAAAAATTTTCCAGTTATGGTTAGCTTTGAAAGCTTATTGAGATAGATGCAGGCCTCGCCCTTCCTGTTGATGCCCATTGTTTGAGTGATTCAAGTTGTTCTTTAGCGGTTCTTGATAAAGGAACTAGATTTGATGCTGCGAGTATTAAGTCATTTTCTTGGAGTTCTCTTTTTTCTGAAAAAGCAAAATGCATTCCTTCAATAATTACTTGTTCAAGTTCTGCACCTGAAAAACCTTGAGTTCGATCAACTACAGATTGAAGGGGTATGTCGAGAAAAGGGCGCCGATGTTTTACGTGGAGATCTAAAATACTCATCCTTTCGTGAGTAGTAGGTAAATCAAGTAGAAAAATTTCATCAAATCTTCCTTTTCGTAAAAGTTCAGGTGGTAATTTTTCAACACCATTTGCCGTTGCAATAACAAAAACCGCAGATTTCTTTTCAGCCATCCAAGTGAGAATGTTTGCTAGCACCCTTTGACTAGTTCCCCCATCACTTCTGGAGTCGCTGCCAAAAGCTTTATCAATTTCATCAATCCAAAGTATGCAGGGTGACATAGCTTCAGCCCTTTGGATTGTTTCTCTAGTCCTGGCTTCACTGGCACCGACTAATCCAGCGAAAAGTCTTCCTACATCAAGTCTTAGTAAAGGCATTGACCAGCTATCTGCAATCGCTTTTGCTATTAGTGATTTTCCTGTACCTTGAGGCCCAAGTAATAAAACCCCTTTTGGAAGAGGTAAACCGAATTCTTTTGCTTCATCAGAAAATGCTGCAAAACGTTGACCAAGCCACTTTTTAAGTGCATCTAGCCCCCCAATATCTTCCTCAGTTGCAGTTGTCTCGCAGTATTCAAGTACTTCACTGCGAGCAATGTTTTGTCGTTTTTCCTCCAATACTTCAGCAAGATCTTCTTTCCCCATTTTTCCTCTTTTTGCTAGAGCTCTTGCAGCAACTTGCCTTACTCTTGATTCGGTTAGACCACTGCATGCTCTAGTTAATTCATTTAAAACCTCTGTCTCAAGTGAATTACCACTGGCATCTGCAATATTTCTAAGTAATGTTTTTAGCTCTGCTTGTCTTGGTAAAGGCATATCGATAATTGTAAGAGCATCATCAAGGTCAATTGGAGGAGACCAATCACTTGAGCAAATAACAATGTTATGAGGAGTTCTCCGAAGTTCTGTCGACAAATTTTTCAACATTCTCAGAATGCCTGGATCCTCACAAAACTTGTGAAAATCTTTTAAGAGCAGTGTGGTGGGGGATTCGTTGTCAATGTTTTGGAGCCATTGAAGAACCAACATTGGTTGTTTTGCTCCTATTCCATCAAAGTTAATAAGACCTTTAAGGCCTTTGATGTAGTCCCAAATCCCAAGACGCCTTGGACTTAAACGCTTGGCTGAATTCTCTAATAATTCCTCTACTCTTGCCTCTTCTGTACTACGAATATATATCAACGGTGTTCTAGCCCTGATAAGAAGATCAATATTCTGTTCCAACTTTTTCATCAAAAGAATTCTATAACTCGAACAACAATAAAAGAATTTTTAAAAGTTAATCATCTATTAAATAAGTTAATGATTAATTTTTGCTATTGGTCATATCATTTTTTGCTTTTTGGTTCAAAAGGCAGTCTGTCAACTTCGCTAGAAATTCCACCTGTGGCAAGAACTGTTTTTGAATTTTGTGAAAGTTGATCATCAAGTATTTTTTGTAAGTTTTCGGGAAGTGCTTCTTTGCTTAAAAGAAATGTCTGAAGTGCTTGGAAAATATTTGCAATGACCATGTATAGCAAAACACCAGCTGGTAAAGGGAAAAATAAGAACATGCCAGTAATCATTATTGGTGTAATTTTGTTTGCTGTTGACTGTTGGGGATTAGCTGGCATCCCCTGACTTGAGAGGGTTTGAGATAGCAACAAAGTGAGACCAAAACCACCTACGAGTATGGCAATGTCCCAATTAATAGATCCATTTACATAAAAACCAACTTGGCCAAGGGCTTTTATGAAAAGAAATCCGCTTTTAGCAGCAAGTCCTGGTATTTTTGCTTCTATCGTTGCATCTCCTGGTGCGATTGCTGATACTTGTCCGCTTGATGAAACTTTTACAAGGTTTTCCCCCTTAGTAACTCTCCAATTGGCTTCGAAATTGCTCCCGTCTTCATATCGTGAAAGCGCCTTTGAATAGCTCTCCCCGTTGGGTGTTTGGAGGCTTATGTTCACTGAATCTCCTGTTCCAATTTTAGTTCCCCCAGGTAATGAGGCTATTACTGGAAAATGATCTTTTTCAGTAACAAAAATGGAATGCTTGGCAGTTTTGAATGGTTTTGGTTCTATGGCAGCAATTTGCTCGGCGGGAAGGATTTTTAAGTTTACGAGATATGGCACATCGGCAAAAGGTGATCCTCTCAATGTTGCAAATAAGGCAAATAAGATTGGCATTTGAACCAATAACGGAAGACAGCCAGCAAGAGGACTTCCGAATTCGCTCATAAGTTTGCCGAGTTCTTCTTGTTGTTTTTGAGGATTATTAGCGTATCTGCTTTTTATTTCAGCCTGCCGCTTTTGCATTACAGGTTGCGCGATTTTCATCCTTCTGGCACTTCTGATGGAACCAGCGCTGAGAGGGAAAAGAGCAAGCCTTATGACAATTGTTAGGGCAACAATGGCTAAACCATAACTCGGGACCAATCCGTAGAAAAAATCCAGAATTGGTAAAAGTAAGTTGTCTGAGATGTATCCAATCACAGTTTTTTAGTAGGCAATGAAGACTTCGTATAAATAGCAATATAAATCATATTAAGTCATTGGATTGAATGAGATTTGATTAAGCGGCAAACCCTTTGACATTATCGCCTTGCTCTTTATCAGCCTTGGTTTGAATTTTTTGTGAGATATAGACTTCTGCTTCTCTAAAGTTTGGCAATGATCTCATTTCTAGTCTTGCACCATCTTTCAAAACTAAAACCATATCTCCGTAAGAACCCAGCCCTCTGGGGATAGAGCGAACCTCTGAAATTTGACTGTACACCAACTGAGTTTTGTCTCTTCCAAGCCAGCCTCCTGTAACAGATATCCTTTTGTTAGTAATTTTGAACCTTAACCAAAGAGATCTAACTATCGCGCCAACAGTAAAAGGTAAACCTATGAGAGTAAGCCCCGCAAGCAGATTGATTATTAAATCAGCTTTGGACGGTCCCCCTTCAAAAAAAATTTTTTCAGTGCTGTTAATCATTTTAAAAGACCAGCTTTAATTAGAAGATGATCGCATTCATTTAACAATGATTCTAGGGACTCACCGGCACTAATTGGTTTTAGACTTATCAAGGCCCATATTTGGTTTGAAAAAGTTTTCTGAGAAAATTGTTTTCTTAGGTGCTCATGAAATCTTCTTCTAACCTTATTCCTCATTACTGATCTTTTGCTTACTTTATTGCTTATGGATACAGCACATTTAAGATGTTTTGAGTTAAGTGAATATTCATTTTGGTCTCTAAGCGTCAGTTTAGAATTTACTACCCTCAGGGTCATTGATTTTCCGTAAAACCTCCTCCCTTGTTTGCGTAGGTAATCAAAGCGTTTGTTTCCTCGTAAACGAAGGGATTTTGGTAAAACCATTTTTAATCACATCTATACAGCCAAACGAGCTCTTCCTCTTTTTCTTCTTCCTCTAATAACTCTTTTACCGGTGTGAGTCCTCATACGAACCCTGAACCCGGATACTCTTTTTCTTTTTCTACTGGTTCCTCCAAGCGTTCTTTTGGTCATTTTTAAAAATTCGTGAAAATGATAAACAAATCATTACTTAATTTATCAGCTTATTGAATCTCAATTAAGTAACTGCCCAAATATAAGGAAACAGGAAGATCTCCAGGCGATTGAGAAAATGCGTTGATTTGGTAGAAACCTCTTTTTCGTGGATTAAACATTTTAAGTTTTAGTGCGTAGGTATTTTTATCAGCAGGGATTGCTGTATTGGGGTAAACGTCAATGTTCCGCATGGACTCATCAATTTCAACAACTGCAGGTATGTTTTTAACACATTTCGTTCTTCCTGAATAACCACCTATTTTGACTTTACAAAGGCTTATGTTTTTCGGTTTTAAAGTGGCTTTAAAATAGTCTGGGAATCTATAGGAAAGTTTTAAAATTGCCGTTTGCCTTTCTTTCCTTCTTAGAAAAAAAAAGTAAGTTGATCTGTCTAATCTCTGATCTGACCCTTGGAGAAATTTTAATTTTTTATAGTTTCCGTCCTGGTTCCATCTGAATTCCATTATACCCGAAGCTTCTGAAATATTTTTTACATTTGAACCCTCAAAATACAAACAAGACAACAGCAAACCTGGAACTAAGAAAGCTTTTGTTAATTTTTTTTTAGTTAAAAAGTTTGCCAAAATTTTCATTTTTATTATTCCTTAGGAATATTAGTAAATTTATACTGACTCAAACCATGTCAGAAAAGAAAATATATATGACGGACCTAAAGGTGTCAGAAAAGTTATCTGTCCGGACGAAGCTTAGAGGCCCCTTCCAAGTAAGGATGCTTGGCTGTCTGCTCCGGCATTAGCCATACATGAGCCAAAATTCTTATGCATCTTTTTAAGTCATTCTTGACGTACATTTGCTGACAATCAAGTAAAGCAACATTGTTAAAACCAATTTTCTTACGAGCAATGGATGCTGGGAAGCAAGCGTCCAAGTCATTTGTCACAGAGAAAACAATTGAAATTATTTGATTTGGGAGGAGTTTGTTTCTATCAATTAATTCATTTATAAGTTGAATTACTGCAAACTCAATACATTCAGGAGTATTTGCTTCACAAGTGGTGGCTCCCCTTAGGGCATTAAGGACTCTTTTTTCATTGCTTTGCATAGTTTATGGACGAAATAACCAAAGAATTTGCCCATTAGATGAAAATTCTAGACTTAGTTCATCTACTAATCGCGCAACTGACTCACTCCCCGGGATGAAACCCAATAATTTTTTTTTGGGTTTACCGAGTGTTATGGGTTGCAATTTTTCATCTATCTCAGCAAGTTTTGCAGCAGTAATTCTGGCATGATCCTCATCACCAATTTCATCTACTAAGCCAAGTTCCTTAGCTTGCATTCCTGTAAAAACTCTTCCATCAGCAAAGCTTTTTACGTTTTCTTTTGATAAGTTTCTACCGTTAGCAACAGCCTCGACAAATTGCTCATAGCTGCTATCTATCAGAGACTGAAGTAAGTTCCTTTCCTCAGGACTTAAAGCTCTATCTGGAGAGAGAATGTCTTTATAAAGTCCGCTTTTAACTGTCTCAAAACGAATTCCAATTCGATCGAGCAATTTAGATAGGTTGTTTCCTCTTAAAATGACACCTATGGAACCTGTTATGGTCCCTGAGTTGGCGACAATTTTTTCTGCGCCGACTCCTACATAAACTCCCCCTGAGGCTGAAATGTTGCCAAAGCTTGCAACTACCCGACAGCCCTTTTCTCTGAGCCTAAGTAATGCTGAATGGATTTCTTGGCTATCTCCCACAGTGCCACCAGGACTATCTATCCTTAGAAGCAATGCTGGAAATTCTCTTTCCTCAACCTGCTTAATAGCTTTTAGGACGAGCTTGCGAGTAGAACCATTGATTGCCCCCTCAATGATTATCCGAGCCATCCTTTTTTTTGATTTTCTTCTAAAAGGCCAGATCATTCAATTTATGCAGATGTATTCGGATCTTAAAAAGGAGTTAGCCATTTGACCTCATGTTTTTAATTTGGCGCTGGTTTTTGATGGTTCTCCCATTTGCATTATGGGGCACTGCAATGGCAGCAATGGCTCCGCTTGTTCGCTCAGCAGGCCCAGAAATAGTGGCTTTTTTGAGATTAGTCCCTGCGGGTTTGGTGGTTGTTTCTGCAGCGGCTGTGCAAAAAAGAAAAATAAGTATTTCTAAACAAGATTTGTTTTGGTTCGTAGTTTTTACTCTTATCGATGCAAGCCTTTTTCAAATTTTCCTTGCCAAGGGACTCTCTGAAACCGGGGCAGGTCTTGGATCTGTTTTGATTGATTCACAACCTTTAATGGTGGCACTTCTAGCTAGGGCTCTTTTTGGTGATTCCATTAATCCAATTGGATGGATTGGCTTGATGATTGGATTGGCAGGAATTATTTGTTTAGGGGTTCCAGCAGATTTCTTGAATCATTGGTTGCTTTTAGGCGGTGCTGTAACAGGTCGCACTCTCTTTAGTAATGGAGAAGGCTGGATGTTGGCTGCAGCGATGGCGATGGCATTTGGAACGGTTTTGATTAGATTTGCATGCAGAAATAGCGACCCTGTTTCTGTCACTGGGTGGCATATGTTCTTGGGTGGTTTTCCAGTTTTAATTATTCATTCTCTTGATAAAGAATGGGCATTTTGGCCATCGTGGACAAATTTCGAATGGGGTCTTATGGCCTACGCAAGTATTTTTGGAAGCGCACTCGCTTATGGCTTATTTTTTTGGTTTGCAAATAAAGTTGAGCTTACTAGTTTCAGTACTCTGGCATTTTTAACTCCGGTGTTTGCTCTTTTTACGGGTGGTTTATGGCTTGGGGAAAGACTTCAACTACTTCAGTGGATTGGGGTTACACTGATTTTTATATCAGTCCTTCTGGTTAGTCAAAGAAAGCGTTTTTGGGGGAAAGATATTTTTAACAGTGAAACTCTTGAAGAGGGATTGGGGTAATGAAAACTGCCGCCCTAAAAATTGTTGTTGTTACAACTCCTATAGGATTTGTTGGGAGTGGCAAGGGTGGAGGAGTTGAGCTGACTTTGGTCTCTCTCATACAAGGGCTCAAATCCCTTGGGCATGAAATAACTCTTGTCGCTCCAAAAGGTTCTATTCTCCCTGAAGATTGCTCAGCAATTGAAATTAAGGAGGTTGATGGCAAGGATCAACCTAGTTGGCAACATCAAGAAAAAAATAGTCCTGTAAAAATTCCTTTAAATGGTGTACTTCCCAAGCTTTGGGAGACTGCTATAGAAATGGGAAAAGAAGCAGATGCAATATTGAATTTGAGTTATGACTGGTTACCAATATGGATTAGTCAATTTCTCGATCAAGAGATTTTTCATCTTGTGAGTATGGGAAATGTTTCAGAGGTAATGAAAAATCTCATTAAAGATGTTTCAAAGCTTGATTCAAGAAAATTTGCATTTCACACCTACAGACAAGCCTCAGATTTTTATTTGGACTCAAAACCCATAGTTGTGGGTAATGGTTTTGAAATGAAAAATTATCATTTTCAGTCAGATGGAGATGGTCCGATTGGTTGGGCTGGCAGAATTGCTCCAGAGAAGGGGCTTGAGGATGCAGCAGCAGTTGCATCAACACTTGGTGAGAGGCTTCTGGTTTGGGGGCTTATAGAGGACGATGAGTATGCTGCAAGTGTGCAAAATTTATTTCCCAATGGAATAATAGAATTCAGAGGATTTTTGAGAACAAGTCTTTTTCAGAAAGAGTTGGGATTTTGCAGAGCATTAATTAATACCCCAAAGTGGAACGAAGCTTATGGAAATGTTGTTGTGGAAGCTATGGCATGTGGTGTACCAGTAGTTGCTTACGATCGAGGAGGACCTGGCGAACTAATTACTCCTGGCATTAACGGATGGCTTGTTCCACCTGATGACGTCAAAGCTATGGTAAAAGCAGTCAAAAATGTTGAACTAATTAACAGAAAAGACTGTAGGGATTGGGTTAAGAAATGTGCCTCCAAAGAAGTTTTTGCAAAAAGAATAGAAAGTTGGATCCTTTCAAATATTTCATGCAAATAAAAAATATATTCATCTTATGAGTTCAGAAAAAACAAAAAAAATCTCAAAAACAGAAAAAAAAATAGGCTTATTTTTTATTTTTTTAATTGGATTTTCTATATTCTTCTGGCAATTAGGTTCTACAGGCTTATTTGATGAAACGCCGCCACTTTTTGCAGCAGCAGGAAGGGCAATGTCTGAGACAGGTGATTGGATTACTCCAAGAGTAAATGGCTTGACTCGTTTTGATAAACCTCCCCTGATCTATTGGATAATGGGAGCTTTTTATTCTTTTCCAGGACAAACAAACTTAGATATTTTTGGCACATGGGCAGCTCGATTACCAAGTGCAATATCTTCTCTTTTTGTGATGATATTTATCGGTGAGACAATGATGTCTTTCCCTCAACGGGAGGATATAAAACCAAGAAGAACAGCAATAGTATCTTCTTTAGGATTTGCCTTATCACCTCTTGTTATTATCTGGAGCCGAATAGCTGTAAGCGATGCACTCTTGTGTAGCACGTTGGGAATAAGTTTATTATTTCATTGGAGAATGTATGCAGAAGAAAATAATAAAAATTGGTTTCTTGGATGGATATTTTTATCTTTGGCTGTACTTACAAAGGGTCCTGTTGCGGTTGTTCTTAGTTTTATGGTGCTTTTTTCTTTTGGTGTTTTACAAAAAGATATGAATACATTAATAATTAGGATTAAGCCTATTAAAGGTATATTTCTCACATTATTACTAAGCCTCCCATGGTTTGTTTTAGAATTTTTAAAAGAAGGATTACCATTTTGGAAAAGTTTTTTTGGTTACCATAACTTTCAACGATTGACATCAGTCGTTAACAGCCACCAACAACCATGGTGGTTTTTTGGATTTATATTAATTATAGCTTCTTTCCCTTTTACACCATACCTTTTTAAGGGTATTTACGATCAATTTAAAAATCTATTAAATTTCAAGGAAAAAAGAAAAATTAACAAAATTAGTTCATTAGGCTTATTTTCTTTGTGCTGGTTATTTTCAATTTTATTACTTTTTACTTGTGCAGCAACTAAGTTGCCAAGCTATTGGCTGCCAGCAACACCCGCCGCTGCAATACTTATAGGCTTGTCTTCTATTGACGAAGGATTAGATAAAAAAATAAAAAACATATCATGGTATTCCTCGCTTTCATTAATATTGTTACTCTCCCTGGCTATTTCAGTTCTTCCTAATTGGATTTATCTTATTAATGATCCTGAAATGCCAGATTTGGCGGCTACATTAATTTCCAGCCAATTAAGTAAAAAAGGTGCATTAATTGGTTCGATTTTTATATTTTTATTTATATTTTCATATTCTAAAAGAATAAAAAACAGCATTATTTTTCTTCAGATTCTTTTTTTACTCAATAATATTTTTATTGTTAACTCAGTTTGGCAAATTGGAGATAAATTAAGACAAAAACCACTAAGAGAAATCTCAAACAAAATTCTAAAGGAACAAAAAATAAATGAACCAATAGCTATGATTGGAATAAAAAAACCCTCAGTACATTTTTATACAAAAAAAATTATTTTATATGAATCAAATGATGATATTTCTCTGATTAATTTAGCCGAAAGATTGAGAGAAGAAAAAAGAGATGGTTGGCAGGGGAGAAATTTTTTAAACAAAAACTTGTATCCTCAAAAAACTGTATTAATAATCATTGATGATTACACAAAACAATATCCCCATTGGGATGACCTCGATCCTATTCTGCTTGAAAAAAAAGGAATCTACAATCTTTGGCGATTAAAAGTTGATTCACTTGAGAAACGTGAGTTAACTTTAAAAAGTAAAGGCATCAATTCCAATTGGAAATTACCAAGACCTGAGAGAATTTAGTTTTAATAAGAAAATCTATTCAATTACCTTCATCAAGTCCTCTTTACTGCACTTATCTGGGATATTTATCTCGTTAGGGAGACTATTATTTATTTCAAGATCAATTGCTGCATCCTCAGCAAGGATACTAAGAACGTCATCAATACTTAACCCCATATCCTCAGCCATTTCTGATAAAAGTAGAACAGTTTCTACTTTCAGAGAAACGGTCACGGGGAAAAGAATCTCATCCCCTGGATTATGTCTTGAGTTCATAAAGAAAATCTTAAGACATTTGGGGGCATATGTCTTAAAAGCATGACATTGTGACACATCAAAAAACAAACCCTCGACAAAGTCGAGGGTTTGTTTTTTCAATCGATACCTTTCAGGTACGTTGAAAATTTTGGCGAATTTGGTTAAGTGAATTACAAGCCAGGAATTTCGGCTTTTAATTTTTCAGCCCAACCAGCGATGCGAGAATCAGTCATGTCAGACTCGCTATCTTCATCAAGAGGTAGTCCGCAGAAATCTTCACCAACAACGCTTTTGGACTCATCAAAGGTGTAATCACCTTTACTGACATATCCAACCATTGAGGCACCAGCCTGTTGGAAGTATCTGTGAAGCTCTTCCATGGCATCACAGTAATTTTCTGTGTAAGTGGAAGAATCTCCAAGACCAAAGATTGCTACTTTTTTGCCATTGAGGTCAAGTTCACCAATGTCTTCAAGAATGGAATCCCAAGCTGTACCAGATCTCTCAGAGTCAGCACCAGTGTTCCAAGTTGGTATTCCACAAATGATGCCGTCATGACCACTTAATTCACTTAAGTCATCAACATCTGAAATATCCTTTGGAGCATCTGCGGAGTCAAGTAATCCGTGAAGCCGTTCAGCTATATCCTCGGTTTTACCTGTTGTTGTAGCGAAGTAAATTCCTACTGTCATGGAATGATTGAAAATCTTGGTTATCTTAATGCAAATTTGATCAATTAGAGGGCGATTATTTTTTTAAGGCTATTTTTTTATACAACGTAAAGTCTCAATTAGTTACTGGGGATGTTTTTTCCAATAAAAAGCCTTGCTGCTACTAGTTATTCATGAATAACCTATTACACCAACTAAGGAGTACCTAAGAAAATTATTTGGTAGAGTTTTGTTTATTTCAAAATAGAGTTACCACTTTAGCTCATATCAATAATGAGTTTCTCAGGGAAAATTTATCAAATATTTTTTAAATTATTAAATTAGATTAAAACCACTTTGAAGCCCAAAGGTAATGAGCACAAATGTTGTGACACCCAGCCCAAGAAGAACAATTGTATAAAGTCTGTTGACGCTGTACCCACTTTCAACTGGGTTGAAATCAGCTAATACAATTGATTGTCTTGTGTATTTATTTCTGTCAGGCAAGCCAATTGACTGAGTCAAGGGGCGGAGTTGACCTTTTTCAAGCTCAGACCCATTCTGATTGTCTATGGATGCTGAATCACCTTGAAAAGCTAATTCTGGGGTTCTTGTTAACTTATCTTCCCTGAAAAATCTTGGAAACATGTAAGTGTGCCATAGACCAATAATTGCAGCCCAAGCAATCATGCTCACTCCAGCCAGTCCAAAAAGGACGTCTTTAAAACCAAAATCCATAATTGTTCCTGCAGAGGCAGTCTGTGAAGCTTAACAGATGTATTTCATTCACCCTAGAAATGCTGCAATAACTACTGCTCTCAATAAGATCTGTTACAGAATAGTCATGCACATTAATGTAAGCAACTTTTTTGGGACCATCAATGCAACGATTAGTTGATAAATTTTTTTTATTGATGGACTTCAGACTTCTTCTGGTTCTTGCACCCATTATATTTTCTGTTGCATTCACAGATTTTTGGCTTCGTAGATGGGGAGTTTTTGTTTGGGACGGAAAACCAACAATTCAAAATCAACAAGTTTGGGAAGACACTGCAATTGTTGCAACAAAGGGACGTCCAGAAAATGGATACCCCGTTTTTACTGTAAGAACATTGGCGGTTAATGCTCTAGGCATTCCCACAGTATTTTTTCTTGGCGCAATTTTTGCAATGCAATTTATCCGTAGAGGAGTAATAAATGCTTAGTTGGAGTATCAGTCTCTAGCTATAACTTCTTTACAAGATAATTAAGAAAGTTCAATTAGGGGATTTTTATCTCCATCAGTTGCCTAAAATTTCTAGAACATTCGGATTTACGCATGGAAGATTTAACACTTAATAATTCAGAGGAAAATACACAAGAAGAAGTTTCTGATCTACTTGATTCAACAGATACTTCTTTTGATGTACCAGTAGAGGGAGATTTATTAGAGGAAAATGAAATTTCTGCTACTCAAGAAGCTGAACATATTTACTCACTAATTGCAAGTGCAGTGCCTAAAAAAGATGGCTTTAGGAAAAATATTGGTAAAAGAGATTTCGCCCTATGGGTTTTACCAATCCTTGCAATCAACAGAATAAGAAGATTCACCAGAAAAAATGCAGATGTAATTATCCAACCCTACACAGAAAGTAAAACTTCAAAGTTTAAAATTAAAACTACAGAAACTGTATATACCTCTACTAAAAACGTTTTCAATGGAAATGAAACTATGAAATTCTTTGGACCTAGGTTTATGTCAATTTGGGTATTACCTATGGCAATAACAGGGGCATTTATGGAATTTCTCTTTGTTGGCCCGCTTAATGGAACAAACCCATTCGGGTAAAACAAATATTTTTGGTTTATTTTTTAGGAAGCAGTTAGGAATCTTCTTCTAATATACATAAACAAACATAATGCACCAATGATTAATGGTGGATGGGCAGCAAGTGAATTTCCAATTAGTTGAATCTCTTCAGAGGACATTATGTTAGTTATATTTGATACATTGAATATACTACTATTATCATATATTTGAGTTGTAAAAACACAATATTTAATGGAAATTACAGTTTGCTGGTAAAAATACTTACCTAATATTTATAAAGGGACCAAATGTTTAAGATGAATTATCGAAATTCATTTTCAGGATCTTATTTCTATTTATTGACAAATTATGAAAGAGTTTGAGAAAAAAACTTTAGATGAAAAAATAGATACCATTTTGGAAGAGAACGATGAATCTATCATTTCTTCTAGGGAAAAACTAATAATTAAATTTTTAATACTTATACCTTCGATTGCACTAATAATAATTATTTTGAATTATGGTTTCAATTTTGATTCATTTTTTGCGAGTTTATTTTTCTTCCTTTCGCTGATTTCCATGGGGGTAATTTTATATTCCAAGATGTTTAAGTTTTTTCAAAAATAAAAATTTCATCTCAAGACTTGAACAAAGCCTGTTGAGTTATTAGTTCCCCTCAAATTTTTCATCAGTTAAAGGAATCAATTCCATTAATGGCTTTAGGGCCTCTTCAAGTTGCTGATCCGTTTCGAAACCTAGAACCTCCTTAGGCTCGCAGCCTAAAGATACATTGAGAGTATCAATAGGAATAACCATAAGTATTCAAGCAGCTATAGTAGTTATAGTTAAAAATTGAAAAAATTCAATAAAATAGATATTTATTACTAATGGAAATTCAAAAATATTTGGGATTTAATTAGACAATAGTTTTAACGGCCAAAAAGGCCTCTCTTTACTTTCTTTTCCTCTTTCTTTGGAGTGGGCGATTGACTGATGGTATTAGCTGTGGGATCGTTAAGACCGAAGTAAACAAAAGCCACAACTGTTAAAAGACCAAGAGCACCTAAACCTGCAGCTATTGGATTGAAACCTCCAATTGTAATAGTAGTTAAATAGTTCATAAGTTTTGTTGGTTGAAAAATAATTTGGAAAGTTTAAGAAAACCTAATGAGATAAAAATGTCTTCTGGTTAAGTTAATCAGAGATAATTAGTAAATTCCTGGAATTATTTGACCAGTCGATAAGTAAGCACCAAAAAGAGCAATAATTCCTATCATCGCCCATCTACCATTTGCTTTTTCAGCTTCCTGGGGATAGTTTGTGTAACTATCCTGAAGTTGCATAGGTGCCTCCTTGGCAAATATATTTTGCTTGCCATATTCGCTAATAACTGACCCATCAACTGAATCGATTTGATTAGACGTTTGTGTTTTTTCCGTCATTTTAAAATACACCTGGGATAATTTGACCTGTGGAGGCATAAGCGCCTAAAGCTGCTACGAAACCTAACATTGCGGCCCAGCCATTGAGTTTTTCAGCTTGAGGTGACATTGGAGATGATTAATTGTTAAGCAATGTATCACACTCTTTGAAGTTTTGTAAACCGGTTTTTTATTGCGAGCCCAGTCCAGGCTTCCCCCGGGTGGCTTTGACTATTAATATGAAATTAAGTATATAAAAATGAGCAATAAGCAAATTATGTTCCGATTAAAAAAAATAGAAAAAATATTTTTATTAATGCTCTCTCTATTTATTTTTGTGAGTATATTTTTTCATATTCCAGGAAGTGAATCCCCTATTGGGATATCATCAGAATATCTAGACATTGGTGATCGATATTTTTATATTGATCGAGGAAAAAATGCATATACAGGAAATTTTCTATATCCAACTATCCTAAAAGTAATAACAAAATTTACTCAGATATTCAATCAAGACTCTACTTCAATGATGTGGAATACTTTAGTTATATCTATTACAAGCTTTTTTTCTTTTTTAATACTTAGATTTTTAGCTACATCATCCGAGATTTTTTTTGGTAAGAAAGTTTCATTTTTTGCATCGATACTTTATTTAATTAATCCTTATACATATTTCTATTCATTGTCTGGTGGACTGACAAATTATATATCCTTAGGAGTATCATTTATTCTTTACTTGTTTAGTTTAGACTATAAACAATACTTAAATAATCAACAGGAATTTAATTTTAAAAGGTTTATATTAATGCTTTTAGCCTGTATTTACCTATCCTCTTTAAGGCCTACAGGTGGAATTATCTCAGTTGTTATTTTGTCCACCTATCTAGTTAAATTTGTTTTTTACAGATTTAAATATACACAATTCCGTTACTTGTCTATTTTTCTTTTAAGTATCAGTTTAATATATACATTTTATTCTTTGATAGATGTTTCTTACTATATTTCAGATACAATAAAGATATTTCAAAACGAAAGGGGTAATTTCTTTGGCTATCCTCGGGAAGTACTTCGTAATGTTTTAAATTTCGATGGTAATCTATTTCAAGATTTTAAATCTTCAATATATTTATTTTTATGGAAGGCAACTGACTTTGTATCAGGCTTATCAGACATAAGAGACACTCATGAAGGTTTTTCGCGTTATAGTATTCTTCCTTTTATAGCAAGAACCACAACTGGTATATTTTACATATATCCTCTTAATTTATTATCTTTTGCTGGAATGATAACTTTTAGAAAAATAATTTTTAAATCTAATCTCTGGATTTTACTGCTTGCTTGCTTGTTATCGATTAGCCCAAGTATTCTTGGAGTAGCAATGAGCCGATATTTGATGATGATTTATATACCATTTTTAATTTTTGCTGCTAAGTTGTTGAAAGAGATCATATCAATAAGAGAAATAGATCCCAATTTAAAAAATATTTAACATATGATTTATTTCTAAAATAATCATATTTATCAAATCATTCTATTATTAAATATCTTTTAAGAATTAACACTTTTTATGCCTATGTTTTCTCCTAAAATAATATGTAAAGAATTTTTTCTGTATTGAATTACTTGAATAACCTTATTTATTTATTTAATTTTATTTTAAATAATGAACTGTCCAATCCCTCCTTTTATCACCTCTGTAAATCGTCTGCATAATTAGGGGGATACTATTAAACTATTTTGGGGTGTCGATGAAATTCACTTTTTACCCTCCAGAAAATTTCTGAAGGAGATATAACAATGTATTTTCAAGAGATAATTAGCCATTTGAATGATTTTTGGAGTCAAAATGGTTGCCTAATCCTCCAACCTTTTGATACTGAAAAGGGAGCAGGAACTATGAGCCCTCATACATTCCTTAGAGCGATAGGGCCAGAGCCTTGGTCTGTCGCTTACCCTGAGCCTTGTAGGAGACCCACCGATGGAAGATATGGTGATAATCCAAACAGAGCCCAGCATTATTTTCAGTATCAGGTACTGATTAAGCCATCTGCTGACAATATCCAAGAAACTTATTTGTCATCTCTGGAAAAGATTGGAATTTCACAAAAAGAACACGACATTAGATTTGTTGAGGATAACTGGGAGTCTCCAACACTTGGGGCATGGGGAGTGGGATGGGAGGTTTGGCTTGATGGTATGGAAGTCACCCAATTTACTTATTTTCAACAATGCGGAGGAATCGATTGCACTCCAGTTTCAATAGAAATTACTTATGGCCTCGAAAGGCTGGCTATGTACCTGCAAAATGTAGAGAGTATTTGGGAACTTCAATGGAATGCAGATCTTTCATATGGCGATATTTGGCTGTCCTTTGAGAAAGAAGAATGTGAGTACAACTTTAGTTCTTCTAATCCGGAAAAATTAAAAACACTTTTCTCTATTTACGAAGAAGAGGCAGCGAGTCTGGTAGATAATAATTTACCTATACCTGCCCTTAACTTTGTACTCAAATGCAGTCACACCTTTAATTTATTGGAAGCTCGTGGTGTGATCTCCGTCACAGAAAGAACCAGCATTATTTCTAGAATCAGAATCCTTGCTCGTAAAGTAGCTGAAACCTGGTTAAAAAAAAGAGAGGAGCTGGGGTTTCCCTTGCTCAATGAAAGTCTCTAAAAGGTTATATTTGCTACTCATCAAACTCGTATTTGCACAAAGACTGGCGGATTTTTGTATGAAGCTATACAATTAGATTGCCCAAATTATTTTTGGGCATATCCGTGTGAGGAATTAAATGAAACTTTTCCAGCAATTGCTGGTGGCACCTGCTGCATTGGGCCTTTTGGCACCTTTGGCTGCAAATGCCGCTGAATTGAACATCAACGAAGTTTCTGGTTACGCTTCTTCTTCAGAAGTACAGAGCTTCTCTGATGTTTATCCAACAGACTGGTCTTACCAGGCTTTGACATCTCTCGCTGAGCGTCATGGCTGTGCTGTTGCAAATCCTTCAGGCAGCATCACTCGTTACGAAGCTGCTGCACTTTTAAACAAGTGCCTAGGAAACGTTGCTCAAGTTAACGATGAAGAACGTCGTTTGATCAACGAATTCGCTCCTGAGCTTGCTGTCATTAAGGGACGCATTGATGGTTTAGAATCTCGCGTTGGCGAATTCGAAGCTGGTCAATTCTCTGATACAACAAAATTAACAGGTAAGGCTTCTTTCATTGTCGGTACAGTTAACAGCGACACTGCTGGTGCTGTTGATAACGCATTGACAATGGAGTACATGTATACATTGAACATGAACACCAGTTTCACTGGTAGAGATCTACTGTATGCACGTATTAAGACAGGTGATGTAGAAGGCTACTTTAAGGACAAAAGCGAAGGTACTTATTTAAGTGCTGCTGGCAGTGGAGCAGCAAGAAATTCTGCTGATTCAGGTACTGAGTACAACATTCTTAAAGTTGACAAAATCTGGTATCAATTCCCTATCGGTGACCAAGTAACTGGTTGGGTTGGACCAAGAATTGAAAACTACTACATGCTTGCTAGTGCTCCTTCAATTTATCAGCCAGTATTAAAACAGTTCGCCCTTGGTGGTAATGGTCCTGTTTATGGATCAAGCACAACTGGTGGTTTCGGTCTTGCTTGGACTCAGTCTGTTGACGATCCTTCTAACGCAAGATGGGCTGTCAGTGCAGCTTTCACCTCAAAAGGTACAAAAGCTGATGATGAAGGCCAAGGTCTCTTTGGTGAATATGCCCAAACAGCTCTTCTTACAAAAGTTGAGTATGGTTCACCAAGATGGCAAGTTTCTATTGCTGCAGCCTTCAAAGACAGAGGCTGGACAGACGAGTACTTTGCAACAACTCGTGCACAACAAAGAGCCGCTGAAAGTTCTGAAACTGCAATCGGTCTAAGAGCTTACTGGAAGCCTGAAGAAGTTGGCTACATCCCAGCTATTCAGTTCGGTTATGACACAACCACTATCGACAACAACCTTACATACGTTAAGGAAGCCGATGGCTACATGGTTGGTCTTGGCTGGAAAGACGTTGTAGTTGATGGAAACAAAGCTGGTGTAGCTTTTGGTTCAAGATTATCTGCTAGCAAGTTCGCTTCTGGCAGCGCTTTGACTGAAACTGCTGAGGATACATTCTCTTGGGAAGCATATTATGAATTCCAAGTTAACGACAACGTTTCTGTTACTCCAACAATCTTCAGCAACGACGATCCTGCTACTAACACAAACGACAACACTGGTTACGTAGTTCTTACTAACTTCAGATTCTGATTTTTCAATCATTCTGATTGTGTAAAAAAAGCGTCCCTAATGGGACGCTTTTTCTTTTAGATTTTTTGTAATTTTCAACAAACCCTAAAAAAAGCGCCCCATTAGGGGGGCTTTTTTGTATTGAATAGTCTTTATATTAAATTAAAATTTACCAGCAGTTTTCACCCTCTCCTATTGGTATGCATATGTCGGATTTTTTTGCTTTCTCGGCAGCTTTTTTGGCCGCTTCATCTAGTTTGCTTTTTTCTTCTATACTCTGATCCGTATTCCATTCTTTTAGTCCACCCATGTCGTGGTCATAGGCTTTTGCCGCTTCATTTGTAATTGAACCAGAAGCAAGAATTGCAGTCGCAGCAATAAAAATGCCAATAGGGGATCTTTTACCCATCAAAAAATATGCCAATAATGTATTCTGACTCTTTTTAACAATTCAGTACACATCCAATACTACTAAAAAAAGTATAAAATGTACATTCAGTCTCCAAGTCGTCTTAGGAGATTGCTGTATGACTGAAAAATTAGATCCAATTCTTCAGATCTTCCATATTTTGCAAGGATACCTTTTGCACCTGCTTCAAGATTAAATAAGTAATTTCTTTCTTCATTGCTTGATATGTAACTCTCAATCCATCCCACACAAACGACCCTCAATCCTTTGGTCACTTTTTCCACAGAGTGTAGGTATGTACTTGGATAAATTATCATTTCTCCAATTTCTAATTTAAATTTTTTTTCCTCGTTGGTTGTTTGAATACATAGTTCACCCCCTTCATAATCTTCTGGATTACTAAGAAACAAAGTAAAAGAGAGATCGCTTCTCCCTGAGGACATATATGGATTATCTACATGGGTTCCGTATCCGTCTCCACCCGAGGATTTAGTAAACATTAGTCCATGTATTTTTTTTGGTATTGTGAAGCCTCTTATTAGTGCATCTTGCATCATATATTTCTTGATTTTATTTGACTGTTCCATAGAAATGTCGCATGTACGATCAAGCTGCATATTCTTCTTTACATTTGCAGCATGAGAACCTGCCGTTTTTCTTCCATCTTCCCATTTTGCATCTTCATTAAGAATCTTTTTTTTAATTTGATTAACGTCAGATTTTATAAATAACTTTTGGATAAGATGATCCATGGAAGATTTTTATAATTCAAGGGAGACAAAAATTACGACTTAGTACAATTGCTACCAAGCAGGGTAACAATGTTTAAGCCGCATAAATCTTTCTGTAAGCATAGATATTCTATGTATTAAATAGCCATTAGTTAATTTAGTATGTTTTTTTCAAGTCGATTTTCTTCATCACTTTTAGCAACTTCCATACTTCTATCTGGAATAATCCTTCCCACAAAATCCTCTGAAAGAGAAGTTAGGGTTTATTCTGGACGCCATTACAATACCGATAGGCAAATATATAAAAAGTTCTCAGAGGAGACAGGTATTAAAGTCAGACTGATAGAGGCTACGGGAATTTCTTTAGTAGAACGTCTGAAAAGGGAAGGTTCTAACTCTAAAGCTGACGTGATTTTGTTGGTAGATGCTGCTCGAATCAGTAATGCCGCAAAATCAGGCCTTTTACAGAGTTATCGATCAGAAAAATTAGATAAAGATGTTCCAGCTGAATATAGAGATCCTCAAGGTCGATGGTATGCACTCACTAGACGAGTAAGAGTGATGGTTGCAAATCCCTCTCAAGTTGATGTTAATAAAATAAAGAGTTTTTCAGATCTAGCAGATCCCTCTCTTCGAGGAAAAGTATGTCTTAGAAAAAGGAATAGCCCCTACAATCAATCACTCGTAGCAAATCAGTTAGTCAATAGAGGAGAAGATGTAACTAAGAAATGGCTCAATGGAATGTTAGCTAATGTTTCACAACCATATTTTCCAGGAGATATTGGAATTATCAGAGCTGTGGCACAAAAAAAATGCGGAATAGGAATTGTCAACCACTACTATGTCGCCAGAATGTTGGGAGGGGTAAATGGTTTAAAAGACAGACGTTTAGCTAGAAAAGTAGACGTAATAACCCCAGATCCAGCTCACGTGAATGTAAGCGCAGGTGGTATCGCAAGGTACTCAGAAAATAAAGAAGAAGCGATTCAACTTTTAGAATATTTAGCTTCACCTAAAGGTAGTTCAGGACTAGCGGTTCCAACATATGAACATCCACTGGTTGGGTTTAATAAATCCAAAGAGTTAAGTGGTTTTCCTTCTTTTACTCCAGACAAGGTAACTATTAATCAATTAGGAGAATTTAACAAAAAAGCAATTAACCTTATGGCAGATTCAGGATGGGAATAAATTAGTTTAAATATTTTTCAGTGAGCTATATCTAATTAACAACTACAATAATAATCTTATTCCTGGAGAGGTGGCTGAGTGGTCGAAAGCGAACGACTCGAAATCGTTTGACAGGTAACTGTCCGTGGGTTCGAATCCCACCCTCTCCGTTTAAATCAGTTAATTATTTTTTTTTAAATATGTTTATCTTAATGGATATCAGTTAAGGTTAGATAAACCCTCATCTAAATTAGTTATATCTGTTCCTGTCTCCTCCTAATTATTTAAATAATATTCCAAAAAATACGCACAGAATATGCACAATCTGCAACTAATTAAGTTATTTTATACAGAAGTCTATATTTGTTAAAGTTTATTTGTTTTAATACGGGGAAAAGAAATTTAACGATAATTAATTCATCTTTTAATAAATGTTTGGGTAGTAGCAATTATATATTTCGGCCTTCCTTTTGTATTATTGTAGGATCTTGATATATAAGCTGACATTATTGATAAGGCACAAATATTTAACGATGAAAAGAATATAATTGTTAATATGATAGCTGTATATCCAGGAACATTAAGTTGTCCAAATATTTTTGCAATAAATACCATACTTCCAAATATTGAAGAAAATAAAAGACCTGTTACTCCTATTAATTCTATAAATTTAATTGGTAATTCAGAGAAAGAAAATATACTATCAAAAAAATATTTATAGGTATTTCTTAATTTCCATGAACTTTTGCCATATGGCCTTTTTAGTCTTTTTGTAGGTATAAATGTTCTTCTAAAACCAATCCAAAATAGTAGTCCTATTAACGTCGAATTAGATTCATTCATTGCGGTTAAATGTGTTTTTACTGAATTATTAAAACCAAATAAATCCACTCCTCCTGCTGGCATGTCCGGTTGTACGAATTTACTATAAAAAAACCAGTATATATTTGCAAATAATTTTTTTATGAGAGGGTCTTCCCTAAATGATCTAACTGCGATAACAATATCCGTCTCTTTTTTTTCTAATATCTTAAAAAATTTATAAATAGTCTCAGGGGGGTCTTGCAAGTCGGCTGACATGACAGCAAAAAAATCTCCTTTAGCTAGGCTCATTCCGGCAATTACAGCTTCTTGAGCACCAAAGTTTCTTGAGAGGTTAATTAATTGAGAATTAAATTTTTGAGATGGAAGATTTGATACTAAGAAAAAACTTGAATCATCAGGAGAGCCGTCGATGACAAATAATACTTCAAGATTATGTGATAATTGTTGATTCAAAAATTCTAGTTGTAGAAGTAATTTTGGTAAAGACTCTCTATTTTTAAAGACAGGTACCACTATCGAATATTTAAATTTACTATCAATATTCATTGTTTTTTGTGTAGAAAAATACTCACATATGGAGAGATATTAGTTCAATTATACTTGAAATATTGTAAACACGCTTTTTATGAGTGTAAAAGTTTCATATGCTTCTTGTTTTTCTATGATTCCATTTGATTTTTAAAATTTATAAATATATTTTGTTCTCTAATAGTCTCACTTATTTATTTATAAGTGGTATTTGTTGTATTATATTGTATAATATTTATGAACAATTTATTTATATGAATATTAAGTATAATCGTAGTATAGTTCAGAAATCTATATATTACCTTGATACAAAGTTTTGGACGATTATTATTTCGATTTTAACTTCCAAAATTATTTACATATATTATTTTAATAATAGAAGCGGCGACTTTGGACGTTATGAGAGAATTGTCGATGGAATTTTAAATGGATGCGGTTTTGCAATTCGCAATAATGACGAGATTTGTACAACAATAGTTGGCCATTTCTTCCCCGGATTCTTTTATTATATGTCACTATTTTATTCTTTTGGACTTGGTTCAAAAGGATTCCTTATCTCTATAGCTATATTGCATTTGTCTTCTGCAATATACTTGTTTTATATTATAAAAAAATATATTCGAAACATACATCTTGCAAAGTACTCATTATTATTACTATCATTATCTCCTCTAACTTATGGCTTCAATAGATTATTGTTGATGGAACCACTTCTAACAGTATTTAGTATATTTTTGTTGGCTGAAATAATAAAAATATTATACGAGGGTTTTTCTATAAAAAGTATTACTATACTTTTTATTATTCAAATACTATCACTTTACATTAAAGCAACATCTATCGTTTTTAGTATTCCTGTACTTTTAGTTGCTCTGTTCAAATTTAAACTGATTGAATTTATAAGAAAAGCCATACTTTGGATTTTAATAATAGTGCTTTCAATAGCTCCCTGGGGAATGAGGAACTTATCTCTATCAGCAACCAGACCATTTCCAAGTGTGTTGGAGTCTAACTTTATGCCTCCCAATAATTCAGGTTATTTAAGTTGGTTATCTACCTGGGTCGTAACCGAACATGAATTAGCTAGAAATGGATCTATTATTTGGAAAAACCCATTAAACTTAAACCCACAAAAAAACAGTGTTAATCCATTCATTTCAAGTTTAGAGTTAGAGTTTATTAGCAAAAGATATAAAGATAAGGACTCTTTTTCAAAAGCAGATGACGATTATTTTGGCAATCTTTCAAATCAACGTTTAAAAAAACTAGGTTTAAGCGGAATATTAGCTTTAAATCTTTCTAAGATTATGAGTATATTTTTCAATCCTATGAATTCTTGGGGATGGCCTTTAGAGATCAGTCAATATTTAAAGCAGCAAAATATTCTTTTAAATGATTCTGATATTTCATCAAAAATTTCTCTTATACTTAATCCTGAAATCTTTAAAAGAGTATTTTTAAAAGTATCCTTACTTTTTTATAGGATTATTCTTTTTTATAATTTTTTCAGTGTAACTTTCTTTTCTTTTCTAAAAGCATCACCAAAAATAAAAGTTAACCAAATCAGAAATCGTATATTATTATGTTCTATTTTTCTTTTATCTGGGATTATCTATATTATTGTATTCCAATTTAATTCTCTTGAGCATAGATTTATCTCTGTGGCTATACCCTGGATTGAATTCTCTTGTCTTTTTTATTACTTAAATCATAAATCCTCAAAAATCCAGTAAAATAATATTTTATTCGATTAATTTCTTAATGAATGTTCCCACCATTTTTGATTCATAAAATACCATTCTACAGTAATTTCTAAACCTTTCTCTAAAGATACTTTCGGTTCCCAGTCTAATTCCTTTATAAGTTTTGAAGAATCAATAGCATATCTGAAATCATGACCTGCTCTATCCTTTACAAACCTAATCAACTTTGAGGATGGACAAAAACTTAAATTTCTTTCAATTTTTTTAGCATATATATCTGCTAGTCTACATATTAAATCGACAAGCTCAAAATTAGTTAGTTGGCTATTGCCTCCAATACAATAAGACTCCCCAATTTTACCTTTCTCTAAAATCTTTATCAAAGCATTACAATGATCGCCAACAAAAATCCAATCTCTTATATTTCTACCTTTGCCATATATTTCTATATTATTACCATTTATTATATTTATTAGTGTAAGAGGGATTAGCTTTTCTGGATATTGATATGGTCCATAATTATTAGAACAATTACATATAATTGTTGGTAAATCATATGTATGATGCCATGCACTAACTAAATGATCACTAGCTGCTTTACTGGAGGAGTATGGTGAACTTGGCTTATAATTTGACAATTCATTAAATGGTAGTTCTTTTTCAGAGAGACTTCCAAATACTTCGTCTGTACTTATATGTAGAAATTTCCAATTATTGGGTTTATTTTTATGGTACCAGAATGCTTTAAATTCCTCAAGGAGATTATATGTACCAAGGATATTAGTTTCCATAAATTGATATGGTGATTGAATAGATCTATCTACATGAGTTTCAGCCGCAGAATTAATTATGTAGTTTATTTCATATTCAGCTAATAGTCTTTTAATAAGTTTTTTGTTTGTTATTGACCCCTTAATAAATTTGATTTTATTTTTCTTTATTAGATCATCTAATGAACTTATATTTGCTGCGTAACTTAGAGAATCTAATACAACTACCTTCCCTAGTTGACTTTTAGAACATATCAACCTCGTTAAATTTGATCCAATGAACCCAGCTCCCCCTGTAATCAGAATATTTTTTTTCATCATGTTACAGTAGAGTAAAAGTTAATCAAAAGTGCAGGAAGGTTCAAACCAAGATAATCAGCGCAAAGGAATAATATTGGCTGGCGGAAATGGTACAAGACTATATCCCACAACCAAGGCAGTTTCAAAACAGTTGCTTCCTGTTTATAACAAGCCAATGATTTATTATCCTCTTACAACTTTAATGCTTTCTGGCATAAAACAAATATTAATTATTACCAAACCCAATGATCTAACCTTATTTATGAATCTCATTGGAGATGGTAGAAAATGGGGCCTAGAAATTGAATATCAAACCCAGGAACAACCCAGAGGTCTTGTTGAGGCACTCCTCATTGCTGAGGATTTTATAGGAAATTCACCAATCGCATTGATATTAGGAGATAATATTTTTCATGGCGACGAATTTATATCCACTCTAACTAAAGCTAGTAGCCATGTTGGTGGAGCTACTGTTTTTGCATATTCTGTAGGAGACCCTGAAAGATACGGTGTTGTGGAATTCGACGAGCAATTTAAGGTTCAATCCTTAGAAGAAAAGCCCATAAAGCCAAAATCGAATTTTGTAATCACAGGACTATATTTTTACGATAATAGTGTCATAGATCGAGCGAAAATGATCAATCCATCAGCAAGAGGTGAGGTTGAAATAACTGATTTGAATAATAGCTATTTCAAAGATTACCAATTAAATGTAGTGCCTATGGGCAGGGGAATCGCTTGGTTTGATACTGGAACATATCAATCGCTTTATGATGCATCGGTCTTTATTAAAACACTGGAACAAAGACAGGGTCTAAAAATTGGAAGTCCTGAAGAGGTTGCATGGAGAAAGGGTTTAATAACGAAAACAGAATTAAATCACTTAGCGCACAATGAAATTGATTGCGAATATAAAGATTATCTCCTACGAATAATTGAATAAAATTTAAAGAAAATTTTTATTAGAAAACAATGAAAATAATATTTAGTAAATTAATTATCAAGAACAAGCAACTATTAAGATATTTAATTAGTGGTTTAATAAACACTGGCTTTTCTTATTTAGCTTATTGCATAGGTATTGCATTTTTACCATATATAACAGCCTATACAATTGGCTTCATAGTATCAGTAATTACTGGATATTTTTTGAATACATGTTTTGTTTTTAGAGTGGGTGTTAGCGTAAGAAATATTTTACCTTATTGCTTTGTTTTAGTTACTCAATTAGTGGTTGGGAGGGAATTATTGCAATTCTGGGTGGAATACATGCAAATAAATAAATTTTTAGCACCTTTATTAAATATAATTTTAATTTCACCATTGGCATATATTATTAACAAAAATATTACAAAAAAATATGCTAAAAATAATTAATTAATTTATCTTAAATAAAAGACTCTTATAAAATCATTGAAATTATGAAATTCATGTTCTAAATATAAAGAACCACCTTTTTTTGATAAAACATAGAAACCACCTTCTTCAAGATCAAGTTCTTTGTCGTTGTTATTAGTAAGAATATCCGAGTGCAAAACTGAATTATGAGATGAGACAATTGTGTTTGTTGACTTTTTAATTGGTAGATTTACATAAAAATCACGAAGGGTTTTAGCTCTTTCTTTTTGGTTCTCACTATAGGGCCCCTCATGAACAAGTATTCTGTGCAATGACTGAAACCCTCCAAATGCAATATCTGCAGTTTGTCTTGATCTACAACTTGGACTTGAGACAACATGGCCAATTGGAAAATTTATTGCCTTTAGATGTTCACCTATGGCTCTAGCTTGAATAATACCTCTTTTGTTTAAGCAAACAGCTTCTTTAAAATAATCATTCTCTGCAAACCTTGACCCATTTTTTCCATTGCTATGTGCGTCACTTTCAAGTGAGTCATACATCTGAACATCTATCCATTTATCTCTCTCGGCATGTCTAAAATGAAGTATGTAGCCACCATCAATTATTTTTCTAGCCCATTCTTGATCTTTTTTTGATCCAGCAAGGTCTATTTCTCTTTGATACTCAGGAAGGCCTTTTTTTATTAATAACCCTCTGTTGATGTAGAGAGTTACTAAAGATGATAATGTAATTATTGATAAAGATGTAAAAATACTTGTTTTTACAAATAAATTAAATAATGAATTCTTTGAAAGTTCCATTTTTTTTACACTATTTTTTACTATACATTCTGTTAGAAAAAAATCAGAGGTTTAATACTCTCTTTTAATAAATTGATGTAAATGGATAATTTAAAATATGCCTAGGAATTTCTCATGTATATAAATAAGAATATATAATTCTCATTTTATGAGAAGTTTAAAGGAGCTAATTAACTCTTTAAGAATATTCAGTATCTAGCTAATATTGGCTTGCCATAAAGTTGATAATTTAGTTTAATGCTACTATATTATAATAAACAAATGCCACCCTAAGCATTTGCAAATAATTTTGAATTCAAATGGACGTTAAAGAGATTAGAATTAATAAAGAATTCTTTATATCTTTAAATTATATAAATGAAAATAATTTTAGTATTTTTAATCAATCAAAATTTTTAGATCTTCATAAAAATAAGTATATCAAAAATAATTCATTTGCACTTATAGAAGTAAAAAATAATAAATGTGTAGCCATATTTAATATTTCAAAAATCTCTGAGAATCAATTTAGTTCACCATGCATTGGTTCTTATGGATCTTTCGAATTTAAAGAAAATATACAATATTATACCAAGGAAATATTTGTAAATAAAGTTTTAGAATTAGTCGATCCATATCGAAATTCAAATATATTTATTACTTTACCTCCAGAGGTCTACAATTTTGAGAATAATACTCAGCTGATTTCAATTTTATATCGTTGTGGTTTTAATATAAAAAATATAGAAACAAATCAGTATTTTGATTTGGATGACTTTGATCAAAAAAGGCATGTATCATATAATAAAAATCAGAGAGTAAAAAAATCTATAGATTTAGGCTTATCATTTAAAAGATTTGATAAAGAGGAATATCAACTTGCATATAATGTAATCTTGCAAAATAGAATAAGAAGAAAATTTAGAATTTCTATGTCTTGGGATGATATAAATAAAATGATAAATAAATTTCATGAGAAATTTTATGTTTTTGGAACTTTATATAATGAGGAAATTGTTGCATCAGCAATATGTTTAGAAGTAGTAGAAAAAATACTTTATGTTTTCTACTGGGGTGATGCTAATGGTTATGATAAATTAAGTCCTATGGCATACTTATCAAGTGAATTAATTAAGTATGCAAAACTTCATTGCTTTAATATTCTTGATATTGGAACATCTTCTAGTCAATCCTTACCTAATTACGGTTTGTATAAATTTAAACGTGAACTGGGCTGCAAAACCTGTGCTAAGTTTATATTGTCAAGACATCCTCCATTAATTTGAAATGGGATAAAAACGTAATATTTTTTTTTAAATATTTGCGAAGTATTTATAATCTAGTTAATATCAAAAAAATATATAAATTTCAATAAATGATAAATGTTATCAAAAATCAAAATGATTTACAAAATATAGAAAATAATTTCATAGTAAGTAAAGTTGATATTAATAAATTAGATAACTGGCTTTTGGGTGAGGATTTCTCCTTAAAGCATGTTTCAAATAGTTTCTATACATTTATTGGGATAATTCAAAATTCTAAGCCTTCTTTTCTAATAATTCAAAATGAGGTAGGACTTTTAGCTTCATTAAAACAAATATCTTCAGAGAAATTTCTAAATAATCATTACCTGGTTCAAAAGAAGTTTGAACCAGGTAATGAACCTCTCTTTCAGATATCACCATGCATTCAAATGACATATAGTAATTTGATGGGAAAACATGGAGGATATAAGAAAGACATAGTTTTTTTTAATGGTCTTTCCCCATCAATAATTTATTCAAGCTTACAATCTGAAGAATCTGATACTTTTTTACATAAGAAAAATTTGAATGTACTTATTAAATATTCTGATGAAATATTTGAAAGTCTTAATGTTAAAAACGAAATATTCTCGATAAATACATTAAATTTGTCTCAATTAGCTCTAAAAGGTTCTTATATTCACGCAACTTTGAGATCATTACTATTTTACGAATTCTTAGTATCAACATTAATTAATAGTCCCTATACTAGGAAATTTACATTAAATTCTTTTCAATTTTTTAATAATATTGGTGAATTAAGTTTCCTTAAGCAAAAACCTTTTACGTTTTCAAAAATTTCTGAGATATCGAAATATCACAAGGGATCTTTAATCTTAAATGGACAAGAGCAAAATAAAATATCAGGTTATAAAATACAATCTAATATTTCTTCCGAATTCAAATGGTCGCAGCCATTACTTATTATACCCCCAAAAATCTATACTCTTATAATTACATTGAAATCGAATACTATTTATATACTTTTATCAAAGGTAAATTTGCCAGGAGCATTTACAGAATTTGAAATTTCAACGACATTTATAGATCCTTTCACTGAAGATAATATTTCTATTCATACTAATAATTCTAAAGAGTTACATTCTTCCTGGCAAACTGAAGAGGGAGGTAGATTCTGGCATAGAAAAAATCTACACAAAATTCTTTACTTAAACGATAAAGATACTATGAAGATCACAGATCTACACATATGGATTACCTTAGATGATTTAAAATATATGTTTGATAATGGTTTCAATATATCATCCGAATTAAGATCAATTTCTTTTTTATTCTTTTCTTTCCTAATTTCTAACTCATGGAAATTGCAATAGTTGGCTATTCTTCAATATCAATAAGGAAGGTCATCCCCTCTCTATTAAAAATAAATTCTATAAAAAAAATTCATATCTTTTCTAGGAGAATTTTAGAAAAGGAATCTTTACCATTTAAGAATGTAGAAATATTTGTAATACATTTACTTAGAGATTTAAATGAATTCTCTAAATCAAATAAATGCCTATTATTTTATATTTCAACAGAAAATCAACTACATTTTGACCTAGCTAGAACTTTACTTGGTCATAATAATAATGTGGTAATAGATAAGCCTGCTTTTATAAGTGAGAGTGAATTTAATATATTATTGGATTTAGCTATTAAAAATCATTGCTTAATCTCAGAGGCCTTAACATGGCAATTTCATAAGCAGCTTGATCATTTATTCAATCATTTAGACAATTATGATAAATTTTGCTCGATAGAAACTAGTTTTACTATACCTCTACCAGACCAAAATACATTCAGGACTAATAACACTACTGGCTCAGGTGTTTTTTGGGATATGTGTACATATGCTATAAGTTCATATCAACTCTTAGGAGTTAATTCTTTTCCCGAAATTTCTTTCTCCCAAAATATTGGAACTCATAAACCTCAATCTTTTAGAATATCATTAAAATCGCCAGATAAACTTTTTAATGGTTTCTTTGGTTTTGGATTTGATTATACCAATAGATTAAAAGTAACTACTCAAGACAAAGTAATCAAATATCAAAGAATATTTACTTCGGAGTGTGATAAGCCTTGTATAGTTGAAATAAATGATAATTTAAAAAAGGAGTTAATTGAAGAAATAGATGATAGCTTTAAAAATTACTTAAATTTTATTATTAACATGATAATATCTAATGATTTTGAATTTGAACGTAATCTTCTTGTTGATCGCTATCAAACTATTTTCAATTTATTTGAACAATGAATAACGAATTCATACCATCTTGGACTTATAGATATGACCTAGATCGAAATAGAGGTAGCTATTTGAAATTAATAAATAAAGTTTTTGATTCTGGTAGGCTTTTATTTGGAGAAGAGCTTTTAACATTAGAAAGAAATTTTTCCTCATATATTGGCGTTAATCATTCAATTGGCTGTGACAATGCTACAAACGGAATATTTCTTTCTCTCAAAGCACTTGGTATTAGCGCTGGCGACAAAGTACTCACCGTAGCAAATACAGCCATACCGACTGTTTCTGCTATACGGCAATCAGGCGCAACTCCGTGTTTTATTGATATTAATGAGTTTGGATTAATTGATGATTCCTCTTTAGAAAAAATACTATGTAAAGAAATCAAAGCTATTATTGTAGTTCATTTATTTGGATTTCCATGTAATATGAAATCAATAATGCTATTAAGTAATAAATATAATATTCCTATTATTGAAGATTGTAGTCAAGCGCATGGAGCAACTTTGGATGGAAGAAAGGTAGGTTCTTTTGGTGATCTATCTGTCTTTTCATTTTATCCCACAAAACCTCTTGGTGGATTTGGAGACGCTGGAATTATTTGCACAAATGATTCAAAGAAAAATGAGAAACTTAAGAGACTAAGATTTTATGGAATTAATAGTAATTATATAGCTGAAGAGGACGGATATAATTCACGAATGGATGAAATTCAGGCAGCATTAATTAACTATAAACTTAAAAATTTAGATTCTAATATTAAAGATAGAAATAAAATATATAATCTTTACCATAAATATATTGATAGCTCAATAATTAAACCTTTACCAAGGCCATCGAATTGTATTTGCTCAAATTATTTGGTACCTTTTATAATTTCTCACGATCGCGACAAATTTGCTGAGATACTTAAGATAAACGGAGTTGGCACTAATATCAGTTATTCCACTCCAATTCATTTAATGCCAGCCTATAAAAGCTTAGGATATAGGGTTAATTCTTTGCCTAATACAGAGTTATTATGCAAATCTATTATTTCATTTCCAATTTTTGATTATATGCCGATAAAAATTTGTTATGAGATTATTGATAAGATTAATAAAGTCATCAAATTACTTTAACATTAAATAGTTAAATTCAAATACATTTCTGCCCCAAATTCTGGTACGTATTCAACCATTTCAGATAAAGATTTTACTATCTTCTCGTTAATTATCTCTTTATCTAATAGGTCTTGCATTTGTCTATGAGTAAAAGGTTTGAATGAGAAAAATCCTTTGTCTTTTATTTTAAATCCATTTGCCTTAACAAGGTTTATAAAATCCCTCATAGAAAATACATTATTTCTTTGAAACTTTTTTTCATTTTCTGATTTTTGATATACACTTTCTATTATGCCAGCTTTAACAGCTAATAATCTATGAAAAGAATAAGCATTAGGTACACTAATATGAATCACAGTGTCATTTTTAGCTACTTCTGATATGTAAGACAAAAACTCAGTTTGATTCTCAATTTCATGTAATAATCCAGAACAAATTATAAAATCGAAGTCATTTATCTTTTCATTAATTCCCTTAAAATATTGATTTAATATTACTATATTCTCATGTTTATTATTATTTGATGCTTTTTCAGAAGCTATCTCATAGAATTTTTTTCCTGGTTCTACTACCACATATTTATCAAAACAATTCAGATATTCAAATATAGGTTCAACTCCACATCCGATTTCTAGTATTTTTTTAGATTTGTTTTTTTTTAATTGTTCTAGAATTATATTTCTTCGGAACTTAACCATGTATTTTTCAAATGGATTATTGCTTATGTATTCTTTTTGATAGTCAATTAAGTCCCTCATTTTAGCGATTATTTTCTATATATATTTTATCTTACAAAAGTATATACTTTTATCAACTAATAAAAATGACTTATAAATTGTCAAATTTTTCTAATAATGGCCCTAGTGATATGAATTCTAAGGATTTTATCTGTTAAGATCTCTCACATATGGGCTTTTTTTTTGTGGATCTAAATGATTCAAGTCATTACTGTAAAATTATTAATAAGTTTCAATGTCAAATTTAATTAGATTTGAAGATTCTCTTTCAATCTATCTAAAATCGATATACCATATTTCTGAAAGAAAGTTTGACTCAGCTCTCGATCTTTTATCAGATTTTAACCAAATCACCAATACCAAAGATGATGTTTTATATACCTATCTCTTTTGTGGATATTTAAGATCACTTATTAAAAAACACCTCTTAGCTATTAATGATTTCTCAATGGTTATAGAATTGTCAATCAAATCAGAAAACAATCTTTTCTTACTCTCATTGGCTTTTCAGGGTAGGAGTGAAGCTAAATATAAAACTAATGATTTTAGGGGGGCATTTTATGACTTACTTAAAAGTCAAAAATATTTGAAGCTTTATGAAAATAAATTTAATGAAACTATTCAATCTGTTCTTAACAGATGTTTATTATTTGATTTACAGCTACAACTTAACTCTTTAGAAAATCTTAGATTTCATCTTCTTAGTAGAATCAATGAGAGCATAGTTAGCAAGTATGATCTAATCACTGATTATAAAAAAAGACTAGATAAACAAAAAAGATTAGATATTTATAATAAGCTTAAAAAATCAAGTGAGATATTTTTCTCGAAAGGTGACTATAAGCGTTCTATCAAGGCGCTTAGACGAGCCATTAGATACCTTTGATAGACACAATATTTACAAGTTAAGATTGTATTCAGAGTAAAAATACTATATGTTCAATTTATTTAAATAATTATTGACAATTTTGTCTTAGCAAAAACTTGTGATCATGAATGCTTATAAATTCAGCTCTATTGTATGAAAAAATACACATAAGCTCGCAATTTAAAAGAAAATAAGCTAAGTTTTTTGAATATTCATTCTTAGACAATGTTACGTAAACAGGAAAAAAATGCTATTACAAGAGGCTCCCTTCTTCTTTTGGGTTGGGGAATTGGTTTAGACAGATTTTATGAGGGAGATAAGAAAGGTGGGATTTTGTCGATTTTTGGTTGGTCGATAATCTCCATTTCTTTCCTCTTTCTTAAATGCTCCGGTTTTGAGTATGTAGATGGTGTCAAAGACTACTCTAATTATGAAGCAAACCCTTTTATCGTATTGCCATTAGTTGCAGCAGCAATAGGCCTTTACTTGATAATTCGCAAAGCATTTACATTAGCAAAACAATTTGAAAATGCTGCTGATTAAACATTCCCATCTGATAAAAATTTATACTTTTACAAAGATAGATATTATGACATATGATGATTTTAAATAAAAGAACTTAATAATCATGCTTGATTTTTAATTAATTTTTATCTATATTTTTTTATTTCGATTATATATCTGTATATGTTATGATTTAACTTTTAAAGATAATGTCTCTAACTTTTCTAGTTATTGGTAGTAATAGTTTCAGTGGCTCAAATTTTATATCTTATTTATTAAAAAATTCATATAAAGTTATAGGAGTCAGCAGGTCGAATGAACCAGACAGTCTTTTTCTCCCATATTTATGGGGCAACATTAACTTAAGTAAAGAGCAATCTTCTGAGAAAAATTTTCAATTTTATAAATATGATTTAAACAAAGAAACTAAAGAAATAGTTGCTCTAGTTGATAAATTTAAGCCTGAATACATTGTAAATTTTGCATCCCAAGGAATGGTTGCAGAGAGTTGGAAAAATCCACTCGATTGGTATAAAACAAATTTAATATCTCAGGTTAATTTGCATGAAATGCTTAGAAAGAGATTGTTCATTAAAAAATATGTTCATGTTACTACTCCAGAAGTTTATGGCAGTACTGACAATGGGTGGTTAAAAGAATCAGAAATCTATTCTCCAAGTACTCCATATGCTGTTAGTAGAGCCGCTTGCGACCTTCATCTAAAAAGTTTTTTTAAAGCTTACGATTTTCCCGTGGTTTTCACAAGAGCTGCGAATGTTTATGGACCAGGTCAACAGCTTTATAGGGTAATACCACGCTCATTTTTGAGTGCACATACTAGTAAAAAGATGAAATTACATGGTGGTGGTATATCTGAGAGAAGTTTTATACATATTGATGATGTTGCCTCTGCGACTTTATCTATTTCATTAAATGCAATACCAGGGTCCTCATGGCATATCTCTACAAAAAAATCAATTTCAATAAGAGAATTAGTTAATAAGATCTTTAATTTAGTAGGAGCACCATTTGAAAAATATGTTGAGATTTCTGAAGAACGATTAGGTAAAGATCAAAGTTATCTTCTCGACAGTAGTAAATTGAGAAATGAATTAAACTGGTTTGACCAGATTAATTTGGAAAAAGGTTTAAATTCTACAAATGAATGGATAAAGGAAAATTTGGATTCTCTAACCAAAATGAGTTGGGAATACAAACATAAGGCCTAAAAATAGATTCATAATTATTTTCAATAGATAAAAATTATATATAGATCGACAAAAAACATTTTTTTATTACCCAATATAAATTAAATGTTTTATATTATTTACCAATTTATTTAATATATTATTGAAAATGATAACTCCTTATTTCTTTATACAAATCATTATATTTACAGACGGCTTTTTCTAAGGAGTAATATTTATATGCTAGTTTTCTTGATTGAAAACTTACTTGTTGATTCTTAATCCTATCAAATAATTCATGAGCACTCTTATAATTATTCATTATTTCTCCGTCAAAATTATTAATTATTTCGACAGAAGATGATTCTGCGGCAAGCCTTTCCATCGCAGCATTTCCTTTATTACCAATAATATAAAGACCGGCGGAAAGATATTCTCCTATTTTTGTTGGAGAACTCATTCTTATCCATTCTCCTCTACTAAGAAATACAAAACCACAATCATATGTTCCAAGATATTCATAGATTTCATCGGTTTCATAACTCTTTATGGAAAAATTCTTTATAGGGAAAGAACATCTTTCTCTTTCTTTCTCAATTAACTCATGATCCCCTTTATTTATAAAGTCAATTGTGCAATCAATTTTATTAGAAATCATGTTATTTACAAATTTCATGACCTCATAAACGTTATAGGGCGGAAATCTTCCTCCACCGAGGTGTACAAATCTAATTTTTTTAGTGCTTGATTTTGTACTGAGCTTGAATTTATCAATATTTGTAGATGTTGATATAGTTTTTATTGGAATTTCTAATTTATATTTCTTGTCTAAATATTCTTTACCTGATTTATCAAGAACTACAATTCCGGCCGCATTTTTAATAGTTTGATCATCGAATTTTTTCAAAATCCTATCCAAAAATGAACCATTAGATGTTCGTCCACCATCTGCCCATTGCCCCCAAAAAGCCCTTATGTCATAGATGTAATTAACTTTAGATAATGATAATTTAAAAATTAATGCTGAATAACCACCTCTCAAATGAACTATTCTAATACTATGCTTTAAAATTATATACCTTATTAATAATGCACCTAAAAGAAATCTTTTTAGAACATTAAACTTATTCCTATTAAAAGTCAATCTGTACCACTTAATACCTTTTCCCTTAAGAGTTTCATTCAATTGCAATATTTTCTTCTTGCCATATTGTTCTTTTTCGTAGCTAATAATAACAAACTTATTTAATTCTGAATTAATTCCATATATGTAGGGCAAGATTTGACTTTGTCCTAATGGATCCAATAAGCCATCGTAAGTTATGTAGAGATATTTCACAAATCAAAAAAAGTATTCATCAGTATATTACTTGTATTTTAACAATATACAAGTACTTAATATATTAATAAAGGGTTTAAAATACATTGTTCAAAAACAATTAAATTACCAGTAAATATCATTACTAAAATCAACTGCGATTGGTTTGTTTTTATTAGATTTAATATTAACAGTGCAAGATTTTACTGTTTTACCGTTTACTTCAATTTCACATGCTCCACAACTGCCTCTCTTACAGCCTAAGGGTATTTCTACACCAGCTTTCTTTGCTGCTTCTAACCATGATATCTCACTATTTTCATAACTAACTTTTCCATTTGGCCAATTAATTTTAATTAGATTATCTTTCATATTACTAAAATATTCTTCCAATATTTATATTATTTTCAAAGTTATCAGTTAATTTATCTAAAACTTTGTTTCGCATGTAATTATAGTTTTCAATCTTGGTTTCTAAGGAACTAAATCCATTATTCGCTCTTAGCTTGTTTAGAAAAACTCTTCGCCATTCCCCGTTATCAAAAATACCGTGGAGATAACAACCTGCAATAAAATTTGATCTATCACCACTAACAACCCAACCTAAATTATGCGTTGTTGAAAATTCAAAAAATTTCTTGTCACTTTCTTTCAAGGGTCTGCTATCTCCATGATGAATTTCAAATCCAGATACATTCATTGTCTCTGGCCATAATGTATCTATGTTTTGCTGGCTTAGCCTCTTGGCGTTATTGAATGTTGTTTTTATTGGGATAAGATTTAACCCCTCAATTGGTAAAGAGCTATTTGAGGTTATGGAACCTTCTATATTTTTCTGATCCTCTAGTGTTCTTCCGAGAATCTGCATCCCTCCACAAATTCCAAATATATTCCCACCTGCTTTGGCATACCCCTTTATTTCTTTGAAGATCCCAGTCTTCTTTAAGAATTCCAGATCTTTTATGGTTTGTTTGCTACCTGGAATGATCAGTAAATCAGGGTTTCCTATCTTTCCAGGCTTGCTTACCCAGTTTATATTCACAGTTTCCTCATCTTCAAGAGGATCAATATCAGAAAAATTACTTATTGAGGGTAGTTTTATTACCGAAATTTCTATTTCTCCATAATTAGTAGACTTATTTCTATTAATTAAGTCAAGTGAATCTTCTGCTGGAAATAATTGATCAAGCCAGGGCATTATTCCCAAAACAGGTATACCTGTTTTACTTTCTATCCATTCTTTACCGGAATCAAATAAGGAAATATTTCCCCGAAAACGATTGATAATTATTCCCTTTATTAGTGCTCTCTCATGTGGCTTCATTAAGGATAATGTTCCAACAATTTGAGCGAAAACTCCCCCTCTTTCAATATCTGATACGAGAATACAATTTGCTTTTAGGTAAGTTGCTAATTTTAAATTAGTAAGGTCACGATGTTGAAGGTTTACTTCGACAGGGCTCCCGGCACCTTCTAAAACTAAGACTCCATTTTTGTGTTTTTCTTCAAGGATTTTTAAACCTTTTTTTATTGCCAGCCAGCCACTGTCAAACCAATTTTCATAATATGAAGCTGCTTTTGTTGTTCCTACACTTTTCCCAAGATGGATAACTTCGCTTGTTTCATCTCCTTTTGGTTTAAGAAGTACTGGATTCATCGCTGATATTGGCTCTAATTCTGAAGCCCAAGATTGAACAACTTGTGAATAAGCCATTTCACCTCCATATTTATCTACCCAAGCGTTGTTACTCATATTTTGACCCTTGAAAGGGATCGGCTGATGTCCTTTCCTTAAAAGATGTCTACATATTGCAGCGGTCATAAGTGATTTGCCACAACCACTTGATGTGCCAAGAATCATTAGGGGATTCATTTCAGGAAAATTACTTAAGGTTTATTTTTCTACATAACCAATGCTTGGCAATTGTAATTAACCCTGGGCTTTTGTTAATTAGATCAGGTTTATTCTCTACAATTTTTCGTCCAAGTGGGGTAAGTCTAACTTTAGATGTTAATCCTTGACCATCAACTTCTCTTCTTAAAATTCCAAGAGTAATTAGCCAAATGAATTCTGCTTCAATTTCATTGGATTTTTTTAAGGTAGATGAACAAAATATTTTTATGTATTTTCTTCTACTCCTGAGAACATCTTCTGCACTTAATCCATGCATTTGCGCAGATTTATAAAAATTTGTTGTAAAACCAAGACAGGCCATTGATATCTCTGCTCTTTTTATAGCTTTTGGATTGATATAGTTCATAAAGTTTTTATAAAACAATTGCTATGAGAATCAAACATGCAGATTTTTAAGTATTTTAATAGAAATTTAAATTAATGTTTATTCTTGCATCTGCTTCTGAGCCACGAAGCAGACTACTGAAGCAAATAGGTCTTTCTCATGTTGTCATTTCAAGTGGAATTGATGAAAGTAAATATTATGATAATGATGTTTTTGGCTTAGCTGATAAACTTTCTTACGCAAAGGCTATTAGTGTTTTTAAAAAAGTATCAAGAAGTTCAAAATTAAATAAAATCCAAGTTAATAAAATTACTTTACTAGGTTGTGATTCAATCTTTGAATTTCAAGGTAAATGTTATGGGAAACCAAGTAATCAAGACGAAGCAATTACTAGATTAAAAGAATTCTCATCTTCTTCAGGATATTTGCATACAGGGCATTGTTTATTATCAAACCATTTTAATTTTGACCAAGATCAAAAGTTAATAGTTAAGAAAAAGGTGATTTCAACTAAAATTAATTTCAATCAATTTTCTCTATCAGAAATATTAAATTACGTAGAAAGTAAAGAACCGATGCGCTGCGCTGGTGGATTTTCTGTTGAGGGAAAAGGATCAGTATTAATAAAGAATATAGAAGGTTGTTATTCAAATGTTATTGGCTTGAGTTTGCCATGGTTAAAAGAGACTTTGAGTGGTTTGGACTTACATGAAGAATTTTTTTCATAGGGCACTAAAAAAGGCCTCCAATGGGAGGCCTTTTTTTTCTATACCCCAAAACAGGATGTTAGTCCAAGTCGGGCATTGATAGAGCTGGTTCTGCGTTCCTATCGATTCCTTTTTCGAATCCAGCAGCAGCAGCGCGAGCTCTCCCTGCATGCCACAAGTGGCCAATGAATGTAAACCATCCAAGGAAGAACTGTGCAGCAGCGAGCCACTGACGAAGGTTAACGAAATTAACAGCATTAGGCTCTGTAATGATTCCACCTACAGAGTTGATGGAGGCGTTTGGTGCGTGAGTCATGTATTCAGCTGCACGACGAACTTGCCATGGTTGAATATCGTTTTGGATTTTGTCCAAACTTAACCCATTTGGTCCTCTCAATGGTTCCAACCAAGGGCCACGAAAATCCCAGAAGCGCATCGTTTCACCACCAAAAATGATTTCTCCAGTAGGTGAACGCATGAGATATTTACCCAGTCCTGTTGGACCCATTGTTGTACCAACGTTTGCGCCAATTCTTTGGTCTCTTACAAGGAATGTAAAGCTTTGAGCCTGAGATGCCTCTGCGTTTGTTGGTCCATAAAATTCAGATGGATAAGCGGTATTGTTGAACCAAACAAAAGTTGAAGCAACAAAACTCGCAACACAGATTCCACCAAGAGCGTAACTAAGAAGACCTTCGCCGTTCCAAATAAATGCTCTTCTAGCCCATCCAAAGGGTTGGGTGAATAAGTGGAATAGACCTCCGATGATTTCAATAACACCAACGTAAATGTGCCCACCTACGATGTCTTCCATTGAATTGACACCTATCATCCAACCTCCACCACCCCATGGGGTCTGTAAGAGATAACCAAAAATAATTCTTGGATCAAGAGTTGGATTGATTAGACGAACTTCTCCTCCACCTGGAGCCCAGGTATCGTAAGCGCCGCCAAGGTACATCCAATTAATCGACCAAAGAAGAGCACCAACTCCAAGGACAATCAAATGAAAACCAAGAATATTGGTCATTTGATTTTTGTCTCTCCAATCAGTGGAGAAGAAGGGGAATGCTTCTTCTAATTTTTCTGGTCCTGCAAGAGAGTGGTAAATACCACCAAATCCCAAAATTGCTGAGGCAATTAGGTGAACTACTCCTGCTGCGAAGAAAGGATAAATGTCGGTTACTTCTCCACCAGGGCCTATGCCGTAACCAAACATTGCTACGTGGGGCATACAAATTAGGCCTTGCTCCCACATTGGCTTATCGAAGGTGAAATGACTCACCTCAAAAAGCATCATTGCACCAGCCCAGAAGACTATTAATCCTGCGTGAGCAATATGTGCACCTAGAAGGCGACCAGACAAGTTGATGAGTCGGGCATTACCTACGTACCAGGCGTAACCTGTCTCATCAATACTTTGGTTGGGCGCCTTTAGAAGATTATTAAAGGGCGTTTCCACGTGGGAGTACCTCCTCTGGGAATACAAAATTTTCGTGAGGTTGGTCAATAGATGACAACCATGCACGCATACCCTCGTTTAAAAGGATGTTCTTTGTATAGAACGTCTCAAACTCGGGGTCTTCAGCAGCCCGGATTTCCTGGCTGACAAAGTCATATGCTCTCAAGTTGAGTGCGAGACCAACGATACCAATAGAAGCTGCCCACATACCCGTAACAGGCACAAAAAGCATCATGAAATGTAGGAAACGCTTGTTAGAAAATGCAATTCCGAAAATTTGACTCCAAAAGCGGTTGGCAGTAATGAAAGAGTAAGTCTCTTCTTCCTGAACTGGGTCAAAGCCTCTGAAAGTACTACTTTGCTTCTTACCTTCGGAGTACTGACTTGAATCCTCATAGAGAGTATTTTGAACAGTTGCTCCGTGAATTGCGCAAAGAAGTGCTCCACCCAAAATCCCACCAACACCCATCATGTGAAATGGATTCAGGGTGATGTTATGGAAACCTTGAATAAATAGAACAAATCGGAAAATAGCTGCTACACCAAAAGATGGTGCGAAGAACCAGCTGTGCTGACCTAATGGGTAAATTAAGAAGCAAGCAGTGTAAACAGCAATAACTGCTGAGAATGCAAGGGCATTGTAAGGACGAATACCAACTAATCTCGCGATCTCAAATTGTCTGAGCATGAAGCCTATTAAGCCAAATGCACCATGGAGGGCAACGAAATTCCAAAGTCCACCTAGTTGGAACCATCTAACTAGGCTTCCTTGGGCTTCAGGGCCCCATAAAAATAGAAGGCTGTGACCCATGGCATCGCCAGGGGTGCTGACAGCAGCTGTGAGGAAATTACATCCTTCTAGATAAGAACTGGCAACACCATGTGTGTACCAGGAGGTTACAAAGGTTGTGCCTACGAACCACCCACCAATGGCCAAAAAGGCGCATGGGAAAAGTAGTAGACCAGACCAACCAATAAATACGAATCGGTCACGCTTTATCCAGTCGTCGAGGAGGTCGAACCAACCTCTTTCTGGTGCGCTTCCAACAGCGATCGTCATGAGGGAACGTTGCTGAGCTTTGGGATACGGGGCGACTGTAACAAGATTGACGTGATATTTGGGGAAATATTGCGCTTAAATAAGTGTGTTGTATTGGTATTTAGTATTTTTTTCACAATTACTACCACCTCTAAACCCTTTATTGGTGAATAATTATCAGTGATAAGAAGCTATGTCGGTCAAAATGGAAAATTTTACAAAATCAGCACTTTCTGAAAATAAGCTTGAGCAAAACATCAAAGGCTCACGCAAAATTTCAAACTTCATAGTTTGGGGAATGGTAAGTATTGGTGGGTTGGGCTTTCTTTTAGCTTCTGTGTCTAGTTATCTGGGTAAAGATCTTTTACCGCTCGGGAATCCCTCAACTTTGATTTTTGTCCCACAAGGACTGGTTATGGGACTCTATGGAATAGCTGCATTCATTTTGGCCCTTTATCTATGGAGATTAATCTCAATTGATTTTGGTTCAGGTAAAAACTGTTTTGATAAAGATTCAGGAACACTTCTTATTACAAGACGGGGGTTTTTCAAAGAAATAGAGATTCAATTACCCTTAAAAGATATTAAGGCGGTAAAGCTTGACGCCAGAGAGGGATTTAATGCAAGAAGAAGAATATGTTTAAGGATTCAAGGTAGAAAAGATTTGCCAATTTCAAAAGTCGGCTCCCCTCCACCTCTTCTTGAGCTCGAGGAAGAGGGTGCAGAGTTGGCAAAATTCTTAGGTGTAAATTTAGAAGGTATTTAATTAAGAAATTGATTAGAAATATAAAAAATATAAATATCAAGAATAATTTTAAAATAATTCTTTTTTTGTTATTTTTTTCGATTCTTACTACATCTTGTAAAAATAAATATGAAATCCCAAGTAGTAAGATTATTTGCGATGAATATAAATTAAAGTGCTTTGATAAACCTCAGAAAATTAAGATTCAAACCTCTAAAGGCAATATATTTTTAATTTTGTATGCAAAATCCTCTCCAATAACTGTTGCAAATTTTATTGATTTAGTAAATAGAGATGTTTATCAGGAAACAATTTTTCATAGAGTAATTAAAGAACCTTCACCTTTTACTGTTCATGCCGGTAAAGTCTTAAATAAAGATAAATCAAAATTTCAGCCTCCAAAAAACTCGGGAAATTTTAATTTCAGATCTATCCCGCTTGAAATAAAGTTATTAAATGATAGAGAACCTAGGTATAATTATGTTATTAGTAACATTAAAGATATCAAAAATATAATTCATAAACATAAAAAAGGGTCGATTTCAATGGCTAGAGGTCTTGACCCCAACTCAGCAACTAGTCAATTCTTTTTATCTTTAAATGCCTTACCTATTTTAGACGGTAGGTACGCTGTTTTTGGTGAAGTTGTGGATGGTTTTGATGTTCTAGAATTAATAGAAGTTGGTGATTCGATAGAAAAAATTATTCATATTGAAAATTAATTAAAATTTTCCTATATGAGAGTTTGCTTTTAGCATTTCAGTATTAATTCCTGAAGCTCTTTTTAATGCTACCTTGCCAGTCCTTGCAATTTCGTTTATTCCATAAGGTGCAAGTAGTTTTTCTATTGCGACAAGTTTACCTGGATCTCCCACTACCTCAAGAATTAGTGCTTCGTCAGACACATCAACAACTTTTGCTCTAAAGACTTGAACAAGGTCTAATATCTTATCTCTTTGCTCCGCTTTTGCATTTACTTTTAGAAGCATCAATTCCCTTTCTACAGCAGCTAAATTAGTTAAATCTGATACTTCAAGAACGTTGACCAGTTTGTCTAATTGTTTTGACATTTGCTGAAGGGTTTGATTATCACCCTCAACCACCATTGTTAATCTGGATATTCCAGGAGCCTCTGCAGGACCAACGGCAAGACTATCGATATTGAATCCACGACGGGCAAAAAGTCCAGAAATTCTGCTTAGAGCTCCAGATTCATCTTCAACCAGCACTGAGAGTGTGTGCTTCATAAGGGAAATTTATTAAGTAGGTAAATTCAGGTTCAACCAGTCTAGTACTTCGTTGTTGAAGTACTTTGGGGCCTCGTCATGGGGGCAATGCCCAACATTATCAGGTACTTTTAATTGAACCCATTCAAATTGACTTTTCAAATTTTTTCCGATTACAAGAGGTACTAATCTATCTTCCTTTCCCCATACTAAAAGCAATGGTGATTTAATTATATTGAGACTTAATTTCGACAAAATAGAGGGCGCTGTCATCTCTGTTGATCTAAGGCTCATACCTATGCACATTGAACGTAATGCTCGTGGAGCAGTAGCTCTCAATGCGGGCCTTTTGATTAGTTTTATTAGATCTTTATCACAAGATATATTTTTCTTATAAGCAAATTGCAATGCTATTGAAATTAATTTAGTTTTTGCAATGATTGGAACTATTAGTTCTAAAGGTAATAAATTAAAAATTACTTTAATAAAACAATTTTTAATTTTAAGTAAGTAACGATTCAACTCGATTTGCTGTTTTTGAGCTAATGCTGGGTCAGGAAGAGGGCAGGCAACAGTTGCTTCTACAAGTTCAGGATTCTTGGCCAGAATTGTTACAGCTACTAGTCCGCCAAGAGAATTGCCTATAAGTACAGCTTTTTTATTTTGATCATTTAAGACAATTTTTTTTAAAAAATAAGTAACTTGTCTCGCCCAAAATACATTTTCCAAGGAATTAATTTTTTTTCTAGATGGCTGTTCAGATCGTCCGAATCCAATTAAGTCGAGAGCAAAAACTGAGAATCCTGCCTCAGCAAATGCTATGGCATTTTTTCTCCAGTGATCGGAGCTGGCTCCAAAGCCATGAATGAGGACTATGGGCTTTTTGGCTTTGTCCCCTAATACTCTCCAATGAAAAGTAAAACCATTCCAATTTGCGAAGTGGTGATCACCCCATTCAGGTCCATCTAGAAGTATTTTTTTATCCTTACTTGAATATGAATAAATTCTTTCCAATGTGAAAACTTTAGCTTTTTGGACCATAAGCAAGTTTGTTTCTTTTAGTGGGTTTTATGGTTTTTTTTCAAAAAGTTTTTTCTTGGGCATCAATAAAGGTTTTAATGGTCTAGTGAAATAAAATCAAAGAATGGCATCTGAAATTTTTGGCATCGCAGCAGTTTTCTGGGTTCTTATTCCAGTTGGATTATTGGGTGGTGCTCTCCTCTTAAAAATTCAAGGAGATTAATTTCTCACGTTTTTGTATTCTTCCATTTAGGCTTTTCCTTTGATAATGAAATCTCCTATGCAGGTTCTCATTTTTGGTGGAACCGGCACCCTCGGTCGACAAATCGCAAGAAATGCAATTGAGTCTGGTCATAAAGTCAGGTGCATGGTTCGAAGACCAAGGAGTGCTTCATACCTCCAAGAATGGGGTTGCCAAATCACCGAAGGGGATTTGCTCAGCGATGAAGACATAAAATATTCTCTCGATGGTATAGATGCGGTTATTGACGCTGCTACAAGCCGTCCCGATGACCCAAGAAGTGTTTATGAGGTTGATTGGGATGGAAAACTAAATCTTTACCGATGTTGCGATGAGATGGGGGTAAAGAGAGTTGTTTTCTTATCTCTTCTTTCCGCTGAGCAGCATCGAAATGTCCCTTTGATGGATATTAAATATTGCACTGAGAAATTGCTACAGAGTTCAGATCTCGACTACACAATTATTCAAGGAGCAGCTTTTATGCAGGGTGTTATAGGGCAATTTGCTATTCCTATATTGGATAGTCAGCCAGTTTGGATAAGTGGAAAACCTGGAGAAATCGCTTACATGAATACACAAGATATGGCTAAGTTTGCAGTCGCAGCATTAAATAGTCCAAATACCATAAGAAAAAGTTTCCCAGTTGTGGGTCCAAAAGCTTGGAAAGCTGATGAGCTTGTAGAACTTTGTGAGAGGTATTGCGATAGAAAAGCAAGGGTGTGGAGAGTTGCGCCATTTGTGATATCTGCGGCTCAATCCTTAATCTCTTTTTTCGAGTCAACTTTGAATGTTGCTGAGAGACTTTCTTTTTCTGAAGTAAGCGGAAGCGGTACCTCTCTAAATGCAGAAATGGATGATACCTATGCTGCTTTTGGATTAGATCGCTCTGACACAACCACTATGGAAAGTTATTTAAAAGAGTATTACGACGTTATCTTGAAAAGATTGCAAGAAATGGGCGCTGATTTGGATAAAGAGGACAAAAAAAAGTTCCCTATTTAGAATCCGAGTTGCAAAAAACTAGTTTTTTTGTACTATAAAATAGATTTAATAAAAACTTTGGGTATTTCACAGACCAAAAACATATCTCGCAGACTTAGTAATCTTGAAACCGAGGCTTGTCTAGAATTAGACAAAGCTTGTGGTAGTGAAATATGGAAATCTCTTGGGTTCGACGCATTTGATAGTTTAGATGATGCTGACAGAAGGGCTAGGGCAAATTACTATTACGGCCAATTACAGACCGTACGCGAGTTGCAATCGGTTTTTCATTAATGGTTAATTAACTATTATTGTGATATTGATTTAGTAAGATCTAATTCTACAAACTTTGTTTTTTTACAAACATGATTGAGACTTCGGGAGTTATTGAGAAAGAACAAGGAAACGGATTTTATCTGGTAACTCTTGAACAGCCAGAGGGGCATCAATGTTTATGTAGAGCAGCTGGAAAGTTAACTAAATTTAGAATTAAGTTGTTAGCTGGAGATAAGGTCCTCGTTGAAATTAGTCCCTATGATTTAACAAGAGGGAGAATTACTTATAGAGAACGTAATGCAGGCGGATCAGGAGGAGGTAGGCCTGGAGGCAATCGACCTGGGGGTTCCAGAAGAAGGTGAAAACTATAATTTTCCTTTAATTACATCCTCTATCACTACTTTAAACTCGCTTCTTTGCTTGACACCTTTCCATTCTTTTTTTAGTTCTTTTAAATAAAAGAGTTGCATTGTTGGTGTTCCGTTAACTCCGGCCTGATGTGAAATTTCTTGATCACTTTCAATATCTATTTCTACAACTTGCACGTTACCTGTAAGTTCTTCTAAAACTCTTTTTACTTGTGGTTTAAGAACGTGGCAAGGACCACAGTTTTTAGAGGTATAAACTACTAAAAGAGGCTTTTTGCTCTCATGATAGAGCTTCCTGAGTGCATAACTTCCTTTTTGCCAAATTGAATTTAAATCGAAGTTTTCTTCATTTGAAGTTTCAATAGGGGCTGATTTTGATGATGACGCAGGTTCAGGCTCGTTTCTTTTAATTGGTTTGGCCAGGTTTTTTAAGCTGAGCCATCTTTCAGCGGCTAATGCTGCTTTACATCCACTTCCAGCTGCCGTTACCCCTTGCCTCCATTCTGCGTCAGCCACATCTCCAGCCGCAAATACTCCCTCGATAGAAGTCTCAGGCCTTCCTGGTGGCGTAATGAGATATCCATGAGAATCAATATTTAATTGTTCACTAAAAACTTCAGTATTTGGTGTATGTCCAATTGCATAAAAAAGACCCTTGGCTTTTATTAATTCTTCTGTATTTGTAGTCAAGTTCTTAACTCTTAAGAACTCTAGCCAATCTTTTCCTTCAACATTAAGAAGTTCTGTTTTGAAGTGAATCGTTATTTCAGGATTCAATAAAACTCTATCTGCCATTGCAGCACTTGCTCTCAATTGATCAGAACGAACTAATAAATGTACATGACTTCCGTATTTTGTTAGATAGACAGCTTCCTCACATGCTGAATCTCCTCCCCCAACAACAGCAAGTTCCTCATTACGAAATTGGGGCGTAGCTCCATCACAAATTGCACATGCACTAATACCCTTACTCCAAAATTTTTTTTCATTTTCTAGATGCAATTTGTTCGCACTTGCCCCGGTCGCAATTATGAGAGAATGGGATTTGAGCTTTTGATTTGATAATTGGATTTCAAAAGGTCTTTTAGATAGATCAAAAGCAATAGCATCCTCCTCGATTAATTTAGTTCCCCATCTCTGAGCTTGTTCTTTTATTAGATCCATCAGTTCTGGACCCATGATTCCATCTGGGAAACCAGGAAAATTTTCAACAAAGGTTGTGGTCATAAGCTGCCCGCCAGGAATTCCTCCTTTTTCGAAGCCAGTAAGCAAAAGTGGATTTAAATTTGCTCTGGCTGCATATATTGCGGCTGTGTAGCCAGCTGGGCCAGAGCCAATGATTATTAGATTCTCTATTTCTTGAGAATGGGTACTTATCTCAATCCCCATGAATTTCTATTGACTAAAATAATACAATAAGAAATTTTTAATACTTTATGGCGTTTCTCAATATCAGAATTGGAAATGTCTGAAAATTATATCTTTTGGAAATTACTTAATTCTTACAACTCAAGAAGTTCATCGAGGTCTACTCTTTCCTCTCGATGTGAGGAGGAGATGTGATTTGGGTATTCCATCACGGAGGATTTAAATAGTTTTGAATCCTGATGAGGGCATGTCAACCACTCTCTAAATTCCTGGGTAAGTGCATAGCTCTCTTCGTATTTCTGAACATCATCAAGAAGGGAAATCCTATTAGAGACCCATGAAGCTGTTATTCCTATGTGTCTTTTTAAAGAAAGGTCCATGTAGTTCCTCCTATCGGGGGTGGAGGTACCTTTACATGTAATGGGACCAAATATTGTAGTTATTTAGCACAAAGGCGATTTGTGACTAAAAAAGAATGTTTGCTTAAGGTTTTGACTTTTCTTAATTATTAGTATTTTTGAGTCTTAATTACTAGTAAAAAATAACTATTAGTTTATTTATTAATTTATTTTTGGACTAGACAGCTTCAGTGTGATTTACAAGAAGCCTCTCAACTTCTTCAATCCCAGCATTTGCAGCATCACGAGCTAATTCAAATTTACCCTCTGCATCCTCAAGAAGATTTTCTGCCAAGCGATCAAGTATTTCATCTTTTTTTTCTTCAATAATTTGTATCAACTCATTGTCGATTAATTTCCTTACAGCAATTGAACGAAGTTTGTCATTTGTTGCCTCAGCGAAAGTGCCTTGAACAAGTTCTTGAATGAAAAGTCTGTGTACTTCGCTACTTCTTAGAAAACTCTCTGTAGCGTTGATAATCCCCTCAACAAGAGCTTCATCTGGTTCCGAATCATGATTTGATAGCTTAAATTCCCAATCAAGATGCTTCCTTTGCCATCCTGAGCCATGAAGGCTAGGCATAACAGTTTGCGAGAAAGTATCCACAGACATTTCATAGATTCTCTCGGCTAAACGCTCACACCATTCCTTTCCATGATTCTGGAGATTCTTTTGCATAGCTGTTCTGGGAACTGCATGCCCACCGTGATGGCTATGACAAACTCCATCTGGACATTCGATCGCGGTGAGACTCATTGAATTCTTTATTTGAAGACCTTCCTACTTATTAGCTAATAATCTTTATTAGGAAAACCTTTCTTGAAGAAAGTTGTGAGGATTAAAACGAACATACCCTGTAACCTCAAATTGCTAGATAAAAAATTTAATTATTTTGGCTAGATTTTTTGTTCCTTTGGAATCTGCTCCAGGCGAAAAAAGAGTTGCTGTCACGCCAGAGACAGTAAGAAAATACATCTCTTTAGGATGTTCTATATCTGTCGAAAAGATGGCAGGTGAGGCTGCTGGTTTCTCTGATAAAGATTATTTATCAGCTGGAGCTGAACTAATTGAGTCAGAGAATCAAGAAAATCTCTCTGAAATAGATGTTGTTCTTTGCGTAAGACAACCAAAGTCAAACTTGTTGAAAAAATTTCCAGAGGGCACTCTCATTTTGGGTTTACTTGAGCCTTATGGGAATCAATCCTTATCCGAAATCTTGGTTGAATATAAATTATCAGCAATTTCACTAGAGTTACTTCCACGAATTAGTAGAGCTCAATCAGCAGATGCTCTGTCGTCTCAGGCGAATATAAGTGGATATAAATCAGTTCTAATTGCCGCTAGTTCTCTTGATAGGTATTTTCCTATGTTGATGACTGCAGCAGGAACTGTTCAGCCAGCAAAGGTAATAATACTTGGCGCGGGCGTTGCAGGGCTTCAGGCAGTTGCAACCGCAAAAAGATTAGGAGCGGTTGTTTTTGTGAGTGACATAAGACCTTCAGTGAAGGAGCAAGTAGAATCATTGGGTGGAAGATTCATAAATCCACCTGAGATTAAAGAGAAGCCTCAGGAATCTGGAGGATATGCGAAGCAAGTCTCAGATGAATTTTTATCAGCTCAGAGACAGGAGCTAAAAACACATTTATCTGAAGCAGATGTAGCCATTTGCACAGCTCAAGTGCCAGGGAAAAAAGCACCTCGATTGATTGATGAAGATATGCTCGATCAGATGCGCCCAGGTTCAGTTGTGGTCGATTTGGCTGTTTCTCAAGGCGGTAATTGTTCAGGGACCCTAGAAAATGAGACAGTCATAAGAAAAGGAGTAAAGCTTATCGGTGCTTCAGATTTACCTTGCACTGTTCCAAATCACGCAAGCTCTCTTTACTCAAAGAATTTGTTAGCTCTTTTAAATCCCATGCTTACAAATGGTGATCTAACCCTTAATACTGAAGATGAATTAATTAGCGGAGCTCTAATTGTTAAAGATGGGATCGTCAAATATCCAGAAATCTTATCCACTGGGAGGAAAAACTGATGTCAGGAAGTGAATTGTCTATTACGGATGCCCTGTGGGTGCTGATTCTGGGTAGTTTACTAGGCCTGGAACTCATCGGGAAGGTCCCACCTACATTGCATACTCCACTTATGAGTGGGGCTAATGCGATCTCTGGAGTGACGATGTTGGCAGCATTGACTTTAATAATTAGAGCAGGGGAAAACTTTTCACTCTTATTTATGGGCTCTGTTGCACTGGGATTTGCTCTTTTTAATGTTATTGGAGGTTTTTTTGTAACGGACAGGATGCTTGCAATGTTTAGTCGAAAGACAAAGCAAAAATAGGGAATTTTTTAATTATGAGTATTTCACAAATTTTAAAGCCATCCATTGAAATCTTGGCAGTTTTATTACTTGCCTTAGGCATTAAAGGATTGTCAAAAGTTCGCTCAGCTAGAGAGGCCAATAGGCTTGCTGCTTTTGCACTAGCACTCTCAGTTATTGGCCTACTAATTGATTTTGTAAGCAAAGGAGAAATTACTTCAACAGAATGGAGTTGGATTTCGATAGGCACTGCACTTGGAGGTTTTTTAGGCATTCTTATTGCAAAAAAAGTTCCAATGACCGCGATGCCTGAGACAGTCGCACTTTTTAATGGGTGTGGTGGGATGTCTTCTCTACTTGTTGCTGTTGGAGTTGCTTTATTTCCAATCTCTGAATCAATTGTTGAATCTATTTCTATTGTTATTTCTATATTTGTAGGTGCAATTACTTTTACGGGCTCTGTTATTGCAATGGCAAAACTTCAGGGTTGGTTATCAACTCCTGGCTGGATGCAAAGCAAATCCCGTCATGTTGTAAATATTGCAATATCAGTTATTTGCTTAATTGCCTTAATAGAGCTTTTGTCGGGAGCTAATAATGGTCTTTGGCTTTTGGTAATTAGTTCATCTCTTTTGGGCATCGGAGTTACTCTCCCTATTGGGGGAGCAGATATGCCTGTTGTAATTTCATTATTAAATAGTTACTCAGGTATCGCAGCAGCGGCAGCAGGATTTGTTGTAGGGAGTCAATTGTTAATTGTTGCAGGAGCAATGGTGGGAGCGGCTGGATTAATCCTCACCCAAGTTATGTGCAAAGGGATGAATAGGTCCTTAGTTTCTGTTCTTTTTGGGGGAGCACTTGGTGGCTCCTCCCTTGCAAGCAAAACCAGCAGTGAATACACAAACATAACCAGTTGTAGTGCAGAGGAATGTGCCCTTACTCTGGAGGCTGCGGAGCGTGTTGTCATAGTTCCTGGATATGGACTGGCAGTAGCCCAAGCTCAGCACACACTTCGAGAAGTTTCCAAAGCTCTTGAAAGCGCTGGCATTGAGGTCTCATATGGCATTCACCCTGTTGCAGGGAGAATGCCAGGTCATATGAATGTTTTGCTTGCTGAGGCTGATGTGCCATATGAACAACTTAAAGAAATGGAAACTATTAATCCAGAGTTCCCTGCAACAGATGTTGTATTAATTCTTGGCGCTAATGATGTTGTCAATCCTCAAGCAAAAACTGATACTAGTTCCCCTCTTTACGGCATGCCAGTACTAGATGTTCAAGAAGCCAGAACAGTATTTGTTGTAAAAAGGGGAATGAGTGCTGGATATTCAGGCATAAAAAATGATCTCTTCGATTTACCAAATACATCAATGCTTTTTGGGGATGCAAAAAAAGTTTTAGGCGATCTTTTAATAGAACTTAAGGAGTTAGGAATTGGTGGAAAGGGCTAAATCCCAGTCGGTTTTTTTAAGTAAATTACAACTTCCTAATTTCTTGCAAAGAAAACCATGGATTGGTGGAGATTTACAGACTTTAAGAGATACTTTTGTATTTGAAAAATTACCAAAAGATTGTGGTGAAAGAATTGAAATATCTGTTCCAAAAACAAAAACAGGTATGGGTTCAGGCAAATTAGTTGCTTTTCTTGATAGGCCTAAAAAACAAAAAAGATTGGTTGGCTTAGTTTTGATTTTGCATGGATTAGGTGGATCTTCAAAACGTCAAGGCCTTCGTCGAATGGGGCAGAAACTTCTTCAAGAGGGTTTTGCCGTTATTAGGCTAAATCTCAGAGGAGCAGATCCAGGAAGAATTATGGCGCCTGGCACTTACTCCGCTTGCTGTAATAGTGATTTGACACCAGTAATTAGATACGCAAGAGAATTATGTAATTCATTAAATAAAAAATATTCAAATTCTGGAGAATTGCCTCTCTATGGCGTTGGTTTATCTCTTGGTGGAACCATGCTTTTAAATGCTTGTATGGCAAGTAGTAATGAGACAGATTCTAAAAAAAAATTATTAGATGCACTTGTTTGTGTTAGCAGCCCTCTGGATCTTTCAGCGTGTAGTTCTTCAATAGAAAGACCAAGAAATTTTATTTATCAGAGGTGGCTTTTATGGAGACTCGTCAGACAAACTTTGGCCGATCCATTTGGAGTTGTTGAATCTGAAAAAGAGGCTCTCACTGGTAAGGATAATTATGGAAAAAAAAATATCTCCTCAATTCGTGATTTTGATGCGGCTATTACTGCTCCAAGATGGGGGTATCTAAATGTTGATGATTATTATCAAAATGCTTCCCCTCTTAAGGGGGTAATGAAAATGCCGGAATCATTACCTAAGTTATTAATTATTCAATCACTTGATGATCCCTGGGTTCCTAGTCAAGCAGCGGAAGAACTTGAAAAAATTTTCCCTTTATTAAATTTTGAAAATAATTTTCAGGTTTTTATTGTAAATAAAGGCGGACATAATGGGTTTCATGGGAAAAATTATTGTTGGGGAGACGCAATTGTTTCTAAATGGCTTAAAAATATTTTATAAAAATATAAATAGTAAAAATATTCAAAGGAAATATTATTTATTTTTAAAATTTTCTCGTCAATAAATTCACTTGTTCACGCGCCCATTGATCAAAGAAAATGATTTCATCAAGAATTGGATGAGGATTAAATTCTGATTTATGATTTTCACATGCTAATTCAATAACTTTAGGAATATCAGTGAAATTAATTTTTTCTTTTATGAATTGTGAGACGGCTTCTTCGTTAGCAGCGTTCAATACAGCTGGCATTGTTCCACCTTTTCTTCCGGCAGCGTAAGCCAAGTCCATACAGGGATATTTTTTTCTATCTGGAGTTTTAAAAGTTAATGATTTTACATCTGACAACTTCAACCTTTTCCATTTTGTACTAAATCGTTTTGGCCAACTCATACAGTAAAGAATTGGAAGTTTCATATCAGGCCAACCAAGCTGAGCGAGAATCGATGAATCTTCCAATTCAATCATTGAATGAATAATGCTTTGTGGATGTATGACTATTTCTATCTGGTCATAATCAATACCAAATAAATAATGTGCCTCAATAACTTCTAATCCTTTATTCATTAATGTTGCAGAATCAACCGTTATTTTTTTTCCCATACTCCAATTTGGATGACTTGTTGCATCTTTCACAGTTGCTTTTTTTAAATCTTCTGTTTTCCAATCTCTAAAAGCTCCTCCAGACGCAGTTAGGTGGATATTCCTTAGACCGGGTGTAGGTACTCCAGTTGATAGTCGAGCGTTTTCTGCCAGTGGCGTTCCCTGAAGACACTGAAAAATAGCTGAGTGTTCTGAGTCTGCTGGGAATAGTCTGCTTCCGCTTTTTTGCAATTCAGGAAGAACTACCGGTCCTGCTGCTATCAAAGTTTCTTTGTTGGCAAGAGCTAAATCTTTTCCAGCCCTAATAGCTGAAAGAGTAGGTAGCAATCCGGCACAACCAACAATTCCCGTAACTACTAGATCAGCACTTCCCCAGGATGATGCCATTTTTAAACCCTCTGAACCCCCAACAATTTCAGGCAAGTCCAACTTGGATTGGTACTGGGGCAGTCTTAAAAGTCTCTCTTTGAGTTCTGATAGGTGCGACTTGCTCGCTAAAGCAACAATTTCAGGCTTATGTGTCTGGATTTGCTTAATAAATAACTCAATGTTTTTGCCTGCAGTTAGGGCTACCACATTGAATTCTTGAGGAAATTCCTCTGCTATTTCAAGAGTCTGAGTACCTATTGAACCCGTAGAGCCTAGAACGCTTATGGCTTTCACATTGTGAAGTCAACTTAGACCAGTCTCCCATTAGGAGGTATAACCCATGAAAGATTTATTTCTAAATAAGTCTCGATTCTTAAGAAAACGGGTTTTTATGGATTCAAGAGAAAATTGGAATTCTGGTTTGGGGTTCGTCTTAGCTGCTGCGGGGAGTGCCGTTGGCCTAGGTAATCTTTGGGGGTTTGCTTATAGGGCATCTCAGGGAGGCGGGCTAGCTTTTCTTCTTCTTTATGTATTGATTGTTCTTGTGGTTTGCTTGCCCGTTCTTGTCGCTGAAATGGTCTTAGGAAGAAGCACAGGCAATAGCCCTCTGCTGGCACCAATTGTGGCTGCAGGTGCTAAATGGCGTCCAATGGGATGGATTTTTGTCACTGCAGCCTCAGGAATACTTGCGTTTTATGCAGTCTTGATGGGCTGGACTGTAGATACATTTTTTCACTCTCTTTTCTTCGGGTTGCCAAGTAATCAAATTGAGGCAGAGACTTTTTTTAACGGGATTAGCAGTGGAAGCAGTGTTCTAATGGGGCAGTTGTTAAGTCTGGTATTGACCGCTGCTGTTGTTGGGGCAGGAATTAAAGGTGGAATAGAAAAGTTAACAAAATGGTGTGTTCCATTTTTATTTCTCTTATTAATAATTTTGGCCTTTTGGGCGGCAACTCTTGAGGGCACTTGGGAGGGGTATAGAACTTTTTTATTGAATTGGGATACGTCACAATTATTTAATTCCACCACGGTAAGAAATGCCTTTACGCAGGCTTTTTTCTCTTTAAGCCTTGGCATTGGTGTAATGGTCGCCTATTCCTCCTATCTTGATAGAAGTAAAAAATTGCCAAAACAAGCTATTGGAGTGGCCTCTCTTGATACGGCAGTCGGTCTTCTTGCTGGCATGGTGACGTTTCCAATAGTGATGAGTTTTGGTCTCAAAGACGCCATTAGTAGTTCAACTGTTGGTACTTTATTCATTTCTTTGCCTACTGGTTTAGGCTCTCTTGGACTTACAGGTAGAATTGTCGCTGTCTTATTTTTCCTTTTAGCTTTCATTGCAGCCATAACTTCATCAATTTCTTTACTTGAGGTCCCTGTAAGTTCCTTTATGGATCAATTGGGTTGGAGTCGATATAAATCTGTTTTGGTATCTACAAGTGCAATATTTTTAGTAGGGATTCCATCGGCTTTAAATTTGGATATTCTTGGAAAAATGGATAGTATTTTTGGAGGGGTAATGCTGATACTTGGTGGTTTTCTTTTATCAATTCTTCTTGGATGGTTCATTCCTAGAAGGTTTGATGAGGACTTATCATTGAGTAATTCTTCTATTCAAATTAGGAGATATTTAAAATTTATGCTCAGATGGATTTCACCACCTGCAATTGCATTTGGACTTATTGTTAGTTTTATTGACTTATTGAAAAGTTGGTAGTCTTTTACTTTTATAATTAAAATGTATATTTAATTTAAATACTTCTTATCCAATCTGTGGAGCCATCTTTTTTGTCGATAAGATCAATCCCTTGATTTTTTAAATTATCTCTAATTTTATCTGCTTTTAAAAAGTCTTTTTTTATTTTAGCTTCTTTTCTTTCTTTAATTGCATTAATTATGTATGGATCATCAAAGTCTTTTTTCTTTATGGGAATTTTATTAACTTCTTTATCTAAGCCAAGAATAATTGATAATTTTTTAAGTAAAATCCATTTATTCAAAAACTTTTGATTATCACTTTTACTTATATTTATCTTTGTATCAGTTTTTATCTGATTAGATAGTGACTTTAATGGTTTGGCAAGTTCAAATAAAATAGAAATAGCTTTTGAAGTATTTAAATCATCATTCATTGCATCCATAAATCTATCTGATAATGAGAGACACTCATCTGTTATGTCGATAGATTGATTGATACTTTGCGAATTTTTGCCGCCAATCAGCTTTTCCCATCCGAGATTGTTCATTTTATCTTCCCCAAGTTGTAATGCCGTGTTAATGACATCCCAACCATTAGATGAAGCCCGCAAAGCCTTTTCTGTGAAATCAAGTGGTTTTCTGTAGTGAGACTGAAGCACAAAAAGTCTTAATGACATTGGGGAGACTCCATTCTCCAAAAGAGATCTTATTGTTGTGAAATTCCCTAGTGATTTGCTCATTTTTTGTCCGTCAACGTTCACCATTCCATTGTGAAGCCAAAATCGAGCCAATTCTTTATTATTAGCGGTCTCTGATTGTGCAATCTCATTTTCATGATGGGGAAAAATTAAGTCTGCTCCACCTAAATGAATATCGATAGTATCTCCTAATTCATCTTTTACCATTGCTGAGCATTCAATATGCCATCCAGGTCTACCATTGCCCCATGGAGAGGGGAAACTCGGTTCTCCCTCTTTGGCTTTTTTCCAAAGAGCAAAGTCAAAAGGATTTCTTTTTTTTGATTCATCTTTACTTAATCTTCCACTTGCATTATCTAGTTGGTCTTTTAATTGTCGCCCACTTAATTTCCCATAAGAATCATATTGTTTTACAGCGAAGTAGACGTCACCATCGATTGAATAAGCAGCTCCCTTCTTTTCAAGTTGGGTAATCATGGTTCTAATACCATCCAAACTTTTTGTTGCTCTTGGCATATGATCTGGTCGAATTATTCCTAACGCATCCATATCATTAAAAAATGCTTTGATATTTTTTTCACAGACCTCATATATTGATGTATTTTCCTCCTCAGCTTTTTTTAGAATTTTGTCGTCAATATCAGTGAAATTTTGAACAAAGGTGACCTTGTATCCCTTTTGAATTAAGAATCTCCTTAGAACATCCCAAACTATGTAACTTCTTGCATGCCCAAGATGACAAAGATCGTAGACAGTGACACCACAACAGTAAATACTCACCTCGTTAGGAACAATTGGTTCAAAAACTTCAATTTTCCTCGTAAGGCTGTTGGTTAATCTCAAAGTCACTTTCAATTATTATGAGACCCTTTCTGGATCTTCAAAACGATAGTTTCTCTATTATTCTGCATCCAAGAACTATATATTTGGCGGTTTTAGAATGGGATGTATCAATTAGGGCACAAAAATATTTTTTATTCTCACAAACAATCAACTCTCCATTAATTAGTTGAATTAAAGCTATTACTGCTTCGCGGGCAGATTCACACCTTGTCCATCATTGTCACTTTTTCCACCGATAAAATAAACTAAGTAGAGAACAGATCCTGCAATTCCGCAGATAATGGCAAAAGAATTCATAATTGAGGGGCATGACTTTTAGATATATACTTCAAATTTTTTGATAAAAATATCATATACAAATATCTTTAATGATATGAAAAATTATCAAAATAATCCAGAAAAAAAAATCTCCAAAACAAAAGAACCCAATGGGTTCTTCTGCTTTGGAGATTTTTTTCGAAGATTCTGGCTTTGGCACCTGGGGCCATTTTTCTAGGTGTGATTATCATCTCTTTTAAGGGCACCTAAGACGATGCATAAGAGAGCCGACTGAATTGACGCACTTTAATTTGCCGCACCTAAATCATTGATCCTTGGCAAATAAGAATTGAAAACTCCAATTCTTTAACTTTGTCGCTTCAGACGAAATTTCACAGTGTTTTTGAGACTGTTGGAGCAGGGACCAGAAGTCAGTTTGCTTCTATGGAGTACTCAGGTGGAGTGTCGACCATTTTTAGGTGCCTCCTAATTCTTTGCTTATTCTTATCCTTTAAGGATTACATTGCAATCAGTTTTAATGCCCATTGCCAAATATTAGTAAAACTAAGATGATATAGGTTTTGAAATTTTTTCGTTACTTTAGTAATTTAATCATTCTCGTTGAAATTGATGGCATGCTCTTGTTAAGGAGGAAATTAACCTGAGAAAACTTTGCTTCCTGTGTGTATTTATACTTATTTTGGACTCGCCTTTTTGTTGATCCTTTCAAGTTGTGGGTGTATCCTAGCTTTATAGAAGGAAGTAAATATGAATTTTTTTTCTTTTCTGAGGGGGCATACTTTAAAAAGAATTGTGTATGTGAAATTACTTTTTTCTATTACATTATTTTATACATATTTATCTCCTTATCTATCAGTTTTATCCCTAAAATCAGCAATAGAAAGACGCGATTACGATAAATCGATGAAACATATTGATCTGCCATTGGTTAGGGAAAATTTAAAAACTGAATTGAATAATATTATTAGATACAAAATAAAAATAGAGTCTTCTGCTACTCCTTTTTCTGAATTAAGTATGATTTTATTTAGCCCTATTATCTCTACTTTAACTGATTCTATTGTTGATTCAACTCTGACTCCTGGTGGAGTAAAAGCATTATTCTTTAATGGCAAAATTTCCTCTAATAAAATTCAATTTGATCAAACAATAATCAAACAAGAATATGATCAAAATAACAAAATAAGTCTCTATTATACTAACCTTAATCGATTTGTTGTTTCTAATAAGATTCCAAATTTTAAAGAACCTGTTAAAGCAATTTTCTATAGATATAGATTTATAAATTGGCGCTTGGGTGAGATAATTATTCCGAAGGATGTACTTTTAGATATTGATTGATACTTAATTTTTAATCATATTTATAGGTAATTTCACGGATTATGCGGTAAGAAGTTTGCTATGCCAATGAGCATTAATGTATTCTGATTTCTAAATAACCAATAAATAAAAAATCAATTTCTTTAAGAGCCTTTGCCATTTTCCAATGAAAAAGAAATTCGAATCATCAGAATTTAATAATGATGGCACCTCAGAAAGAAGGTCTTCCAATTTGATTGCTTTTCCAATTTTAAAAAGAATACAGAGATTACGAGCAAAAAATAAAATTAAAGAAGCACAAGCAATTTTAGAGGAGTGGTTTTTACCAGTAAAATAAAAGCCTGAATTTTTGATTAAGCTAAAAATTGCTATTTACAATTCATCCAATTTTCACCTATTCCTATATCAACTTTGAGAGGCACATCGAGTTTTGTTGAGTTTTCCATAGTTTGCTGTACCAATGTTTTAATTTCATTTGAGAATTTTGTATCAAACTCTAGAACAAGCTCATCGTGTACTTGTAATAGCAAATTAGCAGGAAGTGATTCTTCCCTTAATCTTTTATCAAGTTTCACCATGGCTATCTTGATAATGTCTGCACTTGAACCCTGTATTGGAGCATTTGCAGCAGCTCTTAATTGTTGAGCTTCCATTCCAGCTCTTCGAGCTTGTAATAGGTTTATTTCTTCAAGCTTTTTTCCAAAAAGTCTGCCTAGTCCATTCTCATTAAAATGAAAATATCGTCTTCTTCCGAGAATTGTTGATACAAATCCCTGGGTTAAAGCCAATTTTTCTTGCCTTTCAAGGAAATCAAACACCTTGGGATATCTTTCTTTATAAAGAATCAGAAATTCTTTGGCTTGATCAATGGATACACCTGTCGCTCTTGCAAAACGCTGGGGTCCCATTCCATAGATCACTCCAAAATTAATTGTTTTTCCTATTCTTCTCTCCTCTTGATTGATTGATTGCTTCCCGAGTAGAAGCTTTGCCGTAAGAGCATGAACATCATCACCATCTTTAAATGCCTTTATGAGTAACTCTTCTTTTGTTAAGTGTGCAAGAATTCTCAGCTCTATTTGAGAGTAATCAGCACTCATCAAATGCCAATCATTTTTGGGAAGAAATGCTTTTCTTATTCTTCTACTAAATTCTGTTCTGATAGGAATATTTTGCAAATTAGGGTTACTGCTACTTAATCTTCCAGTAGCTGTTACGGCTTGATTAAAGTTTGTATGTACTCTTTGGGTCTCTAATTCAACTAATTGAGGCAGAGCATCTACATAGGTACTCAATAATTTATTTAATGTTCTGTGCTCGACAATTTGAGGAATTATCGGATGATCAGATATTAGCTTCTCTAATACATTCGCATCTGTGCTCCAGCCTGTCTTTGTTTTACGTGATTTTTTGCGATCAAGATTTAGTTTCTCAAATAACAAATCTGCCAATTGTTTAGGGGAGTTTAAATTAATTTCATACCCAACGGAGGAAAAAATATTGCTTTCTAATGTTAGTAATTTTTCCTTAAATTCTTGTGATAAATGCCTAAGATATTCGTTGTCAATTTTAATTCCCGAATTCTCCATATTTGCTAGTACTTTTTCGAGTGGAATTTCAATTTCATCAAGTATATTTATAAGATTTTTATCAATTGATTCTAATTTATCTCTTAAGATTAACGATAATTTTCTCGTAACATAGACATCCATTCCACAGTAAATACTTGCATCATGCAGAGAAACCTCCGAAAAATTATCTTTTTTATCTAATGTATCTTTGAAACTTTTAGGAATATAATCTAATTCTCTTTCGCAAATTTCTGATAAAGAATGTTTTGATGTTGGGTCAATAAGATAATCTGCAAGTAAGGTATCTGTAATTACTCCCTCTATTAGAATTCCATGTCTTAATAAAATAAGTCTATCGAATTTTGTATTTTGTAGAACTTTTGGATGATCATTACTTTGCAACCAAGGACTGAGTTTGTTTAGAACTTGATTTAATTCAAGTTGATTTTTTAATATTACATTATCTTCTTTATGCAAAATTGGGATGTAGGCAATATCATTATTATTTTCGCCCCAGCAAATTCCAATACCAACAAGTTCAGCCTTAAAGGGGTTTAAATCAGTTGTTTCTGTATCTAATGCTACGGGATTATTGTTATCTTTGAGTCCTAAAAGCTTATTTTCAAGTAAATTCAACTCATCATAAGTTTGTACGATAATAGGATTCAAATTGGGTATTTTATTTTTTCTATCTGATTTATTTGTATCTTCATCGGTTTTTATTTTTTTGGTGCTGATAATATTTTTATTAGTCTCTTTATCAGAAAAAACTTTCATAAAAGAAGATATTTGCCTAACTAGACTTGTTAATTCTAGTTCTTCTAGAGAGTGCTTAAACTTTTCAGAATCTATACTTGAGAGTTGGAAGCTAGGTGTATCTGGTAGTGGTACTTCGACTATTATGGTGGCTAATTTTTTGGATAAATATGCGTTGTCTTTATCAACTTTTAATTTATTCTTTAAAGCACCTTTGATACAACCCTTTTGTGAGTCAGATCCTGATTTCTCTAATTCCTGCAAAGAGAGGTAAATACCATCGAGGTCATTATTTTCCTTAAGTAAATTAATAGCAGTTTTAGGGCCAACCCCCTTTACTCCAGGGATGTTGTCTGAACTATCTCCAGTAAGAGCTTTTAAATCAATAACCTTCTCAGGTATTACACCGAGCTTATTTTTTACTCCCTCTTCGTCCATAAGTGTTGGAGCCCCACTTTTGGAGTAAGGCCCCCCTCCCATGTAAAGAACAGCAATATCTTTGGAATCATCGACTAGTTGAAAAAGATCTCTGTCACCAGTGAGTATCCGAACTTTCCAACCACTAATTGAATTTGTTTCGGCTAATGTTCCTAAGACGTCATCTGCTTCAAATCCCTTAACACTACATAAAGTAATATTCAAATCTTCCGATAAAATCCTTTGTAATTGTCTGAGATCCTCAAAAAATATCTCGGGAGCCACGTCACGATTAGCTTTATAGTTTGGATCTTCAATATGTCTAAAAGTTGGTTCGCCTGTATCAAAAGCAATTGCTATTCCATCTGGTTTTAAATTCTTGCAATTATCGTGAAGGCTTTTTAAAAATCCATAAGTAACACTGGTTGGAATTCCATTAGAAGTTTGTAATCCTCCTTCTCCGCCCTTTGAAAATGCATAAAAGCTTCTAAAAGCTAGAGAATGGCCGTCGACAAGTAAAAGAGTTTTTTCTTTGGAATTTTTAGTCATATAAATGAAATTTCCTTGGTTAATTGTTAATTTGTTTTGACCAGGGTGGGATATCTATAAATATTTGATCACCTGGATTGGCTCCCTTGATGATTGATGTTTTGCTGCCACTGGAGATGCCTAATTCAACCTTTTTAAATATTGGTTGTTTATCTTCACTGACAAAAAGTAGGCCAGGTAAACCATTTTTGGTGACTATGGCTACTGTTGGTACCAATATATTTATCGATCTTTCACCAGTTACAAATTCAATATCTGCTGTCATTCCAATTCTAAGTATTGGAGAAATCTTCTCAAGCAATAGAGTTACTTCGAAAGAAGTTACGTTATTACTCTTAACTGCTCTAGGGGCTATTTCCTCAACTCTGGCCTTGAATATTTTTTCAGGAAAAGAATCAACCCTTACATTTGCAACTTGCCCAACTTTTATTCTTCCAATATCACTTTCAGGGACATTTGCGATTACTTCGAGTCCCCTTGAAAGTTCAACAATGGAAGTACTTATTTGATTAGTATTTGAGGTTGAAGGCGATGTTCTTGAAGGGGTTACATAAGCTCCAGCTACTGCATATTTACTTGTTATTGTTCCTTCGAATGGAGCAAGTATCTTTAAATCTTTATTTTCCACCTTGAGTTGATTAAGTTTGGCTTTGCTTTTTATAAAGGAGTTTTCAAACTCTTCAAATCTTTCTCTACTTATAGCTCCTTCCTTGAAGAGTAGTTCTCTTCTTATATATATGGCTTTTTGTTTTTTGAATTCTGCTTTTAATTCATCTAATCTAAAACTCATATCACCACTGTCCATTGACGCTATTAACTGACCCTTGGATACTTTGTCGCCTGCTTTTACGTAAACCTTTTCTAGAATTCCTTGTCTCTTTGGACTTACATTAACTGTTTCAACTGATTGCAATTCACCGCTTGCAGTTATTAACCCAGGTAAGGCGCCGCTCTCTGCAAAAGTTGTAAAACCTGTAAGATCACGTTTTTCGTTTCCAAAAGGACCGTTTCTCGCAATCAAGGCCCCTGCCAAAACAGCTATTACAGAGGTAATTCCAATTAGCTTTTTATTTTTTAAATTAATTTTTTGGATCATTTGAAATAGAGAAAATTTTTGAGCTCCTTTTTGCGAGGATGTTTTATTGTTGGATGGGACCTTGTACTTGTTAACTATTTTCGGTTATTCGAGAATTTAAGTGTGTTGGTCTAGTTTACAAGATTAAATCTTAAAAATGCTTAAGGCTGGTATTGTCGGACTCCCTAATGTTGGAAAATCAACTCTGTTTAATGCTCTTGTTGCTAACGCGAAAGCTCAAGCTGCAAACTTTCCCTTTTGCACTATCGAGCCTAATGTGGGCTCGGTTTCTGTCCCTGATAATAGGTTAGAAATTCTCGCTCGCATAAGTGCGAGTAAATCTACTATTCCAACAAGGATGGAATTTGTTGATATTGCAGGTTTAGTCGAAGGTGCAAGTAGTGGAGAGGGCTTGGGTAATAAGTTTTTAGCGAATATACGTGAGGTAGATGCCATAGTTCATGTTGTTAGATGTTTTGAGGATGAAAATGTTATTCATGTCTCTGGGTCAGTAAATCCTTCAAGAGATATAGAGATAATTAATATTGAATTGGGTCTTTCTGATTTAACTCAGATTGAAAAAAGAAGAGACAGAATCAGAAAAAATATAAGAACTAGCGAAGATGCGAGAAATGAAGATGATGTTTTGCAGAAAATTCATTTAGAAATTGAAAAAGGTGGTTTTGCAAGAAATATAGAATTGAATAAGGAAGAAAAGAAAATTATTGAGCCATTGGGGCTATTAACAAATAAGCCAATAATATATGCAATGAATTTATCTGAGGATGATCTTGCAAAAGGTAATTCTTACTCAATAGAAGTAAGCAAACTAGCAACAAAGGAGAATTCAGAATCTGTAAAAGTTTCTGCTCAAGTTGAATCTGAATTAATTGAATTAGGTCAATCTGAAAGAATTGATTATTTAAGTGGACTGGGTATTAATCAGGGTGGACTTGAAAGTTTGATTAAGGCAACTTATAAATTACTTGGTTTGAGTACTTACTTCACTACAGGAGAAAAAGAAACAAGAGCATGGACTATTAGGCTAGGGATGTGTGCCCCTCAAGCTGCCGGTGTAATTCATACCGACTTTGAAAAAGGATTTATTCGAGCACAAACAATTTCTTATGAAAAATTTGTTGAAGCAGGCTCGTTGGTAGAAGCAAAAAATAGAGGTTGGATTAGAAGTGAAGGAAAGGATTATGAGGTTCAAGAGGGCGATATAATGGAGTTTCTCTTTAATGTCTAGTGCCCAGTTGCTCGAGGGGGTTTCATACACTAGAGAAGAACTCCTCGACCTTTTTAATTAGGTTTAATCCCAGAATTTTAAGAGATCTCTATATATTATCCAATTTATAAGGGTATATATGACATTAAAATTTTCCTCTATGAAAAATTCTGACAGTGAGAGAGAAGCAATTTTCAGGCAATTTGAAGTTATTCTAATTTCTTACATCTTGCCATTTGTCTGGCTTGTTATTTTTTTTCATGCAAAATTTAATTATTTGCGAGGTATTACTCGATAAGAAAAATAATATGAGAGGAGAAATAGGTTAGATCTGGAAATCAATTTATGAATTTGAAAGGTATTGACTGATTTCAAAAATATATTAATGTTTAAATTAATTGCCTAAAAAAAATGTGTACTACAGGAATTTGTAATGCAATATATATCTTTTTGATTTGTTTTTCAGGTTGGCTGGCAACTGCTTTTTTGATTTTGACGCGAGGAAGAAAAATTAATGCTAATAGAGAATTAATAAACCCAACTTTTATATGGATTAAAAAAGAATTCATACTCCCATCTTTATTATTAATTAATTCTATATTCTCTATTGCTTTTTCGGTGTATTCAGATACTACTAAAATTAGTAATTATAAATATAATGCTTGATTTAAAATAATTTTAAGTATAGTTTTAATGTAATAATTAAATTAATGCTTAGAAAGATTTCTTCAATTGATTTTCAATATTTATTTATATTTGCAATTTGCTTATTTTTCTTTTTTATTACTGATGTATTAGGACTTTTAGATAAAGTTGATTATTCATATTGGTCTGGAAAAATAATTACTGAACCATATAGGGTCTTTACTTCACATTTTATACATGGAGACACTAATCATTTATTGGCGAATATATTTGGTATTGTAATATGTAGATACTGTTTGATCTCCCAAGGCCTTAAGTCGAATTATTTTTTCCTTGTATTTGTTTTTCTAATTCTGCCAGTCCATTCTTGGATTTTTATGGTGATAGATATTTATATTTTTAATAATTATAATTCTATATCAATAGGATTTAGTGGCGTTATATACGGCTTTTATGCTTTTTTACTATTAAGTTCTATTTATGGTAAAAAAAACTTTTTGGGTTTAAAAATTCATCTTAATAAAAATATTAAGGTTCGTAAAATAATGTCGATAATTTTATTGATAGGCTTTTTATTTTCTTTATTGCCAGGCATTAGTTTCTTGGGTCATTTTTCTGGTTTATTATCTGGAATTCTACTTTACTTTATTTAGTTGATTTACTATTTATATCTTGGTATTTAATTTTTGTTTTTAAATTAAATAGAAATAAATAAGATTATTTATCTTTTATTGAAATGTTCAATAAAAAGCTAAATATATTCAAGTTCTTTACTATGGAAAAGAGAAAACTGATTTTCTTGATTTCATAACAGAAATTTTCATTTCAGTGATTTTTAAACTGCAATACCTAAAAGAACTTTTAATTTCGAAGATTCACCTGCTTTTCTTAAAAATTTGAGGATATTTGAGTCTAATTTGAATCATTTCTCCTTGTAATGGTAAATATACTTCTGATTATTGGATGCTTATTATTCCTTTTGGGAAAAGATCAATAATTAGGACTAATTTTAAGATTGCTTTTCTAAATGACAATAACAATTGTCTATAATTTTTTTCCTTTAAATCTTATGGTTCTTTATTTGACTTATCACTCATTGGAGCCTTAATGCTCCTATGCTCTCGGGACTAAAACTTTTAAACTCAGGCATAATTAAGTTTTTACTTGGAAACTATTTGATTTTTTTTTTGGATAGTATTTAGTTAATACAACAATTGTGCTTTGGGGAATGATCATCTAAAAAATTTTATCCGATCAAATTAGATTTGATAAGGCACTCCACTCACAAGGTAAAAAAGCTAGCTCTGCTAGAGAGATTTAATATATTTCTAACTCTTAAGGATTTGTTTTCAGTCCTGAAGAGTTGAAATCATGAATTTGTAGATACAATCTCAGGCTGACATGCGAAGAAGCAGGACACTAACCTTTCTTATAGTTTTGGAGTGAGTGGTAATTAGCTAGAAATTTAAATCTAGACCTTATGAGTTGTGACTTCGGCTTGCGAGATAAAACGGCTTATTATTTTTAAATGTCTCAAGATTTCTGTATTACCATTAGGAAAGAGGAAAATTAATCGACTCTCGGCTATTTTTTGCCCCTATCTTATTAATGATGAATTTCTTACAAAGTAGGCTCTTATCGGTCTAACTCCTCTTTATCCCCCATTGTCATTGAAGTTTGGGCGTTGAGGGTGGTGTATTCGAGCTTGAAAGTATGATCATAAGTTACATCCCGATTACAAAATCAATATGTTTTGTGCTTTTTCTTCCATCTCCAAGTAACTTTGCATGATGATTTTGTAATTCTCATGCTTACTACTTTTGCTGGACTAACAAGTACACCAGCTCCTACAGCAATACTTGTCGGCATTGCCTCAATTGTTCTATTCGCCATCGTTGGAGTAATGGTGGGTCCTGACTACGATGGAATGAATGCCCCTGAGGTAAAAAAATAGATTTTTGATCTCTAATTAGATTTCTTAAAGCTCTCTCTTATGGGGGCTTTTTTATTGTTTTTGTGCATTCTTAGAAGTTTATTAAAAGTATAAATTTTCAAAACGAATAAGTTTTCAAAGAAAAAATTGAATTGTATTATTTATCTAGAGAAGTTGCTTTTGAATTTAGTAACGAATGCCAGGTATAAATGGTGATTGTAATCTAGCCGTTATAGGAGGTGGTGCTGCAGGCTTTATGACTGCTCTAAGAGCTGCAGAATCAGGTCTTAATAATATTGCAATTTTTGAGTCCACTAAAAGTCACCTTCAAAAAGTAAGGATAAGTGGCGGGGGAAGATGCAATATTACAAACGCTTGTTTTGAGAACTCTGATTTAGTAAATAACTATCCTCGAGGAAAACTTTCACTTAAAGGAGCTTTTTCTAGGTTTTCAACTAAAGACGCGGTCAGTTGGTTTGAGAAGAGAGGTTTACAATTAAAAATTGAGAATGATGGCCGAATATTCCCTAGATCAAATACCTCTAAAGATGTAATTAACTGTCTTATCAAAAATGCTGAAGAACACAATATTTCTTTTACAACAAAAATGGAGTTAGTCGATGTTAAAAATTTAGTATCTGAAAACTTGTTTCAGCTGGAATTTAAAAATGGTTTAATTCTCAAAACTAAAAAATTATTGTTAGCAACTGGATCTGGGAAAATAGGAAAGAAAATTGCTCAGAAACTCGGACATAGATTAATTCAAGATGCACCATCTCTTTTTAGCTTTAAAGTTTCTGATACTAATCTCTCTAAACTTAGTGGAATCACGGTTGAGGGTATAAAAGTTAAATTAATAACTAAATCAAAAAAATTTGTCGAACAAGGTCCAATATTAATAACACATAGGGGAGTTTCTGGGCCAGTTATTTTAAAACTATCTGCTTTTGCAGCTAGAGAATTATACTCTTTAAATTACTCTGGTATTATTAAAATAAATTGGATTAATAAATCTTTTGATACAATTAGGAGTTTACTTTTTGATTTTAGAGATAAACACTCATCTTTGTTTATTCATAAATACTATCCATTTAAAAATATATCTAAAAGATTATGGGCCTTCTTTTTAGAAAAAAATAAAATTTTTATTAATCAAAGGTGGTGTGGTTTATCAAATAAGGAGATAAATAGATTAGCAAGACTCTTAGAAGACAATACTTATCAAATAATTGGGAGAGGTCCTTTTGGCGAAGAATTTGTTACTGCTGGTGGTGTTTCTTTAAAACAAATTAATTTTTCTACTATGGAAAGCAGGCTATGTAAAGGATTATATTTTGCTGGAGAAATCTTAGATATTGATGGTATCACAGGTGGGTTTAATTTTCAGCATTGCTGGACAAGTGGATGGATTGCGGGGGAGGCCGTCGCTAGAGCAATTTTATTTTCAAGCTAATTTAATTAAGACTTTTAAAGTGATACAGAGGCTTATTGTAGAATTGAAATAAATTAATGAAAGAATCATCACTTGAAAGTACAAAATCAGATAGGCATATAGTTGCTATTGGCGGCGGAGGATTTGGGAGATCAATAGGAAAGTTGAAAATCGAAAGATATATTAGAAATTTAAGTAATTCTCAAAAACCAAATATCTGTTTTGTCCCTACAGCGACTGGAGATAGCGATTCTTATAAAGTAAATTTTTATAGTGCATTTTCATCACTTGAATGTAATCTGAGTCATATTGACTTTTTTAAGCGAACCATAAATCTAGAGGAGCATATTAGCCATCAAGATATCATTTATGTCGGTGGCGGAAATACAAAAAGCATGCTGGGTGTCTGGAAAGAGTGGAATTTTGATCGCATCCTTTCAAGCGCATATAGAAGGGGAGTCATTATGAGTGGAGTCTCTGCTGGTGCCATTTGTTGGTTTCAAAGGGGTATAACTGATTCTTTTAAAGATGATTTATCAATAATGAAGTGTTTAAATTTTGTTGATGGTACTTGTTGTCCTCATTTTGATGAAGAAAAAAATAGAATCCCATATGTGGAGAGAAAGCTTGTCGATAAAGATATAAGCGAATGTATAGCTATTGAGGGTAATTGTGCATTACATATTAAAAATGAAACTCAAATGAAATCAATCGATTTTGGTGAAGGGAAAAATAGCTATGTATTAAAAATCAAAAATGATAAAGTTGAAAAACATAAGATCCCAGAAAAATTTCTATAGTCTTTTGCAATTAATTTGTTTTTGACCTAAAATTTAATTTTAGATATATGGATTTAAAAAAAATCTTTAACTTGAATAATTACACTTGGTGGCGTAATCATAGAAAACTTGTGACCTATTCAGGATTGTTAATTATTTTTTCGGCGTTTGTTTATCCTGTGGTTCAAGAAGCCAAAGATAAAAATAAATGTATAAGTATTGCCCAAAAAAGATTTCTTGAGGAATCTGCTGAAAAAAATCAGTTAGCTAAGGACTCAGCATTTGTTCTTGCGTATCAAGTTTGTAATCATAGAAGTCAATAAGAGAGAAAAATTTTTTGCTCATGAGAATTTTTTGCTCATGAGCGCCAGATTATCTTAAATTTTTAAAATATTATGAGCTGGATCTTATGAGCAACACTTTACTTTAAGTGAGGCTTCTATCAGCAGCAGTTTTATCAAAGTACTCCTTTTGATAAAACTCATAAACTTATTCTTCTTCAAATTTGCTTAAGTTTGGCCCAGCGATAACTCCAACTAGAACAAAAAGAACAAGCGATGCAATTCCAGCAAAGATAGCAGAGGTACTTGGTTCACCAATCGCGAACGTCGTGAATGTGAGTTGTGACATGAAAATCTAAGATTTTAAAATCGATAACCAATGGAGCATACAAAATAAGTGATCATTGCAGACAACAAGGCCTTAAATCTTCTTATTTAGTTGATTTTTGTAATCATGTCAGACAGGCTTTATTTATCAAATGCTAGTCCTAGACTACTTTTTTTCTTAGTACTGTTCTAATCTGAATATTTTGGTCCCTTCATTTATTGCGATCTGAATTTGAATAAAAAGCTTTTTTAAGGTTAATTTTTTTACTTTGCAACCATTTAATTTTTTCTCAACCCTAATTTTGTTTCCTTTAATTCGATAATCCATTACTATTAAAAACATATAAGAAGTTAATCACTTCCTAAAGAGCCTTATTTTGCAATAAGCAATTTTGGTTTCAAATGCTATAGATTTCAAAAAATTGTGGCAATTAATTCTGGATTAGAATTCTCTGAAAACGTACTTCTCTCAGGCTTGAGAGGAAAAGCGCTAAACATTGAGAAGGGCGATATCCCATCAATAAAACAAATTACTGCAGCAATTTCGCCAGAGTGCTTCAGAAGAAATACCCTAGCTTCTATTGGATTTTTACTTCGCTCAATAGTTATTCAAATTTTTGTTGTATTAATTGGATTGAAAATTCCTCTTTCTCAAGAATTTATCCCAATCTGGGGTATTTATGCTTTTATCTCGGGAACTACAGCGATGGGTTTCTGGGTTTTAGCGCATGAATGCGGACATGGAGCTTTTTCCGATAACCGAAAACTAGAGACCATGGTTGGATACTCATTACATTCAATTCTTCTGGTGCCATATTTCTCTTGGCAAAGATCTCATGGGATTCATCATAGATTTACTAATCACATCACAGATGGTGAAACACATGTTCCATTAGTTATTGGCAAGAAAAAAATTGGAGAAAAGGAAGGTGGAGACAAGGAAATTCGCCTGTCTAAGAAATTAGGGAAGGTACAATATGGAATTGTACAGTTAGTTTTACATTTAATATTTGGGTGGCCTGCATATCTTTTAACAGGTGCAACGGGTGGGCCAAAGTATGGAACTTCTAATCATTTTTGGCCAGTTAAACCTTTTTCTAAGAAACTATGGCCATCAATCTGGGCAAAAAAGGTTTGGCTATCAGATTTTGGTGTAGTTGTGGTTTTATTTTTACTTTTATGTTGGGGATTGAATTATGGATTTGCCTCTGTGATTGCAATATATTTTTGCCCCCTTCTTGTAGTGAATTGTTGGCTTGTCATTTACACATGGCTTCACCATACAGACACAGATGTTCCACATCTTGCTGGATCAGAATTCTCTTTCGTAAGAGGAGCTTTTTTGTCTATCGATAGACCTTACGGCAAAATTATTGATTTTTTACATCATCGAATAGGATCAACGCATGTTGTACACCATATTTTCCCCTCTATTCCTCATTACCATGCAAGGAAAGCTACTAATCAAATAAAGAATGCTTTTCCGGATGTTTATCTATATAATCCCACCCCTGTTTATAAAGCTCTTTGGAGTATAGCTAGCAATTGTATTGCAGTTAAAGTCGATCAAACAGGAGAAAGATATATATGGGAAAAAATGTAAAGCTTGTTTTTGTTTAAATTTTGTTGGCTGACTTAAAACGAATAGATTTGGAAAATGCTAGATGTTTGGTTTTTCTACCGGTAACTCTTTTTCTCCAAAGCTTAAATGATGAAGGCTTTAAATTTGACCGCATGATTTGTTTTACTTCTTTTTCTTTCAAACCAAATTGGTAGAAAATATCATCAAAACAAGTACGGTCTTCCCAAGCCATTTCAATAATTCTATCTACAACTTCTAAATCTAGAATTTGAGATATTTTAGTCATTCAATTATATTGCGGACTTAATTGAGTTTTTTTCTTCTTTGAAAAATAGCTCTATTCTATCAATTTTCTTTTTAAGCCTTGACTCGAAAATTCTTACGATTAATTCATCAAGTGAAAAAATTCCTGGCCCTGCAAGCAAAATAGCAATGGCTAAGGCCTCATATAGTGCTAAAAGTTCTAAAAGATAAATATTAAAACCTGCTGTTACCAATGAGTGATAAATAGCAACACCAATGGTTCCAACAATTGAAGCAGCTCCCAATCTTGTTCCTATTCCTAAAATTATTAACCAACTACCACCTATCTCTGAAGCTGCAGCTACGTAAGATAAGAGGATGGGAAAAGGCAAGTGGAGAGGCCTGACAAAAGCGTCTGCAAAATTTTCGATATTGGCTAATTTTTCGAAGCCGTGGTGGATTAGGAATGACCCAGTCAAAACTCGCATGACGAGTAATGCAGTGTCAGTAGAAAAAGACTTAGTAAGTATGGTTTTGATCATTCAAGGGTTGGAGCATGCAGACACCTTAAAAAAGAATTTTTTTGAATGTGGATTTCAGAGCCTTATTTTACAAATTACACTACAGTCTCTTACTAAAAAAATTGAGTTGCATAAGTAGAAATTTAGATATTGATTATGAAAAACAAAGAATTACATTCAAAAGTCGTGCATTGCAGTGATTTTGTATATCTTTTCTTAATAATCTCAGGTCGCGATTTTGTCTTGCATTGAAGATAATTTAAATGAGGTCCATTTATCTGAGCTTGATGGATCTCAAATCATACTAATTACCAAATTGTCTACAAAAGAAAAAGTCGACTCCAGTTCGTGCAAAAATTGTGGAGGCAGTGGATATAAAAAATCTGCCCCAGATGTATATACAACTTGCTTGTGCTGTTTAGGTACCGGTAAAAACTAACGACACTATATGTATTTTATAATCGTACAAATAATTCAAACAAAAATTTCTTCTCAGTAAATTATGTTCGGTAAATATCACCTTTAAATCTCATCAACAATCTCTTTTTTTTGTAGAACATATACAGATTATTTTTTATCATGAAATTAATTACCCCTTTCACTATTGTAAATAAAAAATTTAGAGACATAATACAAGTCGTTCCGTTGGTATCTTCAAAATTTAAAACTTCTGATTCTGAATCTAATTACTCACATTCAGTGCACAGAAGAAGGGATTTGGATGCTCTTTAAGGTTGTCTAGGACTTGGTTAGTTTTTTAGGTACAAAATTTATCAATCTTCAATTCCCTAGCCTCACGAAAACTAATAAATTTCGTTATTGTTTAATTTTTAAATAATATGTTCACAACTTTTACCTTCCTCCTTTCAAGTATTATGTGGGTTCAAGTGCCACAATGGAGTGATGATTGGTCCAAGTGTGCAGTTGACGTTCCAGATGCGGCCTGTCACTGGTACGTTACTGCCCCTGATAATACATTTGGAAAAGGTTTTAGTTGGGAGAATGCTCCCTGGTTCAATGCAAGTGGTCTTAACGATGTCCCAAAAATTTCTAAGTCTAGTGCACTGGAAAAAATTCAAAATAATAAATCATTAACAAATAAAATTTGAATTTAATACAATCATTTCAAATAATCTTTAGTTTTAAATTCATTACTTTCAATGGCTAAATTAAAAAGAGATAAGGAAGTTGATCCTAAAATTCAAAAAGCTGTTTTATTATTTTTTGGTTTAGGTCCTATCCTTGCAATGGGTTGGTTTTTAACCTCACAAGGTTTTTTTAATAGCCCGTAAAGTTATTGCTGGTAAAACTAACAAGGCATTAAAATATTAAACAATCCGTTTATTAATTTTAACCTGTTTTTTTTGCTTTTTTGGGAGTATTTAAGTTCCTGCTGGTAAAGAATACTTTGAGCTTTTTTACCTAATGCCCTACATATAAATTCACGGTCATTTTTAATCCATTCTTTAATCATTATGTTATCTGTTTCAATATGAAATTGTAATCCAAATGCTTTTGCACCAATTTTAAAAAATTGCTCTTCACATAGATCACTTGAAGCAAGTTGCTTAGCATGTTCTGGAAGAATAATTCTATCCTCATGCCAATGAAGAACATCTAGAGGAGACTCAAAAAAACTCATGATAGCCTCATGATTACTGTTGGAACAAGATTTGACTTTTCCCCAACCAACTTCAGCTATAAATTTTTGATTGCGAATATCTTTTAGTTTTTCTATTTTTCCGCCTGCAGCAAAAGCAATTAATTGTGCACCGAGACAAACCCCAATTAACCCAATTTCTTTATCGAGTGAATATTTTATAAGGTCCAGTTCATTTTTCATCCAGGGGTATAAAGGTGAGCTGATATCTTTAATACCCATACTGCCGCCCATTATTAGGATCACATCACCTTTTTTGGGTTTAGGAAGCCTGTGACCAAGATACAAATGACATGTATTCACTTCTAAGCCTTTCTGCTTAGCAACCTCTACAAATAAGTTTGCCCTCTCTCTCTTGAGATGTTGTAGCACATGTAGTTGCTTCAAAGTCAGGTAAATAAAAGTAAAGATAACAAGCAAATCATAATTTACATGCGATTATTTTAAATATATGCTCTTTAAAAATGAATTTATTATTGATGATTATTGGAGCATCCCTAACCATAGTTGCTCTAACTTTTTTTTATTTTCTGAATATTTATAAGACAAAGATCAAGAGTATTTACTCTTAATTTAAAATAATTAATAGAATTATTATTAACTAATAAATATTAATACAATAAAATTTTAAGGTAATTTCGGTTTTGTTACAAATTTTATTTTCCATAGCTAAATACTTTATTGACTGGATCGATTATATTTTCTAAATTAAAATAGTTATGTATCTATTAAAAAAGCTTTTTAAACTTTTTATGGGTATGTATCTTATAGGATTATTTATCCAAATTTAAATATGTACTTTACTGCTTCTGAGGATGAGAATGAAGAGATGATTTGGAGCAAGATATTGAAAAATCTTGACTCAGAAATGGCTAGAGAAGTTTGCGCCTCTTCTTCTAGTTTTTACAGGACAGCTGATGGAGTGGAATGCGCTATAAGAAAATCAAATGGTGAATTGATAGCTAATTGCTATTCTGAATCGGACAGAATGGGGACAAGGAGATGGTCATTCGTTTTCGCGAATAGTTAATTTCTCACAACTTATTAGTTCCTATTTTTAGTAGCTCAAGAAATAAATATAGCTTTGAAATCGACTTTAATCCCCTTTATATATATAATTTAGAATTTATCCTCAATTTTTTGAAGTGAATACAATATTCTTATGTTGATTATAAACCTGTATACTTTTAAAAGTTCATAGAAAACTAATGTTTGGTCCTTTAGATCCCGTCCAGCAAGTTTTTTTTGGAATATCACTCATTGCTATCATAATGCTTGCAACTGTAGCATTTATGGTAAGTAGTGATGGTTACGAAAACAGTGATAGACTTAAAAAGCTATTTAAAAAGTAAATTATTATAAGAATGTTATAACGACTCCAAGAAAAGCAGTAAATGTCAATAGGATACTATTGACATTTATATTATCCTTTTCCTTCTTTGCAAAAAATAGTGAAAATATTGGAGATGTAGAAAGAATTGTCCACCCTATTCCAATAGGCAATGTTTTAAAAACAACTTGTTGTAGGTATATTCCTAAATTAGTCCCCAGTAAAGATGATATGAAAATGTTTAATTGTCTTCTTTTACTAGATTCAATTAAAAATAAATCTTTACTTATGTCATTAATGATAATTAAAAAAATAAATCCACCAACTAATCTTATGGCTGTAGTATTTAACGGGTTTATATTATATTTTACTAAAATATATCTAGATAAAGATCCACCAATTACAGCACAAAATATTGAGGCAAAGGCAAAAATGACGCCATTTTTACTATTATTTTCATTGTATTTATTTATTGACCTATCTTGATATATAATCAAAATAAGTGAGATAGTAACTATAGATGAACCTAAAATCATTTGTAATGAGGGGCTCTCATTTAAAACTAAGAAACCTATAAAATTCGCCATCAAAGTAGATAAAGACTCAATTGAGAGTGTTTTTCTTGTTCCAATCTTTTTTAAAGATGTTATGTAAAAAGAATCTCCAATACCAATGCCAATTAATCCACTAAACAATAGAAGAAAAAAATCTTCACGATTTAATGATATTTCAGGATAAAAGAGAAAAGGAGAGAAAAATAAAAGAGCTATAAATGTTTTCAAAAAGTTAATTCTTTTTGGACTTATTTTGTTAGTCTCTGACTTCCATAAAAAACAAGCAATTGTCCAACTTATTGAGGCCCCTATACCGGCAATTAAACCCAACATTTATTTATATTATTTTATAATAATAATTTTAAAAAAATAGTTAGCCATATATATAATATTTTTTCATATTATTTATTTAAGAAAGAGAATCAATAAATATTATTTAACTTGAATTTCTTTAAGAACTCTTAATGCCTCTTTTATGTGAGCAGGTCCATTAAGTAAATCTTCAAATATATGCCTTACGTAACCTTTCGAGTCAACAATGTAAGTGACCCTTCCTTCAATCAGTCCAAGAAATTTTGGCACACCGAATTGTTTCCTAAGTAGATTGTTAACGTCGCAAAGAAGGGGATATGGCAAGTTGTTTTTATTTGCAAATGCAAGGTGACTAGAACTATCTCCATTACTTACTCCCCATACTTCTGCTCCAAGAACTTTGAAAAGATCATATTTATCTCGGAATCCGCATGCTTCGATGGTACAGCCAGGTGTATCGTCTTTTGGGTAAAAAAACAAAACAAAAGGCTTACCAGAAAGTTGATTGTTGTTTCTATTTTTTCCAAATTGATCTGTAAGGGAAAATTCTGGAATTTTATCGCCGACTTTAATTGACATTTTCTTGATAGTGTTCGTTTGATTAGCGATTTGCGACTTGGTAAGCAGGAATCATCATGCCAGAGTCATCATCATCATCATCATTGAAACTACCGAAGAAAACTTCAAATATTATCAAAACAGCAAAAGGGTAGAAACACCATAGTATTGATCTCCAAACAGGTAAACTTTCTACAGCATTCTGGAGTTCAATCATTAGTTCCAATAGATTAGGCAAATATTACATGTTTTTTTTGGGGGACGTGGTTAATTTTTTGTATGAAACTGTATAAAATAATAAATTTTTGAATACATTCATTAACTATTCAGAATAAAAATAATCTAAATATCCCTTAAGTAATTTCCTTTTAGTGTGTAAAACTTACTCTAATATCATAATGATAAATTAGCAAATAGAGCTCAAACCCTAATGTTTTCAATAAAAAAGCCTATATTTGATACTCAAAGTGGGCTAAACAGAAAAGGTGATGCTTCACAATAGTTTACATTATGTGTTATATTTCTTTATAAGCAATCACGCGGAAAAATTTGTACTGATGATTTTCACTCATCTTCAGAAATTTCTGTCACCGGTTCAATAGGGATTTCGGTTTCACGTACCTGATTCCACCAGAAAGCTTAATTCAGTTTATCTAAAAACCGTAACGCCTTATGCGTGATTCCTTTATGCAAATTTTTATTTTTTACAATGGAACTTAATCCTTTCAAACCAATTTTTCAATCTTTCAAAAGATTCTTTAAGTAATTAAATAAAACTAAAAAAATTATAGAATTTGAATTGGTAAAATCATTTTTCTAGTCAACAGGGATGAAATCTGGCCTTTTAAATTTTATTTCGGTATTTCTAGCCGTAATAACTGGTGAAATCGCTGTCAATTTCTTTTATGGATTTTTTAGCCAATGTGTTTCTTCGGACCAATATGGGTGTGCGGAAATTAGAATTAATTGCGTTAAAAATAATCTTAAACAGCCAGCAACAGTTCTTTCTTGCCTGAATGAACCAAAAATATGATTGTTGAATAAAAATATTGTTTAGATATGTTCCTCTATTAATTTCATGCTAATTTCCCAAAGTTTTTGACCTGATTTCACATTTTTCGCGTAATCTGAAACTCTACATAATTTAGGATATCCTCTAAAGTTCCACTTAGGCCCGTATTGCTCTCCTCCCTGGACGGTATGGTTTGTGGCTGCAAACAATTGTGGCAAAGCACCCATGATTGGTGATTGCATAAATGGTGATATTAAATCAAGCAGAAATTCATCGATTTTTGAGGGATTATGTTTTAGTGAATTTTTCTGTAAATTTGTTTTTGCAATTCCAGGATGTGCAAGCAAAGAGATAACAGAGTTTTCTTTTAACTTGAATATTCTCTCTAACTCCAATGCAAAAAGAACATTACATAATTTACTTTGTGCGTAGCAAGCCCATTTGTCGTATTTTTTATTTCCTTGCAAATCATCCCAATTTATCTTTGCCAGGTATTGTGCGGCAGATGTAACTGTAACGACTCTGGAATCTTTACTATTTTCGAGCAGTGGTAACAGTTCAATTGTTAATGCCATATGGCCAAGGTGGTTTACTCCAAATTGACTTTCAAATCCCTGCTTAGTTAAGTTATAAGGAGGGGCCATAATTCCAGCATTATTTATCAATACATCGATTTGAGAATAAGAGCTTTTTAATTTATTAGATGCTGTTTTTACTTTTTTTAAGTCATTTAAATCTAACTCTATAGTGTCGATAACCCCGTTATGAGATTTTTGCAGCAAACTTTTCTTAGCCGACTCTGCCTTTTTGATTGATCTACATCCCAATATTACAGTCGCACCTTTGCTGAGTAAAATATCTGAGGTTTCAAAGCCAAGTCCACTATTGGCTCCAGTTACAAGATAAGTTCTGCCAGACTGATCAGTAATGGAATCAGTGTTCCAAATCATGAATTGTCAACACTAAAGCTTTAAATCTTACTTAATTTATTTTTATTTCGTGATTAGAGAATAAAGAATGTTTTCTACTTTTGTTCTTTTTTAGTTGCTTTTTGGGCCAATTCAATCAATATATTTTCCATATCCCCTTTTTTATTTAACTTTTCATTTGATTTTATATTCTCCAAATAAAATTTGAGTATTGCCGAAATGAAAAATAACCCAATAAATGCCCAAAATAATCTTTCAATAATTAGTAGTGCAGGATTTCCAATTGGCATAATAATTCTACGCTTTTGACAAAATAATTTTTGGTGATTATAACCAATTCACTCAAGAATTTTCGTTATGATTTAGCAACAGACTCGAAAAGCCCCTTTTGATGAAAAAAGACAAAATTTCTGATAATTCCAATAATTTAGAATCTAAAAACAAAATCGCACTGACCATTCTTTTTGATGGTGGCTGCCCTCTATGTCTTAGGGAGGTTAAATTTCTTAAATCAAAAGATAAAAAAAGTAATTTAGAATTTATCGATATTGATTCTGTTGATTACTCCCCTAAAAAATACAATGGAATTTCTTATAGAAAAGCAATGGGAAAAATTCATGGAATAAACTCATATGGACTTACAATTGAAGGTATTGATGTATTCGCTGAAGCTTATAAATCTATTGGGTTGGGATGGATTTATTACCCTACAAAGATTATCTTTGTCAAAAAAGCTGTGAGTAAAGTCTATGAATTCTGGGCAAAATACAGATTAACCGTCACTGGAAGGCCATCAATTGACAAATTATGTGAGTGTAGAGAGACAAAAACACAAAATATTCACTAGAGTTGCAAAAAATTTATTCATTTGATTCCATGCAAATCGATGTCTCTAACACCTTGATTGAATGCGCTGACGGTAGCAAGAAGAAATTAGGCGAATACAGAGGGAAAGTCCTTTTGATAGTTAATGTTGCAAGTATGTGCGGAAATACTCCTCAATATAAGGGGTTACAAGAACTACAAAACAAGTATGGAAACAAAGGCTTTGAAGTTTTAGGTTTTCCTTGTAATGACTTTGGTAATCAAGAACCTGGAAGTTTATCTGAAATAAAGGAATTTTGCACTTTGAATTATGGAGCTAAATTTGAGATTTTTAACAAAGTACATGCAAAGGGCGCAACAACTGAACCCTACACAACTCTCAATAAAACAGAGCCAACTGGAGATGTGTCTTGGAATTTTGAGAAATTCCTAGTAGGAAAAGATTCAAATGTAATTGCAAGGTTTCAGCCCAGAACTGAACCTACCAGTGAAAAACTTATAACTGCAATTGAGGTTGCTCTAGATTCTTAATTTTATGCTTCCATATTTTAATTACTTTGGAAGGGATTCTCAGGCATTTTATCTATACATTCTTCGCTAAGTAAATCTAATGTTTCTTTCTCATTTTTTGACAAATTCCAAGTTAAAGCTTGAATAATTTCTCTCGCTTGCGATGTTTTTCTAATACCTACTATTGGATTGACTCCATGTGAAATAGTCCAATTTAGTGCAACCTGAACTTGGGAAACTCTTCTATTAGTAGCTATATTAAAAAGTTCTTCTCTTAAAATCTGACTCTTGGGAATCAACCTTTTATATAAAAGATTTCTTCCAATCGTTAAAGTTTGTAGATTATTATCTGGACTCACAGCAAGTATACCCAGAGCCAAAGGGCTGTATCCCCAGAAACCTATATTAAGGTTTTTGCAAAGCGCCTTGATTTTATTTTTACCTTTGTTATTGGGGGACAATAAGGAATATTGTGTTTGAAAAGTTTTAATTTGAATATTACGTTTTTTTAGTCTTTTACTAAACCATTCCAATCTTTTTTCTCCCATATTAGATATACCTATTTCAAACCTTTCACCACTTTCACAAAGATCACATAAACCATCAATAAGATCAACCTCTTGCCATGGAAAATATCTTGACGTACTCCAGTGGAGTTGAACAATGTCAAGTTTTCCTTTTAGTCTTTTTTTACTTGAAAAATATGCTTTCTTAAAACCTCTTTTTCCTTGACGCCAAGGATAAGGTGCCAATTTTGTAGCAACTGTTATTTTATTTTTATCCGAATCTGGAATTATTTCAAGAAATTTACCTAAAAGCTCCTCACTCCTTCCATTGTTTTTCCCTGTCCCATAAGAGTCTGCGGTGTCTATAAAATTCAACCCGCCTTTGATTGCTAATTTTAAGGAATCTCTAAGTTCATTATCGTCTATAGGGTTGTAACCCCAAACCAATTCATTCCCCCATGCCCATGTGCCTATTCCAATCATCCCCATTTTTGATAAAAATTTTATAGTCTAGTAAATCTTATCTGTGTTACTGATGTGACTCTTTATGCAACTTATTTTGGTTCAAGTAGCTGGTTAATAGAGTTTGAAAAAATGAGAGTTCTTGTTGATCCCTGGTTCACAGGAAATCTTTCTTTTCCACCGGGTCCATGGTTAATAGAAGGAAAATTGAACTCACAATTTGAATTGCCGCCTAACCTTGACTTGATCCTATTAACTCAGGGGTTAGCAGATCATGCTCATCCGAAGACGTTATCTATTATTCCAAAACATGTTCCTGTTTTCGGATCATTTTCAGCAGCATCAGTTGCTAATGAATTAGGTTTTGAATCAATAGATGCTTTAAAACCCCAGGATTCGAAAACAATAAATGGTCTAGAGGTCATAGCAACAAAAGGAGCACCTGTTCCAAGTTTTGAAAATGGTTATCTTTTGTCTGATGGCGAGGCAAATATCTACATTGAACCTCACGGATATCTTGATAAAGATTTAGCTTCTAAGGACTTAGATGCTGTGATAACACCAGTTGTTAATCTCAAATTACCTTTAGCTGGAAAATTTATACGTGGTAAAGATGTTCTTATTGATCTTGTTGAACTTTTCAATCCTAAGGTGATTTTTGCTAGCACGGTTGGTGGTGACGCAAGTTTTTCGGGTATTGTTAATGACTTAATAAAAGTTGAGGGCTCAAACGAGCAGGCCAATGAGTTACTTACAGGAAAAACACATTTTATTGATCCTCTCCCTGGAAAAAGATATAAATTAGAAACAGAGAAAGGAATTCGTAACGGATTTTGAATTATTAAGTATTATCGCGAAAATTAAAGATTTATATTGAGAGGTTAAATTATTTTACTAAAGTACAAAGAGTTTTTTAGGTTTTTTGGCTACTTATTTAATAACCGGAGCTAACAGGGGAATTGGATTAGAATATTGCAGACAACTAAAAAAGTTTGATCATCAAATTATAGCTACTTGTAGAGAATCAAGCGAAGCCTTAAATAACTTGAATGTTAGAGTTGAAGAAAATATAGACATTAGTTCTGGTGACTCAGTATTAGGTCTTTTGAAAAGATTACAATTTATCAATATAGACGTGATGATACTTAATGCAGGTATATATGAGAATAATAGTTTAGAATTATTAAACCCAGAGAGTATATTAAGACAGTTTGAAGTTAATGCACTTAGTCCTCTATGTATGGTTAAAACTTTTCTGAAAAGAATTAATAGTGGAGGTAAAATTATTTTAATGACTAGTAGGATGGGGTCTATTCAAGATAATACAAGTGGTGGTTCTTATGGTTATAGAATGTCTAAAGTTGCTCTTTGTATGGCAGGAAAATCATTGGCAATTGATTTAAAGGCAAAAAATATTTCAGTGGCTATTCTACATCCAGGTTTGGTAAGTACCCGAATGACTGGTTTTACTCCAAATGGAATTTCTACTGATGAATCTGTTTCTGGCTTGTTAAGTGTTATTGATAATTTAAACCTTCAAAATAGTGGCTCTTTTTGGCATGCTAATGGACAAATACTACCCTGGTAATAAATTTAAAAATAGAAAATCAAATCAATTTTTCATTGATTTCTAGCCATTTTTCTTCAAGAATATCAATTTCTTTGACGAGATCTGCAAGTTTGTTGCTTAGTTCATCAATATTTCCCTTATCTCCTTTAATATTTTTTTCTATTATTAGTTTTTCTTTTTCTAAGAATGGTAAATTAGTTTCTATAAATTCTAATTCTTTTTTCTCTTTGAAAGATATTTTCTTAATAGAGGTATTTCTGCTTTTATTATATATTTTTTTGTTTTGTGATTTTAACTTATCTAAACTTTCATTTTCCTGAATAGAGATAGTTTTTTCTATGAAATCTGAATAGTTACCCTCATATCGTCTTATTTTTTTATTTGTTATGTTAAAAATTCTGTTTACTACCTTGTTAAGAAAGTATCTGTCATGTGATATTACTATTATGCAACCATTAAATTTTTCAAGATAGTCTTCAAATACATTCAATGTATCAATATCTAAGTCATTAGTTGGTTCATCTAAAAGAAGTATATTTGGTTTTTGTATTAGTATTTTACATATATTTAATCTTCGTTTTTCTCCGCCTGATAACTTAGATATGGGTGCATGTTGTTGAGCTGGTGTAAATAAAAATCTTTCAAGTAACTTTGATGCGCTTATCTTGGTTTTATTAATTTCTATAGTTGAGCCCACTTCTTCTATATAGTCAATAACTTTTCTTTCTAATCCTTCTCTATCAAATAAATCTATAGTGAATTGATCTAAGTAACCTATCTTTACAGTATCTCCATGCTTTACGCTCCCAAATGATGGAAGAATTCTTTTTGCGATTGTATCCATAAAAATGGATTTGCCACTACCATTTTCTCCTACTATGCCAATTCTATCTGTTGGAGAGAAACTATAATTAAAATCTTGAATTAGAGTTCTTGCTTGACTTGACTTACCTATTTTTATTGTGAGGTTTTGTATTTCGATTACTCGTTTCCCAATTTTACTTGAATTTAATTCAAGCTCAAGTTTGTCATTTTTTTTAGAAATATTATTTTTTCGAATATCATTAATTCTGTTTATCCTTGCTTTTTGCTTGGTACTTCTCGCTTTAGCTCCTTTTTTTAGCCAGGCTAGCTCTTTCCTAATAAGAGCTTGTAATTTTTTTTCTTTATTGATATCAATTTTTTCATCTTCTAATTTCTTTTGAAGGAAATAAGAGTAATTACCTTCATAAGGTTTTAATTTACCATCTTTAACTTCTAAAAGTTTATTTGTAATTGAATCTAAAAAATATCTGTCATGGGTTACTAGTATTAAAGCACCTTTAAAATTCTTCAACCAATTTTGTAGCCACTCCGCAGCTTTGGAATCTAAGTGGTTTGTAGGTTCATCCAAAAGAAGAACATCGGGGTTTTTAATCATTGCAGATGCAAGACCTACTCTTTTTCTATATCCACCTGATAATTGACAAATAGGACTTTTAAGATCAGTTATACCAAGTCTAGTTAGTATTTCTGTACATTCTCTTTCTAAATTCCAGGCATCATATTGATCCATTTGATCAACAATATTACCAAGCTTTTTTATGTTTAATGGATCCTCAGGTTTAACAGATAATTCCTTATTAATTTCACTATATTTAAGAAGTAAATCTTTTTTTTCTCCTTGATTTGATAATACTTCATCTAATACGGAATTTCTTGAATTATCCAGAATGCTTTGACCTGCGAGTGCAATTCTAATTGATGCTGAACATTCTCTTCTGCCTCTATCGAGTTTCTCGTTACCTGCAATGATTTTTAATAAGGTGGATTTTCCAGATCCATTGGAACCAATTAAACCCAATCTTTCTTTTTGATTTATATGAATATCTATATTTGAAAAAAGATTTTTGATTCCGTAATCTTTTGACGCATTAAATAAGCTTATTAAACTCATATTTAATTTAGAATAATAAACTTTTTGTTCTAAATCTCACGAATAAAAGAATATACATTCATTTTTTTCTAAAGCTTTTTCATTTTATACTATAATACAAATATAGTTAAAATAAAACTAAATTAAAATCTTTTTTGGGAAATGAAATTTAGAGTTAAGGAATTAGCTAGTGCCCTTGAAGTAGACAGTGCTGATATACTCGCTATTTGTTCGATACTTAAACTTCCTGCAACTTCTGTTCTAAGCTCCTTATCTCTTCAACAAGCAAAAAAAATAACGGATTACTATGAGGAACAATGCAAAAATTGATTTTTTGCATTGTTAGGACATATTATTATTGTCATTATTGAACTCAATTTTTATCCTAATGACTAAAAACAACCTCACTGAGGAGCAACTGGCAGAAATTTGTGAGGATGCCTTTGTTAATATCAAAGAGGCATGTTTAACTCTGCAGGAGAAAACAAAGTGTTCTAATAAAGTTGTTATTGATATGCTAAATAACGTTGTCGAATATTACTCTTCTCAATCATAAAAAAAATTATTAAATTTCAGTTCAATTTTAGTTGTAAGTAATAAAATTGTACATATAGAATGAAAAAAAAATTTAATTGACTATTGATTGCGCTTTTATTGGCCTTGGTTCTATGGGCTTACCAATAGCCGGTAATTTAGTAAAAGCAGGTTTCAGACTTAAGGTTTACACAAGAAATCGAAAGATTTATAGTTCTCGAATTTTGGATGGCTCAAAAACTGCTGATACTCCAAAAAGTGTTGTCAAAAACTGCAATTTTTTATTCCTTTGCTTGAAGGATGCTAAAGCTGTAAAAGAGACAATCTTTGGGAAGAATGGAGCAATTGACCACTTTGATAAAGATTGCTTAGTTGTCGACTTATCCACGATAAGTCCATCAGAATCTCGAGAAATCTCTAATGAACTTGCCTTAAAAGGTATTAGATATTTAGACGCTCCTGTTACTGGTGGGACAGAAGGGGCCAAGCTTGGAACCTTATCAATTTTTGCCGGCTGTGAAAAAGATGATTATCCAGATTTAATCCCTCTACTTGAATCTATTTCAAGCAAGACTTATTTTTTTGGTGCTATCGGCAAAGGTCAAGAAGTAAAAGCATTAAATCAAATACTTGTGTCCGGTTCCTACTTAGCCTTGGCTGAGACAATTTCTATGGGAAATAGACTTGGATTGCCTATGTCAAAGGTTGTAGAAGCCTTGAAAGGAGGAGCGGGAGGATCTTGGGCATTGTCTAATCGTGCTGAAAATATGATAAGAGGTGAATATCCTTTGGGATTTAAAGTTAGCTTGCATCATAAAGACCTTACGATTGTTTCCGAACTTGCGGATCAATTAAATATTGAGCTGCCCTTAACAGAGACAGTTCGAGAGCTTGAAAACGCACTAATTGAAAGGGGTTTAGGCGATTTAGACATCTCATCTTTAAAGAAACTATTTGACTAATCTACAAATCGTAAAGATCAGGAAATTATTAATTGAGATCTTTATTATGTATGAGCACTACCTGTAGTGTTAGGTGATATAAAATTGATGCTATATGTGGGGGCTTGATTTTCTTGTCTTAATGCATTAAAAATAAGGTCCCCATCACCCAGGCCCTGGAACCTCTAGGGTCTTTTTTATTTCTTGGAAATTGTGGAGATTAGCTTTGTCTATTGATGACATAAAAAAATTTTTGCTTGCAATGCAAAGTGATAACGAGCTCAAGACAAACGTATTGGCAGCCTCAACTGCTGATGATGTAGCGCAAATAGCCTCGAAATTAGGTCTAGAATTTTCTGGTGATGAACTTCTACGTTTCTCTGGTAAAAAAGTAGGAAAAGTAACTGTTAGGAAAAAGGAGATTCCTGGCGAATATAATTAATATTGAAAAAGAAAAAAGCTTAAATAAATTTGTTTAAGGCATAGGAAATTATAGTTTTTAAAAAATTCTCAGCACAATTTATTAGATTCTTCTTATGCTGATCCAATTTGTGACTGGTTGTTTTTAACTAGCTATCGAGCTTAAAACCTTTATCAAGTAATTTTTGGTAGAGTAATCTTGCTCTGAAAGCAAGAATTGTTTCCTCATTCTGAGGAGTTCTTATGATGAAATAATGCTCGTCCAGTTTATTTTTGGAAAAAACTACTGTTTCGATTCCATTTTTTAAAACCCATTCATCGTTTTTTGCTAGTTTTTGATCTGGCCCACCATCCCAAGGACATTTTTCAGGGTACTTTTCTCTCCTTGTTGCCATTGCAAATTAGACACCTACATAAAAAATTTAACAAACTTTTGTGATATTGACATCATTTTTTGGCCTCTCCTAATTTAAGGGGCTCGATTTCATACACAAAAAATTAAAAATAGTTATTTACTATACTCAATTGCAATATTAAAAATATTTAAGAGTTTTGTTTATTTTAATGGGGAATTATAAATATAAGATAGAAATAAAATGAACTTTTTATTATTTGGCAATTAATTTCTATGGCTAGATTAAGCTCAATTAGAAGGTTTTACTCTCCAAGAAAAACTTTTTTTAATTTAGTATTTTACTGTTTTATATCTCTTTCTCTATTTATTTGCATTGGTACAGAGTCTGCCTCGGCAATTGATATTAAAAGTTCAGACATAAAAATATATAATAGGTTATCCAATAAATTCTCCAATAAATTTTGCAATGCAATTGGTTTTGGACTTTCTAGTGATAGTGCTCTCAAATTCTCGGTTGGTGAAAATAAGAAAGAGAGATCAAAAAAAAATAAAATAATAGATCTTGATACAGATTATTTGTCAGAGCAGATTTCTACTGAAATTGTTGAGAATTGTGGCTATAATATTGGATATGAAGGTTTTGAAGGAATAAATAAGTTTAAGGAGTATATTTTGAAAAATAAAGTTATTGATAGTTTTAAATAAAATTATTCTTAATAATATATTTTAAAAATAAAGTTTTTACTTTTATTCGCTAGCATTATTTTGTAAAATTGACTTCTTAATGTCCTTTGAATCAATCTTCTCGCCTGATTTTTATGGTTTTGCGGCTGCTGTTTTAACTACTGTTGCTTTTTTACCTCAGCTTTTAAAAACCTGGCGAACGAAATCGGCTGAGGATGTTTCTTTTTCTATGTTGATCCTTTTTTTAACGGGTGTTTTGTGTTGGATTATTTATGGAGTGTATATAACTTCGATACCAGTTATTTTGGCTAATGTATTGACTTTTATTCTTAATGCCTCAATTTTATTTCTTAAAATACGTTATCGAGTTTAAATTCCTTACTAAAGAATTGGTAAAACATTTAAACTAAACCTCTATTGTTCTCGCCAAAAAATTCAAACGTACCGAGCTCAATGAGGCTAAAAGACTTACTACTATACTTTTCATATCTTTCTTTATTTTTTTGATTTAATATTTTACAAGTTCTTAATAAAATTACTTCAAAAATATTCTGCAGTAGGTTTTGTGGATTAATAGCGAATTAAAAATTTTCAAAAAAAAATGTAAGAATATTTATAAAATCATTGTAATGATTTTCTCATCTAATCTATTCAACCAATTTTTTATTTTATTTCAACTGTTAGAAACAAGACCAGAAGCAAAAAGAGCGTCAAATATTCTCGCTCTTCGGCTTTTCCCAGATTCAACGGGTCTTAATCTATCTAATATTGCAGCGTTGCAAACAATCCAATAACTGCCTCTTGGTAGGTCCGCTTGATCACAAACAATTGCTGGTGCAATATTTGGAAAACGATTGTAGTGAAAAGTGTTCAAAGAATCCAACCAGCATCTGTCTAGAAAATCTAATTCTCTATCGGTCAACTTTTGAGAATAACAATAATTCTCCAATACTGAACATAAATTCAATGAAGCAAGCATTCGGATACATCAACTACATGAGTGAAAAAATAACATTTAAAATTGTGTTGGTTAGAAAATATTTCCTTTAGTGATTATTAAGAAATTGACCAAACCGAAGAGTCAGCCACAGATGAGTCCAACCTGAGACATTAAGGCTAGTATGAGTCTATGGAAGCTTGGCACAGCTTTGTCTAGTGAAACTAGAAAAATGAGAAGTGAAACGCATGTCATTGAAAGATATTGAGCCCAATGAATACCCAGCTTGTCTAAGCCTGAATTATTGAAATCAGCGTAGCTCATCTTTAGTAAATAAGATTTTAGTAACCTTAACGGAAAAATTTATTAATTGTCATTTTTTTTACATCGAAATAATTTTGATGTATCAAGAGTAAAAAAGTATGACCAATCCTTTTCTTAAATCATGGGACTCTGTCTCTTCCCTACTCAAGTCCAATCCAATTTCTAAACCTTCCTTAGCAGCGTCTTCATAAATTTTAGAAGTGTTTTGTTTTTGATTACTTTTTTGAGTAGCAGCTATTCCTATGGGAGTGGCATGCCATATAAATTTAGAAGTTTCACCTATTGGAGGTTCTTTGAGAGAGTCCTCTAATAATTTCTTGATCGAATTACTTGCCAATGTTTTTTAAGACCATATTTTCCTGTAGAGGGAAAAAATTTTGAATTACGCAATCTTTTCTTCTTCCTCTTCAATTATTTCCATTAAATTTGGGGAAAATTCAGATAGGGTTAAATCATTGCTTTCAAAATCTTTAGAATTTTCGAAATTTACTAAATTATTTGATAGATCGTTATTAGTATTTTTATTTTTTTCAAGTGATAGATCGCTCAGAACATCTTTAATTAATAGCGTTAGTAGATTTTTAAAGTTTTTAATTAATGCTTTTGAGTTCGAAGCCATAAAACTTAGAGTTATTTCTATCTCTGCCTGATTTTTCCCCTCACTTTTCAAAGCGAATAAAGTAAGACCAGCTATAGAAAAAGAAAACAAAAAGAAAATTAGTAGCATTTTTAATTAATTATTCCCTCAAAGTTTCTCTTAGTAAAAATTCAAAGCAATACTGATTCTGCTTTAACTACACTTTTCGACACATAATAAATGTAAAATCAGCGATTGAACAAATTAGCCAACCCAAGAGCTTCCTTTTAAATGAGCGAAATCTCTAATTATTTATAGAACTTAATTGTTTTTGCATCAAGTGCGGTCTAGCTCTACAAAGAAAAAGTAATGTTTTATAAAGACTTTATTGGTTAAAGTGGCAATTTCTACTAGCTTTTAAGTAAAACCATAAGCCTATAAAAGAATGCTTTTATACCTACATAACTCAAATCAAATTTTTAAATATGAGAGCCCAGTCTTTATTTTGATTTTAATAATTGGAATTTTATTTACTTCAATGACAATGTATGTCTTTATTAATGTGTCAACTAACCAAGAATCATTAAGTGAGAAAAAAGCCAGAATTATAAAAAGAGAGCAACAGCTTAAAAAAATAGCAAGTCTTTATCCAAGCAAAAATACGTAAATGACAAGAGCACTCACCTCCCTTACAAGAAATAAACTTGAAAAGCTTATCCTCAAAATTAGCTGTGGTTTAGAAGTTTCTTTAGGTGAAAGGATATTTCTAAATAAATATGCTGCTTATCATCCATTTTTATCTAAAAAGCTTGAGGAAGCCTTAATGAAAAAAGAAAACTTCTCAAATGATTCATGAATGTGTGAACATAGAAACTAGGCATGGATTTTTCTTTATAGTATTATTAAATTATTAAATTAAATTGGATATGTATGATCACAATTCAAATCAAGATCTAGCTATTGGTGATGATTGTAGGCATATATTTAAGCAAGCATATGAAAATAGATACACATGGAATTCTGATTTTAACGGAATTAAAGGCAACTTCCATGGTTCCATAGGGGAGGATATTTTTAATGGTAATTTCTCAATAGACAAGAATTTCAAAGTAAATATTAGTGATTTCTCAAATTCAGATATAGAAAAAGCAGTTAAATCGCAACTATGGGAAATTTCTATTCATCGTGTTAGACGCTCATTTGAGGATGTACATGGAGAGAATACTTTTTCAGTTTTAGGAATTGATAATGATGAGATAGAGGTTCTTGTTGGAGGTAAAAGTTCTGGAGATGTCTATAAAGTTAAAAATAAAGTTATTACAATGGTTAAAAGGCATATTCATAATCACCTGATTGTTATTCAAACTCAGAATATTTTTGATACCAGAAATGGATACTTGTCCAATTCTTATACTAGTCAGTACCATAATCCCGAGACAAAAAAACCAATAAAACCAATTTCCAAATTTAAAGATGAATTTACTTTTGTAAAATCTATAGGACTTTGGTTTCTATCAAAAAGAATTATTTCAACTATTAACAATGGTAAAGAGATAACCGAGCTTTATAAATTTGATGAATTAGTAAAAATTTAAAAATATTCTTTTCAAATATTATCTTGGCAAATATCATTTCAGAATTAATTCTCAGATTTTTACTCTATTTGATGATTCTTTTCATTAATTCATCACAAGTTTTTGCTAATGAATTTGAAAATAATCATCTACTTATTAATGATTGGATTAGAAATAAAAATTTATCTAAAATTCATCTGGAGAAAGCAGAATTTTTTTTGAAAAGAGGAGATAAGATGAAAGCATGTCAAGAGCAAAATAAAGCTAGCTTTTACGGGGAAAAATCTCTGGCTTCTCTGAGGCTTGCCTTTGAGTTTTATAAAAAAGATTTTGACCCTGATTTGTTAGCGACTTTGAGCAAAAAGCTAGATAATCTTGGAGAAAAATGCAATTGATCCTTTTTAATAGCTTTGAAAACCAGCTTTTAAAGTTTCGAAGCCTTTTCAGCATTCTTCATATATTCAAGGAATCAGAAAAAAGTGCGTTACTATTACGCACCATTAAATAAACGAAAATTTTCTCCAAATTTTTCTTTTGATTCTGCGGTGCCTTAAATGGATAGCGATCTCTTAATACCTCTTTTTTGGACAATCACTTTTGCTTCTTTGATTGTTCTTGGGTTGAGAAAACTCAAGAAAAAGTCACCCAGGGAAAAGAAGTGGGTTAGACCCTCTTCCCAAGATAGGGAAGGCGACAAATAGTTCTTAATGGCACATTTATCAAATCTTATTTATATGGAAAATTTTCAGAACCTTTTTGAATTTGCAAGATTAGTTTTAATTTTGGTTTTGGGGGGGACCGCTTTCAAAGTGTGCATTTCCCTTATCCAAGGCAAAAAAATAGAGGTAAATCCATTGAACCCTCTAAATTTAAAAGCAAGATGGCCTTCAGAAAAAAAAATAAATGAATCTAATGAGGGCAAGAAATAAACGCCAGATTATCTTCAAAAAATCATAATTGCTAGGAACTTTTTTCTTAATTAAATTTTTGATTAAAGGAACTTAAATTTTATGGTAATCAAAATCCGACCCATAACACCTTTGGAGAAATTTGAGAGAGCATTAAATTGCGCAGACCTTTCAGAGAGTGATCAAGAGTTAATTGAATATGTTCGGTATGTAGGAGTTTTCACTCAACCTTCTCTGGTAAAGGATTTAAGACTTAAACCTAAACCACCTGTTCTGACAATAATTTGTAAGGCCTGTCAAAAAATTGGTGAGCACATACCAGAACATTTTGAGAAAGTAAGAGCTTGGTCAAAAACTATCAATGATTTTGGAGTTAGATGGGACGGGGATTTGCTTTGTAGTACTGCAAGAAATGTTGATGGTGATCCCCTTACTCCAGAAGCTGGAACTTCTCCCTACGACACCCTGGTAGTTCACAAGGAGTTATTTAAAGGATTCGATTGACTTACTGTATTTTTAAGATCAGTTACTAATAAAATAAGAAAAATTATCTTGGTTATTTTTTTAAGGCGAAGACATCAATACCTTTTTGTTTGAGAAAAAAAAATCCAGCAAAAGCAATTATATTCAGAAAAATTACGAAAAACCATAATTTCCAAGGCTGTTTTTTGTCGAGTTTCATTCAAAAAATAAATTGTTTGATAGCAGAAGTCTTTCATTGTTTTAGACATCTTGATTATGAATCAAACTCAAAAAAAACTTTTCAAGGTGCTACGAGATTGATTTTTTTTTACTTTTTTGTGGTCTTTTCGGGTTTATTTATATTCGTAACCTTTTGTGCCAATGATCCACGCATCAACTTTATTAGGAACAATCACCATTGGAGGCTTCAATCCAATTGCTGCTGCTTTTGGAGTTTTGGCTCTGATTCAAGTCTCTCAATTCATTTATTACGGACTTGATGCTAATGATCCAACCAAAATCTGAATCAAGTAGTCATTTTGGTTGGTCTTTAACAATTTTCAAACCTGATTTTTAAAGTCGGCTTTGATTATCGATAAAAAAAGGCGGGTTATAACCCGCCTTTTTTTATTTGTCCTGCTTGGCCCAGGGATCAATTCGTTTTGAGTCATCAGAATAGTAAAAAAATTGGGTCATGCCAAAAAAAGCACCCAATCCGCAAAGAGCTGCGCTTAAATTAAAGCCTCCTGATGGCTTTATTAACCCAATATCTGAGGGATGAGGAAGTTGAGTTGCAAAATCAAGAATGTGCGTTGGATCAATCATTTAGTTGGATTGCATGAGATAACCCAGGTGGCCACTATGCCAAACCCGTGTTTTGAGATTTTACAACAGCTTCAAAACTATATTTGCCATGAGAATAAATTGAAAACAAATAAATAAAGACCTTTAACTATTTTGTACTTTTGAATTGTGTCGCTAGTAGAGTTTGTTTGGTTTTTCCACTTTCTCTCTTAACAATATGCAGACCTATGGAAATCCAGATGTCACCTATGGGTGGTGGGCTGGTAATTCTGGGGTCACCAACCGCTCAGGCAAGTTCATTGCTGCACACGCTGCACATACAGGCCTGATCTCATTCGCGGCTGGTGGTGCAACCCTCTGGGAGCTTGCACGTTTTGATCCCTCTGTGCCAATGGGCCATCAAAGTTCAATATTTCTTGCGCATCTAGCATCATTTGGTATTGGTTTTGATGACGCAGGAGTATGGACAGGGGCAGGTGTTGCCTCAATTGCCATAGTTCATTTAGTTGCCTCAATGGTTTATGGAGGAGGCGGCTTATTGCACTCGCTTCTTTTTCCAGGCGACATGCAGGATTCAAATGTTGCTCAAGCCAGAAAGTTCAAACTTGAATGGAATAATCCAGATAATCAAACATTTATTCTGGGACACCATTTGTTTTTCATGGGACTTGCTTGTACGGCTTTTGTCGAATGGGCAAGAATTCATGGAATCTATGATCCAGCAATAGGCGCTGTTCGTCAGGTCAACTACAACTTGGACTTGACAATGATATGGCAACGTCAATTTGATTTCCTATCTATAGATAGCCTTGAAGATGTCATGGGTGGCCATGCATTTCTAGCCTTCGTAGAAACAACCGGTGGAGCTCTTCATGTTATTGCTGGTTCTACTCCTTGGGAGAAGAAAAGGCTTGGCTCTTGGAGTAAGTTCAAAGGTTCTGAGTTGCTGTCAGCTGAGGCAATCCTCTCTTTCTCACTTGCTGGTATTGGCTGGATGGCCATTGTTGCAGCCTTCTGGTGTGCATCAAATACAACTGTTTATCCAGAGGCCTTTTACGGCGAACCACTCCAGTTGAAATTTGCTATCTCTCCTTATTGGGTTGATACAGTTGATTTATCTGGAACTAATGCTGCGTTTTGGGGGCATACCACAAGAGCAGCTTTATCAAATGTTCATTATTACTTCGGTTTCTTCTTTATTCAAGGTCACTTATGGCACGCATTGCGAGCTCTAGGCTTTGATTTCAGCAAAGTTAGAAGTGCTATTGGAAATGATTCAAGCTCTGAGGAATTTCGTCTTAGCTCCTAGAAAAAATTTCTAGTTCTAATGCATCAAAAAACAAAAACCTCACAAATTTTGTGGGGTTTTTTTTTTGTATTGTCTTTTAAGATCCTTATCAAAGTCAGTTCTTAATTTTGTATGGATTTGCTTTTCAAAAGATCTTGATTTAGTTAAGCGATAATTATCAAAGAGGATAAATTTTTATAAAACCTTATCCTCACAGCTTTCTGAATATTTACGACTCTTTGATATTTTGAATTGGAAAGCTTTTTTAATCAAATTATTCTGAAGTTTTACTGTTTTTTTTTTTTTTGAAAGATTGACGAAATGCATCAACTCAATAAAGACCTCTAACTATTCTGACCATATTAAATGACACGCTTGTAATCTGATTTAGGTATGTTGCTCGTTCTCTTAAATTATGCAGACCTATGGAAATCCAGACGTCACCTATGGGTGGTGGGCTGGAAATGCTGGGGTCACTTATCGCTCAGGCAAATTTATTGCTGCACACGCTGCACATACAGGCCTGATTGCTTTTGCTGCTGGCGCAGCCACCCTTTGGGAGCTTGCTCGATTTGACCCGTCAATTCCGATGGGCCATCAGAGTTCCCTATTCTTAGCTCACCTTGCAACCTTTGGAATTGGTTTTGATGAAGCCGGTACCTGGACCGGTGCAGGGGTTGTTTCCATTGCTGTTGTCCATTTAATTGGTTCAATGGCTTATGGCGCTGGAGGCTTATTGCACTCAGTGAAATTTGAGGGTGATATGCAAGACAGCTCTGTTAAGCAAGCTAGAAAATTCAAGCTTGAGTGGGATAACCCCGACAATTTGACTTTTATTCTTGGCCATCATTTAATTCTTTTTGGCATCGCGAACATCATGTTCGTCGAATGGGCCAGAATACATGGAATCTTTGATCCTTCTGTTGGCGCTGTAAGGCAAGTTGAGTACAACTTAAACTTGGCTTCTATATGGAATCATCAATTTGATTTCATCACTATCAATAGTCTCGAAGATGTGATGGGGGGACATGCATTTTTAGCTTTTGCTCAGATTGCTGGAGGTGCGCATCACATTGCTACGAAAATGGGTTCTGGTTTACTTGGACAATACACTGAGTTCAAAGGTGCCAAGGTCTTATCAGCTGAATCAGTACTTTCCTATTCGCTAGCGGGAATTGGTTGGATGGCTATTGTTGCTGCTTTTTGGGCTGCAACTAATACAACTGTTTATCCTGAACAATTCTATGGAGAAGTGCTTACTTTCAAATTTGGCATTGCTCCATATTGGGTTGATACCGTTGAGGGTGGCTCTGCTTTTTGGGGGCATACTACTCGCGCAGCTCTAGTTAATGTTCATTACTACTTTGGATTTTTCTTTATTCAGGGTCACCTATGGCATGCGATTAGGTCTTTGGGCTTTGATTTCAAAAGAGTTAGCAGGGCTGTCTCTAACTTGGGCGCAACCTCGGTATCTCTTAATGGTTAAAGAAATTTAATCAAATTTAAAATCCTTTTAAGGAATAAACAAAAAAGCCCCGATATTTAATCGGGGCTTTTTTGTTTTCCACTCTTAGATAAAACGACCCGTAAAAACGCAAAGAACGCTTCACAGTTCTTATTGTATATGTAAAGATTCATTAAGAAGAATAATTACCCCCCTCTATCGCAGTCCATTACAGTAATTCAACACATTATGAATCGAGTTTAAAATTTGTGTAATGTGCCAAAGTATAGATTTTTTTAATTAAATTATGCAGACCTATGGAAATCCAGACGTCACCTATGGGTGGTGGGCTGGTAATTCTCGGGTCACCAATCGCTCAGGGAAATTCATTGCTGCACATGCTGCGCATACTGGTTTGATTTCCTTCGCTGCTGGAGCAAGCACTCTTTGGGAGCTTGCTAGGTTTGACCCCTCAATAGCAATGGGCCATCAGAGCTCAATTTTTCTAGCTCATTTGGCTTCAATAGGAATTGGTTTTGACCAAACTGGTACTTGGACAGGTGAAAATGTTGCTTCAATAGCGATTGTTCATTTAATCGCATCTCTGGTTTACGCCGGAGGAGCCTTAGCTCATTCATTGTTGTTCAACGCTGATCTTGAAAGTGGCCCAATTCCAACAACCAAAAAATTCCAAATCAAATGGGATAGTCCAGATAAATTAACATTCATTCTTGGCCATCATTTGATATTTCTTGGTGTTGCCTGCATTTGGTTTGTTGAATGGGCAAGATGGCATGGTATCTATGATCCAGCCATTGGAGAGGTACGACAGGTTTTTCCAGGGTATGGTGATTTTGGCAGAATCTGGAGCCATCAGTATGACTTCCTGAAGATTGACAGCCTAGAGGAGGTTATGGAAGGACATGCATTTTTAGCCTTTTTGGAGATTAGTGGGGGAGCCTGGCATATTGCTACTCGTCAAATTGGTGAGTATGACAAATTTAAAGGAGCAGGCTTACTAGGTGCAGAAGCTGTTCTTTCTTGGTCCTTAGCAGGAATAGGTTGGATGGCTATTGTTGCAGCCTTTTGGTGTGCATCAAACACAACCGTTTATCCTGAAGCCTTTTATGGCGAACCGCTTGCATTGAAATTTGGCATCTCACCTTATTGGATAGATACAGGTGATCTATCAGATGGAAATGCATTTTGGGGGCATTCCACGAGGGCTGCTATCTCCAATGTTCACTATTATTTTGGTTTTTTCTTTATTCAAGGCCATATCTGGCATGCGCTCAGAGCAATGGGCTTTGATTTTAGAAGAGTTGCAAACGTAATCGGGAATGTAACAGGAGCATCCGCTACCTCTTAGTTTTATTTAAAACAATTATCTATTTTGGTAACCTAAAGGTCAGATTAATTTTGACCTTTAGGTTTTTATTTTTAATATATTATTAATTTCCAATTATTATTTTAAATTTTACAAACAAATATTTTTATCTTAAAAATCTTCTTGATGTTATTTTTTGGAATATAAAAATTTAAAGATTTATTGTTCTCAATAATAATAATATTATTATTACGATTCAAATACAAAAGGCATTTATGCTAGTTATGATGGGATTAATTAACTCTCAAAGGAGAACATTCTCTAATGTTTCTTTCTCAGATGCAGATTATGAAGATAGAGAGACCTTATTTTACTATAAAATTATAGAGATTGAATGATTAATCGGTAGAAGAATTTTTTAAAAACTCATCTCATTTAGTTATTTATATGGCCGAAAAAAAAAAAAAAAAAATGCAAAAGAGAAAAATGCTCCAAGTGGAAAGGTGGTAAGTGTAAATGCGGTAAAAAAATCACAAAAATTTAAATGCGTGGCTCGGTTCTAACTATTTGGCTACAAAATAAATAGTTGGATTTATTCAAATGTCCAAAGCTGTTCTTAACGAGGAGGATCTCAAGAATATTCTTTTTGATGTTCTTGATGGAATTCCAGCTCAAGGAGATGAGCCTCAAGAAGCATTTACTTTTAGGCAAGAAATTGAGAAGAGTGATGGCATTATGGCTATTCGAGCAGAGGAACTAGGATTGAAAAATGTTTTACTTGAATTTCCAACAGATACACTTGGTTATTTATCTGATTAAGTTAATAAGTTAAGTTAAACCAGATATAATAAAAATATTAATTTTTCACTAGATTTCTTTTCTGCATATTACTTATTATTTCCCAAAAATAAGCTATTGCAAAAGGACAAAACACTACTCCTAGTGTGGGAATTATAAGATACTCTAAATTCATACATCTTTGCACTACTTCTAGTGATAGCTAGAAAAATAAATTGTGTAAACCTTTTTTAAGGGTTTTATATTTATTTTAAATATGGTTTGTAAATTTTGTTACTGGCAACTATTAAAATCACTCTTTTCTATTCTTATAAAAACTAAATGCATATTTAATTAAGCATTTACAAGCTTCACCATGAAGTTTATTCATAAATGTTGAGGACATTTTGTTGCAGCAACAGCTACTGCTGCGATAGATATATTACTGGATTTCTGAATAACGGTTTTAACTTCCTTAACGCCGTATTTCTCACTAGCATCACTATACGAAAGAAGTAAAGACTTATAACTATCATTACCCTCAGATCGATATTTGCAGAAATTATCTCCAACTGTATTTAATAACGCCATTAATGTAAGTTCAAGCATTTTAAAAGAAAGTAATTTAAAGTAATTAATTGATCTCTAAATAATCTACTTCATTGCTAACTCAATATTTGTTGATAAATGCTTATTGAACTTAATTCTATGAATCATTTCATTCATTGAAATTTCCTTCTCTTTTTTCGTTGTCTTCTGAGAATTTTGATATTTCATCGTTTTTGTCAATATTTTTTTGAAGTTTATCAATATCAGAATTGATAGAGGGTATTGGTTGATCTGATTGTTCAGTTGGTTTGTCAAAATCAGAATTGATAGAAGGTATTGGTTGATCTGATTGTTCAGTTGGTTTGTCAAAATCAGAATTGATAGAAGGTATTGGTTGATCTGATTGTTCAGTTGGTTTGTCAAAATCAGAATTGATAGAAGGTATTGGTTGATCTGATTGTTCAGTTGGTTTGTCAAAATCAGAATTGATAGAAGGTATTGGTTGATCTGATTGTTCAGTTGGTTTGTCAAAATCAGAATTGATAGAAGGTATTGGTTGATCTGATTTTTCTGGAGAAACGGTACTATTTTTCTCTCCCATATCATTTATAGAATCATTTTGAATCTTTGATGTCTCAGTGCTCTTCGATATATTTACTTTTAAAGTGGCGTTTTCACTTCTCTTTTTATCAATAATTTCTTTTAAGTAAACCAAAAGCTTTTTGAGATTTGAAAAAAGCTTTTTCAAATCATTGAAAATTTCAGAAAGCATTAGCTTGATTTCAGTTGCTTCATCTCCTTTATTGAGGAATAACAGCAATCCAGCTATTGATCCTAGGAATATTAAAAAAAGAAAAAAATAACCCATGAAAATATGACTTCTTAATATCAAGATCCCTCTTAATTGTTTGAAATCAAGTGCTTAGGCTAAGTTTTGTATGTATTTGATATACATGTAAAAAAAAACGATTTTTAGGTCAGAGTTAAAATAAGGAGAATTTTATTTACCCAAAAGTATTACCGTCATATCCCCATTGACTACCATTAATGTCTTCAAATGCAATGTAAATCCTGTCTTTTGGAATGCCCATTGAATCGAAAATTAGATTACAGAACGAAGAAGTCATTTTTTTTGGATTGAGAGAACCAATTGATTTGATTTCTATAAAACAAGCAGGATCATTCTTTTCTCCTGCAAAAATCATTGGTTTCCCCATCTCCAAAATTACCATTACATAACTCTCAGGTTTTCCTGTCGCAATTGAAAGCTCTGATGAAAGTCTTTGAAGGAGTTTAGTTTGATTTTTGGAATCTTTTAACGAGGTTGTGACTCTAATTAGAGGCATTTTGTTTATTGTGAATAAATCAAAACTATCAGAAATTTTAATATTTTTAATTTTTTGTCCAATATGGATTGCTCATTCAATGACCAAACTCGCACTTGGCTGAGTTAATGGTTAAGGTGTGTTTTTTGTTACATCATTGGATGAAAAACAATATATCTACTGTATCTGTAGAACCAATTAGTAATTTTGACGCCAGTCGAGACCAAGGGATGATGATGGGCTCACTTTTAGTGGGCTTTAATTTGCTGCTAATGATAGGCGTTACTCTTTATTGGACAAATACCACCTTTCATTGCTTAATTTCAGGTAAACCACTCTGAGTACACATTTAATAGAATATTTAAGAAAGTAAATTGATTTATCTTTCTCTTTCGTAAACCCCATAAATCAGCTGATCTGGGGCAAAGTTATACAAACAGCTAATCGAGTGATGTTTAAAAGCATTAAAAGAGATTTTTTAATTCCCTTGATCCTTGGAGTTTTCTTATTCACTATTGCTCCATTTTCAACAAATGCTGCTGCCTCTTTTGAAAAGACAGGAGAGGGTGACGAAGTTCCAAATTACGTTCGAGCTGACATAACTGGGTTTGATTTACACGGTCAGGATTTATCTAAGTCTTCCATTGCTGGGGCAGTTGCTAGGGACGCAAATTTTAGCGATGTGGACCTGCATGGCACTGTTCTTACTTTATCTGATCTTAAAGGTTCAAATTTAAACGGTATAAATCTCACTGACACTCTCTCCGATAGGGTTAACTTCCAAAAAACGGACCTTAGAAATGCCATCTTGATTAACATGATTGCCTCAGGGAGTAGTTTTGCCGGGGCTCAAATAGAGGGAGCAGATTTTACTTATGCAATACTTGACAGTGATGATCAAAAAAACCTGTGCGCAATAGCAGAAGGCACTAATCCAATAACAGGTGTAAATACAAGAGAAAGTCTTGAATGTGTTGGAGGTGGAGGTGGATATAAGCCAGCGATGCCGGGAACATAATAAAGCCAATCAATTCCTACAGCTATTGCACTTCTCTTGCTTTGCTGTTTTGCTTGGACAGAGTTCTTCTTAATTAATTTGAATAGATTCTGGCCACACCGACCCTCTCCAAAGGGATTTTCAATAGAAAAACTTGCTAGAGATTATCGCCAAAGGGTTTCTGGCAACTATTTAAGGACAAAAAATAACTCCAATAATGAAAAAATTTCACTCGTGGCGAATAGTCAGAAATCACCACAAAGTCAATTTATCCATTGGGCAAATCGTGATTTCAATGAGTATCAAGATTTTTTATGATCTTTAAACTGATTTATTTTAAATTTAAAAATTATCATAAAGGAAAATAAAAAATAGAATAATTCTTTGGAAATATAATTTAAATTAATAACATTAAAGGTATTTCTTTTTCCCGTCACTTCCATATTTATAAACTCCGCCTTTAGGACCTAAAAAAAGCATTTCTCCATTCATTTTAGATTTTCCATATTTACTCAACCTGGCTCTATGAATATCTGCTTTTTCTCTGATTTCAAATTCATTGTACCAGGTGCTTATTCTTATATTTATTTCAGGGTCATTCATTAATGAATCTGACATCCTTTCTGATAATTTGATTCTGACATGATTCTTATTTTTAAACTTATTTTTAAATCTTTCAATTAAAGTAACTGATTTTAATTTTTTCCTCGAATTAAATTTAATGATAAAGAAAATTAATAAAAGTGTAAATAAAATAATAACTAGAATGGAACTTATCAAGATTGCTATCTATATCTAAGAATTTATTCTATCAGAAAGTTTGATGCTTTTATATGATTAAGAGAAAATATTATTTTTTGTTGTTTTAATAATTGTATATTTAGTTTTTTATAATAATATCAAATCCCACATTGCTTTTATAAGTTAAAATTTCTTTTTTAAAAATTCCTTTTTTAAAGAATAAAACTAAAATGTAGGATGATTCTATGAATAATAAAACTAATATTATATTAATTAAAATATAAAAATTTACTAAATCGAAATCTTTTTTTTCTTTTATTGGATTTAGTTGGTTCATTTTAGAATTTAATCATATTTAGTATAAGGACCAAAATAAGTGGCACATTTCGCCCCACAATGTGCCCCTAGGCTTAATGCCTTAACAATATCCCAGCTTGCTGCCATTCCAACAGTAAATCCTGCAGCAAATTTATCTCCACATCCATAAGTGTCAACTGGTTTGGAATCTAATTTGATAGATTTAAATCTTCCCGTTGGGTAAACAATTCCACCCTCAGCGCCTCGAGTCTTAATTAGAAGTTTTGGTGTTTTTTGTATTTCATCTGATTGATATTTTTCTCCTGGATCTAGATCACTCCCGACAAGAGCATCAAGTTTGATTTTTGATTTATTGATAGCACCAATACCCAAACGAGGAGTTGCAGCTAAAAATTTAGCTTTTCTGGCATACCTAATTGAATCAACATCACCAGCAGTAATAAAAACGCCATCAAAATCATTTAAATCTTCCCAAGGGAGATTATCCATTGAGTTGGGTTCAAGTCTCTCTCCCATAACAGTTATTGCTCTATCTCCAGAATTGTCTACAAAGCTAATTCCTTCACGAGTGGAAGAATTTCTCCAACCAACGTGAAGAGTAAGTCCTAGAGTTTCTAATCTTTGGTAGCATTTTTCACCTATTGAATCTCTCCCAAGAGCCGTAAAGAAGTGCACAGAACTATTAACTATATTTCTCATTTCCACTGCAATTAAAGCCCCACCACCAGCAGGTTCTTCAATCCCATAACTTGAATGAGAGATTTGCCCTCTTTTCGGTAATTGATCCACTTTTAAAAACTTTACCCATTCAACATGACCAATAACAGCAAGCTTTAATTTTGGTATTTTATCTAAATGTCTAAAATCAACTAAATCCATCTGAATAACAGAAGTAACAAAAACTCATGCTTGAATCTATTTTACAAAACATTTAGGATTCAAACTGATTTTTAATTTCTTAGTTTTTAAATGAATCAATCTAGAAAAATCCTTAGTTTTGTTTATTTGGCTTTTGCAATAGCGGGTTTGATTCTCCCCACTCTATCAAATATAAACTATGCAAATTCGTATGGAAGTTTTGATATTGCAAACTTTATTTCATTAGCTAATGCAAATCCTGCCGCACAATCTCTTTCAAGGGATCTTTTTATTGGCGCTGGTGCTGTAACAGTTTGGATTGTGAGTGAATCTAAGAAATTAGAAATGAAAAACATGTGGATTGTCTACAGCTCATTTTTGATTGCTTTTGCTTTCGCTGCACCTTTATTTTTATTTTTAAGAGAGAAACGTCTTCTTGAATTGGAGAAATAATCTTTTAATTTACTTGATTTGTTGGATTAATTTTCTTTGCAAGAGGTACTAATAATAGTGCTATAAAAGAAAGTGAAATCCAGAGTATAAAACCTCCGCTATTCTTATCTAATAAGTATCCTGCAATTATTGGGGCTACAATCGCACTTATACCAAAGCATTGTGAAAATAAGGCCATTGAAATACCTCTTCTGGATATGGAGGAGTTTTTAACAATACCCTCCGTAGCTGTGGGTAAGAATGCTGTTATCCCAAGTGCAATAAAGAATAAAGCCAAAATTACTATTGTAATACCTATTTTAAAAAGACTTGATAATGAAATAAGTAAGCAACCTAATCCTAAGCAAGTAAGGCTAAAATTAAGTCCATAATTAATACCCTTTTCACTCATTACTTTACCAACTGGCCACTGAAATAACAGAATTAGGCCCAGTTGAAGAGCAAGTATTAAGCCACTGATTGTATCACTTAAAGCCGGCCTTTCTAAACCTCCTTTAACTAGATCTAATGGGAGGGCACTTTGTAAAAGAGTAAATATGGAAGTAGCAAAAAGACTAATTATTAATATGGGAATAATATTGCTTAGCCATTTTTTTAAGTTAGATCTTTTTATTTTTTTATCCTCGATTAAATAATTTTTATTCGAGAAGGTGTCTTTTTTTAAGTTTTCGATGAATATTTTATTATCTATCAAAAGTCTCAAAAGCAGAAGCATAAAGAATATATCCAAGTAATAAATGTATCTAATTTGATTTATTGATGAAAAAACTGTACCTAATGACGCACCAAAGCATATCCCCAGTGCATCAGCAGCTCTAACTAAGGCAAATCCTTTGCTAGAAGGATATGTTCCACAATTTATTGGAACTGCCAATTCGACTGATGGCCAATATGTTCCCGCTGCTGCACCTAAAAGAAATTGTCCTTGAAGGAATCCAATATAGTTTGAAGCCTGGAGTAGTAATAAATCTGCCAAAATTGCAAGGCAAGCAGCAATTCGAAGTGGAAGCCAAAAGTTTATTTTTTTGTCAAGAAAAAATCCCGAGACTATTCTTGCAAAAGTCCCAGAAAGCGCTGCTACAGTTACACCTGTGCCTATTTGAGATGCAGAAAAACCAACATTATTGAATAATAATGGTGTCAAATACAGAACTGCCCCTGCACCTATAGAGGCATAAAGTCTTCCCTTGGCTACTAAACGTAGTCCCTCAGGGAATTGACTCCACCATACTTTTGGATTTTGTGTCGAAATCAATTCGTTTATTGCAAAGAATAGTTTTTTTCAGCTTTATGGGCAGCATGCTAACTGCTGTTCATCCTAGTTTTGATTTAAAGGCCGCTGAGAGAGTTGAGATCCATTTTGAGGAGATGTCTATACCTATTTCCATTAATGAATTGGATAATTGGAGTAAAAGAGATGGTGAGGGAAATACTGAATTGGCTACATGGTTGAGTTTGCTTGGATTTGAAAATAGAACTGCTTTGTTGAAATTTCTAAAGGAACCGCATTTAAAGGATGAAGAGATTATTCTTCAGTTTCTTCGAAGTTGGTTTGGAAGAGAGCTTTTTAATGAATTAGGCAAGATTATTCAATTAGATAATGAAAAGTCTGAGAAAAAGATTTTCCAGACTATTGAAAATATCCTTATAACGAAAGATGATGCTTCATTGATTTCAATTTTACAATCAATGCCTGGTGAAGTTATTAATATAAATCTAGACAGATTAGTAAAAATTATCGGTAAATGGCGAACTGAATTAAAGAAACAGCAAAAATTATTATCTGATCTAAATTTAAGTTCGTTATCTATTGATAAAAGCAATATCGAAATAACATCAACCTCAAAAAATAATGCTTTAAAAGAGTCTTTTTATGAGATAGTCCCCCTCAATGTAAAGCATCGAAATGAGTCTTTAAATATTGAGATTTGGAAACCATCAAGTTCAAATAATACTCGTTCAGATTTAATTATTTTTATGCCTGGAATAGGGGGAGATAGAGATCATTTCAGGTGGTTGGCTCGAAGTCTGAGTCATCATGGTTGGCCTGTCATTCTCTTGCAGCATCCTGGAAGCGATTCGAAATATTTGAAAGCTCTCTTTAGCGGAGAAGTTTCGGCACCTGGTATTGAAATCGTTCCAGATAGAATCAAAGACATATATTCAGTTATTGAAGCAAAGTCAAATAATTTGATAAGTGTTCCTGGTGAAAATATTGTTCTTATTGGCCACTCTCTTGGCTCTTTGACAGCATTCCTTGCTGCAGGAGCACCGCCTGGAGACTCTCTAAAACAAAGTTGCTCTTATGCTCTTGAAGACTTCTCTTTGACCAATCTTTCTGTCTTATTACAATGTCAATTTGTTGATTATTCACCTATAGCTATTAAAGAGATTCATACTCTTAAGGCAATTATTGGAATAAATAGTTTTGGTAGTTTAATTTGGCCTGAGGTTTTAGATATTGATAATCAAATCCCATTCTTTTTCGCAGGTGGAACTTTTGATCTTGTTACTCCCGCGATATATGAACAACTTGGATTATTTATGGCTACAAAACCCCACCCGCATAGCAGAGTTTTGATTATTGAAGGAGCAAGTCATTTCTCACCCATAAGAGTAGGAGGCCAGTTAGACAATAAGACTAATAATGATGTCTTCAATTTAACTAAAGATTTTGTTGGATTACATCCACTTTCAGTTCAAAGTTTACTTTCAAATCAAATTATTAATTTTCTTGATAACTTAAATACTGAGAAAGGACTAAGAGTTAACCTTAATTTAGAAAAAGATAATATCAAATATCATTTAATTGACAGATCAAAAATAGAAGAATTACTAAATAATTAATATTTAATTCTTGGATCAAAAATTGCTATCAGTAAATCAATAGAAATACTAATAAAAATTATCATAGATGAGACAACCACAATAAATCCTTGAACTACTGGGTAATCTCTAAGGTTGATAGCTTCTTGTAAACCAAGAGCTAATCCAGGCCAAGAAAAAGTAATTTCTATTAAAAGAGCTCCACCCACAAGAGATGCAATAGTTAATCCAGAAATGGTTAAAAGTGGAAGTAGAGAGTTTGGAAGTGCATGATTAAGGATTATTTGTTTTTGTTTTAAACCTCTGCTTCTAGCAGCCTCTATGAAGTCTCCTCTTAAAGCTTTACCAAGATTTAGTCTCAATGATCGACTAAAAATACCACTTAACAAAAAACCTAAAGTGAAGGCTGGGAGCGCTAAATGTCTAATAGATCCCTGTAAGGCCAACCAATCTTTTGAGAGAATACTATCCAAAATCAAAAAACCAGTGCCTGAGGGTTCAATCAAGTTGGGGGGGAATCTTCCCCCAATAGGTAGCCAACCCAGAGAAACTGCAAATAAAAATTGGAAAACCATCGCGACCCAAAAAGGCGGTAATGCATAAGTTGTAATGCCAAACATTCTTCCAGAAAAATCTATTTTTCCTTCTGGCTTTGCTATTCCACTAAAACCAACAATAATTCCTATTGTTAAGGCGATTAATAAGGCTAATAACCCAAGTTCAATACTTGCTGGTAGGGCTCTTAAAATCATATTAAGGACTGGTTCTTGAGAATTTAATGATTCACCAAAATTTCCTTTAATCAGTTCCCCAAGGTAATTTAAATATTGTTTTATAAGTGGTTGATCAAGCCCAAGTCTTGAACGCATTAATTCTTTAGCAGTCTCGTTGGCCTTGTTACCGAGAATTGCATCAACAGGATCACCTGGAGCAATTCTCAAAAGAACAAAAACTAAACTTGATATTATCCATATCATTAAAGGAGCAAGAGTAATCCTAGAGATTACATATCTGAAAATTAAACTATTTCGATTCATGATTTAGTTTTTCAAGTTTTTTTAATAAAACAAAACCAGTACCATCAAATTTTGGTTTATTAATCGTTTTTTTAGACCATGCACGCGGACGGACATTCCAAATAGGAACATATGCTGAGCCTTCTGCAGCAATTTGTTCTACTGTCTCGAGGACCTCTGAGCGCTTATTGCCCTGCAAATGTTCAGATTTCACTAAAAGTTTCTCTATTTCGGATGAAGCCCAAAAAGTTCCACTGAATACGGCCTCTCCCTTCTTGCAGATATTCGATTCCATTTCATTACAGCCAAATAAGGGATAAAGATATGCATAGGCATCTGGGAAAGCTCCTGTCCAATCAAGCATTACAACGGGAAAAACACCTTGGGATAATTGTTTATAGACAGTATTAGAATCAATTCCGTTAATGTTAATTAATAAACAATCGTTAAGATCGCGTCTTATTTGTTCTTTCCATATTAGTGCAAATAATTTATCTGCTGGAACATTTGAACGATAAGTTAAAGGGATAACAAGTCTCTTAGTTCTACAAAAACCCGATTGAATTAATAATTTCCGTGCTTTTGATGGATTGTATTTTGGCCAATATGAGTTTTTTTGGCCTCTTAGTACTTTTGGAGTAATTGATCTTAATGGCTCCCTAAATCCAAAACTTACTTTTTTGCTAATTAAATTGCGGTCAATAGAGAGCGCAATGGCTTGCCGTATTAATTTATTTGAAAAATCTTCATTGTTACTTCTTATTGTTAAGTAACCTATTTCCATTGCAGGTCCTGTTGCTTCATTTAAAAGATTTTTGCTTGCCATCTTACTAAGCGAAAGTATTTGACTATCGGCAATTGAATTTGAGAGAAGCATGTCAATATCGCCATTTTTTATTGCTCCATATAAAGAGAATGAGTTTCTATAATTTATATAATCAATACCCTTGTTCTTTGGCTTTTCCCCCCAATAATTTTTAAATGGTTCGATGCTTTGTTTTTCTGGTTGGAATGATATTAATTTATAGGCGCCTGTGCCTATAAAATTATTATTAAGGAACTTATTTTTATATTTTGAATAGAATGTTGGGGATACTGGAGTTAAATTTATTGAAGTTAATAGACCATTAAAAGATGTTGAAGGCCTTTTTAGATTTAATCTTAATAGGTATTCATCAGGAGTCTCTATACTCTTAATCCTATCCCCAATAATATAACTTTGAGTGCCTATTTTTAGAAATCTGTTGATACTAAATTCCATAGCTTTAGAATTAAATAGTGTTCCATCATGAAAAAAAATATTTTTTTTTAGCTCAATATCTATGGATAAACCATCTTTAGATATTGAAGGTAAACTACTTGCAAGTCTAGGCTCAAGCGTACCATTCTCATTAAGGATATATAGTGTATCTCCGAGCGCACTTATTAATTGTAAAGATCTTAAAGTATTTGCTTGAGCCGGATCAAGCGATTCAATCTTGCCTGCACTAGCCACTACAATTCTATTAGATTCTTTTATGGCTTTACATGAAACTAACGAAAAGTATAAAAATATAATTGTAATTATTTTTAAAATTGTCCTCGGTAGATATACAATTTTGTTTGATTTATTTTTCAAAATAATCCATAAAAATAGAAAATAATTTATTGTAAAACAATAACTTGAGTGGTTGATATTTCGAAAACTGGAGAGCCATTAGTTAGTAATGGCCATCTTCTTAACCAACACTTATTATGATTGTTGTCAACACCTATAACTTGAAATAGATTTTTATCATCAATTAGCTTAACGCAATCTCCTTGATTTATAATTTTGTCAAGCTCTTTCGAACTATTTTTTTTTAGTGACATAGTACTATTCGAGTGATAGAAGCCAATAGACATAAAGGCCACCATTCTTTTTATAGAATTAGCAATTCCTCAAGATAATTGCCAGCTTTGCCTTCATTTACAAACAACCTAAATTTGCTTCTATAGATTTTACTTCAGGTAATTTTTTAATGTCTAATAAGGAATTGTCTATTAACCCTTTATGAACTTTATGAGTAATTACAACTATTTCAGCCTCCCTTTTTATTGCATCAAATTGCACGATTGATTGTATTGAAACATTATTGTCCCCAAAAACATTGCCAATTCGACCAATTACCCCTGGAGAATCTTCAGTAATTAACCTGATATAGCTTTTCTTTAAAAATTTACTTTGATCAACAATTTCGCAAAATCTCCAACTTACGGAAGAGAGAAGTGGGTCAAGGCAATTAGAGGACTGTTCCATAACTTTGATGCCAGAAATATTTAAAATATCTGCAACCACTGCAGATGCTGTTGGCCCTGAACCGGCTCCTGGACCGTAAAACATTACATCGCCAATTGGTTCTCCCTCTATCAAAATTGCATTGTTTACATCATTGACTGATGCAAGTGGGTGCTCCAAGGGAATTAATGTTGGTTCCACCCAAATAGCAAGTGGTGTAGTGCCAGTTTTTTCTTGTTGATACTCTTCAAGATTTTGTCCTGTTGCTAGAAGCTTTATCACATAGCCGAGTCTTTGGGCATATTCAATATCTCTGCTTTGAAGATTATTTATTCCCGCTGTTGGTATTTGATCTCTTTTAACACTTCCCCCAAAGGCTAATCCGCTCAATATTGCAATCTTGTCAGCAGCATCAGAGCCCTCTACATCAGCAGCAGGATCAGCTTCTGCGTAACCTAGTTCTTGAGCTTCTTTAAGAATAATCTCATATCCGGCTCCCTCCTTAGTCATTTTGCTCAGGATGTAGTTGGTTGTTCCATTGATTATTCCACTTATCTTTTTTAATCTGTTTCCACCTAACGATTGTTTTAAAGGTTCAATAATTGGAATGCCTCCGCCAACTGCTGCTTCGATTAATACATAAACTCCCTCGTGGTTAGCTGCCTCTTCGATTTCTTTACCATGTCTTGCAATTACTGCTTTGTTTGCGGTTACGACGGATTTACCAAGGGAGATAGCTTTCAATATTAGTGACCTGGCAGGTTCTACCCCTCCCATAACCTCGACGATTATGTCGATACTTGGATCGTTGACGACTTCTAGAGGATCTTCAGTGAGCCGAGCAGTTTTTAGAGAGATAGTTCTATTTTTATTGATGTTTTTAACGGCAATACTCACAAGCTCGATTTTTGAGAGAAGAGGATTACGTCCCTCTGGTTCATTGAAAATTTTTAAAACACCACTGCCTACGGTTCCAAGTCCTAGAAGACCTACGCGAATTTTTCTAGCCATGTTTTTTTTGTTTAATTGTGTTCTCAGATTTGACTCAATTGATTGGAGCCTGCATTGAGAGATTTTTTGCTTGGCCTTTCATATTTAGCAGTATGTTGAGGAATCCATTGGCTCTTGATGGAGTAAGGCTGGAGTTTAGTCCAGTTGCTTTAATGAAAGAGTTGTCAACTGCAAGAATTTCCTCTGGTGTTAGGTCATTAAGCCCTTCTATTAAAATGCTCAATAATCCTTTAGTTATCAAAGCATCTGAGTAGCCTCTCCATTTGATTACGCCATTTTCCAATTTACCTAAAACGAAGACTTGTGAAACACATCCTTTGACTTTTATTGAGTCGCATATTTCCTCAGCAGGCAGTAGCGGAAGTTTTTTTGCCATCCAAAGGACGTATTCATATTTTCTTTTGGGATCAGCTGTCGACTGTAACCTTTTTACAATTTTGTCAAGGAAGTCGCTACCGAGACTTTTGAGTGGTGGATTTTCTACGTGTGACATATCAATATTTTAAATCCTTAACTGTAATAATTTTAACTAGTTAATTTTTTTAAGTAGACCATTTTCTGTAATCCAATTGTCAAAGGGGATATCCCATGGGTCCCTTGGTAATGGTTTTTCGGAAACGCAACACTGTGGCAAAATGACTATTGCTTTTATTGAAAGCCAATTTCTTTTTGATCTCAATCGATCATAAAAGCCACCTCCAGCCCCAAGTCTGTAACCATTTCTATCAATGGCAAAAGCTGGAATAAAAAGGGTTGATATTTCCTCAGGTTTTAAGGGCGGGTTAGTCATTGGTGAGGGTATGCCAAAAAAATCTTTCCCAAGAGGTTCACTTGACCATCGCCTATATGTCAAGGTTTTATTTTTCTCGCAATGGGGTAAAGCAAATTTTAAGTTTTTTTTTCCTCTCAACAAACTTAGATCAACCTCACCAATAAGTGGCCAGTAAATACCTATGTATTTTTTTCTTAACTCCGATGTATTTAAGAAGGTTTCGATATAATTATCTACCTGTTCGTATATTAATTTTTGATTATTTTTTATTTTTAGGTTTCTAATCTCAGAAAAGCTTTTTCTTGCAATATTTTTTTCTGATTTACTTTTCATAATTATAAATTAGTTTTTCTTCTTAAATTTCAGACTGAAGAGATGTTAATGCAATTGCTAACGCATCAGCAGCATCATCAGGCTTAGGGGGAATATCTAAATTGAGTTCGCTCATGACAGATTGAATTACTTCGTTTTTACTTGATTTCCCAGATCCAGTTACAGCTAACTTTACTTGCATTGGCGCCAGATTAATTATTGGTATATTCATTTTTGCTAAGGTCATAATTATTACTCCCCTAGCTTGAACAACACTGATTGTTGTACTTGAACGATAGAAAAAAAACTTTTCAACAGCTGCTTTGTCAGGCCTCCACTTTTTAAGCAATAATTCTAAATCTTGATGTATTTCTAATATTCTATTTTCTTCACTTGAATCCTTCTCAGTTTTTATTATGCCGCAATCAAGCATTATATTTTGATTATTATTTGAATCAATAAGCCCATATCCCACTCTTGCTAAACCAGGGTCAATTCCAATTATTCTCAACTTTCTAGTTTGAAAAAGTTAATTTAAAATCTTCCAGATTATTTTCATCATCATTCCTTTCAAAAATTTTGCAAAAAGCTTTGATGACTCTTTCACCAGAGTCAACTTGCTCTAGTGGATCTTTCCTTAAGCGATGTCTAAGAGAGCAGGAAATGACTTTTGCTACATCTTCTTCAGTAACTTCATTTCTGCCTTCAAAGGCTGCAAGTGCTCTTGAGGCTCTATTGGTGACAATGTCCCCCCTTAATCCATCAACATCAAGTTCTCCACAAATTGCAGATATTTTCAATCTAAGGTCTTCATCAATATTTACTTCTTGAAGTCTATTTTGAGCCTCTATTACTTTTGCTTGAAGAGAATCTTGGGTTGATTTCTTTTGGAGTGAAAATTCCTCAGGGTCATTATCAAATGCAGTTCTTTGATCAACGACTTGGACTCTTAATTCAGCCTCTCTGACAGTGCAAACCTCAACACTCATACCAAATCGGTCCAGTAACTGAGGTCTGAGTTCCCCTTCCTCAGGGTTACCTGATCCTATTAAAACAAATCTAGCTGGGTGTCTTACCGATACTCCCTCTCTTTCCACAGTATTCCAACCAGATGCCGCAGAATCGAGAAGAACATCAACTAAATGATCATCAAGCAAATTAACTTCATCAACATAAAGCAAACCTCTATTTGCTTTTGCTAAAAGACCAGGCTCAAAGGCCCTTACTCCCTCACTAAGAGCTTTCTCAATATCTATAGTTCCGCAAAGTCTATCTTCAGTAGCTCCAAGAGGTAAATCGACCATTGGAACTTGACTGTCCTGAGTTGATAAAGATTCTCCTTGATCAATGCGTTGACGAACTTCTGTACTTTGTAAATCAGGATCAGTTGGAGAGCTGTTGTAGGGGTCTCCTTCTACTGTTTGTATCGCTGGGAGTAAATCTGCAAGTGCCCTTATGGTCGTGGTTTTTCCCGTTCCCCGGTCGCCCATTATCATTACCCCCCCAATCCTGGGATCAATTACATTTAGCAAAAGAGCTAATTTCATTTCCTCTTGCCCGATCACGGCTGTGAAAGGGAAAACTCTGCGCTTCCTGGAAGAACTCACTGGCTGTAGTTTTTGTTGTTTTATATTTTTCCATAAGTAGGTTACAAGCGAACTGTTTACTTGCTCAATAAATGCCAGGTTAAGATTGGTAATTCTTCTTGTTTGTTTTCATTGATTCGGACTTGATGAAATCAATGAATGATTTGGATATCTCTCTAATCAAATCAGCAGACCTAGTGTCGTTGAAAGGTCCCTTGACGTTGATACCTACATAGGCCTTTACTCCGTCAGGCATTTCAATTAAGGCTACATCCGCATAAGTAGTGCCAATATCACCGGTTTTATTAAAAACTCTGTAACCCTTGATCAGTAATTGATAATCAACATTATTTCCATTGACCCCAAGTGAATTCAATATTCCTTTTGGTATAAGATTATTTGATTTTGAAGTGCTCATAATGTCTCTAAACAAATCTCTTTGCTGAAGGCTTGTAAAAACCCCTGAATCTATTAACGCTATTGACTGAATAAGGTCTTTTACTGTTGATACATTTGTTCCTTCTAAATCAGGTAATAAATTATTGATTTTTGTTTGAGTAAGACCCATTGAAATAAAACTTTGATTTACCTCATCAATTCCACCAAGACGATCTATTAATAGATTTGTGGCAGTATTATCACTAACTCTGATCATTTCGGTTGCTAATTCATATACAGGAAAAAAACTTCCGGGTTTTTCATATGCAATCCAACCAGCCCCCCCTCCAATGAGACTTTCTTCTAATTTGATTGTCTCATTTAAATAAATTTTTTTTCTATCAATCATATTAAGTACTGATAATAGTATTGGGATTTTTATAGTGCTGGCGGATGATATTTCCTTATCACCATCAAATTCAGCAAACAAATTTTTTCCAGGAAGTAAAATATAGGCACTTGTCTCAAGATCTTTATTTTGTTCTGCAAGCTGTTTTATTTTTTCGCTAAGTAATTTTATTTCTTTAGGATTTGTATTAATTTTATTGGATTCAATAAATCTATTGTTTTTTATATCTTCTATATAATTTTTTGAAAGACTTGTTTGCATTTTATTAACTTGTTTTAAAGAAAATAATTTTATTAATGAGCCAGAAATTATTCCAAGGCTAATTCCAGAAAGGATTATGTTAATAAAAAATTTGATGTATTTATTCAATTTTTTCTATTAGGTTTATGAAACTATTTAGATTTTAGCCTGAAAAGTTATGGCTTTAAAAAAATAATTATTTTTTTAAAGCCCATCTGAATTGTCTAATAATCCCTCTCATTAATGCGACTTCCTTTTTTCGTATTTCAGATCTTAGAAAAAAACTTTTTAATTTATTCATTCGCGCTGAGGCTGTGTGCTCTATGAGAAATCCTGTATCAAGAAGAAGATCCTGGGCATCTTTTAAAAAACTATCTAATTCGCTGGGTGGACAAGGATCATTTTTTAATGATCTTTTTTCTTTAAAATTCGATTTTTTGAAATTTTTTATTTGATAGAGAATAATTGCTACTGCATGAGAAAGATTGAGAGAGGGATTTTCCTCTGAGATGCTAAGACTGATTACTTTTTGGGCAAGTAATAATTCTTGATTTTTAAGACCTTTATCTTCTCTCCCAAAAACGAGTGCAATTGATGTTTCGGATGAACTTTCGCTTATCCACTCGGCAACTTCAGTATCAGTATGCAAAGGTATTTCTCCATGATTTATTCTTCCGCAAGTCGCAATAATGCGGGTGCAGTCAGAAATTGCATCTAAAAGGGAGTGGTAAATCGTTGCTTTTTTAAGCAGATCTTTTCCCTTGACAGCCATTCTGCTTGCTTCAAGAGAATTTATCTCGCAACGGGGAGAAACAATTCTAAGTTCATTTATTCCAAAGTTATTGCAAAGTCTTGCTACGCTTCCAACATTCACTTCCCCTCTCGGTTCAACAAGCACAAGCTTAATTTGCTTAAGGTTCATATGGAGTTAATTAAAGTGAATGCATGTATGCCAGCAAATCGGCCATTGATTGTGGATCAATCTCAAAACTTGGCATAGGCGGAGTTAGTCCTTTTACAACTTGATTGACAATTTTTCCATCGCTAAGTCTTGAGGTTGCCCCATGTAAGTCAGGACCAACTAAACCTTGACCCGATATTCCATGGCATCCGACACAATTTGTTTTGAAGATTCGGTTCCCTTTGCTAATCGAACCCTCTGATCTGAGAGTAACTGAGATGAATGGATCAGAATGATAATTCCCAAAAAACCAAAAAATTAAAAATAGAGAGAAAGCAACACCAGCAGGCAGAAAAAACCTAACCAGAGTTGTTTTAAGGAATGTATTTAATTGCACTGATGATGAAGGAACTATCACAAAATCATGTACGACGTGGGAGAATCATGTTTAATAGGACAAAAGCATAAAAAAATGATTGAACCTCTTTTATGCGGAATCGTTTTAGGTCTGGTTCCAATAACAATATTAGGCCTTTTCGTGGCGGCATGGAATCAATACCGAAGAGGTAGCGCTATGCCGGATTGGGAGTGAGGAATACAATTCCCACATTCCCATAATTCTTTTGCTTGGTTTTTTTCCACTTATTTGATATTTGAAACATTTCTCTAGTTGCGTATTCGCAAATAACTATTGTTTTTTCTTTAATCCATTCTCCTAATATCAAGTTTTCAAGAGTAATTTCATATAAATTTGAATTAAAAGGTGGATCCAGGTAGACAAAATCAAATCTAAAGTCAATTTTTGGAAATTTACTAATAAATTTAGATGAGTTGTATTTACATCCTAACTTTAAAGTTTTTATTACCTCTGCATGAATAACCTCGTGATGGAAATTTTCAGAAGAATTAATAGATATAGATTTTATATTTGATAGACATATCTTAGATGTTTTTTTATCACCTTCAATAGACAAGACTCTAAAAGCTCCACTCTGAATTGCCTCACAGCTAATAGAACCAGTTCCGCTGTATAGATCCAACCAACTGCAATCAGAAATATCATCTTTAAGAATATTAATAAGAGCCTCTCTAACTTTTCCAGTCGTAGGTCTTGTTTGAAGTCCTTTTGGACTTATTAAAGTTTTGCCTCCTAAGAGTTTGATATTATTATTCAATTTTTAACTATTGATTTTTCAACCATTTAACCCATTGAGATAAAATCAAATGGCCAGTTTTACCTGATTTCTCTGGATGGAATTGACAAGCACCAACATTATTTTTCCAAACGATTGCTGTTAGTTTAGTATTGCCATAAGGGACAGATGCAGCTAAATCTTTTTCTTCTGAGACGATTGCTGAATAGGAATGAACAAAATACACCCATTGATGTTTATTTTCATCTGCTATTAATGGACAATTCCTTTCGCTTTTAAGTTTGCCCCAGCCCATATGAGGTATTTTTTCATCTTTAAAATGTGGTATTTTTTTTACTTTACCTTTGAATAGACCCAGACCTTTATTTGTCCCCTCTTCACTGTAATCAAAAAGAAGCTGTAAGCCCAAACATATTCCTAATAAGGGCTTTTCACTCTTTACCCAGTCTAATAGATATGGGACTAATGTTGTTTTCTCTAAATTCTTTATAGCAGGGTCAAAAGAGCCAACTCCAGGTAGAATCAATGCATCAAATTTATGCATTTTTTCTGGAGATTTGAACCTTGTAAGGGATATGTCTAATCGTTTAAAACTTTGCTCTACAGAGTGTAGATTTCCCATCCCATAATCAATTAGGCCAATATTCACATTTACTCCAAATATGTAAGGCTTAAATTAAGCAAAATTGTCATTTTTTTTATTCTTCGATCTACAAATGTTTTGAAATTGTTCCAGAGAGTGTCGCTTTTGGTACAGCTCCTACAACTGTGTCTACTTTTTGTCCTCCTTTAAAAATCATAAGAGTTGGAATACTTCTTATTCCATATTGGCTGGCAACGTTGGGATTTTCGTCAGTGTTTAATTTAAATACTTTGATCTTCCCCTCGAAATCCTTTGAAATCTCCTCGACAATTGGAGCCACCATTCTGCAAGGGCCGCACCATGGAGCCCAAAAATCCACGAGAACAGGTACGTTGCTCTGGAGGACTTCCTGTTCAAAGGAAGAATCTGTAACAGCAGGAGCGCTTGACATACCTTTTGAATTTACGAAAGAAGTTTTATATCTAACATTTTGCCTGATAAATGAGATGCTGCCATCACTTGTATTAACTTTGACCGTTTGCTAGCAAAAAACAAAAAGCCCGAACATGTCGGGCAAGGGTGTGTGAGGAGTGTGTGGGCCTAAGCCAACACTTCTTAATTCTACTCCTACTTAAATTTCACATATCTGGTAAACCTAAAAAAAGTCTTATTTTCCCATCCCAAGTTGTTGGGCTTTTTGATAAATCTTTCCTTCTGTAAGGAGAGACGGTGCGATAACAATCTCAACTTGTTGCATTTCTTTAATTGTTTTTGCCCCGAGGGTACCCATTGATGTTTTCAGAGCTCCAAGAAGATTGTGGGTTCCATCATCCAAAAGTGCAGGACCTTTTAGAATCCTTTCGAGACTTCCCGTCGAACCAACTTTAATTCGGGTACCACGCGGAAGAACAGGACTAGGGGTAGCCATTCCCCAGTGATAACCATTCCCAGGGGCTTCATTCGCTCTTGCAATAGGAGATCCGATCATTACAGCATCTGCCCCGCAAGCAATGCATTTGCAAATATCTCCACCGTTAACAATTCCCCCATCTGCTAAGACAGGGACGTACTTTCCAGTTTCTTTATAGAAATCATCTCTAGCAGCAGAACAGTCCGCTACGGCAGTTGCCTGTGGAATCCCAACACCCAGTACACCTCTAGAAGTGCATGCCGCGCCAGGACCTATTCCAACGAGTATTCCAGCCGCCCCAGCTTTTAATAGATTATGAGCGACTTGATAAGTAACGCAATTCCCTACTACAACAGGTATCCCAAAATTATTGCAGAGATCCTTTATGTCCAAATTCTGATTACCTTGCCTGCCCAGGTGTTCAGTTGAAACAACAGTTGCCTGCAGAAAGAATAGATCTGCACCAGCGTCCTTAATTGTTTGTCCATGTTCAATAGCTGCCAGAGGAGTGCTGCTGACGCTTGCTATTCCGCCTAATTTTTTTATTTCCTTGATTCTTTTTGTTATCAGATCTTTTTTTATCGGTGAACTATAAATATCCTGCATTAATGGCACAAATTCTTCTTTTGATACGCTGCCTATTTTTTCAAGTATTGGTTTTGGATCTTCGTATCTTGTCTGTACTCCCTCGATATTAAGAACACCCATTGCGCCAAGCTTTGATAGAGAGGCAGCCATTTCAACATCTACAACTCCATCCATTGCACTTGCAATAATGGGTACTTCTCTTTTGATTCCTCCGATTTCCCAGCTGGTGTCAGTTACCATTGGATCAATAGTTTTGGATCCAGGTACAAGAGCTATTTCATCGATCCCATAAGCTCGACGAACAGTTTTGTTGTGTCCAATTTTAATATTCACATTTGGCTAAATAATGTGAAGTAAAACTACCAACTGACGAGTAAAAAGCTGTAATTAATCTGAATATATGATTAAAAATCTGCATTTGCGGATCATTGCAGTCCAAATTCGTTTTTGATTAGAACTTGCATCAAATTATGTTTCTTTATATTGGAAAAATATAAATGATTTATCCAAATAATAACTACTGCCGTTGCCTTTTATAATTAATAAGTCTAGTAATTGTTTCCAGGTAATTGCTCGCAGCGGTTATAGGCTTTATTATCTAACCTGTAATTTGATTAATAATTCTTGATTCCTGGTATTGAAATAAATCCTCTTAAGATTCATTTTGATATCTAAAATATATTATTAATTAGACTTGCAATGCCCGTACTTAAAAGGTTGATCTGCTTTGATGATGATATTGATTCTTGCGAAAAACTTTAATCTGGATGATTGCTTGTCAATTTACTGATTTATTTGGTCATATTGGCTTGGCGAGTGTGTTTTTGTGACTCTTTTGTTACCGAATTGGGTATTTAAATTTAGAAAACAAGATTTTCGTGTGCGTTAAGCGTCAAGAAAGAGACGAAAGTACGCTTATTTGGACAAAATTGGTATCCACAAGTGAATTATCGATATATCGTAGGGACCGGTTAACCCCTCTTTCATGGCTGATCCAATGGGACCAGTAAATAGTGGTCCTGAAGATTCGGATAATCGGATCATCCAGACAGATTTAAGAAACGAGATGTCGCGTTCCTATTTGGAATATGCGATGAGTGTAATTGTTGGGAGAGCTCTCCCCGACGCCAGAGATGGTCTTAAACCTGTGCACAGGAGAATTCTCTATGCAATGTATGAATTGGGTTTGACCAGTGATAGGCCATATAGAAAATGTGCACGTGTCGTTGGAGAGGTTTTAGGCAAATACCACCCTCATGGCGATACAGCGGTTTATGACGCTCTTGTGAGGATGGCGCAAGACTTTTCAATGCAAATGCCCCTCATCGATGGGCATGGAAATTTTGGATCGGTGGATAATGATCCCCCTGCGGCGATGAGGTACACGGAATCCCGTTTGCAGTCTCTTACAACAGATAGTCTTCTTGAGGATATTGAATCTGAGACTGTTGACTTTATTGATAACTTTGATGGATCTCAGCAGGAACCAACAGTTTTACCGGCACGCATACCTCAGCTTTTACTAAATGGCTCCTCAGGAATTGCGGTAGGAATGGCAACAAATATCCCTCCTCATAATCTGGGAGAATTAATCGAAGGTATGAAGGCTTTAATTGTCGATCCAGATATATCTGATCAGGAATTAATGAATATTATTACAGGTCCCGATTTTCCCACGGGTGGTCAAATACTTGGCAAAAATGGAATCAAGGAAACCTATCTGTCTGGCAGGGGTTCAATAACAATGAGAGGTGTAGCTGCAATTGAAACAATTGAAGTTACTGGTAGACCAGATAAAGACGCGGTTATTATCACTGAATTGCCGTACCAAACTAATAAAGCTGCTTTGATTGAAAGAATAGCCGATATGGTTAATGATAAAAAACTTGAAGGAATAAGTGATATTAGAGATGAAAGTGATCGGGATGGCATGAGAGTAGTAGTTGAATTAAGGAGAGACGCCTATCCACAGGTAGTATTAAATAATCTTTTTAAACTTACTCCTCTTCAAAGTAATTTTAGCGCGAATATGCTGGCCCTTGTTAATGGTGAGCCCTTGACTTTATCGCTGAGAAAAATGCTCGAAGTGTTTTTGGGTTTTCGAGTTGAAACTATTGAAAAAAGAACAAAGTATCTATTGACAAAAGCAGAGGAGAGGGATCATTTGCTTTTGGGATTATTGCTGGCGCTGAATAATCTTGATGAAATAATTCAGTTGATTAGATCGGCTCCAGATAGTGCGATTGCTAAACAAAAGTTACAGGAAAATCATGGTTTAACGGAGACTCAATCCGATGCAATACTCCAAATGCAGTTAAGACGTTTGACAGCTTTAGAGTCAGAAAAAATAAGAAAAGAACATGAAGACCTATTAGTTAAAATAGAAGATTTAAAAGACATACTTAATAGAAAAGAAAGAGTCCTTGCCATTATTCAAGAAGAACTTTCTGCCCTGTATGAAAAATATAATTGTCCTCGTAGAACAGAAATATTGAATCTTGGCGCAGGGCTTGAGGATATTGATTTAATAGCTAATGAAAGATCGGTCGTTCTTTTAACAGAGACAGGTTATTTAAAAAGAATGCCTGTAAGTGAATTTGAAGCAACAAGTAGAGGTACTCGAGGTAAAGCTGGAACTCGTAGCCATGGTGAGGAGGAAGTTAAATTGTTTATAAGTTGTAATGACCATGACACTTTATTGTTGTTCAGTGATAGAGGTGTTTCATATGCCTTGCCTGCATATAGGGTACCTCAGTGTAGTCGTGCGGCTAAAGGGACCCCCATAGTACAGTTATTGCCAATCCCTCGCGAAGAGGCGATTACCTCTCTCTTATCAGTTTCTTCTTTTGATGAAGATAAACATCTTTTAATGCTCACAAAAGGTGGCTTTATAAAAAGGACGTCTCTTTCTGCTTTCAATAAGATTAGATCTAATGGATTGATTGCCATTGGTCTTGAAGAGGGTGACGCCTTGACATGGGTCCGTTTGGCTGTTGCTGGGGATAGTGTTCTTATTGGCTCCAAAGCTGGTATGACTATTCATTTCCGTCTAAATGAAGATGAGTTAAGACCTCTTGGAAGAACTGCTAGAGGGGTTAGGGCAATGAATCTAAGATCTGGTGATTCATTGGTAAGTATGGATGTTCTGCCTGTCGAACTTGCTGATCGTATTGATAGAACACCAGAAGAAAATGAAACAGGAAATGGATTAACTTCCAATGAAGGGCCTTGGGTTTTGGTTGCATCTGCCAATGGTCTTGGGAAAAGAGTACCTGTCACTCAATTCAGACTTCAAAAAAGAGCTGGTATGGGATTAAGAGCAATGAAATTTAGACTTGATGGTGATGCTCTTGTCGGATTAAAAGTACTTGGACAAGGTGAAGAACTTTTATTAGTAAGCGAGCGTGGAGTAATAGTAAGAACTAGTGCTGATAATATTTCTCAACAATCGCGAGCTGCTACTGGTGTTCGAATACAACGCCTTGACCCTGGAGACAAGTTATCTGAAATGGTTTTGGTCCCTCATGAATCTGAAGAAGAAGATGCAAATGATATTGATGAACCAAGTGCAAATGATATCTCGCTGCCAAAAAAGAATTCCTCTGATTGAAATTGGAAAATACTACCGACGTATTAGTAATGGGAGCTGGACCTGCAGCGTTATGTATAGCTTCGGAACTAATTCAACAAGGGTTAAAAGTTAAGGCCATAGCCTCGATCTCTCCTGAAACGCCATGGTCTAATACATATGGAATTTGGGCTGAGGAACTTGAATCACTTGGTATGGAGTCTTTATTGGAACATAGATGGTCTAATACTGTAAGTTTTTTTGGCAAATCAAAAGCCATTGACATCGATGGGAATCTCCCCACTAAGCATGATTTTGACTATGGGCTTTTTAATTCTGTTGCTCTGCAGAAGGCACTCCTGAAAAAATGTCTAGGCTTAAAATGGGATGTACAGACAGTCGAAGAGATAGGTTTTGTAAACTCAAAAACTCTAGTTACTTGTACTTCAGGTGAGACATATATAGCCCGAGTAGTTATAGATGCGATAGGTCATAAAAGCCCTTTTATTTTAAGACCAAATAAAGGACCTGTTGCCCAACAAGCGGCCTATGGAATAGTTGGTCGTTTTAGTCGTCCTCCTGTTGAGAAAGATCAATTTGTGTTGATGGACTTTAGGCCTGATCATCTTAATTGCAAAGAGAAGTCCGAACCCCCATCTTTTTTGTATGCAATGGATTTTGGTGAAAATGTATTTTTTGTTGAAGAAACATCTTTGGCTTGTTATCCACCATTATCTAAAGAACTTTTAGAGAAAAGACTTTACTCCAGACTTGCTTATAGAGGTATTCAAATTGAGGAAATTTTCCATGAAGAGAACTGTTTATTTCCAATGAATTTACCTCTTCCTTATTTAAACCAATCACTTTTGGCTTTTGGAGGTTCTGCAAGTATGGTGCATCCTGCATCAGGTTATATGGTTGGAGCATTGTTGAGAAGAGCTCCAACCTTGGCAAAGGCTATTGCTGATGCAATTAATTTAAAACCTGAGTTGAGCTCGAAGGATTTGGCAAAACTAGGCTGGCAATCTCTCTGGAATCCTGAACTTGTTCAAAGACATAGGCTTTATCAGTTTGGATTGAAAAGACTAATGAGCTTTGAAGAATCATTATTAAGAAAGTTCTTCATAGCATTTTTTAAGCTACCCAAAAAAGATTGGTCTGGTTTTTTGGCTAATACTTTACCGCTTCCAAAATTAATCATAGTAATGTTGAGGCTTTTTTATATGGCCCCTAATGATGTTCGACTTGGAATGATTGGCCTTAACTAATAATGATTCTTAATCCAGTCACTTGTCATGATTGATGGAAATAAAGAATCTTCTTCTTCTATTTTTTTTAAATCTTCAGTAGATATAGATTCAAAACCATCAATTAATTTGTATAGACTCCAAAATCTTTGTAGGTGAAGGTTAATTCTGTCCTTAGCTAATTGCGTGGTTGTCCCAGCTCTAATAATAAAACTCCAATCTGAGGATTGAGCTAATAGCAACTCTCGACCTGCTTGTTCAAGAAGTTTCATCTCCGTACTATTACTGACAGTCGAGGAGCACTTTTTAATAAAAGCACTTGATGCTTTATTCCATTCAGGGATTATCCAAGAATTACTATCATTACTCCAATAATTGTGATATCCTCCCTGCCCCCAGCTTGATGGAGATGGCTCGCAAAGTTGGATATTTGGACTATTTGATAGTTGATCAATAAGTCGGGTAAAAGCAATACCTTCATTTTTTGATTGAGAGAAGATTTCGGCTAAGAATTGTGGCCCTTCAAACCACCAATGACCAAAAAGTTCTGCATCAAAAGGTGCGACAAGTATTGGTTCAATACCAGACACATTAATCAATTGATCAAGTTGTTTTCGTCTAGCCCGCAAATAATCTTTTGCATGTTTTTTTATTATTACTTTTGCTTTCTGGGGCTCATAAAATTCTTTATTTGCAAGAGGCAGACTTTGACTTGTAACTTTATAGAACTTAAGACTTAAAGGTCTGGGTTCATTAATGCCAACCTTCTTTAGTTGATCTTTATCTAAATCCCAACCAAGATCTCTATGGAATTCTCTATACTCAGGGTGACCAGGATAACCTTGTGTTGCTGACCAAACTGGCAAAGTTGACTTGCTATCTCTTCCAAAAAAAGCCACCCCATTTTTGCTGCAAATAGGTGCATATAATCCGTATCTAGGCCGGGGAGTAGCATGAAGTAAGCCATGTCCATCAAGAACGGCATATCTAAGTCCAGCATCTACCATTAATGAGTCAAGACCTTCGTAATAAGCACATTCCGGGAGCCATATTCCTAGTGGTGCTTGACCGATTAAACGTGTATGCTCTCTTGAGGCGGTTCTTAATTGTCCAATAATTGATTCAGGGTTTTCTCTCAGAAGTGGAAGGTACCCATGAGTTGCGGCACAGGTTAAAAGATCAATTGTTTTTTGTTTTTGCAGACTCGCAAACTTTGAGATTAAATCTCCTTGACAATTCTCCCAAATTATTAACTGCTCCTCGATGAAACTATATGAATATCTTGCGATGTGATCATGAGAATTAGGAAGATTTTTAAGTAATTCCAACCTTATTTTTATCCAACTTGGGAAACGGTTCTTCAATTCTTGACAATCAAAAAGTGATAAAAGGGTTGGGGATAGGCTAAGGGTAAGCTTGGGATCTTGATCTTTGCATGATGACGATTCCTGAAGGATATTGATCAATGGAAGGTAACATTCTAGTAAAGCTTGAAAAAACCAATCTTCCTCCAACGATCCAGGTTCAGATGACCTCACATATGGCAAGTGAGCATGAAGTACAAAAGCTAGTTTCCCTTTTTGCAACTTTTAGATCAACAAAAGGTTGATTTGAATTTATTTTGGAATAGATATTACGATTTTGTCAGACTTTTTTAGATTAAAAGATTTTTTTTCATTTAATTCTTAATTATTCCATCTCTTTGAACATCTTGAGGTGATAAATGATGAGAATTGAATTGGTCAAATTATATTAATCATTAGTATTTTTTAACTTAAGCATAAAAAATCAATTACAATGATTGATAAATTTACCAATCAACTTGAAAATTTGAAGTTGTTATGGCAAAAGATCCAGGGCGAGTTTTGATTTTTGATACCACCTTGAGAGATGGTGAACAATCTCCGGGTGCAAGCCTTAATTTAGAAGAAAAACTTGCCATAGCTCAACAACTTGCGAGGTTAGGAGTTGATGTAATTGAGGCAGGTTTCCCTTTTGCAAGCCAAGGAGATTTTGCTGCTGTTCAGAAAATTGCTGAGATAGTTGGTGGGGATGATGGGCCAATTATTTGTGGATTATCCAGGGCCTCAAAATCAGATATAAAAGCCTGTGCCGATGCGATTTCACCTGCTCCCAGGAAGAGAATACACACATTTATCGCTACTAGTGACATTCATCTTGAGCATAAGCTTCGGAAAACAAGAGATGAGGTTTTGGAAATAGTTCCTGAAATGGTTAATTATGCTAAAAGTCTCGTAGATGATGTTGAATTTTCCTGTGAGGACGCAGCTAGAAGTGATCCAGAGTTTCTTTTTGAGGTTATTGAAAAGGCCATAGCTGCAGGCGCAGGCACAATCAATATTCCCGATACGGTTGGCTACACGACTCCTTCTGAATTTGGCAGCCTGATAGCAGATATCAATAAAAATGTAAGAAATATGGATGAAGCCATACTCTCTGTTCATGGACATAATGATCTTGGTTTGGCTGTGGCAAATTTCCTTGAGGCTGTAAAGAACGGAGCTCGTCAACTCGAGTGCACTATCAACGGGATTGGAGAAAGAGCGGGAAATGCTGCCCTTGAGGAATTAGTTATGTGTCTTCATGTACGAAAGGGCTATTTTAATAGCTTTTTTGGTAGGGAAGTCGATTGTCCTACTCCTTTGACTGCTATTCGGACTGAAGAAATAACTAAAACTTCCAGACTGGTTTCAAATTTAACTGGAATGATAGTTCAGCCAAATAAGTCCATTGTCGGTGCAAATGCTTTTGCTCATGAATCTGGAATACATCAAGATGGAGTTCTTAAAAATCGACTTACCTACGAAATTGTTGATGCTAGAACAATCGGACTTACTGACAATAGGATTTCCTTAGGTAAGCTCAGCGGCAGAAGTGCAGTTAGAGCAAGACTAGAGGAACTTGGATATGACTTGAATAGGGAGGATTTAAATGATGCCTTTGCCAGATTCAAAGATCTTGCTGACAGAAAGAGAGAAATAACTGATCGAGATTTAGAGGCAATTGTTAGCGAACAAGTTCAACAACCAGAGTCCTTTTATCAGCTAAAACTCGTTCAAGTAAGTTGTGGTACTTCTCTAAAACCAACAGCAACTGTGACACTTATCGATCAAGAAGGAGCAGAAAAAACTTCAGTTTCTTTGGGGACAGGCCCTGTTGACGCTGTTGTTAGAGCTCTTGATTCTTTGGTTGGAATACCCAACGAATTAACCGAGTTTTCTGTTAAGTCAGTGACAGAGGGAATTGATGCTTTAGGGGAAGTAACTATAAGAGTTAGGTTTGAGAACAAGCTTTTTTCTGGTCATTCTGCAGACACAGATGTAGTTGTTGCTGCTGCTCAGGCATATACAAATGCAATTAACCGACTAGTGTCCTCTAGTAAAAATAAGCCTTTACCCTCTCCGAAAAACCAGTTAAAACCTACACAACATCAAACTATTTGACCTCAAATTCTATTTTCAGTAGTTTTACTCTTGTAATGTCATATGGGCCTGCATATATGATTCGATGGTGTTAGTTGGTGATTTATGGCTTTTGAGCAAAGTATTTATAGGCTTATCGGCTTGGATGGCAGGCCGCATAAAGTTTTAGACGCGCCATACGAGTCTCTTGAGGCGGCATTGGGAGCTGCAGAAATATGGATCAAACGTCAAGGACACAGTAATCTTCTGGGTGACAGTTCTATTGGAATAGAGGTCTTAACCAGTAATGGATCATGGAGAACAGTCAGATATCAGCATAATTCTGCCCAGTCAGCCTGATTTAAGATTTTATTGGTTTTAGGTAAGTTTAAATTTTATTTAATCTATTCTTTGCTATTTAAAAAGTTAGTTTTAAGATAATTCTTGACCTTAAAAAAAATTGGATAAAATTAACAAATTTATTAGGTGTAATTTACATTAGAAAATCATTTAGGACATCAACAGGTTATTTCAATCACTAAAACCTTTCTTTAACTTTGATTATTTCTCTGACATTTGATTAACTTAGTAGTAGAAAATTTTTCTTAATGCGAAGTTCTCTTAATGGTTACTGGACTTTTGCTTGGTTAGGCCTGCTAGCAAATATTGCTGCGATACCATTTATTGCTTTTGTAGTGAGTTCTGGTCCACCTTTAAAATGGGCAAACCTATGGTCTGCAGTTTTTCTTGGTTGGCCTGCTGCAGTTGTTGGAATCGTTGCTGCCTCAGCACTTTTTGCAGAGAGGCAATGGGGGGTAATCCTTTCAATTATTGCCTTATCAATGGCAGTCTCGGGAACGCTTCCTTATGGCATTTATAGATTAATCGAAGAGGGGGATTTGTTTGGTTTGAGTGGATTATCTTTGCTAATTGCACTTTTAAATCTCATTGCTTTAGTTTATTGGTGTAGGCCAGGTCATAGAAAAATACGACTTTAATTAAATTTTTAAATTATTATTACTTGAAGACTTTTTTTGAACTTATTGGATATTTGAGTCTTCTGTGCCTCATCCTTTTCCACACACGAACAAAACCTCTATTTATTAATTCAAGCTCTGCTCTTGAAAGATTACTATCTAAAAGTTGGCCATCTTTCTGGCGAGACTCGATTATTTTTTTAATAGTCGTACTTGCTTCAGACTCATTTGTGGAGCTATCTAATGATCTTAAAGCTGCTTCGCAACCGTCAGCAAGCATCAATATTGCAGTTTCTTTTGACCTTGGGATGGGCCCTTTGTATCTAAATTTTGCTTCTGAGACACTTGGGTCTCTCTGTCTTGCCTGATGAAGGAAATACCCCATTTTTAAAGTACCTTGGTGTTCTGGTATGAAGTCAGCAATTGGGCTTGGAAGACGATATCTTCTTGCAAGTTTTAGTCCTTCATCAACATGCGCTTGCAAAACTTCCGCACTTTTGTATGGATCGTTAATTTGATCATGTGGGTTTATTCCATCATCCTGATTTTCTATAAACCAATCAGGGGCATGTAACTTTCCTACATCGTGATAAAGAGCTCCTGTCCTAATTAAATCAATATCTGCTCCAATACTTCTCGCACCTTCCTCGGCAAGACCACAAATGGTTAATGTGTGTTCAAATGTGCCCGGTGCTTCTTTTGATAATCTTCTAAGTAGGGGTTTTTCCTGGTCCATTAATTCCATGAGTCTTGCATTTGTAAGAAGTCCAAATGTATTTTCAATAATTGGAATAAGTAGAATCGTAATCATTAACATCGCACTAACAAATATCGCCTCAGTAAAAAGACTCTCAGGGTTTTGAATAACATTTTCTTCGGGTAATATTTTATTCGAAATATCTCTATTAAAAAAGAACCACTCTGCAGCAAGAGCGACAAAAGGTACCAAAACAACAATTTGCAAAATCTGAGCTCTGCTTCTCATTCTTCCTCCAAGGAAAGCTACCAATGCTGAAGCGATTGATGCAATTATTAGACGCCCTTCTCCTATTCCACCAACAGGCATTGGCCATACAAGACTACCAATGGCCATCCAAGCAAGGGCAGTGGATGTTCCGATCCCCTGCGAGAGAAGTAAGGTAGGTGCTAAAAGTAAACCTAGGGGACTAATCGAAGCGCCGAACCAAATTTTACTAATTTGAACGATTAATAATAGACCAAGAGAAAGTAATGCTTGTCTTGCTTTTAATCGTGGTTTTTCTCGTCTTAAAATAAGAAGCAATATCCCACAAATAGCAAATACTTCAGTAAATTTAATAAACCAAATATATGGCCTTGGACTACTTTTTATCAATCCATAATGGGAAAGTATATCAAAGCGTTTTTGAGTTATTCTCTCTCCTTTTCTTATAATAATATCGCCTTGCTTTATAAGTGGATATTTTGGTATTACTTGTTCTGTAATTTGCTGTTCAAAGAGTTTCTGACTTCTATTTGGATCATGCCTTAGGTTACTTTTGCCGTAAAAAACATCAATTATTATATTTGTTCCTATATTTGAGAAATTATTTCCTTCACTTTTGAATTCAGAAAGTTGAGAGGATATAGATTCTCTCAATTGTTCTTTATCAAGATTCTTTACCAGTCCTTGACTTAGCATTCTTTTTGACACCAAGTTGATTCTTTTCCAGTAAATATCTCTTTCTTTTTGATTAATTTTTTTGAGCCAAATTTTTTCTTCTTCAGAAAGTCTGATTGGTAGGCGATCAATCTCATTTTTCTCTATGTATCTTTCAATTTTTCTTGTATTCTCAATAATTGTATTTAATAATTTCTTTGATTCTTTTTTATCAATGACTTGTACAAAAGTTAAAGAGAGAAGTTCGGAACGTTTTTTTTGAAGAGCAATACTGTCAGTTATAAGAGCTTCTTTAGGGGCTATTGCTTCGAAGGAAGATAAATCTCCAGGCTTAATATCTGGTACTGCAAGTAACTTGTAACTTGAAACAACTGCAGTAACTAGGCAAACAAGTAGTAGCCCTGCTTTGTCTGCAGATCCCCATTTAAGGAGAGATCTTTTTGGAGATTGGCTGCCTAGCCACATTCTCCAAATCTTTTTCAAGCTTGGTATTTTTGACACAGAGTTTGGAAGCAGAACATAAAGCTAGCTATTTATGAGATGCATGTTGTTATTGAGGTTGTTTGGGTCTTATGGGGATTACTCTCAACGGCAAAGAGCTCTCTAGGGAGATTGAGGAAAGGCTGACGCATGAAATTGATGTAGGTAAAGAAGTAGCGGGAAGGTCTCCTGGGCTTGCTGTCATAAGGGTAGGCAATGACCCTGCTAGCGGTGTTTATGTGAAAAATAAAGAAAAAGCATGCTCAAGAATAGGTATAAAAAGCTTTGGTCTGCATTTAGATCAACATACCTCGTCAGATGACTTAATTAATGAAATTAATAAACTTAACCAAAATACACTTGTTGATGGAATTCTTTTGCAATTGCCTCTCCCCAAGGGACTGGATTCTGATCAAATATTAAAATCAATCAAGCCTGACAAGGATGTTGACGGACTACATCCATTGAATTTGGGCAAATTATTAAAAGGAGAATATGGTCCGAGATCTTGCACTCCAGCTGGGATTATGGCACTGCTAGCTAAAAATCAGATTTCTATCGAGGGAAAACGTGCTGTGGTGATTGGAAGAAGTGTCTTGGTAGGTAAACCGATGGCATTAATGCTAGATGCAGCAAACGCTACAGTTACTATTGCTCACTCCAAAACAAAAAATTTGTCTCAAATCACCCAACAGGCTGAAATTTTGGTTGTAGCTGCAGGCCAACCAAAATTAATTGACCAAACTTTTGTTAAAGAGGGTGCTGTTGTTATTGATGTTGGTATTCATCGTGTCCAAAACGTTAATTCAAAAGAAGTAACCCAGTCCACTAAACTTTGTGGTGATGTTGACTATGACAAAGTCAGTTCAAAAATTAGTGCAATCACACCAGTCCCTGGAGGAGTTGGACCTATGACTGTTTCAATGCTATTGGTAAATACTGTAAAAATGTGGCAAAAGCATTGCGATTTGTCATTTACTCTTAGTGATCTTCTCCCATGAGGGACAAAGTCCTGAGAGAATTCTTTAAAAGAGATTTTGATAATGATTGAAGCGGCAAACTCCTCTTTTGACTTTGCAGCTTATTTGGCAAATTCAAAAAAATTAATCGAAGCTGCTCTGGATGATTCTCTAGGACCAGAGAATCCCGATGTACTTAGGGAGGCAATGCGTTATTCCCTTTTGGCAGGGGGGAAAAGATTAAGACCAATTTTGTGTTTAGCAGCTTGCGAGTTGGCCGGAGGTAGCTCCTCAAAAGCAATCCCAACAGCGGTTGCTCTTGAGATGATTCATACAATGTCCTTAATTCATGATGATCTCCCTGCGATGGACAATGATGATCTTCGCCGGGGGAGACCCACGAATCACAAGGTATATGGAGATGCACTTGCAATTCTCTCTGGAGATGCCCTGCTTACAAGGGCATTTGAAATGGTTGCAATACGTACTCCTGAAGTCGCTTCGGAAAGGTTGCTTAAAGTTGTGGGTGAACTTTCCTTGGCGGCAGGTGCCCCGGGTCTCGTTGGCGGTCAAGTAGTAGACCTTGAAAGCGAGGGTAAGGAAGTTGATCTAGAAACACTTGAATACATTCACTTGCATAAAACAGGAGCTCTTCTGAAAGCATGCGTTACGTGTGGTGCAATTATTGGCGGAGCCAATGAAACTCTTCTTGCGGCATTGTCCACATATGCAAAAGGTATTGGCTTGGCTTTTCAAATCATCGACGACATTTTGGATGTTACCTCTAGCAGCGAGGTCTTAGGTAAAACAGCAGGAAAAGATCTTATCGCCGATAAAACTACTTATCCAAAATTACTTGGTCTGGATGCTTCAAGAGATCGTGCAAAAGAGCTTGTGATTCAAGCAAAAGGTGCTTTAGATCCCTGGAAGGATGGCGCGGCTCCATTATTAGCTTTGGCTGACTACATTACAAATCGTGATAGATGACAAATCCAGAAACTTTTATTTCTTTTCTTTCTCAATTAATGAATAATTCCGTTTTAGCTTGGGGATTGATAGCTTGCGGTTTAGCACAAATTTCAAAACTTTTTTTTGAAATTGTAAAGAATGGAAAGGTTAGACCCTCAGTACTTTTTGAGACTGGAGGTATGCCATCAAGTCACTCCGCATTGGTTTCAGGAACGGCATCAGGCGTTGGATGGGAGAGAGGATTTGATGATCCAATTTTTGCTTTAGCCGCAACAATTGCTTTTATTATTATGTATGACGCAAGCGGTATAAGATTAGCTGCTGGCCTTACTGCGCAGAAAGTTAATGAGTTAATTGAAATTAAAAATATCCCAGTCGATAAACCACTCAAAGAAAGCCTAGGGCATACGCGAGCGCAAGTTATTGTTGGTAGTTTATTTGGACCCAGCATTGCTTTGCCAGGAATAATTTTTATTGGTTCTCCATTAGATTTGATTCATTCAGTACAGTCTATTTTTGGGTGAAGAAATCAAAAGAGATAGCTTATTTGCGCGAACTTACTAATGATCAGAAAACCGCATTTAAGTCATTTTCCTCATGGCTTGAAATTGAGAATATTGATCAGCCATTTGTTTTGACTGGATTCGCTGGTAGTGGCAAGACTTTTACAGCAATGAAATTCTTAAAATTAGTAGACAGTAAAAAGCTTTGCTGGACGGTAGTGGCACCAACTCATAAGGCAGTAAATGTATTAAGAAAAGCATTAGATAATGAGGGACTTCAATCTACATGGTACCCCTCTACTTTGCAGAGACTTTTACGTTTAAAACTTAAAAGGCAAAAAGACAAAGAGATTTGTGAAGAAACGGTTCATACTTTAGAGTCTTTACAAAGACTATCTTTAGTAGTCGTTGATGAGTCATCAATGATTGACTATAATCTCTTGAAAATATGCATGAAATGCGCGGATATCTCGGGAACTCGACTTGTATTTATAGGAGATCCTGCTCAATTAACTCCCGTAGGAGAAGACAATAGTGCTGTTTTTTGTTTGAAAACTAAATATAGTGCTCATTTAAGTCAGGTGGTAAGACATAAAGGGCCTATTTTAAGATTGGCTAATGGTATTAGAGATTCTTCCTTACCTTGTCACCAACCTCCTATTTTTGATGTCTCTACTTTTCAAAAATGTTCTTTAAGATGTTCACATAAAAAAACATGGCTGGAAGCTGCTAAATCAAAATTGGCTTCTGCTTCAATTAATTGTAATCCCGATGAGGCGAGAATTCTTTGCTATACAAATAAACTTTTAGAGAAATTGGTCCCATATGCCAGAGATGCTGTTTATGGAGATATGGCTGAACAGCTAGCCGTTTTACCTGGGGAGGTTTTGATTTCTAGAGGGGCCATAATGGCTGGTGCATCAACTTTGACTTTTTCAAAAAGTGATGATTCTGATTTACTTATTAATTCAAATAGAGAGATGACGGTCTTAGATGTAAAAACTGAGAAATTTAACTCATTTAATTTTGGAATTGATGATATTCATGATTTTTCATTACCAATAATAGAGACTTTAGTAGCTAATGTTAAATGTGGGGAACGAGAGTTCTCTTTAAGGCTTCAGCCACAAGCAGGCTCAAATTCAAGAATGATACTTGATCAGTTTTTAAAAAGATGTAGTCAAAGGGCCAAATCAGCGAGCAAAAGAGACAGTAAAAAATTATGGAAACTATTTTTTTTGACAAGGGATTCATTTGCTTCAGTTGGACCTGCTTCAGTGTTAACAGTGCACCGTAGTCAAGGAAGTACTTTTGAGAATGTTTTCATTGCACCTGATGTGTTTTGGCCCTCTGATATAGCCTTAAGACAAAAATTAGTTTATGTAGCTGTAAGTAGAGCAAGTGAAGAAGTTTGGCTGGTTGGGAATTCCGATAAAAATATAGAAATTAGACAATGGAAAGATTATCTATGTGAGAGATAGGGATTTTTGTTATGAGTGTTTTCTATGAGGAATCATGCCTCATAAATTTTTAGCATTTTTTATAACGGAAAGTAGCCATAATTCCAGAACATTTGAAGCAGTGGGCCAATGTAAATGCATCCAACTAGCATGTAAGTTCCTTTCACTCCACCCTTCTTTGCAAGTTGGAAAATTCCAACCTTTGACTTCCCAGATACGGGAAAATTCTATTTGTCTATACTTTTGAAAATTCATTTGATTAGAAGAGAAGTTTTTGGAAATGGGATTAATTTGCCAATTATGGAATTCGTGACCAATTAGTTTCTGACCTTTGTTTAAAATCAGGCTATTTTTTAGACTGAAAAGTTCGCGATATCCAACATCTAGTGATCCTTTTGAAGCCTCAAAAGGTAATATCCCTGCCATTTTATGTCTTTTACCCTCTAGGTCAGTAAGACTTTCTCCTAGGAGTAGCATCCCACCACATTCGGCATAAACAGGATGATTATTTATGAACTTTTGAAGTGAAGTTATACTTTTTTTTGAGCTACTCAGTATGTCGGCAAACTTTTCAGGAAAACCTCCTGGTAAAATTAAACCTTTTGCTACTGCCGGTATGGGTTCATTTTCTGTCGGTCGCCATGAAATCGTGGGCATACCTATCTTTTCGAGGTATTCTCTAGTCTCTGGATAACAAAAATGAAAAGCCTTATCATCTGCTATCGCTATTGGATATTTAGTCATAGAAGTATATTTTTCTAAATTCATATCATTGATAAAATGATTTTTTACACTTGAGTTGGGTGCTTTAAGAATATTTTTTATTTTTTTTAGGTCTAAAAAATTTGCAGCATTTTTTGCCATGAATTCAAGTCTTTTTGACAGATCTACAATTTCAGCAGGTGGATATAGTCCTAAATGTTTACTCGGCAAATCAAAGTAAGGGTTTGTTGGAACGAATCCTAAAACATCAATACCTATTGAACTTATGACTTCCTTCAATAACTCTTTATGTCTTTTAGTATTTACATGGTTAAGAACTACCCCAACAATATTTGTTGTGGCTTCATGATTTTGAAATCCTTTAATCAAAGCACAGATTGAATGTGCTTGTCCCTTTGCATTAATGGTCAGAATGATAGGTAATTTTAACTTTCTAGCTACATCTGCTGTACTCCCAAGTGAAGAGCTTCCCAGACCGTCATATAAGCCCATCACACCTTCAACAAGTGTGAGTTCAGCAGCACTACCATATTCTAAAAAATTTGATATCACCCATTTATCGTTACTTATAACTAGGTCGAGGTTTCTGCACTTTCTCTTGGAAGCTTTACTTAAAAGGGAAGAGTCAAGATAATCCGGTCCCACTTTAAATGTTTGTATTGACTGTCCATTACTACTTGCCCAGGCGGCAATCATGAGACTTACAAGTGTCTTACCACTATTACTTGAGGGTGCTGCAATCACACATGCCATGGGATTTACATGAAAATAATCATTTATTTTTTCTTAGAAGTTGATGAGGAATTCAATAATTTCAAGGCAATAGGTGCAGCACTTGCAAGCAATGGGCTAGAGGTACCTCTACTACTAGATAGTAGTCTGGCGACATCTGTTTCAACTGATTTATATTGCACGGGAACAACTTCCTCAATAAGCTCCATACTGGCCATACCTCCAGCCTCAAGTCTCATACATTCTCCGGATTCAGAGGCCAAAATCACACAGAGTGATTTCTGAGGGTTATCTTTGGGTTTGCATATGAGTCGTAAACCTACCAATTGTCCAGGATGTATGCTTGGATTGCCCACTGGTAGAGGGGTAAGACGAAAATTTACTGTCTCACCATCTGGTCTAGTGAAACGTGCTTCAACAAAATTTCCTACTTTTGATTTGCTGTTAATTAAGGTCCAATTCAGTCTGTCTGCTAGCCATGCCAATAAAAGCAATCCTTGCACTGGATGATCACCTTCTATGTCTATATCAAAGTTGATGACATTATGTAAGTAATTCCTTCTTTGTAGTGAGTCAAAAACCATTGCAAGAGTTTCTCTCCAACTTCTTAGTCTCAGCCAATTCAGGTCATTTACAGCATGAGCAGCATCAAGTTTATCGTTAAGTAATTGTAGACATGTTTTGGGATTACCAAGTGCTGTGTCAATGATTAAACGACGACTTGGAATAGCTAATTTCTCAAATAATTGTGGTGCCTCATCTAAACTTCCATTCCACCAAATCCATGAAGGCAGATCCTCAGGAACCAATTCTGTAAGAATATCTAAACCATCATCCAGACATCTCCGGTTACCCCTGAGCACAACTACATCACCACATGCATTGTTTCCACCACCCTCTTCAGGAAGAGGGCAATAAGCTGCGACTAAAGATTCGAGTGTTTCTCCATTTTTTAAGGTTGGGGCTAATGTTATTAATCGCCTGGGCTGCAACTCACTAATAGCTGAATCTATATGTTGACCTCGAAGATCCTCTGTTAAAATTTCCGATTGATCAAGCGGAATTGAGGATGAGACACTTATGTCTAATGGGGGGGTGCTATGATGTAATTTATTGTCGAGAATAAATTCTTTCGCCGCTTCAATTACTTCAAGCCTTTGGTTTCCAAGAATAGGTCCTTTTACTCGTCCTTCTTGAATTAATTTTTGCTCTATCCAAGCTGGCTGCCAAATTATAAGAGAAAATGTATTAGCTCCTTTGTTACCGCTTTCATCATGAGACCACAATTGCTGAAGATAGCTAGGTATCTCCGAGGGAGGTAATTGAATAGGAGTTTGAACTGTTAGTTGAGGTGCCATAAGAAATGTGTTTTGTAATCTGTTTATTGACTTAGGGACGTCGCCATAACAAATGATCTTTCGCTAATAGTGCATCTGATTCAGCAGGTCCCCATGTTCGAGATTCATAAGGGTATATGGGTAGTTGCCAGGGGACATCGTCTATTAGCTCTAATAAAGGAGTATAGAGTCTCCATGCTGCCTCAACTTCGTCACTTCTTGTAAAGAGAGTTGGATCTCCCAGCATTGCGTCTGCTAATAACCTTACATATCCCTCATCAGAAGGTTCCCCGAAGGATTCATCATAAGAAAACTCCATTTCAACTGGTCGGCTTCGCATACCAGAGCCTGGCGACTTTACTTCAAATTTAAATTCTGCACCTTCGTTGGGTTGAATTCGAAGAATTAATTGATTAGAAGTTGGAGTCCCGCCTGCTGAATCAAAAAGGTGTACCGGAGCCTCTCTGAATGTAAGAACAACTTCACTTAGTCTTTTCGGTAATCTTTTTCCTGTCCTTATAAAGAAGGGAACCCCTTGCCATCTCCAATTATTGATAAAAATTTTCGTAGCTACATATGTTTCAGTTGTACTGTTCGGATTAACACCTGCTTCACTTCTGTATCCCAAGAGAGGATTACTACTGTTGCCGCCTGCTGCATATTGCCCTCTTACGCAACAATTCCATGGCTCGAGTTCACTCGCTAAATGAGCAGCTTGAAGAACTTTTGCTTTTTCGTTACGTATTGCTTCTGGGTCAAAATGCCCAGGTGGTTCCATTGCTGTTAAAGCGAGCATTTGAGTCATGTGGTTTTGAACCATGTCTCTTAGTGCTCCCGAACTTTCATAATATCCAGCTCTGTCCTCTACACCTACTGTTTCAGAGCTGGTAATTTGAACACTGGAGATAAAATTTCTATTCCACAGGGGTTCAAAAATTGCATTTGCAAACCTTAAAACAAGAATATTCTGGACAGTTTCTTTACCTAAATAATGGTCTATCCTGAATACTTGACTTTCTTGACAACAGCTAAGAACTAGTTTGTTAAGTGATTGAGCACTGCTGTAATCCCTACCAAAGGGCTTTTCAATCACTACACGACTTCGCTTTGGATCACTCAATAGACCTGCTGAGGAAAGTGCTTTACATCCTGCACCATAAAATTTTGGAGATACTGAGAGATAGAATGTTCTGTTTCCGTGAGTAGCTTTTAGGCGGTCAATTTCTTTAAGACGCTCTCCCAAGTTGACTACATCATCTGGACGTTGAAGATCTACAGGTTCGTAAAAAAGGCAAGAAGAGAAACTCTCCCATTCTTTTTGATTACTTTCTGCTTGACCTTTAAGTGCAACTCCCATCTTTGAGCGGAATTCTTCATCATTCCACGGTCTCCTAGCGCAACCAAGGATGGCGAATTCGCTTGGTAGTCTTCTTTGCTTAAAAAGTTCAAAAAGAGCTGGAACTAATTTTCGATGAGTTAGATCTCCACTGGCTCCAAAAATTACTAGACATTGTGGAGGAATAACCCTTTCCTGTCTAAGTCCAATTCTTAATGGATTCGTTACTGGCATGCTCATTATATTGGCCTTACTAGGTGTTCTTTAATAATTCAAATATTTATTTTGTGGATTGCTATGTTTTATTCTGGGATGCCCAAATAATCGAGGATAATTATTCGCTTGTTTGTCTAATGAATTTATTTTTTAGTATGTTTCTGCATGCCATCTTCCAGCTTTTCTGAGTTGAGGTCTTAATTCAGACCAATTAAGCCCCTTAGCAGCAGCAGCAGTTGTCATAGCCTCATCAATACCAGGTTCCATACCTTTAAGCCCACAAAGATATATGTGCGTTTTGGGGTTTTCTATCATGTTGAAAATTTCTTCAGCATGCTCAAGGACTCTATCTTGTATGTACATTCTTCCGCCTTTTGTATTTTGTTGCTCTCTACTTATTGCTTTTGTGTAAATTAGGTTCTCAGGGAATTGTTTTTTATAATGCTCGAAATCCTCATCATAAAGAAGATTAGCTGTTTTAGGTGCTCCCATAAATAACCAGGCTTTTCCCCTGAAATTCCAATTGTTTTTTTCTTTTTCAGTTGGTTCAAACATTCTTCTTAGATACGCTCTCATAGGAGCAATACCTGTCCCTGTTGCCAGCATTATTATGTTTGCATCTTCTTCATCTGGAAGGAGCATTTCTTTCCCGACAGGGCCACTTATTTTAACTTTGTCTCCTTTTTGTAAGTCACACAAATAGGTTGAGCAAACGCCATTGATCGTCTCGCCATCTTTTTCATATTGAAGCTGCCTTACACACAAAGAGACTGTGTTACCTGCATAATTATCTCCATGTCTTGTACTAGCAATAGAATATAACCTTGGTTTATGAGGTTTACCCTTTGCATCCTCTCCAGCAGGGATGATGCCTATACTTTGTCCCTCAACATATTTTAGAAAAGGGTCTCCACCGGAAAGATCAAATGTGATGTGTTGAACCTTTCCAAGTGCTCCGTCTTTTAGTACTGAATAATTTTCAGAAACTGTTCCTAAGAATGGGGCTTTTGGTTTATATGTATTGATTGGAATGTCTGAATGTGGTTTTTTAACAGATGGTTTTGGAGGAGCTGATTGAGTTTTTGGGGAAGTTATTTTTTCTGGTTCAGTTGCTTTTACAGGTGAAACCTCTTTGATTGCTGAAGATGAATTTTCTTTTTGTGTATTGTTTTTATCTTTTTTAACAGCTGGCGCGTTTATACCCTCGAATCCAGGCCCAACCACAACACCGACTATTGCAAATAACAGTAGCGAACCAATACCAACTAAAACTGCAGTTGGTGCAGGTGTGCCGAGCAAAGAGGAAAAAGTATACATGGGATTTTTTAATGAAGATAACTTAAAGAATGACTATTCTTCCAACTTGTTTGAAGATGGAGATCACCAAGAAGGGATTAAAGATTATTTCACAGTGGGATCGGAATTTTTGGTTTTGTCTGGATTTGCTTCAGATACTTTAGTTTTTTTAATCGGTTCTATTTTTGGTGGGACAGTGGAAGAGGTTGAGGAAGAGCTATCCGTTCCAATATTTTTGTCAGAGGATATGGATTTTTGGAGTGCTTTGTTCGCAGGGGCATTTTTAACTGGCTGACTTGCCGTTGTTGTTTTTTCTTTTGCTGGTGACTCCGGTTTAGAGCTCTTTTTTGCCGGGCCTTTTGACTCTTCAGTCGTAACAGTTTTTTTTGCAAAGATTTTGTTTTCTATAAAGTAAAAAAAACCAATAATTATTGGAATGTGAGCAAGACCACCTGCGATAACTTTTATTTCTGAATAAGCCATCAAGTATTTGTATTAGATGGTGAGACTACCAATTTTTGGAATCATTTTGTGGAAAAACCTAGTTAGATGTTCATGTTTTGAGATTGGCGGATGTTTTCTTTGTGATTATGAATATCTGATTGTTTCAAGAATGAAATAATATTTAGGTTTTGATATTGGATTATTGGGAGCCTCTGACCATGAAAAAAAACATACATTGAGATTTATAGAGTTGTGTTCAAGAACATACAAATCAAAATTTTTTTACTTAAAAAGACATCCGTATTTATAGACAGAAAAACTGTCATCTTAAGTCTTTAGCAAAGTAGCCCCAAGGGGATTCGAACCCCTGTCGCCTCCGTGAAAGGGAGGTGTCCTAGGCCTCTAGACGATGGGGCCAAGTAGTGACCTTTCTTTTATAACATTGATCACAAATGAAAACTACGGTCCAACCTCACCACTCGTCAAGGTTCCCTCGGTCTTCTCTGGTCCTTGCCAAACAGGTAGCGTAAAGAAAAAGCTTGCCCCCTTGCCTTTTTCAGAAACTACCCATATCCTGCCGCCGTGAACCTCGACAATCCTTCTGCAAACTGAGAGACCAATTCCAAATCCAGAAGTTCTCTCAGAGGTTTGGGGTAATCGAACTCTGTCCAAAAAAATTCTTTTCTGTTCTTCTTCAGGTATTCCTGGCCCACTATCACAAACGCTGATTTCTACCCATTGATTTGTTCTGTGCAGCATCTTTATTGATATGTCCCCTCCATCTTCTGAGTATTTAAGGGCATTCTCAATCAAATTTAGAAGGACCTGTCCAATTCTTCTTTGATCACCAAGAACACTCGGTAAATCCGTTGGTATGTCTGTTTGTATTCCAATGTTTCTTGTAAGCCAAAGTTTTTCGAGTTCGAGAATTACCTCTGCTGAAATATTAGCCAAGTCAATTTTTTGAGGATTGAAGAGTGCTTCCCATCGAGTACTTCCAACCTCTAAAAGATCTTTTGACAATAATTCAATCTCTTCCAATCTTCGCTTGAGAACATCTTGAAATTTTGAAATGCTTATTTGACCAAGTTTTTGGCTTTGTGCGGCAAGAACTGCTGCAGTTAAAGGTGTTCGTAACTCATGTGCAACCATCCTTAAGAGTCTTTCTTGAGATTGAATCCTATTTGTAAGAGTTTCGTTCTCTTGCCTTAGAAAAAGAACTTCATCTTCTAATTGAAGTTCTCTTTGGGTTCGTGCATTGGCATCCAACTCTATTGGGTTTGAATTTAGATCTGATGCAGTAATCAAACCCTCCTGATGCCATCTAGGTATCCAATTTTTAAGTTGATCAAAAATTGCACTGCCTGCAAATATTTGCTTTGGATGGGGAGAAAGCTTTATCAGAGCAGGAATAGCAATAATTTTGTGTAATTCAAGTATTTCTGGATGCTCACTAGGTTCTGCTACTTGTAAAGATACTTTGAAACCAATTTCTTCGCTTTCCAAAAAACCAACAAGTGACCTTAAATCTCCTCTAGTGAGATGGTGACGACCTGCTACAAGAAGTAGCCTCAACTCCTTTATTGGTTTTAGGTCGGCCCTCGACAAGATAATTATCGGTTTAGTTAACTACAATAAAGATCTTAAGAGATTGTGAATCGATTTCCTTACTCCAGGTCAAGAATTTGCAGATCATTTACTACATTACATAGTCTGAGGAATTATTATTTTTCTATTGATTGATTATTTCAATCATGCATTTATTCGAATTATTCTGATCCATTGAAGTATTTTCAAACTTTTTCGATAAAGAAACTAGCAATTGCAGTGACAATTGTTCCACTAGCAATATTTTGCATAAGCCCCTCAATTTTGGCTGCAGATAGATCTTCAAAGAAGGCTGGAAAGTCAGAATCCAATACACCACCAGCGACAAAACAAGATACATTTTTATATCGGCAGATTGGTATCAATTTTTTATGTAGAGCACGAGTAGCAAAAGTTGAGTTTCCAAAGGCATTAGGAATAGCCTCAGCTACATTCGCAGACATAATTGCTCAAAAACACTCAGGTTTCGTTGAGGAGGTGCCTGATAAACAACTTGAACCTAAGCAACTTTATTTAAGCGGAGAAATACAAATACTTGAAGGTGCACTTAAATTCTGCCCCGATCAAGTACCCAAAGATGCTAAGAAAAAGTTCGAGGAATTTTTAAAGAAAGAAAAGAAGTAAGTAAGGGCTAACTTTTAACGAAACATAGAACTTATTGAGCTCTCTTCGTGAATGCGCCAAATTGCTTCTCCAAGCATATTTGCTACCGATAAAATTTCCAGCTGTTTGAAATGTTTAGAGGTTGATACTGGAATACTATTTGTAACAATAACTTGTTCGAAGAGACCTTCCTCAGAGAGTCTCTCATAGGCAGGGGGAGAAAAAACTGCATGCGATGCACAAGCTATAACTCTGTTGGCACCCTCTTTCCTGAGAAGTTCAGCACCTGCATAGATTGTCCCCCCAGTATCAATCATGTCGTCAATAAGAATTGCTGTCTTGTTTGAAACTTCTCCTATGACAGTTAAACTTTCAGCAACATTATGTCCTGAGCGTCTTTTATCAATAATTGCAAGGGGTGAGTCTTTCATTTGCTTTGCGAATGCTCTTGCTCTTGCGACGCCACCAACGTCTGGTGAAACAACTACAATTTCGCCAAGATTTTGTTTGGAGAGATAATCAACTAAAACTGGTGAACCATATATATGATCGCAAGGAATATCAAAATAACCTTGAATTTGAGCAGAGTGAAGATCCATTGCTAAGACTCGATCCACGCCAGATTTTGCCAATAAATTTGCCGTCAACTTGGCTGTAATTGACTCTCTACCAGCTGTTTTTCTATCAGCTCTTGCGTAACCAAAATAGGGAATAACAGCTGTTATTTGCCTTGCTGAAGCTCTTTTACAAGCATCCACCATGATCATCAGCTCCATAAGACTGTCATTAACAGGAGCACAAGTTGGTTGGATCAAAAAGACGTCACAACCCCTTATAGATTGTTGGATTTGAACATAAAGCTCACCATCTGCGAATCTTTTAGAGACCAATGGAACATCATCAATGCCAAGATAGTTGGCAATTTCCTTTGCCAATTGTGGATTTGATGTCCCGCTTATTAGACGAAGTCTTTGGGTATCGTGATGGACCTTTTCTGGATGTATTTGTGCCGCTGTTTGAAAACTTGTCACGGTCACTTGATTTGAAAAGATGTTTTCTTATGGTAGAACTCTTCTTGCACCTAATCTAATTAATTAATATCCTTATCTTCGGACTGTGATTTGTTATGTGCCTTTCTTTGTCTCTATCAACAAACATTCTGACCAGGCTTATCCTTCCGAATGCTTTGCAATTACTGAATTCTTGGGATGTTGTCTTAGCAAATATTCTGTGAATGAATCTTCTAGAGAATGCTTGATTAAATAGATTGAGAATATGACTTTTATCATCTTCTTGGAGATGGAGCGATTTTTACAATTGAGAACGGTAGTTGGTTTGAAGCATTTGTGGTATGAAAATTACGATTTTTTTTTTAGTTAGATCGACTCGTGAGGAATTTATCTCAGAAACTACATAAGCTTATTGGGCTTTATGTAATCACTTTTAATACCTTTAATATGTTTAACTCAATTGGGTGGTGACTGGAGGGAATTTTAAAGGCCCTTTTATAGACTTCATTGTTTTGGACATATTTCGAGATCTGAGAAGGATCTGATTTATTTAATGAATCTCCAAAAATTTTCTGATCAATCTTGAATCTCAAATTTATTAAATAAGTAAAAATTTAAGTGCTTTGTGCAAATCAATGAGTGGAATAAGTATTTAGTATTGGAAGTAAAGTAATAATAAATAAAAAGTAAAAAGAGTAAAACTCAATCTTTGAGTTCTTTTAAATATGGCAGTTGATTTTTAATGATTCCCTCTCCATAAGTGTCTTTAGGCTCCAACGAAAAGAAATTAATAAGATTCAAGGTGATCCAAAACCCTGCAAATATCACACCTAACTGGTGAATGATCTTTCCAGCATGACTAATTGAATATTGTCGCATCTCTAATAAAAACTTGATTTATTTCCTCTGTGGACGAGCTTAAGTACATATCAAAAATTTTTTTCTTTTGGATTTACATTTTTAATGAACCAAAATAATTCGAATTTACCAAAGACTTTTGGAGTTTTGATGCATCCAACATCTCTGCCAGGAAGCCCTGTTTGTGGTACTTTTGGAGCCCCTTCGAGGAATTGGATAAAATTACTATCTCAAAATAGTATTGGGGTGTGGCAAATTTTACCCTTAGCTCCTGTCGATAAATTTGGCTCTCCTTATAGTTCTCCTTCAAGTTTTGCCTATAGCCCTTGGTTTCTTGATGCGGATGATTTAATTGCCCAAGATTTTATGCCAGCTGATGTTTTAAAAGACTTGCCTGGCTCAGAAAATATAAATAATTCTGTTATTGATTTTGAATTGGCTGAATTACGTGTAAAAGCAATTGGGGAATATTTAAGAATTTACTGGGCAGATCAAACTCTTGATCGGCATGAGGAATTTGATCTTTGGAAAAAAAGTCAATCTTGGCTTGAAAAACACTCTTTTTTTATGGAACTACGACGAATTAATAAGGAAGTTCCCTGGTGGAACTGGGAAGAGAAGTTTGCAAATTATGATCTTTTTAAGGAAAAATCTGTTTATTTAGAATTAACAAATAACTTATTGGAACACCAATTACTTCAATGGCATTTACATAGACAGTGGAGTTGCTTGAGAAAACTTGCGAATAATATGGGAATAAAAATTTTAGGAGATTTGCCTTTTTACGTATCGAGAGATAGCTCAGATGTATGGGCTAATTCATCTTTATTTTCAATAAAAAAAGATGGGGGTATGCAAAACCAAAGTGGTGTCCCACCTGATTATTTTTCCGAAACGGGACAATTATGGGGTACGCCTGTTTACAGATGGCAAAAACATAAAACTACAAGATATGGTTGGTGGCGAGGCCGAATTAAAAGACATCTTGAGCAAGTTGACTTACTTCGCATTGATCATTTCAGGGCACTTGATTCTTATTGGTCTATTCCTGGGGGCGACAAAACCGCCAAGAGTGGAAGCTGGAGATCCTCTCCAGGGTTGCAAATATTAAATCGAGTGCGCAGAGATAATCAAGGAAAACTTCCTTTAATTGCAGAGGATCTAGGAGTGATTACATCAAGAGTTTCAGCTTTGCGTGATTATTTTCATCTTCCTGGTATGAAAATTCTTCAATTTGCATTTGATGGTAATACCGATAATCCTTATCTACCCAAAAATATTAGAGGAAACAATTGGATTGTTTATCCTGGGACTCACGATAATGCCCCAACAAATGCCTGGTGGGAATCCCTGAATGAAAAATCAAAAAATTTTATTGGAGATATTATTGGAGATAAATTAATTACTGATGAACCCTCACCAAATTGGAAACTAATTGATATTGGATTGTCAACAGATGCAAAAATTTTCATTTGTACTTTGCAAGATCTATTGGGATTGGGTGAAGAGGGAAGAATTAATAGGCCTGGTTCTTTGGGAGGGAACTGGAATTGGCGGATGAAAGTATTTGATAATAAAGTCAATGAGGTATTAAACAAATACAGTGAGAAAGGAAAATACTGGAAAAGATCCTTTCGTGATGCCTCAAAACTTATTTAGAATTTATTATTTTTTCTTCTCAATATAAATTTCATTAATTATTATATTTGGATTAACTTCATATAGTTTATCCGATTCGTAAATTGTGTTTTCTTGATTATTCATAAGCAATATCGAGGTAATAATTAATACGAAATATAAAATATTCCCATACCAATTTCTAAAAATACCAATATTTATAGGGGAAATTTTATTCCTGGCTGGAGTCAATTTCGTTGGTTCAGATCTATTAAGTATTTCTAGTAAACTTCCTTTTTCAAGATTTAGTTCAGACTCTAGTGATATGAGCATTTTTTTTAAAAAAGTCCTCTCTGGGAGTTGATTAACCCAGCCTTTCTCTATAGCCTCAATAACAACAACTGATATTTTTGTTTTCTTTGATAATTCTTTTCGAGTGAAATTATATTTTTCTCTTTTGAGTCTTAATAAATTGCAAGCATCTGTAAATTCTTTATCTTCAGATAACTTTTGATTACTAATATCCCTGTTTGTAAAAGATGAAAAAAATAATTTTACTTTTTTGATTTTTGACATATTTTTGAATTTATTTAAATTAAGTTTATCCATTCCTCTTCTTGAAGTTCTCGCCATTCACCTTCTCTCAAGTTTCCTAGGGCTATACTTGCAATTGATACTCTTTTAAGGTCAATAACAGAATGACCGAAATATTCTGCAGCTTTTCTAATTTGTCTATTTCTGCCTTCTCTAAGGACTATTTTTAATTGAGAAACATTTTTATCTTGATTTATCTTTTTTATATCAACTTTTGAGGGCAAAGTTTTGTTTTTATCAATAGTGATACCAGCTCTCCAACTTCTTAGCGACGATAAGCTGGGAATACCAGAGACCCAAACATGATAAATTTTTTCATGCTTGAATTTAGGATGGGTTAATTTCATCGTTAACTCACCATTATTTGATAACAACAATGCCCCTCTACTATCAAGATCTAATCTGCCAATAGGATACAATCCTCGTTGTAAAGAAATTGGAAGAAGATCTTTAACGGTCTTTCTTCCCTCAGGATCTTTACATGTTGATATGACACCAACAGGTTTATTTATCAAAATAACTTTTACTTTTCTAAGTGGTTCTATTATTTTTCCATCAACACTTATTTGATCTAATAAAGGATCTGCTTTATCTCCCAAAGAGGCCAATTTTCCATTAACTAAAACTCTGCCCTCTTTTATTAGAAGCTCAGATCTACGTCTAGATGAAAATCCCGCTCTGGATATCAATTTTTGTATTCTTTCATTCATTAATAATTAGATTTAGTACCTATTTGTTAGTGATGAATAAAGATCTATACCATAGATGGAGTTATCTTTCTTATAAGACTATTACCAATTTTTTTAGGATTAAAGGTTTTCCGAATTAACTTTAATAAATCTCTAATATCACTGACGTTTATTTTTTCATCTTTGATTAAACTCATTAGCAAACTTTTTCTTATTTCAGATCCTTTTGGACCTATCAATAGCTTCAAGCTAGCAGTTGCTACAGGTATGAGTTCATCCCCAGGAACATCTGAATCTTCGATTAAAACACCAAATAAATTTTCTAATCTGTTAACTCTTAAATTACCGTTTTCGTCAAAAATAACTTGCAATAAAATTTCTAGCATTTCAGTCTCATCAGAAGTAAGTAACCTTTTAGCTACATAGGGGTATGCCAGGCTAACTATTTGAAATTTCGAATCGAGTTTCAGTGCAAGCCCCTCCTGACTAATTACAGCCCGAATTATTAGTGCAAATCTTGCAGGAACTCTGAAGGGATAATCGAACATTAGTTCAGAAAATTTATTAGTAATTTCTTTAAAATTGAATGAAAAAACATCTTTTTCCATTGCTCCTCCCAATACTTCCTCAAGAACTGGGACAATGGGGTCTAGGTTTTGTGAACTATTTAAAAATCCTAGATCTCTAAAATTCTCAGCTACTGAATAAAAATCCCCGTTAATTATGTTAACAATTGCTTTGGTTAGAGTAATTCTATCTTTATCAGTTATTGAGTCCATCATCCCGAAATCTACATAAGCAAGATGTCCCATTTCTCCTGTATTGCCTTTGAGAGCAAACATATTTCCAGGATGGGGATCGGCATGAAAATAACCAAATTCCAAAAGTTGTCTGATACCACTAATAACCCCTGTCCTAATTATTGAAGAGGGTTCAATTTCATTTTTAAGAAGCTGTTCCTTATTGCTCAGTTTTACTCCTTCAATCCAACTTGTTGTAAGTATTTTTTTTGTTGATAAGCTTTCTTCTACATCCGGAACAGTAACACTGGGGTTAGTTCTAAAAAGTTTGGAAAATCTTTTAGCATTAGCGGCCTCTTTTTTATAGTCAATTTCATCAAATAAACTTTTACCAAATTCATCAATAATTTCTCCAAGACCAACTCCTAAGTTCAAGGGAAGAAGTGGTCCTGAAACTATGCCTAATATTTTTACTAAGACAATATCTCTTCTTATTATAAAATTGAGATTAGGTCTTTGAACTTTGACTGCTACGAATTTATTTTCAGCTAGTTTTGCTTTATAAACTTGACCTAAACTTGCCGAAGCAACTGGCTTAGAGGGAAAGTATTCAAAGAAGTTATCAACATCATCACCCAACTCGGTTTTCAAAATCTCAAGGGCTTTATTATGATCAAATGCTGGTAAGTTATCTTGGAGGTTGGTTAATTCTTCTAGCCAGTCTCTCCTAATTAGGTCCGGCCTAGTTGATAAAGCTTGACCTACTTTTATGAAGCATGGTCCAAGGTCTGTAAGCGTATAAAATATTTTCTTTGCTAGTTTCTTCTGAACCTCCGCATTCTTATTGGATACTTGAAATGTGATTGTTATTACTAAGGATAACAAAGAAAAAATGATATAAGAAAGTCTGGGCAGCCAAATCCATGGCTTCATGAGAAGCCATAAAAAATCTCTCTCAAAGTCATATTCCATTAAGACATCATATATTTTTTTAGACAAGACTTGACTCAAATGTTCAACTGAATAAAAAAAAGCTTTCCAAAAAGCTCAAAATCAAATGCCATTTTATGGAAATCTCCTCTTTTTTAAGATCTTTTAAAGGCAGACGATTATTCTTTCCTTCCCATGGAGGAGGCTCTGGGCTTTCTTCGAGCTCGAAACGACTTATGAACCAGGGGCCTGGACAGTTGGATCTACCTGAGTTGCCTGACTTTGGTGGTCCTTTGCTATCTGAGGGCGTGGTAGCTGACAGTCAAAAAATATCAGCAAAGATATTCGGTGCAAAAAGGTGTTGGTACGGCGTTAACGGTGCTACTGGTTTATTGCAAGCTGCACTTTTATCAATTTCGAAACCTGGCGGATCAATTTTAATGCCAAGGAATGCTCATCAAAGTGCAATTTATGCTTGCATTTTAGGAAATCTAAAGCCTGTTTTTTTTGATTTGCCCTTTCTTGAAGATAGGGGGCATTTCAATTCCCCAGATTTGAATTGGATAAAAAAAATACTCAATAATTTACCCAAAGATGTTCCCCCCCTTCAAGCAGTTTTATTAGTAAATCCCACTTATCACGGTTATTCTTCAAAAATTGAAAGTTTGATATTGGAGTTTCATAAATTGCATATCCCAGTAGTCATAGATGAGGCTCATGGGACACACTTTCTTTCAAAATTAGGAGAATTTCCTTCCTCCGCACTTTGCTTTGGGGCAGATTTAGTAATTCATTCTTTACATAAATCAGCGGGTGGGTTGTGCCAAACAGCAATACTTTGGCAGCAAGGGGATCTAGTGTCCTCAGAGGAGGTTGAAAAATCTCTCAAGGCTCTCCAAACCTCCAGCCCCAGTTCATTATTATTGGCATCTTGTGAATCCTCAATAAGGGAATTAAGTGATGTCAGAGTACAAAAAAAACTTTTGAATCGTTTGAGATCAGCTAAAAATATTTTCTTAAGATTATCTGATTTTGGACTACCTTTGCTGAGAACGGATGATCCACTCAAGTTGATATTACATACGGCCTCAGAAGGAATTAGTGGATTTGATGCTGATGAGTTTTTTATCTCAAGAGGTGTTTTTGCTGAATTGCCCGAGCCAGGTTGCCTTACGTTTTGTTTGGGGTTCTCAAATCACAGAGGGATTGTAAGACAATTAAAAGAAACATGGAATGCTTTAATCTCAATTAAGAAAAGAAAAAGTTCACTAAATGAATTTACTCCGCCACCTTTCCCTTTGATTATGAAGCCAGAATTTTCTTGCTTTTCAGCCTTAAAAGCAAAAAATAAGATTGTTGATTTGGCCGATTCAATAGGAGAAGTTTCTGCTGAGATGATTTGTCCTTACCCTCCAGGAACACCTATGCTAATTCCAGGAGAGTTGATCAATGAAGATTATGTTAATTGGTTGAAATTGCAAAGAACTCTCTGGCCAAATCAAATACCATCTAAATTGCGAGTGATGTTATGAAATATTATAATCTTTAAATTTTCCAAAAAATTTTAATTTACTTCACCTTAATTTTTTATTTTAACTAATTAATTAATGTCTAAAATTTTCTTAAATAATCGTTTTCTTAGTGGATTAGGCGCAGGCATTTTTGGGATAATTATTATTAGTTTAGGAGGATGGTTTTTTGCTATTTCCCTTGGTGTGATTGTGCATCTTGCGTTGCTTGAGTTTTTTAAAATGACAGAATTCGCTGGCATCAGGCCAGCGACTAAGACGACTCTTTTAGCTTGTCAAATCTTATTGATTTCGACTCAATTAGGAATTGATGGAATAATCTCGGATGACCTTAGCGCAGCTGTATTGCCAATATCGGGCGCAGCAATTTGCGGATGGTTATTACTTCAACCAATAACAGGATCTATCTCCGATATTGCTTCTTCTATTTTTGGATTATTCTATTTAGGCTACCTGCCTAGTTATTGGCTCAAGTTAAGAAATCTTTCCTATCAAAGTTTAGGAGGAACCGAATCAACCTTTTCTTTTAATTACGGTTCTTTAAATACAGGAATGTCTATTACATTTTGCGTTTGTTTAATGATAGTTGCGTTTGATATTGGATCATATTTTTTTGGGAGAAAATACGGAAGAAATACTTTGTCGCCTATATCCCCTTCAAAAACAATAGAGGGTGCAGTATGCGGTCTATTGTCTTCAATTATTATTGGCGCAATTTCAATAAATATATTTAATTTGGGAATGAGTAAAATTATGATATTAATATTGGCTTTATTAATCTCCTTTTTTGCTTTAGTTGGCGATCTTACTGAATCTATGATGAAAAGGGATGCAGGTATTAAAGATTCAGGGAATGCTTTGCCAGGACATGGAGGAATACTTGATAGGATAGATAGTTATCTTTTCACTCCAGTTATCATATATTACATTCTGATAATAATTTTCCCTCTTTCAATTAGTTGAAATTTAACTTTGAATTGATGAATTGAAAGATAATACTAATTGATTATTTACTATTCCTGCCTCGTTAATTTCTATATTTTTATCAATTGGTATTTCTGATTTATTATTATTAAGTATATTCTTAATAATAATTTTATTTGAATTGTATGATATATGATTTTTACTTATGGCTCCAATACCATTTATTTCAAGATTATTATTCGAAATCTTAATGCTGTTTAAATCTTTTAAGCAAAGAATTTCTTTTGCAATTTGAATTCTTAAATATTCCCACTTTTTTGAAAAAAGTGTTTCTCTAATAGATTTGTCGGATATAACTAAATCCACAAAAATACCGAATTTTTTCTTTAGTAGAAATTTTCTTTTAAAAAGATTTAGCTGGAAACCTATTTCTTCTGTCTCAAGATTAATTTTATCAATCTTTATTTCTTTGAAACATATATCATTTCCTGATAAAATTATTTGTTTGATTTTACCCTTTAGAAAATCAGATATTTCTCCATTCAATTTGATTTTGATAGATTTTGAACTTTCGCATCTAGAAGATAGCCATTTCTCAATACTACTTTCTAGAAGTGTTATGAATAACTCTTTATCTTTTGGATTTGATTTAGTCAATTTCTATGAAATTTTTCCAACTTTCAACAACTATTTCTGGTTTATCGAGATGTGGAAGGTGTCCACAATTATTAATTTCAAAATGATCTATTCCAAGTAGAGAAGTTGACTTTTGTCGATCTAATCTTTTAATTATATTGTCATTTGATCCCCAAATGACATGAATAGGATGACTTGGTTTGGGTAAGTCGAAAGCTGATACACCACCATTTCTTGCAAAAGCAGCAAGTGATCTTTGCCATCCTGGTACTTTTAAGTGAGCAGAGGCTATTTGTTCTTCCTCTTTTCCTACGCTTTTTTGGGGATCTGCAAAAGCTTGTTGACAGAGTTTTTTTCTCACAAAGCTTTGTTTTAGGAACCAAGTGCCAAGTGAATCAAAAGGTCTCGGTACTTTTTTGGATTTAGTTGTGAGTCCAGCCGGGGATAATAAAAAGATTCTATTTATGCGTTCAGGAAAGAGTTTTGCAAATTTGATAGCAACAGCGCCTCCCATAGATGCTCCTATTACGCTAACAGGTTCGTTAATTGAGAGGATTTCTATTATTTTTCTTAAATGCTTTATTAATCCATCAGAGCCGTACTCGTTTGATTTTGGTCTTGGGCAGAAACCGAAACCGTATAAATCAGGAATTATCAATCTATGATTATTTTTTAATAGAGGGGCAATTCTTCTAAATTCTAAAAATGAACTATCAAATCCATGAAGTAACAAAATTGGACTACCAGAACCAACTATTGCTACGGGGTATAATTCTTCTTTTGATTTTGATATTTCATCTAAATAAATCAGCTGAACATTTTCTGCCAAGTTCCTTGCGGATGAGTCATAAAGAGATAACTTAATCTCATTAATTATTTGAGATGTGTTTTTGGTTGAATTCAATTTACTCGATTTAAAAAGTATTTATGTCAATTAAAGAATTTTCTTTATCTAAATCTATTATGGTTTTATAAAGTGATTTTTCATCAATATAAAAAGGTAAACTTTTTAATGAAATTTCATTCATGTATATATATTTGCATATTTCTTTAAGTTCAATTGATTTCACTTTCTCATAACCTAAGGAAGAAATGTCTGTAGGTAAATTTATTTCTTTCATGTATTTTTTCAATTGCATTCTGGCTTGCTTGGCTAATTTGTTTTTGCTGTGTAATTCCTCTAACCGAAGTTGAACTAGTATTCCAAATCCTACAATTTCTCCATGAAGAGATAATTTTGGATGATTCAACTGAGTTATACCATTATGGATGGGATGCGCGGCAGCCGTCCTGCAAGAGGGACCACCTATCCCTCCAATAAGTCCAGCGGTCAAAGCACATCCTTCTGCGACTCTTGCCCAAGCATCACTCGTTGAATCTTCATAGGCTATTTTTCCATCTATAAAAAGTTGATCTCTTAAGACTCTTGCCATTTGAACAGCTTGTTGAACAAAACCATCAGTGCTTTTGCTCGAACTAAGGGAGGCTTCATACCATTTTGCTAAAGCATCTGAAATACCACTTGCAAGTGTTTTTTTAGGGGCACTTCTTACGAAGCCGTGATCAAAAATTAGTAATTTGGGGCAAGATTTTAAAGATTGATCTCTGATAAAAGCGCCTTGTGGAGAATATATATTGGACAGAGCTGTCCAACCAGCGCAAGTTGCTGCACTTAATGGGATTGTTGTGCAAGGAATTGAAAGCCTATCAGCGATAAGCTTTCCTGCATCCAAAACTTTTCCTCCACCAGCTGTGATAATGGAATCACAATTATTTATTTGGGCAAGATTTTCTATTCTTGCTAAATCTTCTTCACAACAGTCATATTTCAATTTTTCCATCATAGGACTGATATTTAGTTCTTTAAGGTCCTTATTTATTTTGTAAGTAAAAGCTTCCGTAGCGCTGCTTCTTCCTAGGATTAGAGGCTTTTTGCTAAACGATGGAATTAATTTCTTACTATTTTCCCAAGCATTTTTTCCACGGATAACTCTCTCTGGCGCAATTTGATTATTTGAAAAATAGTCATTTGATTTCATTATTAATTTTTAAACCTCAACCCAACCTATAAATTGGCACCAGCAAGTTCAGGTTTTTTTGAATTTACATCCAATAACCTTACAGTCACTTTTTTTTCTTCGTCAATGTCAACTATCGCGTTGTCTCCTTCTTTTATTCTTCCTGAGAGAACTTCCTCTGCAAGACTATCTTCTAAAAGTCGCATTACAGCCCTTCTTAGGGGTCTTGCGCCGTAGGCAGGATTGTAACCTTCCTCCACTAGTCTTTCTTTAAAGCTGTCCGAGACACTAAGAGTAATTCCTTTATCCTTGATCCTGGAAAATACTTCTTTTAGCATAATCTCAGCAATATCTTTAACTTCATCTCGTGTGAGTTGTCTAAATACGATTATTTCGTCTAATCTGTTTAAAAATTCTGGCCTGAAATATTGTTTTAGTTCTTCATTAACTAACGATTTAATCCTGTTATATTGACTGTTTTCAATACTTTCTCCTGAGAACTCAAAACCAAGACCGCCGCCACCTTTTTCTATTACTTTAGAACCTATGTTGGAGGTCATTATTATCAATGTATTTTTGAAATCAACAGTTCTTCCCTTCGAGTCGGTTAGACGGCCTTCTTCAAGAAGTTGTAGGAGAAGGTTAAAAACGTCTGGATGAGCTTTTTCGATTTCATCAAAGAGTACGACTGTGTAGGGTCTTCTCCTAACGGCCTCTGTTAGTTGGCCACCTTCGTTAAAACCCACATAACCAGGAGGAGAACCAATGAGTTTACTCACAGTGTGCCTTTCCATAAATTCCGACATGTCAAGTCTTATCATGGCTTCTTCACTTCCAAAGAAATATTGAGCAAGAGCTTTTGTTAGCTCTGTTTTTCCAACTCCAGTTGGACCAGAGAAGATGAAACTTGCTATCGGCCTATTTGGATTTTTTAAACCGACTCTTGCTCTTCTTATTGCTTTAGATACGGCTTTTACAGCTTCATCTTGGCCTATTAATCTCTGATGAAGAGTCTCTTCCATATTAAGAAGTTTTACCGATTCGCTTTCAGTTAGCTTTTGAACAGGTACACCAGTCCAGGAGGCAACTATGTGGGCAATGTCTTCCTCACTCACGATTGGAGATTTAATTTTTAAGTCAATGTTAGATGTCTCTTTTTGTTCTTCGATATTTGTTTCTCCCTCACTTTCTTGAATTTTTTTATTTCCTTGTAAAAGATTACTAATTTTTTCCCGTAATTTAACTTCCTTTTCTTTTAATTCACCAGCCTTATTGAAATCCTGTTCTCTCACTGCTTCTTCTTTTTCTTTTTGAACAGCTCTGAGTTCTTTGTCAACTTCTTTTGCTTCAGGAGGCAGTTTGGAGTTCAATAACCTAACTCTACTTCCAGCTTCGTCTATTAAATCAATAGCTTTATCAGGTAAAAATCTGTCTGATATGTATCTATCGCCCAGATTGGCGGCGGCTTTTAATGCTTCGTCGGTGATTTTTAATCTATGGTGTTGTTCGTATCTTTCTCTGAGACCTTTGAGAATTTCAATAGTGTCATCGATTGATGGTTCTCCGATCATTACGGGTTGAAAACGGCGTTCTAATGCAGCGTCCCTTTCGATGTGCTTTCTATATTCGTCAAGAGTTGTTGCGCCAATGCATTGCAGCTCTCCTCGTGCTAGCGCTGGTTTGAGAATATTTGCCGCATCGATTGCGCCTTCAGCAGCACCTGCACCTATAAGAGTGTGTACCTCATCAATTACTAAAATAACGTTGCCAGCTGACTTTATCTCTTCCATTATTTTTTTTAAACGCTCCTCAAACTCACCCCTGTACTTTGTTCCAGCAATAAGTAACCCAATATCTAAAGTCAGAACTCTTTTTTCTTCAAGAATATCTGGTATTTCGCCCTGCTGGATTCTTTGAGCTAAGCCCTCTGCGATTGCAGTTTTTCCTACACCAGGTTCGCCAATTAATACAGGATTGTTTTTGGTTCTTCTTCCCAGGATTTGAACAACTCTATCGATTTCAGAATGTCTACCAACCACTGGATCTAATTTAGATTCACTGGCTAGTTTTGTAAGATTTGTTCCGAATTCGTCTAGGGTTGCAGTCTTAGCCGATCCCTTTGCGGATCCGCCACCTGCAGCAACTTCGGCAGTTTCACCAAGCATTCTTATTACTTGGGTTCTTACTTTTGTTAGATCTACACCTAAATTCTCAAGTACTCTTGCAGCAACCCCTTCACCTTCTCTGATGAGACCAAGTAATAAGTGTTCTGTGCCAATGTAGTTGTGACCTAATTGTCTTGCTTCTTCAAGGGAGAGCTCTAGAACTCTTTTAGCCCGGGGTGTGAAGGGTATTTCGACAGCAACAAAGCCAGACCCTCTACCAATTATTTTTTCAACTTCAACTCTGGAATCCTTCAAATTGACTCCCATTGATTTCAAAACCTTTGCAGCTACACCAGTACCTTCACCAATAAGCCCAAGTAAAATTTGTTCTGTTCCAACAAAATTGTGCCCAAGGCGTCTAGCCTCTTCTTGAGCAAGCATTATTACCTTGATGGCCTTTTCGGTGAACCTTTCAAACATGTTTCAGGTGCCCAAGATTATGTGTTACCAACTTATCAGGATTGTGAGGCGATTGTGAATGCGATGATCCCGAACTTGTAGTTATATGTTGGAATTGGGTTTAACATTTTTAACTTTGACTTGGTTTTTTTTTAAGTCTTAATTGATTATGAAGTGCGGTTATCCGTACTGATAATTATTTTTTTTTTCATTTTTGTGAATGATTAAATCTGTGCTGAAAATCAAAGCATCACTACCATCCCTGTAATAATTCTTACGAACTCCAGTAACTTCAAAGCAAAGCTTTTTATAAAAACTTATTGCTGGCTGATTGCCTTCTTTAACCTCCAATGTTGCCCTTTTTGCTCCATTGGCCTTTGCTTCTTTTAAAAGGAATGACATCAAGCTCAAACCGATTCCGTAACCTCTGATCTCAGGGTGAACCGCAATAAACATGATTTGCAGCTCATCAAGGAAATTACGTCCGATTACCATGGCTAAGATTCGCTCTGATGAGATATACGCAAAATTAAGTGCTTCGTTGTTGTTGAGTTCTTTTTCCCATTGATATGAGGACCAAAGCCCCTGGAAGCATATCTTGTCCAACTCAGTGCATTTGTTTTTGTGGTCAATTCCTAGACGGACCAATTTCATTGAGGGGATATTTTTCTCTGAAATAGCTCTTTATGTTCATTACGCGTTTATATTATTGTCTCATTGTTAATGTTTCCAAGTTTCTGGTAATCAATTTAGATGAATAGCCTGAACTCTTTTCTACAAAATAGGGATTTAAGCAGTCCCAATAGAAATATTTTCCCGGTCACAACTGAATTAGTTGAAAATTCTATTTATGTTGGTGGATGTCGGCTTAGTGAGCTCGCTGAAAGATATGGGACTCCTCTTTATGTTTTAGATGAGGAAACGATTAGATCATCTTGTAAGGCTTATACAGAGGCACTGACAACTTTTTATCCTGGAGAGTCTTTGGCTTTATATGCCTCAAAAGCTAATAGCTCATTGGCATTAAGTAGCTTGATTGCTTCTGAGAATATGGGACTTGATGCAGTCTCTGAGGGAGAATTATTAACTGCTTTAAATGGCGGAGTAGATCCTAAAAATATAGTTTTTCATGGAAATAACAAATCAGATTATGAATTATTTTTTGCTTATAAGAACAACGTAAGAATCGTTATTGATAACGATTTTGATATTGAAAGACTTGAACAAATTGTCCCTTCAGGTGATGAACCAGCAAAACTTATGTTGAGGTTTACACCTGGCATAGAATGCCATACACACGAATACATAAGGACTGGTCATTTAGATAGCAAATTTGGTTTTGACCTTGATCAACTTGAGGAGGTTTTAATAAGGCTTAAGAGAAGTCCTTGGGCTAATTTGACAGGTTTGCATGCACATATAGGATCTCAAATCTTTGAATTGCAACCTCACAAAGATTTAATTTCAGTTTTAGTAGATGCATACTCTCTCGCGTTAAAAATAGGACATCCAATTAAGGACTTAAATGTGGGGGGTGGTTTAGGAGTTAAATATGTCAAAGCAGATGATCCACCCTCAATAAAGGATTGGATTAGAGTTATTGCAAGTGAACTAGCAAGAGAATGTGAATTGAAAAATCTGAAGTTACCAAGATTACTTTGTGAACCTGGTCGCTCTCTTGTTGCTACTGCAGGGTTAACACTTTATACAATTGGATCAAAAAAAAATATTCCTGGAATCAAAAAATACATTTCAGTTGATGGAGGCATGAGTGACAATCCCAGACCAATAACATATCAATCTGAATATGAGGCATGTCTTGTAGATAAAGCAACAAAGGAACCTTCAGAAAAAGTGACAATTGCAGGAAAGCATTGTGAATCTGGAGATATTCTCCTTAAAGATTTTCCTTTGCCGAGGGTCAATAGTAAGGATATTCTGGGAATTTTTGGAACTGGTGCATATAATTTTTCGATGAGTTCAAACTACAATCGAATTCCAAAACCGGCTGCTGTGATTGTGCTGAATGGATGCTCTGAAATTGTCCAAAGAAGAGAAACTGCCGAAGATTTATTGCGATTAGATGTTATGCCAGATCGCTTTATTGGAAGTAATTAGGTAAGTTAAAAAAAGGCTGGGAAGAGGGAGTGAATTTTTGGTGGTTTATAAACCTTCGACTTCTCCTCGATGCACTATTTGCTTCTGCTTTAGGGATACTACTGTTCTCAAGAGTAAAGGAGTCAAGAACTTTATGGCTTTTAAGAGGATATCTATTTTTAGTTTCTCTAGCTTGGTTTGTCCAACGTTTTGCGAATCTACCAATTACTTCCCAGTTTGTTGATGCATTGTTATTAGCTTGCTCACTTTCTTTAGCGATACTTTGGCAAGGTGAGCTAAGGAGATTAATGGAGTTATTGGGTACTGGGAGGTTGGCTGTTTTGTTAGGCAATCCTCAGAAAGAGTTCCAAGCTAATGCCAACACAATAACCAAACTTACCGATGCAGCTGGACGACTTTCTCAAAATAGAAGAGGCGCTTTATTAGTTGTTGATACAGGAAGCGATTTAAGACCAGAAGATTTTCTATATCCTGGCATACCCATTGATGCTCAACTATCAACAGAATTGTTACTAAACCTTTTTGCATCGGACACTCCTCTGCACGATGGAGCGGTTCTTATAAAGGGTAATAAAATTATTTCTGCAGGGGTTATTTTGCCTTTATCTCGTCAGGGAATTAGTCGATACGGAACAAGACACTTGGCAGCACTTGGAATTACGGAGAGATTTGATCGCTGCATTTGCGTGGTTGTTTCTGAGGAGTCTGGAACTTTATCGTTGGCTAATCAAGGGCGATTAGAGAGGCCTATTACAAGTAGTAGGCTGCTTGATTTGTTAAATGAATTAATGGGTGCATCAAAACCACAAAACAATTCAAAAGCACAATTGAGTAACCTGAATGCATCAAAACAAAAGTCCTCTAATCTTGAACCAAAAGTTACCCAGACCAAGATTGGTGTTGTCGCTTCAAGCCCTAAAAAAGAAACCTAAGGGAGAGAGGTGCCTTGGCAATTAGTTCTGAACAAGCGAAAGTTTCAAATCCAATCCCCCCAGGATTGGATCCTCTTCGAATGCCACAACACCTTGCCATTATCATGGATGGCAATGGGCGTTGGGCTAAGGGTAGAGGGTTGCCTAGAGTCATGGGCCACAAGGCTGGTGTAGAAGCTTTAAAAAATACACTTAGGAACTGCAGTGATTGGGGTATCGGAGCCCTAACTGTTTATGCATTTTCAACCGAAAATTGGTCCAGGCCTGGTGAAGAGGTAAATTTTTTGATGAGCTTATTTGAAAATGTTTTAAAAAGAGAACTTAAATCACTACAAATAAAAAATGTGAGAATAAGTTTTATAGGGGATTTAACCCCTCTCCCAAAAAGATTGAAAGAATTAATTAAAGTAGCCACTGAATCAACTTCAAGAAATAACGGTATTAGATTTAACGTTTGCACGAATTACGGAGGTAGACGGGAGTTAGTTATTGCTGCTCAAAAACTGGCGCAGAGATGTGTCGAGGGAGAGCTTGATCCAAATTCTATCGATGAAAATATATTTGCTGCTGAACTTTTAACAGCTGAAGAGGTTGATCCTGACTTGGTTATAAGAACAAGCGGAGAGAGGAGAATAAGTAATTTTCTGCTTTGGCAATTAGCATATGCTGAAATTCATATTACAGAAACATTGTGGCCTGATTTTGATCAGCTAGCTTTAAAGAAAGCATTGGTTGATTACCAATCTAGACGTAGACGATTTGGGGGATTAGAACCAAAAATGACAAAACATTATGAGATCTAACTTTGGGTTATAAAAAATGACTTTACTTGCTCCTCAAGTTAAGAAAAAGAAATCTTTTGAGCTTCGTTATGACTGGACTATTCAAGAGATAAAAACTCTTTTAGAGAAGCCCTTAATGGACCTTTTGTGGGAGGCTCAGATCGTTCATCGAGCTGCTAATCCTGGATATAAAGTGCAGCTTGCTTCTTTGTTGAGTGTCAAAACAGGTGGATGTTCTGAGGATTGTGCCTATTGTCCGCAGTCAATTCATAACAATAGTGATGTTGATGCAAAAGCTATTCTTGAAGTTCAATTAGTCCTTGATAAGGCTAAGGCTGCCAAAAAGGCTGGCGCGGATAGGTTTTGTATGGGATGGGCTTGGCGAGAAATTAAGGATGGAAAATCATTTGAGTCTATGTTGAAGATGGTTAGTGGTGTGCGCAGTTTGGGTTTAGAGGCCTGCGTAACGGCTGGTATGCTTACTGATCAACAAGCTTTTCGATTAGCCGAAGCTGGATTAACAGCTTATAACCATAACTTGGATACGAGCCCTGAAAATTATGACCGAATTATTACAACGCGCACCTATCAGGATCGTCTTGAGACATTAAAAAGAGTTAGATCTGCAGGAATAACTATTTGCTGTGGTGGAATTATTGGTATGGGGGAATCAACTAAAGACAGAGCTTCATTATTAGCAGTTTTGGCAACTATGAACCCTCATCCTGAGAGCGTACCCATAAATTCCTTGGTCGCAGTTCAAGGAACTCCTCTAGAGGCGGTTACATCAATTGACCCTCTTGAAATGGTAAGAATGGTTGCTACAGCAAGAATATTGATGCCCAAGAGCAGAGTGAGACTTAGTGCTGGACGTGAGCAACTTGGAAGAGAAGCTCAAATACTTTGTTTGCAAGCAGGTGCTGATTCAATCTTTTATGGCGACAAACTTTTAACAACGAGTAATCCTGTTGTTGATGCTGACAGATTATTACTTTCTAAAGCTGGAGTTAAGGTTAATTGGAGCCTAAATGAAAAAGAGTGAATTGAAAAAAAAAAGTAAACTTGATAAGTTTACAGTAGTCGCATTTTATACTTTCCAAAACTTGGATGATTCAATTCTTGCTGTGCTTGAACAAGAGGTGTCTAAAACATGTAGAGATATCGATGTTAAAGGAATGATCTTGATAGCAAATGAGGGAATCAACGGGACGATATGTGGCGTTAATGATTGTGTTGAAAAAATTATTGCCCAAATTAAATCGCTATTATCAGATCCCACTCTTCATTTGAAATTTAGTTTTTGTCCTAAACAAGCATTTAGAAAATTTAGGATGAGAAGAAAAGCAGAAATTGTTACTATGGGAGTAGAAGATCTAAATCCTTCATCTGTCACAGGTAGCTATGTTAAGCCATGTGATTGGAATAAGTATCTCGACGACCCTAATACGGTAGTAATTGACACTCGAAATGACTATGAGATTGCTGTAGGAGGTTTTGAGGGTTCTTTAAATCCAAATACCGAAGTATTTAGTCAGTTCCCTGAATGGGTTGATAAAGTTCTTAGGCCTATGATTAAAACTAATAAAATCGAACGAATTGCCATGTTCTGTACAGGAGGTATCCGATGTGAAAAAGCCTCTTCATACCTAAAAAAAGAGGGGTTTGATAATGTTAATCAACTGCATGGTGGTATTCTTCAGTATTTAAAAGATGTGCCCAATGACGAAAGTAGATGGAAGGGGGAGTGTTTTGTCTTTGATAGACGAGTTTCATTAAATCACCAATTAGAACCAGGCACATATACGTTATGTAATGCATGTGGAATGCCTCTTTCGGTAGACGATTTAAAAAAAAATGAGTATTCAAGAGGTATTAGTTGTCATAATTGTATTGAGCGGTTTACAGATAAAGATAGACTTAGGTTTGCAGAAAGACAAAAACACATTGACTGGTTAAAAAAAAATAAACCCAATGATAATCATTGGCCTTGCCCATGAAACTTCCGTCCCTGTCATTACTTGAGAAAAAGGCCTCAGATGCTGGGTTTATTCTTCGAATTAAAGTAAATCGACCTTTAAATATATGGTCTTTTAAGGTAGTCGTTGCCAAAAAAATCGAAAAAGAAAAAATAAAGATATATGGAGAAATGAAAGGTTGGGCCTATCGAGGAAAAAAAGGATTACAGCTTGATACTATGCGAACTTTAAAAAGTTCGCCAGCTCAGGTAGGGCACTTGGTTTGGTCTGCAACAATGGCTTGGGCTCTTGAGACGACTCCATGTACAAGCGCAAGGTTGTTAGCTATCTACGATGATGAATTTCAGCATCGTAGATTAGTCAGGTATTTTTTAATGAGAAAGTTCCATACAGTAAAGCAAGTGAAATCCTCATTTTTTGATTTACCTCTTCGTATGGTGTGGGGTGGATCAGGTTGTCTAATGATCGGAGATTGTAATGAAGTTTATGAGTATAGTTTTAGAAATTATGAAAAATTTCTAGGCAATCATTAATTATTATTTTGAGGCGTGATAGCTACTTCTAACTAATGGTCCGCTATTAACTTTTTTAAAGCCAAGATTTTTTGATATGTCTGCAAATTCTTGAAAGTCGGATGGTTCCCAATAATTATTAACTGGGATATGGGCTAGAGAAGGGCGCAAGTACTGACCAATTGTTATGAATTGACAGTCTACTGATCGTAAATCTTTTAGGGTTTGGATTATTTCTGTTTTGGTTTCTCCTAAACCAAGCATTAATCCAGATTTTGTAGGAATAGATGGTTCAATTTCTCTGGCAAAATGAAGCAATTGCAAAGAATGTTCATACGTGGCGCCTCTCCTTACTTCACGCTGTAATCTTTCTACAGTCTCAAGATTATGATTAAAACAAACAGGTTTAGATTGAAGGACCTTTCTTAAACGTTCTTTTTGATATTTGCTTGATTCGGATTTACATTTGTGACCCCCCCAAAAATCGGGTGTTAGAACCTCAATATCAATTTCGGGCTGTAGCCTTCTGATTTCACTCATTGTATTTGTGAAAAGGCTTGCACCGTGATCAGGTAAGTCATCTCTCGCAACAGCGGTTAATACCACATATTTTAATTTCAATAAAAAGACAGCATTAGCAACTCGTTCTGCTTCTTTGTTGGTAATTCTTTCTGGCTTGGTTCCTTTATCAACTTGACAGAAAGCACAACTTCTAGTGCATATTGAACCACCAAGAAGAAATGTTGCTGTGCCAGCTGCATAACATTCGCCCCGATTGGGACATCTACCCTCTTCACAAATGGTGTTGAGCTTGTACCTTTTGACAAGGTTTTGAACTTTTTCTAATTCTGAGGCTTTCCCAATAGCGGGTTTTATCCAATTAGGTAAACGCTCTTTTGGAGGCCTAACACTATACTTACTTTGTCTCTGTTTAGTAGACATAATAAAGCCTAGTTTATACCTATACGGCCCTCCAGGGCTCTAGATAGTGTAACTTCATCTGCGTATTCAAGTTCACTTCCCACAGGGAGACCGTAAGCAATTCTAGTAACTTTTGCAAAAGGTTTCAAGAGCTTCGCCAAGTATAGGCTCGTTGTATCTCCCTCTACGCTGGGTGTCAAAGCAAGTATTACTTCTTCTACATCATCTTGAGCAACCCTATTAATCAGACTTTTCACGTTTAGCATTTCTGGACCAATACCATCAATGGGAGAAATTAATCCTCCCAGCACATGATAAAGCCCTTTGAACTCTCTTGTTCTCTCGAGAGCAAGTAAATCTCTAGAATCGGATACAACACAAATCATATCTTTCACTCTAGTGGGATTTAGGCAAATCTCACAATTCTCTCCAGCTGTTAAATGAAAACAATTTTTGCACTGACCTGTCTGCTCCTTGGCAGAAATTAATGCCTCTGCAAAAAATTCAATTTTTTCTTTTGGTTGTCGCAATAAATGCAAAGCAAGTCTTTGGGCTGTTCTAGGACCAATCCCCGGTAATTGCTCGAATTGGTCTATTAGTCGAGCTAGTGGTCTTGTGAAGCCGCTCAGGAGTCGAAAGCAAGTGTTTTGAATTTACACACAAAATCATATTTGAAAAGAAAAGAAAAATTTCTGCTGTCAGTTTTGCCCAGTTTCAGGCACAATAGAAAATGAACAATTCATTGATAAATGAGTAAATTGCTTCGCTCCTTTACAAGACTGCTCTTGAGTATCAGCCTGATTATTACTTTAAGTGCATGTAGTGCAAGCTCTTCAGCTGGTCTAGAGCCTTTTAAAAGCACTGATGGACGATATGGATTCCTCTATCCAACTGGTTGGACTAGAGTTGCCGTAAGTGATGGCCCTGCTGTGGTTTTTCATGATCTTATTAATAGTGATGAGACACTTAGTCTGGTGATATCAAAACTAAACTCTGAAATTGACTTGGAAAATCTTGGTACTCCGGAAGAGGTTGGAGATCGGTTAATTAATCAATTGATGAGTCCTGAAGATAATGATCGCAAGGTTGATTTACTTACCTCAAATGAAAGAGAGAGTTCGGGGCACATTTTTTATGACTTAGAATATGTGATTAATTATCCACAGGAAACTCGACATGAATTGGCTACTGTTGTTATTGACAGGGGTAATTTATATACCTTTGCAACAGGAACAAGTGAAAATCGTTGGCCGAGAGTAAAGGGTATGTTTACTAAAGTTATTGATTCATTTACTTTATTGATTTAAATCATTTTCTTCTTTTTTTATCCCAGCTTGTACATTCCATAGATCAGAATATATTCCGAAATTTTTTAATAATTCACTATGAGTCCCTGATTCAACTATTTTTCCTTTGTCAAGAACTAATATTTTGTCAGCGTTTCTTATTGTGCTCAACCTATGAGCAATAACAATTGTTGTTCTATTCTTGGTTATTTTTGCCAATGACCTCTGAATTGCGGCTTCGGTTTCGTTGTCAACAGATGCGGTAGCTTCGTCTAAAACAAGTATTGGAGCATCTTTTAAAATTGCTCTTGCCAAAGCAATTCTTTGTCTCTGTCCACCTGACAGTCTTTGCCCTCTTTCTCCAACAATGGTCATGTAACCATTTGGTAGCTTTTCTATGAAATCTGAAGCCTCTGATAGTTTTGCCGCATTAATAATTCTCTCTTCGGAGGCTGTTTCGCAACCGTAGGAAATATTCTCTTTTACTGTTCCGTGAAATAAATAAACATCTTGACTGACAAGTGCAATACTTCTTCTAAGATCCTTCAAATTAAAGGAATCAATTGGAATATTGTCTATTTTTATATTTCCTGATTTTAAAGAATAAAGCCGTAAAAGTAATTTTACTAAAGTACTTTTACCTGATCCTGTAGGTCCAACGATTCCAATGGTTTTTCCAGCTGAAATTTTTAGATTTAAATCTCTAATTAGTGGAAAACCTTTTTCATATTCGAAATTCACACTTTGAAAATCTATGTCTCCAATTATGTCTTTTGTTTGTATCTTCCGTAAGCCACTTGAGATTTTTACTGGGGTATCAATCAGATCTAAAACTCTGTTTGTAGAGGCCATTGATCTTTGGTAATCATCAAGTATGTGACCAAGTGTTGTTAGAGGCCATAGTAGTCTTTGCGTGATGAAAACCAAAAAACTATAAGTGCCAATAGCCATTTCGCCTGACCATGTTTGTAACCCACCAACAACAAGAATTGCTAGGAATGCAAACAAAATTGCAAATCTAATAAGAGGTATAAATGCGGCAGAATAGCGAATTGCTTTTTTATTACTGATTTGATATCGCCTACTATCAGTAGTTAAACGATTGACTTCCCATTCCTCTGTCGCAAAACTTTTTATAGTCAAAATCCCCCCGAGGTTATTGTTTAGTCGTGCAGATAAATCCCCAGCACGCTCTCTAACTTCTCTATATTTTGGAGCAAGACTTTTTTGAAAATTTATTGATCCCCATAGAATTACTGGAATTGGAATAAAGGCTAAAAATGCAACACCAGGAGCGAGAATCGCCATTGCGGTTCCAACAATTATTACTGTTACAAGGAGTTGGATGATTTGATTGGCACCTTGATCTAAAAATCGCTCAAGTTGATTTATATCATCATTTAGAATTGCTAAAAGCCTGCCTGTGCTGTCCTTTTCAAAGAAAGCCATTTCCAGCTTTTGAAGATGATCGTATGCCTTTATTCTTAAGTTGTGTTGGGTTGATTGAGCCAGATTTCTCCAAAGATACCCGTATAGATACTCGAAAAATGACTCAGCACTCCAAATAAAACACGAAGCGAAGGCAATAATTCCTAATTGACTAGGAACTGTTGAAAAACCTAAGGATGCAATCCAAGATGATTGTTCTCTTGCTACAACATCAACGGAAAGTCCAATCAGAACAGGTGGAGCTAAATCAAGAACTCTGTTTAATATCGAACAGATAACTGCTGCAAAGACAAGATTCTGTTCACGCTTTAAATTACTTAGTAACCGTATTAGAGCATTGTCTGAATTTTTAATTTTTGATTTCAAAGACATCATTTATTGATCGTTAGAGATTTCTATTTACTTTGGTAAATCATATTTGATTAAAGCTTCTCTTTTACATTGTTCCTGGGCAAATGCTATCGAGAAGCCAGTAGTGACCTTCTCAATAAAACAATCGCATGTTGTTGAAGCTATCTCACTTGTATTAGAAATTTTTTCGGTGCTTGATGAAATCTCATTACTAAAGTTTATTAGACAAATTTTTTTTATTAGAGAAATATTTGTATTATCGTCGGCTCTTATTGGTTTTATTTTGACTCCTAATAAGAAAAGAAGTATTAAAGATGTATGGGCGATCGATTTTATCATTCTAAAATTAATTACTCCTATTAATCTGTAGCTCACGGTTCATTACCTTGACTTTTTTTAAATTATTAAAAATATCAACTGGCATTTTTTTGGGTAAATCTATAAAACTATGGGTTTCAAAAATTTGAATGCGACCAATCATTTTTCCTCTTAAACCTGTTTCATTAGCTATCGCTCCTACTAGGTTACCTGGTTTGACTCTGTCACGATGACCTACTTCAACTCGAAATCTTTCCATATTTCTGTCAATAGAACTACTCTCGAATTCACCTCTATTTCTATGTCGACCTCTCTCATCTCGACGGTCAAATCGACCACCCCTTCTATGTTCGATATTTTTGATCCAACTCTCATCTTCTTGAGTCATTAGTGGAGTTTGTCCAAGTGCCAGGTTAAGAGCAGCTAGTGCTATTTCACTAGAGTCGATATTAAGTTCACTTTCAACTTGTTGTATGAGCTCTTTCAATATTGAAGTCTCATTTTCATGTTCTCTTCCCTTAATAGATGCTTGTATGAGACTTTTTTGGAGTTTGCTTATCCTTGTTTTATTGATTGTCTCATTGTCAGGGATATTCATTTTTTCAATGGGCTGACCTACTGCTCTCTCAAGATTGTGAATGAAAGATCTTTCTCTTGGATTTGCGAAGAGTATTGCCTCACCGCTTCTCCCTGCTCTGCCGGTTCTTCCAATTCTATGAATATAAGCCTCTTTATCAAAAGGCATATCAAAATTTATGACTAACCCTATTCGATCTACATCTAATCCTCTTGCGGCAACATCAGTTGCTACAAGAATATCTATAGTGCCTTTCCTTAATCTTTCAATTGTTCTCTCTCTTTGATTTTGTGGAACATCACCGTTTAATACAGCAACATTATGTCCACATGCTTCAAGTTTCTCCGCAACAGTAAGTGTTATTGCTTTAGTCCGAGTAAAAATAATGACTCCCTCCTCTGCAACTGCCTCAAGTACTCTTGTCAGAGCATCAATTTTAAAACTATTTTGAATTACAATATGTCTTTGTCTGATCAAATTTGTTTTTTGTTTCGCAGCTTTGATTGTTATTTCGGCTGGATTATTTAAATATTTCTTTGAAATACTACGTATTTCTTGAGGCATTGTTGCAGAGAACAAAATCATTTGCCTTTCTTCTGGCAATTGCTCAAGAACCCATTCAACATCGTCAATGAAACCCATCCTGAGCATTTCATCAGCTTCGTCAAGTACTAAACAATTTAATTCTGTTTTGTTTATTGTCCCCTGTCGGAGGTGGTCCATCACTCTGCCGGGGGTCCCAACTACTATGGCTACGCCCCTCTTGAGAGCATTTATTTGTGATCTGAAGTCAGCCCCCCCATAAATCGAAAGTATCCTTAGCTGAGGCTGATCAGATGCATATGAGCGAAATGACTCAGCTACTTGTATTGCCAATTCCCTTGTTGGCGTAAGGACTAAGACCTGTGGTGGGCCGCTTGGCTTGTTTAACCTTTCAATGATTGGTAATGCAAATGCAGCAGTCTTACCTGTTCCGGTCTGAGCTTGTCCTACAAGGTCTCTTCCAAGAAGCAATTCAGGGAAGGCCGCTGCTTGTATCGGAGTTGGGTTGTCATAGCCCTTGTTTTTTAATGTTTTAAGCAGAACTTCATTGAAGCCGAAACCTTCAAAACCAATGTTCTCGCCTGATTTGGTGACGTGATTGGATGACCCCTCACTTTCAGACTTTTTGATGATTGGAGTGTTTTCAGCCTTGATGTTTTCACCAATTGCTTGGTTTGACTTTTCAACGACTGCAAATTCCAGGTTCTCAGAAATTGAGGTATTGTTTGATTCTTTTTTTTTGGACATTTAGTTTGTGATTTGCCTGCTTGACTTGATACTTCAATTCAGGCAGACAACTTCCAGTCGGAATTTAACCGTGATGTGTTGACTCGCCTATTTAAAGCCTCGAATATAATTTATCATCTTACGAAGATTAAAAATCATGAATCTAAAGATATCAACTCAATTTACTTTTTAGAAATTCTTTACTGACATTGATTTCCAATGTATTTTTAGCTCTTGTTATTGCGGTATAGAGCAATCTTTTTTCAAAGTCATCACTGTTGTTAGTAGATTTAAAAAAACTCAATGATTGCTCTGTGTCCGAAGGCCAAAGTAAAATGACCTTATTAGATTCACTCCCCTGCGATTTGTGTATTGTTAAAGCAAATGCAGGAGAAAGATGACGTATTCTTGAGGGTGAAAATAATTTAGGAACAAGTTCGAGCTCATCAGAAAAGATTCTAAAAAGTATCCTCAAATTCTCACCTTTTCCAATGATTAAACCAATATCTCCATTTGATAAACCTAAGTCTTGCTGGTTCTGAGCACAAATCACTGGAGTTCCCTCAGGCCAACAATTTGGACCATTTTCAAAATTAGTTCCTAGCAATGTTCTATGAATATGATCAATTCCCCATGGACCAAATCTGGTGGGACATAAAAGAAGAAAACTTTCAAGGGTCTTGAATATTTCATTTGTTTTCTCACAAACTTCAGAATAACTGCCTGGATCAAAACTTTCATTAGGAGTTATGTAAGTCCTAAATTCTTGTGCAAGCTTTTCTAATATTTTCCTTTGAGTATAAAGTTGTAGAATTACATTTTTTGGTATATTGAATTGTGATGTTTTAAATAATTTTATGTTGGAATAAGAATTTAAATTGGAAATCTTTTTCCAAAAGATATCTTGACCGAAATCATTTAATTCTTTTGCTATAATCGCTAGATCTCCACGATTTCTATATAGTTTATTTAAATGTATTGAATTTTTTTTGAAGATAAAATTAATTTCTTTTCGATGCAGCTCGCTCCAAATAGCGCCACATTGGATTGGTGGTAGTTGATTAAAGTCACCTACAAGGATAAGTTTTGCTTTTTGCGGTAGAGCCTCAAGAATTGATTTGAAAAGTATTAAATCAACCATGGACATCTCATCAATAACAAGTAAGTCAAGAGATAAGGGTGATTTTTTATTTTTACCGAAACCGTTTGGTTTAGCCTCTAGCCAGCTATGAATGGTTTTGCAAGGTATATTTTTAAGGTTGTTTTTAAACATATCATCAGCTCTATTTATATTGTCTTGAAATGTATCTTTTAATCGTCTAGTTGCCTTCCCTGTCGGTGCGGTTAACCCAATTCGAAGACGAGGATAGAGGGATAATACATTTGAAATCATTTCAATTATTGTGCTTGTTTTTCCTGTTCCTGGTCCACCACTAAGAAGAATAAGATTATATTTGTTAATTGCGATTACGGCATCTAGCTGCTCTTTATTTAAAAAAAGATTTTTCTCTTTGGGGATTTTATATTTTGTTTTTTTAATGTCTAATGAGCTAATTTTATTTGTAAGTGATTTTATTACTTCTTGAAGTTCATAATGCCAACGAGCCAAACTTAGATTTCTTCCTTCTAAAATAATGGGAGATAGTTTATGGCCAATCCATCCATCATTTTTCATTACATCTAAATATTCAGTAACAGAATTGTGAGAAGTCTCAAGATTATTGAAATGTTCATAAATATCAAAATAAATTTCTCCATTTTGTAATGAATTTATTAATAAATAAATTGTCTTTTTAATATCTAAAGAGAATTTGTTATTTGGATAGCATTTTCTTAAAACCTTTATTAGATCTTTTGAAATATTATTCGACTCATAATTAAAGGTGCTCATATGTATATTTCTACTCTGAGAATAAATTACTAAATTCAATAATATCTCTGGGGGCAATTGTATTTATATATACTCCTGATATTTGTTGAGACTGGTCTTTTGACTCTAACTCTATTCTATTTGGTAACCCTCTTAGGAAAATATATATATACCCACCTAAATGAAAAGATGGAGAGTAGTTTACTAGTCTCCATTTTAATAATCTATGTAAAGCGACTAAATAAATATGGGCCTGCAGGTGATAATGGTGATCAATCATAACTTTTTCCATTGATTCCTTAGAATAATGATATGGTCCACATGTTGGTGAAAGATCAAGATTTGGATCGGAGCCAATCCAATTACTTTTCCAGTCTACAATCCACCATTTAGAATTATCTCCTTTTTCAGAGAAAATTAAATCAATTGAACCAGTTAATAATCCATTACTATTAATATTTAGTTTTTCTATAGTTTTATAATAGTCATCTGGAATATTTGTGTTAACGTTATTTTTGAATATATTTGCAATATCAAGTGCTTTAATTGTAGATCCTTCTTTTGAAAGTGGCAGATCGAATTTTAATTCATGTATTCTATTATTTTTTTCTAAATTATTAAATCTAAGATTTTTACTGAGAGGCAAATAAAGCAATCTTGATAAACATTCTTGTACTTTTTCGATTTGGTTAGATTCTATTCCAAAATTATTTAGCTCTTCTTTAATTAATGATGTTGACTCAGTCGAATAAATATCAGCTTGAAAGTTTAAGTTCTCCAGAATTCGGTGCAAACATTCACCTGCATTAGCTCCTCGTGGAAATTCTGATAAAGGACTCTTTTCATATATACAATTTTTTTCTTGAAGTAATCTCCGAGACAAATTTTTTTTATCCTCACTAATATCAAGTATTGTTGTCTCACCATCCATATCGAATTCATTATTTCTTAAAGGTATATTCGTTTTTTCATTATTACTTTTAACCCAGGATGAATAACTATGTCTACCCCATGTTCTTTCAAGTGGTCGATTTGGTATTGGACCAAGTGATGTTTTCTCTCTTGGGATACATTTTACCCATTGTTTAATAGCGTCACTTTTAGTTTTAATAGATATTGATATTGGCAGATTATTTTTTTTCAAGAGGTCTTTTATTACCTTTTCATTACTGTAATCTAACTGAGAGTTAATTATTTGGTGACCAAGCAGAAGACTTGAAAGTGGGTTGCCCTCTTGCTTAAAAGCTTGACCCCAGAAAATTATTAACAGTTTTTGAGCACGAGTGAATGCAACATAGGCAAGCCTTTCCGCTTCTTCAAATGATTCTCTTATGGACTTTTGTTGAAGAACTTTTCCCCTTCCCCAATTTGTATTAACGCAAAGTTCCCAATAGATTGTTTCGTCTGTTTCCCAAAGAATACCTTTAGGTTCTGGTGGGGATTGCCACAAATAGGGACAGATTACTACTTTAAATTGAAGCCCTTTACTTCTGTGAATAGTAATGACATTAATTGATTGATCATTTGTGTCACTGTTTGGTCTGCGATTATCGTCAATTAAGGACGCAGTTTCCAATCTGGTGACCTGTAACCATCTTGCAGCCCCTTTTATATCTAATGATTGGCGATATATCTCTTCCTGAACAAGCTGAGAGGATTGATCTATGTCACTTAATAATCTCCCCATCGTTGACATTTGCCCATATATTTTAGTTTCAAGGATCTCAGCAATACACCCTTGTAGCCCTATCTCTGGAAATTTTTGCGCTAGTTTTACAAATTTATTGGAGAGTTCATCAATATTTAGTTGTGATTGTGCTTGGCCTAAATGCGAAATGGGCCACTGTATTAGTGGAGAGCAAGCAATTAAATGAAGATACGTCGAATTAGCAGGATCAGATAAACAGTTGATAAATTGTTGTAGGACATACGCCCCCTCTGTTTTGAAAATATCTCCTTTGCTTATTAATCTAGTAGGCAGATTGGAATACGATAGTGAATTTCGAATACTTTCAGCCTGCTCATGTGTATTAACAAGGACACATATATCTGATGGGTCTATATCTTTAGAATATTTTTCTAATAAATCAATTATTTTATTACTTACTAATCCTGGAATTAATTTTTCAAAATACTGCTTGGAGTCTTGATTGTCACGATCAGATTTTATACTTTCTTTTTTTACATGTACTATTTGTAATGGATATTCATCTTCTTTTACAAATGATTCTAAATTTGATTTAGGCGTTAAATTTGGAATTTGTAATCTTGAACGCAGCAAGCCATTTTTTAGAAATTTATTTAACCCATCCATTAAAATAGGCGTAGTTCTATAATTATTTTTTAGTTCATCAATTCTATCTACTTCTTTTCTTACTTTTAGATAAGTATTTAAATCTCCACCTCTAAATTTGTAAATAGCTTGCTTAGGGTCTCCTATTAATATTAATAATTGAGACTCTTTTGATGTAAATACATTGCTTAATATTCTCCATTGAACTGGATCAGTATCCTGAAACTCATCGACTAATCCAACTTGATAACGTTTGTTTAATTTATTGAATACACTATTAAGTTCAATTGTTCTATTGGAACTAACTCCCTCTTCAATGTCTAATGGATCAAGTTCTCTCAAAAGATCAGAACTTGTAAGTGTCAATGACGCTTTCCTTTTTTTTCTTAAAAGACTTAAAGTGTTAGAAAGGGCATGATTCCAGACTAATTCTGCAGGCCCATCACAAATTCTTGCAATATATTCATGTAATTTTTCTAAATAATTAGGAATATCATTGATTTCATATTTATCTTTCAGATTATAGAAATTAGATGGATGATAATAATCAGAAAGATAGTTTTTTGGGTTTAAAATTTCGTCATAGAAAGGTAACCGTTTTTCTTTAATTAAATCGTTTTTTTGATTATATGATTTTATCCAACTTGATATTAAAAGATTCCGCTCCTTTTTTGGATTCGATGAATATGGCCTTGTATTTTTTATTCCAATCTTTTTAAGGTTGTCTGCGAAAAGCCTTAGCTCTCTTTCAAGGTTATCTCCATTAATCTCCCATTCTTCAATAAATTCATTCCAGTATTTAGTATATTTTTGGATAAATTGATCTTTAAGACTATTTTTATTGTCTAAATCTTTAAACTTCATGCTTGAATTATTTTCAATTTTTATTAGATTTTTTTCAAGCAAATCAATTTTGAATCCGGCTTTATTAAGCCCTCTGATGTGACCAGCTTCAAGATCTAAAATATTTTTTGCCCAATATTCATATATAACCTCTTTAATTAATTTACCATCATTATTGTCTTGTATATTAATACTAAAAGGAGAACCTAATGATAAGGACTCTCTTTTAAGTGTTCTGCTACAAAATCCATGAATAGTTGTAATATCTGCTTTATCTATCGATCTTATTGAATTAAGTAATATTGAAATCCATTTTTTTCTTGTACCTGATGATTGTCCATTGAATTTTATCCAATCAACAAGAGTGAGGTCATTTTGACTATTATTCAATGATTCTATATTTTCAAGGGCCTTAATTGTTTGCGTAATTCGTTTTGTGATTATTGATCTCAATTCCGCAGCCGTTGCATTAGTGAAGCTCACAATTAATATTTTTTCAATAGGTATTTCCTTCTCTGTTAATAATCTGATTACGATATGAGCTAAAGAAAAAGTTTTCCCAGTCCCTGCACTTGCTTCAATTAATTGAAATCCTTTATCTATTGGATATTTATTTGCTTCAAATATAAATTTATTGAATTCTTTTGTTTCTATATTCATCACTTTATATTCCAATCAAAATATGGTGTATTTTTAAAAATAGCATATTTTTTTTCTGAGGAAAACTTATAGTTTTTATAATACTCCTGAAGTTTTTTTTCTTCTAACTTAGCTTTTTTAATTAGAAGCAAGGATAGTAATAATAATATTATTAGATGGATTACACTTTGAAGAAATATGCTAATCCCAAGAAAGAATATGATTAATCCCTGATAAAGCGGATGTCTACAATCTTTGTAAACTCCACTATTAATTAATTTACCGCCCTTTTTTGGTTCTGGTAGTGGACTCAGGCTATTACCAAGATCAAATATAGCCCTTAAAATTATTAATAACCCGAAGGCAATTGCGAAAAAAGAGAATATATTAAATAAAAATCCAATGATTGGATCTAATCTCACATTTATTCTATAGGGTTTAATAAAATTCGCAGCGATTAGTAACAATTGACCAATTAATAACCATTCTCCCTTGTGATTACTTCTGATACCTTTCCATGAGAAACCCCAATCAAATAAAATTGACTTAATTCTATAAATTAAAGAGAGGAAATTTACTTTTTTCATAAAGTTAATTATTCTTAAATTCTTATTTAATGTAGTTAAACATTGGGCTGTAGAGTTTTGAAACGCAGTATTTAAATGCTTTACTTTCTAAAAATACTGATGCTCTGCATTCATTTCCGAAGCATATTTTAAGTTCTGGTTTGGAATTTTCACCGTTAACGAATGAATTTCCCTCCCAAGAATTTTCGAAGATTTTTTCAACTTTATCAGGATTTTTTCTTTTAGCATTTGCATATACCCAACTACTTATGGGCGGAGCTGGCCAACAATTTTCAATTCCCTGTAGAGCTAAATTCTTCATTTCCGATAATATCTTGTTGGCTTCATTTGTTTCTATGGGTTTAAACTCAATATCAATGTTATATTTATCTGTTGTTTTCCTTGAGACAATAATTGTTCCTGTGATTTCCATTTTGATTGAGCACATATGTACGTGATTAAGCCATGCTCCCATAATAGTCTTATATTTTAATTTCCCATAGTCAATAAAAAAACAATAATTATCAGCCCAAATTAATTCTCTAGTAATATCATCAAACTCCATTAGCAAGTTTTTGATTTTCTTATACTTACTAAAAATTTCTTTAAGGCTACTCCATCTTTTTTCCAATAAATCAATTTCTATTTGTTTGGCAGATTTTGGAGGTAGTACTCCCATACCATTAGTCACTTCTCGCCAATATATATTGTTATGTATCGTTTTATCATCTTCATCAAATGACTTCTTGATATTCTCACTACTGTTAATCCTATTTTTAATTAGTTCGCTTCTTGTCCATTCCTCTAAGGATAGTTCATCAATATCAGCCAAGCGATTAAACCATTCTTTTGGATTTACGTTGTAATGTTTCAACCAGGCTAACTGTGGAGCGACAATCCAATCTAATAGGCATGAATAAGAAATCTCTTTTGAATCGTGTTTAAAATAGTTCTCCCAATTTAGCGGGAGAGCTAATGCTGTTTGCTTTGATATTTTATTTTTGCTAATCCAAATATTTGTCTCCAGGTTTCTTCTATCACAACTAATTAATAGCTTTGTTGGCAATTTAATAAAGTTTTTATTGTCAAGTGGATTTGCAGGGGCATTAATGAATATCTCACTAATTTTTTCTGATCCAATTTCGTTGGATAGATATTCAATAACTTGTTGTATAGGACTCGAAGGTGGAAGGTTCTCACCACTTTTCTCGTTAACATTATTCCATGTAAATATTAGTTTCTTTCTACTTGAGATTATACTTTCGAGTATTGAATATCTGTCAAGATCTATTGGACTAGGATCTCCCAGCTTGTAAGTATTTGATAATAAATTAAATCCATATTTATTTACTTTTCCTGGAAAATGTGCATCGTCTAGTCCTATTAAAATAATAACTTGATGAGGTATTGCAGTCAGTGGTTCTAATGGACTTACAGTTATTTTTCCGCATCTGTAGCTAAAATTATTTTTTTTATTATTAATATTTAAGTTAAGAATCTGACTTATTACATTACAATCAATTTTCATATTACATTTTTCAGATTCTTTAACTAGTTTTTTCATCTCAATGTTAAAAGATTTGTTTTGAGAAGTTAATACCCAGTTATTCTTGAAATGTTTATTTTGTAATTCTTGAAAAAATATTGACCACTCATACATTGTCTTTGATTTCCTTATATCTTTAATTTGTTTTTTAATCAAAGTAAGGATTTCATACCATTTAAATAATATTTCAGTACTGAGATTTGTTGAGTATGGTGCAATACCACCAGGAGCTAATCCAGGCTTAGAGGGAATTGCAATACCTAAAATCCACCTTTCCAAGCACCAATTGAGACTATGGATATCATTACCATCTCTCTCTTCAGCGTCTAAACCCCATTTAAAACCAGTTTCTTTTAGGACAATAGTTATTTTATTAAGTTCATCAGCTGAAAATTTAAATATTTTTTCTATAACAGTTGTGGACAAAAAATCATTAAGAGTGATAGATGTTAATCTTTTTGCTGATAGTTCAAGTATTAACTGAATATAAGTTGCAAATCCTTCTTCATTATAATTATTACTATCAGTAATCGTCCATGGAATATCAACATTAGTAGCTTTTTTGTCATTAAATACAGATGATATCAATGGAGCATATTTTTCTATTTGAGGTGTCATTATAATTATATCCTTGGGCTCCAAGCTTATTTCTAGGGCTAGTAATTGAATTATCTGGTCTCGGATTACTTGAACTTGTCTTCTTTCATTTGAACAGCCTATAAAAAGTATTGAATTATCGTCTTTAAGTTTCGAAAGTTTGCTTTTACTTTTATCTAAAACTAATTTTTCTTGTAATTGCTCTAATAAAGATGGATGCCTATTTTCATTTTTAGCAATTTTCACAGGGCTAGCAAAAAAGTCTTTTTCAACGACATCTCCAAATTGATTCTCACCAGTTCCCTCCAAAAGCTGCTCAAATTCTGAGCCTATTTTTCCCAAAGCAGCTTCGAGCCTTGGTGCACTTAATAACCATGATTGATTAACAGGTTGTATCCATTCCCTTCCAATGCTCAGTCTTCTGCTCTCAAGCCTATGCCACAAATCTTTTGATGAAGTTAATAGGTATATCTGAACATCAATTTTGCCAGACAAAGCTTTAATGAAATCATGATATATAGGAGGTAAATTATTTACACCAAAAAAATATATGTTTTGAGGGAGAACGAAATTAATTGTTTTATTTTTTTTAAGATAATTTATAGCCTTCTTGATTTTTAAAGAAATTGGATCCTCTTTAGTATATGAATAAATAATTTTGAAGATTTTTTTTTGCCAAATAATATGTTTATTCTTTTCAGTATTTATATTTGTATTTTTATCATTAACCCATGATTCAATCATTTCCGGTCTGTATAATATGTAGTCATCTAATGTGTCAGAGATTGTTTTGGCGAGCTGCCATTTATTTATATTTATAACATCATCACTTTCACCTTTATCCTTTAACCAATTAGATAATATCTTTACATCGTTATCTAATAGAAATGATGATAGATTTTCAAGAATAGGCCAAACAAGTTCTTTTGATTTCCATTCGTCTTTACTATCCTCTTCAATTTCAAGAATTTTATTAGCTATCTTTAGAAAGTAGGAGCGGGGGAATGGAAATTTAATTTGTGAGTTTATTCCATTTGTAAAAGCTATTCTTTCACTAATCCATCTACTAGTAGTAAAAGAGTTTACTATTATATTTAAAGGTTCATAAACTGGAGGTGGGGCAATTTTTAAATGCTCACCTAGCAAGTTTACTAGCCACTCTGCTCTATTACTTCGGTAGATATTTAGCAATTTATTTTATAAAAAATATTTATCAAGAAATTAAGTCTCTTCTTGGTGAGATTATTAGTCTCTTCATTTCTTTCACTGCTTCTTTCAGACCAACTGCGATAGCACGAGCGATAATCGTATGACCAATATTTAGTTCCTCCATTCCAGTAATTGATGCAATTGATTCAACATTTTGATATGTAAGACCGTGCCCGGCATTAACTCTTAGCCCTTTGTGTCTTGCAAAGTAAACTGCTTCTTTTATTTTGCAAAATTCAAGCATTATAGTTTCTTCTCTAGCACTTGCATAATTGCCTGTATGGAGTTCAACCCATTTTGCTCCTACTTCCTCAGATGCGCTTACCTGCGTCTCTTCAGGGTCAATGAAAAGACTCACGGGGATGCCCGCACTTTTTAAAGTACCTATAAAGTCTAAAAGCTTTGATTTTTGATAGACAATATCAAGTCCCCCTTCTGTAGTAACTTCTTCACGTTTTTCAGGTACTAAAGTCACCATATTGGGTTTTGTTTCTAATGCAATTTTTAGCATTTCTGGTGTTGCTGCCATTTCTAAATTCAAAGGGAGACGAACTATCTCTTTCAACAATTTGAGATCTCGATCTTGAATATGTCTACGATCCTCTCTTAGATGAACAGTTATTCCGTCAGCCCCACCAATCTCTGCAAGTATTGCGAGGCTGACTGGATCAGGTTCATTTGTTTTTCGAGCTTCTCTTGCATTTGCAATGTGGTCGATATTCACGCCAAGACTTGCCATTAAAAACATGCATAGACCTTAATCGTAAATAAAATAATTTTGGTTAGAAGAAATTGTTTAAAAAAAATACCGAAAAAAATATTGAGAAAATATCAATATTTTTGGACCTTATGAACTTTATGTTTTTACAAGATTACTCATGACGTAAATTTTTATTTTGTACGTTTTTTGACTCTTTTCCAGAATCTAGACGCTGGTTTAACTGCCCCGATAATTTTTATTTTGTGAACTGAGTGGGTAACGTAAAAAAATAAAGTTTCATATTTAAGGTGTACTCTGCAAAAGTTAAACGAGAGAAAAATGCATGTCTTGGAATTGACCCATTGTTAAGTACTTTGGCCATGACTGTGACGCAGGATTTGGCGTTAAAAACTTTTTTTCGTGAAAGAATCGTAATAGGGGGTCGGTTTTTACCTTTAAGTGGTTCATTAATCTTGGCTCCTACTCACAGGTCAAGGTGGGATGCTTTGATGTTGACCATGGCTGCAGGAAGAAGAGTCACCAAAAGGGATTGTCGCTTTATGGTTACTCGTTCAGAAATGCGTGGTATTCAAGGTTGGTTTCTTAACAGGCTGGGTTGTTTCTCGATCGATCAATCAAGACCATCTCTTGTTAGTTTGCGTTATTCCGTTGATTTATTGATTGAGGGACAGCAATTAGTTGTTTTTCCTGAGGGTCGAATTAGAAGATCAGAAAGTTCAAAGAAACTCAAACAAGGATTATTCCGACTAGCACAACTTGCTTTCAAAAAAGGTATTGATGTTTCTGTTCTCCCAATTGGTTTGGGATATAGCGAGGCAATTCCAAAGCCCTGTGGAAGAGCAGCTATTTGTTTTGCTGAGCCTATGAATATTTCTGATTATTCAGGAAAATCAGTCTTTGATTTTAATCTCAAGCTTCTTGAAAGAATGCAATCAGCCGAGGATAATGCACTTAAAGCTGTTGGCCGAAGATAAGTATGGATATAGAGTCTTGTTTATATTCTGATTTAAAAAAGATGCCGAAAGGTCTAGCAAAGGCTCTTCTCTTGATAACTTTGGGGACTATTTTCTCTCCCTTAGGGGAAATCAGGGCAGAAAGCACTTCTCCATCATCTGCGACTTATAAGGTTTTAGCGAATCAAACATCTGGGTTAAATCTTTCAACAGTGAGAGGCTTGTTAAAAAGAGGTGATGAATCAATCAAATCTAATGATCTCAAGCAAGCTCGTGCACATTTTGATAAGGCCAGAATTTTGACAAAACAACTTTTGGGATTTTACAGAGATGTAAATGGTGCTTTCAGAGGAATAGACGCTCGGATTCCAAAAGAGATGGATCGCAAAGGGAGAGAAGCTCAAGTTCTTTTAGCTGATGTGAACCTTCGTCTTGCTGCAATTTTTAGAAAACAAAAACAGCCTGAAGTCGCTGTTCCATTGCTTGTTGAGGTCGTTAAATTGATGACACCTACAAGAGAGCAAGGCCAAAAAGCCTATCAATCTCTTTTAGAGCTGGGTTTTGTCGAGACTCCCTATGCTGGTATGAGATCTAACAATTAAATCGAAACTTTTTCAAATGATTCAATCAGAAGTTGAGCAAGCAATCAAAAAGGTCCTCCCCGATGCAGAAATCACCGTAGAGGACTTAAATGGAGGTGGCGATCACCTTCAAGTTAATGTGATTTCTGATGCTTTTAGGGGACTATCTTTGATAAAACAACACCAGTTGATTTATGGAGCATTAGCGAAGGAAATGGCTAATGAGAGCATTCATGCTTTAGCCTTGAATACTTCTGTCCCTACTTAACTAACTGAACAATTTAAAATTTTCACTATGGAAGCTGAAACAAGAGAGAGGATTCAATCCTTAATAGATTCAAGTCCAATCATGGTTTTCATGAAAGGTACTAAATTGATGCCTCAATGTGGATTTTCAAACAACGTAGTACAAATCTTGAATTCCCTTGGAGTGAATTTTGACACTTATGACGTGCTTTCAGACATGGAAATTCGCCAAGGAATAAAGGAATTCTCAAGCTGGCCAACAATTCCTCAGGTTTATGTCAAAGGAGAATTTATGGGTGGATCAGATATTTTGATTGAACTATACAATTCTGGAAAACTTCTTGAAAAACTTGAGATAGCTTTGGCCTCTTAAGAATAAGTTATATCTCTTTTTGAAAATACAAATTCCTCATATCACCATCAGGTCCAACGAAACTTGATGGATCCAAAATCCATTTTTCAATAATTGTTTCAAGCCTCTCTTGATCTCTTCTTGAGAGGTTTTTGCTGTTTCTGAGGGCGTTTAGATAGCCATCTGCATACAGTCTAAGTTCTGATTGGGTGTGATAATTGCTTACTAAATCCTGGCAAGCATCACAAATTGATTGGAAGTGCCTTATTGTTTCAGGTGCATCAAATGATGTCATGGTGTGCAATCTCCACCTTCATCGCTGACAGATTGTCGCGGGGATGCTTTATTTTAACTGAGCTCTTTCAATTTGAGCCATTTCAGGCCTGTGACCTCTATTACTTCAGACCTCCTATCAAATGAACAGAGTCCAGTTCCTACTGGGTCTCAGTCACATCAAAGCACTACTCAGAGTCCTTCAAAAGTCCTCGTAGTAGAGCCCCATCCCACTTTGCGTACTGTTCTCGTACAGAGGCTTAGGCAAGATGGACATCTTGCAGCAGCTGTTAGCTCAGCTAGCGAAGCTGTGGATCTTTGCAGGGATCAATCTCCGGATCTTTTAGTAAGTGCCGAACTCCTTGAACAGAACTCCGCCTTGAGGCTTGCTCAGCAGCTTGGTTGTTCGGTCATCGTACTTACAGCTAGAACAGGAGTAGAACCTCTAGTCGGATTGCTTGATGAAGGCGCTGATGATGTTCTAAGAAAACCTTTTGGTTTAGAAGAATTAGCCGCAAGATGTCGAACTTTGCTCAAAAGAGGAAGGATTGGTTTGCAAGAGAGGGTAACGGTTGGCCCGCTCGAAGTTCACCTGCTGCTACGTCAAGTAACTCTTAGAGAGAAGCCCGTGGAGCTATCTCCAAGAGAATTTGCTCTTTTATGTGCTCTTTTGATGCCGCCAGGTATGGTAAGAAGTCGTAATGAGCTTCTGAGAATGGCTTGGCCTCCTTTTAGTGGAGGGCCTAGATCAGTTGATACTCAGGTGCTTACTTTAAGAAGAAAACTTGAGCAGGCTGGATTAGGAGATGGTGGCGGTATTACGACAGTTCGACAGCAGGGGTACAGATTTAGTTTAGATAGCTTGCCTTCTTAAGATTCATTTGATCCAAATGTCATTCAGGTAAGGACCATCTGTTAATACCTAATCTTGATCCCACTTTATGAGCACATGCATATCCACTAAATGCAACTGCATTTAACCCTTGACCTGGGAAGCATGAATCCCCTACACAATAAAAATTCTTTAACTTTGTGCTATTAAAAGGCATTGGTAGCAGTCCAGGAAGTCTCATTGAAGGTATTGGGCCATAGCTACCTTGATGTCTTCCTAAAAATCTCTTGTGACTTTTGGGCGTTCCCACCTCAATATGGTCAATCATTGTGCCTAAATTTGGAAAGATTTTCTCTATCTCTTTTATGACTTTTTCAGAGCTAATTTTTTTCTTGGCAAGATAATCTTTGTTGGAAAGATTTTCCCATTCTGAGATTGATGAAGGTGTGAATGCGTGGACAATGTGTTTGCCTTCAGGTGCTAAAGAGGGATCTAATAAAGTTGGAATTGAGATGAAAGTAACGCCAAATTCTTTTTCCATATTTTCCCATTTATCAAGAATGAGATGATGACAATGTGCTCCCACAGGAATAGCTTTTGCCTCAACGCCTAGATGCAATGAAAGGAATGATGGGGAGGGTTTATAACGTTTAAGCCATTTTGATTGGTTAAAGCCAAATTTTTGTGCATCTACTAGGGGCTCTTCGATACCTTCTCCTCCAAATGTATTCCATCTGGTCGCATTTGAAATAACTGTTTTTGCAAAAAACTTCTCACCATTTATTAGCTCCACCCCTGTTGCTTCTTTTCCGTCAGTTAAAACTTTTTTTACTCTTGATTTGTATTTTATATCACCTCCATTTTTTTTAAGCCCGCTTACAAGTTTTTCGGCTATTTGCCCTACACCACCTTTTGGATAATTGATTCCACCATAGTGCCTATCTGAAAAAACCATACCAGCGTTAATCATTGGTGTTAATGCTGCGGGCATAACTGACCAACAAAAACACTCTATGTCTATAAAATTTAGCAATTCTTTGTCATTAATATATCTCGCCGCGACATCTCCTGCATTAATAGGTAGCCATCTCGCAAGGCCAAGGCAAGAAAGAGGAGCTTTAAAAAAAACTTTTGCAAGATAAGCCGGATCCTCAATTGACAAAAGTGGCATGGAATCTAAACATTTAAATACTTGCCAGCAGGTTTCGTAAAACTTCCTGATTCCAATTGCTTCATGAGGGAATTTTATAATCAGATTTTCGATAAACGAATCAAAGTCTCTATTAACTGCAATATGAAAATTGTTGGGCAGATGATAAGCAAGCTGAACTGGGTCAGGTATCGTCTCACAAAATTCGCCAATGTCTGACAATGCACGTGTTAATAAATTTGTATGACCTTTATTTCCAAAGCCAAAAATCATAGATGCTCCTACATCAAATGTATATCCCTTCCTTTCAAAGGAACCTCCACTGCCTCCAGGTATCTTGTAACTCTCAAAGACTAAAACTTTGGCTCCTTTCGAGGCAAGTTGACTCGCTGTAACTAATCCACCAATACCTGAGCCGATGACAATTGCATCAAGTTTCTCTGGTACTTTGTTTTTATTAGTCATAATAATCAATCGCAATCAACAATAAAAGCCAGTAGAGAGCAATTTTCTCGTTACTTGTCAAACTTTACTATCAGGAATGGACAAAGATTTGAGAGTTTTCCTTATTTTTTCAATTTCTTTTAATGCTCTTTGGCTATACGCCTGATATCTGAGGTTTTTATTACGTATTCGAGTATCTAATTCAGGTAAAAGTCCAAAATTTGGTGGCATTGGTTGAAAATCTTTGGATCCCTTTGAATTTTTAAATGAGCCGCTTACGTAGTTAGTTAAAGATCCCATCATGGAGGTTGGAGGCAGGTCAAGAGGGATATGACCCTTTGCTAATAGGGCGGCATTTGTCCCTGCAATCCAACCTCCAGCAACTGCCGCAGCGTAGCCTTCAGTTCCTGTGATTTGACCGGCAGCAAATAAGGTTGGTCTTTTGATGAATTGAAGAGTTGGAGAGAGTAGTTTTGGAGATTCTAAAAATGTATTTCTATGCATCACACCGAATCGGACAAATTCTGAATTTTCTAGTCCAGGAATTAATTTAATAATTTTCTTTTGCTCTCCCCATTTCAAGTTTGTTTGAAATCCAACCAAGTTCCACAACCTACCTTGCTTGTCCTCTTGGCGTAATTGAACGATTGCATAAGCCCTTTTTATTAACCTATTTTCTCTATCAAACAAATCTCCCCACCTTTTATCCCATATTCCTATTGGTTTAAGTGGGCCATATCTCATAGTGTCTTCCCCTCTTCTTGCTAATTCTTCGATAGGGAGACAACCTTCAAAATATTTTGCTTGGCTTTTTTCAAAATCTTTAATTTCGGCCTGTTCTGCTTGAATTAATGCATTTCTGAAATTTAAGTATTCTTCTTTGTTTAACGGACAATTCAAATAATCTGAATCACCTTTGTCATATCTGCTTGCTCTAAAAGCAATTTCATAATTAATACTTTCTCCCGTGATAATGGGACTTGCGGCATCAAAAAAATGACATTCACTCAAACCTGTAAAATTTTTAATGGAATCTCCTAAGCAATCACTTGTAAGCGGGCCTGTAGCTAAAACAGTGATTTGACTTGCATTGGGCAGACACTTCAGTTCCTCTCTATGGATTTCAATAAGTGGATTTGTGTCAAGTTTGTTTGTAATAGAATTACTAAATTTTCCTCTATCTACAGCTAAAGCTCCCCCCGCCGGCACTGAATGATTGTCAGCGGTTTTTATAATCAGTGAATCAAGTTCTCTGAGTTCCTGTTGTAATAGACCTGCAGCTCTCTCTTTACTAAGAGAACCAAAACTGTTACTACAAACCAGCTCAGCAAATTCCTCTGAGTGATGTGCGGGAGATTTTTTTTTAGGCCGCATTTCAAAAAGAGTGACTTTTATTCCATGCCGGGCGATTTGCCATGCAGCCTCAGCCCCAGCTAGTCCAGCACCGATCACCAAAATTGGTTGTGTTTCGCTCAATTTTTTGAAACCAACATAAGATTGACCTCAATCAAAACAAATTACTTTCTTTTCATAACCACTTTCTGTCACTATGGGTACCGTGATATTTTCAATCTGGAAAATATCTTCATGGGTCGCTAGCTCAGCGGTAGAGCATCCGGCTTTTAACCGGCTGGTCCTGAGTTCGAATCTCAGGCGACCCATAAAAATTTTAAGCTTGAATATCAAGATATTTAAATGAAATTTGTATTGGTTAAATGTTTTTGGCTGAACATTGCATGGAGCACGTTTTTTTTATTTGGTGTGCATGCAGGACTCGAAGAATTTACTAGATTAGATGAAATAGGAGGATGGATAATAGAGCGCAAAGTCAGCGGCTCTGGAAACAAGATTTTTTGTAGAGCATCTTTTTTAAACAGCGGGACCTGGTTTTCAACAAGAATAAGGCTCGACAAGAAAGATAATTTAGTAGTACCTCCCCAGTTTCAAAGGGGCACAGATCAACGAAGTTTTGATTTAGAAGTCATTAAAAAATCACTCCAGAGATGTAGGTCTAGTTTGATTTACTATCGATAAATTGACGAATTGATTTTTTGTTTTGAAGTAAACACAAATTGTCGATAAAGTCTTTGTTCTTTTGTTTGATGTAAATAAATAAATTTTGTCAAATGAAAAGGCTTTCTGTTGCTGCTGCTATAAGTGCAAATTTAATTCTTTATTTTTGGTTGTTCATAAATTCATCATCAATATAAAGATTTTCAATTAAGATTTTTGAAAAACTTTCCCTAGTTTTCAATTTTGTAAGTAGCTAGGTGGCTTGGTTTTAAAGTTAATAATCTCTGTTTCAATTGTACGAATTAAAACTAATAGGATTGATTCTTTTTATCTGAGGTATAACAATGGACGATATTCTGATTATTTTGAATGCAGCTTTACGTAGTGTCCTGGAAATTTGAATCTTCAGAGGACCAAACATTTGCACTTGATGCTCTCATTGATTACGTAGAGAGTGGGCGCTCAAATCAACTGCCACCAGGATACGAGAGGATTGCCTGGGTTCATACTCCTCAGGATGGCACTGGGGTAGTTCTTTGCAGAGCTGAGAGCGCAGCAGTTCTATATAAGGTCTTTGGGCCGTGGCGTGAAAAATTTGGAATGACTTGGGATTACAAGCCTGGTCTGACCACTGAAGAATTTGTTCAAATAGTAAAAGAGGAAAAGAAGTGACCTTTTATTTTGGCCTCACCTTTACGGAGATGGGTTTTAGTCCTGTCCTCATAGGAATTACGTTGTTTTTTTCTGGCTTATTCATAGTGGGATTCATTAAAAGTTCTAGAGAAAATGAATACAAAGAACTTATGGATTCATTTATTAGAAAAAATAATGATGAAGAATAATACTCAATATAATTTTTTGGCCTAAAATAATAAAAAATTAGCATTTATGCTGAGAGAAAACTGTTGGGTTTGGTTTAAAGGAGCTCTAAACCAGAAGGGCTACTGGAAAGGGGGGTTTACAGGAACCAAAGATGAAAATCCAGGCATTTTGATTGAAAACCCCTCTTTCCTTCCCTGCAGAGTCCCTGAATGGCGTGTTGCGCTAAAGGAGCCACTCAACTCTGATGTACCTCCAGATATTCCTGAAGATGCAACTTGGAAAATCTTTTAATTAATTTTTTTATTGTTTTTCATCTCCTCAATTTGAGCTTTAAGTCTTTTCATTTTTTTTGACCACCAAATTGTTGCGAAAATAACCCATAGAAAAAAAAGTATCAAAATGCCAGCGCTTGCTTCAAAGTTCATTTTGTACTTTTAAATAACAAGCTAATTGAATTAAGCAGTTTTTTTCTGCTGTTTTAATTGTCTTAAATATCTTTTTCTTTGACCACTCCCTTCTATCTCAACATGCCATCCGCTGGCCAAACGATGATCTATCTCCTCAAAATTTGAGATTGAATCAAGTTTACTTAATTTTTTCTTTATTGAATGAGCCATGTACTCTTATAGTAAATTTTTCATAATTTGTCAAATACAAGCTTATGGATCTTTTTGAAATTCCATAACAATAGATTATGCCTATTTGGAGTATTTTGTTTCTATTTATGTAAATGGCATAAAAAAAAAATCTTTGATGTCAAAAAAATATAAATTTTTAATGAGATTTGCTTTTTTTGCATAATCTTAGGATGCTTAAAAATTTATTCGATTTAATTAATAAAAATTACAAATCTTATAAACATTGAAAATACTTCTATCAATTTTGTAAGCTAAACAAACTTATAAAGCAACTAATGGCTTATTCTCCAGAAATAGCAGCTGTCGGTGGAATTGCTCATATTCCAATTATAATAATGATATTTAAAACTATAGAAAAGCGTTTTCATAGAAAGACCTCAAATATTGACGCACAAGTCTAAAATTACGGGAAGTACTTTTACCTATACCTTGGATTAGGCCTGTTAATATTAACTAAATTAATGAAAGTTTAAATTTCTTCAATTTAGTTAATGTGCGCGCGGTTTTTTTTTTTTTTTTTTGAAATTTTTTAAATAATTAATTTTTAGATAATAATTTGTAAATTAAATTTGCGCATGTGTGCTGATTTTTATATATCAGCTAATAATAGAGGTGAATAAATTAGTCAAAATTTATGATTCCAATTACATCAAGCCTTTTCGCGACATTTGCTATTGGTGGTTTTAACCCTTTGGCAGCAATAATCGGATGTGTAATTATTTTCCAAATATCACAAATTTTCTTTTATGGGCTTCCCCAAAATGAGCCGAAAACGGGATGGGGACTTGATAATGATGGAAGTTTATTTAGCTATAGATGGAAACAGTACTTTGGCGTTCAAATTGTGGCTATAATTGTTGGTTGTTCAGTTATTCTGGCTGGACCAGAGTTGATATTCTTTCCTTTTAAATTCTTATAGTTGATGACTAATATAAGATTTCTATTTTTGGGAAGTTTATTTAGTCAAGAATAAATTCTCCCATTCATCGACTTTGAAACCTAATAAAATATTTTTAGTTTTATCTATTAAAAATGGTCTTTTTATTAATTTAGGATCTTTTCTTAATAGACTTATTAGTGTTTCATTGTCCATTGTTTTTATTGCAGTGGCCCCAATTTTTCGATAGCTTAAACCACTAGTATTTATAAGGTACTTTTTGTTGTCTAATTTTTTTAAGGCTAATTCAAGAAAAGCTTTATTTGGTGGTTCAGAAATAATATCCTTCTCGGTAAAATTAATTTTTTGATTTTCAAGCCATCTTTTTGCTTTTCTGCATGTGTTACAGCGAGAATATAGAAAAATTGTACATTCTTTCATTATGTGATGTTTTAGTGTTTTGATTAAATTCTACTGCTTTCTTGTAGGTTTAGTGAAGCTGTAAAAGTTTATTATTTAAGGAGATTAATAGAAATATATGTTGTTAATTGATAAAATTAACATCAATAATTTAAATAACTGTTTGTATTGAGAAGGAATTACAATCTTTGTACTAAAAAAATATTAATAGTAAAAGTTTAAATTTACTATAAATTTTTTATAAGGTAAGAGAATAATTCTCTCATAAAGAGCTTTGAAGTTATACAGGCTTTTCTTCCCAGCAGTTTGAATGTAATTGATTTATGCATAAAGTCTTAAAGAGTTAGAATCCCCTGGTAGCTATTCAGAGAAGTCTGAAACGATGATCGAAACCCAATCTATTTCAGTTATTGACGTTGCAGGTGTGGTTTTTGGACACATTATCTTCGGAGTTGGTATTACTCTCTTCTTTGATTGGGATTGGATACCTTTATCCAATGAGGATAGAAAAAGAGGTAAATCTATTTCTGATATCAAAAAACAGTTTTTTTCCGATTAATTTTTATATTTAGTAGAATATGGACACATGCACGGATAAATTTTGGCACCTCAACTTGCAAACCCACTCTCAATTTTTATATGGCATTTGCTCGTAGGTTATCTGCTTACAGTAACACTAGATTGGAACTGGATACCCTTGACATCAGAGGAAAAAAAACGTGGAAAATCTCTCGATGAAATTAGGTCAGAACTTTTTGATTTGAAAGGCTTTATCAATTCCTGGAAAGAAGATTTTAAAGAGTGAAATTAGTTATAATTGGCTTTAAAATGTTCGAACAAACGATCAAAAAGTTCTAAGGAATGTTAGTTAGAATCAGACTTTACAATATCTTCTAGTAACTCTAAAGTTCTTTCAAATTCTTTTCCAGATAATAATTTTAAATAATGATAATCGGATTCTTTCATTTTTTTTATTATTTTTCTTACAATATTAAGAAATTTAATTAGTTGACTATCGTAATTACCGAAACTAATTAAAAAGACAAATATAGAAATTTATCCACGAATTTTTCATTATCAGACTAAGATAACTTAGTCAGGTTATTTAAATGGATCATTCAATTCCGATAAATCATGTTAATCTCTTTAATGTCATTTTAGCCGTCTACATTATCGGCTATCAAATAACTATTTGTTCCAAATGGGATTGGATACCCATGAACCAGGCTGACTACAAGTTGCCTTATCAAAAATAAATTGCTTGGTAAGTTTGATCAAACACTTTAGATGCTAAGCAATTCTTAATTGGAATTTCTAAAACGTAAATGATCATAAAAGAAAAAAATCATTTCAACACTAAATATTCCTTGGTTTCTATAAAAAGCATACAATTGATCTAGCGGGGCGTGGCGCAGCTTGGTAGCGCGGGTGCTTTGGGAGCACTAGGTCGCAGGTTCGAATCCTGTCGCCCCGATCAGTGATAGCAAGGGTTCCCAGCCCTTGCTTTTTTTATGCGAATTTGCCATCTACACAAAAACTACACAAAAGCTCGTGACTGCCTAATTCGCTTGGAATGAGATCTATTGAATCTTGTTTTTCGGCAGTTCCAGACCAACCTTTTTGAACAATGTTTTCAATGTCGCGACTTTGAATTTTGAGGTTTCCCAATTTTCAGTGGTTCCATTAATAGTTCCAACATTTTCTTTGAGCCAATCTTTGATTTTTCTTTCCATCTTGTAAATCAAATCTCCCTCAAGAGGACCTATTGCCTTGTCTTGTGGCTTCCATCCTCTCTGTTTGTGGTATTCGTATCTCTTCTTTAATTGATTGGTTATCCCAATTTGCTGTTCATCCTCTCTGATCATCAAGTACAACCAACCTTTTTCATCTCTTCTATATCCTCCTCTGTCGGCACAAATAGGACATTTCGTTTCGTCGCCTGTTCTGCTTTTTATTAATACTGGACCCCATTTAAATCCGCATTCTTGGCACTTCCAGTTTTTTGCTTCATGGCTTCCAGGTACGAACTTAGTGGGATCCCAACCATCTGCTTCTGCCGCAATCTTTGGGAAAAGAGTTTTTAGATCTGTCTCGCCAACAATAGGTAAATGACCAGAACAATAATCGCAGGTTGTTAGATTTCTGGTTCTTATTTGTGGAGTTGAAATCCATCTATGGCCACGTTTACATATCCATTGCTTAGGAATTTTGCTCCCATATACAACCTTTTGAGGATCCCAACCATTTGCCTCTGCTGCGATATCAGGAAACTTTGTTTTTAGGTCATTAAAACCAATTAATACTTTTTGATTTGAACAATATGGACAACCATATTTTTTATAAGTTCTACCTGAAATCCTTTGTAGATATGAATGGCCTAGATCACAAAGCCAAGGAAGTTCTTTATCGCTTTTAGCTGTGTATTTTGTTGGATCCCATCCATCTGCTTGCGCAGCGATTTTTGGATGCAGTGTCTTGAGATCAGTCTCGCCAACTATTGGTAGCTTTCCAGAGCAATAAGGACATCTGGTTTTACTTCTAACTCTGTTATCAATTGATATTTCCCATAGTGGATGGCTCTTTTTACATCTCCAAGCCTTTTTGTGCTTGCTCCCGGGGAGATATTCAGAAGGATTCCAACCATAGGCTTCATTTGCAATTTCTGGATGAAGAGTTTTTAAATCATTAACCCCTATTTCAAGGAATTTGTCGTTTCGACATTTCCAATTATGTTCCTTAACAACACATCCACAACTAGTCGTGTTACCAGAACACAATGAGCTCCTTCTAACAACAATTAACTCTGGGTTTCCACATGAGCAACTACAAAGCCAATAAGCTTCTCTTCCTTTAAGACCCTCTGGCTTAGGAACTCTTTTTATCGCAGTCAATCGCCCGAAGGGGTTGAGCTTAGTAAGATCTTTTGCTCTTGAGATAGCCACAATTTTTAGATAGTAGCCTTTTGCTTTCTACACAAAATCTACACAAAATCTACACGTCCATTCGCGAATCTTCGCTTTGTATTTAATAAAAATCTAGTTATAGCCTAGAAACTCAATCACTTATTAAGGGGTATCGGGTGCTTTGGGAGCACTAGGTCGCAGGTTCGAATCCTGTCGCCCCGATTCTTAGAATCCAAGTCATACTAGCGAGTTAACCAGACTCGCTTTTTTAATGAAAATTATGTCGGCAGCGAGAGCTGACAAAAGCCAGCAAAAAAAGAACCTTGTTAACTTTTTAATCACTACTGAAAAATTGATGTGATCTTGTCACGTGTGCGCCCTTTCCATGGCTTCCATTAAATCTTTCCATCCTTATCGATCAATTAGTACATCCAAACTCTTGCTAGCCAGATGAAGATATTGCATTATCAGGAACCAACTCACAAATCAGCACAATCGTTAAGACTGTGCTGATGGGAAGCGAAATTCCAGTTCTTTGGTCAATTAAGAAAAAGCCAGAGATTCATTTATACGAATTGAATTGATTTTTCGCTAATTACAACTCCTCACAATTGAATCCCATGAAAGTTCTATCTCTCATAAGAGCTTTACCTCTTAATGCGGTTGAAATTATTCGACGCACTCCTCCTCTAGTATTTGCCACAACAGTTTTATCCATTGGTGGGCTTATTGGATTTACAAGTGCATCAAAGATTCTGGTTGATGGACTGAAACCTGCAGCGAACACAATCACAGTTACCGGAGCGAGTACAGAACGAATCGAAAGTGATATTGCGAAATGGGATATAAAGGTTGAAACGACTGGAAATTCTCAGGTTGATTCTTATAAAAAACATAAGTCTTCTATTGAAAAGACCATGACTTTCCTTGATCGTTATGGCGTTAAAAATAATGACTACCAAACAATAGCTTTATTACCTGCATCTACATCAACAGAAATAAGTAAACATCCAAAAACAGGTGAAATTATTTCTAAGAAATGGGTGACAACTCAATGGATAGAAATTGAAAGTAATGATGTTTTTAATATTGATGCAACTTACAGAAAGATAAGTGAGTTACTTGGCAAGGGAGTCCTTGTACGGCCCAGGCGACCAGAGTTCACATACACAAAGCTCGCAGCTAAGCGTGTAGATATGCTTGCAAAAGCGACAAAGGATGCACATACAAGAGCAGAAGCTATTGTCTATCAAACCGGTTCAGAACTTGGCAGTGTAAGGAAGGTTGATACTGGCGTTTTCCAAATAACAGTACCCAATTCAACAAGAGTAAGTAGCTGGGGGTCTTATGACACAAGCACAATTAATAAAGACATTACCGCTGTGATGGGAGTCACATTCGAAGTCAATTGAACAGGTTTAAAAAATGTCGTTCATGGAAACAGGTGACTGGCGCATCGTCATGTTGATTGATGGCACTGACACGGAAGGGAAAGCTACCTATCAACAAATCTATCAACATCAAGATGGTAGGAAAGCTTGTGTAGGTCCTGGGTATTGCAGTGATCCAGATTTGGAATGGCTTCTATTACAAACAGATAGAAAGATTAAGGCATGGAATACACGACATACAAAAAGAAAAAAAATCATTCGTTATGTTTTTTATGCAGCCTGGATCTTCATTCTCATTCAGGGAGTCCTAGCAATTCCAGAACACGGAGCTTGGGTTCCATTTTCAGCATGGGGATATGGAGCAACCCAAACATTCAGTTTTGGACTCATTCAGGGCTTTAGAAATTTACTAATTCCAAGTTCAAATTATCTCGGCAACCCAAAGGACACTTCTCTCAATATCTTTGGTTGTTTGATTTTTCTATTTCTTAGCCACTGGCTTATTGATATTGGAAGGTTTAATAGCTTATCGATTTTATTTTTGCAGCTACCACTTTTCTGGTTTGGCTGTTTCATGGGATTCATCGAAGAGTTATTAAAAATATGGATAGATGCAGAGCTTTCAACAAAACCCCATTCACCTACTACCCGAGAAAAACTATGTGTTTAGAACCAGAGGCTTTTTGTTGTTTGAAGAAACTGCGAGCTTCGGTATTTGATTCTCTGATATTTCTATCCAAACCAGATGTAGTATGTAAAAATTTCATGAATTGATTTTTATTTGATGGCTAAGGGTTTTTGGCTCGTTACTACAACAGTTACGAATCCAGCTTTTGCTGAATATGTTGAAGCATTTCAGCCTTGGGTTGAATCGGTAGGTGGCTCAGTTTTTGCCAAAGACATGGAAGCCGAAACTGTTGAAGGAAAGGGTGGAAAATTAGGAGTCATCATTGAGTTTCCCTCGAAGCAAGCTGCAATTGATGCTTTTAATAGTTCGGAATATCAAGAACTAAGCAAATTACGTTGGGCAAATTCAACAGATACCAATATCACCATCATTGATGGCGGAGTAACTCATTAATAAATGTTCAGTTTGATTTGAATGGATTTAACGGCTAAAGAAAAATTCTCTTAAGATATTACCTACTTTTAAGTTCAAAGTGAAAAAGGTTATTTCCTTAGTTTTTGCCTTTTCAGTTATTGGAAGTCCCTCTCTTGCTTGGGGTTGGGGTGAAAGCGGTTGCTCTAAAGACAAAACTAATCAAGATTCTAAAACTGAGCAAGTAAAGAAACTGACGCCTAAGTTGGAAGAACAAGTAAAGCTGCCAGAATTTTTAATTGAATATTTTGCTGGTATAAAAAAGGGAGATTTCAACGAAGAACCAGTCGAAGGAGAATATCTAGATTGGTAGCTTCAATGAAATTTGAGTATTAGTGCCGAGAGCCACAAAAGATAGTTTGAGCCTTTAATAGAGAAAATTTGGCACATTCAGGAACATGACCAGAAAAGAGTTCATGGATAAGTTCTTTGATCTTTGCAAGGACGCTCAAGAAGAAATTCCACCAAATGTGATTGCAGAAATTCTCAGAGATTATGCAGATAGGTTGGATTAGATGAAAAAACTCTTTATTGTATGTACTTTTGACTGCTCCTTTGAGTACTACGAAGAAACGATTGAAAAGTTTGTCAATGAATATGGAGATGGAGTTGTTATTGACTATGACTTAAACAAAATCAATGACCATAAATCACACTCTTTCTATAACGTCACAAGCTTAGACGCTTTTGCAAAAATCCTCGATAATCCTTTCACTAGGGAATGGGACAAAGCTAATAACTGCAAAGATATTGTTTATAAGCTCGAAGGACCTTTGTAGGTTCTTGTTTATTGAATTGCATAAAAATAAATTTTTATAAGAATCATTATATTGATAATTCGGTATACCCAATAAATTAGTAGTATCAACCGATCTTGGTCGTAGAGGCCGTATTTAATCCTTCGGTTTGCAACATTTTAAATTCCAATAAGTCGAGTCAAAGTAGATATGTCCTTTTAAATAAATGTAATGTATTCCTCTTTATTTGACGCAGTATTCGCTGATTCTTTCTTCTCTCCTATGAGAACAGTTTATGTCGTCTCTGATAGTCAGCTAGAAGAAATCAAGCGTAACCAAAGAGAAGAAGAACTCGAGAATATCGAGACTTCTCGTAAGAGGTTGGAAGAGAGTTATCAAGCTCGAGTCAAGGTGCTTGATAAACGTGAGCATGAACTTCAAGAGGAGATCAAAGCTCTTGCTCCAGCCAAGAAGGAGAAGGAGAAAGTCACTGCTTAGTAGATATGGTCAGTTGATGAGAGACGATCATGAGGGGGCAAATTGCCCCCTTTTTATTTCTATTGCTTTCCCTCTGTGATACGGAAATTCCAATTGGTATGAGGTGCTCGAATTGCTTTCAGTCTTTGATATTCATCAGATTCATAGCATTTGATAGCTGCATCCTTCCCCTTTGGATGTCTTGCAATAACAGTTAGAGGACCACCATCTCCTTTCTTATTTCCTTCTCGAATATCTGTATTTCGATCAAGCACTAGGGTAGTAAATCCACATTCTTTAGAGAATTGATTAATGTTTTGGAAATACTCTTTAGCGGCCTCTCTATTTTTTGTTGTTCCAGTAATGACTGCATAACCTGCAGTTCCAGATTTAGGAAGTTGTGAACCGACTACAAGACCTATCGCCGCAGCAGCAACTCCAACAATCGCAGTTGTTTTCATTTTAATTTTCAAAATCTTTGAGAGAATATCTAATTTCTAATTAACTGCCTAATGAATAATTGTTCTTGCTGACACACGGCCTTTAGAAACAAAAACTTTATAAGAAATAAGTAATGTTTGTTTAAATCAAATAAATTCAATGTCATTCGGAGCTGAGACGCCTTTCATTCTTCTTGCTCGTATTCAAGTTAAGCCAGATAAAGTTCAGGAATATCTATTGCTCGCCGCCAAAACTGACAAAGCAGTGCAGGATTCTGAACCAGGAATGTTACACCACACTTTTGATCAAGATCCTGAAAATCCGCTTTGTTTTGTTTGGTCCGAAGTTTATAAAAATGACGAGGCTTTCCTTGCTCATCTAGCAAATCCACCTGTAGGAGAATATTTACAAGGTCATGCAGAACTTGGCGATAATTTCACTGTCGAAGTTTATGGAACTGTTGGTGATAAATGTAAAGCCGCTATGGTAGCAACTGGATTACCATTGAAAATTTTTGAAAGTAAGCTTGGTTATAGCAGGGTCTAATTCATAACTCCTTACTTTTAGTTTTCTTTTGACTGTCGATGGTTTAGGTCTGTATAACTGTTTGTACGACAGTTACGCATGGATTTTTTGAGACTGGCTGACCTGTTTGCAATGCTTTTGCCGTCTCATATCGCTGTCACTTGAAGCTGAAAACTACTCACTATTGTCCAGTCGCAGTCCAATACGTCATGAGATCAGTAATTACCTTTTGTAGTTGCCATGAAAAGTAGACTTAGATTGTTTCTTTTCCATATCTTTAAAAATCAAATTGTAGATCAATCGATAGCAACCAACAGCAGCTACATACTGTTTATCTTCTTCTGACTTAACAGCGACACGTTGATTCTGTGTCAAAAGCCAAGCCAACATATCTGCATTTTCAGTCCTATCAAAGTTCTTGCACAGTTCTGTACTTGTCCATGCTACATCCAAATTCGCACTCCTATGAGTGATTTGTAGTCCCTCACTAGATAGCTGATAGTGTCACCCACTCCCCAGCCAGTATCTAATTTCGACAGCGCATCGAGAGGTCTACTTTTTCTCTCGGAGCGAGTAGTTATTGTCATTCTTTAGGCTTGTTTCTTATGAATTAGATCTTTTAATACTTTGATTTTTTTCTCTCTGTCTTGAGTGCTTTGTTTCATCCATTCGATAAAAGATTTAACTTCGTATCCTGAGAGACTGAACCATTCTTTACCTCCTCTCTCAGGTGAATGCTTGAGTTTGAATTTCTTGTGAAATTTACTTTCCCAAAGTAAGGCTTCTTTTCTTGTTAGGAACCACGTAATAGAAATGCCTCTGACTTGATCAACATTGTAAGTAGCTTGGATTTCCTTTTTTCTTTCTTTTGGATTATTGCTTATCCCAATTTTCACATCGCCACTTTGGGTGTCCTGAACTATGTAGAGAGCACATTGACGATTGTCAGGCATTTCATAAGAGCGCCAGATCAAATACATTCTATTACATCTATTTTAACTACTTTTATTCAATCCCAGCTAAAACCTATATATAAGATTTGTCTGCCAAGCTCATAAGAGGCTGCTATCTACGATATGCCAAGTAAAAGACGAGAATGGGTAAAGAAGATAGTCAGGTGGCTTTTTGAAACACCTGCTAGAGAGGAAATTAAAAGCGAAGGTGAATCTCAAAAAGCTATTGCAGAAGATAATTCGGAATTAGTCCCCCAACAGTCATCTAGCGAAGAGAAAGAAAATAGAAAGTCATTAACTCCAATGGGAAAAGCATGTGCAATTTTTTTGGAAGCATGGGAAAAAGAAAACCTTCCAAAAGATTTATTTGTTCAGCAAGAACAATTAGAAGAAACATTGAGATCGTTAGACAAAACTTTCCAAGAAGAATTAATTGAATGGCTATATCTAATTTGCAAGGAACCTTCAGCTTTAATAGATTTAGCGCTGATTATACAAAGAGGAAGAGTCACTAAAACTGACAATATTCAAGCAATTAGAGCTTTTTCATATTTGAGCGTTTTCGTTAACCCAGAACGAGCAGAGTTAGGTGTTGATTCATTTCAAGCTAGTGCTCCAGAGGCGGAGAAACCTATTGAACCTCCAAGGATTCAAATAGATGAAAGTGTAGATGAAACCTTTGATTTACCTACTAAGACAGAAACAGATGAGAAGGTATTAGTTGAAGAGTCAATTATTGATAATGAATCTTTCTGGGAAGTAATTAAACAAATAGTAAATCAATTAAATAAAGGAGAAATAGAATTTGACTCTGCTTTCGAAAAGTTTCTTAGTTACTCCGAGGCTCTTGATCTGAATGATCAGGGAAGATCATTAGCTTCTTTATTTAAGAATATTTTATTAGATATAAATATTTTATTATCATCTAGAGATATAACAGATAAGAGATTGATAATTGATTCTTTTGAATATATAAAACCTATATTATTTACAAAATTGGCATCTCATGATGATATTGATTCTGCAAAAGGTTGGGTTAATAAGTTAAATTATAGCCTTACATCTTTGTCAGGAAATCAATGGATTTTTCTTTTATTATTTTGTTCGGGAAGGACATTGTCATCAATAGGGACTGATTATGAATTAAGCCGTGAAAGAGTCAGGCAAATTATAAAAAGACTCTCAAACTTAATTGGACTTACTCCAGTAGAGATTAGAGATCAATTGGCTCAGGATATAAAAAACAATCAGGATAGTTTCATTAAATCGAAAATCAATCTTTGGCTAGATAAATATGGAAGATTACCTGTTCAAACGGACGAAGATGAGATAAAAGAATCGGATATTAAAATTTGGAACGAAGTTGTATCCAAAAATCTAATAGAAAGAATAGAACTGTATGAAAAATTTTCTATCTCAATTCCCGAAAAAGAGTTTGATTATCATTATGAATTTATTTGTACGAGTAATCAATTTGTAGGAAATCGGTATTGGCAAAATTTTAAACATTTAAAAGAGTTCATCTCTCGACACGCAATTTCTTTAGGCTCTCCAGATTTAATGCCTAAGCAGACTTCATTGCCACGTCGAGTTGCAGGTGTGGTAACAAGATTAGGAGGACAAAGCAAAGTTGCAAAAAAACTTGGTCTAATTTATCAGGGGCAATTGGTTGGTGATAGTGGCGGCAGGCGTTATTGGACAGATCAGAAATTAGAGGAATTACTAAACGATACAAACAAATTTCATCGACAGGATATTGATTTAATGCCGAATTATGGACAAATATTGGAATTTTTCGAAGCTCAGACTGAATCGACTTATAGGGATAAGAAGCCGAACTCTGCCATTGCTGCCTTGACGAAGATGGGCAATTTACATTGGATGGAAGTTGCTAAAAGATTTGATAAAAAATTTCAAACTGGTGTCTCGCAAAAGGCTGTTTCTATTGGACTTATAAAAGCTTTCGTAAGAGACCTAGGTGATCATTTAGGTGTTTTAAGTCCTTCCGAACTTTATGTGCTTTTTCAAGCACAAGGAATTAGTCGAAAAGAACAAGAAAAATTTAGTCGAACATTTGATGTGTTAATTGATGCAATTCAATCTGGAATGGTTGATAAGCAAGATCTAGAAGATTGGTCTAACAATTTAGAGGTTCCATCAATAAAAGAACTTTTAGACCTTGGAGGAGAGGTTAAGCAAGAAAGAACAAAAGAAGAAAAAGAATCGCTATTACTCGAACGACGTTCAAAAGCGCTTAGAGAAGATTTCGGAGCGACAGAGTTATTACAAATTGATGATATTACGAAGGATGATCTTCCAAGCCTTGATCCTATTAAGACATTAAAAGCTTTAGATAAGGCCGCTGGTGTTATTGAAAACTGTGGAACAGATGTCGACCATATTGAATTCTTAAAGGCTAAAGCGACAGCAAAACTTTGGGATGCATGCTTCGCTGATGAGGCCTCATTAATTCATCAATTAAATTCAGGCCAATTAGACAAAGATACTTACAGTCAAGAAGTTAGAGATTCATTCTTAGATGAATTTAATGGTGCCAAGGAAATACAAATACCTTCTGACTACCAATTCCGTGATCTTCGCGGTCGTCGGCGTGATCCTAAGTTAATGCAAAGACTTGTTGCCTATCGTCTCTTAAGAGACAAACGACTACTCAACTTGAGTGGAACAGGTACAGGAAAGACTCTTTCAGCTATTTTTGCTGCCCAAGTGTGCTCATGTAAACGTATTTTTATTACTTGTCCTAATGGGGTTATTAGTAGTTGGCAACGAACATTTAGTTCTGCTTTCCCTAATGCTGTGGTTCATGAGAGACCAGAACAATGGATTCTTCCTGAACTCGATGGAAGAACACATGTGGTCATTGTTAACCACGAGAGGTTTCAAGATCGTTTTGCTGAGAATTTGCTTCGGTTTTGCATTGATTATCAGTCAGATTTAATTGTTATTGACGAGATACATCAGGCAAAGAAAAGAACAAGTGATACAAGTAGCCAGCGTAGAAAATTATTGAATGAATTTATTCGAATTACTTCAAATATTAATCCTAATGTTCATGTCTTGGGTCTCTCCGCTACACCCGTGATCAATAATCTTTATGAGGGTCGGTCTCTAATTGAACTAATTACTCAGGAACAAATTGATGATGTAACCGAAGACGTTGATTTGAATTCATGTATGAATCTCTATCAGCATTTTATTGTGAATGGCATTCGGATGAATCCTGGACAACTTCCTAGAACTAAAACTGTTTTAAAAGATATTGATGCCACGCCTCTTCTTCCTGAAATTATTCTTGCAACTCGTAAAGGCAAGTATCACGAAGTTGAAAAACTTTTAGTTAAACCAAAGATTGACTCTCTTAATGAATGCTTAGAAAGGAATAAAAAAACTGTGATTTTTATTACTTTGATTCAAAACACATTAGTACCAATTTGTGATTTTCTTCAAAGGAATCGCTTTAGCTATTCTGTTTACACTGGCGGTGAAAAAGAGGCTAAAGAGGCTGGTTTTAATGATTCCCTTGATGAGTTTATCAATGGTAATACAGAAGTCTTAGTTGCTTCTATTCAATGCGCTGGAACAGGCGTTGATGGGCTTCAATCAGTATGTAATAGGGCTATTTTCTTTCAGCTTCCTTGGACTTCTACTGAATATGAGCAAGCGGTTGGAAGACTGGATCGGGATGGAACCGAATTTGAATCGGTTGATGTATTTTTACCGATAACAAATATCCATTTGCCGAATGGTGAGCAATGGAGTTGGTGTCAATCAAAGCTTGATAGAATCAGATCAAAGAAAGATATTGCTAAAGCTGCTGTCGATGGAGAGATGCCTGATGCAGCATCAATGATTACTCCTCAAGAAGCAAGTAGGTATTGGTTGAAATGGCTAAAAAGACTTGAAGAAAAAAGTTCATCAAGTTAAACATTGTGTTGAATTAGATGTTTATTTGAGATTTCGTTAGATTTCCTAAGGTTCATTGGTGTCTAGGTTTCACCTCTAAGAAGCCAAATAACTTATTTAGAGCTTAAAAGTTTTACCAGGTCAGTCTTGAGAAGACCTGTGGGATCCAGATTTCGTGATTTTGCTTCTATTTTTAATTTTGCAGCGGTTAGTTGGCTTAGTAAAAACTTGGATCTATTAGGGATAGGAGTAGGAGCTGGTTCAAAGAAAAATCCTTCTTTGATAAGTGGCCATAATGCAGTGGTGATTCCAGTTTTTGCTTTTATTAGATGTTTGCTTAAAGACCAATAAATTCGATCATCATCTGCAACAATTTTTCTAGCTGTTGCTACAGAATCTATTTTCCTTAGTTTTGCAGTATTCGGTTCAATCTTTAGTCGTTGTAGTTGATCTAAAATATCGTCTTCTGATGAGCGATTAATGTTTATAGGTTTTATGGGTTTTAATTCCGATAGATCAGGAGAGGCATAAAGATACTTTTCTAGTAAAGGCAAATTAGATTTTGTAATTCCACTTTTTGATTCAAAAAGAATCTCAAGCGTTGACCAGTATTTCCTTGTTGGATCATTTGCGAAATCTGAAACTAATTTATTTACTTTTAATTTTGAAAAACTTTTAATCGTTGTCTGAAAGTAATCCATGGTTCGCTCAAATTCATTGGCATCTAAGCTGCAAATATTGAGTTGAATTGTTGATAGGTCGAGCTCATATTTCCATCGCTCATTAGATCCTGTGTCTTCTTTGATTCTTAGTGCTATTACCCAGTCTTTTCCTGCTTGAACAAGTGCATGAAACATTTCATGTCCTTTGATAAGGCGATAATTAGAACCTCTTTCTTGAATAACTGTAATAGGAATCGAATTTAGAGAATCCTTGCTCTCCAAGTATTTTTGGGCAAGACCAAGAACTTTGATTACGTCTACATCAGGATCATTATCTGTGAAAATATCCTTTATTGGAATGCGTATTAGATCAATTGAAGACTGGTTCATGATTAATCAGAGAACTCTTTAACTAAAGAATCAAAAGCATTTCTTGCTTTCAAATAACGAACAACACCTGGTAGGCCTTTTGCATCCATAATTGATCTAGCTATATCAGCATTCTCATCTAGTTTTCTTAAAAGATGTGTATTTGGTTTATAAAATATACGTTTAAGTTCTATTTGATCTTCTTCTTTTTCAGTATTTTCAATTTGTCTTTTTACTGAGTCGCTAGTTGGAATTGGAGTCCAGGTCGTTCTCCATCTATTGAACCAAATCCCTAAGCTGAACGGTCCTCCATCATTGCGTTTTTCTTGCGCAGGCTTTATATGTTCAATCACAGCTTTAGCATAATTTCTTATTGAATTATTATTTTGGAATAAGGCAATTGGAAGGATGCAATCTGCGGCACTTACAGCTTCTTTTGAAAATATACTTTGCTCATAATTTGGAGGTGCATCAATAATGATGTAGTCAAATAATTCTGATAATTGTAGACATAGTTTTCTAAGAGGCAATCTGTCTTCCGCAGCAAAATTCTTGATATAGTCAGGACCTTCCTCACTTAATTTTGAATCTGCTCTAAGTATCTTTATTTCAAAAGGAAAACGAGGCCTCGCGCCTCTTTCTGGAATGTTTGTAAAGGTAGGAAGTGAGTTGATAATGCTTTCCTTAGACAACTTGCCTAGAAACTCGTCTTCTAAAAGTCTTTTTGTCTCTCCGTCACTTCTTTCCATTTTGCAATTTGCCGTTAAGTCTCCTTGGTTGTGGTCATAATCAATTAGTAAAATACGATTCTTCTCTTTTTGTCCATAAATTATTTTTTCACTTAATAAGATTGCAAGCCCTTGGGCAATAGTTGTTTTACCAACACCACCTTTATTATTCCAAACAGTAATAATTGACCCGCGTATCTCTTCGTCTTGTTTTATGCTTTTTTTAAGGTAGCTTATCGTTCCATTTATATTCTTTTTATCCAGAGACAATACTGAGCTTATGGGGTAGGAAAGCATTCCATGTTTCCTAAAAAGTTGAACTTGGCATCCATTAAAAATAATCCCATATTTCACTGATTTGCATTTCTCTGCAGCGAGGTAAGTTTGAAGTTGTGAAACTGTTAATGCATATCTTTTTTCTCCTTGCGCGAAAATTACGGAAGGCTTCTTTATTTCGATAATTAAATCTGGTTTTGAGAATTTAGATGATCCTTCTAATGCTTTAAATCTTGCTGCTAAATCAACTTTGGAAGTTCTAGAGCATTTATATTGTGGAAAAATTTTCTCTTGGCCTATTCCCAAAACCGTTAAAAGATTAAGAGCTAAAAGCTCAGATTGTGCTTCATTGGCTTTAATAAATAAATCCTTATCTTTTTCCCAATTCTCACATTGACGGGTTATCTGATTTAGAGCATCTTTTTTTGCAGTAGAACTTGTCATCAAAAAACGTTTATACCCCTGTCATGAAGGCATGTATCTTTCGTAATTATTATGCCTGATCATTCTTCCCCTAGGCCTTTTTTCTTTATCATTTTTCAGTTATTGATCCATTGGTTCTTTTTAAGAATTTTCTCAGCTATTGATGGTGAAACCATCTGAACATAAGCAATATTCCCTTTGGCAACTGATTTGGCATCTTTTCCTATGTCTTGTGAGACGGCCTCGATCCCTTTCTTTGAACATCTGTGAAGGAAAGCTCTTAGGCGACGTAAGTCTTTTTTGCTTAGGCGGACCTCATTGTTTACGAGCAACCCAGTAACCGTCTGTCTGCTTGGGCTACGCATTATTCTGGTTTTATTAGTATTCACCTTGAAACCTTCGTCTTCGATAATCTTTTTAACAGCTCTAGTTAAAAGGTGTGCAGAGCCTATCTCTTGTTGCGTTGAAAAAATCAGATCATCTGCGTACCGAGAATATTTCCATCCAGCTTTTTCGGCATACTTATGGAGGCGATTATCAAGATTACGTGCAATGATGTTTGCCAAGGCTGGCGAGGTGCAAGCACCCTGTGGAAGACTACGTTCTCCTTTTGATAAATAATATTTTGTTGTACCCTCCTCAATGACCTCTTTATTGGTATCTGAGCAAAGGAGGGCTAGAACTGTTGCTATGCCAGGGCTATAACCTATCGATTCGTAAAAACCTCTTATCCGCGGAAATGTAATAGATGGAAAGAAATCTTTTAAATCTAAACGAATAACTATTTTGCTTTTTATGTGTAACTGTGCATTGTCTACAATTGATAGTTTAGGGCGATAAGCCATTGCTACAGGATTGACTGGTATTTTGTTTAGGATTGTATTGAGTACACATTTTTGGGCTTTTCTTAATTCTGGCTTTGGACTTGAGATGAATCTTTCTCCACCGTTTCGTTTTGGAATTGTAAATCGGGTATAGTGATCAGTTGTAACTTTCTCTCTTGAGAACGTAAGCCATTTGAGTTGTTTGGTTTTAATTTCAAGAAGAGAAGCTAGTTCATCAAATGATGAGATAACTGGTAATTCTAAATTAGATAGTTTACGAGATTTATCTCCGGAAAAATTTAGACGATTAGAAACTGTTTTGCCAAGGAAAGTTGGATTAATAGAAATGATAGTTTTTTTGTCTTTAGCATTAGTTCCTTGGCGAACTTCTTCAGCTCTCTTCTCTAATAAATAATGACGTTTGGAATGAGCTTGAATTTCTTTAGATGGAGAGCCATTCTCACGAAGGATCTGAATGCTAAAAGTAACAATTTCATGAGAAGTCTTTATTGAATTAAGTATTTCTCGGATTAATTCAATATTTTGATCCCATGCTTCAGGATAAGGATCACATCGTTTCTCTTGGTTGAGAGGAGTTTTTACTGATCGACTTCCTTTATTTAGGATTTTATTTCTGCCACCTAAAATAAAAGCAGGTATGAAAGAGCTTCGGTTTATTGTACTGTCCCATTCAATTAGAGTATGAGACGCAATGAGAGCATAATTTTTTGGATCGTCTTTACCTACCTTTTGGAGAACTCTACGCATCCTTTTGCAGATATAGCAAAGAGTCTGTGGACTTGGAATATCAATAATTTCCCTCAACCAAGAAATATCTTCGTAAGGTGATATCTCTTTTTTTTCTTGATCTTTGACTTGTGACTTTTGTGACCAGAAACCCCAATCAGTTGGATTGAAACTACTAGAGGTTCTGTTTATTATGTCCCTATTCTTCTTAAGAATGTTTGGTTGTTTATTTTCTATTAGATACTTTTCTTTTATCCCATGTTCTCGAGATAATCTCCCTAATGCCCTGCCAAATTCTTTAGGAAGAGTTGTTGGTGGGAAGAATTTTAAAAGTGTTTTAAATGGTCCCCAAAAGCCAAATTCAAGAGGTGCCTTCGTTAGGAGAACTTTAATTAGTTCTATATCATTACTAGTTGTTTGAACTGAATTTCGTACTTTGTCAGCTAACTTTTGAGCAGAGGCAAGGGTTAAAATGTTCTCTGAACTTCGGACGTTTATTCCATCGGTGAAATGATTTAATTGTGCTTCCTCTAGGCATATATTAAGTATTGATTGCAATGCTGATCTCTCTTTAAAACTTAAATCACAAAGGCTATAAAGATTCAAGATCTTTTGAATAACTTGAGAGGCTTTTTCTGTTTTGTTTGATATTGCGATGATTAAGTTATAAAGACTATCTATCTGTAGGTTCTTAACTGGTCCTATATATGAAAGAATTTCCCAAGGATTAGGTTTGCTTTCCCATCTTGGGTAGATTCTCCCCTCTCCATTCATCCATTTATAGATAGCAGAATCTTGAGTCACTCTTTTAGAAACAACCTTTATGAATAGTTTTGAATTATCTCCATGGGAACTTTCAAGAAAATAAATATCAAGCTGATTTGCAATAAAGTGAGCAGCAAACTGAATTTTTGCTGAGTTTATTTGTGTCATTTAATATTTTTTCTCGGCAGAGAAAGCTGGTTATCTCTACTATCCCCGCTGTATCGATGCTGAATACATAGCGGCCTTAACTGTTTAAAGTTTTAGCCGTAGGGACTGCCTGCAGTCGTTTCAGTGAAGCGGCTATGACTTTAAACAGTTAAGGCCGCTTTGTATGAATGCAGAAGATGAAGGTTGTTTGGCCTGACTACTACTTCGGCGAAGCACCGAAGCATAATTGCTAGAGATAACCAGCTATTTTTAAATTTAGTCAAAATATTTATAATAGAAACTCAACTTTTTGATTTGTCGCAATGAATTGCATTTAGATAGTTTTGATGTCTATTGATGTGATCTTATCTGTGTTCCTATTGAATTTTTCATTGACCTCTCTCTTGCTAACTTAAAGGCATTTGTTGTAGTTGACTCTTTTGAATATGGATAATTTCTATGGTGAGCTTCGATTGAATGTCACATGCTTAATGACGCACTTCCAGAATCAATCAGCTTTAGGTGACATCGAATTGTAGTCAAATAAGATATCTATTTAATTACAGTTTGGTGGAGTTGTGAGAAAACGTTTGTCTTTATTCTCAGAAATTCTAGTAGCACCAGTAACCCCACTAACGCAACCACCGACACCATAGCCGGTCCCTTGAAACCAAATAGTTGGATTGGCAGTCCATTGAAGTTGATTTTGATTTGATTTCAAATACATTTGTATTGCGTAAAGACCGCTTTGAGTATTCCAGCTTGTTTCTGCGCCATTAACAACTACAGCAGGATTTGCTTTACAGAATTGAGGTGAATTTCTATTTGAACATCCCATCTGAGTACAACATGCAGTTACTTCTATATAGTTTGAAATATCCTGAGCTGTCTTTGGCAAATATCCATGTTCTGTTAAAAATGCTTGAGAAGCTTTCATGTATGAAGATATTAAAATAGAGGCTTCTTTTTGTCTCGCTTTGGCACTAGCATTTTGAAAACTAGGTATTGCAATTGCTGAGAGAATACCAATAACTATAACAACGACTATTAATTCAATAAGAGTAAATCCCTCTTGATTATTATTAAAATATTTTTTTACTAAAATTGCGTTCAAATTGCAGTCGAATCAACTCATAATAATTTTAAACAAATATTTAAATTAAGCAAAAGGATTGTTGCGAGTGAAAAATAATGTTCTTTTTTTTATCTAATGCTTTGGGAGCACTAGGTCGCTCAAATGTTAAATGCCTTAAAAATTCATATCACTAGTTTGAAATTCATGGGCGATTTCTATGTCTTCAAGATCCTCTCTTGTTAATTCATAGTTTGATCCTTCCCTTTTCAATTTTTCTTTTACCCAGACAATACATTCGTCAAGATTTGGGTAGTTCGGCTTCTTGCTGACAATCCAGTCTTGAAGCTGGTTTGATTCATACCAGGTGAATTTACATTCCATCAACTAAATGCCTTGCTCAGAATTATCTTAATAATTATAAGTAAAATGATTATCGTTCTCACTTAATGTATAATTGATTTAAATACCTTTATCAAGCAAGCATCATGAAGGTCAGATCCTCAGTTAAAAAAATTGATCCAGACGACCAAATTGTTAAAAGGAAAGGCAGGTTGTACGTCATTAACAAAAAAAAACCACGTAATAAGCAACGTCAGGGTTGATTCTTACCCTAAATTGTCGACCGAAAGTAGAGATAAATAAATTAAAGAAAGTTTGGGTAAATTTTGGCAAATCTCTATTGTTCGCCTAGAACGGAGTCCTAGCTTGAAATGAGTGTTTTCATTAGCTACCGGTTAAATTTTTCAGTCATAGCAATGGATCTCAGTTTTTAACTGTTATGCATAGAGGCTATTCTCGGTTTTGAGACCTAAGAATTGCCTGCATTCTCTTCTTCTTGTTAGCCCTTTTAACTTTCTTGGTGAACTTCAATCGAATGCCTCAAAAGAAGTAAATATAAATCGATTTTTTTATTTGAGACTTTTGGTAATCACGGCATTTAGGAAAGCTTCGTTTAAATCTTCTAAAGGGTCATTAGCCCATTCAGCTAAGGCTGTTCTCATTGCACAAGACCCATTCCTATAGGCATTGGTCATTTCTAAACCTGTTAATTCGTGATTGCCCAAGAGAATCTGGAAGATTAGCTCAGGAGAGCTTTCTGGGTATTTTACAAGCTTCTCAGCTAATCCTTTCAAGCCATCTTCAATAGAAAGCCCTTTTTTTATTAAAGAAAGGCTAAATAATCTTCTAGCCACTTCTCCGTAATTTTTTGCTCCATCGTCTGTAAAAATCACCCCAATAGTTCTTGTTTTTTGAGACGAACCTTTATTTAGATTAAGATGTCGCTCAATTTTTTCGAGCCTTCGCTCAAGCACATCATTGTTAGATATTGATTTAATATCTTTTAGTTTCCTTGTCACAAATTCTGTCAATGTCAGACCATTCTTAATTGCTTCAGCCTTTAGTGTGAGAAGCAACTCTGGGTCAATTTTTATATTTAGCTGAGATTTTTCTTTGCTCATTTTATCAACATTTAGGTTGTATAACTACTGTAATCAAATAACAATAAATTTGTTATTACGTATATCCATTCTAGCTAAAATAGCTATAGGTATTTGTTTAAAAGATGAAAACTTCCAATGAAGATTTCTAGAAAGACATTTATTTTGAGCCTTTTTTCTCTTGATAATTCCCACTGAGTGCTGTGACCACAACGAATTACTTGCCTGTAGTCGATAACAATACTGGCACAAGTGTGCATCGGGGATATGATTTTTCAATTATATAGATAATCTATTTTAACTAGATTTCTGATCAGTGAAGCTTTCAATCAATCAATCAATTTTCACCTTGGGAGTAATTGCTACCTCATTAGGGACAGCAAGTTTTGCTCAAGGATCTGAATCTAAGGGCTGGTATTTCACTATTGGAGGAGGCTCAACAGGGATTAGTGATGTGACAGCAACAGCTGGATCAACATCAGTAGCTGTAGAATTTGATTCGGGCGCATCATATGAAGCTGGATTTGGTTATGATTTTGGAAATGATATTAGAACTGAAATTACTTGGTCACAATCTAAGGGGGACTTTAAAAAAGTTGCTGGCGCAGCCGTTACCTCTGGTGACGTTGTGGCTTCAACAATTGCAGCCAATATTTATAAAGATTTTTCTAGTCAGCAATCTAAATTTACCCCTTACATTTCAGCAGGTATTGGTACTACCAATATCGATACAGGCAATATAACTATTAGCGGTACGACATATAGTGGATCTGAGGCAGACTCAACCTCTTATCTATTAAAATTTGGCTCTAAATATAAGTTGGCTGAACAAACAGAGGTTTTTCTTGAGGGTAAATTCCAATCAGTTGCAGATTTTACTGTAAATACTGTTAAGTATTCAGATATCACTGCATTTGGAGTTCATGCAGGACTAAATTTCAGATTCTAATTAATTAATTTTTAAGGATAATTTTATAGTGATCTAGTGGACAGCTAGGTCACTTTTTTTATTGTAGTTTTACTGCATAAATCATTCTTGTTTAGTTGATAATTATTTTAATAGCAAATGATTTAAGAGTCAGCTATGCGTTGTTATCCCAACCTTTTTGTTAAACAATATCCCAACTTTGAATAATTAATTAGTTATCTTAAGATAGTTCACCTGCTGCAATAGCTATTTGATTTTTGGATCTACAGTAGTCATAACATCATTTCATTTATTACCCTCTAAAAATTGAACTAGTCCTACTGGCCGTCCAAATAACAAGGCAATAAGTGAAGAGCTAGATTTCTTCTCTTTTTTTTGTATTTTAAAAACAATTACATAGGTCTTTCTAGTCAATCTAAGTTAATTAAAAGAAATAATCTCATGATTGTTTCCTTCTGACTTTTCCAAAGGTCTTTTGATTTCTCTGAAAGCTTTTTTGTTTTCTTTCTCTGTGATGTTGTTACTGATGATTTGGAAGCAAATTATCGCTTGAGTATCAGATAAGCTCGATAAAATTATAGCTTCAGTATATGAACTCCTTCTGCAGAAACTAGAAGAAGTGAATTTAAGTAGGCTACAAATAACAACTTAATTATTAGCAAATCTGCAACGTGTTCTCCAAAAAAGTCTTGTCTTAAAACATACTGGCTCTTTTTCAAGTATTAAAACAATGTTTAAAGCTGTGATCTTTTAGCAGTAGGTTAACCTAAATCTTTATTTAATAAATTTGCAAGAATATTTGCACTGTTCAATCAGAATTTTATTTTAGGTCAGCCATCGTTCCTTTCCTTGTGTTGATTTGAGGCATTTTCTAGGAATTCGACAAATTCTTTTTGTTTGGGAGTAAGTTCCTCGTCCTTCTGCTTCCCTTTTCTTATTAAAGGATTATTTGGGAAGAAGAATGTAATAAGGCGACCAAAGTAAAAAGCTCCCAATAAAACAAAACCTCCACCACCTACATAAATCAGTAGGTTTGCTTGTATGGAAGTTGAAAAAATTGGAATCATTAATTCTTCTTCACTGAGTTAAACATTATAGAGGGACTAACCTATTTCAGCCCCAATTGTTCCGAAAGCAATCGGCTATCAAACTTTTGTATTTTGACAGGTTTAGGAAAAAACTCTTGGGTATGGAGTTTGTCCGTTCATTAATGATGTGTCTATTGGCTTGCAGATATTCATTAATGCATTCAGCCCAAAACCAGGCCCTGTAGGACCGTCAATGAATTCCTGGAATTCTTCAATAGAAATCCCTTCTTTTGTTTCCCAAATACAGTAGATAGGACCATTTGCAGTAACAGCATTAGCTGAATGGTTGTAAAACCCTTTATCTTTGTTGGCTTCTACGGCTTCATCCCATCCTCCACCAGGAGCCATTGTTGCATAAGCAGTTTGCCACCACTTAGAGGAAGTACCAGCTCTGAATTCGTGATGAACGATATAAAAGTTAGAAGCCATTGAGAATTTATTTTTCAGGATATTTTTAACTTAAAAAACGAATGCTGAGTTAATTCATCCTGTTTTCATGACTTTGATTTTGATAAAGGTATAAATTAATACAAGCATTAATTATCGCCCAGGTATAGCTATAAAAAAAGGAGTAAATGATTGATACGCATGCCTAAAAGAACATGGATGAGCGGTTTTGAATTAAATATTCATGCGCCAGGAACGGGTTTTGCACTGATGCTATTAGCTCTAACTCAAGTGCCAGTAGCGATTAAAACCACAGCGGAAATTTATTGTATGGAAAAGCTAGGTCAGAAATATAATTCTGCAATCGTAGCGATTATCCAATGTAATGGTGGTAAATGAATCCATCTCAATTATCAATCGCTTTATTAGCTGTTTTGATTTTAGTGATATCTATTTGGTGGATCTCTAGAACACTAAAAGAAGGTAAAAAAGCCGTAGAAGATATGAAACGGGAACAGTTAAATGATCATTCAACTTGATACATAGATCATTTATCGGTATACCCAAATCAATAGTAGTAGCAACCGATCTTAGTCGTAGAGACCGTATCTGACTCTTCGGTTTACGTCATTTTAAATTCCAATTAATCGAGTCAAAGTAGATATGTTCCTAGAAATGAATTCAATGTATTCTTCTTTACTTGACGCAGTTTTCTCTGATTCTTTCTTCTCCCCTATCAGAACTATTTATGTTGTCTCTGATAGTCAGCTTGAAGAAATCAAGCGTAACCAAAGAGAAGAAGAACTCGAAAATATCGAGACTTCTCGTAAGAGATTAGACGAGAGCTATCAAGCTCGAGTCAAGTTGCTTGATGAACGTGAGCATGAACTTCAAGAGGAGATGAAAGCTCTTGCTCCAGTTAAGAGGGCTAAAGAGAAAGTAACTGCTTAGTAAATAATGTCAGTAGATGGGACAGGATTAATAGGGGGCATTTTGCTCCCTATTTTCTATTGCACATAATTTAAAAAGCTATTTGTCAGAGAAGCCTTAAAAGGTATCCTTCCGCCAAGAAAATTTGGAAGATATGTGCGATGCTCTGATCACTTGTAATTATTTTGGATGGCTCTGGAGACAACAGTATTTACTTTCAAGATTTCTGTTCCGTTTGAAGATTGGGCTAAGGGTTTTGATAGTAAAGAGGTTGTTACTATGCACGAGGCTAACTCAATTAAACCTTTATACAGAGGTGTTAGTAAAGATGATCCTGAAGCAGTTATTGTGATCCATCAGGCAGAAGAGGGTATTGCAAAAGCTTTCTTTGTTGCAAGTAGAGAAGCTGTTGAAGCTACAGGTCATATATATGATTCAACCGTTATTACCAGTTACTTGGCAGGTTAATAGAAATGACAGCACCCAAATTTATGAACGTTGTTCGCTTCAAGTTGAAGACAGAGTGCGTAGATCAATATTTTGAAATCTATGGGAAATTCATTTGCGAAGGTTTGTCCGACAGATATATTGCACAAACTGGAGAAGATAGTTATTGCTTTGTAGGACTTTGGGAAAGTAAAGAAGCACTCGTTAATGCAAGACCAAAAATGATTGCACACTTGGATGAAGTAAGAGGATTTATGAAGGAGATTTCGCCTGAACTGGGTGTTACTGATCCTGTCTCTGGAGATATTGTTGCTTATGGTGCTGAACTTTTATAGGTTCTTGTTTAAGTAGCTGTTGCAGGTCATCCCAATACCAAAGACTTTGAGAATTTCTCTGTATCTCAATTATTTTCCATTTCGTGACAACACTATGTCTAAGTTTGATGGCAACTCTCGATTAAACCATTCTCTTATCTTTGTTTGATTCAGAGATTTATTGTTGGGAGTTTCAAATACATCGCTTGCTAGACGGATTTTAATTATTTCCCTTAAACCACTTCAAGAGTTTTTGTATTGATGTGATATTTGCTTATAGGCCATTTGTCTGTGAGTTCTCTTCGTTAGATTTCGAGATAATGAAGACAATGCAATGATACTTTCGTCAGTGCCAATAGCTCCTAAAGCAATTAAAGCAGTTTCTACAGTTTTATCTGTCCCATTCATTGCAACTTTACTTATACAATTAATAATTTTTTCTTCATCACGGCGCTGAAGTATTCTTATCACCTCTATGACTACCTCCTCTCTAAAATCAAATAACAAATCTTCAACTAACTCAAGAATTTCCGATGCATTAAGTAAATGAGATTTAAAGCGAAGAAGATTTAGACCTCCCAATCGAATATGAATAGACTTCTCTTCGAGGATATTTTTTAGATCATTAGTTGGAATCAATGCTCCCCAACAGGAGAGAGCTTTTACTATATTTAATTTAGGTGTTGTTTCTTCTCTAAGAAGTTTTAATAAAAAATCATATGCTTCTTTTTGATGGCATAAACCCGTGGCATGTATTAGTTCGGGCTGAAATCCATATTTTTTAATGAGAGACTTTGTTACTTCCCAACCTTTATCAGCTAATAAGCCTAGTCTTTCCCCAATTGTAAAACGTAATTGGTTAGATAATTCTAAGGAATAAACCTGCTCATACCATTTGGCATCAATTGAAATAGGTTTAACACTGTTAAACCTATCCCATATTTGTGTTTCGGTGATAATCATAAATAATTAATCAACGTGCACCCAATTCAGCGGCTAATTCTCTCTCTAACTTCTCATCATGAACACTAGGGAGTACATTGCTCATTTTAGTCCTATGTGTGCTATAGAAAAGCATTCCAATAAATACCATTCCACCAACAATATTTCCCATTGTTACTGGAATAAAATTCCAAAATAACACTTGATTAAATCCAACTCCAGAGCCTAAAAGAGGACCAGCAGTGTGAAGGAACATGTTAACAACAATATGTTCCATTCCCATGGTTTGGAATGCAGTAATAGGTAGCCAACATGCAAGAATTTTTCCAGGAACACTTTTACTAACTAGAGCCATTGTTACTCCTAAACAAACCAACCAATTAGCAATAACTCCACGTATAAAAGCTAAAAAGAATCCTGTACTTCCCAATGCTTGATATTTAACAAGAACATTAGATTTGTTAATTGATATGATTTTTGCTGCTACAACAGCCCAGCCTTTACCTCCTGCTGCAGCTGCTAATGGCTCTACAGTGCCAGCACTGGTAAGACTAATAGATAATAAGCATGCAACAAGAGCCGTTCCAAGGAAATTGCCTAACCATACCCACATCCAATTCCTAAAAGTAGCCTGCCATGTGCTTTTCCCAGCCCAAGTTGCCATAGGTAACAAGGCAAAATTACCTGTGACTAATTCCATACCAAAAAGAACTATACTTGCGAACCCAAAAGGAAAGATAACTGATCCCAAAAAAGGCATTCCAGATTGAATGCCTACAGTAATTGCAAGACAAGTTGCTAATCCTAATATCGCTCCTGAATAGAATCCACGTACTAATAAATTTTTTACACTTACATTTGATTTTTTACCACCAGCTGTAATCATTCCATCAACTAATTCGTTGGGAAGGACATAATCCATTTGCGAATTGTTTACTTGCATTTTTTTGAGTAGATTGTTTAATAATTAATATTTTTAATCGCTTATGCGATTCATAAGTTTAGAAAATAAATCCTGCCCTCCATTCATTTGATTTATTGAGGGTTTTTCATTTCCAAGTGAAGAAAACCAATTTACAAAGATAGAGAAATAATCTTTGCTTTTTGTTTTAGAATCCATTTTATTAATTAATGAGGTTAAGAATGATGATTATGAGGTGAAAGCAATTACTTAACCATTACTGCTTTCACCAAGTTCACTAAACCAATTCATAAAACGTGAAAAGAAATCAATAGTTTGAGGTTTTAACTGTGTTTTTAATTCAGCTGAATAACGTGTAATAAGTATTTGCTTTAGAGTCTCTTTTAACTTCTCAGATGGAACTGATTTCTTTTCTAATTTGCCTATTTTATTAACTGGACCTTGTTCTCCTCCTATAGATATATCAAACGCTTCAACGGTTTCTCCTTCTTCATTTTTAGCTTTTTTACCAGTTAATCCAATCGCACCCATATAAGCCTGGCCACAACTATTTGGACAACCAGTCCAATGAATTTTGATTTCCTTTGGAAGTGTTAATTCATTTTCTAATTCCTTTGAAATTTTTAAAGCTTGATCTTTTGTATTAACTAAGGCGAATCCACAATATTTATTTCCTGTACATGATACTGTTCCAGCAGCAATGTTACTAGGTTTCAATTTAAATCTTTCTAGAAAAGCCTCCTTTTTGAAATCAAATAAATTTTCCTCAGAAATATTAGTAATTATTATATTTTGATCTTCTGTTAGACGAACATCACCATTACCATAGTTTTTTAAAATATCGGATAAATCTTGAAGATCAGATGCTGAAAGTCGACCAACAGGAATATGAAGTCCTGCATAATATTTTCCATTCTGCTTTTGACGATTAATACCAAAGAACGTTCTAGGCTTTGTTGCAAAATTAGAGCCAGGATCTTCTTTTAATTTACCTAATTTATCTTCTAAAAGATTACGAAATTTATCAACTCCAATCTTATTTAAATAAAGCCTAAACCTACCTTTTTGCCTTGAAGATCTTTCTCCATTATCTCTCCATAAAGTTATTATAGATTGAGTAACTTTAAAAATTTGGTCTTCCTTTATCCATACATTTAGTGGAATTGCGTAAGCATTTAAAACAGAAGAAAGTATACCGCCAACCCATATACTAAATCCTAATTGGCCTTTATCAATTACAGGGTGAAAAATAAGATCATTATGAAGAAGAAAATTATCTTTTGAACCAGCTACAGCTGTATTCCACTTCCTTGGTAGATTGGAAAATTCTTGATTTCCATTACCAGAATTAGTTAGAAATTTATCAAGCTTCAATGTATATTCTCTTGTATCTATTATTTCTTCTGGGTCTACCCCTGCTAATGGATTTCCTGTTACATTTCTAGGATTATCAAATCCTGATTGAATTGTATTTATACCAGCAATTTTTAACCTTTTAAGTATTTCAGGTAAATCACTTATTAATATTCCCCGAAGTTGTAGATTCTGCCTTGTAGTTATATCACAACTACCATCTTCGCCATATCTTGCGACAATGGAAGCTATAATACTTAGTTGATTTGAATTAAGAATACCATTTGGAATTCTTAATCTTAACATAAACTTTCCTGGCGTTTTAGGTCTCCAAAACATTCCGTACCATTTAAGCCTAAGTTCTAAATCTGTCTTATCTAATTCTTCCCATCCAATTCGTGCAAATTCTTCTATTTGACTTCCAACTTCTAATCCATCTTTTAGAGCCTTATTCTTTTCAATCTTATTTAATTTTTTTTCTTCTAGATAATATGGTAAAGGCTTAGTAGAAGTCATAGCTGTAGATTATTAATAAGATAAGAAGTTTTTATTTTTTAATTCATTGATGAATTATATAATTATTCAATCTTATAGCTAGTATCTGCTTTGTAATCAAAAATACAGTTTTAAATATTTCTCCGAATATTTTTTTTGGTAGCATTAATTACATATAAATTACATTCTTTTTGATTATTTGAATATCTTAGCGAATCAATAGTATTGACGTCCTATTTCTCCAAAAGCTCTCATAGTTCCTTCCTTCAGCATTATCCAAACTTGGTTCATGGCAGCCAGGTCTCTATGGAACAGACTCTTAAATTGTTTAGACCTTCTAACAGTTTGCCTTCTGTTAATCATCTTATATCCGCCCCTTCTATGGCTTCTTTTTCTCATCGCTTAAATCCCTTAGTTGATATTAATCCAACTTCAACATTTTTTTTTAGGGAAGATCTGTCGCGAGTTATACCAAATATTAAAGATTCGAATCCATCTAGAGATCTGAGGTTAGTAATACATGGATCTGCAGGAGGAGAAGTTCATGATTTATTTAAATATTTAGTTCGAGAAGTCCAACATCTAAGAGGAACCCATGTGGACTTAGAGGTCCTAACTCAAGAGCAGCCCATGCCTTCAAGTTCATCTTCTATTTTGCTTGTACCTTTATTTTTATTACCAGGGAAACATGTCCAAAATGATATTCCTATTATATTCAGGCGTTTAATTAATCAAGGAGTTGATGTAAAACTAATTCCGTTTTTAGGTTCTTGGCCTTTTTGGATTTCAATTTTGAAGTACTTTGTTATGATCAAATCACAAAAAGAAAAGTCTATATTGCTCCATCACCCTATAAATACTGGGAAACTTGGGAATAATTATCTAAAAAATTTAAAAAGGATATTAAAAATACCAATTATCAGCTGGACTCAGTGGAAAGCTTCTCCAGATGGCTTAGATACAACATTCACTCCGATTCCTTTCGCCTTAGCTCCCAACAAAAATACTGAGGGATTAAGAAAAAGTGATTCAATATCTTCATTGTTAGAGGTTGATTTATTTCTAGTTAATTTAATTAAAATTTTATCAATCATGCCATGACTACTTTTAATAAAGGCAAGGTGTACTTGGTTGGAGCTGGTCCAGGAGATCCAGATTTATTGACAGTGAAGGCAAGTAGATTGCTAAAAAAATGCGATGCTTTAATTTATGATTCATTAATTCCAAAAGAATTCCTTAAATATACATCTAATTCTTGTAGGCATTATTTTGTGGGAAAGAGACGTAGGGATCATACATTCACTCAGGATCAAATCAATAAATTTTTAGTTGAATTAGCCAAAGATCATTCTTGTATTGTGCGTCTTAAAGGAGGAGATCCTTTCTTATTTGGTAGAGGAGGAGAGGAAGCAGAGTGGTTGGTTCGTAATGGTATAGAGGTTGAAGTTGTACCAGGTATTACCTCAGGTATGGCAGCTCCTACCTATATGGGTATACCCCTGACTCATAGAGAAGCGGCATCATCAGTGACTTTCGTGACAGGACATGAGGGAGATAATAAAAAATGTCATACTGTTAATTGGCGTGCATTGGCGAATGCAAGTGATGGACTAGTTATTTATATGGGGATGCATAATCTTGATTACATTGTTAACGAATTAATATCTGGCGGTTTAGATCCCTCGACACCATCAGCAATTATTCATCAAGCCACACTTCTGAATCAGAGATGTATTAAGGCACCATTAAATAAACTTCTTAAAGAGAAGAAATCTAATGGAATTCTATCTCCTTCAATAGTGGTTGTTGGTGAAATTATTAATCATCAAATTGATAAGTGTTCACCTATCCCGAGTCATCTAACGCTTACTAAATTAAAAGATTTGATGAGTTTTAGAAATGAGAAAGAATGTATTTCGGTTGATATCTGATATTTATTAAAGAACTTCTATTTACGTTATGAGAATTTTCCCCTAAACCCTTTAGAGAGAATGGAAAATTTAAATACTAAAAAGAGTATTAGTTGATAATCAACGGATCGTTCGCTTGAGGAGCACTATGTCGTAGGTTCAAATTTTGTCGCCTCGGTTGGTTACATAGCAGTCTCATTTCATGACGTCCTTCTTCTGGTAAATCTCCTAAGGATTTACTTCTAGTGTTTTGATGTTTGGTGAAAATTAAGCCCCTCATCTAATGAAAAAAAAAGGACTGATCTTTTTCAGTCCCTTTCACGCTTTGATTTGAAAATTAAAGCTTGGTTAACCAGTACCAGAACAAGAGAAAGCACTAGGAAGGAAATTCTTGAAGATTGGCGCCTGCCTTGAGCCGTAAATAAAAAAAGTTGAGGTGACTAAAGTAAGACCAATCTTGAAGAATCTATTTGGGTTGATATGCAATGCTTTTGTCAGAGATGAATTTATATGTTTTAGATGATTTTGATAAATCTAGTCTCTCAATTGAATTTTGCAGCATAAAAAAATACTTGTCTTATAAATTCTTTTAATCCTCAATTACCCCATCGCTGCTATTTCTTCGGCAACCTGTTTATTCCTTTTAATAACTTCTTCATCGTTAAAAACTGGCTTGTCATCCCACTCAACTCCAAACTTTTCTCTCCAAATTGCAAAGTGCTCATCCACTTTTAGATGATTATCAGCCTTCAAGTTACAAATACCTCCCCGGTTTGAGGAGCATGAACTCTACTTATCAGTTCAAAACCATCAAAGTTATCTTTAGGTGCTCCATTTGCAATGTATTGCTCGAATAATTCATACCCCTCAGACTGAGAGAGCGTGTCAGGGATTAAACCGTGAACTTGATAGTAAGCCATAGAATTGGAAGCCTTTTAAGAATTACATATCATTTAAAATTTTATGTATTAAAGGGGTATATCTTTTGCCTCTCCTGATATTTAGGCTTAATCAGTGAAGGACTGAAAAGAAGAAATAATTAATAAAAATAATTGTGTTTAAGGCAAGTGCAAGTGGCACTGAAAATCCAATTATTATGAGGTTTATTGCATCCCAGTAGCCCACCCCATAAAGATGAACTCAAGAAAAGAGTTTTTCTATTGCTTTGCTGAGAGTCCATATACGAATGAAAATTTTATGCTTTTTCAATTGGAGCCATTGTTAATCCTTTTCTAATAAGTTGTTGATGATATAGCTCTGCCTGTTCAAAGGGGCCTCTCCATACTTCTGCCAATCCTTCCCTATCTACTTCGAAAGCAAGTAGCCATGATTTTTTTTCACTCATTCCAGGAATGATTGACTCAAGACAATTTGCTACATGTTCAAACGTATTAAAGTCATCATCAAGAACTATTATTCTTGCTTCTGGATATTTTCTTTTTGTTGTCCTTGGTTCTAAGACTGTAGTAGTTGAAGTAGTTTCTTGCTCCATAAATAAAATCTAGGGCCGATGCCCCCAAGAAAAATCGACTCTCAAGAGAGCTTTCACTTTAACTTTTTATTCACAATTTTGTAGTGTTCTCCTACTTCTATTAAGCAAATAGAAGGATTAGAACAAAGATGTAAGAAAGGAGGTTTTATGAGACTATTCACTCCCTTTACAATCCCAAACAAGGCCAATTGCGACCTTTGCCTGATTAGAGAGAATAATAAGAAGGGGGGCAAATAGCCTTCTTTTGAATTGCTTTTGTTGCTGAATTTTCTCATAAAAGAATAAGTCTTTATTTTTGTACAATATTCACTAATAATAATGCCTTTTTCTGCATGAAACCAGCGAAAATCATCATAATCTTGTTGGCTATTTGAGAGAGTTTCGGTTGGTTTGTGTAGATAATTAATTAAGAAAAAGTAAATTTCTAAAGTCTTGAATTAGTTCCAAACTGAATGTTTATGGCGACCAAAGCATTTTCCTGAAAATGGTATCTTGGCTCCGTGTTCTGAAAATGCTAAGATTCCCTGAATGACAATGAAAATCCAAGCTGCATTTAGAACATAACGAGTGATTTTTTATGTTTTTTATTCCATCTCTTAATCTTTTTTTTCAATCTAAAACCATAAATTAAAATCAATAGATGCAGTATTTGATTAATAGCATTTGAATTTCTTTGTTAAGTACATAAAAGCTTCATAAAAGATAAATAAGTATTTACTAATTGTATAAATCTTAAATCTTAAACTCCAGAATTCTAGTACCTTATAGTAAGTAAATCACTTACCATGCAATTAACAAAATGGGCTCTTTTCACATCCGCTATAATTTTTGGAACAGCATTAAGTACCCATGCCAGTAATCCAGATAATACTTATAAGAAATTCTTTGATTTTAGATATGTTAATTTAGCACTCTCAGATGGAGAAATCGCTAATAGGGATTTTGAGGATAAAATATCTTCAAGAAAGCTTCTTAAGAATCTCAAAAATGGTGGATATGTAATTTATTTTAGACATGCACAGACTTTCGAAGATTATGCTGATCAAATAGATCCAGATTTAGACCTAACAGATTGCTCAACACAAAGAAAATTAAGTTTCAAGGGAATCCAGGATGCTAGAGATATTGGAAAAGTGTTTACAAACAAACAAATTCCAATAGGGACAATAATCACAAGTGAATATTGTCGTTCATGGAAAACTGCAAATTATGCTTTTGGAAGAGTGGATCGAAAAGATTCTCGTTTAAATTTTCTCCCTTATGAAGACTACACTTCTGATCATATCGATCTAATGCGGAAAAATGTTAATCCGATTTTATCTGCAGAACCAGAAAAAGGAAAAAATACAATCATTGTTGGTCATGATGACATTTTTGAATCAGCAACTGGTATTTATCCCGATCCACAGGGAATTGCTTACATAATAAAACCTCTTGATAATGGTAAGTTTGAATTAGTTGCCAATATTTTACCCTCTGAATGGGCTAAATTATAATTAGATATAATCATACTATATTTATAGATTTTTAAATTATTAAATTAAATAAAATTTATTAACTATGTATATTTTGTCTGATGATTAAATAAAAGTTCTTAAGCAATGTCAATATAATTATTATGAATAAATTTCCTTGATTTGCAAAAATCTCTTAATTGTCAGTGGGTAACTTGCAACCAATATATCAATCAGAATAATACTTTCGCCGTGATTAATGATAGAATTTTTTGAAAAAATTCAATAAATTTCACTGTAATTCTTGGATAAGTAAGTAATATGTATTTTTTGGCTATATCAGGCCTGAGAAGAAAAAATACCAAATAAATACCATTGCATTTAAGCCTAGTGTTACTGAAATTCCAATAATCTTGAATTTCTTTCCTACGTCATCGGAATCAGGATTTAATTTGACATCAGTCATAAGTTTAATTTCTCTTTACCCTTTCTAGCCCTTCTTTCTTAGAAGCGATGGAAATATATACGGAGTGTATTTTTTTGAAAAAAAAAAAATAACTGAACAACGCTTATGTCTTATTGATGAGGTGGAACTTTTTCTCCCCGTTTTACTCTCCTTTTTCTAGTTTGATCAAAATAAATAATTACTCCACAAAAGATTGCTAACCCAATTACATTTGGAATAATTCCACCAATAATCTTGAACTCATTAAGGATTTCCACTTGAATATCTTTAGCTGTTTAGTGAGATCCCCCATTGTAAAACAGCTAGTACTAAAATTATCGAAACCAACGGAGCAGCAGGGTATTGAAGTTTGAAATCTTGTACTGAGAACTTCAACCATGAGAAGCTGTTTTCATTTGTTTTTCTCTTTGTTTGTTTTTTTGTTTTTGGCGGCAATCCAAGCTTTTTCCTTCTTTTTGCTTCTCCCATGTTTTTCAAATAAAACATTACTTTAAAAGCAAAATTAAAAGAACGTGATCTCAAAATTAAAATAGCTCATAAAATATGCCGTCTTTCCCGTAATTTCTGAAAGAAAAAACTAATAAAGTGTATAAATAGATTTAAAATTAATAATGAAAACTATTTTATAAAACTTAAAAGTGGTACTTAAAAAAATTATTTTCATAAGTTGTATTACTCTCATTAAAACTAAAGAGCGGACAGTCATCAGTAGCTTCCTCTTAACCTTTTGAGTGACCCCGGAAGAAAACAAATTTTCGTAGAATAGAATTTTTGAAATGCCAGAGGGGCCTGAGATAAAAAGAGCTGCTGATAGGCTCAGTAAAGTTCTGGTTCATAAGGTAATTATTGAAAGTAATTTTTTATACCAACCTATTAAGGCGAAAACAGAAATAGTGAAAAATCAAGATATTAAAGAAATTACAACACGAGGGAAGGCAATGCTTATCCGATTTATGAATGGATGGTCGATGTATAGTCATAATCAACTCTATGGACGATGGACAGTTAATCTAAGCAAAACAAAAATCAATTCAAATCGAACATTAAGAGTCGTATTTAAAACAAATAAACATACTGTCAGACTATGGTCGGCGACTGATATAGAAATAATCCAAACATGCAACGAAGTTGAACATCCATTCTTAAAACGTATCGGTCCTGATGTGCTATGTGAGTCTTGTACTAGTGAATTAATATTCGAGAGATTAAATTCTAAAAACTTTCACAAGAAAAAAGCATCTTCTTTAATGATTGATCAATCTGCATTTGCTGGTTTGGGAAATTATTTGCGATCTGAAATTTTATTTGATGCCAGAATTCATCCTGATGATAGACCATTTGATCTAGATAAACAGAAAATTATGGAATGGGCAAAGTCAATTAAAAACATTTCCAATTTAGCTTACAAGTCAGGTGGTTTTACAGTGGCTAAATCAATAGCTGATGAGAATAAATCTAATGGCGAACCAAGAAGAGCTTACAAGCATGCAGTATTTATGAGATGTGGTTATGGATGCATAAAGTGCAGTGGCTTGATAGAGAGAAAATGGTACGGGAAAAGAAAATTAGATTATTGTCCAAACTGTCAACTTTCTGAAAGGTGACTTTTTATTGAGATAGCTTCCTCGCCATTCTATAGATGACTTTTGGTATACCCAATGATTAAGTACTTTCAACCGGTCTTATTTGTAAAGGCAGAATACACAATATCGAGTTACCTCCTTTTGAATTTCAAATCACAGAGTCAGGATAGTTAAGTAAGTTGATGTATTCATCTTCATTTGATGCTGTATTTTCTTAATCTTTTTGTTTTTCTATGAGAACAGTTTTTGTTACCTCTGATATTGAATTAGAAAAAATTACACGCAAATAAAAACAGAAAGAGTTTTAGAGTCTCGAAGGCTCTTATAGGTTACATAAGGAAAATTATCGAGTACGTATCAAAGTTCTTAATAAGGTGAACATTAATATAAGAAGAGATCAAAGCTTTAATTCAGTCAATAAAAAAAGTGAAAGGTTGGTATCCCTCAAAAAAAACAATGATTTTCGTTGATCTATAAAAAAAGCTTTGTAGCTTGCCTCATCTTTGCGATAAGAAAAATGAGTCAAGCTACAAAACCTTAATGAACGTTGATGGTAGAGACTTTTATGGAAGCGGATAACTACTTTTCTTTGCTAATTAGATTTATCTATAGCAACTAATAATCCCCCAATAACTGAAAGATTTCGAGCGACAGCAGCAATTTGGAAAGGAACTAAATGGAAAATAACTGTTGCGGGTATTAAGAAAATTAATAGTAGGTAGCATGCTAATTTGATTTTTTCGGTAAAAATCAATAAAACGGCACCACCTACTAGAAGTGCTATAGCTGCAATCATCATTGCAATCGCAACTGGCTCTGGAAAGCCTCTTCCAGTTATGTATTCAGCTTGAGCACTAAAGTTAGTGATCTTACCTGGAATTGCATTTATAAAAATTGCACTGAGAAGTAATCTTCCCAGAAAGTTCAATGAATAGAATCTCTTTAGATCCATAATTAAATTAGTGGTTACTACATATAAATAGCTAAAAAACTTATTCATTACAATCTTTACGATCAACATCTGAAAACTAACTTTGATTAAGGTTTATTTAATTGATGCCATGACGAGAAGAATTCCACAGTAGTTAGATGGGTTTAATTTAAATAGGTTCCTTTTATTACAAAAGATTATTAGTGTTGTTCAATTACTTTTAATAAAAAGATCCTTAAAAAAGTTTTGTAGCAAGATAGCCTTAGAAAACTCTTCACTCCTTTCAGTATTTCTAGAAAAGACATGTGTAATATTTGCTACGTTCAAAAAACATCAAAAATTATAATTATCATTCAATTATTTTCAAAAACAATTAATTCCATCTTCCCCATTCATAAAGATCGCAGCGCTAATTAAGAGATATCATAAATCTATAGAATAACCTCAAAATTAGATAACGTTTCATTTTTTCTTCACTCAATAGGTGAAACGTAAAAAAATTTTTCAGCAACCTCCGCTATTTTTTGAATAGGATTTTTATATTGTTTATGTAATTTTTAATTATTTTTTAAGTTCATCTCATACAACCAACAAACTGGAAGCGACCTCATGGATGATCAGAAAAACTCTCGTGATGAAAGACTTCTTTTCCCAGCGACAACAAGGAATAGAGATTTCATAGGTGATGCATTATCTCAAGTTCTGCCAAGGAGTGGAACTGTTCTTGAAATAGCTAGTGGTAGTGGTGAGCATGGCGTAGCATTTCAAAAACGTTTCCAAGAAATTATTTGGCAGACAAGTGATCCAGATGAAATATATAGAAAAAGCATCAGCTCTTGGATTGAACATGAGGGTTTAATAAAACAAATGCCAGAACCTTTAGACTTAGATGTTGAGAAAAGACCATGGCCTCTATTACCGGAGTTACGTTCCTCTATTAAGTTCATTATGTGTGCAAATATGATTCATATTTCACCTTGGAACAGCACAAAGGCTCTTTTTGAAGGATCAGCTGAACTTCTAGTGAGCGACCAGCATTTGATGTTATATGGTCCTTTTAAAATAGAAGGTCAGCACACAAGTAAAAGTAATTTTTATTTTGACAAATTACTAAAAGAACAAAATTATACTTGGGGTGTTCGAGATTTAGGAGAAGTAACCCAAATAGCTATAAATAATGGCTTTTATCAATATAAAGTCATATCAATGCCAGCGAATAATCTTTCAGTGATATACAAGATGAATTAAGTTAAAAGTTTATCTTTGAATCCCAATTTTTCTTTATATTTGTTAGATATATAACCCAAGATTTATGAATTAGGTTTGATGTTAACTGAATAATTATTTTAATTTCTGTTTACTTGTAAAATTATGTGAAAAGCATTTTCCTATATTTTCTAGATAGCTTTCTTATAGGGACAATAAAATAAGAATAAAGAGGATGATATTTATTATATTGACTATTTGGATCACCAAAACCAGTAATGTCTTTTAGATGTTCCTCACCTAGATAAGTTCCGAATATTCTATCCCAAAAGCAAAAAATTGTTCCAAAATTACTGTCATAGTGGTTAGGATTATCTGAGTGATGAAGCCAATGTAAGCTAGGACTTAAAAATATATATGAGAGTGGTTTAGGAAAAAGTATTTTTGTAGAGCCATGACCGCAATATATAAATAATTGAAGAATAATATTATAAATTATATATGTATTGTATACAATCCATTGACCTTCACTGAGAGATTTAGTTATTAATATTACTGAAAGTATTCTTAATGGTACCAAGGGAGCTTCTACTGTAAATGATTCAATTAGACCTAATCTATAGTAACTTAGCATAGTCATTTCTGTAGCAGAATGATGAAATTCATGGAGTTCCCAGAAATATTTATGAGATATCCTATGTGCCCAATAGCTAACGAAATCGCCCAATAAAAGTGAAGAAATAAATATATATATAAGCATATCCATATTAAATTCACCTGGAATAATTAGTTGATATAAATTATCTATAAATTCATTGTATGATTTGTATATATTTGCAATTCCTAATGTTCCTAGTGTTGCTAAGAATCCAATTTTGCCAGTTAAATTATTTAGTATGAAATACCAAACATCAGCAAGATTAGATCCTTTAGATTCCTTAATTCTATATAGACTAGTTAGCTTGATATTATTTATAAAATACTTGTTACGTATTATCTCGAAAATTGTCAATAGAATAAATGGAAATATTAAAAATCCAAATTTAAGAATAATTGCATTTGTGTAACTTACATTATTATTTTCAAAATCCAGAAGATTTTTTATATCTATCTCCCCTATAAGAAAAACAGGGAATGTATTCTTCGTCATCCATATGCATTTAGGGATTAATAAAAATATCAATACAGATAATGCTAAATAAGTTCTTTTCTCATTCATCATGAAATTTAGAAAACCTGAGGTTCTAACCTCCTTTATGTTTTTTTCGAGGCTCATATCCTTCTAAATTTGGTCCGATACTAATTACGGAATGATATTTTGACTATTTATTTGGGACGATCAGGCTAAGATTCTTATATTTTTTTTATATTTCACACTGTTTGTTCGTCTTCAGTTTGCTTTTTGTCAATCTTGTCTTGTTATTGATCAATTCAGGTTGCTTCGGCTTGAAGTCATTTAATCAAGACTTTTATTTAACTAAATGTTTATAGGGCTATTCCATTTTTGGTTTTCCATGTTGAAAACATTGCCTTTTATAAATCTCACAAATAAAAGATTAGCTCTGCTCTCAGGTTAGTTTTTTAAGAAATCAAACCTCACAGTTTTTTACTTTCAGAATAGGCTCAGCTGAATATTTGAGGTTTTATCAATTAATTCGGATTGCCATTCTTCAGGTTCCCACCCTTTTAGGATAGGTTCGAGTGCTTTTAAATCATCTGTATTCTTAATTGAGGTAACCCATTTCTCTTCAAGGCCATTTGGAATTATTACAGGCATACGATTATGAAAGGGTTTGATTAATTCATTTGGTTCCGTAGTTATGACACAGCAGCTTTCAATTTCACTCCCCTCTGAAGACATCCATCTATTCCATAATCCCGCCATCCAAAACGTTTCTTGATCTTTCCTACTAATCCTGTAACCTTTTTCAAAAAAACCACTAGCTGCAAAAAGACATCTTTTTTGTCTCCAGCTTCCCTTGAATAATTTCTTTTCTCTTATAGTTTCAGCTCTTGCGTTAAATGGCCTGGGTATTTCTTTATTAAGAGGATCTTTTGCCCACTCTGAAATGAACCCCCATAGCATTATGGAAGTGGTTACTTTACCTTCGTTTTTAATCACAATTACGGGGTCATTTGGCCTAATTAAATCTTGTTTCGTATAATTTTCTTTAAATCCTTCAGGATGATTTTTCTTAAGCAAAGAGGGAAGTTTCTCGTATTCAGCTGTAAGCTCATATCTTCCACACATAGATGTTTTTGATAAGCAAAGTCTGTAAATATCGGTCAAGATATTAATAAAGATAGCAATAAGTTCAATAATTTTGAATACAAATTTAAATTTCTGCATTTCAGGTCTTGAAATGCCTCGTAAAAAAGGTAATCAAGAGAATCTTTTCCTGTTATTTAAGTAAAATTTCCCTCCAAATCAAAAGACGAATCAATTAAACAATTTTAATATTTAAAAGTCTATAGTATGAACGCCTATCATCCTAACAAAGGTTAAGGCATGAAAGAATCCTGAAATGACTAAATATTATTGCCCATATTGTTCATCTCGGTATCAGATTCATAAGCGAAGAGTTGATGGAGTAATGATATGTGGTCAATGTGGTGACCCCCTATTAAAAAAACTTTATTTAAAGCCAATCCAAATTGTTGCATTCCTTGCTGCTACATCCTTTATTGCTCCCTTTCTTTTCATGGTATTTAGTTCTTATAAGGAATTAATCAGATATAGGCCTCAACAAAGAAATTCAGAAATGTCCAGAATTTTCTAGATTAGTAAGTTTCTAAGTAAGAAATATATCCAAGAATTTTTTCTAATTGAGTTATAAAAATAAAATGAAGAAAATTTTTCTCATTTATTTCTTGCATCAGGTTAAGATTAATGGTCTATAAATTGTATAACTAATTTTAGTTCATTAGATAATTCTTATATGAAATACCTCAATTCTTTAAGTTAGGAAAGTCCTATTACTAAGTTCTTTTTACTTGGTTTTTACTTTACCAGAAACCATAAATTAAAATTAATTTTGTCAAGTATTTCCTTTTAATATTTCTTTTAATCCAACAAACTTTCATTGGTTTAAATATCAGAATTCTTATTTATACATTCAGGTTTAAATTTTACCTAACAAAATTAATATTAGTTTGTGCATTCATTCTTTTTTTTTTTTTTTTTTAATAATTTACCTCTATTAGCCATAGGTTTAATAAGTTCGACAGAAAATATAATTGCTCAATTCAATCAAGTCAGCTTTTGGAGTTCAGTTTTATTATGCGCGGTTTTTCAAAATTACATTGACTAGTCCCTTATGAAACTTTTTCTAATAGAAATAAGCTTCACTTTGGAAAATTTTAAAGGGTTTATTTAAAAATTTATTCATCAGCCGATTCAAATTCCCGTAGCAAACGAAATGTTTTTGATATGAAAGGACAGATCCATAGCAATAAACCTATTACGGTCACAACAGCGATGATGAAGCCAGCGATTGCTAAGAATCCTCCGGTTACATCACCTTCATAAAAACGGTCTAGTCCAAGTGGCGCGCCAACTCCTAAAAGGAAAAGACGAGTGAGTGCTTTCTTCTCGGTTTTTCTTAGCATTTGGATGATTTAACTTTTTAATAAATAGCAAAAATATTTAAAAATAAGAAGTTATATTAATTAGTTATTTTTAAAAATTACTTTATCCAAACATTTGGTTTCGGCAAAACTATCTCTGTATTTATTTTCTGACTAGTTTAAAATTTGCCAAAATAAGAACCGATATCAGTATTAAAATAAATTTCTGATATGTCATGGCCATCGAATAAACTCCTATATAAAAAAAAGAATTCCTGTTTTTGCTTAACAATCAGCATCAATATCTAGTTGTTAGGGTTTTTAGTATTAAATTAATGGCTTAAGAGATTATTTGAATTGATTATATTAACTTACTTATAAATTTGTTTTCGAGATCCATAAACATATAAATGATTAAATAATTATTTATATGATTTTTATAACTTAAAACATATAAAAATATATTCTATTATAATATTTAGAATTATCTTATTCTAAATTTCTAATTGTGATAGTGCTAGTTCAGGACTAAATGTTAATGTTTGTTTTTTACGAAATTTTATAATTACTAATCTATATAAATAGATTAAAATTATTCGTGGTACCAAGCAAATTAATAATATAAATAATTTAAAACCAAATGAAATCTTTTGTAATTTTATTGCAGTATTTTTCCATATCTTCAAATTAAGTCTTCCGTATGCTCGGCTTGCTAATAGACATTTTGGCGAATGGAATGGATATTTTATAATAACTTTATTTTTTGAATAATCATCATATCCTTCAAGAGACCATATTATTTCAGCAAAGAAGATATTCCATATTTCAAATGACTTGCTTGTCCAGGTCTGACTACCTACACGCATCTTTATAGATTCTGTTGAGAGAAAATGTACAACTCTATTCCTTTTAATTTTAAACACGACATCTAAATGAGCAAAGTAACTTCCAATCTTTTTTTTATCATAATTTTGCACCCAAAGATTTCGGTTGACAACTATTGAACCAATATATGTTAAATAAGATCCAAAATCTGCAAGGAATTCATTATTTTGTTTTTCAGTGTATATTAAATTATTTTTTATCGGAATTCTTGTTTTTTCAATTAATCCTTTTTTATTAAATGATTGACTATTTAATACGAGAAGATCTGGATTGTAATTATTTAAGAAACTTATGATGTTTTTTATTGATCCAGGCACAATCAAATCATCGTCACCAAAAATCCAGACATATTTTCCTGTTGCTAATTCAACAGAACGATTTACATTTGCATCAAGAGAGTTAAATTTCAAAGAGCGATGGTAATTTATTCCATCTGTTTTACTATATTTTGATTTGTATAATTCCTCTGTTTCCTCACTTAAGCTATTGTCAGACAAAATGATTTCATAATTAACCCCTAATCCAGGTTCTTCTAGGATAGACTCTAATGCTTGATCAAGATAATGAGAAGCATTATGAGTTGGTATTGAGATTGTAAGAAGCATATTTTTTCTCAGGTTGTTTCTAAGGGTATGTAATCATCATATTAAATATTTTAATAGATTACATATACGAGTCACTTTTATCAGGATTTAATTAAAATTTCTAAAATAATAATCACCCTTTTGTTAATAAATCTATATTTCTTCAATTAGCTTTTTATGCCTCGCAAATTTAAAAAAATCTGACATCTGATTTTTCAATAATTATCAAGGTATATTTTTTTCTGTGCACAATCCAAATACACCTCTATACTTGATATATTTACTTTTATTTATTTAATATAAAAATCAAATAAATGCATTTTTTTGTTACCGGAGCTACAGGTTTTATTGGAAGTCATTTTTTAAACTCGATTTACAGAAATGGCCACAGTGCAACAGCTCTGAGACGAAATTCTAGTCAATCAAAAATCCCACTATTAAAAGAGCCCATTTGGTGTACGGGAAAACTTACTGATGATTGGTCTAATTATTTGAAAAAGTGTGATGCCTTAGTTCACTTAGCTTCGGCTGGTGTTAACGCAAACATGAATGATTGGGATCACTGCTTTGAAATAAATGTGCGTCAATCTAACTTTTTATGGAAATCTGCCATTGAGAATGGCATAGAAAATTTCCTCATCTGTGGTTCATGTTCAGAATATGGACTTAGTGGAGAGGAATATGATTATCTTCCCGTAACAGCTGAATTAAAACCCATTGGAGCCTATGGAACTTCAAAGGCTTTGGCAAGCACTGCTGCCTTAGGATTAGCGCGAACTTTTCATTTAAGGCTTGTTGTCGCTCGACTATTTCATACTTATGGTGATGGCGAAGCTGAACGAAGATTTTGGCCTAGCCTTTTAAAATCATCATCTCAAAATCTTGACTTCTCCATGAGCAAAGGAGAGCAAGTTAGGGACTTCATGCCTGTGGAAGATGTGGCAAATGAATTACTTAAATTGTCTATGAACCTTCCCCTTGTCAGTAAGGGTGGAATTGTTAAAAACATTGGTACTGGCAAAGCTATCTCACTTTTTGATTTTGCTACTAGAGAATGGGAGAAAAGAAAGTCCAAAGGCAAAATAATTCGTGGTGCATTGCCATATCGAAAACAGGAAATAATGCGATATGTTCCTTTGATAGATGATTAATCACATTAAAAGTCAAATTTATACACATCCAATAAAAAAATATCCATAATTTTTCATGCGGATATTAAGAGAATTATCTAAAAGCAGAAATAATTCACGGTTTTTATATTTGTACAATATCTTTTAGATACCTAAAAACTTTAATTGTGCCTGATAACAACCTAGATACCAATATCCAAGCTTTGTCAGGAAAGTTCGACACACTTGATAAAGAAAAAAATAGGAAAAATTACATTACAGAATTAGCCTTAATGGTAAATAAGGACCCAAATTATAAAATGTTAGCTCTACTATTTTTAATACTTTTAAATTTCTCTATTTTTGTAGAAGTCGCCAACTGGCTTAAACACTCAAGCTTGTCTAGTTAATTAATAATCTCCAATTGATTTTGTTTTCATAAAAATTATTTTATAAATATAATTTTTATTTGTACATTTATTTCCACATATTTTAGAGAAAATCAAATTATAAATTAAATTAATATCAATCCATAACACATTATTTCATTTAAAGTGATTCAATCGTATATTCATTCATATAAAAATCCTTCAGTACTAATTTTTTCTAAATGCTGTTAGCGGAAACTTCTCCATTGTATGAATACTGGAAATCTAGCCAAGATAATCAGGCGAAAAAACAACGTATGCTAAAAATAAATTCAGATGAACCATCTTCTATTTTATTCAAAGATTAACCATACAAATGGGAAATACTTTATCAAACTATTTTAAGAAATATTATTTGTGGTGATTATTCTTCAATAGGAGGTCTACTTGTTATACTGTCTACATTGAATAGTAATGTAAAACAAGAGACTATCCAAAGGAGCAAAGGATTTTTAGGTCTAAATATTATTGCTTTATTGGTAAATAATAGATATACAGTCTAGAGTCAAATGTGAATCTGCTTGGAATTATTAAAATAATATTTTATATTTATTTCAATCCTTATGAAATAGAAATTAAGTCAGAAAAAAAATATTTTTATGAGAAATCAAGTATGTTTTTTTTCGGATTAGACGTATTTTTAAGAAACTTCTTATTTTATTTAATAGTATGCTATTTGAACAGATTAATATTAATGATTAAGAAGATTCCCCTGGTAAATAGAGCGTAATTATTATTTTTCTTATTAGTCATAAAATTAATTGAAAAACTCAGTAATTTTTTAACTCATTCATTTAATAATTTTTTGAGTTTTCGATCTCTACAAGATGATGTTTTAACCATGCTTTAAGCATAAAGATCAGTTAACTTTGCTTAAAAACCCTATTTCCCATGGATATCCAGAAAACACTGGGTATAGCTGGACTTATTTGCTTGAAAAGATATCGCTTAGATCATTTTCTATTACATATCGTTCTTATTCGTGATATTTCCACTCAAACCAATCAATAACAGGGAGAATGGTAGGCGGCAAGCTTTGCCATCTAAAAAGCTTTTTTATTCATCATCAATGGTCTCTAATCAATCTACTGCAAATTTTGGAATGGATAATGAACTTTCTTTTGCTCAATCAAATAGAGAGGTACCCACAGCTTTGTCATTAATGGTTGATTCAATGGCAAGCATGATCGATAGAGCCAAACAAGACATAGAAAGTGTTGACCAACGAGCCAGAACAGATCTATTGACTATTGATCAACGAGCCAGGAAAGATGTTGCTCGTCTTGATAAGAAAGCAAGAGAAGACCATGAAAAACTTCGAATTTCAAGGTTAAATCTTGAGAAAAAATGAGTAAATTTGATTAAGGGCTGATATGTTTGCTTCTTCAAAAAGAATCTTTTTGACTTAACCCTTATCCTTTAAGAGAAATTAAATTCAGAAAAATTTTAATAATGACCAATTTATAATTGTTTTTTGTTTTTTAGAATTAATTGATGCTTTGGTAAACGGAAGACAATTAACCTAACAAAAGTTGGTTAATAAGGAGAAATAAAACTCCAGATAAATTAAAGAATATTTTCTTAAGTTGTCGCTAGAAAAATGGTGCTCATTAAATTTTAGATTCACAAGTAAATTCTTTGATATTTCCATTTGGAAGACGATGAGCAAATCTTGGTGTTTCTGCGATTAATCCATTTTTATTGTTTTGGTAGCTCCAAAGCCATGTCTTATCTGTAAAAGTGATCTCCCCTGCATTAAAAGATATCGGAAGCATAATTACATTCTCACGCCAATCAAGCAAGACAAATGCCCCTTTATCGATTTTTTCTAGATCATCGGTTACGACAAAATCACCATTAATATTATTTCTGATCGTCGCTTTTAAAAGATCTCCATCACACTCAAAAGTGGGGGAAGGGTGATAGACCATAAATAGACTAAAAAAAAATGCAAGAACTTTCATGAATTCATTATTTTTTCAGATCTGGCAGGTGTTTTGCTTCCAAAAATTAGACATTTGGATCTTAGCTCATAGAGGCAATATTTCTTATAAGTAAAATCAAGATAATTCAGGTAACTTTTCTGGTTGAAAACTTCAGGTGCTTTTGTTGTGTTAGTAAAATAAGGCGACAAGATTACTTTTATCACTTTGGAGAAGTAAAAATGGTCTTAATAATTATTTTTCTCTTGGGATTAATACTTGGAATCTCCTTTACCAGGCTTATTTGGCGTAAGTCTGAAATTAAAAGGGAAAGGAACATTTTTAGTGACGAAACAGATCTAAAAGCCACACCTGATGGATATCTTTCTGAGGTTGATCTTTTAAAGAAACGCTACCTCGAAGCCAGGGACAGAAAAATATGGGGTACTTTAAAAAAACCTATTGTGAATAGAACTGGAATACCTATGACGGAAGAAGAAATAAAGTTGAGAAATTTATCTGGTCAGTAAAGTTCTTACAATAAAAAATAAAAATCCGATTAGTTTAATTTAAAGAGATTTATTATATATTCAAACTCTATTTTATGAATTCAAATTCAAATAGTTTTTGATAATTATACTAATTAACTTTGTGCAATTAAATAATAATTATCTCAAAGAATCTTATCATTACATTCTATCATGAAATATATTGTGAGCTATTTCTATTTTAAATAGTTTTTTAAATAAATATCATTAAATGAATGATAAAAATGTTAGGTTTTAATCAATAGTGAGCGGGGAGAGATTCTTCTGGTGGGAAATAGGTATCATTTTCACCCTCTAAATTGCCCTCATTTTTTTTGTAGTAATCCTGAATATCTTCGAGTTCATCTTTGTCAGAGTTTTTGTTTCTCAAACTTTATACCTCAAGATTTTGTATTGAAGAGTTTAAAAGCAATGATTTGATTTTTTACCAGGTTAATCCATTATTTGATTAGTGATAAGATCTGAATTAGGTGAAAACACGGATTTTTTAGCTCCAAATGTTGGTTAAATTTGAAATCCTCACATAGTATCAATGACTGAAAAAGAGATTGAACTAGCAATGGAAGGTCTTTTTAGAGGTGCTTCCAGAGCAAGAGCTTACAAACAAACAAGGAATCTTTCTAAAAATGTTCATCGGCGGTTTTCGTCAAGAATAGCTTTGCAAATGTGGAATAAAAAGAAGAAAGATCTTAGAGCCGCGTAAACATCTTTAATTCATTTTGGGAAATTTTTTTCAAAAGCAGAACTCAACAAATTTAGATAAGGCATAACTAAAAGAGTTTTTTACTTTAATTAGATAATCTTTAATGGGTGAATTTTCTTATGTCCAGAAGATAAATCTCATAATTAACCACATAATCAAAGCCCCCTCAAGAAATGCGAGCCAATACATTGTGTAGCTTGAAACTCCAAGTTCACTTTGGGTTCGGTGAATTATTGACTTGTGCCAGTTAATTATTTTTTTCATTTTTTTGACTCTTTTTTGTTTTTGTTCCTTCAATATAAGGAATAAGCGCTTCTAAAAACCATTTCTTAATTCCCATTTCTTTTCTCGTTAAAGTAAGTTCTTATTATTTCTAGTGCTTAGAGTTAACTTTGATATTGTTTTTTTTTAACTTGTTGCAATTGTAAATCTTCTTACATTGCCTATCCCCACACTATATCAACAAATATTCCCACAACTAGAATATGTGCCACACAGAATTATTACTTTTGAAAGTGGTTGTAGGTGAAAGTTTATCTTTTTTCTAGTATGACTTAAGATAAAAAAGCCTAATGCCTTTAATTGTAGACCCCTCAAAAGCAAATACGAATGGTGTCGGTAGAACTTTTCGTATCGTCAATATTACACTTGCTATTGTTTTGCCCAGTTCAGTTCTTTTTGCAGCCTTGATTTGGGGATATAAAAATGGGTTTAATTGTTTCTTTTAGTCATAAGATATGTAATGTAGAAAAACACTACCAGCACAATTAGATTAAATAAAGCGTAGCTAATTGCAATTATCATAATTTTTCCTGTCAGGTAAGAATAAACATCAAGATAATATGGCAAATATGAAGATATTACATGAAATGTGCCAAGGATTATGTATTTGATGAAAAAGATCAAACATCACCAATCTGGATAAAAAAAATCATCTCCAATTGGTTCCTCATAAAACTCCCCATCATTTATTCTTTTTTTATAGTTGGAAATAATCTTCTGGTAATTGGCTATTGTTGGCACAATATCCTTAATAGATAAGTTTTTATTAGTGTCTATTATCAATTTCGAGTCTCCATGATCAGGTGTCTTCATCTTGGCTATTAACTGATTTTCTTTTGATTATGAATATATTTTCTATATTTTAAGCAATAAATAAATACTTAAATAAGATCTTAATCCTACTTGATATGAAAAGATTGGAATTCTTCTGCGTAGGGTTTATTTGACTTCAATGGTGCAGCCATAGTGATCTTGAATACATCTGGTCTTTTTACTAAAAAAATACATTAGTTAACGAAAAGTTTTCATACTTCATATTTGGTAGACCTTTCATAAAAGATTTGCTAAAAAACGTATCAACCAATACTTTTTGGACTTAATCACATGATCAACGAAAACCTAAGTGAAATTCTCTTGGCTGCGATTCTCGTTTCGTCAACCTATGACAAAGATCAAGCTGCTATTAAATGGGGTGGGATAGTTATTGCAGTAGCAGCAGTTGCATCAGCTCTTTTTGGCTAACAACTTACTAGGCGTTGTTATTACCATAGAGAGATTTTCTTAAATAAAAATCTAAGTTAAAAATGGCTGCGAATATTTTGCGGCCTTTTTTACTACTTATTCATCCTGAAACGTTTACCTTGCAAAATGAGTAATTACTGAGATTATGATTTTATTGTTTGAGTTAATTAGTTAAAGATGGGTTATTGGTCTAATGATTGATCTAAAGCGCAATTCAAAAAAACAGCTTATCAAGGCCACTGGATTGCGTTCAAGAGAATCTTCCATTTATAAACCGAACCAAAAAGACGATTTTAGGATTAGTAGAGGACGATTTTATAATTTTCTTACTTGTAAAAGATGCTTTTATCTTGATAGGGTTAAGGGCCTTGACCCTCCAGGCACACCAGGATGGACACTTAATGAAACTACAGATTTCCTTTTAAAAAAAGAATTTGATCGTTGTCGTGATTTACAAATACCTCATCGCTTATTTGCTCCTAATAATTTAGTTAATGTCATTCCTTTTGATCATCCAGAGATTGATGATTGGAGAGATTCACTTCGACAGGGGTTGCAACTAAGACATAATGATTCAAATATTATTCTCACAGGAGGCATTGATGATATTTGGCAAGATACTAAAACGAATAAATTAATTGTTGTTGACTATAAATCCCAGGCGAAAAGAGGTGTTTTGAGTAAAGAAGAATATCTTGATGACCCTTACCATGAGGGGTATAAAATTCAGTTGGATTTTTACTCATATCTTCTTTCTGGTATGGGGTTTGATGTTAATGAAACGGCTTATTTCTTAATTTGTAATGCTAAGCGAGACGATGATGGCTTTCAGAAAAGAATGAATTTTGATGAATATCTAGTGCCATATGCTTGGGATGTTAAATGGATACCTGAGAAAATTAATGAGATGGTTGCACTTCTAAATCAAGATAAAGTGCCTCTTCCGAATGAATCTTGTAAAAACTGTGCATATTCAGAGCAATATGCATTGGCATGTGAATTAGAAAAGAACGATTCCAACGAATTCATTCAAGGAGCATTATTTTAGTTAATCAATTCGTAATAATTTTCTGTATGTTTTTTTTTCTAGAGTCAATTAGAAATCTTTCTTTCTAATATTGATAATGTTATTATGATAAATATACTTATAAAAAAATAAATCACAGCTATTTTTAATTGATAGAAATAACCTACTAGAAAGGTCGAACCAGACATAATCAAAATCGAAACAAAAAGATCCTTGCTTAAATTCATTTTCTAAAAATAATTATAAATCGTACTTTTTTTGGTCCTAAGAATACGCACTAATCGATTGCAAAATAAAATTGATTTTCCCAGCTTTAAATCCAGGATTCAGCTGACCAGGCCTGCCGAATTTGGAGTGTAGTAATTGAAATTGACTAATTCTTGCTGGTGTAAACCTCACTGGCAAAGAGACCTTCTTTGCAAGAATTGTTGGCTCCAGTTCTTCAAAAGGAATTTTTACTGTGGTTGATCCAAATTTCTTAGTTTCAATCTCAGCGACCCATCTGAGACCGCCTGGAGATCTATTCAAAATATTTTCTGTTACTCCAAAAAAACCAGACTTGCATGAAACTCCAAATTTTAGAGTTCTTCCCTTACCGATGATTTTTAGTTGGAAGCCCTCATAGTTTGATAAATCGATTAATGGAGAAAATACAGGGGATTTGCAACTAATAAAACCGCCTTTTTCTTCGACTAGGATTCCATCTACAGAGAGACCTTCTGCAGTTGTACTACAGCTGGCTTTGCTAGAGCCTCCCATTATAGTGTCATTTAGAGTGAACCACTTATCAAAGTCATATGAAAATCGATCAGTCATGATGTTAGTAGTGCTTTTACTACATTAATAAATTTTCTTCTTTTGGTGAGGGTTTTGTCTGGTCCAATTTATATTAAAGATAATCATTTCTTTTCAATAGTGAGATTTTTGAGAACATCTAATACTATTTAATATGAAAATTTTATTAACCATGATCAAATTGCCTAGATGTAGTTTTAAAATATTAATATATTACTTTATGGTTATAATTAATAACATATCTTAAGCTGATAGTTAATACAATTTTTTTTCTTTAAAAATAGAATAATTCAAATTAATAACGAGTTTTTCAGTATTTCTCAGGAATAATATTACCTTCTTAAATTAAGAATTATAATATTTCACTAAATCATAAATAAGGAAGACTATAAAAGCAAATATTAGGAAGTAAGGTAAAAGTGGATATTTAATTAGAAGATTTTTAGATGATTTATTAGAAACAGAGGTTTTTTGTTTTGCTCGGGGGCCTAGACCTTGATCTTTTCGCCTTTTAGCTTCTCCCATTTTTTGCTTAGGATGCTTTTAATTCAATCTCATTATGAACATTATTAACTAATTTCTCTACAACTTAAACTAGTAGTTACATGAATTGTAGAGACGTTGTGCTTTGTGCAGATCTTCACAATCTTTTAACCTTGCTTTTAGATCTTTCATTTCTGCCTCGGCTTCGATTATAAAATCCAGAGACCATTGCCAATTTTTCTTAGCGCAATGAGTTTTTGCAGATTCCCAGTCCATAAAAGCAGTTTTTGGATAACTCAATTTAGAATAGACACAAGAAACAAATTTGCATTAAGCGGATGACCAGATTTGAACTGGCGACATTCAGCTTGGGAAGCTGACGTTCTACCTCTGAACTACATCCGCAGAAACTGAATTAATTTGACTTTTGTATTTTAGTTAAAAATTCATATTTTGTTTTGTCGTAAATACTTGTTATATTTCTTTGGATCCTAGCTCTCAATTTAAATTTAATGAGTATCTTTTAATATAAGTAATTAAAAATCTGACTTAACAAAAGTTATGTATTTAAAAAAGGTGAATATATTATTTGATATTAACTATCAAATAAAAGGCATTGAGGGGAAGAAGGATTATTAGAACATTCAATATCCCAGAAAGAATCTGATTTTCCCTTCCATGAACTAATCAAAGTTTCTAACTCTCCAATCCTTCTCTCCGCATTTTGGATTTTCTCATGGACTCTTGATAAAGCTCGTAACTTCATGGCCCTCCTATGCGAATAATTCTATTAAACTCCTACAAGTAGAAAAAATCTATCCATATAATTACTTGTTTTTGATTATTTCTATTCAATTTGTCTTAAATAATCTTAATCATGATAAATAAGTTTTTTTATTAAATTAAGACAAAATACTTAGTTAATAGACATTAGAATCTAATGCCTTTATTAATTTAGGCTCTTTTTGTAGAAATCAATATTTTATGTACATCTTATATAGATGTATAGAGCTCCATAGAGATCTCTCATGATCCTCAGATCATGGTCAACATATTCGATATCCACTTCACAACTTGGTGCAGTTTTATTCCATGGAAGCCATTTCCAAACCTTACTAACTGGATACCACCTTTCCATAAGAAGTCCGCTTAAAAAAGGTATTTTGGCCAGACCATCTAACTTTGATACCTTTGTTTTTTCAAGATCCATATAAAGCTTCTTTTTATCTAATATCTTTAAATTCCTAGCAATTGTTATTACTGAGCCTCCAAAAGTAGGCAAAAGTTTGAACCAACCGAAAAATGGAATAGTAGTTAGTCCAAAAATAGTTGTGTCAAAAGAGGAAATTAACTCTTTTGCTTCTAAATCTATGCTTTGTTTGACACTACCAATAGTAGATAAACCAAAAGATCCAACTTGGAGAAGATGCAATTTAAAAAATAGGTCACTTTTTTCTTGATCTTGAAAAGCCTTTTCAATGGCAAGGAAAAATGGAGAACTTCTAAATAGCTCAACTGATGAATATATTAATTCCCAGTCTCCAACTATTAAATCTGGTGAAAATTCATCAGAGGATAATATAAGTCGCTTTACTAAAGACTCCATTTTTGTTAATTTCTCTTGGTATGTAGGCGAAATAAGACTATTCATCCTTTGCCCTCTATCACTTGAAGCAGCAAGTTGATAGATCTTTGACTTAATATTTTCTTTCATATTGAATAAATTAAAATAATACTGGATTGAAAAATCTTAAGAGAGTGTGGTCAAAATATTAACCTTAAATTAAGGAAAATTTGATGTTTTTTTAGATGATAGTAATTTACTGATAAGATTGAATTTATTAAGAGTGTAAAAATCCTACGTTATTTTATTTTATTAAATATTTAGCGTCATCTAATATCTTATCACTTTACTTTGACATTCTGGAATTATCGAGCTTTTTGTAAGCGATATATCCTATTAACAAGATTGCTATACTAAAAAAGTATTGATGTATAAAAGAAGCAATTAAATAAGAGATAATAGGTAGTAAAAGAAGTCTTTTGGCAGTCAATTTTTCATTGTATGTGATCTCCTTCCAATTAAGGTAACGCTTCCACTGAAATACTCTTTTCATTCTTTAATTATAGTCCCTCATGGTACCTAGACGGTTTTGTGGTTTGCAACCAAATTAATGGATATTAAAAAATTCCTAAATGTCTAATAAGAAAACTATTGCAGCCCATTTATTTATAAAGATGGTTAAAGTTTTCTTTTTAATAATTTATTGCGATAAATTATTAGAAGAATAAAAAACATTCTTATCACTCTTCCCAATCTTTTCCAATAATCAACAGAAATATCCACCTTAAAATCCAATAGCAAGGGCTGTTGACAAATACGAAAACCAGGTATTAGTATAGATGTACTACCCAGGCGAGAAATGTACCTGCCCTCTTCACCTTATGTTGTTTTTAGAGCCGCTGATTTAGGCAAAAACAATGGCTCATCAATTTTTTTGGAAAAGGACTATGCCTTAGCTAGTAAGAAGAAAGTAAATCGTGCAGCGCCTGCTTTATTAAAAAAAAACAAGGTAATCAACAAGAAATCTAATAAAATGTATGTTCAACTTTCTTTTACCTGATTTTCAGAGGGATTTTCGATGAACTATATTTAGCATCAGAATTATTTATCACCATCTCCAGAGTAATCCATTACATTTGCAGAATCATAAAGGTAGGGGTCTGGGCCAAGTAGCTCATCAATTTCCTCTTGATTAAGTCGAGTGGAAATATTTTGCTCCTCTATGTCAAGAGAATTTGATTTTTTTTCTTCAGCACTAATTTGAGTGCATGAATAGAACACCACAGAAAAACATAAAAATAGGCCAAGAATCATAGTTAAAAGCTTTTTCATTATTTTTTAAATTAGTTTAAATAGATACTTTATTTTATAGCCTTGGTTTGATTTTGCTTCTTTTCAATATGTATTCTGTATATGTAATTTTGACTCCAGTTCATAGTCACTCAATGTTCTATAAATTCTCATTTTTCTCAAATATAAATACATTCATTCCAATTAAAAGTAATATGGCTCCCACTATTGGTACATATGGGCTTAGGTGAGTCGTATAATGGGTCTCTACGGTTTCCATTTTTCCATAATATAATATAATTTTATTTTTCTTCTGATAATTTATTTTTTGATACATTGTCATAAGGCTTTTTAAATCATATTTATTTAATAATATTTTTAATTTTATATTTTAATATCTAATAAATTCAAATTGGTTATTTAAGATTAATTCTTTATTAATTATACTTCTTTATATTCTAATCAATAATACTTTTTTAGATCTATCTGTATCTAATATTTGATTATATTCATTAGCCTTTCATACTAAGAAACTTGAAGCGAGAACTTCTTACCTTCCCTAATCCAACTTTTTTGTATAAGTTAAGTATATTGATTCGTCCAAACCATGCCAGTAGCAACTCCAGCCCAAACAGAAAAAGTTCAAAGAAAAACCAAAATTTGTAAGCATCAGTCACTTTATGCCTCAACTCAATCTAGATTTGCTTCTTCTAAATTAATTCAGAATCTTGGTTCGGCTAACGATGGAGTCCAATTTAGATTTTCAAATTCATTGAGATCAGCCTATGGACGTGACTGAGTTCTTTTAATTAGTCTGGGATCTATTCTGTTTATTTTTAGCCCTTACAAGATTTAATCAAATTTGTTTTGTGTTGTCATATTTCAACTATGTCAAGTATTTGAAGTCCTCCCAATTTTTATTTTTTGTAATTTGATCAATTTGTTCTTTATGCTATGAAGTGGTGTATTAGTTTCTACTTTTAGTGAGGGGTTTTAAAGTTAAAATCTCCATAGTTTGATGTTAAGTACTTTTTTGTGGTTCAATGGAATTAAAATTATCACCTTCATTTTTATTTAATTCAGCCATCGCTACTGGTGTAGCCTGCTTTATTCTTCTTTTAAATGGCTCATTAATATTTGGGATTATCTCTTTAATTGCAGCAATAACATTTTCTGTTATTTGGTTCTTCTCCGGACTTTTTGATAAGTTTGATTCATCCCCTGTTGATATTGAAATTGAGAACGAAGGAGAAGAAAATCCAGATAATGATGGTAAAGGAGTTCTAAAACCCTTTTAAAACTTGCTATATTTTTCTTTTGATTATATTTTTTTATACTAGTTAATTAATACTTAGACAAATAAAATTTATTATTTTATTATAAATATTTTTAATTTAAACAATTTACAACATTTCTTCTCAGTCTTCGCTATAAGTATAGTTTATCATTCGATGTCTAATCGCTTTCTCTCTTATGCCTACGCTGCCACTGCATTGATTGGTGCAATTTGGCCATTTTATTTCATAACTAAATATATACAATTAATTAACGCTGGGGATGTTGAATCTTCAATTATTGGAATTGCGACTACCTTTTTTGATGGTGCATGGGTTACTCCTACCTCTGGTTTTGTATCTGCTGATACTGCAATTTTATTAGTTTCAGTTTTTATATTTATGATCACTGAGGGTAAAAGATTGAAAATTAAATTATGGGGAATTTATTTGCCCTTAACTTTCTTGATTTCGCTAGCCTTCTCATTTGGGTTATTCATGTTTATGAGAGAGAAAAAATTGAATGAAACTAGTGAATAAATTTTTATTGCTCTGACCCATTGAAATAGAAAATCATCTGATGTAAAGGATTTTTTTCTATTTTAGTGGTTGGTATATTGGCTTCATCATCCCTCTATCATCATCATCGTCATCATTTAAGCCGAAGAATATGAAACAAATAGCAAACACTGCCATTGATCCAGAAAAAGTAATTATTTGAAATTCGTTCAATGCATTTTTAAAATCTCCTAGATGATAACCCAAATTCGAACAACTTTTTTTTGCTTTTCAGTTGTTTCGTTATTTCAAGGATTTTTTTAATCTTTGGAAGCATTATTTTTTTTGTACTCCTCAAAAATAATTTCCCACGCTTCCTTTGCTGTATCTGCAAATCTAAAGAGTTTTATATCCTCATCTGATATCAAGCCACTGTCGGCTAGTAATTGAAAATTTATTAATTCAGACCAATAGTCCTTTCCAAAAAGAATAATTGGAATATAGCTTTTCATACCTGTTTGCCTCAATGTTAGAAGCTCAAATAATTCATCAAGAGTTCCAAAACCTCCAGGAAAAAATATAGCTGCAACTGATCTCATTACGAAATGAATTTTTCTTAAGGCAAAATAGTTGAAATTAAAACATAAACCAGGAGTAATAAAAGCGTTTGGAAATTGCTCTTTTGGAAGCCTTATATTTAAGCCAATTGATTTGCAATTTGCATCAAATGCCCCCCTATTTGCTGCTTCCATGATTCCAGGACCACCACCAGTTACGATTACATTAGATCTGATTGATTGTTTTTGACTTTCTTTTGAAACCAAACCAGCAAATTCTCTAGCCGAATCATAATATTTACTGAATTTCAAAAGGTTATTTAATCTAAAGATTTTTCTTTCTAAATCCATTGATTTAGGTTGGATATCTAATTTTTTTTTCGTTTTATTTATTTCCGCTATCATGACATCTTCTTTTAGTATGCTTGCACCACCAAAAACAATTACTGTTGAAAGTATTCTTTCTTTATCAAGAATTAACTCTGGCTTAGTAACTTCAAGAAGCATTCTTACACCGCGCATTTGATCGGTCTTTATTAAATCTAAATCTTCCTGTGCAAGTTTGTATTCACTTGAGTTCATAATTAATTCTAAGTTTTTAATTACCAATTTCTTGTTGTTGCTGCGTGGATTTAAATTCATATTTAATTTTTTGATTAATTAAAAATTAGGATTAAGGAATTTTAAAATCAATAGATTGAGTGTTTTCTAAAATCCCTGTATGTATTATTATCTTATCTGATTACAAGTTTATTATGAATTTTATCATTGTTTTTTCAGTTTTGATTTCTGTTGCGGTTTTGCTTTACTTGGTTTTTTTGGGAATAGGTTTTGCTGGAGTATCTAAAAATAGAAAGGCTCAAGGTTTAGATAAGTGAAATTAAATAATTTATAATATCAAAATCCATGTTTTTATGGTGTCTATAGTAAATTACAAATTATAATTAACTATTTAAATCCTAATATTATCTTTTAAACGTGTTACTAATTTATAATCTATTTATTTGTTTAAATTAAATTATGTAATTGATATTTTATTTAAAATAAATCATAATTAATTTTTGCTATGTTTTTCAACCTAAATTATATTGATTGGCCCCTCTCTTAAATCTTGTAGAGCTTTAGTGATGTGACTTGGGATATCTCGTACTATTCGATTCCCTTTAGCTGAGATTTTTATAATTACCAAATTTACAATTGATTCTGCGGCAACCTGATTGTTGTTTTTCCTGAAAATTGTTTTCCAAGGTAGCTTTGCACCTTTTTTTGGCAATAAGTAGCTTTCCAGAAATACTGTGTCCCCATGATGTAACGAATTTATGTATTTGATATTTATTTCAACCAAAGGCATCTCATATCCTTCATTGCTTAGTTCGGAGTACGAGATTCCCACTTGAGTCAGAGCGGAAATTCGGGCCTCTTCAAGCCAGTTGACATATGCGCCATGCCACATAAATCCAGCATAATCAGTGTATTGGGGTAAAACGAGTTTCTTAAGTAACCATGGCTTCGGATCTTCTTTTTTCATTCTTAATGTATTTACAAGATATTTACTGATAAAGATTAGAACATTAAAAATAAAAATAATGAAGTCTAAGATTTTTTAAATATCTGCACTGTCAGTTTCAATCTGTTTAAGTGCCTAACTCTTGATAATCATTTTGAAATATTTTTTTCTGAGACTGATTTTTTATAATTCTCAATTGCCGATTGAATTCTTCCCTTTGCAAATGGGTTCTTACCTACAGCTTCTTTTTTAGCTTGTTCCCAAGCCTCGTTCATTTCTTTTTTTGCTAGAGGATCATTAGTAAAACCATCATAAAGCTTGATTAGATACCATGTGCTTAGCACTAATAAACCCAAACCAAGAAGATACATAATGAAGAAGATCGTCCTTATAATCTAACGAAGCATTTGTTTGTCTGTTGAAGGTAAATCATATTGATTAATAAAAAGCTATTATTTAATGTTTTATGGATAAATTCTACTATTAGAATTTTTGAATAAATTAACAAAAATATATTCCTATAATAGGAGTTTGATTTTTAACTTATTTTACATATCTTCTTAATTTTATTGGTTCATAAAGTTAATTCTTATTTAATTACAAAAGCCTTTTCGGTTATCTGAGCTTTTTTGTTCGGTTCAGAATGCGCAATGTCAGATTATTGGTCTTAGATTTATGCAACTTGACTTTGATGCATGTCCACAAGACCCATAACCTCTTGCAACAGATACTCAGTAAAGTATCGCGATTTAAAAAACAAAACACATGAAATAGGGGTGTATGCAATTGACGCTTATGAAGCACACCAATTGGCGATTGAATTCAATGATCTACTTCAATGTCCTCCCGGCAAAGTAGAGAGAATAAAACTTCACCAACATGCTTCGGTTAAGTAAGTTACATTGTTTTAATTTAGCTGATCAAAATCATTTATTTTTCCAATTCGCTTTATTGGATTTGAATTATCTCTGTGATTATCCGGTAAGAATGGGAAATTTGGCTCGGGTCCTATTAACGAGTCTAAATCATTTTCATTGGTTTTTAAATTGGAGGTTTCATCTTTTTTATTTATTTCGTAATTAAAATTTTGTTCATTTTGAGCATAAACTCTAAATACCAGAAAATTACAAAAGCAGAGTGTAGTAGTCAAAGTGACAAAAAATATCTGAATTAATTTCATTTCTATGTATTTAAATTCTTGCAGATAGGATAACATAATTTCTTGTTTCTTTGCTTATTTTCATTTTCATTGTGAATTATCCTTTTCAGTTTAACTTGATATCTTATTTAAAAATTATCTTGTAGATAATTGCTATTAATCCCAAGGCAACAAATATTTTGAGAACTACGGAAAGTTCCATTTAATTAAATTATAACTATTTTCAGCTTAACAGTAAAAAATTAATTTTACTTTTTAGCAGGGTTAGTGATTTGAAATATCTATGTGATAAAAATATGGTTTCAATCATAGATTCATTTTTGCAAAAATAAAACTAAGTAAACAGAGCATAAAGCTATTTAATTTCTTCAACGTGTTTTTTAGCTTTTCACGAGGGGCCATATCCACACTCTGCTAATTCTTTCACTAGGTTTGTGGGGACTTATTTTACGATTGATGGGTGAGTATCAAAATTACATACAAGATACTTCTTTTCTAAAGGCAGTTCTTTTCGTTCTGCTACCTCTGATCACCTATCTTCTCTTTGAAATTGGGTCAATTTTATTTGAAGATAACGATGATGATGATAATGATGGCGATACTGGTCTTGGTATTCCTGCCCTTCAGGGTGGAACAGCATGATAAAAGGAACCAAGTCGCAATGTTTTTTACCAAAATTCAATTTTCCTTTCTTTCTCTTTGAAAGCCAAAGTAGCCAAGCAAACTTATAGATACCCATAAAAAAAGCAGAGGAGGTTAAACAAAACCAACTCTGCTTTTTTTATTTGGACAGTCGCTAAATACTCATTTAGTGGTGGTTGCTGCTGTGGCGGGAGCTTTTCTCGCTTTTCTTGCACGCCTGGCTGGTCTCCCTACCGTTGCTTTAGCCATTCGTGTGGCTGCGGAGGGAGCCTTTGAAGCTTTGCCAGCTGCTTTTTTCTCACTCGCTTTTTTGGCGACTTTTTTAGTAGCTGGTTTTTTAGTAGTGCTTTTCTTTACAACTGTCTTTTTAGAAGTTGTACTCTTGCGAGTGCGATGAGAAAGGATAAGAGCCCATTCATCTGAACTGATGTTTGCTGGCTTGTTGCCATGAACTTCAGATACTTTTGCTGCTTTCTCTATGTCTTTAATAAGATTCTTCCATGAAGCTGCATAACGCTTATCTGATTGAGACTTTGCGCCGCTTTCTACGAGGGTTTCTACAACACCCTCTGCAGTTACTTTTTTGCGACGTCTATTAAAAATTTCCTTTTGAAGTGTTGCGATCAAGGCCTCGGCCTTTGCGCTTACTTTGATGGTTAGTTGAGCCATTTCTTTAAGATTATCTCCTAACTACATCTACCATAAATAGGGTACGTTGCTCAATGGCCGATATTAAAGTGTCTTTTATTCATTAATAATCAACTATCAATAAGGCATGATTTTGATCTCTTTTGATTAGATACATTGGCTTTGTAAAACGCTTATAGCTTGTTCTCATTGACAAGTTACTTATTGATTAGAGACCACTCGCAGTGCTTTTAACAGCTGAATCTGGAATGAATCCGATACATCTCAACAATTCCTCTGATTCTTTCTTCGTGACAATAACGTATTTACTTCGCATATTCGACAATATATGACTTATAAATTGATCCTTTTTTGAACTGTCGCCTAAACCATGCAGATATTCTTTTTTTTTTATCTCACTATCTTCTTGGGTCTCCCTCTAAAGGCTTTGACTTGGTGGTTTAACAACATTCGATATGATGCACCCAATACTAATTCTAGAGCCTTCTTGTCTGATACATCTAACGTACATGTCCTGTTTTAGTCGATTCTGGTAGGACATAAGTACTGATGACTAAGAATTTGAAATTTTTATTCGTCTATCTCTTTACGTTAGAAGTACTTATCTTGGCTTTTCAATCCATGATGACTACTCAAAATAAACATAATTTTATTTATGAGACTTGCGTGTTTTACATGACAAATATTAATAGGCATAGCAATTGGCTTCTTTAACTAATAATTAGATCTGATAAAAATTAAGTGAATTGCATGGGAAAAGTCGGTTTTTAAGGGTACATATAATCTTTTTGATTATATTAAATAAGAAATATGATTCAATTTATAGCTCTCTCTTGTCGCTTTGGGATTTTTTATATTTTAAACTCAATATGTCTGTTGTGCCCATAAAATTATTTATGTATCCTTAAGTTCCTTAATCCTTTTTTTAATATGGTGCAAATAAAAATGATCGCCTGGTTTGGTGGTGCAACAGTGGTTTTTTTCTTGTGTGTATTTCTTTATGTAATTCAAGTCAAAATTCAGAAATTTAATCAAGAGAAAGTCTCTCCACTTCCACTAGAAGGGTTCTTATCAATTTCGAGTTATCTTGGGACGCTTGTTGGTTTGACCGTAATGTTCACAGGGGTTTTTCAAGTGTTTTTCTTTTCAGCGAGAAATTCATTGATAGCTGCATTTCTAATAGCTTTATTTACTGGACTGCCGATGTGGGGAGTTACTAAAGGGCTCTTGGAAGAAATTAAAGCTGGCGAACTTAAGGAGATTGTCCCAGGAAAATTTTAATTACATTTGTGCTGTGTAAATTAAAAGTAAGCATTGCAATTGCAAAATAGGATAATTTTTGATACTAATAGATATAGCTTATTTATTTGCCATGGATGAAATCTTAAAAAGACTTGATGAGCTAGAAAGGAGAATTAAGCATATTGAGGCAATATTGAGATATCAAGTTAGAAAGGCTAAGTAAGCATTTAAACTTTATATTTCTAGTTTTATATTATGAAAAAAATTTATATTTAATTGTAAAGAAAAAAATTTTATTGTGCATTAAATTCGTTTTGTAGCTTTTTCTCTATAATAGGTTGTAACTTTAAGTTTTAAACATGGGTGTGGATATAAGTTCCCCATTGGGCATAACTATTTTGCTTTTTGGCATTGCATTTACTGTTGGCTTACCAATCCTTATGATCTTTAAAGGAAGAAAACTCTAAATTATTTCCTTAGTATTTAATTTGCTCCAAGTATTTAAGGTTGATTTCGCGGCATCATTAACGAAAAAGAGATTTCAAACCGAACCGAACCTCAACCGTACAAAAACAAGCTTTACATAAAGTCATATTTAGGTTACATTTCTTTACATACCGATTCATATACATGAACGATTCACAAAAAGGCTTGCTAGACAAAGCCCTTGGAAGACCAGCCATGATGGGTTTTATGGTTTTGCTTGGTAGCTATCTAGTAACAGGCCAACTTATCCCAGGTTTTGCGTAAACCTCAAACTAATCATCCTTTTTTAAAACAATGACTCCAGAAGCAGAAAAGTTTAACGGTTGGGCAGCAATGCTCGGCTTCGTTGCAGCGTTCGGCGCTTATGCAACAACTGGTCAAATTATCCCAGGTGTTTTCTAATGACAAACAATTCAGAAAGAAGAGTTGACGCTGACAAAATTGTCGCCGAAAAACTTAACGGACGTGCAGCCATCCTTGGCGTAATTGCACTTGTTGGTGCTTATGCAACAACTGGTCAAATCATCCCTGGTTTTATCTAAAAAGTTAAAAACAAATGACTACTTCAACTCCAGCCATCAACAAAAAAGATGGTTCCGTAATCAGTGAATACGGCAAACAAAACATGTTTGCGACTGAGGTCGCAATGCAAGTCGAAGAGAACTACACCAACTATCCACAAGAAGCTGAAAAAGCAAACGGACGTTGGGCCATGATTGGCTTTGTCGCTCTCTTAGGCGCATATGTTTCAACCGGTCAAATCATTCCAGGTATTTTCTAATGAAAAGTAATTACTGGAAAGTCGCTGAGCGAATTAACGGTCGACTCGCGATGATGGGTTTATTCGCCATGGTCATCAATTATGGCTTCTTTGGCTGGGTTGTACCAGGCATTTACTAAAGAACTTACTATGAATTTATTTCAACGAATTTTAAGAGGCGATCTTGACGACCTCTTGGAAGAAGATGTCTTCTTTAACTACGCCGATTATTCAGTGCTAAATGAAGATACTGATTGGTAGTTAAGTTACAATATTTATATTCCAGTTTAACTTTCCCCAACAGATTTCTGATGTTAAAGGTATATTTAATTTGTATATTTAGACTATTTACTCAACAGAAGCAAGTACTCCAAAATCTGTTTAAGTAAAATAGGTCAATGAGAATTTTTAAATACATAATAAAACCTTGGCTTTTACCCCTAATTTCTTTCTTTATCTTATTTATTCTAGGTGCTCTGGGTTATCGCATTACAGAAGGATGGGATTTTGGGGATTGCTTATGGATGGTTTTGATAACCATCACCACAATAGGTTTCGGCGAAGTTGAACCACTTAGTGGAGCGGGACGCTTAATAACTTTTTTGATAATCGGTGGTGGACTTATTGTTGTTCAACTCTCACTGAAACGACTTCTTACACTCTCGTCAACTGGTTATTTTCGTAAAATGCAAGAATTAAACCTAAGGCGGTTTCTTAGAAAAATGAACAATCACATAATCATTTGTGGGTTTGGAAGAATTGGAAGAGAAATAGCTGAACAACTTCAAAATGAAGGTATTAATTTTATTATTGTTGAGGATGATGAAAAGGCTAAAGAGGCTGCCGAGTTGAAAGGAATGAGAGTTCTTTTTGGAGATGCAACTCTCAATGAAACTTTACTAACTGCTGGTATTGATCAATGTAAAAGCCTTATCGCAGCTTTACCTAGTGATGCTGATAATTTATATGTGATTTTGAGCGCGAGAGTTCTTAATCCAAATTGCTCTATGATTTCTAGAGCTGAAACGGAAGAGGCCTCAAAAAAACTTAAGCTAGCAGGAGCAACAACTGTTGTTAGTCCATACGTTGTTGCTGGTAAAAGTATGGCAAATGCCTCAATAAATTCTTAGTTTTCTTTTTTTTTTAGGCAGTTTTCCTCATTGTTGTTTAAATTTAATTATTTTCAATCATATATAAATTAATATTTTTGCCTTGTTTTTATAATTGAATTACAATAGGTAGCGATTTTATCAAAAGTTTAATATGCTTATTGAGATTTTTGCTCAGTCAAATCCTCTGCTTATATCTTTCTTGCTTTTGCTAACAATATTTTATGCAATTAAAAGCTTAAATAATAATTCTGGGGATAAAAATAGTAGATCAAAAATCAGATAGGTACTAACTATATTGCACTACTTTTTTACTCATGCTATGGGTGTTAATTTCTTTACTTCATACTTAAAACTTTACCTTAGGATTGAGATGTTTCTTTGAATTTTTAATTAAACTCATCCGATTCATTCTGAGAAAGTAAGAATATTTTGATAGCAGATAATTAAAAATATAAATCCACTATTTTACATAAATACACATATATGTTACAATAGGATACATACACATATAACCTATGTTTTTCTCAGCAAAGAAAATTAAAAGTTATCCCAAAATCTTGGGCTTTTTAAATTTATATGTGGATTATTTAACGCTATTAAATGTTACCGGAAATACAGTATGAAAAGCTTTGTCTTTTTAACTCTCTTGCTAACAGCTTTTGTTTTTTCAGTTAATTCTGGAAATCACACTTTCATTAGTAATTCTATTATAAGTCAGGTATCAAATCACAACTTATAAGCCATTATCTTTCTCTGAATACCTAGAAATGAATCATCCAAATGACATGGGAAACGTAAAACTGTTGATTATTACATTCTGTGTAAGTAGCGTATTATTGGATCTTACATTGAAAGTTTTAGAAAATGCATAATAAAGTTATTTAACTTTTCTAAAAAGCTAATGTATAAGTATAGGACTTTTTTAACAGATAAAAATAACTTTACTTTCTTTACAACACCCTAGGAATAGATATATATTTTTTCAATTCAGAAAAATTACAATTAAATATAACTATTTAATTTTTTATAACTTTCAAGAAATAAAATTTAGAAAAAAAAAATCAATTTTTTAGTTTGCAGGCTTCTGAGGCCTTATGGATATCTTTTTCACCCGAATCCCACTTATCGAAGACACAAGAGTAAAACTCTTTATCTGGATTGTCTTCGTTATTTTTTTGAATTATTATTTCTCGGAGCACTCTGGCTTTATTTCTTAGATAGTCTTTTTTTAGCGTACGGAAAACAGTTTCTCCTACGCTAATAAAGACTACTAATAACAATGAAAAAACCACAAAGTCTGTCAAATTCATAACTACCAATCAGTATCTTCATTTAGCACTGAATAATCGGCGTAGTTAAAGAAGACATCTTCTTCCAAGAGGTCGTCAAGATCGCCTCTTAAAATTCGTTGAAATAAATTCATAGTAAGTTCTTTAGTAAATGCCTGGTACAACCCAGCCAAAGAAGCCATAATTGATGACCATGGCGAATAAACCCATCATCGCGAGTCGACCGTTAATTCGCTCAGCGACTTTCCAGTAATTACTTTTCATTAGAAAATACCTGGAATGATTTGACCGGTTGAAACATATGCGCCTAAGAGAGCGACAAAGCCAATCATGGCCCAACGTCCGTTTGCTTTTTCAGCTTCTTGTGGATAGTTGGTGTAGTTCTCTTCGACTTGCATTGCGACCTCAGTCGCAAACATGTTTTGTTTGCCGTATTCACTGATTACGGAACCATCTTTTTTGTTGATGGCTGGAGTTGAAGTAGTCATTTGTTTTTAACTTTTTAGATAAAACCAGGGATGATTTGACCAGTTGTTGCATAAGCACCAACAAGTGCAATTACGCCAAGGATGGCTGCACGTCCGTTAAGTTTTTCGGCGACAATTTTGTCAGCGTCAACTCTTCTTTCTGAATTGTTTGTCATTAGAAAACACCTGGGATAATTTGACCAGTTGTTGCATAAGCGCCGAACGCTGCAACGAAGCCGAGCATTGCTGCCCAACCGTTAAACTTTTCTGCTTCTGGAGTCATTGTTTTAAAAAAGGATGATTAGTTTGAGGTTTACGCAAAACCTGGGATAAGTTGGCCTGTTACTAGATAGCTACCAAGCAAAACCATAAAACCCATCATGGCTGGTCTTCCAAGGGCTTTGTCTAGCAAGCCTTTTTGTGAATCGTTCATGTATATGAATCGGTATGTAAAGAAATGTAACCTAAATATGACTTTATGTAAAGCTTGTTTTTGTACGGTTGAGGTTCGGTTCGGTTTGAAATCTCTTTCTTCTAAGTGAATTGTTTCACAAGGTTTGATTACCAGTAGGACTCTACTTTTAACTTATCTATCAAGTCGCTTAGCAATTTTACCGTTTTTTTTTAATTAAGGAATAGAATCTTATTCTTGATTGGATCTAAGGAATGACAGCAACATCTTCTTCACCATCATTAAGAGTAGATACTCGAGGCAAAAACGAGCTTCCACCTCACTTAAATGAAAATCTTTTAACTCCTAGATTTTATGTAACCGAGTTCAATAAAGCTTCTAAAACGAATTTGGATGATGCTCGTGAAGAATTTGAAGCTATGTTCAATGAGATGAAAGCAGACTATAACTGTACACACTTCGACAGAAAAGCAAGCCTTGAAAGGCTTCAAGAGTTACCTCAAAAAGCTAAAGAGGTCTATGAAAGTTATTTAGTTAGATCAGTTGTATCCGAGTTCTCTGGATTTCTTCTCTTTAAAGAAATATCAAACAGACTTAAAAAAAATGGAAATAAAGACCTTAGTAAACTTTTTACTTTCCTTGCACGAGATGAGGCAAGACACGCTGGATTTCTCAGCAGAGCCCTCGTAGCAGAGGGTATTGAGGTTGACTTACCTCACCTAGGTGGTAAAAGAGCTGCAACATGGTTCCCGATTAGTTGGGTAATTTATTCTGTTTATTTATCTGAAAAAATTGGATACTGGAGATATATTTTGATGGATAGACATTTAAAAGCCAATCCAGAAGAGGCCTTTGCTCCTCTCTTTGACTTTTTTGAGCCGTGGTGTCAAGACGAAAATCGCCATGGGGATTGTTTTACTGTAATGATGAGATGCTGGCCAGGAATTACTGACGGTTTTAGAGGCAAACTTTTAAGTAGATTTTTTCTTTGGAGTGTTTTTCTTACGCATACACTCACTGTTTGTGAAAGAGGTGACTTTTATGAACTTCTAGGGATAGAGCCAAAAGAATTTGATGAAGAGGTTATTAAACGAACAAATCACACAGCTAAGAATGCTTTTCCCTGGGTTTTTGATTTTGATGATGGAAGATTTTTAGAAATGCGTAAGGAAATTATTTCCGCTTTCAGGTCATTCATGGAGGCAAAAGGATTAAAAAAACCTGCAAAATTAGCTAATTTCGTCCGCTTGATATTCAAGCAATTTGCACTCCCCATGGAAAAAACCAACGCACTTAGATACCCAAAAACAGTCCCCTTTACAGGACAGGACTTATTTAATTTTTGGACCGATAAATAAGCTAGTTTACTTTTAAGGTTGACTTTAAATATCAAATGGATTCCCTGCTTGAGTTTCGAGTCTGCCAAAATATTGGCCAAATTGAGCTTCATAAACCTCATCCTCGTCTTGGGTTTCACAAACTAATGGACCAACAGCCTTAGATACGCACAATAGACCAAATCCCTTATCTCTCATTTCTTTGGACAAACCAATGCATGCTGTTTGATCCATACTTCCTGAGATTATTTTTACAGCGCATTCTGAACAGCATCCGTTTCGACACGAAAATGGTAGTTGATCACCAATTAATTGCCCATTCTCATCTTTGGATTCAAAATTTCTAAGAATATATTCTCCCTCCGGCACTTCAAAGGTGTAGGTCTTCCCTTCTTGCCTATGGTGAATTGTGATTTTGTGGAGAGGTTTCAGGGCAGGATCTTAGTTCATTCTTTAATTCTATTCTAATAAAGTTCTAATTTTTTTTTAATCCGATATCTCTTCTTTTGTCAGGAGCTGGTGGTTCTCCTGCAAATTCCCACAATAAATCTTCACTAATTATGGCAGTTGACCTTTCACCACCAAATCTAAGCTTTAGCCAAGCGATAGCAGAGGAATCTTCTGCAATAACAGCTTCGTAGCTGGGATTTTCATGCAATTTGAATTTTTGCACTAAAGAGGGGGACAGGTACCACATTGGATAGTTATCCCCTCTTCTTGCTCTCCGTTCATTGATGGATTCTCGTAATTGACCATTCCCGCATAATTGTCCTTCAGGAGCAAGCAGAACATGAAGCTCTTTTGGAGTCTCTGGCATTATCTAAGGTTTAATTTAGAAAATTTAACATGCGAAATCTAGCCAGAACAATATTTTAATTAAAAACAACCTGAAATAATTTAATTTACAGGCTTGTTTTTTATAGCCGAGTGCATTTTTTTATAATCAATAAAAAATCATCCCTCTTATTAATATGGTGAATTAAGTTTAAGAAAAAATCTTTTTACCTAAATCTACTTTGTAAATGCCTATAGTTATATAAATCGAGAATTTAGTCATTTTTACTCTAATTATTATTTTAGGTTGTATCTTTGTTTTACTCATTATTCTTTTATATCTGGTACTATCAGCAAAGAATACTTTTATCAAGGGGCAGGCTTCATGGTCTGCTAAAACCCTGCCAATAAAGAGGAGAGGAGATTCCTCAAATAATGAAAAATCTGATTCTAAAAATAGGAATTCAATGCTTGAATCCATTTCTGATCAAACCGCAGAATACCTTAGAACAGATAGGAGCATAAATGATGAATAGTAAATATCAAATGAAAATTAAAATTATTCCGTATTCTTATTAAAAAGATTTGAAATGATATATTCTAATAATTAAATCTGGAATTTTTTATGGAAAATGATTGGCTTCATTTATCTCAAAAATATTTATTTAGATTTATATTGATAATTTTCATTTTAGCATTAGTAACAGTTCTAATAACATTGGTTCTATCTATTTTTTGAGTAAGAATATTTGATTAGATTTGTATAATTAAAATTCACAGTTGTCTATTTTTAATAGTATCATTTAATTATGGTTAATATGCTTATTACTATTCAATATGAATTAGAGGCTCAATACCAAGAAAAGTCCATGTTGACTGATTTATTTACTGAGAATAAATTCTGGGGTTGGGCAGGTTTATTTTTTATTTTTTTTACCGCTTGTGGTATTTTGATATTTCAGATGAAGATATGGGAGGAAGAAGAAGCAGAAATGAGAAATGAGATTGAAAAAAGAAAAATTAATAAAATGAGAATTTCTAGTTTTAACTCCTTTAAATCAAAGGAAGATAAGAATTAAATTCTTGCTAAAAAAAATTGATGTATTTATGTATTTTAAAAATTGGAATCATACTCTCCTAAGTGATCAATCAAATTTGGCACACTTATCTCTTCTAAAAAACTTGTAAGAGCAGATTCTGAGAATATTTCTTTAATTTCCCAATCGATTTCAGATCTGTTTAAATTATTATGCTCATTTGATGTTTGTCCCATTTTTTTTTTAATTTTTAGAAATTTACCATCTCTGAACCGATAGAGATCTTTAGTAATTATGAAAAAAAATAAAATTGAACAATTTTGGAATTTATTAAGATTTTAATATCCCTGGAACCCTTGACATATTGTCAAAATCCAATCGTGGGGGCAAAAAATTTAGCTAGGCTTTTCCACAATTAATTCTATTTACTGACAACGCGATTTTTTTGTTAAAGAATTTAGACAATCACATTCGAAAGTAGAATTGTATACAAAACTGTTAAAATGATTGCTGTAACTAGATTTCTATTTTTATTTAACTTTAGTCTGTAATAAATTTTACAATTTTTCTTTGAGGTACTCGAATGAAGGCATTTATTTTAAAATTGTGGAAATGTGGAAAACTTTAAAAAAAAGACATAAATACATGAGTAGAAAAACCTATGGTGGAAATCGAGAGTTTTTATGAAATTATCTATCCACCTATGGGTTTCAATTTTGATTTATTTGGTCAGATAAATGGAAATTCATTGAGCAGTTATTAAAGTTAGACTCTTTTTAAATAATCCAATGTTTTCTGGTTGTTATTCTTTTGTGGATCACCTGTAGGTAATTGAGAGGCACTATTAGTTGCCCTTGCTAAAAGAGCTGTTAGCTCAGCTGTCCTTTTGTTACTCGTTGCATTATTGCCTAGAGCTGTAAGAGCAGCTCCTCCAGTAATGAAGAAAAAGACATCTTTGTATTGAGAATTCTTTGTAAAGAGGTTATTTACAAGAAGAACAGTCCCTGCCGTAACTGTAATTACACCTATGATTTTACAGAATTCTCCACATTTAGATTTAGCTCCTTCCGCTTTTCTGATTTGGTCTTCCATTCTTTTTTTTATTTTCTTTTATTAAACGTCTTTTTTTGATAATAGCAAGTCTAAAAATCCGAGTTATTAGGGTCTAGAGATAACCTTTAAAATAGTTTAAACATAGAACATTTAATACGAATTATTGTGATAAATTTATTTTCAAATTAATTTTTAAAGAAATTTCTATCATATTGATTTATTTATAGATAAATAGATCCAGCAAGTATTAGGAGAAAACCTAATAAAACTGCAAAACCCATGGAAAGCAACATATTGTAAAACCAATTTGGAATATTATCATTTGATATTTTCCATTCAGGGTCTTTACTGCTCATTATTTTTTCCATATGCATAATTTTTTCCAATGATTGATACGAATTTATGTAAGGGTATACACCTACTCTCATAAATTCATTGAAAAATTTAATCATAAAAAAATTTTTTAATAACCATAGCGAATATGCATGAGAATTAATGTATAAAATTATATATTTTTAATTAAAATTATTTATTAAATAGGAGTGAGAAAATATTAACTAGTTATTTTTATGAGACTTTTAGTATTACCATCTCTAATATATCTTTAATCATTCCCTTAAGGAAAACAATGTTTTGATTTATCTTAATAATTGCTATAGGCAAAGCTAATATTAATACTAGAGTCAAAATAATTATTATCGAAGAGGCTATTCTAACAAGCCATTTTGTGATTGAATCCATCAGTTTTCAAGTTTTAACTTATTATAAAATATCAGATATCTTTTATCTTGGAGCAATATACAATGCCATTGTTTATTATTTGGTTAGAACCTAACTCGATCCACTCTTTGAATTCTGAATAAAGTGCATTTCTATCTTCTTCATTCATTTTACTTATGTACAGTCTGGATCTAGTATTTTTAATTATAAGATCTATCAATTTTGATAAATCATCTTTTCTTGAGAACATTAAATTTACTGCTCAGATAAATTCCATACATTAAATTTATTATGATATTCCGAAATTAACAAAACAAGAGGTACATATCAGCATGTCAAAAGATACAAGCTTTATGAAATTTGAATTTTTTATTTTCTAACTGGAGAATGATAGACGTCATCTTCTTCAATTGTTTGTCGCTTAAATTCAATTAAATAAATTAATGCCTCTAGCATAGTTTTCAAAAAATTTCGATAAATCTACTAAACTCATCAAAACTACCGATGATCATTAGGTACATAATTTTATACCTGTATTACAAGATGAACTGTTATTGGAGCCCTTTAACTTATTTGTGTATAAAGGACTACTTTGGAATTCAGTTTTAATCACTTAATGACATAACCTTTTTTTATACTCTAATTTGTTTCTCTACTTAAATCAGTTTGGTCTACATATTAAAGGACGTAATATTTTATTTGACGTCAGAGTATCAGCCATTTTTAAAGCAAGGGCGATGACGGTTAAACCTCCCCCGATACTTGGACAACTTGGAAAAACACTTGCATCACAAATAAAAAGATTGTCTAGGTCGTGACATTTTCCATCTTTATTAACTACTGAGTATTTAGGGTCTATACCCATTTTGCATGTCCCACACGCGTAACCAACTACACTTAGGGGAGAGGCGCCCCTTGGAAAAGTTGGTGATCTGCTAATAATTTTGCCTGTTTGATTTTTTTCTATTTTTTTTAATGTATCAAGCCATCGATAAACAAGTCTGTCATGGGCTTCAAGATTGTTATGCACATAATTAATATGTATTTTGTTATCCTTGATAATTATTCTATTTTCTGGGTTTGGTAAAACTTCTGTCATAGCCCACCATGAAATTGACCTGGAGGCTAATCTTTTCAGGCCAAAGTCTGGAATCAATTTAGAAATGAGTGATAAAACTGGAGGTGATTCTGCAAAAAGTACGTCTTGCAACACTCCCCCTCCAGTTTGTATGTGTCCAAGTGGGTAATTTACATTTTTGTCCCCCCTGTAGTAGTCATTAACCCCTAATGACTTTCTAAAAAGTCCATTAATATCTTGTGTGGCTCGCTGTAAAATGCAGGTCATCTGTAAATTCATCAAGTTTCTGCCAACCTGATCTGAATTATTGGCTAATCCATTAATATATTTCTGGTTTTTTGAATTCAACAGAATTGTTGGGGTATTTATTGCTCCAGCTGAAAGTACAACAATATCCGCTGAAAATAACCATTTATCTCCTTGGATATCTACCTCTACAGCTTTAACAGCATTACCATTTGGGTTGATATGTAATCTTGACACTTGGGCATTAGTTCTTAATTCTAGACGTGTTCTATCAGACTCATATATCCCAAATAATTGTGCATCTCCATGTGAAAAAAATGAGCAACTTGGGAATTTTTCATTTTCAACGAGGGAGTTGTCTGCCCAACTTATTGGCAGATCATATGGAGAACAATTATTTGCTTCAAGAGATTTTCTCAAAGAATTCATAAAAGGTTCGACTGATCTTGGTTTGAATTCGTAGTCAGAGTTCCTTGGTGGTTCTGTTATGTCTACTCCTGTCTTACCGTGAACTTTGTACATTCTCTCTGCTTTCTCGTAGTAACTTTCTAATTCCTCATACTCAAATGGCCATGATGGAGAAACCCCCTCAAGTAGTTTTGTTTCCTTAAAATCTTCTTGTCTCATCCTTTGTAAAACTGCACCCCATATTTTTGTGTTACCTCCAAGGGCATAGGCTGCTTGTGGAGAAAAAGGATCACCATCGGGGCCAAACCAAACTTCATCTTGAGGGTGATAACGAGTCTTTTTAAATAATTCAACGCCTTTAATATTTAATTCCTCAAGGGGAAGTTGTCCACCTCTCTCAAGTAAAAGGACCCATTTGCCTTTTCTAGTTAGTTCACCGGCAAGAGTTGCTCCACCTGCTCCGCTACCAACAATGATGCAATCATAGTGATGATCATCTATGAACATTTTTCTTTAAATCTAGAATTAGATTGATTCCTTTAACTTTACTGCCAAACATATATAAGGAGAAATAAAAGGATCCAAATGACGTCTACAAAATGCCAAAAAAGACTAACTGACTCAACTCCCATCTCTCCATTTTCATAATTACCTGGTATGAATGAGCGAATTAACATTAATCCCATAAGTGCTATTCCAGTTATTACATGTAATCCATGAAAACCAGTTAATAGATAAAACATGCCTCCGAATAATCCACTGTCTAGCTTAAATGTTAGTTCTGACCATTCAACGTACTGGCCATAAACAAAGTAACTACCCATCAACATAGTTATGAGCCATACAATCCTGAATCCCGATAAATTCTTGTTATGCAAGTATTTCTCAGCAAAATAAATAACAAAACTTGACGAAACTAGTATTATTGTATTTATTAAAGGCATTTTTACAGCCACCCCTGAAACTCCCTCTGGGTACCATTGTGGGGCAGTAAGTTTTAGGATTATATAGCCAGCAAAAAATGCTAGAAAGATTATACTTTCAGAACATAGAAATATAATAAAGCCAGTCATATTGTGTCCATCATGTTTAACATGACCAGGAATATGATTGATGACTTCATTTTTTTTTGATGAAATAGTCATTTATTATTTATTCAGGGCTTTTTGAATATAAAACTCTTCATCTTCAACAAAAGGTTTTTCAAGTCCATAACAATATGGTTCATTAAGTACTGTGGGAATATCCTCTTCAAAATTTTCATGCGGGGGGGGAGATGGCAATAACCATTCAAGTCCAATGGCTCTCCAGGGATTCGGAGGAGCTTTTTTACCTCTAACCCATGAACTTACCATATTTAAAATAAACGGAATTGATGCAACTCCAAGCATAAATGCTCCAATACTTGCTATTACATTCCAAATTGCAAATTCAGGATCATAAGATGCAACTCTTCGTGGCATTCCTAATAAACCTGCCCAGTGCAGCGGCAACCAATTAAGCGTTGCCCCTACGAATGTAAGCCCAAAATGAACTTTACCTAATCCCTCGTAGTACATTTTACCAATGAACTTTGGGAACCAATGGTAGATTCCAGCGAAAATCCCAAAGGCAATTGTGTTGAATATTATGTAGTGAAAATGTGCAACTACAAAGTAAGTATTGCCTACGTGGATATCTATTGGAACTGTGGCTAACATTACCCCTGTAATTCCGCCAAAAATAAAATTAAAAAGTCCGCCTAGACAAAACAACATCGGTGTATTCAATCTAAGATTTCCACCCCAAAGTGTCGCAATCCAAGCAAAAACTTTTACCCCCGTTGGCACAGCAATTAACATTGTAGTGAACATAAATAGGTTTCTCATCCACAGAGGTGTTCCTGTATAAAACATATGATGAACCCATACAACAAGCGATAGTACTGTTATCCCAAAAGATGCTACGGCTACAAATTTATAGCCAAACAAAGGTTTTCTTGAGTAAACAGGAAATAATTCAGAAAAGATACCAAAAACAGGTAGCACCATTACATACACAGCTGGATGAGAGTAAAACCAAAAAAAGTGTTGGAATAAGACAGGGTCGCCTCCTTTTTGAGGGTCAAAAAAACTAGTTCCAAAATTTAAATCAAAAAACAACATGATTGCGGCGCCTGTAAGAGCAGGTAGTCCCAGCAATTGAAGAAGTTGTGCTGCTAAGACTGTCCATATAAATATGGGCATTTTGAATAAACTCATACCAGGGGCACGCATGCGAATAATCGTTGTCACGAAATTCAATGCACCCATAATTGAGGAAACACCTGAAAGTCCGATTGCTGTTATCCAAAGCATTTCACCGTTAAAGAATATCCCCAATGGATTTTGAATACTTACTGGAGGATATGACCACCAGCCTGAGGAGGCTGGACCCCCAGGGACAAAGAAACTCGCTAGCAATACAAAAGAAAAAACTGGTACTAACCAGAACGCTAAAGCATTTAATTTTGGGAAAGCCATATCTGGAGCACCAATCATTGGAGGTACAAGCAGATTCGTCAATCCACTAAGAATGGGAAAAAGGAATAAAAAAAGCATTATTGTTCCATGCATTGTGTAGAGACCGTTATACACAGATGGATCAAACAAATCCGAGGGGGGAGTAATCAATTCCCCCCTTATCAGCATTCCCAATAAGCCACCGATAAGAAGAAAGAAAAATGCCGTAACGATATATTGAATTCCTATTACCTTTGCATCAGTATTAAAACTAAGATATTTTCGCCACTCACCGGACCCATTGTCTAATTGTGTTGTCTCTTCAGTTTTTGTCTCATTAAAATCAGTTGACGTCATAATATTTATTTAGGAATCATGTGGTTTTAAGGGGTCTCCAGGATCATTCACCAAAGGAGGCGGGGCTGGTGGAACAGTTGCCCAACCTTTATTTCCACTTTTAAGACGCTTCTGATAAAGCGTATTTGCAACACTTAGACCCTCTTGGAGATCTTTACTAGAGGTGTTTTTAATCCATTTTTTGAATGACTCTTCTGATTCGACAATTACATTAGTTTGATTTTCTGAAAAATATGCTCCACTAAACATCGCGTCTCTCAATCTAAACGTCCCTAATCTTGTGGGGGTTAGATTGTATGAAATTATGCTCCCAGGAATTATGTCTTGTTTAAGTCTAAAGGCCGGAACATAGAAACTATGTAATACATCTTCAGATATAAGTAGTAAATTTGCTCTTTTATCAATTGGTAGATGTAATTCGGAACTATGAACCCCCTCTGGGTAAATGAATTCCCAATTCCATTGTCTTGATATTATCTTTATTGGACCAGTAAATGAATCCTCTTTTGTTAGAGCGAATTCAGGTGGGGGAGAATTGGTATTATATTTTTGTTTTTCACCAAGGTTTTGTAAGGTGTAGTTTATTTTCGTTGAATATGTAGCGATAGCAATAACAATGACTAAAGGAATGATTGTCCATATGATTTCCAATAAAATATTTCCTTCAATTGGAGCACCATCTGTTTCATCGTATTTATCCGCTCTATTAAATATCAAGACCCAACTCATTACGCCAATACACCCTAAAAAAATAAATGTGCCAATACCCGTTTCTAGTGCAAACAGATTGTCCACATATGGAGCTGCAGTGGATGCCTGCTTAGGTAACCAATCATGGGACCATTCAGCCATTTGTAGGCTAAGCAAAAGATTAAGACTACTAAAAATTAATATTAAGGTTATTGCCAGATAATTATTTTTCACTGCATTTCTTTTAGAAGATGTCATTTGATAACTCCATTAAGACTTTTTCCTTGAGTTAACAACTGGTCAGCAGTTATGTGAACACCAAAATCACTCGCCAACCAGGCACCTAATGACCCATGCAACCCCATAATTACTAAAATTAGTGCACCTGAGAAAAGGTAAGCCCAAGTCACTTGTCTCCCAAAATCTTTTCTAAAAACAAACCTTTGGAAACCTCGCCAAATAGTCATACCGACGATAACAAAGAGTAGAACCACTCCTCCAACTCCGTGCCAGATCATTGTCGTTATGGCATCTTGACCAATTATGCTTTTCACTCCTGGAATAGGCACCGCTAAAAGCATTTCGAAAAAACCACTTGCTACCGTAAAAAAAGTAATAAATGATGCAGCCAAAATGTTGTACCAACCAACATCATGAAAACCAATTCTCGTAACAGGTAAGGCGAGAAATCTTAGAACCCTCTTTTCCAAAGGGTAAAAGGCACCTGCAAAATCAAAAGCAATTCCAATAGCGAAAAGACCGATAGTCAGGTGAACTAAATTGGGATGGATTGGGATTTTGTAAGGAAGACTATTTTCTCCAAGCTGATTAAGAATATCGTTAATTGGTGAGAAAACAGTAATTTCTAAGGGCTTAATTAATTGATTTGACCAAGCTATTATGTTTAAAAAGTTTATAAAAATCATCATATTAATCCGTCTCTAAAAGCCTCAACAACAGGAACCGTATGAAGCCCATAAATCCATACAAGCATGTCTCCTAGATAAACTTGTATTACTACTAAAGTGGCAAGAAATATATCAATTACCAGGAATGCCTTAGATAATGTTTTTGGTTTACTTTGTCTATCTACATACCTCCACCCAGTAATTATGGAAAGAATTGCTGCTAAGGACCATCCAATTGAACTATGATAATTCAAAATATCTCTTGAAGCTCCGTATGGATTGGCTAAACCTGCTTCAACTTGTCCAAAAATAATTGCAATAAAAATAGCAACTGTTGCAACAATTAAGTTTAGAAAACTTACTTCAAAAAGGCTGGATCTCTTCGTGAAGATTCCAATAAAATCAAAAACAACAGCGATCAGTGCCATCGCAATAACAAAATGAACTACTATCGGATGAATTACATCAATCCAAGGGAGATTTTTCTCGTTTAATGAAGGAAGAAGCCCGAGCAACACGAAGTCGAGCGAATCGAATATACATAGCATGTCCATAAATAAATTTTTACGCAGCAAAATGGTCGCCAAAAACCTTGCCGAGTATATTTCATTACATTATTAATGTATAACTTTTTACCTTCTTAGTGATTGCGTGTGTGATGACTAAGCCTCTATTTCTCACTTAGGATAGAGACGCGCAATATTTTTAGTTTGCTTATCTTTTTTTTGTTTCTCTATTTTTAAGGTATCGGCTGATGGTTTGTCTGTTATGCAGAGGTAGAAAACATAGCCTATTAGAGCTGTAAAAATGACTCCGAGAATTATTATCACTATCCCTAATGGTGAATTAGGTGCAAATAGTTCAAGACCCAAGCTGGATGCTTGCATTTTTATTCTTTAAATATAGATATATTTTATTTAAATTAATTAAACACATAATACATATGTAATTGTGAGATGTTAATTTTTGACAACTGATCTAATCATTTTAAACAACTAAGTAAAAATACTCTTTTAATATTGGACACGTTTGTAAAATAATGATTTTTTTATAGGATAATATGAATAGTTTTTTTGAAGAAACAACTTTCAATGAGTCAAAATTGTTTAAGCAAATAGACCTGCAGTTATTAACTGGATGGGAATGTATTGAATCAAATACTAAAAAGAAAAAGTATCTTGAAGAATTAAAAATTCAAACAAGTAGAGCAATGGAGAATGTTAGGTACCAATTTGAGTGAGTTAAATTTTACTAAGCAGCTTTTTGTTTTTTAATTGATTGGAATTTTTCTGCCATTGTTTGATTATTTCTAACCAATTTTTTTACAGTTACATCTTGAGCTTTATCATTCGCTAGTCTTAAATTTCTCTCAGCTCCGAGAAGTGCATCTTTGGTTTTTTGTAAATGATCAATAGATTTATCTATTTCATTAATGGCAGTATCAAATCTTCTTGAGGCAAGTTCGTAATTCTTACTAAATGAATTTTTAAAATTCTCTAGTGAATTTTCAAAATTAGTTATGTCAATATTTTGAGATTTTACAAAAGCTAATTCAGCTTTGTAATTCAGTGCTTTTAATGATGCATTTCTGAGAAGGCTAATTAAAGTCAAGAAGCATTGGGGTCTTATTACGTACATTTTTTTATATCTATGAGATACATCAACTATTCCGGAATTGTAATAATCACTTTCTGATTCAAGTAGAGATACCAAAACTGCGTATTCACAATTTTTTTCTTCCCTATCTCTATTTAATTCTTTAAGGAAGTCCTCGTTTTTTTTCTTTGTAGCTGTGGCATCATTCTCATTTTTCATCTCAAACATTATTGATACTATCTCTATTCCATTAGAATCATAATCTCTAAAAATATAATCACCTTTACTACCAAATTTATAATCATTATCTTTTTCAAAATATGCTTTTGGGAAAGCGGTAGGCCTGATTCGATTGAATTCATTCTCGCAATGTAATTCAAGAGACTCCCCTATCATTTTTGTAGAAAGCCGTGATTTCATATCACGTAACCGTTCTATGGCCTCATCACGATCTTTGATTCGAACCTCATATTTTTCTTTAAGTGATTTTTCTGCTAATTGACTTTGCAAATTATTTCTTTCAATTTTATTTAATAGCTCTGCTTTTTCTTCTTTTAATTTTATTGATGAATTATTTATTGCTAATTCTATTGTCATATCATGGCTTTCTTTAATATTTTGGATCTTTTGGACAAGTTCACCTTTTTCTCTTTCATGTATTAGTTTTGACTTTTCAAGCGCAATAGATTTCTCGTACTGACTTTGGTTAAGTTTTGACTCCAAAAGTTTAATTTTATCATTCAGTAGATAAATACTTTTTTGTGTTTCTATTTCCAATGATTTTTTTATTAAGTTAATTGATCGAACTTTGTCCTTTTCTATATAATCAACTCGTTTATCAATTTCCCTCTGAAATTCTCTATCTCTGATATTTTTTATTATCTTTAAATATTCATCATCTTCCAGCCTTATGTTTTTACCACATTCTGGACAATTAATTTGATTCATCTAAACAGTTTTATTTCTTGTATTTTGACCAAAAGTTTGTGAAAAGCAATAGTATATTTCAAATTTTAGATTATTTGTTGTAAAGCGTTTGCATAAAGTTAATTATTTAATGCATTTGGACAGATTTAATTATTTGAATTATTATATTTTTTATTTGAGTTTTATGGAATATTTATTTTTTATGATTGGCATCTTAATCTTATCAATATTTGTATTGGTTTTTAAAGATTGGGCCTCAGGTATTGTTGCATTGATCATTGGAGGTCTTTTGTTCATTATTTTTAAATTGATTTGGTTGTTAATTAAATTATTTTAATAAACAAAATCTGTAGTTTCATAAATAAAAATATTATTAATATCTTAAAATCCAGAAATTTTTAGTAACTTTGCTACTGATTCTTGTCGTGTTATTGCATCATGTTTGGGACTGATTTTATCTAATATTGCAGCAACGCATATAATTTCAAAGGATTCATGCTCCATCCCCGCCGCGTCACAAATATCAGAAAAAGCTATAACTGGCTGTAAATTTGAAGGACTAATTTCTTTAGTTGCATCCTCAAATGCCTTCTCTAAATAAATTATCTCATCCGAACTTAGCTCCTCTCCATGAACATAACCGAAAAGTAAATCTCTGAAACTCATAATATTTAAATTATATTGATTGAGTCATCTCTTTTTTTTATTTTTTGGCTGGAATAAATCAAAGAACCGCCAGCGACAGTTGATGTTACTATCAATCCTGAGATAAGAATTAAAGCTAATAAACTTCCCAGTAAGCTTCCTTTGATGCGTAGTAAATTTGTTTTTATTAAGAGAGTAAGTAGTAAATCAATCGTTAATTTCATGCCAATAATATTTATTATCAAAAATTGATTGATCGGGTTAAAAAAGAGCATTTTTCATATTTTTTCGAATTATAACTGATTTATTTTTCATACGTTACTCAAAGTTTTAAATTTCACGCTAAAGTCACAGCAATTAAGATTTAATAATGACTAATTCTGGTGGATTTGATAAAAATGGTTTAGATAACATTGGAATTCATTGGCTTCAGTACCTATCTATGACGTGTATTTCTATGCTAATATTTTTCATTGCTTTGGATAAAGCTAATCCAGATTTTCACAATATAATTCTTCGATTACTTTTCAAAATCCAATGCAGTAACTTTAATTGTAATGGTGTCGAAATCAGTTGATATGAAATTGACTATAAAGATAGTTTGTTTAAAAGTTCTTTACTGATTTTTTTTCCAGTAATTGAAAAAGCTGCAAAAGCACCACTTGCAGCAACCGGTGGAATTCCGATACCTGGAAAAGTACTTGAACCACACAATAATAAGTTTTTTATGGGCGTTTTATTACCTGGGAATAACCCTTTAGACGCAGATAAAGCAGGCCCATAACTCCCATCTGTGGCATTTAAATATTTATTATGTGTTAATGGAGTCCCATACATTTCAACCTCTATTCTTTCTTTGATATCAGGGATTATTTTTTCAATTGATTTAAAAAATATTTGGCATCTTTCATTTTTTAGTTGCTCATAATTCGAATCGCCGTATTTTAAATTTTTCCAAATTTCCCAAGGTTCATTAGCGGGAGTGTATCCGTGCAATACATGTTTTCCTTCGGGAGCCATATTTTTATCGAGAACACTTGGTATTGATAACACTGAAATATTTCTGTCCGAATTAATCTTCTTTTTCCAGTCGTTTACCCAAATTGTATGGATGGGTAAGTCTTCTAATCCTTGGGCATCAAAACCAATATGTATATGAAGGAACGAACTACATTTTGGAGTCTTATGTTTTTTATTAATCCAATTATCTGCAATTCCTTTAGGTAATAAATTAATTGTTTGCCAAATGTCTGCATTGCTTACAATATGCTGTGCATTGATTTGATCTCCAGAGGCAAGCCTAACTCCTGATACAGTTTGTCCTGAGCAAATTATTTGATCAACCTTTGAATTGCATTTAACCTGGCCTCCATTATCAACTATTCCTTTTACAAGAGCGTTGACAATTGTCTCACTTCCGCCTTTAGGATATTCTAAGTACGCATCTTTTTTAAACCAATCCTCAAATAAGGTTGCCATTGCAGCAGCGTTTGTATCCTCTTTAGGTAATCCGCTTATCAGAAAACAAAGTAAGTCTACCCAATTATTTAAAAAGGGGTCTTTTAAATATTTGTTACTTATTTCACTAAAAGAACCGCTCAAGTATTTCAGAGAATTTATATGAGGGATTAGATTTTTACTGCGTTTAACTAAACTAAATATGTTACTAAAATCTTGATTAAGTGTTAGCAAAGGCAAAGAATTTGCTGCCTTTGATATTGGCTCAAGTTTATTCGTGAAATTAGTCCATTCCTCAACAATCTTATCTCCTTTTATTTCTTTAATACTCTTATTGAATTTTTCTTTTCCAACTCCAATCTGGAAGTCACCCTCAGGAATAAGAACTCTCCAGTCTGAGTATTTAATGATTTCTATTTCTGCACCTATGATTTTTAATATTTGGCCGAGTGGATTGTTGGTGGGTAAATTATTTAACCCACTCCAAAGTGATGGGCCTGATTCAAAGCTGTAACCCTTCTTCTTGAAACCATGGGCAGCTCCGCCTGGCTTTGAGTGAGCCTCTAATACAAGCACTTTAAAACCTGCTTTTGCAAGTAAAGCCCCGCAGCATAAACCTCCAACCCCACTACCAATAATTATTACCTCGGGGCAGTTATTATTCATTTTTATCCGATAAATTTTATCGATCCTAATTAACTAAAATAAAGTTTGCGCGAAAAATTGAGAAAATAATGCTGAAAATTTTTTATTGCCTCTCTTTAATAAAGTGTTTTATGAATTTTGATTTGTAGTAAAAAATTGAGCCTCCTACCATGTATCCCAAGGCAAGAGGCTGTTGAGCCGAACCCCATAGCTAGCATATTAGGTATTTTTGCTTAACGAGAGGAGTGAATCCCCTACCTTCCTGATTCTTGTTTTTTTAATTTTTCAATAGGATTGATATTTTTAGCACATACAGCTTGGATTCCTTCCCATCATTGGCCATGCCATAAAGGCCCACTCCCATTACCAATCTCTAGGTTTTTCTTCAATGAATCTTCAATGTACTTTTTAGACAATTCAACTGCTTGATACATTGGAATATTCTTTGCTCTATTGGCTGTTATTGCTGCATTAAGAGTGCAACCCGTCCCATGAGTATTTTTTGTTTTTATGTGTTCATGCTCAATCCAAGTATTTTTTCCTGCATTATCTAAGTAAAAATCTTTTCCTTGTAATTCATTCAATCCACCTCCTTTAATTAATACCGCTTTAGGGCCCATTCTTAGCAGATGAATTGCAGCTTTTTCGATTTCTAATCGTGAATTAATATTCATATTTGTAATTGTCATTGCCTCATAAATATTTGGAGTAATAATTTCCGCGATAGGTAAAAGAATATCTTTATATGATTGGATGGCCTCTTTTTCTATTAATAGTGATCCTGCTCTGGAAACCATAACAGGATCAATTATTTTTGCTCCTTTAAACTGGTTTATTATTTTTCCGGTCTCTCTAATTATCGAATTGTTGTAAAGCATCCCTGTTTTAAGAGCACTTATATCAAAATCGTCTAAAACCGTATTTATCTGAGCATTAACGGATTCTTTAGACAAAGGGTCGACTTTAGTCACTCCAATTGTATTTTGCGCTGTCACACAGGTAATTGCAGAACAACCATAAACATCAAGAGTCATAAATGTTTTTAAATCAGCTTGTATGCCAGCCCCTCCACCAGAATCACTTCCACCAATTGTTAGAGCAATCTTTTTTTTCATTTAAATAAATTTAAATTTGGTGTTAATTTTATTAGCATTTATAAGAAGTCTTCAAAAAACTCTAGCTCATATATCATCGCAGTAGAGTATAGATTATTACAATCATTAAATACATCATCTGAAAAGTTAGTGTCAATTAAATTTTCTAGTGAATCTGTTAGCTTCTTAAATGAATCATCTGAATAAGTTTCTATCCAATCAATATACTTATTATTTTTAAGTTTATTTTTTTCGCTTAATTCTTTTTTTATTTTATTTCCTATCCAGTAATAAAGTCTCATGCAGGGAGTCATCGCGGAAAGTATTTTTACCATATCATCTGATTCTGAAGTCTTTAGTAAGAATTCTGTATAAGCAAAAGTAGAGTCTCTAATATATGTTTTTTTTGAGATGTCAAGTCCCCATTTTTTTAAGTATTTGTTGTGTAATTCTAGTTCAGTGACTACACCCGAAAGCATAATAGTGAGCTCTTTTAGGGTAATTAGATTAGGAGATTTTGCGATTGCCATCCCATAAGCTCTTGCAAATGACTCTAAAAAAAATGAATCTTGAGCAATATATTCTTGAAAATTCCTAAGGGGTAGCTCACCTGACCGAATTCCCTGCACAAAACTAGATGAATAGCTTTTGTTTGCTATTTCAAAATTTGCTTCCCATAGAGTTTCTGAAACGCTCATAATAAAAATGATCTATATATAAATTTATTTTAGTTGCTCAGGTTGAAGCTAATATTTTTTTTAAGTTTATAGTATATTGTCAAAATAACAATTTATCTTTTATTTCTCTACCTTAATTTTCAAAAGTGTTTGATTAAGCCTATTATAAATCATAATATAAATATTATTTATACATCTTATGAAATTTATTTGTATTTCCAGCTTAAGTGAACTTTTGGAGACTATTGAATTTTTGAGAGTTGGTTTTGGTTCTAACCATTCATGGGCATATAAGCTATTTCTTCATGTTTCTAGGCAGAATTCAAGTCTTGGGGAGTATGGATATGTCATTTATGTAGACTCCTGTATTGTTGGAGCTGTTTTAACTATTTATCAAGGCAAATATAGGGATTTATCTGGTAATGAGCGCGATGTTATAAATACATCAAGCCTTTATGTCAATAAAAAATATCGCGGATTACCATCAATTTCTCTATTGAACCATCAACTAATTAGATACTCTAAAGCTATTATAACATCTACTCCAAGTGAAAAATTTATTGATTTTAATAAGAGAATAGGATTTAAGAATATGAATTCAGATATATATCGCTTATTTCCTAGTTTTAAACCCTCTGATTTATTTCCCAAAGTAAAGATACTCAATTATGATGTTAATAATATTTTTATTGATAGATTTAGTTTAAATAATAATAGCCTTACTGATGCTATTTCATATAAGATCTTATTAAATCAGAAGCACTATTTATTTATTGTGGGCTTAATTAAAATCAAGTACTTAAAAGGCATCCCAATAAGACATTTTGAAATTCTTTGGTCTTCAGATTATACTCTAATTGATAAAATAATTTTTAAAATAGCAAATTATTTTCTTTTTAAATTTGGATGCTTATATATTGATTATTTTAGAGAAGCTAAATCTAAAAGCTCACTCAGTAATAAAAATAAATTGCCTAGGCTAATGCTCATAAAAACTGATTCTGAAATAAAATATATTTCACCTTTAGGGGGTGAATTATCACTTAAATCAATTTCACTATAAAAAGATTTTATTACTTAATAAATGTCTTGATGTTTTGAGTTTGATTAGTATATAAAATACTACAAATTTATATTACTGTAATTAACTAGATGCTAATATATATACATATTTTTTGTCCTCCAATATATTTAAATGACCTTTGATAAAGATTTTTGTTTTGTTCCGTATAGAAATCCCTATACAGGTGGCCAACTCCAATTATCAAATGGTAGTTATGTTGATCCTGTTACTAATGAAGAATTTCCAATTATAAATGGATGTCCAAGATTTTGTCAGATTTCAAATTATACAGAGAGTTTTGGTTTTCAATGGAATAAATTTGGTCATGTTCAGATAAAACATAGTGATGTAGCTAAAGCCTCAAAGGATAACTTCTATAAGGCAACTGCTTGGAATCCTGCAGAGCTAACAAGACAATCTGTTTTAGAAGTTGGTTGTGGTGCTGGAAGATTTTCAAATATATTTTTAGAGACGACTAATGCAAATCTCTACAGCATAGATTACTCAAATGCAGTTGAAGATAATTTTAAAAATAATATGAAATATTCAAATCGACTATTTTTATCACAAGCATCAATATATAACATGCCCTTCTCTGATTGTAGTTTTGATAAAGTTTTCTGTTTTAGGGTCCTTCAGCATACTCCTTCTTTTTCTAATTCAATTCGAGCATTAGTCGCAAAAACTAAAATAGGAGGTGAAATTGTTATTGATTTTTATCCCATAAATGGCTGGTATACTAAGTTACATTCTAAATATCTGCTCCGTCCTTTTACCAAAAGAATAAGTCATAGATTTCTCCTTAAATTGATTAAAATAAATATCGGATGGATGATTAAGTTATTTGATCTTTTATGTTTTTTTAATTTAGGTCTTCTTACTAGATTTATTCCTATTACCGATCTTCGATGCTTCCCAAGTACTTTTAGTAAAAAAGAAAGAGAAGAATGTGCAATTATGGATACTTTTGATGCTTTTTCTCCAGAATTTGACAATCCTCAAAGGATTAAGGATGTTGTGAGATTTTTTTCTGAATCTGGTTGTCAGGTTACTTTTGCATCAAAAATTGCTCACAAGGGTGGAATCTCAACTGTTGTAAGGGCTATAAGACGCAATTAAAAATTTAAATTTTCTCTTGATTTTATTAATCGTCTTGAACTAGTTGCCATTCCAGAATGTGTCATAGCTACTTGACCAATATGTTTGGTTGGGTGAAATAATTTACTTCAAAATAAAAAAAAAATGAGCGATAATCTAAAAAACTATCAGGACGCTTTTGTTGAAGCCTTTGAATTAGAGAATAAGAACGATCTACTTGAGTTGAAATATCAGAGTATTGATGAATGGGATTCAATTGGTCATATGTCTTTAATGGCAGAATTGGAAGGAGCTTTTGGTATTACGATAAAAACTGAAGATCTTATAGAATTCGAATCATATAAACAGGGAGTTGAGATTTTGGCCAGATATGATATCCTTGTGAAGATTTAAATAGGTGCTATTCTTTAGACCTAAATGGCTTTACTACAAAAACCGATTGTTGTTGAAAAATTTAGGGCTTTTCACGACTATGTAAAATCAAATAATAATCAGATTGGTATCAAGCAAAGAGGTTTAGATATTAATTTGAATAATGCTTGTAATCTCAAATGTCAGCATTGTTTTACCCTATCTCCAACTGGTTTAAACATAGATAAAAGAATTACATTGGATAAAATATCATCTATTGCAGATCAGGCTCATGAGCTAGGTATTTTTGAAATAGACCTACAAGGTGGTGAATTGCTACTTAATACTAAGTATTTGTATTCTGTTTTAGAGAATTTTGGAACAGAGAGATTTTACGTATATGTAACGACAAATGGTTTTTATATGACTGAAACAATTGCTAAAGAATTAAAAAGACTTGGTGTTGACAGGGTTTCTGTGAGTATAGATAGTATGACAGCTGAAACCCATGATGCTTTTAGGGGAAAAAAAGGTTCATGGGAAAGAGCAATAAATGCTCTAAAACTTGTTAAAGAGGCTGGAATAACCCCCTATTTGAATATAACAGTTGGAAAATATAACATTGATTCAGAAGATCTAAGGTTGCTTCTTGACTACTCGAAAGATCAGAAGTACACCACTTTATTGAACATTGCTACTCCAGGTGGAATGTGGCGTAACATGCACGATATCTGTATAGATGAAGAGGATTCGAAACATCTCATAGCCATGAGAAAAGAATATAAAAATATCTTGAGAAATCTATGGGACCCTTTTGATAGAAATAGGGAAGGAGTAATTGGATGTAATACTGTTAATAGGCTTTACATAACTCCTATTGGTGATGTTTTACCATGTCCATACGTGCATATTAAGCTAGGCAATATTTTCGAATCATCTCTAAAAGAAATATCTGAGAATGGTTTTAGAGTCAAGTACTTTAGAGAACACAGTGATAAATGTTTAGCTGGGGAGGATATGTCCTTTATAAAAGACTACATGGCAAAAGATGGTACAACTATATTTAAGGCAAAGGAAATTGATGAATTATTCTCACCAGAAGAACTAATAGAAGATAAAGTTAATTTACCTGCCTCTAAGTTAACTGTTTGATTAACAATTAATGAGAATTCTAATAACAGGAGCTAGTTCTGGTATAGGTAGATCAACTTTTCTCAAGGCCATAGAAAAAGATTATTATCCTATAGCCGCTGTTAGGGATATTGATAGTTTCCAGCAAGATATGAATGATCAGGGGATTAGTCAGAATAACTACAAAGTAATAGAGCTTGAACTAGAGTCTGAGCAATCTGTTTCTTCTTTTTCAAATAGACTAAAGGAATTTACAAAAGAACTAGATTCATTGGTCCTAAATGCAGGCTTTATAAAAACTTCCCCAGCTTTAATGACTACACTAGATGATATTAATAAACATTTGAAAATAAACTATATTTCACAAATACTGATAGCCCAGGCCGTAATAAAAAGTTTTTTTCTGAAAAAAAGAAATGGCTCAATTGTGGCAATCTCTAGTTCGGCAGCAATTGACTCAAATCCTGGCCGATTAGCATATGCAAGCTCTAAATCTGCACTTTCAACCGCGTGCAGAGTCCTTTCGAAAGAGTATGGGAAAATCAATATTCGTTGTAATGTTGTAGCACCTGGTTTAACTGATACTAAATTGATGAACAATTCAACCGAAAAGGATGAAATAGAGAAGTTTACAAAATCAATATCTATTCAAAGAGTTGGGATGCCTGATGAAATTGCTAATACAATTTTATTTTTATGTTCTAACAGCTCAACCTACATAACTGGCCAAGTAATTTCTGTTGATGGTGGTATTCGATGACCAAAACTTTTAACTTAGATGAATCATCAATTAAATCGACAAGTTTACGAGAGATTATTATCGATATTGCTCTGAGTGCAGGGGATAAGGCTGCTCACTTAGGTGGAGCACTTTCTTGTATCGACTTCATTTCCGTTGCAGACGATTTTTTTCAACTTTCTATCAGTCCTAAAAATTTATCATCCCTAGTCCTTTCAAAAGGACATGCTTGCTTATCGCTCTATTCACTTATTGCTTATTCAGGAATAGTCCCTAAAAATCAAGTTGTTAATAGTTTTGAAAATGATTGCTCTGATTTTCTTGGACACCCCTGCCGAAATCCAAAAATAGGTATTAATTTCTCAACTGGAAGTCTTGGGAATGGACTTGCACATTCAATCGGTTTAGCATTATTTAGATCTAAAAATAAAAAGAATGAAAACTTACCTCCGGTTGTTTGTGTAGTTGGGGACGGCGAGTGTAATGAGGGAATTGTATGGGAATGTCTTGAATTTATAAACGGAAAAAATCAACTAAAAGATCTAATTATTTTCATAGATTGCAATGGTTGGCAGCAAACGCAGAAATCGATTTATTCTAATGATCAATATGCTTCTTTTCTGAAAAGAATAAAGAGTTATAACCTAGATTTTTTCAGTATTGATGGACATAATCATTTGGAGATATATGAAGCATTGTTATCTCCTTCAAAATACCCAAAAATTATTCTAGGTAAAACAATTAAGGGTAAAGGCTATGAATTATTTGAAAATAAAAATGAGTGGCATCATGGAGTTCTTACAAAAGCTATGGTGGAGAACTTAATCAAACAGTTATGAATACTGATATCCAAATTGAATACATTAAAAAAATGGCTAAGAAGGCAAATATTATTGGAATGCGGGCTTCTTATGGATTATCCGTACTAAAAATCAAAGAGATAATTGAAGATTTATCTATTTTTACTGCAGATACCTCCACCTCTGCTGGATTAGATAGGTTCAAAGCCTCATATCCGGAGTCATTTTTTGATTGTGGGATTTCAGAACAGGCAATGATATCAATTGCCGCTGGGTATGTTGCCGAAGGGGGTAGAGCTATGGCCTCAACTTTTGCACCCTTTCTTATTTTGAGGGCTGCTGAACAAATTCGTCTTTCTCTTGGTTATATGAATTTACCCCTTGTTGTCACAGGATTGGCGAGTGGGTTATCACTAGGATACTTGGGCTATACACACTGCTGTGTTGAGGATCTTCCTTATGTATTGAATATTCCAAATATTTTTGTTTACTCACCCTCTGATGCATTTGAATTACAAGCTTTATTACCACACATAATTAAAAGAAATTATCCAACATATATAAGGTTAACTGGATCATCCAAGGTTAATCCGGTGCATTCAAAAAGTTTCAGCACAGATTTATCGAGTCCAATACCAATTACTTCTAACGGCTCTGAATTATTGATACTAACTACAGGTGCAATATCGTCAAATGCGTCATTGGCAATTGACGCTCTTTCTGAAAAACAATTAAATAAAATTTCTCATTATGTAGTCCCATTTTTTAATGGAAGTAAAACATTAGAGAGTATTAAAAGGATTTCAGAAGTTTTTAAGAATGTTATTGTGCTAGATGAGTCTATGTTTGGTGGATTGGCCTCTTATTTTCAAAGGGCAGTTGGAAATTCTAATTATTCACAAAAAGCATATTTCAGAACACACCCGGATAAATATTTAAAATGTGGCAATTATGATTATATGATTGAGCAATGTGGACTTGATAAAGAAAGTATACTTAAATTAATAACAGAAATATTAAACTGATCTATTCATGGCCATAATAAATCAAGTCTTGATTTAGATATTAGGATATCTTTATTACTACGGATTACCACCTTAAACTTATAAACATTATTTATTTTTTCTTCTAATATGGCCTTGATTATTATTTCCATACCTGGAGTTATCTTCTTTCTAAATGATGCATTTTTTATTGAAACTAAATATAATTTCTTAGGAGGATCTTTTTTAGAGAAAAGGCACATTGATGCTGTCTGACTCATTGCCTCAAGTTGAAGCATTGCGGGCATATTCGGATCAGATTCCCAATGACAATCAAAGTACCAGTTTCTCATTGGCAAAGATAATTTGTTTATTGCCAATTTTTCAGGGATTATCTCTATTAAATCCTCAAGAAATAGGAAAGGGGCTTTATTAGGTTGCAAGCAAATCAAATGATTATAATTCATTGTATAAAAACCTCCTTGCTAAACATTCGCAAGAGATCATTACCATCCCAAACGAAGTTGAAAGAAAGTGCGTTACCAACTTCTACTATTCTTTCAGGTGCATTTCCTTCTAACATTAAAATTAATTCTTTTAGATTTTCTTTCGAATGGCTATTTAAGTAAGTCAATGTTTGAATGTTCTTGGGAAAATATGAAGATAATTCTTTTATATTAGATGTAGAATAATGTTTCCAGAAAATTGATGAGGTATTCTGCTCCTCAAGGGTTATATTTTTTATATCATCATATGTAAAAGATCTACCACCAATAATTTCTTGTATATCTATTTTTGTATTATTGTTAATAATATATTCTTGAGATTTATTAAGATTAGAACTTGTGATGAAACCATATTCAATAGATTGAAGGGATATAAGCCTCTTTATCTTATCTTTAAAGTCATTATTAGCTTTTATATTAATCTTATGTTCTCCCATCCAGAAAGTATAATGTGGAGATGAGCAGGCATTAAATGAAAAGTCTAGAGAGTCTCTAAAATACTTCTTAGTGATAATATTTTTATTATCCTCAGATAAATATAAATAATTTTTTGAATTTAATAGTGAGGCTGAGTATCTATTCCGGAAGCTAATCTCAATAGATGATGAGTTTGGATATTTTTGTTTGATACTTTTAATAGAATTGTCACTACCCCAAAGTATTCTTATATCTATAATTTTAGATAAATTAGTTGTAAAGCAATCATCTAATTCTCCATTATAAAAGATTTGATTATGACTTTCTTCCTCTCCAATAACATTATCAATATTTGTTATTACTAATTCAAGAAGATTATAGTCGGACCTTCTACTAAGTCTTATGTAATTTGCATTACCTGCAATATATGAAGGGAGCCAAGAGTATATTGCCATTAAAGGTATATTTGATGAGGGTATGTGAAGGGCTAAACCTCTAGGAATTAGTATGTTATTTTGAGATGCAAACCATTTCTCACTATAAATTGATGATTGCTCAAAATAATAAAATAGTCCAAGCAATTCATTTTCACGATATTCAACTGAAAGCTTTTTAAAAATTTTTGCAAGCTTCCTTATGTTATTTAATCTTTCACAAAGTTTCAATTGACTTGAGGTTGCTCCCCTACTAAGGAATTTAAAATTAGAGGTTGCTTGCCTAATAAACATCACTACACCCCCTTACAATTGCTCTAGATAGTCTCCCCTGAACATGGAAATAAGTGCCTGGTCTTCCGCATTTGCAATCATCAATTCCATAGATGATTCCCATATCTTCTGTAAGCAGTGAGTGACCAGGATAGCTTTTTGGCAAAATGGAAATGCTTTGTATGATGCCCTGTTGCAACTTTGAAGTTATTGCAAGATTGTTATTTCTCAAAATAATACCTCCGTATTGATTTGAGTGTAGAAAACCTTCATCGCATTCAAAAAATATAGATCCAGTTTGTTCGATCATCCCATAATAGTTTTTGCAAATTACATTTGGAATTACATTAATTGCTAACTCTTTAAATAATTTATTGGAGACACCTTTAGAAATAAGCTTTTTCCATCCCCCTCCATGCAGCAATGTAATAGAATTATTGTATATTTTATGCTGAATTGATTCTAAATATTTTAAAAATTTTGTATAAACTATACCGGTAAAACCAAAAATTAATATATCATTACTTTCTGAACTAAGTTTGTCTATCATGTCAAAATTAATATTGCTGTCTTCATCTAGTAAGAAATTGATACCTTTACCAAAAGATGAGAATCCTTTAATTGCTGCGTATCTAGCGTCAATTATTTTACTATCTTTTATGACATTAGGATTATCAATCACATAATAAGAGGGCTTTTGTTTTAATGATATATTTAACTCTGATAAAACAAGGCTTTGAAGCGCACGTTGTTGTTCAATTCTAGTATGACGGTCTGTGAATATTACACTTCTATTTCCTGATGTACCAGATGAATGTAACTTCAATAACTGTTCATCATTTTTGAGGTCTGTATATATTTCATTTTCCTTAAAAAGAGATGTATGTAAAAATATTTCCGCAGGATCATCTTCTATAAAATTATACCAACTTAATTCATCAATTATTTTTTTAAAGACATCACATTTTTCATAGTGATGATAGTGCAGTAATCTTAATTTTTTAATTAATTCATTATTTAAATAATGGTTAGTCATCTAAATATCCTCATATATTCTCTTTTTTAAAACTGAATACATTATTTTCCCACTTTCTGTCATTGGTATTTTTTGTATTAAAACTTTAATTTTTTTGGTATGTATACCGCTAATTAATTTACAGTATTTTTTTATATTATTAAAATCATTAAAATTTTGATCTTCTAAAATCAAAAATATCAATTTGTCATCTGATACTATTGCTAGATTATTGAATTTTTCTTTCATTTTAGATTCTATTTCATCAAGTGATATTCTGCGGCCATCTATTTTAGCAAATCTAGATGTCCGACCTGTTATGTATAAGCAATTATCTTCATCGAGGTAACCAATATCTCCAGTCTTTAGTATGCCTTGGTTTTTGTCAGTGCTATTTATTATGTCTTTATACGAAAAATAATAACCCAATGATATACTTGGACCTTTAAAGATCAATTCAAATTCTTTATTTTTTTTTATATATTTTTCATTAAAGAGATCTATTCCCTCAATAGTTCTTCCAACAGAACCTAATTTTTCAGGCTCTTTGGTTAATTCAAGGTAGGTTAATCTAGCGGTCGCTTCTGTTTGACCGTACATTATAAAAAATCTAACTTTATTTATATCTGACCATTTTAATATTTCCTTTTGTGTTTGAATGTCTAACTTTCCACCTGCCTGTGTTAAGCATTTTAGTGTTTTTGGCATACATTCAATTAATTTTAAACTGTTTATATCTTGATAAATAGTAGGTACACCAGAAAAATCGGTAATACCAAAGTATTTCATCTCTTCCCAAAATCCTGCTCTTATATGTGATGGCTCAGTTGAAATATGGAATTTACCACCTGATGCTAATGTTGTATTTAATACTGATAGTCCATATGAATAACTACACGGAAGATTATTAATAGTTTTTGTATTTCTATTTGTATTAAGATAATTTATAATTGAAGAACAATTAGTTGATATATTTTCATGAGTCAATCCTACAAGTTTCGGATTACCACTAGTACCTGATGTACCGATTAAAACCAAAGGTCTTTTTATATTTCCTACTTTATTAGAATTTAAATATTCATGTTTTTTATAGTTAAAAAGTGAATAATTTATTGATTCTTGGTTGAAAATTTTTTCAATTGTCTTTTTACTGCTTATTGTGATTCTTGGTTTAAAATTGTTTAAAATAATTTCTAACTGTCTAACTACATTTGAGGTGTCTAAAAGTATTAGACTCCTCTGAGCCTTAATAGTTGAAATTATCCCTAATGTGCTTTCATATGATTTATCATCGATAACTAAAATAATTGATGCTTTATCCGTAATTTCTTTTATAAAGCTTTCGCCTTTTTCAAAATCAATTTGACCATATTCATTTTCCCTTGTGATTATACAACCTTTGTCATACATATTTTTTGCTAACATGGAGATTTTAGAAGAAGAGATATTTGAGCAAATTTACTTTAATTTTATGGCGATTGATAGATAATCATATTTTTATAATAAACCAATAATTATTAATTGCAATTTAGTGTATCATAAAGTACCAAATTTTTATTAATTTTTTTTTATTCGAAATGTTAAGGCAAAAATATATATCTAATTTATACACTCATCTAAATAGTAACTATTTTATTTTAAGACCTATGAATAATCATAATATTCATTATTCAAATCAATGCTTCTCTGATTGGGTATCTAAATATCTTCTCCCCAAGACTAGAATTCAAATTCAACCAAGTATAATCGGTGTTCGAGCATTTATCACCTATCAAAGAGGTGAAATATTTTCAATTGAAACTATTGATCCAAAATACTTAAATATTAATCAATTACGAACCTCTCTGCCTAAGAGTGTTCCTATAGGTAATAAATTACTTATAATGGGTGTATTTGTTAAAATTAATAATAAAAATACATCATTTATAATTGATGATATTAATTTTAAATGTTTAAATGGTTATATCTTTTATGCTTATGAAATTATTAATTCTAATTTAAATTATTTTACACAATCCCTTTTTCTAAGTCAATTGGGATTTACCATTCCAAAATCTTACACTACTAATATTCCCCATATTGAACTTAGTTATTATCGTTATCAACTTGTTAATAAATTAATCTACACAAATGTCAGGCAGGATGGACTTTTGTTTACGGTAAATAGTAAAAAATTACAAAAGCAATTAGGCTCAAATTCGGATTGTTTAAATTGGCGCTATCATCTTTTTATCTAGATATACTACTAATACATCGTTTTAAACTTGATGTCTATAAGCAACGAAATTCTAAATACAATATATCCAAATACGTTTCATACTTTGTCTGGTAGAGCTAATGGAGTAGGAGATGCTTGGGGTGTAGGAGATAGTTGGATCTGTGAGTGTTGTGATTGCCTCTTAATACGAAAAAACTTATGGGAACGAATAGATAATCCTGGTAATACCCCTAGCAATTAATTCACCGTCCCTCCTTAAAGCCTTACAGCCACTGAGGAACTCTCTTGCTTTACATATGTTCACATCTTGTGTTACATTGCTTAACATCACTTTATTGATTTAATCCTATGTCTCCTGAAGCAGAAAAGTTTAATGGTTGGGCTGCCATGATTGGTTTCGTTGCAGCATTTGGCGCTTATGCAACAACAGGACAAATTATTCCTGGAGTTTTCTAGGTTTTTGCACGCACCTCTTCAAAGAAAACATTAAAAAAAAACAGCGTTGGTCTGAGCGCTGTTTTTTTTATTTATTTTTCTCTTAATCTTAAGTATGTTAGTTCTGATAATTTTAAATTTAATTTTTCATTATTGAACTTACTTTAAAAATCCTTTTCCACGACTACTATTTCTTGTTTGATCACTTAATTCATTTTTTATATTAGTTTGTTTTTTATTTTTCCTTATCACAACAACTGCTATTGCAACAATTGCTATAACGATTGCAAAAATCCAGCCGATACCTAGCCAGTAATTTACTGAACCTTTTATGTTTAACAATTCCTCTTTGAGAATTGAGTTCATCTTTATTTAAATTTTCCTTATATCAATACCAATATACTTATTTGATTATATTAAAAATGATCGGTACTGATATCATCATAAAACTTTATTTATTCTACAATTATTATTTCAGCGATATTTCTAATAAGCCAAATTTAATAATGTATTAATAATGAACAATAAATGTAAATCTGCTCTTAAAAGTTAATCTTATCACTTTCCCCTACATTTTTGAACTGCCAAAATATTTGCTTGAGAGTGATTATTTTGTTCACGCCATATGCTGTTTGAGACTTGTCCAATACAAAATAATTCTGTAAGTGATAACATTGCTATAGGTATTTGAGTTAGAAATAACAAAAATATTCCTGTAGTGGTAATAATGCCCTTCTTTTGAGCTTTCTTGAGTTTTTTTATTATTGAATTTTGCATCGGTCTCTTATTCCTAGATCAATTTGGAAGTTTCTAAAAGATGAGCATTAATATAAGCAAAAGATATCATAGCGCATATGACCCAACTGAATGGTAAAAACTTTCGTAGATTTGAATGTTTTTTTTCCATATTTGAATTATATCTAATAAAATTTTAATTTGAATAAATATACTTTTCGTGATAACAGTACTTGCAAGTCCCACGAGCACGCTTTTATTTACCTAACATGATAATAAAATTCTAAAAGTGCCACTAAATCATTTGCTCCGGAGATGGGCAATTACTGTTCATAAAATTGATCAACTTCAAGATAATGACATTTTTTTCAACTATTTTAAATATTCAACTTTAAACGAAGACTCTGAATGGTTTTAAATGTTGTAATCTAGTCTAAGAATCTGTCATTTAAGATTTCTTAGATGTAGCTTGCCTGCACTCTCTAATAGATATTTCTCTCTCAAGTTCTAATGTTATTTGCTCGATCAGTATTTTTATTTGGTTTTCGGTTTCGTTAATGCAAATTTTATCTCTGTTTTCTAAACTCATTTTTTTATTTGTTTTTGAGATCGGAAACATAGCTCATAATGTATACAAAACCAAGTTTTTTCTCCATTGCAATGAAGGCTATGTGATCAAAAGAAGATAAGTTTTTCTGATTTTTTATTTCTTTCACTCATCCATTTAATTTTTCAGAAATGAACCATTAGTTCGTCAGCATATACTGAACTGACTAATGGTTCATTCTTTGAACTTTTAATCCTTTTTGTTTACTTCAGGAGCATTCATCCCGTCATAATCAGGTCCCACCATTACACCCACAATTGCAAATAAAACAATGGAGCCAATTCCAACATAAATAGCTGAGGGAGCTGGAGTACTAGTCAAACCGGCAAAAATTTGGTAAAGCATAGATTTTTAAAATGTACCTTATATAGATAACTAGCTCAAAAAAAAATCGTGTCCCTTGTTAAATAAATGACAAAAAGTGATTTCCTTTTGATTTCATTTATCGCACGAAAATTTTGGTTTATAAGAAATCACTAACCTTCCTTAGGTAGTTGTAACCATCCACTTGTCCACTTGGCAAATGTTTTAAGTTCTGACCATTGGACTTTGAAAATAACAGTTTCATCCATGACTGCAAATAATTCCACCCATCGATCATCTCCCTTGCCACCATAACTTAGAACTTCAAAATGACGAAACCCTTTAATTGGCGCAGCTGATGTCCAGGCTTTGTTTGGTGGCCATCTCATTTTTGTTAAACTTTCCTTAAAAGCTTACTTTATTAATGATATTCCAAATTTATACAAATTTTATAAATCGTGGAGAATTTTATTCAAAAGGAACTTTTTATGTAGTGCCTTGTCCGTTTAAGCCACATTTTAGATGAATTATTCGTATTCAGACTTAAATCTTAAAAAATAAAGTTCTTAATGTTACTTAAATATTATATTTATAAGAAAAATTAACCTATATATTTTATGTAAATAATTATTCAGTTATTTTTAAGGGACTACCTTTTATTCTTAGAGCAAATCTTCTAGCCTTAATAAGATAGGGAAATATACTGTAGGCTCTCTTCTCAGATTTGAATATGTAGCTAAGAACATTTATTAATCCCAATGATGGGTTATCAATTTGTTTACAAATTAAATTTATTGCTTTTGCTCCAGTATGAATCTTGCCGTTTCTAATTAGGACCGCTCCATTAATGTCCATATCATATCCCTCTGGTAACTTATTTATGTTGTTTCTAGCGTCAATAATTTCAATATTTTTTATGTTGCTTTTCAATTCCAATAATTGAGCGAAGTGATTGCAAAAAGGGCATTCACCATCGTATATAAATATAATTTGTTTTGATAACATCATGTGATTATTTTAAAATGAATTTTTAGTAGTATTTTTGGTTTAAGGATAATCGTTAGATTTGTAATATTAATATGTTTTGATATGAAAAATACTGAGTAAAATTCTTGACGTTTCATTAAATCATTTGTCTTACAAATCATTTGCCTCCCTCCATAATGCGTCTTGTTGATCAGATAGTTTTTGCAAGCGTGAAATTTCCTCAGGATTGAAGTGATTAATCACCGCGAGACCAAAATTAAAAATTTCGTCATCTTTAAGCCCTTCATCTCTTAATTTTGTTAGTTCCGATGAGATGCTACCCCATGCTTGAATTAATAGATCTTCTTTTTCAGTTTTTTTCATGGGAATTTGGGTAACATTTTCTAATATAAGGACATCAAATAAAAATCGCGACTTTTCTTTTAAATGTTTGAAATTATAATTTAAATTTCTTACATAGCATGAATTATTAAAAAACAAAATTAATTTGTTTTTGTTCTTAACTGCCTTAACTGGTAATAATTATAAATATGATACAAAAATAATGAATTCCGATCAACTATATCTATTTTTTATATGTATTTTCTTAAATTATTTTATTACTAAATTTGGCTTATATACAAAAATTCTTATTTATGGGGTTGTCAGTCATTATCAAATTCGTTTAGATAAAAAAAAATATTTAAATTTTTCAGCAATGATTTCCCAAAAGGAGGTTCCACCAAATCATTATCCATGGAACCTTAGGAGAAACGGTACAAAAAGTTGGACCTTGACTAAAGGGGACGATGTATTTACTTTCACAAAAAGTAAAATCGACAACAATTATGTATACGTCCAGAAAAATGATGGAAAAAAAATTCCTTATGACGAATACAAAGCTAGATCAACTTATAAACGACTGTTTGACAGCGGATACGAATTAAACTTATTAAGAGACGTAGCTTGATTGAAATATTAGGTTTTAGACTAGTTTCAAACCTTAAACAATTACACCAGTTTGAGATGACGCTATGAATATGGCTGATAGAAGAGCTAAGGCACTTGGTAAAATTTGCTTCATTGATTTGTTGAGTGTGAAGTAATGCTAACACATTGTTAATCAATGTAACGTTGATTTTGCTGTTTTATGGGCGTTTTTTTTTGGCTTTTAAGATTTTCTTCTGCTTTATTCTATACAGGGTGAAAAAATCCTATGAATTTTAAAATTAGTAATTTGTTTGGATTTTTGGGGAGAATCTTACTAGCCATAGCTTTCTCAGTTGCAATACCAAGAAATTTCTCATCGTTTCAGGCATCATCTGCTCTTTTAGAGACAAGGGATATTTCTCCCGCGCTAGCGAGTTTTTTTCTCAGTTCAAGTCTAATATTTCTTGTCTTTGGTGTTATTTATGTTTTATTCAAAAGCAATTCAATCTATGGCCCTCTTTTTTTGGTGGCTTTTTTGATACTTAAAACATTGATTTTATATATTTCTCCATTCAACACAGTCGCAGTTTTAAACAATCTAGGATTAATGGGTGCTTTATTTCTGGCGGTATCTAATTCAAAGAAAAACTCTGTATCTCTTGGAGATGAAAGTTACATGCAATTGATCAGGTCTCTTATGGGCATGATCAAAAAGATCTTTGATAAGACGTTGCAATAAAATAATATTTTAAACTCTTGTTTGACGACTCAAATCTCGCCATAGACAAGCCATTACGTAGAAAAACAAGGCAACAGCAATAAAGAAGAAAAAGGAAGTCATTTATTTTCAATTAATAAAGACTGGTAATCCATAAGTTGATGTGGTCGCTAAAGCGGTTACAAATACTATTAAAGGCAAAAACGGGTATTTCGCTTTTGCGCTTGAAGGTTCTTGAAATTTAAGAATAAATTTCCACATCAGAAAATTGGATACATTTTTAATGATGGACCAATTCTTTTGGATCTGCGTTTAGATTTTTGTTCGGTTAACTCGTAGATTTACTAAAAATTAGGGAAATTAATTTAATGAGCTTTTGTTTCATGAAGGATTTGGATCTCACTCTCTTTTTTGCAGTACAAAATCACCTTGTTGTTTCCGTAAAAAGAAATTCCTGTTTGCTTTTTTATACAGTCATATGTAGTTAGAGCAATGCCCCCAGTGGAAACAAAAAGAATTGGTACAGTTGTCTTATCACCTCTCATATTTTGAAGATCAATTGCCTGCCTGATTGCTCTTGTGGCTTTTTCTGATCCAAATCTCATAAGGAAGCTACTCCAAAGATTATTTACATGACTGCATTCAGAGAGATTTACCCCTTCTTCTTTTCTACCCATTTTTTCAAATTCACTATATTTGTAAATTTACTATTATATGTTCCAAAATATTTCAGTGGAACATATAAAGAATTTTTTTATTATCTCATTCTTATGCTTATTAAAAACATCACTTATTTAATAGATGATATTATTTGAGATACAAATACAATTTTATTTAATGCTCAGGTTTTATTTGTTCTCTTTTTCGATGAATGAAATGGGCTTGGACCCAACTTTGTTAATAGTCATTCTAATTTCTGCCGCTGCCTTTATTGTCTCTTTTGCAATCAGTTCAAAAAACATGGATAGTGATGGAATTATGTCCTGGATGATGGCTAAGCCTGATGATTGGGTTGGTTTTAAGGATAAAAATTCGAATCCATAAGTCAGACAAATATAAAATATTAATTGATTCTATTTATATTGGATAAACTCTTTGCATTTTGCACCTAAATCAAGTATTGTCTCCAAAATTTTACTAAATAAATTGGAGTCAGAATTTTTAGCACTGGGTTTATCTCTTCTTTTGTCCATTGGTGGGATATTGGCATTAAGCTCTGGTTTTGACGATGATGATGATCAAGATGGTGGTGGAACAGGTTCACCAATTTTGGAACCAGCTCTATTAGGAAGTCCTTCTTAATCACCAATTTCGTCAGTAGGATAAAGTTTCGAAATCTTTTTTTGTTGTAAATCTTTTTTAAGTGCCTCATTTTTTTCATAAGTAATTTTACGAATGATTAAACCTGGCAAAAACCATATAACTATTATTAATATCCCAATGAATACAGGATTATTAAATGTCAAATTGTACAGAGTTTCCAATTAATTAAAAAATTTAAATTATCCCATGTTTATTGAATAAGTCCATCAGGCTTGCCAAGTGTATTATTTTGTGAAATATTTAAGTTGCAATTTTAATACTTACTGTTTTCAAATTTGAAACACTATCTCCCAGACCTCAATTAGTAATTGGCTAATTAGCTCTCAAGACATTTTCTTTTCTATTAATGATTAAATACCTGTTTTTAATTGGAGTTGGATTTTATGGAGGGCTTTGGCTAGCTTGGCCAGGCATCAGTAATAAGTCCAATTGGGTCTGCGCAAAAGATGTTGTAACTAAATCAGAAAAAGACCAAGTTGACCTTAGAGCTGTAATGTCTGTTACACCCAAATATGTTCTAAAAGCAGGCAAGCATAGTAGGCTCTCTAAGATTCGACTTGTTGGCGATGCATGTTTTCGTTAAATTGCTTAGGAATCCCCAATTTCTCCTTTTTAACGACTACTTAAGTTATTAACAAAAGAATTAATCAAGAACTATGGAAAAGAAACTTAGTTGGCTGAGATATCTTTCTCCCTTGGTAGGAATAATATTTTGTCCAGTTACGATTTTGTTCATTTGGGCCTTGTGGAGTGCTCCTATTGATGGTGAAACATCCCCCTCAAATGAAATTGGAAGACTAAGCTCTAACTCACAAATCTTTTGATTTCATAGAAATTATTCTGTTAACTTGTTTTTTTTATAAAAGTTAGGCATTTTTAATATAAATCATTTTTTATTATGCAAGCTTTTGCTAAGGAGTTTTTTCAGTTAACTAGATCACTTGAGTATTCTGATCTTCTTGAAGATACAGACTGGGCTGGGTCTAGGATTTCTAAACTAACATCTTCTATTTATTCTGACCTGCTCGAGGATACTGACTGGAAATAATTCTCTTATGTAAAATCTTAATTAATTAGTTTAGGAATTTAGGGATGTTAAGTTCTCTTTAAGATTGAGGCCTGTTTGTAAAAGTTTTTTACACAGGCCTTTTTACTTATTGCCAAGACTTTGATTAATTGTTGAAATGAATTAAATGTATTATTTTCATGAATAGAGCTCGAAAGTATGAGAGCACTCTTCTTCCTATGGGGTGTTATGTAGAGGAAATTATTGAAAATAATGGAATTTTTGAACGTGTATATAAATGTCCTGATGGTCAAAAACATTTTATTCCTGAGAACTTACTTTTTAGTTGTGATGCAGAAGATGTTTACTAATAGCTAAAAAAAAAAATCGTATCTGTTTTTTTAATTTTCCTTCATAAAATAATTCTAAATTTATAACTACTTAGCTCGTTTTTCTGTTATCAATATTATATCTGATTTTTTACTCATGCAGCTTTATCTAGTTGATTGTCAATTTACAAGTATTGATAATCAAATTTCTGCTTATAAACAATTTGTCTCTTTTTGGGAATCAGGAGAAATGGCCAAGCAGGATAAATTTGAAGGGTTTGAAATGCTTTTTCGTGTTCATGCTCCCGGTGAGGGGAGGGTAGTTATTTTATGCAATGCAAATAGTGATAAAGAGCTTTTTCAACATTTTTCTCCATGGCGCGCACAATTTGGAATTGATATGGAAATCACACCGGTAATTAGTTGCCAAAATGTAGTTGATTACCACAAAGAACTGTTTGCGAAACTTGGTTGAAAGTTTTATCAACCCTCGTGTATAGAAAGTTCCTTTTCGAAAAACCATTCACTAATTCCATTTTTGAATGTCAAAACTAGGCCGAACTGATTTCCATCAACCATTTTAAATCCAACAAGTTCTCCTACCGGGTCATTCTCTAACGAATATTTGAGCTTTTTTGATAAACGGTCCTTAACTTGATCCAGATCTACTTTAAGCAATTGACCTTTGGATAGTTCTGCAGAATTTTCTATCATATCCCAATCAGAATTTTCTTATTATAGTTGTATTATCCTAGTGTGCTTTTTCTAAATTATTTCAATTAAAGGTTGTCCAAAGCAATTAAGTTAAAACTTAGATATTACGTCACCTTTTTGACTATTAAATAAGAAATAAGCTGGAAGAGCTATTACTATTGCCGTAGAAATCATAAAAATAGAATTGACTGTAAATGTCGAGACTCCAAGTTCAGATGAGGATAGAGCAAAAAAATTCATTTAAATAAAAATTCTTTTAATATTATTGCTATCGTTTATTTAATTTCAATGCTGAAAAAACAAAAATTAATACTAAATATATCCTCGGAAAATTAATTGTAAAATTCCAATAATAAAAGTAATTATCAATTTTTTATCCGATAATTGATAAACTCAAATCCGACTGCAAGCCTCGAAGTCTTATGTAATCTTGAAAGACATCCGAGTCAAAAGCCTTTTGAGCTGCATCTTTTGAGTCAAATTCAATAACCAATCCCAATTGCCCCCCATCCCATTCATTTAAGTCCGAGTTTTGATTTACATCTTTAGCAATTATGGTCCCCCCAACAGATCTCAGCCATGGGACAACAGTTCTTACATATTCGATGAAAACATCCGTACTATCTATCTTTGCTTGCTTAAGCCAATACCCCTTAGACATAGATTCTTAAGAAATTCGGTAGAGTCTCGCATATATCCGACCATTTGTGTTCATCTCCTCAATAAACGTTAAGAGCATCCTGCTGCTAAACCCTGTTTTAATGTTTGAAAATGCTTAAAGCACTTCAATAATCATTCACATTTTGTCCCTAAGGTCAATTAATCTTTATTCTTATAATGCTTATTGATTTTTAATTCTAATGTCTGATAGCGAGCCAAAATGGGATTACACCACAAGAGAGGGGAATATATTTATAGGTGGAGCAGTTGTGGCTCTTAATTTATTGGTAGTTCTAGCAGTTGTCCTTGATAGAACCGTACCAGCAGTTCATGCTTTCATTACGGGTAAACCAATATGAACATAATAGATAATTAAACTTGATCAAAATTAATTACTGACTGTCTATAAAACGGCTTTATTTTTCTTAAATAATTGATTTTTTTATGTGATATCAATCTTATATTAGTTTATAATCATTTACATATAATATTTTTTACTTAGTTTTTTGATTTTCGGCCGCAAAAAAAATCTTGCTATTGTTTCGCGAGATGAATATTGGTCCAATTCGGATAGTCCAGAGAAGTTAATTAAAAGAATTGAATTTCTCGATAAGGAGATTACTGAAACTACAAAAAATATATTTCAAGCACAGGTGGTTAAAGTAAGAACTATTTTCTCCAACAAACAAAATTTTCTCCAGGGTTTTCAGCAAAGAATAGTTGAAAACTCAGCTAATCAATCTCTTTTGTGGCATCAACGCAGACTTGTTGAGCTTAATAAAGAGAGAAAAATTCTCCAAGATCAATTAGATAAATTAACTGGTAAATTTTATTCCAAAAAGATTAAACAATTATTTTCAAGAATTTTTATATCCCTTTTTGTAATGCTTATCTTATTCGTATCCATTTTAGGATTATTAGCTACTTTTTATTTTCTCCCTTTAATAATTGTCTGCGGTTTGGTTTATATATTTATCATAAGAAATAAATTTAATAGGTAAATAAGTTTTACGTGCTTTTAAATTCTTTCTCTTTTAACCAATCCTCTAACGTAGTTATTTTAATGCCTTCTTGATTTGCGATAACCTTGAGGTTGTCCAGGTCTGCTCCATATCCAGCTCTTTCAATCCAGTCAGCCATAACGCCAATATCATGAACGAATAATTTCATAAGAAATCTTGGAGCCATTTTGTAATTAATCTTTTTTGTTTTTTTACCTCGAATTATCTGCAAAAGTGAAGCCATCTCATTCCCAGTCAGCTCTTCTCCTGCTAAATTTAGAGACTTTCCTATAAATCTATTTGGGTTTGAGAATATTGCTGCGGACCATACTCCAACATCTTTAACAGCTATGGTTTGCCATTTCTTATGTGGATTAACAACTCCAGGGAAAGAGTTTTCCGTAATTCTTAGGCCAGGTAATTCACCATCAAAATTTTCGAAATAGCTGCATGGCCTTATTGTTGTTGTAATTGGCTTTAGGTGATTCTTTTTTAGATAATTTTCGATATCCCATTTACTAGAAAAATGTCCTGGTGAAGGCTCATTCTTTAATGGATTTTTTGCTTTACAAATGGAGCTGAAAATGAAGTGCTTTAAAAATCCATGTTTTTGGATCCTACTTACTACATCAATCAATTTTTGACCTTGTTCAATTTCGTAACTTCGTACTAAGGGTCTTAGTCCCATTGTTGGTGTTGTATTTCCAAAAATTCCGTAAACACCATCAAAACTTTTTTCAAGACTTTTTTCATCAAGTAAATCAGCTTGTATAATTTCTACGTTGGGTAATTGAGCTAAATTTTTTGCTTTTTCGCTATTAGGGTCTCTTGTTAAGGCACGTATGTGAAAAGTTCCTCTTTTTGAAAGTTCTTTAACGACTCCTTTTCCTTGTAGTCCTGTGGCCATTGTTACAGCGATTATGGGTTTACTGCTTTTTTCTTTATCCATTTTTTCTAAAATTTCCTGATCATATCTTTGCTGATGTGATTGTAACTTTATTTTTCTACTGCTGCGATGGGAATAATTTGAACTTATGCAAAATTATTTGCATCTCTAACTCGAAAATATTAACCGACAAATAAGTTATATTTAACTCGAGGCGGAGGTATAATATCTTAACGCATATTTCCAAAATAGCCTACTAGCTAAAAGAAAAATAGATGAAACACAAATACCTAAGAATAAAATAAAAAATTTTGCTTCACCTAAAAGAGCTTTCGCAGGAACTGTAGTAAGAAAAGCAATTGGGATAATTAATGTAAATATAAATCTCAAAGTTGTTGGATATGCTTCTATTGGGAAACGACCAGCCGCCAACAATGCCCTTAGTACTTCAGTTGCATTCCATGTCTTTACAAACCAAATACTTGATGCAGCTACAAGAAACCAAAGAGAATAAAGTATTATTATTCCCATTATTATCATTGTAACTCCTACAAAAATAGTCAATAGATTTAGCTCTACTCCTGATTTGATTGAGGCCCAAAGGGTTATTGATATTCCCAAAAGTATCTCTGGTATTCCAGCTGGGGATAATGTTCTAAAAGATAATACATATTGGCTATCAATAGGTTTTAAGAGAACAAAATCTAAAGTACCTTCTCGCACATAGTTGACAATTTCCGTTAGATTAGGTCTTAAAAAGGTATTAGTTATTCCATCTAATACAGTATATAAACCCTGAACTATTAGCGCAGCTTCCCAACTCCAACTTGCTATTTGATTGTCTTGCCTAAAGAATAGAGAGAGTATGAAGATACTTCCTGTTAATGTACCAATCATTGCGACTAATTCAACAATGAAATTTAATTGGTACTCCATCTGAACAGCAAATGATGTATTCCAAAATACATATAGTGTTCTTAAGTATTTTTTCATTTATGATCCCATAGCTGTGTAATGCTTTACGCCCTTTTTCCAGAATATTAATACTAGAGGCAAGAGTATTGATATCCAAATACATTGAGTGAGAATTCCCTTTAAGATTTCAACAGGTACTCCAGCCAATACATTTGCTGGGAAGTTTATTAGGTAGGGGAATGGGGTCCAATAAGCTAATTTTGCAATAATTGGTGGGAAAGAAGATAATGGAGCTAGCAATCCTGAGAGAAAAAGATATGGCACAAAAAGTAATCTCTCAAAAGCACTAGCCTTTTCACTCCAAAAGCAGAATGCAGCAATCAAGCTTTGAAGTAAAAAAGCGATAGTAAAAGATAAGATTGTAGAAAACCAGGCTATAAGAAATTGTGTAAACGATGGAATCCAAAATGATGATGGATTAACAACAAAGAATATAACTGCAATTATTACCGCGAATGGAAACCTAGTTATTTGCTCAGCAAGATGGGCCGAAACGTATCTCCACAGGGGATGTAATGGTTGAAGAAGATAAGGGGATAATCTCCCTAAAAGAGCATCTTCTTCAAAGGAAAATACAACCCATACAACGGAAAATTGCCTAACAAGAAAAGCACTTAGGAAATATCTACTTAATTCTATTTCGTCTAATCCAATTAATATTTTTGTGTTTGTTTGATTCCATATACTTAACATTATGAATGGCAGGATCCCAGATAAAGCCCACAGTGCAATCTCTACTCTGTACTCAAGCATATAAGCATATTGAGTTGACAATAGTGCACTAATTACTCGCTTATTAAGACCAAAAAATCTCATTATAATGTTCCACTACGGAATAACTTTCCTATTAATTCATCGATTGGAGGATCGTTAATTTCCAAGTCAAGAACTTCAAAATTAGTTAAAATTGAACTTATTACATTTGTAAGTTTTTCTTTGGGTACGAGTATTCTAATATTTTTATCTGAATTACTTATAATTTTTCCATAATTTATGAGATTATTATTTTTTACATTATTTTTTAATACTATTCTGAGTTGTTTATTAGGTGAAAGTTTATCAGTTAGTTTATCAAGATTGCCATCATAAAAAAGTTCACCTTCATGAATACAAATTACTCTTTTACAAAGAGCAGTGATGTCATTCATGTAGTGACTAGTCAAAAGAATTGTTGCACCAGTAAGGTTGTTATAGTCTGATAAAAAACTCCTAACTTTTGCTTGCGCATTAACATCGAGTCCAAGAGTAGGTTCATCTAAAAATAAAACTGATGGCCGATGAAGTAAAGACGCTAACAGTTCGGCTTTCATTCTTTGACCAAGTGAGAGTTTTCTAACTGGCCTTGTTAATTCTTCACCAATTTCTAACATCTGTGCTAATTCATCAATACGTAACTTTGCTTCCATGGGTTCAATTTCATATATCGCTGCATTAATCTGAAGCGAATCCATAGGGGGTAAATCCCATATGAGCTGTTGTTTTTGCCCCATAACTAATGTTATTTTATTCAAAAAACTTTTTTTCCTATCCTGTGGTAAATAACCACCAACAGTAACTTTTCCGGAGCTTGGATAAATTAATCCACATAACATCTTCAAAATTGTTGTTTTTCCTGCACCATTTGCACCTAAAAAACCAACAATTTCTCCTTTCTTTATTGAAAAATTTACACTTTTTACAGCTTCAATATCTTGCATCTTCCTATTGAAAAAATGTTTTATGGTACCTATTGTTCCAGGACTTTTGTTTGCTACTTTATAGCTCTTAGTCAGTTGTTGGACTTCAATTATGTCATTTATTGCCATAGTTGATTTTTAGCTGAGGGTTATAGGTTGCCTATTTTATTAATATTAACCATTTTTATTTCATACTGCCTGGCTATTAATTGGTGAATTCACTTCTATATATCTTATAATTCTTCAGGGCATGTGTAGAGTGGAATAATACTAGAACAAACATTAATAGACTAGTATGGAAAATTCTTTTTATTTGGTAGCGATGGTTCCTTTGGAATCAACTGAAAATAGATACCTTCCTATTGGGGGCAAGTCTATTGTTTCCAATCCAGATAAATATGATTTCCCTAAGGAAGTTGCCGTAAACATCAGCTTGGAAATATTTTTAAGGATTTTCCAAAACTACGATACAAATCCCATCAAGAATTCAATAACTAATACCAGTATAATCTTATTAAAAATATCAATTGAAGATCTTCAAAATAAACTACCAATTATAAAAAAGAGATGGATTGACGGTTCCACTAGTGAAGTCTTTTTTAAAGAACTATCTGAAATATGTGATGGAATCTGGAGAGCTAAATTTAAAAAATATGAAGGAGTGGTATTTGAAAAAATAGAATAATTAACTAAATTGGAGATTTTACCCTACATAGTAAAATACTTCATTTAGATAGCTTTTTATGAGCCTTTTCAGCTTTTTTTATTATCTTTTGTGCTTCTTCCCTAGACAAACATTGTTCAGCCTTGGTTTGTAATTTAAGAAGCTTGGCATGTTGTTTTACTGCTCCCATTAGACCTTTTTAATAGCTACCTAAATTTTACTTATGTTAACTTATATTTTCTATGACTGCAAGAAAATCCATAAAATGAACTTTTATGGAGCTCAATTAATTGTTACAACTAATTTTTCTAGGTTCAGCTGAATGATGAGATGATATATCTAATTACAATTTTGCTTAAACATAATGAACTCAGATCCTCAGAATGCTTCAGATCCAAGAACAGCTGATCACCATTGGTTCCCATTTCTAAGGTATCAAGAGAAATGCAAAGAGGAGGGAAAAGAAGCTACTGTTTCTGAGTGGCTTAGATCAAGAGGAAAACTTGATCATCAAATGGAATATGAGAAACAGAAAGAAATTGCAATAATACAAAAAGCAGAAGATGATAAAGCAAAAGAGGCCGCTAAAAAAGCTAAAGAAGCAATGAAAAATTCAGAAGGAGATTGACAATTTTATTAAATTCTTTTTAGATAAAAAGGTTTATCGATTACTTAAATAAGAGAAAATATTCCAGGATATATAGCTTCAGGCTAAATCAGCTTTCAGGTGGGTCTCAACACACCTGGTTACACATTCAATACCTTGATCACTTAGGGAGCATGCGGTAACGCATTCAAAATAAGAATCAATAGCATCTGTCTCGTCTTTTTGGAAATGATCGTTTTTGGTGCTGCTCATTGTTTTTCTTGCGTGAATATATTTTTAGCATATAAATCAATTGATAAGCATGAATAGTTAATAAATATAAAGTACCTAAGTAATTCTTACTACTTAGGTATTTAATTCTATTGAGTATAGTTTTTCCCTTAATAAATTATTTAATATAGGTTTTATTTTTTAAAGTTATTTAAATTTTTTAATTTAAATCGTTAATAATCTTATTCCACCATATTTCTGTAATTCTCTCAGAAAAGTACCAGTTTCTACCAAAGGTTTTACCGTGACACACATTTTTTAAAATTATTTGTTTACTTCCTAGAAGTAATGCAGAGCTCAATGGAACTAAACCATCTCCTTTGCTTGCGTTCTCTCCACTGATAGATTTATATGAGCCATTAGCTGTAAGTTTTGAAATTATCGAAGCGTTTTCTGAGTCTAAATTGAGATCACCAGCTATTGAAAAATAGTTTATGAAGTCATAAAAACAACCTGGATATTTATCGTTAACCATTTTTCTTAATTTCGTTGCTCTAATTGCTTGATGAGGACTGCCAAGAGTAATAATATGATCTATTGTTTTATTCCCTTCGTACTTCTTATCCATGAACTTCTCGTCAGACAAATAAAGTCTAAGAATTATTCCACCAGAACTATGCCCTATAACTGTAACTTTTCCAGTTTCTGATTCTTGGGAAAATTGGCTAACTTCTTTTTCAATCTTATCTAATATATTTTTCCATCCTGCAGATGTTGATGTTTTTAACCATTCTAATTTACTTACTTCAATTAAACGAACTTTATTATTAATATTACAAGATAAATAATCTATCATAGGCTTGTATGATTTATTTGAGATTAAAAAACCGCCAAGTACAATTATTGGTTGAATTGAAAGATTTTTCATTTTTAAAATTATTTATTTTTAAATTATGATAGTAGTTTGATTTTTATACTATTTTTTTCATGAAATCGAATCGTATACTTTACGGAATTAAATTTCTATAGTGATCTCTCCTCCTTATGATAGTTTCATCTAGAAATTATAAAAAAACTTAGAAAAATATTCTCTAAATACACCTTATATGTGGCTTTAAAATTTTACGCACACTATAGATAGCGCCTTTTAGGCGTAACTACTCATGTTTTTTTGCTCCTCTGAAACTATTTTTAGCATGCCGGGTGATGGGGATCAGTCGGTTGGGCGGTATGAGGCCTCAATAAGTTGAGGCCTTTTTATTATTTATGTAAAACTACTTATTAGCTTCTTTTCAATATCCTTTAGCTTCTTTTCGATATCAGTGCAAAATGAGTTTCATTAAATTTTCATCTTTTAAGGGAAACTCTCCAATAAAGCAGATATCCAACTAATGTAATGATCCCCCAGACTGGTGCAGGTAATCCTAAAGGAGCACTCCATTCAGAGTGAAGCATAGAAGTCAGCATTTTTCATAATCAATTGACTATATAGATAACACATACATTAAATATCTAGTTGACTTTGTTAAGTTACTCCATCAAATCTTGTTAAAAAGATCTTTTAAAGGTTTATTTGTTTGTTTTATTTGTCTTTGTTGGTTAGTTTCTGAATGTAATTGCTGAGAATCGTGTAGGCTTGTCCTAATGCCCATGTTCCGAAGATTAGGCCAACAATCACAAGTGCTATCGATATTGCAGAAACCCCAGCGTCATTAGGGCCATAATTTATCGCGGGGTCAAAGGAATCCATTGTTTAAGTCGATTTGTTTGATTTTATTGTAATTTTATTGCATCTGTTTTTTATTTTGAATAAAGTGGGCATCACCCAATCAGATTGATGATTTTTGTTGGTTTTATACGATCTCCGCAAATAAACCTATTAAGGGGGATTAAACGAAAGTTAAAGGCAAAAATTGGAGAAATATACACTTTTAACAAAAAAACAGAAAACAATATTCTTACAGTAACCCACTATCCTCCTAAATATTTTAATTGTAGTTGGACCCTTTCAAAAAAAGATACCAATAAATTGTCAGGAAAAAAAATATTTTGCTTGTGTTTAAGATTGTATGATATTTCTAATGCTAGTTCTTCTAAATTTGATACTTGTATAATGAAAGAATTTCATATCAATAAACATACTAATAATTATAATATTAACTTACCTTTGATTGATGGTACTTATTGTGTCCAGATTGGTTATAGATTACCAAGTGGAAAATGGAAATTATTAGCGGAAAATATCGCTAATCTAGAGAGAAGAAATAGCCTAAAGAAATACTTTGATGATTCATGGTTCTATTTAGATCCAGATATTGAATATGAACCTATGACTATTCATGAAAAAATGCATAATATTTCAGGATCCAAGACTATTGGTGGTTCCGAGCAATTATAATGTTAATTTAAAATCAATTATTCATATTTAATTTTTAAAATTCAAACTACATCTTTCAAACTGTAGATAAACCATTTCATAAATGAAATTGGATTCAATAAGTACTTCTTATTTTTATTAAGGGGATGTTTATCAATTTTCAATTTATCAACTATTATATTATTAATAATAGTTTTATAAATGTCATTTTTATATTCAGATTCATGATTAGGTTTTAACCCGTTGTCTGATTTTGATAAATCATGAATTTCATTTCTAAAAAACCATGACGTTAAGCCATTCTCAAATCTTACTATCACACCAATTCCAGTTGCATCAGTCATTTTGTAATCAATGACAGTGCCAACAGGATTTTCCTTTATTTGGTCAGAAATACTTTTTGGAAGCTTTTCACTAACGCGAGTTAAGTCAACTCGTACCTGAGCACCGATATCGCTTATTAAAACCTTTTGGCCTGTAGCTGCCAACTTTATAAGTAGAACTACCTAAAACTAGCATATTTCTCGGCTTTTCGTTTTTGAGGTAAAAATTGATTTTTTAGAATCCCTTTCTTTCCTTTTTATTTGTTGTTTCAAGTATTTTATTGTTTTTTTGAGATAACCGAAAAAGTACAGAACTTAAAGAAGTTAAAAATAATCTGAATATCAGAAGAGAAGTTGCTATAAATCCGGCAACTATTACTACAGATAAAATCTTGGATCCTAAATTAAAACCTTCCATAGAAACCTTAGAAAATATTTCAAGAATAAATCATTGTATCTTTTTTGTACTCCTTGACTTTAGATGAAGTCCACTATGAAAGCCAAAAACCACCCTTTGTAATCAAATTAAAATAATTTTTGTTTTGATCAAAGGTTTTCAAGGTGTTTTTTGTATGTGCATACTTTATTGAATTTGTTATTGAAAAGATTAATTTTTTCAATTTGTTTGTTTTTATACTTGAATTAGTCATCCATTAAAAATATTCATAATTAATAAATAGCAAATTTATGTGAAATTTACCATTTATTGTTTCCTGTTCTTATATCAATATATTACTTTACTTCTTTGGCAACTCTGTTATTTTATCAGATTAATTTTTTTTATATTTATTATTCATATTTTAACTTAGAAAGTTCACCTTTATACTGTATAATTAAATACAACTTCCCTTTCAAAGCTATCTATTTGAATCCTTAGATATTCTGATTACAACATAACTGTAGAAAAATTATTCATTTGGGTGCATAAATAAATTATAGGCTCTAATTTTTTGATCTAATGCTCCCCTCCAGTCGATTAGCAGGTCAGAATAATCTGAGAGCGTATACGGTTCATTACCGCACATGTGAAAATAGAAGAATAGAAAATTGTTTTTATGCTTCAGATGCTTATGAGGCTCGTATGTTAGCTATGGAATTTAATAAGTATATTCATGATCATCCAAATAGTATAGATCTTATTAGATTAGAACATCGATATGCATAGACTTAATTACTTAGAATATTAATTTCTAAAAAGATATTAAAATTAATTATTAGTTGATAATTTATATATTATTAAATAGCTATGCAAATTTATTTTTATTTACTTCTTTTCTTTGTTGCTTTTGCTGCCAATTTGTTGTCTGCTCTTGCCGGTGGGGGGGCTGGTTTAGTTCAGCTTCCAATTTTAATTCTACTAGGTTTACCGTTCCCAATTGCGCTTGCAACTCATAAGGTAGCGAGTGTCTCATTGGGGGTTGGCGCCAGTATTAGATATTTCCAGAAAAAAGCACTAAATCCTTTCCTATCGCTATTTATTCTTTTATGTGGACTTCCTGGAGTTTTAATAGGTGCAAATGCTGCCATTTTATTACCTGGCGAATTTTCAACTATTGCTTTGGGTTTTCTAACTCTTTGTTTAGGATTATATTCAAAAACGAACAAAGAGTTTGGAATAAATGTTTATTCTTTTAACCCTTCATTTATAAATTATTTTTTTGGGGGAACGGTTCTTTTCTTAATCGGTTTAATCAATGGTTCACTAAGTTCTGGAACTGGTTTGTTTGTTACTATTTGGTTAATTCGTTGGTTTGGACTTACTTATACAAAAGCAATTGCTCACACTTTAATTCTTGTTGGCTTTTTTTGGAATGGCACAGGAGCTTTTGCTCTTGCATTTACCTCAACGATCAAATGGTCTTGGCTACCATCATTAATATGTGGGTCCATTCTTGGGGGCTACATAGGAGCTTATTTTTCCTTGTTAAAGGGGAACAGTTTCGTAAAGGTCATTTTTGAGATCACATCAATTTTTATTGGAATATTCCTGATTTTTAGGGGGATTTATTAGTGATCCCAATTAGAAATATAATTTCAGACGTAAATTTTTAATTAACTGTCTCCAAATTATTGTCAAGATAGTTCAAAATTAAAAAAAGTGCTTTGACGAAAATGAATTACTGCTCTCTATTTCAAACAGCTTTATTTTTTCCTGACTATGGTCCTAATGGTGCCCCATGGGATCTCTACTTACTTCATTTTTTCTTTTTCGCTATTTTCACACCTTTTGTGATTGTGTTTTTCTCCGCACGAGCTCATGATCGAGATAAGCCTGATGCGGTGAAAAATGATCAAGATACTAGATTTCCTAATAGATTCCCGTCAGTTTGAAATTTATGAAATTATTTAGTCCCCTCTTTTAAGAGATTTTTCTGAAGATCCCTTTCAAATGAATTTATTCTTGCCCAGCAAGGTAATTGCGAAGTAACTGGTTTATCTAGAAATTTATGAATTGCCGGTCTTAGGAGTTTTCCAAATTTTTGAACTGATAATTGTTCTTCATGACGATTGTATGGAAGTTTATTAACCGAAGAATCAAGACCAAATTGCATTACTCTGTCTTCCCCAATACGCCTGTAAAGAACCTCTAGAGTTGAAATTTGATGATCACTGAGGGTTTGACCTTGATGTTCCATAAGACCTCTTAAAACACTTGATAAAATTTCACTGCACATTTTCTGAAGCCCCTCGTTAGGTTTCTCTCCTATTTCTTTGTGCTTATGATCAAATATTCCAAGGTCCACTTGAGCGATGCGCGAAATACGAACATTTCTATATACCTCAGACAATAAACCAATTTCCAATCCCCAGTCACAAGGAATCCTTAAGTTCATTGCTAAGTCTCTGCTAAAAGCGAATTCCCCTGCAAGGGGATATTTAAAAGCTTGGAGATAATTAAGAAAAGGTCCATCTCCTACAAGTTCTTCAATACTTGATAAGAGAGGACCTACAAAAAGTCTTGTTGCTCTGCCTTGAAGCGCATTAGACTCTAATGATAAACGACTATAGAAAGCTTTTACATAAGATATTCCATTGGACTGGTCCAAAAGGGGATAAAGCATTCTGACTGGATACGATTCGTTGAAAGTGCGAATATCTGCATCAAAAAGGGCTACAACTTCTGATGAGATTGTGGAGATTCCTATTCCTTGCCACACAGCCCAACCTTTTCCAGGTGTTCCAACAAGATCAAGTCCGTTTTTCTTTTGATCCTCTAATAATTCAATAACATCGGGACTGTTTGTCCATTGAACTCTGACAGTGAAAGGCATTTTATAGAAAAATCTTTTGGCTTCATTTACTTCTTCATATGAACTAGCAGATAACGCAATAACTAATTCATTAAGCCCATCAAGGTTGGACAGTATTTCTCTAATATTTTTAAGTGCAGGTCTTTTAAATTCATCGAACAAACATGGTATTAGAATTGCAGTAGGTCTTTTTTTTAGTGCGACATTCAGATCTGACAGGGATTCTTCGGTTATCCCATATTGATGAATTGTTGTAATTAATCCCTGTTGAAAGTCCATTCAGATTTTTGCGTAACAGAATCAAAAAGGAGATTGTGATGAACCTATTGAGGCCAGCATTCAAAAAATCATGCTAACTCAAGAGAAGCACCTTGAGACTTTGTGTCAGATGCTGAAAAAAATTTATAAAGATTGCACTTCTGAGGAACTAAAAGATGTTTCAGAGAAGCTAGTGAAGATTCTTAGTGAGAATAATTATTGTTTTAGTGATAGCACAAATGAATCTTGTAGTTTCTGGAATGCATCCTCATCTATTCTAATAGCTTATCCTGATGCTGTTTTTGAAAACGATATCCCTTGTTTAAAAAGCTTCGATAAATTAATTGAAAAAAGATTTGATAAATTAGCAACAATAATACACATCTTACCCTTTTTAAAATCAACAAGTGATGGAGGATTTGCTATTTCAAGTCATAGTGAAATCGAAACTAGATTAGGAGACTGGCAAGATTTAGAAAAACTCTCAAATAAGCAAATAATTATGGCCGATTTAATACTTAATCATGTCTCTTCTTCTCATCAATGGGTAAAAGATTTTATTAAATCAATTAATCCGGGTTCTTCTTTTATTTTTTCACCTGATTCTCTTTTGGGTTGGGAGAAGGTTATTAGACCGAGGAATTCATCTCTCTTCATAAATCTTTCAACTGATAGAGGAATTAAACCTGCATGGACCACATTTGGTCCAGATCAGGTCGATCTTAACTGGAAGAATCCATATATTATTATAGAGTTTTTGAATTTAATTATTAGATATTTTAAGTATGGTATAAGGTGGTTTAGGCTAGATGCTGTAGCATTTATTTGGAAAGAAAGTAATACTAATTGTCTACACAGAGACGAAGTTCATGAAATTGTTAAACTTTTAAGATATTTATTAAAATCACTTTCTCCTCAGGCTGTATTAATTACAGAGACAAATGTTCCTGAGAAGGAAAATTTGTCTTATTTAGTTTCTGGAGATGAAGCTCATTTGGCTTATAACTTTACTTTGCCCCCTCTTCTACTTGAATCAATATTGTCAAATAAAGCAGACTTGTTGAATAGTTGGCTATCAAAATGGCCAGAGTTCGAACCTAATTGTTCATATTTAAACTTCACTGCATCTCATGATGGAATAGGATTACGAGCTCTTGAAGGAATCATGGATAAGGAAAGAATTCATTCTTTATTGGTAAATTGCGAAAAAAGAGGGGGGTTAATAAGCCATAGAAAAATGCCAAATGGTGAGGATAGTCCATATGAATTAAATATAAGTTGGTGGAGTGCGATGGCTGATGGTGGAATAGATACAACATATCTACAATTTGAAAGATTTATATTGACCCAATTATTAAAAATTTCACTTAAAGGAGTCCCAGCATTCTATTTGCAGGCCTTATTAGCCTCAGAAAATGATGTAAAAACATTTGGCAAAACAGGTCAAAGAAGAGATTTAAATAGAGAAAGATTTGAACTTAGATCTATCCTTAATAAAATAAATCAATACAATTCTAAGCAAAATAGAATTATTGATTTATTGCAATCTGCAATGGGAGTAAGGTCAAAGCTAAATTGTTTTCACCCTGAATCATACATGAAATGTCTTTCATCTAATAGAAGTGATTTTGTTATTATATTAAGAGGTAATAATGAAGATGAAAGGGTTTTTGCTATTCATAATATGACGCCAGTAAAATTATCTCTTTCTTTGGCAGATAGCCTTTTTCAATCAAGGATTAGAAGTCAAATTATATGGAAGGATTGTCTTACTAATGAAGTTATTAAAGACAATAAAATAGAGTTTAGCCCGTATAATGTAAAGTGGATGAAAATTTTAAGGTGATGATCAATCAAAACGATTCTATATGGATAGTTACAGATCTTGATGGAACACTTTTAGATCATCAATATAATATGGATGATGCAAAAGAATTAATACCTGTTTTAAAAAAAAATAGAATACCTGTTATCCCTTGTACTAGTAAAACCGCAGCTGAGGTAAGAGTTATTCGGAATCAATTAAATTTAACTGATCCCTTTATCGTAGAAAATGGAGCAGCAATTTACGGAAATAATATGTCATTTAATAATGAATGGGAATTAGTTCTCGGAAAAAGTTATGTCGAATTACGAACTATTTTAGACTCTCTATCAAAGGAAATTAATTATCCACTTGTTGCCCTAAATGACTTAAATAATAGTGAAATAAAAGAGCTTACAAATTTAAATGACAATCAAATTGACTTAGCACTTGATAGACATTGGAGTGTTCCATTCTTAACTCCACCCGATATTTATCTAGAAAAAATTAATAATATAAATCAAAAGTATGATGTACAAATTTTTCAAGGAAATCTAATGAGTCACTTATTAGGTAATGGTAGTCATAAAGGTATTGCTGTAAATAAATTAAAAGAATATTTAGACCAAAGAAATTCTAAAGTAATAGGCTTAGGAGACTCTCCTAATGATATACCATTATTGCAAATATCTGATTTTCCTATTGTTATTCCAGGTAAAGATGGACCAAATAAAGCTTTATTGGATGGTTTGAAAGGTATTGACTTCATAGTGGCCGATTCCCCTCATTCAAAAGGCTGGGCTAGCTCTATAAAAGATATAATGTGCATTTAATCCATTTAGATATTAATGATAAATAAAGTTCTCTCACCATTTGACTGTAAAGATAGTAATATATTTTATTTTGACATTGACGATTATATTTCTATGCTTAACTCCTTAGATATAAATAAAATTCAATTTCAACAATATTGGCAAGAAAAATATAAATCCAAACTAATTGAAATCTCCTCAATAAAAAATCTTAGAGTAGATTGGCTTTGGGCTTTTTATTTACCTTTTCTTTCATTCTTAACCCGAAAGATAAATGATCATGAAACGCCGCTGATTTTGGGACTATCAGCTCCTCCTGGTTCTGGTAAATCAACCGCCGGTACAATTCTTGAATCCATTTCGGAGATAATGAATATCTCTTTATCAGTTATCTCATTAGATGACTTTTATCTTCCCTCTGAGCAAATGAATATTGCAATTAAGGGAAACCCATGGGATGTGCCTCGAGGATTTCCTGGTAGTCACTCGGTTGATGAATTAATTTCAACTATTGATCTTTATCTAAAAACAGGTGAAGTTTCTGTCCCTCAATTTGACAAATCGTTGAGAAATGGTCTTGGGGATAGATCGGGGTATAGAAAAATAAGATCTAAGGTGTTATTGATAGAGGGATGGTTTCTTGGTTGTAAACCGTCAACTTACTCATCATATTCAAATAAGCTCGGAAGTAATTTATCATTAAATAATGACGAAGTATCCTATAGAGATACTATTCAGAAATCATTAGTAAATTATCTTCCCATATGGAAAAATATTAATAAACTTTGGCAATTTAAAACAAATAATTTTAACAACATCGAGACTTGGAAATTACAACAGGAAAAAAATATGATGGAAGTGTGTGGACGAGCTTTAAAAGGAGAGCAATTTCAATCCTTCATTAGAATGATTAATACCTCCATACCCAGTGATGATCTTAATAACTTGGATTCTGACTTGTCTTTAACATTAGACAAGGATAGAAAGATCATAAAAATAGATAATCCATATCAAAAAAATAAATATAATGATTTGATATAGACAATATAAATTTAATATTTTCTATATCTATTTATATTGTAAATACAGTAATATTAATATTATTTTTTCGTTTTTATGAATTTAGCTGGTTTTTTAATTTTTATCTCTATCCCCTTTGCTGCCGCAACATTATTCTTTGGTACAAAAAATGGTTTTTATAATAGTGATAATTACAAAGGGGATGGGTGTGCTCACGATGTTAAAAGATAAAATTATTTCCCGGTAAAAACACACGTCCATCGATTATCGAATTGCCATACAGGTTTGTAAATCACACTACTGATTTTTTTCCCAGCTTGTTCACATTGTTCCAAAGTCTGTGTAGGTATTGAAAAAAGTGAGGGGCTAGTTATACCACTTACATGCGGTTTAGAACCAGGACCTTGTCTATAACTGCCAATTACAAGTTGATAGTTAGCGACTGAACTCGGAATGAATACAAAAGTATTTAATAGTAATATTATTAAGAAATAATGAGTTCTACTCTTATTCGGATTTAAATTTTGCACAATAACTTAAGTAATTTTAGTCTATAATAATTATCTTAGACCAAGCGCTCTTAATAAATAAACTTTGATACTACCAATCTTAATATGTTTGTTTGCTTTATTAACTCAATTTTTATTCATGATCTTTTCAAGCAAATCATACTAGGCCTTATCCAAGGACTTACAGAGTTTTTACCAATAAGTAGCACCGCTCATCTAGTTATTTTTCCAAAGCTTTTAGGATGGTCCGATCCTGGTGTAACTACAATTGCCTCGCTTCAATTAGGAAGTATGGTTGCAGTTTATATTTATTTTTGGGATGACATCAATCATATTTTTAAAGGCTTTAAGGATTTAGTTGATAAAAAAAAAATAACTACAAATAGATCAAAACTTGCCTTATGTATTTTTATAGGAAATATACCTATTATTCTGGGAGGTATTTTCATAAAGTTATTTTGGTCTGACTATGAAAAGTCCATATTTAGATCCCCTCTCTCGATAGCTTTAATTTCTATTTTAATGGCCTGCATTCTTGCTCTAGCCGAAAGGAGTGGCAAAAAATATAGAGATATCTCAGATATTAATTTTTTCGATAGTTTGTTTATTGGTTTATTTCAGTTTTTCGCCATAATTCCTGGAGTATCTAGATCTGGAGCAACTATATCTGCTTCATTATTTTCAGGAATTAATAGAACTTCTGCTGCAAAATATTCATTTTTGCTTGGCATACCAATAATTTCATTGGTTGGTTTAGTTGAATTTAAAACTGCTATTTCGGAATTTAATCTCAATAACTTATTTCTATTAATTGTAGGTATTATTTCAGCTTCAATAGCTTCATTCTTTTCCATTGGTTTTTTGATTAAGTTCCTATCAAAAAACTCAATAATGGTTTTTGTCTATTACAGATTAATTTTTGGATCTGCTATTATTTTTACCCTACTTTATAAATAGTTACCTATCTTTTTTATTATGTATAATAACTATTAAATAACTTTGAAAATTATGATGGATTTTCATATTCTATTTTTACTTGTTCAATTTGGTGAAATGTCGTTGTCAAATGCCACCTTTATTACACTCTTAATTTTAAGTTCACTGACATTTATTTCTGTCATAATCAGTTCGCTGAAATTATTTCAATCAGCTATGAAAAAATAATTAACATATTTATTTAGAATCAAACAAAAATCGGAGCGGCGGGATTTGAACCCACGACCCCCACTACCCCAAAGTGGTGCGCTACCAAGCTGCGCTACGCCCCGACCTTATAAAGTTAACATAAATTCCTTACCTTTAGTTTTTTAAGTATTAATTTAATTTTTTCAATATATTTAATTCTCCTTTCAACTCTCTTTAACAAGATTCTTTTGTTATCACATGAGTAACAAATTAAATTTATGTCTGATGCAATTAATCTGAGTTCTTTTATATTTAAATTTTTCAAGTATGGATTTTTATCTTCAAAAATTTGATATTTGGTTTCAGGTAATTCATTCTCAAAATAGTTACTATCTATACTTATTCCCAATTCAGCCATCCATTCAGGAATTATTACAAAAAGTATGGCCATTAATCCATAAATGTTTATCATTAATTTGGAGCCTTGAGAGTTAGCTTGTGTCTTATTTTTTTCTACCATTTATCAATATGCTTTTTGTTATTCTATCTTCTAATTAAATTTTATCAATTGTTTTTACATTCGAATATCTGTTGATGAAATTGCACTACTTTCTCTCCATTCTATCATTTGTTGTTTTTCTCTGATTGGGTTAATAGTAGAAAATACAATTAAAAATATTATAAGAATTGTGGAAAGTATTATTATGATTACAGTTTTGTCACTCATTTCATTATTCATAATCCTTACACAACTTTTTTTATTGGTTCGTTATTACTACGTAATACGCAATGAGTTATATCCCAATTATAATTGTTCCATATTTCCTGATTAAGTAAATAGTTGGAGCCCTTAAAGTCTTTTAGTGCAACTTTAGTTGGCATTGCCGAACAGTAAGGCCTTGAACCTGGTTTTGATAGATATTGTTGATGGTAATTTTCAGCATAATAAAACCTTTGGTTTTCTTTGATTTCTGTAGTTATATTTTGGAATCCTGCATTATTTAATTCTCTCTGATAGCTTTTGAGACTCTCCTTCGATGTATCCAATTGTTGTTTGTTAAATGTATAAATAGCTGATCTGTATTGACTTCCTCTATCGTTTCCTTGTCGATTACCCTGGGTCGGATCATGACACTCCCAAAATAGTTTAAGTAAATCACTTAAATCAACTTCTTTCTTTTTCCAAGTAACCCTAACTACTTCAGTATGACCTGTTCTACCAGAACAGACTTGGTTGTATGTTGGATTCTCAGCAGTTCCCCCTGCATAGCCTACAGCTGTTGTTATTACTCCAGGAAGTTTCCAAAAGCCTTTTTCTGCACCCCAGAAACAACCGCAACCAAATAAAATTTCATCTTCTCCAGCTTCAAGGGTTGCATTTATCGCTGTTCCCAAAACGTTATGTTTTATAGAAAACGAAGACAGATCATTCATGGCTTTAGTATTTTTTTTTAACCAATTAATAATCATGATAAAAATTAATTCTCTGTTAATGACTTCAATTTGATGTTGTTAAGTAGCGTTGTCACAAATGCAAATAATAGGAATGGCAGGCTGATTACAAGTATTAATCCAACACCAACTAGGGCATAAACAGGTCTCGATGAACCCATAAGACCAAGCCCTGCTGCAAGACTAACAAAAATAACTCCCATCCAAGCCAATATTTGGACGTAAATATCTCCAAAAGTCAAATTGCACTCAACAGAATAGTCTGTAGAGATTTTCATAAGAGCATAGTCCCATACTGCTAATAAACATAATCTTGATTCGAAGTTTCTTAAGTGGTTTTTTTATTTAAGTGATGAACTTTAATAAGAACATTCTTATGCAGTGTTTATCCTCTCTGCGGCCTTTTCTCTTTCCCAAAGACTTTTATAAATTCCATTGACTTTTATAAGATCATTGTGATGACCTTCTTGAACTAACTGTCCCTCTTCCATTACGATAATTCTGTCGCAAGCTGCAGCTGCAGATAATTGATGACTAATCATGAGAACTGTGCTCTGAGTTTGTTCTCGAATAGATTTTAGAATTAATGAAGCTGTTTTGTTGTCAACGCTAGCAAGTGCGTCATCAAGGATTATCAATGGAGCTTTGATAAGTAGAGCTCGTGCCAATGCACTTCTTTGCCTCTGACCTCCACTAAGTGTTATGCCTCTCTCTCCAACTAATGTCTCAAACCCTTGAGGGAATCCCCTTACGTCATCAATTAATCTTGCTTGGGTAGCAGATTGTTCTACCCTCTCATTGGAAGCTTGGGGATCACCATATCTTAGATTTTCATTCAGAGTGCTTGTAAATAAGTAACCCTCTTGTGGAACAAGTGCAATATTTTTTCTTAACTCTTCTAGCTTAATTTTTACAACATCATTGTCATCAAGAAAAAGTTGATTACTATCAACTTCAATCATCCTCCCCAATGCTCTTGCAAGCGTAGTTTTACCACAACCAATTGGACCTACAACCGCTACTAGTTCTCCGGGATTAATTGTGAAATTAATATCTTTTAGAATATAATTGTCGCTGTTTTCATATCTAAATGAGAAATTTTTAGCTTGAAGTTTTCCTTTAATCGGTAATCTAGGCTTAATAGGGTTTACTGGATCCTTAACTAATGGTTCTCTACTAAGTAACTCTTCTACCCTTACCAGACTGACTTGTCCAAGTTGAAAAGTATTTAATGTGAAACCTAGAAGAGCTGTTGGAAATACTAATCTTTCGACATAAAGTATCAGAGCTACAAGTCCTCCAATAGATAGGGTGCCGTTCTCAAGACGACCACTCCCAATTGCTATCAATAAAAGGAGAGATATGGATGAAATACCTTGAAGAAGAGGGAACAATGTACTTGCTGTCCTTGCAAGTTTAATAGCAGAGTCTCTGTAGTTATTGTTTAAGCGAGCAAATGCTTGCTTCTCAGAATTTTCTTGTCCATAAATTTTAATAGCGCTTATTCCTGATAAATCCTCCTGTATTAGCTCACTAAGAGATGAAAGCGCTTCTTGTTGACGCTTCCTTTGATTGACCATTCTGCCACCAAATAATCCAACAGTTCCAAGCATTAAAGGATAAAGTGAGATAGAGGCAAGAGTCATTAAGGGATCTATTGCAAGCATTGCTGGGAGAGTAAAAGTATATGCAAGAAAAGTATTTGTTAAACTCAGAATCGCAAAACCTAACAACCTTCTAATATTCTCTATATCACTAGTGGACCTAGTTATAACTTCTCCACTGCCTATACTTTGTAGCCATGTTGGATCTTGTAAAAGCATATGATTGAATAATTTCTGCCTAAGATCAACTTCAACTTGTCTACCGACTCCAAATACCAATTGTCTGGATATCAATCTTACAATTCCCATGGCCGTCGCTAGAACAATTATCCATATAGATTGTTGAAGAATGACGTTGATACTGAACCCGTCTTTCAATTCATCAATTACACCTCTAACCTCAAGAGGAATGGCAACACTTAATAAATTGACTACTAATAGACTCATTGCTCCAATCAAAAGGGCCTTCTTATGAGGCTCTAGATATTTCTTTATTAGATCTAGTCTTAGAGTGTTCATTAGTTTATTGCATGTACTTAAATTAATTCCTTCAAGCAATAAGTGTGATTTTTATTGTGTGGAATAAACTAGACAAATGATTGATCAACAAAATCATCCGCTTTATCAGATTGATAGAGACAACCTAAACAGACTTCTTGCTAAGGATAAGCCACTGCAAGAGGATCTTATTGATTTGGCAAGGTTGTTTATCAGGTATCAGGATTTTCCTGGCGCTGATGATCTCAAATCTGATATGTCCAAAACATTGAGAGCATGGGGACTTGAGAGAGATACTTTGAATGCGAAAACTCAAAAAATATGGACCGATGGGTATAAGCCTGGTCTTAGCGGTGGGGAGGACGTTGGGTCCGGTTTTGATACCTCTGACAACACCAACAAATAATTATTTATGTCAGTTTTAGTTCCAGGATCTTCTCTGACAGCTTTAATTTGTCAGGATAATATGTTTTTTGAGATTCTTTTCAAAATCGACTGATATCAATATGTCTTCATCATCTAAGAACTGGTCCGAGCTTCTTGAATCACTTTTGAGTGGAGAGGATATGAGTTCATCTCAATCTCAAGATTTGATGAAGGCTTGGCTTTCAGAAGAACTTACTCATGTTCAGACAGGGGCATTTTTGGCAGCTCTGAGAGCAAAAGGGGCCTCAGGGATTGAACTTGCATCGATGGCAAATATTTTAAGACAGGCATGTGAGATTCCCGTAGAGATACCAAAAATTCAACTTGTTGATACTTGCGGTACTGGTGGTGATGGAGCAGATACCTTTAATATTTCAACTGCAGTAGCCTTTCTGGCCGCAGCTTGTGGAGTTAATGTTGCAAAACACGGTAATCGTAGTGCAAGTGGAAATGTTGGTTCTGCTGATGTACTTGAAGCTCTTGGTCTTAATTTGAAAGCTCCTTTAGAAAGAGTTGTTGGAGCTATTTCAAAAGAAAAAGTGACTTTTTTGTTTGCCCCAGCCTGGCATGCTTCTCTAATAAATTTGGCTCCTCTTAGGAAGTCACTTGGAATTAGAACCATATTTAATCTTCTTGGCCCACTTGTTAACCCCTTAAAACCAAGGGCTCAAGTATTGGGTGTAGCTAAGCATGACTTGCTTGACCCTATGGCTGAAGCGTTATTAGAGCTCGGAACCGCAAGAGCTGTTGTTGTCCATGGCTTTGATGGACTTGATGAGGTCTCATTGCAAGGACCAAATCAAATACGATTTGTGAATAATGGAGAAATAAGAAATGATGTTATTGACCCTCTAGATTTTGGATTGAATTATGAATCAAATTCAATGCTTAAAGGTGGGGATGTCCAAGAAAATAAAACAATACTTCTTTCTGTTTTGAGTGGTGAGGGATCATCTGCTCAAATGAATGTAGTTTCGCTTAATAACTCATTAGTTCTATGGGCAGCTGGAATGGAGGATGATCTTAAAGTTGCTTTTGAAAAATCATTACAATGTTTAAAATCCGGCGCTGCTTTGAAAGTATTTGAAAATTTAAAATCATTTCTTGAAGACTAGGAGAATTCAAAAGCTATGACTTTTAATTCTGACCTTCCTGCGACACTTCTTTTGGAGGACGGAACTATCTTTGAAGGTAAGTCTTTTGGTTATCAAGGAATTGTTTATGGCGAAATTGTTTTTAATACTGGCCTGACTGGTTATCAGGAGGTACTTACAGATCCAAGTTATTTTGGTCAGCTAGTTACATTCACGTATCCAGAAATTGGAAATACTGGAATAAATTTTGAGGATTCTGAGTCAAATATATCCGTTGTAAAAGGGGTAGCAGTAAGACAATATTGCAAATACCCAAGTAGTTGGCGTTTTGAGATGACACTAGATAGTTGGTTTAAACAAGAAAAGGTTGTTGGTATTTTTGGCATAGATACAAGAGCACTTGTTAGGCATTTAAGAGAATTTGGATCTATGAATGGAGTTATTTCAAGTCAAGAGGATCACAATGTGAATGAACTCAGAGGAGAATTACGTAAAGTAACTTCAATGAAAGGTTTAAATCTTGTAGATAAAGTTTCAACTAAGAAAAATTTATTTTGGGACTCTCTCTCTAAGACTGATTTTGACAAAAGAATAAAACGGGAAGGAGGTAAACCTTTTAAAGTAGTTGCTATTGATTTCGGTATAAAAAAATCAATACTTGAAAGATTAGTTGCTCACAATTGCGAAATTTTTATCCTTCCTTCAACTTCTGATTTAAATTCAGTGATGGAATTACACCCTGATGGAGTTTTTCTTTCGAACGGTCCTGGCGATCCTGCAGCAGTTAAAGAGGGGATTTCCTTGGCCAAAGATCTTATTAAAAAAACGGATCTCCCGATATTTGGTATTTGTCTGGGACATCAAATAATTGCACTTGCTCTTGGCGGTAGAACTTACAAATTAAATTATGGTCACAGGGGCTTGAATCATCCTTGTGGAATTAGTGGTCATTTAGAGATAACAAGCCAGAATCATGGCTTTGCGATTGATCCATCATCACTTAACTCATCCGAGGTTTCCATAACTCACTTAAATTTGAATGACAAGACAGTTGCAGGTATTTCCATGATTAAAAGGTCCGTAATGGGTATTCAATATCACCCAGAAGCAAGTCCAGGCCCCCATGATGCTGATCATCATTTTGAAAGATTTGTTTCTCTAATGGAAAAACGTCGCAAAATCGTGGTTTAGTTTCATTTCTATAACTACACTTCGAATCATATCCCCATTGGGAGACTGAACTCATAACAGACTTGAAAAGACTAACTGTCTCACTTAGAGGTGGTCATGAAAAACGAAAAGGGTGTCTGCTTTGTTCTTTCACCGGGCAACTTGATGCCTATTCAGAGAAACAGTTCACCACTTACATAAATGATGTTTTGAAAGAAAATGATTTATCAGTTGTTATCGATCTATCAAAAATTGATTTTTTAGATTCCACTGGACTTGGAGCTATGGTTCATATCGCTAAATCATGCAAGACTCAAAAAAGAAATTTTATAGTTGTTGGGAATGCTCGTGTGAAGCAAACAATTAAACTAGTCAAATTGGAGGATTTTTTGCATCTAGTCAGTGATCTAACCACTGCATTTGATCAATTAGTAGTTTGACGGATTGGCTTCGTTATCAATTACCCTCGGGATGTCCAGATAAACTTGGCATCTCCCAACTTGCATGGTTAGGTGATGCGGTTTGGGAAATGCATCAAAGATTAAGGTTTTGCAACAGACCAGGAAAATCAAAGGATCTTCATCATGCAGTTGTTGCAGAAGTGAGGGCTTGTGCACAGGTTGAAGCATTACTTTCTTTAGAGCCACATTTGAGTAATATCGAAAAAGACATTGTTAGACGAGGCAGAAACAAATCAAATCGTGGTCCGCGAAAAATTGATCCCGCAACTTATGCAAAAGCCACAGGATTTGAGACAATGATTGGATGGTTATTTTTGAAAGATCCTGAAAGGCTTGCTCATTTATTCGATCTGCTTCATAAAAACACCTCTGATAATCAAGCTTAAAACCAATGAGAAATCACTTGAATAAAAACAATCAAAACAATAGTTTTTCAAAAAGAACCAGACTTTCTAGTAGTACAAATAAAAATCAAAAGAAATTTAACTCTGCTCAATATAAAAATAAAGGTGATGAATATAAAAGTGTTAATGCAAGAAGAACATCAGCAAATAAGGATGGGGATTTTGATAAGAACTTTTCAAAATCTAATTTATCAAATTTTAATTCAGGCAGAAGGAATTCTTCGACGAATTCATACAAGACCAAAACCGGAAAGGATAACTTCAAAAGAAAAGACGATAATAATTACTCTAATCAAAAAAACAATAGATATCACGATAATAGTTTTAGAGAGAATAAATCTGGAGTCTCAAATCAAAATATAGATACATACAGACAACCAAGACAATACAATAATCAATTAATTGAAGTCCCAGATGATTTGATATGGGGAAGACATCCAACCTCAGCTGCATTTGAAACTGGTAGACCCATTCATAGAGTTTGGTGTACTTCAGATGTGAAAAGTTCATCAAAATTTCTCCAATATCTTAGAGAGGCAAAGGCCTCTGGAGTACTTGTTGAAGAGGTTTCATGGGCAAGATTAGCTCAATTAACTAAGGGTGCTGTTCATCAAGGAATAGTTCTCCAAACCGCAGCGGCTGAGACTCTCGATTTATCTAAATTAATTGAAGCTTGTGGAGGCATTAAAGAATCTCCTCTTCTTCTAGCTCTTGATGGATTAACCGATCCGCACAATTTAGGCGCGATAATAAGATCCGCAGAGGCTTTAGGGGCACATGGACTTGTATTGCCCCAAAGGCGAAGTGCAGGTTTAACTGGCTCAGTCGCAAAAGTAGCTGCAGGCGCGCTTGAACACTTACCAGTGGCAAGGGTAGTGAATCTCAATAGAGCCTTAGATCAGTTAAAGAAAAATGGATATTCAGTGATTGGACTTGCTGAAGAAGGGGAATTTACTCCACAAGAAGTTGATTTGGCAGGGCCTCTAGTTTTGGTTGTTGGATCAGAAGACAAGGGAATATCACTTCTTACAAGAAAAAACTGTGATCAGCTTGTAAGAATTCCTCTAAGAGGAATTACAACAAGCTTAAATGCCTCAATTGCAACCTCCATATTGCTCTATGAAATTGCAAGATCATCCTGGATGAAGTCGATATCAGGTCAATCTCCATCTCCTAAATTAGTCAAAGCTAAATTAACTTAAGATTAATTCAATTATTAATAAAATATAATATCGAAATTGTCTATCGCTAGGTTCATAAATAATTTTTTTTGACCATACATATAGTTTTGAATTCAACATTCTTCACCTGTATACATCAAAGTTTTTCTTTGATTATTCCAATAATGTAAGTAGGGTATGTTCAATAGCTTTAATTACCATGAGCCCAATCAGGGCGATACGCAGTTTAGGTAACAGTTTTGGTCTTGCTTGGTGGGCCAAAGTTGAGACCAGAGAACCAAATGTTACTTATTGGTTTGGTCCTTTCCTGACAAGAAGAAGTCTTAAGAGAAAGCTTTCAGTTTTTAAGAACGATTTGTCGGAGGAAGGCCCTCAGTCTGTTGACCATGTTCTGATACGCTGCAAAAAGGCAGAGCCTCTTACAACTTAGGTCGCAAACTAAACTTATTATTAACTTTAATCTTTGTTGATTATGTCAATATCAGAATGGCGAGAGCTCCACTCAAAAGGAGAGGTCTCCGCTAAGGAACTTGTACAAAATTACATCGCAAGAATTCAAAAAATTGACAATAAAATCAACTCATACTTAACCCTTGATATTGATAGAGCTATTTCTGAAGCCGAAAAAATTGATAGTGATCGAATAGCAGGATATGATTTGCCACCTTTAGCAGGAATACCATTTGGAATAAAAGATAATCTTTGTACAAAAGGACTTAAAACAACTTGCTCCAGCCGAATGTTGGAGAATTTTGTACCTCCATACGAATCGACTGTCACTGAAAGATTAAGAAAAGCTGGTGCGATAGTTCTTGGAAAAACAAATCTGGATGAATTTGCTATGGGCAGCTCAACAGAAAATTCTGCCTTTGGAGCTACATCGAATCCATGGGACATAACGCGAGTACCTGGAGGAAGTTCTGGCGGAAGTGCTGCTGCCGTAGCCGCTGATTTGTGTATGGCTTCGCTTGGATCAGATACAGGTGGTTCCATAAGGCAACCTGCTTCTTTTTGTGGTGTTGTTGGAATGAAGCCTACTTATGGGCGTGTCAGTAGATGGGGGCTGATTGCTTTTGCAAGTTCACTTGATCAAATAGGGCCATTCTCTAGATGTGTTTCCGACACTGCTGAAATTTTAACGGTCATTTCAGGTAAAGATCCCAAAGATTCAACTTGCCTAGATGCTCCCGTCCCTAATTACTCAAGTTCACTTAATCAATCAATATCTGGACTAAAAATCGGACTCATAAACCAATGCTTCGATCAACCAGGATTGTCTGAAGAGGTTAAAGCTTCTACTTTGGTTGCCGCCGAAAAATTCAAGTCTCTTGGAGCTGAGTTGATTAATATAGATTGCCCTTGCTTCAATCAAGGAATTGCCACTTATTACGTAATCGCTCCATCTGAGGCATCAGCAAATTTAGCTAGATATGACGGAGTTAAATACGGATATAGATCAAGAAGAATAGATAATCTACTGGACATGACATCATCAACTAGGTCAGAAGCCTTTGGAAATGAGGTGAAAAGGCGGATTTTGATAGGAACCTATGCTCTTTCAGCTGGCTATGTGGATGCATATTATAAAAAAGCGCAAAGAGTAAGAACTCTTATTAGATACGAATTTGATGAAGCATTTAAAAAGGTGGATGTATTGTTAACGCCTACATCTCCATCAACGGCTTTTAAGGCTGGTTCTCGTGATAATGACCCTTTATCTATGTATCTTTCTGATCTTCTAACAATCCCTGCCAATCTTGCTGGTTTGCCAGCAATCAGTCTCCCATGTGGTTTCGACGAGGGTGGATTGCCCATAGGATTGCAGTTGATTGGAAATGTTCTTGAGGAACAAATGCTTCTAAGAGTTGCACATAGTTATGAAAAGACATCGGATGTTATGAAAAATAAACCAGTTTGTGAATTTATACCTTGAGCGATCCTAACGCTTTCTGTAGTGCTTGACTTTTAAGTGTACCCTCTATGTAGTGCATATTGGTTTAAAGGGCAGTGAGCTTTGTTCCTCTTCATAACCACAGTGATTACAGCCTTCTTGATGGAGCCAGTCAGCTACCAAAAATGGTCGAAAGGGCTAAAGAATTGGAGATGCCTGCCTTAGCTCTTACTGATCATGGTGTTATGTATGGTGCTATTGAGCTCTTGAAACTTTGTAGCACTGCGGGAATTAAGCCAATCATTGGCAATGAGATGTACATAATAAACGGATCAATTCATGATCCTCAACCAAAAAAAGAACGTAGATATCATCTTGTCGTGTTAGCTAAAAATTCTATAGGCTACAGGAACCTAGTAAAACTTACCACCATCAGTCATCTCAACGGTATGCGTGGCAGAGGTATTTTTTCTAGACCTTGTATTGACAAAGAGGTTTTAAAAAAACATAAAGAAGGTTTAATAATCTCAACAGCTTGCTTGGGTGGAGAAATCCCTCAGGCTATTTTGAGAGGAAGAGTTGATGTCGCCAGGCATATTGCCTCTTGGTATAAGGAAAATTTTCATGATGATTTTTATTTAGAAATACAGGATCATGGCTCGATTGAAGATAGGATCGTAAATGTTGAAATTATTAAAATTGCAGAAGAGTTAAATATAGAAGTTATTGCAACTAATGATGCACATTATCTTTCTAAAAATGATGTTGAAGCTCATGACGCTCTTTTGTGTGTACTAACAGGAAAATTGGTTACAGAAGAAAAGAGATTGAGATATACGGGAACAGAATATATAAAATCTAAGGATGAAATGTTGAAACTATTTGTTGACCATGTTGATCAGAAAGTAATTGAATCAGCTATAAATAATACTCTAAAAATAGCAGATAAAGTAGAAGAATATCCTATCTTGGGTAACTATAAAATGCCGAACTTTCCCATTCCAAAGGATATAAGTGCCCTTGATTATCTTAAAAATGTTTCTCTGGAAGGTTTAAAACAACGTTTCTCTGTTAAAAATGAATCTGAAATTGGAAATGAATATTTACAACGTTTAGATCATGAGATCAAAATTATTGATCAAATGGGCTTCCCAACCTATTTTTTAGTCGTTTGGGACTACATAAGATTTGCGAGAGAGAAAGGAATTCCAGTTGGTCCAGGAAGAGGATCTGCTGCTGGTTCCCTTGTTGCTTATGCGTTAAGCATCACTAATATTGACCCAGTAGAATATGGGCTTTTATTTGAACGCTTTTTAAATCCTGAGAGAAAATCTTTACCTGATATTGATACTGATTTTTGTATTCAACGGAGAGGAGAGGTTATTGATTACGTAACTGAAAGGTATGGAGAGGACAAAGTAGCTCAAATTATTACTTTCAATAGAATGACATCTAAAGCTGTTTTAAAAGATGTAGCTCGAGTTTTAGATATTCCTTACGGGGATGCTGATCGGTTAGCAAAATTAATTCCTGTCGTAAGAGGAAAACCTGCGAAATTATCAGCAATGATTGATAAAGAGACACCAAATAAAGAATTTAGAGACAAGTACTTAAATGATCCTCAAATAAAGAAATGGGTTGATATGGCTATACGAATTGAGGGCACAAATAAAACATTTGGAGTTCATGCGGCTGGTGTTGTAATTGCGGCTGATCCTCTTGATCAATTAGTTCCTCTTCAAAGAAATAATGAAGGACAAATAATAACTCAATATTTTATGGAGGATATCGAATCATTAGGTCTCTTGAAAATGGACTTTTTAGGATTAAAAAATTTAACTATGATCAATAAAACGATTGACCTTTTAAATGACACTCTAGGGCAAAGAATTGACCCAGATAAATTACCTCAAGATGATAAAAAGACATTTGATTTACTCTCCAGAGGTGATCTAGAGGGTATATTCCAATTAGAGTCTAGTGGCATGAAAAGTATAGTAAAGGAGCTAAAACCTTCATCTTTAAATGATATTTCATCAATTCTTGCTTTATATCGTCCTGGTCCATTAGATGCAGGCCTTATTCCTAAATTTATAAATAGAAAACATGGTAAGGAAACTATTGATTTCCCACATAATCTTTTGAAGCCTATTTTGAAAGATACATATGGAATCATGGTTTATCAAGAGCAAATCATGAAAATTGCTCAGGATCTTGCAGGGTACTCTCTTGGTCAAGCGGATTTATTAAGAAGAGCAATGGGAAAGAAAAAAATAAAAGAAATGGAGAGACATAGGCAGTTATTTGTTCAAGGTTCCGCTAATAAAGGTGTTGAGTCTAAATTAGCTGATAAACTTTTTGATCAAATGGTTCTTTTTGCAGAGTATTGCTTCAATAAAAGTCACTCCACAGCGTATGGCGCAGTTACTTATCAAACTGCTTATTTAAAAGCTCATTATCCTGTGGCATATATGGCCTCTCTTTTAACTGTAAATTCAGGATCTAGTGACAAGGTTCAAAGATACATATCAAATTGTAATTCTATGGGAATTGAAGTCATGCCTCCAGATATTAATTCATCTGGCTTGGATTTTACACCTATAAAAAATAGTATTTTGTTTGGTCTCTCTGCAGTACGAAATTTGGGGGATAACGCTATAAATTGTTTGATTGAATCTCGTATTACTGATGGTAAATTCCAGAGTTTGGCAGAGCTTTGTGACAGAATTCCCTCTCAAACTCTTAATCGAAGAGCTCTTGAATCTTTAATTCATTGCGGTGCTTTAGATCAACTCAAAAGTTCATCAAATAGAGCTCAGATGATAGCAGACCTTGATTTAATAATTGATTGGTCTAACTCTCGTGCTCGTGACAGATTAAGCGGTCAGGGTAACTTGTTTGATTTCTCAAGTTCATCAGATAAGTTACCTAAACAACATGATTTTCTTACTGCTCCAAGTGCAAAAAAAATAGATGATTATTCAGCTAATGAAAAGTTAAAACTAGAAAAAGAGATTCTTGGATTTTATTTATCTGATCATCCTCTCAAGCAACTTTCAAGACCTGCAAGGTTAATTGCGCCAATATGTATCTCAAACTTAGAAGATCAGAAGGATAAAAATAAGGTTAGTTGTATTGCCATGATCCCAGAAATTAGAAAAGTCATAACACGAAAAGGAGACGCTATGGCAATTATTAAATTAGAGGACTTAACCGGTTGCTGCGATGCAGTTGTTTTTCCTAAAAGCTATCAAAGACTTTCTGAGTATTTAATTACTGAGACAAGATTACTTGTTTGGGCGTCTGTTGATAAAAGGGATGAAAATACTCAATTAATACTTGACGATTGCAGAGAAATTGATGACCTCAGATATCTCTTGATTGACCTAGATCCTCATCAAGCTAAAGATATCAGTATTCAGCATAAACTGCGGGAATGTTTATACAAACACCGTCCTAATAAAGATGAATTAGGAGTAAGAATTCCTGTTGTTGCCTCTATCACGAATTCCTCAAAAGTTAGCTACGTAAGGTTTGGGCATCAATTTTGTGTCAAAGATGGAAGCTTAGCTATCGAATCTTTGAAAAAAAACTCTTTTAAGGCATCTTTAAGCGAAAGCTTATTGAATTAAAAGAATTTATTATTCTGATGAATTTGCTTTAAAGGCATTTTTTACTCTACTTATGTTTGGTTTTATGTTTTCAATACCAAAAAAGCTTCCATTATCTTTTTCCCAACTTGCTGAGAGTATCCCATAACTTAATCCAACTAAACCAACAAAAAAACAAGTGCCTGAGGATATCAATGTCACAACGGGAGGTATTTCGGCAATTCCTTGTGTTATCAAAATGTAGCTTCCTACAAAAACACCCATACCAGCCACTGTTGGTATCCCAGTGGCTATAGCTATTCTCCTTGCCATCCGATTAGCTACATATTTTGGTATTTCGTTGGATTCAGATGATGAGATTTTCTTTTTCTTTTTCTTTTTCTGTTGATCAAGTGATTTGTACTGAAAACCCGATTGATTAATCTCATTTTCAAAATTAACAGATTTGGCTGATTTTTTGTTCATCCTCTGATTGACAGCTTCGTAATAAGCTCAGTGTATCTCTTCTCACTTTTCTGTTTGACGTAATTTAAAAGACGCTTCCTTTGACCAATCATTTTTAGAAGTCCCTGCCTAGAGGAGTAATCATGAATGTTGCCCTGGAGGTGGTCACTAAGTTTTGATATGCGCTTGGTTAGCATTGCAACTTGAATCTCTGCTGATCCAGTATCGGTTGGGTGCGTTTGATGATCATTGATCAGTTCTTGTTTTTCTTCTGTATTGAGTGACATGCCTTGAATGAACTTTATGAATTTCCTATTAATTTAACTCCTCATGACCCTTTTGATAAAACATTTTGACTTAACAATAAAAGTGCTTGCTTGAGATATGCGTCAAATGTACTGTCATTCAATAGAGGCATTGCTGAAGTTGTTTTTGGAGCATCCACAGTTTGTTCCAAGAGAATAGTATTGATTACTTGATCAATCTGTGAGACTTCGTAGTCGAGATCAATTAGAATCTTTCTCAATTCCTCTTCAAGGGTTATGGCTTCATTATTTTCAAAGTGAGGTTTTGTTGTATTTTTCAGACGATCTCCCAAGTCAATCTTTTTCAATTTATTTTTTAATTCAACTATTAATCTTTGAGCAACTCTTTTACCAACTCCATTGGCCTTTGATAGTTTATTAATATCCTCTTTTATAATTAAAGAAGTTAATTCTGATGGTCGATACTCCTCTAACAATGACAAAGCAATTTGAGGACCTACCCCGTTAACCTTAATGATTTTTCTAAACATATTTCTTTCTAATTTATTTATAAATCCAAAAAGTATGTACTCATCATCCCTAATTACTTGATGTACCCAAAGACTTATTTCCTCTTTGTCTTCGATGAATGATTTTGATATGGAGAGTATTCTTATTTCGTAACCTACACCAGCATTTGCAAGAACAATCCCATATCTATTTCCATTATTCCAACTATCAATTAATTTACCACTCAGCCAACTAATCATTGTTATATAGATAAATTTTATATGAATTCTTTGTTATGTGTGTTTTAAATTTTTCAACCTCCATCGATTTGACATCCTACCAATGCTCCAGTTACTCCGCCAGCTGGTATTGCCCAAAGTCTGCCTTTACCTCTTGAACTTGATGCTGCAATTCCCGCTCCAAGCAAGCCTCCTATCAGCGTACCCTCCTTGCAATCATTTGTATCAGCTTTGGGATATTTACCATCACATGGAACCTCTACATACTCATACCAATTTCTTACATAGCCTGGACTTTCCGGGGTGCCAGGAATGAATTCCTCACGATATTCTTTTCTAGTACAGGTTCTGGTACTTGTGTAGGAGGATCTTCTGTGGGATTGGACATCCTCTGCAAGGGCGGGAAGCGTGGAACCAAAACAGAACAAAATTGCAAGAATAATTTTCATGGAAAACCAAATGCATATTTATATTAGAGGATTTTTACTTTGTTGCTAACACTTATGAGTGTTGCGATGAGAATAAAAATGGCTCCAATTACAAGGTACTCGTTTATTTCCTCAGAAAAAATGAATATGCCCCAAATCGTTGCAAAAAGAACTTGGCAATAGTTAATTGAACTTGCTTTTGCCGCAGGTAAAATTTTTAAACCATTAGTAATTGCGATTTGACCTATTTGGGTGAATATACCGATTCCAATGATGTAAATCCAATCAGAACCTATGGGCAAAACTCCATTATTAATAACAAGCGGTAAAGTAAGAGGAACGGAAACAAAGGGAAAGTAATGAACAATAACTAATGGATCCTCACTACTTGATAGTTTACGAACACATATGTAGGCTAATGCTGTTAGAAGAGCACCTAATATAGCAATAGAAACGGAACCTATTGAAAGTTGTATTCCCTCTAAAATTAGCCATTTGGGTTGAATTATAAGGAATATTCCAAACCAACCAATTAGAACAGAACTTATAGTTAATTTATTTATTTTCTCTTTTAAAAAGATCCAAGCAGATATTGTAGTAAATGTAGGGTATGAATATTGGAGTATAGTAGCTGAGGCTAAAGGCAATAATTCCAGCGCCTTAAAGATACATAATAATGCACCAGTTCCTAATACTCCCCTAAGTAATAGAAGACCCTTATTTTTCCCCCACGGATTTATTTTGCGACTATAAAGCATAAATCTAGTAATTAAGAGACTTATAAGTGCACGAGCAAATACTAGTTCATAAAAAGGGATTTCTCCTTTTAATTGTTTAACACATACCGTCATTAAACTAAATGAAAGTGCACTAAAAATAAGTTGCTTTGTTCCATCAAGTTCTTCTTTATTTATTTCTAATAATTGACTTAATTTAATATTCATAAAGTAAAAAATTATTTATCTTTGTTTTAAATTTTTTTTTGATTCTTTTAGTTTGTTCACTTTAGGAAATTATTCATCGTAAAAACTTTCAAATGTATCAGAATAAGAATATGGCTATTGAGCGCTTTCACCCTAGAACCATAGAGGCCGTCAAAGAACGGGCTGATATTGTTGATATTGTTGGTGAGCACGTTGTTTTAAAAAAGAGGGGCAGAGAATTTGTAGGCATATGCCCTTTTCATGACGACAGTAAGCCCTCTATGACAGTATCGCCAGCTAAACAATTTTATTATTGTTTTTCTTGCGGTGCTGGAGGTAATTCCATTAAATTTTTGATGGAGTTTCAGCGCCAAAGTTTTAGCGAAGTTGTACTTGATCTTGCTCGTAAATATCAGCTTCCTATTGAAACATTTGATGGTCCACAACAAGAGCGCTTTAAGAAACAACTCAATAGAAAGGAGTCATTACATAACGTACTTTCATTAGCCTCTGGTTGGTTTGTTAGCCAGTTGAATTCACCAATAGGAACTGAATCTCTCTCTTATTTAAATAAACGAGGTTTTTCTCTTGGCACTATTAAAAAATTTGCATTGGGTTTTTCACCTAATAATTGGGATAGTCTTTTTAAATATTTGAGTTCAGTCGAAAATGTCTCTACTGATTTGATAGAAGCTTCTGGTTTAATTGTTCCTCGAAAAGGAGGAAATGGTTTTTATGATCGATTTAGAAATAGAATCATGATCCCCATATTTGATCAACAAAAAAGAGTGATTGGATTTGGTGGTCGAAGTATTGATGGATCTGAACCAAAGTATCTAAATTCACCTGAAACTGAAATCTTTCATAAGGGTAAACATTTATATGGTCTTGATAAAGCTGCAAGTTCAATAAGAAAAGAAGACTCTGCTGTTGTTGTGGAGGGGTATTTTGATGTTATTTCGCTTCATGAGGCAGGAATTTGTAACGCTGTAGCCTCCTTAGGTACTGCTATTAATAATCAGCAAATTACGCATCTTTGTCGATGCACTGATAGTAAAAAAATTTATATTAATTTTGACAGTGATTCAGCCGGAATAAGAGCTGCTAACAGAGCTATTTCAGAAGTTGAACAGATGGCAATGCAGGGACAATTAGAATTAAGGGTTCTCCAATTGCCCTCCGGAAAAGATCCAGATGAATATTTAAATGAACACACCCCACAAGATTATAAGAATCTATTAGAGAAAGCTCCTCTATGGCTTGATTGGCAGATAGCCAATGTTATGGATGGATTGGATTTGAGTAAATCTGAGAATTTTCAAAGTGCGGTAACTGGCATTGTTCAACTTCTCGGAAAACTTCCTCACTCAGCATTAAGAACTCACTACATTCAGAAAGTTTCTGAAATTCTCAGCGGAGGACATGCTCGATTAGCAATTCAGTTGGAGGAAGACCTTCGAAATCAAATAAAAGGACAACGCTGGCATGGTCGGTCTAAGAAATTTGAGCAGCCAGGAGAATCCAACATAAGGGAACGCTGTGAGGCTGATATTTTAAGACTATATATTCATTGCCCAACCCATAGAGCAACTATTCGAAAAGAATTAAGACTCAGAGAAATTGATGATTTTGCTTTTCATCATCATCGGCTATTGTGGGCTGCTATTAATGAAATCGAAGAAGAAAAAGTTGATTCCATAACGCTTGAATCTATCAATAGGGGAGATAACTCAGGTGATTTATTAATTGATATAGATCTCTTAAGTTTACTATTTGATCAGTTAATTAATCACGAAAATAAGATTCTTTCAAAAGTCACCTCCTTATTGCAACCTGGAGAATATGAATTAACTGCTATGTTAAAACCTTACCCTCAATTAATTGGTGCAGCTTCTATTTTAGAGAGACAAAAGTCTCTTAAGAGATGTAGACATTTAATTGAATCTTGGAGTTCTCAAAGACTTGAAACTTTAGAGCAATGCATAGCCTCTTTGATAGAAAATGAAGATATTTTATCATCTGAGAATATACAGATAGAGGAAAAGATAAATTCAATGTTTAAAAAATTAAATAATGATGCGTTGAATTTTCAGGATTTATATTATCAAGAAAGAAAACACATTTCCTTTCTTGATAATCAAAGATGTTCTAATTTATGAAAATATAATAACAAATTTATCTGATATCATTATAAGCAATATTGTTTTAATGAATTAATAATTAATCTAGGTCTATCTTCAATTAAATACGCCTGGTATTCGTGATCTTTTTTCTTTGAAATATATGATGAACCTCTCAACGCTTCAAGTTTATATGGATGTATTTTTAGCTTTCCTGCTGCTGATAAATCAATTAAATTACCATTATTACAGTGTTGAGCGATATGCACAGCTTCATGCCTGAGTGCTCGTCTAATATAGATTGCCGTTTTATTTATTTGATTATCACTATTTAGACTATTGATAAAATAACCTCCTCTAGATTTGGCATTATTTGTACATATAACCACTTTTTTTTGCTTGTTTTTAAAAAATCCAAAATATTGCTCCCCCAATAAACAAAGAGGAGTATTTTCCTCTACTGAGTATCCTGCTTGTTGTATTATATTTAATATTGCTTGTTCTTGAGATTTCAAAAATAGTAGAAATTCCATTTTTAAAGCTGTATTAGTAAATCTATTTCTATATATAATATCACTTAATTTGAACATTTCTATTATCTTTTATGCTTTAACAATAGCAATATCTTCAATTTTGGTTGTCGCAGCTTTTGTTAAACTCTCTCTTTTCATTGACCATTCTTTATTCATGCCACAAACACACCAAGTAATTGTATCTTTGCCATATCGTGTATTCAAATGATCAATTGTTTTCATAAGTGATTCTTGATTTTTATAAACTTTTGGATTGTTTTTTAATTTCATATATTGTTGTATATAACTATTGCTTTGCAATTCTTGCATGATTACACCTGCTTTAACTAAATTGTAATTTGGCTCATATATTTTATCTATTAATGATAAAGAAGCTCTTATTAGAATGAATGTGTTATTGGATGGTATATCTAGATTAATTGTTGCACTTTTACTATATTTCTTCTTTGTATATGAGTTTGTCCTTACAAAAATTGTTATAGATCTTGCTAATTGACTTTGTTCTCTTAATTTTAGAGCTGCCCTAGCAACGTATGTTGCAATTGCTTGCATTAATTCTTTTTTACTTTTTATAGCTCTACTAAAACTTCTGCTTACACAAGTTTCTTTTTTAGGAGTGTTTTTTTCTTTAAGTTCTATGCAACTGTTTCCTTTTAACTCTTCTTGTAGTCTTATTCCTACTACTCCATATTTAGCCTTTAATTTATTTGTATTCATATTTCTAAATTGTAATGCATTTGTTATTCCATTAAGTCGACACCAATAGGCTACCTTTTTACCAATTCCCCATATATCTTCTATATCTATTAATGCTAGCAATTTTTCAATATTTTCATGTGTATTTATATCACAGATACCTGCATATATTTCTGTATTTTTTGCCAGATGATTAGCAATCTTGGCTTGTACTTTTGTTATACCAATCCCTACTGCAATTGGTAATCCGATATCTCTATATACTATAGATCTTAAATTCTGTGCCCATCTAATTAAATTATAATCTTTTGGCCTATTTATTTCGACAAATGCTTCATCAATAGAATATATTTCTATATTTTTACTATGTTTTTGTAATATCTTCATTAATCTTTGACTCATATCACCATAAAGTTCGTAATTTGAACTACAAACGATTGCATTTATTTTATCTAATTTATTCTTAGCCTTGAAATATGGTTCTCCCATTTTTATTTTAAATTCTTTTGCTTCTGCACTTCTGGAAATAATACATCCATCATTATTAGATAAAACTATCACTGGTTTACCTCTAATTGAAGGATTAATCATTTGTTCACATGATGCATAAAAATTATTCGCATCTATTAGCGCTATTGCCATAATTCAATGTATTCTTGATGGTATATTTAAATTATGTATACAGTAGATTGCTACTCCCCATATTTGCACCATTTTATATTTAGTTAATTCAATTGGCGGGTATTCAGGATTCTCTGCCTCTAAATAGAATTTATTATTATTATTACTTAGTCTTTTTAATGTAAAAGAACCATCTAGTACTGCTATAACAATTTGACCTGGTTTTGGGTTTATACTTTTATCTACAATGATTAGATCACCATCATTAATACCCGCATTTATCATTGAATTACCGCTTACTCTCATGAAAAAAGTACTAGAAGGATTTCTAATTAACTGTTCATTTAAATCAATTCCAATATCAATATAATCATCTGCTGGAGATGGAAAACCTGCAGATATTTTCTCAATAGCAAATGGAAGCTTCAAGTCAGCTCTTTCTTCGCTAGTAAAAGCTCTAAAAAGTTGCCCCACCTAATTTAAGCTATAGTACAAGCGTACTATAGCTTAAATTAGGTGGGGATGTTGCCTTGTAAGTTGATTATGAATTATTTGCGATGATATGGACTACCCTGAGAAATGGATTGAGCTCTATATATTTGTTCAAGAAGTAAGAGGCGAGCTAATTCATGAGTAAAAGTAAAAGATGAAAGACAAAAATGCCACTTACCAATATCTTTTACTTTTTTTGCTAATCCATTGGGACCGCCAATTATGAATACAAGATTTTGACTTTCAAATGATAGGAGTGTTCTTGAAAATGCTAAAGAGGATAATGGTTTATATTCTTCACCCAAGATTATAATAATTTCATTTTCCTTTAATTTAGAGAGTATTAAATTACCTTCATTATATATGGTTGAGTCTTTTATTTCTGTAATCGTAATGCCCGGAAGTCTTTTTAAATACATTTTAACTCCCATATTTATCCATTGTTTACGGATTTTCCCAACAGATATTATTCGGTATTTATTTACTTTGATCAAAATAATTTAAATATAATCATCTTCTTCTAGGAGAAGATATTTAAATGTTGAATAAAGATCATGATCTAATTCATTATCTGAGATGTCTTTTCTAATTTGCTGATTTGATGTTTTTTCTAAATTTTCGAGCTTTTTTAATAAATGAGTTGAGATGTTTCCATCTTCACTTGCTTCCATAAGTGAGTGGAATAAATTTTGTGGATTATCTTCATTTTCAATTTTTTGTGAAAAGGATTTTTCTTCTTTTATTTTAATTGGTGTATTCTTTGGCTTTGGTAATTCCTTAGGGAGAGAACGACCAAGTTTTTCAAGCCTTTCAAGAGATTTCGAATCAAAACTCATTTAAGTGATTGGTAATTAGTGCTTAGTGTTGAGTTTAAATCTTTTTGAAGTAAGAGTGTTGAAAATCCTACAACACATGGGATTAATAAAGTATAAGTTCGAACTAAAAATGTTGCAGTTATTGCCTCGGCTTGACTAGACCCAAAAGCTAGGGCAAGACCAATGCCAGTAGATTCACTTGTTATTAGTCCTGCTGGTAGGAATGAGATGGCTCCGCCTATTCCCATAAGTGTTCTAATAATTAAACTTTCTTTAAATGTTATCCCTGCATCAAGATAGTAAAAAGTAAGAAATAGTATTAATGATTCCATTAACCATGTGATTGAGCAGAGTATCAAGGAAATTAATATTGGTTTTGGTTTATTAATATATTTTTTATAAAAACTACATTTCTTGGCTATTTCTATTATTTTTATAAAAAATTTCGAATTTCTTATTTTTTTGTTTATAAATAGGTTTCCGAATTTCTTAATATATAAATAAACAGATTTATTATATAATTCATTAGAGGAAATTTTCAAAAAGAATATATAAAATAAAATAAAATAGAAAATATAAATTTCTTTATTTAAAGCTAAAAATATTAATATTACTGCGCTTAAAAGATCGATTATTCTCTCAAAGATAGTAGCAAATATACCCACCTCTAGAGCTATATTATGTCTTTTTAATAGCCAATAAGATCTAATGGCCTCACCACTTCTTGCAGGTGCTGCTATAAATGAGAGTCCAGCGATATAAATCTTAAGATTCTTGATATAACCAATATTGGTCCCTATCTTATAAAGAATATAATTCCATCTCAAGGAAAGAGTAAATTGTCCAATAGATATAAATATTAAGCTTAAGCAATAAAATCCAATAGGAATGTTTCTTATAGTTTCTTTAAGTTCGTTTACTCCGGTTAATAAAATAGATAACGAATAGAAGAAAAATACTATGGCTAATATTTTTATCCAGTTTAATTTCATAATAAAATTTACTTGATGAATCTAAGTTTTTTTGCTGCCACTAAACACATTTTTAAGAGAATTAGTCCTTCTTTAATATGAGCAATGTTTGAGGATCCATATGTTCTTTCTTGATATCGAATAGGAACTTCAGATATTTTTAAATTTAATTTACTAGCTCCAAAAAGAAGGTCAAAATCTCCAAATGGATCAAAATCACCAAAATAACTTCTACCTTTCTGTAAATCAATATAGTCATTTTTCCAAATTACCTTTGTTCCACAAAGTGTATCTTTTAATCTTTGCCTTAAAAGCCATGAAAAAATTAAGGCAAAGAATCGATTTGCCATTGTATTGAGCAAGGGCATTGCCTCATTGGATCTTGGATAAACTAAACGACATCCATTAACAAATTCTGCACTCCCATCACTCATTGCTTGTACAAAACGTGGTAAATCTTCTGGCATAACAGTTAAATCAGCATCTAATATTATTAATAATTCTCCCTTTGCTTTCTCAAACCCCAACCAAACTGCATCAGCCTTCCCTTTGCCTTTTTGTTGTAGTTTCTCTAATTTAAAAGGGCCTTTGTAATTCATGCATATTTCATTAATCTTCCCCCAGGTGTTGTCTGATGAGTGACCCTCAACAAAAATTATTTCTGTTGCAGATCCCAGTGATGGCATACGCTCAATTGCTTGCTCAATATTTCCAGATTCATTTCTAGCAGGAATAATCACACTAACTGTAGGATCAAGTTTTTCAACAGGTTTGAGTCTTGCAACCATCCAGTGTGTTAGGCCAAGTGATTCAATTATTGGGGCTTGACTTATCCATCTATTTGCAATTGATGTGATAAAGGGAATTTTTCTAGGAACCAAACATCTATTACCACGTTTTATTATTTCCCATCCTGATATATCAAGTAAATTTATTATGTCATTAGGTGTTAACCAACTCTCTGGTGGCTGAGGCTCTCTTTGATTAAATCTCTCTGCAATTTTTAGGAATGGTTGCCATAGCCAATTGTGAAAAGTTATGATAACTCTAGTCTTTCTATTAGAAAATAATTTAAGTTTCTCAAGAAGTGCCTGGACATCATTAATAGTGTTGAGTGTATTGTTAATTACAATAACTTCAAATGGCTCCTCTTCTCCAATATTTTGAGGTGTAATATTTTCGGCGTCAGCAATTTTAATGATTAAATTATTGTATTTTAAAGAAGATTCATTAGCTATATTTTTATCAATTTCTATCCCAACTCCATGAGAAGGATTAAGTTTACTTAGTAAATCTCCTGTACCTGATCCGATTTCTAATATTCGTTTGCCAGCAGGAACTAGAAGTTTGTGTAGAGTCTCTAAGTCTCGATAGTAAATTTTATTTTTATTTTTGTAATAAGATTTAGGTAGTCTTTTATTCATTTTTAGATTGACTATCTTTTAACTATACAGGATCAGATACTAGTTTTTTTATAGTCTCCCTTCCTTTTTTACCAGAATCCAAGGAGCTATTAGGTCATCTTTAAAAATAATTTCATAATTATTAAAGTCAATTGCAGTCTCATTCTTTCTTGTCCATATGGGAGTTTGTGTAGAGTATATATCAATTTTCTCTATCTTTTTATCATCTATATTGGTGTAAAGGCCAATTTTGACCAGTAATGAAAATTCTTTATTTGACAGTTCTCCACTATAAAAGACCTTGCTTTTATTTGTTAATGTAACTTGCGATGTAAATTCCTGTTTTAAAAGATTTTTTATTTGAGGATGTCTGTTTGAAAAAATTCCTCTTTGGACTAAAAATGAAAATGCTAGGTATGGACCTATTAAAATTAACATTAAAAAAGCTTTATAACTTCTAGTAAAGACTATTAGTATCCATGATATAGAAATTAGTAAAATCGAAATACAAATTGTTATATAGAAATAATTATTGTATGTAGAATTTAAATTCATATATTGAAAAGTATATATTATTATTGATAAAAACAATAGACCTATTAAAATAAAAATATTTTTTATTAATTTAAATTCAGAATATCGAAGAATGATATCTCTAATTTGATAGCTTGCAAGAATTGAAATAAAAGGCGATATCTGTAATGGATAATAACTGGTTTTTGTTTTAAATAATGAAAGTAAACTTACAAGTATAAGGGGATATATTATAAGTATCAATTTTTCTGGATAATTTTTTCTTTTTAAAATTTTTATTGATGAGAGTATTGCTAATATACTCCACGGGAAATGAGTTATCAGGATATTCCATATGTAGAAATAATTTGATTGACTATATTTTTCGCTTGTTGATAGATCAGTAATTTTATAAAAAAGAAGGCTAACAGAATCGATTCCATATTCATTTATACTTTTATAAATCCATAAAACTAATGGAATGAATCCGATAACGAAGCCTAACCAAAAGTATTTATTTTTAATTATGTAATACCTTTGAATATATATAAATGGTATTAGAGAAATTATAAAAACAAGTATCATTGCTGTTTTAAAAAATGTCGCTATACCTATGCAAATACCGATAATAAGAAAATTGTAATTACTATCATTTTCTCTGATTCTATATAATTTATATATACAAAATATCTCAATTGCAACTAAGGACATATCTTGCGTAGAAAGATGTAAATTGTCTACCCAAATATAAGAAGTTAGTAATATTATTGGAGTAATGAAATAGTACTTATTCCCTATTAAAAGATTTGAAAGTTTGGTAGAATATACTATGCAACAACATCCTGCAATTAAGGATGGTACATGTGCCGCAAATATATTTTTTCCCAGGATCATTTGAGATATTGCTATTGTCCATTGAGTTAATATTGTTCTGTCATACAATATTTCACCCCACCATGATGGTGCTATCCAATTATTATTATCTATTATCCATTTTGCCTGTAGAGCATAGAATCCTTCATCTTGTGATATGTAGCTTCTTTCTCCAAAATATATGAAAATAGGCAATGAAATGAAAAGTAGGAATATTGTCCTCTTATTTATATTATGCATAAGCTCATCTTAACTTATCATTCTAAAATATTTTACCTTATTTTTTATAACTAACAAAAAATTAGCTCTACCGTTTATGGAAGTTTTTATTAATATTAAAGAATAGAAACATATTAATACAAACATAATAGTAATAATTATATTTAACGTATAGAATTATAATAACGTCCTTTGTCTAGGCATAAGCCGAGAAAATCACTTGGTCAACATTGGTTAGTTGATCAGAGTGTATTAGAACGAATAGTAATAGCTTCTAATATAAAATCCACTGATACGATTCTAGAAATTGGACCTGGCAAGGGTTTTTTGACAGAAAAACTTTTATCTAGTCAGGCTTCAAATGTTTATGCAATTGAGATTGATAGAGAATTAGTTCCTTTTTTAGTAAAGAAATTTTCGTGTAATGATAAATTTTCTATTACTGAAGGAGATTTTCTTCGCGAAGATCTTACATTTCCTAATCAAATTTCACCAAATAAAGTAGTGGCAAATATTCCCTACAACATTACCGGCCCAATCCTAGAGAGATTGCTTGGGAAGCTGGGGTACCAACCCATAAGCTTTTTCTCAAGACTTGTTCTATTAGTTCAAAAAGAATTTGCAGATCGAATTTTAGCAAAGCCATCTGAATCTACCTTCAGTGCTTTAAGTGTGAGAGTTCAGCTTATGTCAATTGTCAGAGAGGTATGTAGTGTAGATCCAACATCTTTCATGCCCCCCCCAAAGGTTGATTCAAAGGTTATTGTTCTAGAACCAATAGAACTTAACAAACGTCTCCCACAAAAAACAGAAATAATGATTGATAGACTCTTGCGAACTGCATTCATGTCCCGCAGAAAGAAATTAAAAAATACGTTGTCTAAAATAATATCTTCTGAGGATATGAATTCAATATCAAAGGATTTAAAAATTAATCTAGAACAAAGACCCCAGGAACTTTCATTGCAAAATTGGACAACAGTTGCTAATTTTTTAACTTCTTTATGAAACTAATTATGTATTATCTATATTCATCATGACTAAACTTACCGTTATAGCATCAGCAAAAATTAATCTGCACCTGGAAGTGCTTGGATTTAGAGATGACAAGTATCATGAGTTGGCTATGGTTATGCAAAGCATTGACTTATCTGATCGTATACTTATTAATCCTAATAAAGATGGATTAATTTCACTTGAATGTAATGACTCTAATCTTTCAGTTGATGATGACAATCTTATTGTGAGGGCTGCAAAGTTATTAAGAGAAAAATCTAATTCACCATATTTAGGAGCCCACATAGTGTTAGAAAAAAATATTCCCATAGGCGCTGGTTTAGCTGGTGGTTCTGCGGATGCAGCTGGAACTTTAATAGGTTTGAACTTACTTTGGGAGACTAATTATAAAAATTCACAACTTGAAGAAATATCTTCTTTACTAGGTTCAGATATTCCTTTTTGTATTCAAGGCGGTACTCAAATGTGTTTTGGAAGAGGTGAAATTCTTGATAGAACCAAATCAATAAATGATAATTTAGCTTTATTACTTGTTAAAGATCCTAAAATTTCTATTTCAACTCCAGAGACTTATCGCAGATACCGAGATTTATATCAATCTGAATATCTCTCAAATTCATTTGAATATGAGATTAAAAGAAAGGAATTAGCAAATTCAAAATGGTTAGAATCTTTTGACTTACATAATCCGACTATTCTAAAAAATGATCTTCAAAGGGTTGTTGAGAATGAGTGCGAACAGGTATCAAGATCTTTAAGAATTCTTAGATCTATTCCAGGAGCTCTAGCTGTCGCTATGAGTGGATCTGGACCAAGTTGCTTCGCTATTTTTCCTAACTTAGATGCAGCCAATAAAGCTTTTCATAATAATTACGATAAATTCAAAAATGAATCACTTGATGTTTGGTGCTGTTCATTCCTAGGTAAAGGAGTTTCCTACTTATATGATTGATAAAAAGCTAAACGATAATGCGACATCAGGAGATAAATCAACTGATAAGGATTTATCCATTCCAGAAAAAGGCCCATTAAGCTTTTTATCTGGAGCTTTAACAAGCTTTCTATTCGGTTGGATAAGTTTGATTGTAAGTCAAAAAGCAATTATTTACTTTGCTACTCACACTTCAGATTATTCCTCCCCAATCGCTCAAAGCATATCCTCTGGTTTTAAAACTTTGATCATAGGTATGTGTTTTCTCTCAACATTCACTTTTGGTTTTATTGGCTTGGGATTGACAATTGTTTTTATACGTAGCCTATTTGATGGCAAAAATTCGAATTCTGAATAGGATTTTAAATAAATATATTTTAAAGGCTTGCCAAAATAAAATGACATTACATGACCTTGGTCTTCTAGTCTTATTGTTATCTCCAGGAATGTTGCTTTCTGTACTCTTATTGACCACTTTTGCAGAAGGAGGGTGATTGGGCACGTTTTGCTTTAGCTTGGATGGTACACATTCAAATTAATCTTTGATTTAATACTGTGGCAGGGACACTTTTATTTAACGCGCTTAGAGAGGCCATCGATGAAGAAATGGCAAGAGATTCTCATGTATGCGTCATGGGGGAAGACGTAGGGCATTATGGAGGCTCTTACAAGGTCACCAAAGACCTTTATGAAAAATACGGCCCTCTCCGCGTTCTCGATACACCCATAGCAGAAAATAGTTTTACAGGAATGGCTGTAGGTGCTGCTATGACAGGTTTAAGACCAATAGTTGAGGGTATGAATATGGGTTTTTTACTATTGGCTTTTAATCAGATTTCAAACAATATGGGTATGTTGCGGTACACCAGTGGTGGAAATTTTACAATACCAACAGTAGTGAGAGGCCCTGGTGGCGTTGGCCGACAATTAGGTGCTGAACATAGTCAACGTTTAGAAGCCTATTTTCATGCAGTACCAGGTATAAAGATCGTCGCATGTAGTACTCCTACAAATGCTAAGGGATTAATGAAAGCTGCTATCAGAGATAACAATCCAGTATTATTTTTTGAGCATGTTCTTCTCTATAACTTGTCAGAAGATCTTCCTGAAGGGGAGTATGTTTGTGCTCTAGATCAGGCTGATTTAGTAAAAACAGGTAAGGATATTACAATTCTGACTTACTCTCGTATGAGACATCATTGCCTTAAGGCAGTCGAGTTACTAGAGAAAGAAAATATTGATGTTGAACTTATTGATTTAATTAGCCTTAAACCATTTGATATGGATACTATTAATAAATCAATAAGAAAAACTAATCGGGTTATTATTGTTGAAGAATGTATGAAAACAGGTGGTATTGCTGCAGAATTAATGTCATTAATTACTGAACAATCATTCGATTACTTAGACCATCCCCCAATTAGACTTTCTAGTCAAGATATTCCTACACCGTATAATGGTAACTTAGAAAATTTAACAATTATTCAGCCTCATCAAATTGTTGAAGCTGCTAAGAAAATAGTAAATAAAGGTAATTAAAAATGTTAAGGCAACAGGGATGGCTCGCCGTAATAATCGCTCTTGTTGTTGCAGCATGGTCAGTTTTCATTACATTTCCTCTCCAGTTGGGATTAGATCTAAAAGGGGGAAGCCAGTTGACTTTGCAAATACAAAAAACCGATGAAGTCCAAAAAATTTCAACAGAAGATGTTAATGCTGTAAAAACAGTTCTTGACCGAAGAGTTAATGGTTTGGGGGTATCTGAATCGACCTTGCAAACGATAGGAACTGATCAACTTCTATTGGAATTACCTGGTGAGCAAGATCCTTCAACAGCCGCAAGAGTTCTTGGAAAGACAGCTTTATTGGAATTTAGACCTCAAAAGCCTGGTACTAAGGGTGATTATAGAGATTTAGTAAATCTTAGGTCTAAATATAATACTTTGTTTTTCCAAACCAATTCTGATAAAGGTAATGATAAAAAATACAATAGAAGTAATATAAATGAAAAAAATCTATCTATATTTATTGATAAACTTGGTTTAAACATATCTGAAAAAGCTGAAATTGATCAAGTAAAAATAATTAAAGAAACAATCGATAAGAAAATTGCAAATTTATTTGAGAAAAGCAATCTAAGTGGTAAAGACCTAGTTAGTGCTGGCAGACGGCAGGAACAAAATTTGTCAAGTTGGGAGGTAACTTTAAACTTTAATAAAGAGGGAGGTGAAAAATTTGCCCTTCTTACAAAATCAATTGCAGGAACTGAAAGACTGCTTGGAATTGTTTTGGACAATCAATCAATTAGTGAAGCCTCTGTTGGTCCCCAATTCAAGGTCGCTGGTATAACTGGAGGCGCTGCAACTATTACCGGTGGTTTTGACGCCGAGCAAGCACGAGAACTTGAAGTTCAACTGAGGGGGGGAGCACTTCCTTTACCCATAAAAATTCTACAAATTAGAACAATAGGAGCTTCCCTGGGTGAAGAGAACATTCGTCGTAGTTTAGTTTCGGCTTTGGTGGGTCTATCTGTTGTGGGTATTTTTATGATTTTTGTATATAGATTGTCAGGTCTAGTAGCAATCCTTGCCTTGCTTCTGTATTCATTATTTAACATTGCTTTTTATGCCCTCATACCAGTTACTTTGACACTTCCAGGAATTGCTGGATTTATATTAAGTATTGGTATGGCAGTAGATGCTAATGTACTTATTTTCGAAAGAATTAAAGATGAACTTAGAGGAGGTAATACATTAATTAGATCAATTGATTCTGGATTCACTAGAGCATATTCATCAATACTTGATAGTCATATTACTACCCTAATAAGTTGTATTGTTCTTTTTAATTTAGGAACTGGATTTGTAAAGGGTTTTGCAGCTACACTAGGAATTGGAGTTACACTTAGCTTATTTACTGCACTTACCTGTACACGTACACTTTTGAGATTTTTGATGTCATATCAAGCCTTGAGAGTCCCCACTAACTTTATCCCTAAGAATCAACTTAACTTATAAATAAATTAATAACCAATCATGAAATACTACACAAATTCATACAAAATAAGTATCTATAATAATAGAAAAAAAATCTGGGCTATTTCATTAATACTAGTTTTACTTAGTGTTTTGGGATTTATTTTTTCTTATACAAACTCAGAGATTAGATCTCCTATCAAGCAAGGTTTGGATTTTACTGGTGGTACTCAAATAAAAGTTGATAGAGTTTGTGACGATAAAAAATGTTATAAGTTAGATATAAATAAAATTGAGAATCAGATAAGACAAATAGATTTCACAGATAGCATAAATAAGACTTCTGTCAATTTATCCAATTTTAGAGTTCAAGCTCTTGATGACTCTAGTTCAATTATACTAAGATTTCCATTTCTTTCTTCTGATCAATCTAATAAAGTTATTGAAAATATTCCTCCAATTATAGGAAAAATAGATAAACAATCAATTGCAGTCGATACTATTGGCCCAACCTTGGGTAAGCAATTATTAAGAAGCAGTGTTGTCTCTCTATTGGTTGCATTTTTGGCAATAACTATATACATAAGTGTTAGATTTGATAAATTATTTGCATCATTAGCTTTACTTGCCTTGGCGCACGATATTATCATTGTTTGTGGAATAGTTTCTTGGATGGGTATATTCTTTAATGCTGAAGTTAATAGTTTATTTGCTGTTGCTATATTAACAATTGCTGGCTATTCAGTTAACGATACTGTTGTTATTTTTGATCGTATTAGAGAAATAAATAAAAATAATACAGATACTTATATAGAAAAAATTGATAAAGCAGTTAACTCTTCATTAACTAGAACTCTTTATACTAGTGGAAGTACTTTAATACCACTATTTGCTTTAATACTTTTTGGGGGAAATACTCTGACTCAATTTGCAGTTACGCTTGCTATTGGTATTATTATAGGAAGTTGGTCCAGCATAGCCCTTGCCCCCTCAATATTGAGCGTATCTAAAAACAAATCTCTAAATAATTGAGAAATGGTTAATAAATATTTAAATAAAAAACACAAAAGTAAGTACATACCATTATTGTTGTTACTTTTTGCTTTGATAGATTTAAAAACTGAAATCAGAATATTATATGATCATTTCACAATGACATCTGTTGTTTACATGATAAGACATCACTTTTTAGCCATATATTCAATTTTAATATCACCAATTCTTTTAAAATAATTTCAATTGATTAAATTTTGTTATTCTTCCTAAGACACATGAGAAAATATTAACAATGCAAAACAAAAATATGCCAGTTGAGGTAGTTCACAGTGTTAATATTATGGTAGCTATATTAATAGGAGCTGTTTGTTATTATATATATTTTATTTTTAAAATTGATTAACTTCATTTTTATCTAAGTCTAATAAGTTAATAATTTCTTTTTTTAATTCTAAAATATCTTTTTTTACACCTATATTTATTAATTCAATAGAACATTGATTTATTGAAGAGATTAACTCATTATTATACTCTTTATAAATATCACCTTCTTTTTTATTCACGTTCTAATTCATAAGTGTACTTTTCCCCTGATTTGTCTGGGATAGTTATCTTACAACCTTTATCAAGTTCTATATTACAATCTGGAGAGCTTTTTGTCGTTTTCCAACTACACACAACTTGCTCTATTTTTTCTGATTTAATAACCCATCCTTCCTCAAGTAACTTTGTGGTTATATCTTCTCCACATTTTTGTGAAATTGTTAGTTTTTTATCATCTTTTTTCTGTATTTTGTCTATTTCTAAATTTTTAGGTTCTTCTGGGTCTTGCTTATTAAGCTTATATTTATCCATATAATTGCATGCTGATAGACTTAATGAAATTATTATCAGTATGGGAGTGAAAATATTTTTCATTTTGATTTTATAATATTTTACCTGTTCTACGAGGCTTTACTTTTTCTTGTAGGCTTTGATTCAACAATTTTTAGTAAATCTTCCATCTTATTCATGAGAGTTTTTACATCAACGGGATTTGGTAATGTCAACTCTTCAGTTACACCAAGGTGCATTTGCCTTAATTCGCTTCTTAATAACTTTAACGCAATTTTAACCTCTTCTTTTTTCTCTTTTGCAGTTGCCATTTTGTTTATTTTTAATGATTTATATTAACATTGTTTAAAATAATATACAAGTACTATCTTTTTTCTTTGAATTTTAGGCCAACTTATTAATTTTTATTGTCCATATTTGATTAGTAACCTATAATTTATAAATTTGATGCATTTTATGAATAAATTTTTGAGAACATCCTATGAAAAGATTTGGGTTCCAGTCTTTGGCAGAATTGTATCGTCTCTTATACCTATTATTGAAGGCAAGAAGCCAAATAAATCACCAACTTACAAAATAAAAGAAAATTAAATTATTTGTAGCTTTTTATACGTTTAATAATTAGTCTTGAAATCCACCGTTGCAGTATTTTACTGATCTTGCTTTGGCCATTACTCTGTTAAGTCCATTTTCTTTTTTTAATATTTCTGCATTATAAATTTGTGTACATGTATTTTGATTGGAAAAATAGGTTCTTACGGGCGCTAGGTATGCAAATATTCCGGTTATAGCAAGTATAAAAATTAAAACTCGTCGGTTTTCATCTAATATTTTCTGAGTTTTATTCTTATTTTTCAAAATCTTGGGCAGCCATTTATCAGGCAATCCTATTTGTACAAATAATAATTCTACCCACCATGGCAGCTGTGGGCCTTTATCTATACTTTTTTTTGAATTACCCTTTGCATTGCTTGACGTCATTAAAAAAATCTACTCTTGTCTAAGAGGTCTAAACATTAATATAAATTATATCTTGTTGTTTATTAAGTCACAGTCATAATTTGTTGATCATTTAAAAATTTGGTGTGACTTCATTATTTTAAATTGTTTTAAAAACCCACTCCATACCTTTTTATGTTTTATATTTAATTTTAATCGTAGAGTGAAAATGCCAAAGAAACGCAGAAAACTTAATAAGGAAATGGAACAAGAGATTTTGGGAGCAAAAAAAAAGGTTGAATTGATTACAGCAAAAATAAATGATATTGATGAGGAAGATATACAGTCAGAATATAGGCAGGCTTTTCAGAGTGTAGTTTTGGAAATTACTTCTCTTGATGAATATTATAAAACTTCTGGATACACATCAGAATCACAAAATATGATGGATAATTATATACAATACCTTGATAAATTCCTGAATGAATATGAGCTTTAATAATTTCTAATTTTATAGGGTTTAACTTTTATAGGGATAGGTTTTGTATATCTCACCTTAACATTATTTTTAAGATGATTTTCTAGCTGATCTCCTAATCCGAAGTGATTCTTACATTGAATATAGTTACTTGATTTGTAGCATAGTTTTCTTATTTCATAGTCAGTCGGACCTGCATTGACAGGTAATAAAATTACAAAATTTAGAATTAGAAATAATTTCATTTTTAAATACTAGTTTCTAAGTCTGAATTTTCAGAGAACTTATATTTTTTTAATATTTTAAATGTTGTCATTAACATGTATGAAAATATAATTGAACTATTGAAAAATTATTAATGATGAGACGCTCTTTTGAGGCAGATAAAGCCATGAATATTTTAAAAAATAACCTATTAAAGGATTTATCTTCAAATGTTTTAAAGACTTCAAATATTATCAATCATAGTGATAATCCTGCAAGTAAAAATATAACTAAGTAATTATTAATTTTGATAAATCCTCTTTGCTCAGATCTGTTACTATATAAACCTCTTGATATGTGCTGCCTTTCCTAGCTATAAGCTTGAATCCACCGACAGTTTCCCTTGTGATTCTGAACTTTAAAATCTCAGTAGAGGATTTTGTTTTACCAATTACTCCGGGAGTAATTGTTTTTATTCCTTTGTGCGTTGATTTTTCCTTAGCCCATTTAACTAGTCCTTTAATATATGTGCTGTGAGTGAGGACTACTCTTCCCATAACATTTTTGTTAGCCCTATTTTATTTCTTAAAGGACTGAACGAAATTACATAAAGTTTACGATAGATGTATTATAGTAAAAAAAAGAACCAGTTAAATGATTTTTACTCTTGCATGGGCTTCTTTAGCTGCTATTTTCACTTTTTCAATTGCCATGGTTGTTTGGGGAAGAAACGGTGATGGTTCAATTGATATATGATTTTTTCAAAATTATTTTTAATAGTTAATACTTATTCGATCCTATCAATTTTTACGCTTTCTTGCTTAGTGTTCATAACCATAGGAGTAGGTTATATAACTTACATCAATTTTAAGGATAAAAGACGTATTAATCAGTCAAAAAGATAAACTAAGATTTTTTGTTTATTAGTTCTATCAATTCTAGTGCTTGCTTTATCTTTTCTACGCTGGACAGATAAAACGACAGGTCTTTATCTACTCGATCCGATGGGTAATTTAATGTGGAACATATTTCTTTTGATATTTGCTCTTTATTTATTTCTTCATTTGACTTGCTATTAACTGTAACTGTCTCAACAACCATATATACGCCAATTGCATTTAAACGGTTGTATATCTCGTTGTTTGTCTTAAATATTTCATTATTCTTTATTAAGTCATTAGCATTTCTCAAATCCTCTATTGATAATTCTTTGGATTTTTCAATGCAGTACTCTGACTTGGACCTAATTTCACTTGGATCTATCATATTGCATTTACATAGTGCATCGAAGAGCTTATCCAAATGTTCAATTGGTTTATAACCCTTTGTAAGGTCATCAAAAGCTTTTATGAGACCCAAACTAAAGAGTGTGTCTATTGAAAATTTGCTTTGATGTTTCAGTAAATGTAATTCTACTAGGATTTCATCAGCTACTTTCCTGAATACGTGAGGAATTACATATGGAAACTCTTTGTAGAAAAGTTCCTTGCTATCAGAAATGGTATTGAGTTCTTCCAAATGATTTCATCTTAATTCTGTAGAAACCTTAGCTCAGCCTTCGTCTCAACGTTAGGATTAAGTGACTATTCAAATTAATTATGATTCCCATAGTCATAGAAGAATCTGCTAGAGGTGAAAAGGCTTTTGATATCTACTCTCGGCTCTTAAGAGAGAGGATTATATTTTTAGGTGAACCAGTAACAAGCGATTCAGCTAACAGAATAGTTGCTCAATTACTTTATTTGGAGGCGGAGGATCCAGAAAAAGACATATATATGTATATAAATTCTCCTGGTGGCTCTGTTTACGATGGTCTAGGCATATTTGATACCATGCAGCATGTAAAACCAGATGTACAAACAGTTTGCGTTGGCCTTGCCGCCAGCATGGGAGCTTTTTTATTAGCGGCTGGTACAAAAGGAAAAAGAAGTAGTTTGCTTCATTCAAGAATTATGATTCACCAACCACTTGGCGGCGCTAGAGGACAAGCAAGTGACATTAGAATCCAAGCAGATGAAATTTTGTTTATTAAAGATAGATTGAATAATGAATTAGCCGATAGAACTGGACAGCCACTTGAGAGGATAAGAGAAGATACTGATAGGGATTTTTACATGTCACCATATGAAGCGATTGATTATGGGTTAATAGATACTGTTTTCAATAAAAAGCCAGTTAAATCAATTTGAGACTTTAGATTCTTCTAATACTGGAATAAATCTTTCTTTTTCAGGTAGAGGAGTATATTCAGATAAAATTCTCCTAAATTCATCACCATCAATAGTTTCTTTCTCAATTATTACTTCAACTAATTTATCCATAGCTTCTCTATTGGAACTTACAATTTGTAGTGTTTCCTCATAGCATTTTGAGACTATTTGTCTAACTTGTTCATCAATTTGCTGGTTAATAGCATCAGAAACATCGTTCCTAGTCATTAAATCTCTGCCGATAAATACTTCTTGGCTATCTCCCTCAAGTGATACAGGTCCCAGTTTGCTCATACCGAATCTTGTAACCATTTGCCTAGCCATTGAGGCAACTTGCTGAATATCGCCCCCTGCTCCAGTGGTTACCTCTGCTCTGCCAAAAACAACATCTTCTGCAGCTCTTCCGCCAAGTGCACCCATGATTCTGGCTTTCAACTGTGATCTACTTACAAGCATCTGGTCATCATCCGGGGAGAACCAAGTTAACCCTTTGGCTTGACCACGAGGGATTACTGTGACTTTTTGAACTGGATCATGGGCTTTTACTAATGAGCCGATTAGTGCATGACCTACTTCGTGGTATGCAACAAGCCTTTTGCTTCTTCCATCAACAAGAGCCTGACCTTCCATACCAGCAATTATTCTGTCGACTGCATCATCTATTTCTGTAAGACCGATTGAATTTTTGCGTCTACGGGCAGTTAAAATCGCGGCTTCATTTAATAAATTTGCCAAATCGGCACCAGTAAAACCTGGCGTTCTTTTTGCAATACTTTCAAGAGTAAGTTTTTCTTCTAATTTCTTGTTTCTGGAATGAACTTTTAATATTGAGAGTCTTCCATTGATGTCGGGTGCGTCTACAGTCACTTGTCTGTCAAAACGCCCTGGCCTCATAAGTGCTGAGTCAAGTACATCTGGCCTATTTGTTGCTGCGATTATTATTATTCCATTGTTATTTTCGAATCCATCCATTTCTGTTAATAGCTGATTTAATGTCTGTTCTCTTTCATCATTTCCGCCACCTATTCCAGCTCCTCTTTGTCTGCCGACTGCGTCTATTTCGTCGATAAAAATTAGACAAGGGCTATTTTCTTTTGCTCTTTTAAACAAATCTCTAACTCTACTGGCTCCAACTCCCACAAACATTTCAACAAATTCTGATCCTGAGAGAGAGAAGAAAGGGACTCCAGCTTCACCAGCTATTGCTTTTGCAAGAAGTGTTTTGCCTGTACCTGGAGGACCAACTAATAAAACACCTCTAGGGATCTTTGCTCCCACTGAAGTAAATCTTTCGGGCTGTTTTAGGAAAGTTACAACCTCTTCTAAGTCCTCCTTTGCCTCATTAACTCCGGCAACATCATCAAATTTAACTCCAGTTTCAGCTTCCATAGCAAATCTTGCTTTTGTCTTTCCAAATTGCATTGCTTGGCCGGGACCGCCTGGCATTGAGTTTGACCTTCTTGCTAGAAAAATTAATCCTCCAATTAATAAAAATGGAAATAAAAGGTTTCCTAATACACCTAAAGCAGGTGGTGTTGTTTTGGCCGGATGAATGTCAAAACTTATTCCTTCGGTTTTAAGCCTATTAATTAATTCAGGTGTAATACCGGGAAGATCAACTCTTAGACGTTGAACGCGATTATCTATTTCTGGATCTACGGCCTCAATTACTGCATTTCTACCTCCTTCGTAGATGTCAAGCGAAGTAACTCTTCCTGCATTAACGTAATCAAGAAAACGTCCATAACTTATCCTTGCAACTGCTGTGTTTCTTGTTGCAATTGATGTATTTCTACTTTCAAGGTTAGTTTTGGATGCGTTTCCAAGAATTTGCCAAGAAAGCAGGACAACTATAGCTATTGGCAAAAGCCACAATGCTATGCCTCTTAACTTTGGATTCATTACAACAAGAACTTTTTTTGATTCTAAACGAATTTGAGCTCAATCTGTTGGCGAAATATTCTTCAAAAGTAGTTTTATTTTCTAAGGACAAATTTATTTAAGGATTTTTTTTATCCAAACTGAATCCGATTAATCAATTTTTAATAAAAAAAACTATCAAATTATATATGTTTTAGTAGTAAATATCAAAGGCTTCTTAGTGCAACGATTGGATCAAGTCTGGCTGCTCTTCTGGCAGGTAATACTCCAAATGTGAGGCCAATAGACCCAGATAAAGTCACTGTGAAAATAATTATATTAGATCCAATTGTTGCTGGTAAGGGTGTAAGTATTGCTAATATATTTACTGTTGAAATACCTGTAAAAGAACCCACAATTCCACCAAGTATAGCGAGTATTAAAGATTCGATTAGAAATTGTGCAAGTATATCTGCCTGCCTGGCACCTAGTGCTTTTCTAAGCCCTATTTCTTGGGTTCTTTCATTAACTGCAACCAACATAATGTTCATTATTCCAATACCCCCAACTATTAGTGAAACGCCGCCAATTGCTCCAAGCATTAATGTTAGACCACCTGTAATCGTGCCTACTATTTGTAAGGCATCTTTTTGTGAGCGGACAGCAAAATCATCATCTCTGATGATGTTATGTCTTTGCCTGAGAAGATTTGTTATCTGAAACTTTGCAGCTCGTGTTGATTTTTCATCAATTGCCTCAACACTTATAAAACTTAGACTAACTCCATAGGTTGCGTCTTTTCCTGTGATTCTGCTTACCATCGTGGAGAGAGGGATATAAGCATTCTCATCTTGATTATTTCCAAAGACCGCTCCTTTTGGCGCCATTATTCCAACTATCTCAAAGGATTGATTCTTTATTCTTACGTTTTTACCAATAGCATTTCTATTACCAAAAAGTTTAAATTTTAAGTCTGGGCCAACTACTGCAACTGTCTTAGCTCCGATTAGGTCTTTTTTATTAATGAATCTGCCTTTTGCAATATCAAAACTTCTTACAGGAAGAAATTCTGGCGTGATTCCAGATATCGAGCTACTAGTACTTTGAGATTCAAACTGAATTACTTCATTAGAGCTTATTTGAGGTGCGACTCTTTTGACGGTTGGTACTTGATTTGCAATTGCCTCAGAATCCTTCAATACCAGTGTTTTTGGGAAGGCGACACCCCTACGTCTTGTGTCATTATTACCTGGAACTACAAACAACACATTGGCTCCTAAATTGCTTAATTGATTCTCTGCTAATTTTTGAGCCCCTTTTCCAACCCCTACAAGGGTAATTACGGAGGCATTACCTATAACTATTCCAAGCATTGTCAGGACACTTCTCAATTTATTAGATCTCAAAGTTTTCACCGACATGTATAAAATTTCCTTTATAGGTAATTTCCTAGCCATTTTTTGTTTATGTGGGTAAGTTTTTGTCAGTGATTGTTTTATTTTTTGACTCGACTATTCCCACTTTTATGAGATCTGTTGATCCACTTACCCCCGTCAGAGTTCCAGCTGTTTCCACGACTATGTCTCCGCAATTTAATATGTTCATTTTTTCAGCGATTTGCATTGCCAGTTGAAATGTTTTAGTTGAGTTCTCTTGATTTGGTATTAAAAGTGGAATTACACCCCAAACTAGTTGAAGTCTTCTTGCGACGTCTTCCTCACTAGTAATGGCAAGAATTGGTGTGGCTGGTCTAAATTTACTCACATTGTGTGCAGTGGCTCCGCTTTTTGTGAGCGGCAGAATGGCAGTAGCATTTAATTGTCTTGCAATACTACTAACTGCAGCACTAATTGCGTTGGGTATTGTGCTTGGTAAATGATTTTCCAGTGGTCTTTGAGGGTAATCTCTCTCAATTCTTTTGGCGATGGTAGCCATAGTTGATACAGATTCAACAGGATATTCTCCAACTGCGGTCTCATTTGAAAGCATTACAGCATCCGTTCCATCAAGTATGGCGTTTGCAACATCGCTGACCTCTGCTCTTGTTGGTCTGGGGCTTGATGCCATCGAATCAAGCATTTGTGTTGCAGTAATTATTGGTATACCTAAGCTATTGGCTTTTTTTATTAATGATTTTTGTAGCAATGGGACTTCTTCAGCTGGCATTTCTACCCCTAGGTCTCCTCTTGCAACCATCACCCCATCACAAAGAGGAAGAATCTCATCAATTTGGTCAATTGCTTCGAATTTTTCAATTTTTGCAACTACAGGGGTCGATTTTCCATGAGATTTTATTAATTCTTTGATTTCCTTCATGTCAGCTGGATTTCTGACGAAGCTAAGAGCAACCCAATCTACTTTTTGCTCTAATCCAAAAGCTAAGTCCTTTATGTCTTTTGGTGTTAATGCATTTATTGAAAGCTGAACGTCTGGAAAATTAACACCTTTGTTATTCGAAAGAACTCCACCAACTGTTACAAGACACTGAATTGTTCCTTTTTCTTTAAAAACCTCTTCTGCAACCATTTCGACTCTTCCATCATCAAGAAGAATCCTGCTACCTGTAGTTACTTCATCTGCAAGTTTTTCATAAGTTACATTGGCAATATTCTCATCGCAATTAACAGTGTTGGAAGTCAATGAATATTTTTTTCCAGTTTGTATTTTTACTGGTCCATCCTTGAATTTACCGAGACGGATTTTTGGTCCTTGTAAATCTTGGAGTATTCCAACATGAACTCCCATATCCTTAGAGACCTGTCTTATTGTCGCTATGCGTGAAGCATGCTCATCATGGTCTCCATGGGAGAAATTTAGCCGAAATGTCGTCGCACCAGCTTTTATAAGCTTTGCGATACTCTCAGCACTTTCCGTAGCAGGACCGATTGTTGCGACAATTTTGGTCCTTCTTTTGAGATCAATCTGGGTCATTAAGTGGACCTGAGATTAATCGAAAAATAACATCCCATCGGCATTAGAAAAGTTTTTAAAATTTCATCACCTATTGATCATGAACCTAAATGACTACCAAGACAAATCAAGATTGACTGCAATGTATCCAAATGTTGGAAAAAACCCCATTTATCCAACCCTTGGACTTTCAGGCGAATGTGGAGAAGTAGCTGAGAAAGTTAAAAAAGTTATCAGAGATAATGATGGAATTTTCGATAAAGAAACTATCAATTCAATAAAATATGAACTTGGAGATGTTCTTTGGTATGTTTCTCAACTTGCTTCCGAACTTGGACTAGAGCTTGATGATATTGCTAAAACTAATCTCAAAAAGCTCAAAAGTAGACTTGAGAGAGATGAGATTAGAGGAAGTGGTGATGATAGATAAAGCTCCAATATTATTAAAGATATTGATATGAACTATTAATTAAAAGTCCGAATACGATTCTCTTAACAAAATCCAGAAGCAGAAAAGCAAGTATTGGTGAGATATCTATGCCACCCAAAGGCGGAATAATACCCCTAAAGAGGTTTAGATATGGATCAGTAATTGAGCTGATTGTACTAAGTATTGGGTTTGACCAATCTAAATTTGGAAACCAGGTGAGTAAAACTCTTATGATTAATACTGTGCTGTATAAACCTAAGGTTTTACCTAAAACGCCTAAGATATATGGAACGATGGAAACTTCCATTAATTGATTGATAACTATAAATACTATTATGCCGCTTTTTTTTCTTCTTTTGGAGCTATTTCAGGGATTATGGTAAAAGTTTGATGAAATTTCTCAGACAAGGTAATCCAATATGATCTTCCATCCCTTTGCCTTTTCCTATCAATAAATTTTTGGGCAATAAGTTCTTTAATGTGATCGTATGCTCCAGATCCTCTGATCTCAACAAGATCTGATTGAAGAATTCTTTTCTTAAGTGCAACAGTTGCAAGTGTTCTTAAGGTTGCAACAGAAATGTCTACCGGGAGAAGATTCTGTACTAATTCACCGAGCCCAGCTCTTAGTTGAAGAGAAAATGCACCGTTTCTCTCAGATATTTCAAGAGCGGTATCTCTTTGAGCATATTCAGCCGTGAGAGCAAAAAGTGCCTGTTTTACATGCTCATTGCTTTCATTAACAATTTTCGCTATCTCTTCAAGTCTTAAGGGTTTGCCCTTTAAGTACAATATTGCCTCCAATCTTGCGGGGAGAGAAATATCTAACTCCTCTTGAGATGTTTGTTGGTTTTGATAAGTAATAGCTGATCACTGATTCTTTAACTTAAAAATAACTTAATAGTCAAGACTGCGCACCAAGAAACAATTCATATGCTGGGTTTTGTGTCTCATCAAAACCTTGATATCCAAGATCTCGTAGGAAATCATGCCATTTGTGAAGCTCACTATCCTTAACAAGGACACCCACAACAATTCTTCCAATATCAGCGCCATGATTTCTGTAGTGAAAAATACTAATGCTCCATTCAGGTCTCATTTTGTTTACAAACCTCATTAAAGCACCTGGTTTTTCGGGGAATTCAAATCTATAAAGAAGTTCTTTGACATTATGATTAGATATTCCTTTTGGTAACCTTCCTCCAACCATGTGTCTTAAGTGAACTTTAGAGAGTTCGTTATTACTTAAATCTAGACAATTTATTTTATTATCTCTGAATTGATTAATTAACAAATTTTTATCATCATTATCTTTGACTTCAATACCAATAAATATAAAAGCTTTGTCTCCATATGACATTCTATAACTGAATTCTGTTAAGTTTCTTTTTCCTATAAGTTTACATATTCTTTTTAAACTACCTGCAATCTCAGGTATTTCTATTGCCAACATTGCCTCTTTTTCTTCTCCTAATTCTGCCCTCTCAGCTACAAACCTCAATCTTTCAAAATTCATATTTGCACCACAAGCTATCGCTACAAGTTGTTTGTTCAACAATTTTCTTTTGGAAACATCAGCTTTTAGTCCAGCAATAGCAAGCGCTCCTGCTGGTTCAAGTATGGAGCGGGTATCTTCAAAAACGTCTTTTATAGCGGCACAAATTTCATCGGTACTAACTGTCACTATTGAATCAACATATTTCTTGGCTAGATCGAAAGTATTTTCACCAACTTTTTTTACTGCTACACCATCTGCAAACAAACCTATATTTTCGATTTCGGCAATTTTTCCTTTTTCCAAAGAGGTTTTCATTGCACATGAATCCTCTGGTTCAACGCCTATTATTTCAATCTCAGGCCAGAGGCTCTTTACATATACTGCTACACCACCAATAAGACCACCTCCGCCTATTGCAACATAAATTGCATCCGGTGGATTTTCAACTTGTCTGAGTATTTCCATGCCAACCGTTCCTTGTCCTGCTATCACTTCAGGGTCGTCAAAAGGATGGATAAAAGTTAGCCCAAGATCTTTCGATATTTCTAAGGCCTTTTCATAGGATTCGTCGTAGGTATCTCCATGAAGTATTACTTCTGCTTTTAAAGATTTGACAGCATTGATTTTCATCGCAGGAGTCGTAAGAGGCATCACAATCACTGCTTTTGTGCACAAATGACTTGCACTAAGTGCAACTCCTTGAGCATGATTGCCTGCACTTGATGCAACTACTCCTTTTTTAAGTTCATCATTTGTCAATTGACTCATTCGGTTGTAAGCCCCACGAAGCTTGAATGAAAAGACTTCTTGAAGATCCTCTCTTTTAAGCCAAATGTCGTTATCCAACCTTTTGCTTAAAATTTTTGCCTTTTCTAAAGGGGTTTCAGAGGCTATGTCGTAAACACGTGCTCTTAAAATTTTTTGTAAATAATCATCCATAACTTCATTCTGGCGTTTTAACAATGTTTTGTATTTCTACATTGCATTTGTTATTTATCAAGTTTTCACGAAAAGTGCATCGGAACCCGTAGATTAAGAATATCGGAAGAAGTAAAAATGCGTCTGACTGATCTCAGTCATCCAAATCAGCTTCATGGCTTATCTATAGCTCAGCTAGAGGATATTGCCTGTCAGATAAGAGAACGACACTTGCAGGTTGTTTCTACAAGTGGTGGGCATCTTGGGCCTGGTTTGGGTGTTGTTGAACTTACCATTGCTTTATATCAGACACTAGATCTCGACAAAGATAAGGTTGTTTGGGATGTCGGTCATCAGGCATATCCCCATAAGTTAATTACGGGTCGCTTTGATTCCTTTGATTCTCTCAGGCAACAAAAGGGTATTGCTGGTTACTTGAAAAGATCCGAGAGTATTTTTGATCATTTTGGAGCAGGTCACGCGAGTACCTCAATTTCAGCAGCTCTTGGAATGGCAATAGCAAGAGACCAGCGAGGAGATGATTTTAAATGTGTAGCAGTAATCGGCGATGGTGCTTTAACGGGTGGTATGGCACTTGAAGCTATTAATCATGCAGGCCATTTGCCAAACACACCATTTTTGGTTGTCCTTAACGATAACGACATGTCAATATCACCCCCAGTTGGCGCGCTATCAACCTATCTCAACAGAATGAGATTAAGCCCCCCAGTAAAATTCGTATCGGACAGCGTACAGGAGAGTGTAAAGAATTTGCCTTTCATGGGAGGAGAATTACCTGAAGAAATTAAATCTTTGACAGGAAGTGTGAGGCGTCTCGCTGTCCCGAAAGTTGGAGCTGTCTTCGAAGAATTAGGCTTTACCTACATAGGCCCAATTGATGGTCATAACATTGCCCAGATGGTTAAAACTTTCAACACAGCCCACAGAGTTGGAGGCCCTGTGATGGTTCATGTCCTTACAACTAAAGGAAAAGGATATCCATTTGCTGAGGCAGATCAGGTGGGTTATCATGCTCAATCGTCTTTTGATTTAACGACAGGAAAGTCAAGACCATCAGCCAAGCCAAAACCCCCCAGCTATAGCAAGGTTTTTGGCCAAACATTAGTAAAACTATGTGAGCAAGATAGTACGGTTATTGGTATCACTGCCGCAATGGCAGAGGGTACAGCCCTTAATCTGTTGCAAAAAGCAATTCCTAATCAATACGTTGACGTTGGCATAGCTGAACAACATGCTGTTACTCTTGCCGCAGGTATGGCATGTGAAGGACTTAAACCTGTTGTTGCTATTTACAGTACATTTCTTCAAAGAGCCTACGACCAATTGATTCACGATGTGGGAATACAAAAATTACCGGTTACTTTTGTATTAGATCGTGCCGGTATAGTCGGGGCAGATGGACCAACTCATCAAGGTCAATATGACATTAGTTATTTAAGATCCGTCCCTAATTTCACTGTTATGGCTCCCAAAGATGAGGGAGAACTCCAAAGAATGATGGTGACCTGTCTAAATCATGATGGTCCAATTGCCTTAAGAATTCCTAGAGGGCCTGGAGAGGGAGTTCTTCTTATGGAAGAGGGGTGGGAACCATTAAAAATTGGACATGGGGAAATACTCTGTGAGGGAAATGATCTTTTAATTGTGGCTTATGGTTCTATGGTCTCTCCAGCACTAAAAACTGCAAAGATTTTGAGAGACTCTGGAATAATTCCAACTGTCATAAATGCTAGATTTTTAAGACCCTTAGACGAGCAATTAATAAATCCATTGGCACGAAGAATTGGTAAGTTAGTAACTATGGAAGAAGGCACATTACTTGGTGGATTTGGATCTGCCGTCGTTGAGTCATTGAGCGATAATGATATTTTGATTCCTTCTTTAAGAATAGGAATTCCTGATAAGTTGGTTGATCATGCTAGTCCAGATCAAAGTAAGGAAAGTCTTGGACTAACACCAGTAAAAATGGCTTCTAAAATCATTAAGCGATTTGGATATGAAAAAAACGATACAGTCTATCTAAAGAAAAATATTGAGAATTAATTTTAGGATATTTATTCGAATTAATATTATTGTTTAACTAATTAATTATTTATCGTTCAATTCACCGCTATAAAACTCCTCGTGCAGCAAGTCCGAGTATTGAACCTATTCCTAAAACATGGCCAAGACAATTAGCTGCAACAAAAGAACCGTGACTTAATCCACCATAAAACTGAGAGTTTGGCATAGGGAAGCCTTCATTTGGTTTTTCAATGTTTGCTCTTGCAATTGCATAGGCTAAGAGATTACAAATAATCATCACCACTGCACATTTTGGAGACCACTGAAATGTAACTGGATCCGCTGCGGCCAAAATTGTTGTAATCACTTAGTTTCTCCATGACGTTTGAACATGGGTATAATAGGACACATAGGGGATTTTTCGTAATCTTATTAAGAGTTTTTTCTTTGTTTATTTTTTAACAATTGAATTAAACCTACTACTATGAGCGCATCGCTGACCGTGAGGAATGCTTCTGCTAATCCATGCAGATAATCTACATTAGTTAATTCATCTTCATAAAATATTAAAGCTATTATTGCAAATATAATTGTCATTACAACAAAAAGAATAGTTAAACGAAAACCTAATAATGTTTCTTTTGTTATTAGGTTGATTTTTTTTGCGTAATATAAAAATATTAGGTAGGGGATTAGGGAAATAACAAAAAATGGACTGGGATCAACTCTATTGAGAAAATCGATGCTATTAATTATGAATAAGTGGTTCATTATTTAATTATTTCTTTTTTATTCAGATTATATGCTGCGATGGCCATAGTTGTATTACCAAGAACCGTAAGAGCTGCTTGTAAAACGACAAGGCCCTTTAAATCTACTGAATTATCATAGATATGCCATGTTATTGCTGTCATTGCGCTAGCTAAATTTGGTAACATTGCTAAAGCTAAAAAATTGAAAGATGCATTTTTAATTATCATTGAAATATATGATATTAGAACAATAGCTAAGATCCATTCTAAAACGGTAGCTATATGAATAAACCAAGTCCCTAGTGAAAGTGCGTGCATTATTGTTTTTGTAATTGATTAATCTTAATTAATATCTCTTCAGCATGACGAAGGGGTTTTACTCCAATCCATTTTGCTTTAATTATTCCTTCAGGTGATATCAAAAATGTATTTCTATTGGCATAACTACCGCTCCACGAACCATACAATTGACTCACGCTACCATCGGGATCAGAAAGTAGCGGTATTTCCAAACTCTCTTCATCACAAAAACTTTGATGCTTTTCAAGATTATCGCTACTTATTCCTATTATTTTGGTATTGAGATCATCGAACTGTGAGATCCGACTTGAAAAACCTTTAGCTTCTAATGTACAACCTGATGTAAAGTCTTCAGGATAAAAATAAATTACTAGCCAACTTCCTTTGTAATCATTCAAGCTAAATGACTTTGTTTTTTTTGTGCCATTGATAAATCCATTAAGGGAAAATTCAGGAGACTTTGTTCCTATTTCGGGTATGTTTCCAAGACCAGCAAAAGAAACTCTAGGAATTAAAAAATAAGTTATGAAGAAAATAAATGATTTTAAAAAATATCTTCGTTTCATTTACGCGGTAATTTCTCAAAAAGAATTAAGGTCAATACCTAATGATTTTGCGTAGTTACCTAGGCCCTTTTTTTGAATGGTTTTGAGAGCCCTTGTTGTTATTCTAAGATTTACCCATTTATTACCCTCAGCCCACCATAACTTCCTTTTTTGAAGATTTGCCTGCTGTAATTTCTTCGTACGAATATGAGAATGACTGACTGACATACCGTTATTGGCCTTGGTTCCAGTTAATTGGCAGACCCTAGACATTTTTTTTGCTCAATATTTTTTATATGATACCAACTGTTTGGTCATTTTTAGCCTGTTTACTTGATTAGTTTGCCCATAAGGTCAGCATTCCTGAATTGGAATGCTGAAATTTCAGCAGGTTCTAGGCCCCCAACCGAAAATTTTGCCATGTCATAAAGATGATTTGCAATTTCATTAACTAAGGGGTTTTTGTTAGTATTTTCCGCACCATCGATTATTAGCACTGGAGCTTCAAGCTTAAGCAAACCTTCGACCAGAGGATGATTTTTATTAACTACTAATACATGATGCTCAGGCAATCCAGGGAGCTTCTGCTGCATTAATGCACCCATGTCGTTCATCCTTCTCATTTGTTCAGGTAAAAGAATGATTGAAGGAGGTGCGTTTTCCCCTTTTAAACTTTGTATTTGTACAGTTACTTTTTCATTGTTTATAGACTCTTTGATGATTTTTCTTATCTTTTCTGATTTATTTTCACCATCTTTATCAACAATTTCTGTTTTTTCTTCTGCATCGTAATCTAATTCTGAATCGACTCTTTGGAAATTAATATCTTCTTTTCGACTTTCTAACCAAGGAATGAATTGTGTATCAATTACCGTTTCGGCAATTAGTACTTCTTTCCCTTGAGCTAACCATAAATCAAGAGCACTTTTCTGAGAGAGTTCATCAGTACAATAAAGTATGCGTTTGTCTGATTTACCATTTTGTCTATTTAAATAGTCCACAACAGTTGTATAGGTATTATTTTCAGCGATGATTAAGTCTTCATTATCAGACTTATTGATATTATCTTTATTATTAACTCTAGTTGGGAAAAGTATTATTTCATCTACCTGGTCTGCAAATTTTTCATCTTCCATAGCTCCTATTTTTATGAATGGTGATATTGAATCCCATATACTTGCGTATAGATTCTTATTTTCTTTATATAATTGTTTTAATCTGTCTGCTACTTTCTTAGCTACAAAATTTCCAATTGATTTTACTCTTCTATCTGATTGTAGCGCACTTCTACTAACGTTTAGTGGTATGTCAACTGAATCAATTACACCTCTAAGAGGTAGTAAGAATCTAGGTACTACTTCTTTAATAGAGTCACTAACAAAGACTTGATTGGAATAAAGCTTTATTTCTCCATTTTCCCAATCTGCTCTCCCGGTAATTTTCGGAAAAAATAAAATTCCTTGAAGGTTGTATGGGTAATCTGTATTTAAATGTACCCAAAGCAGAGGATCACCTTGAAAAGGGTATAGGTAATTGTAAAGTTCAATGTAATCTTTATCTTTCAGTTCTTTTATACTTTTTCTCCAGGGTGGATTTCTCTTATTTATAACTTCATTATCTAAAAGTACTTCCACAGGCATAAAATCACAATATTTAGTAATGAGACTTTTAATTCTATTGTGTTCTATATATTCAATTTCATCATCCATAAGATGTAATACAACATCAGTACCTATTTCTTCTTTATCACAATCTGTAATTGCAAAATTAGGAGATCCATCGCAGCTCCACTTGATTGCTTCTTTATTATCTCTTGCAGATCTAGTAATTATTTCAACTTCCTTTGCGACCATAAAGCTGGAGTAAAATCCTAGTCCAAAATGTCCGATAAAATTATCATCACCTTGTTTGTATTTTTCGAGAAACTCTTCTGCACTGGAAAATGCCACTTGGTTTATATATTTCTTTATTTCATCTTTTGTCATCCCAATTCCATTATCTGAAAAAGTAACAGTCTTATTATCTTTATTAATGGATATGTTTATTTTTCCTTCTTCACCTTCCTTGCAATCCCCTGCAAATGAAACCATTCTTCTTTTGTTAATTGCATCCACACCGTTACTGACTAATTCTCTGAGAAAAATCTCATGATCAGAATAGACAGCTTTTTTAATTATAGGAAATATATTTTCTGTATGAATTTGGATTTTTCCTTCTTCTAACATCTTAAGATGAATGGTTCTATTTATTATCTATCGCTTTAGTCTTGTGGCAAGGTTGTGTTCCCCGTACTATAAATATCATATTTTTATTACTAATCAGTCTAGCCATCTTAGTAAGGTACATTTTCTTTTTTTTAATAATTTCATTGCTGACTCTTTATTGAGACATGGTTCTAACTCTAATAGAGCTACTTTACCTTTATCGTGAAGGTTTTTCTGAATATCGAGAGCCTTTTCAATTTCTATGTTTTTTGAATAAGCAATAAGATATTTTTCTTTATCATTTATTTTGTTTATGTTGTCATCAATCAATTCCCGTATTTCATCAATATCAAAACTTAGACCGACGCCAAAACCTTTATCAATATTGGGATTAAATTGTTTTACTATTTTGTCATATCTTCCTCCTCTAGCTATAATTGAATGACTTTTTTGACCACTACAAACTAGTTGAAATACTAAACCATTGTAAAGTTCAAAATGTGGCCTAAAGGTTGGATCTAGTTGTATTCTAACATTATATTTATTGGAAATTGGCTCTATTATTTCGAAAAGGCGTTTTAGACTACTTAATATCTTTACATCGCCATATAATTCCTGAAGATTTTTTAAGACATAGTTTGGTAGCCCTCTACATAGATTCAATTTAGTTAATTGCATTTTTTCATTATCACTAATATTTAAATTTTCTATCCCAATTTTATCAAAATTTATAAGAACGGTTTTTATTTCTTCTTTGCTATCTAAACTGAATTTAGATAATATTAGTTGCATTAAATCAGTATGACCAATTAATAATGTTGGATTAAGATCCCTTTTTAAATTTAAAGCATTTAATGATTCCAAAATTAATGATAAAAGTTCTATTTCAGCAGAAATTTTTTCGACACCAAATAATTCAACTCCAGCCTGCTGTTTTTCCTCAATTGATGTATTTGCTCCTTTAGTGCTCTTACATTTAAATATTGTTCCCGAGGAGGATAGTCTCAGCGGTCTTGGTCTGTTTACAAGCCTTGTTGCAGCAGTTCTGGATAAAGATGCTGTCATCTCGGGCCTTAATCCGAGTTGCTCGCCTGAGACGATTTTCAATATGTCGTCATTTGATATTGCACCGCCTGCTTTCAAAGTCTCAAGAAGTTCTATATTTGGCGGTGACACTTGCTCATAACCCCATAGTTTGAAAACTGCTGTAAGTTTTAAAGAAATAAATTGATTAATCTCAACTTGTTGAGGGTTTAAATCCTTAGCGCCAGTTGCTGGTTGCAATTTCTATAAATAGTTAAGTTTATTTTACTCCATGAGATATGTTTAAATTAAACCTGAATGTCTTTTATATCTAATGGTTTAACAGAGTTTAACTCTTTTCTTAGTTCCTTTTCAATATGTGGATTACATGCCAAAATTCTCCCTGATGAAAAATTGAAATCACCTGATGGATAATTTTTAATTATTCCTCCCGCAAGTTCCACTATTGGAACTCCTGCTGCAATGTCCCATTTTGAAAGGCCTCGCTCCCAATAGCCATCTATCATTCCAGCTGCAGTGAATGCTAAATCTACCGCAGCTGCACCACCCCTTCTTACTCCTCTTGTTTTATGAGTTAAATATATAAATTCCGAATAATTATTTTCTTTTGTTGTTTGCCTATCATAAGCAAACCCAGTAACAAGTAATGAATTTACTAATGACTTTGTTGTTGATACTTGGATTTTTTTATCATTGCAAAATGAGCCTATATAAGGAGCTGCATAATATGTTTGATTTAAAAATGGAACTGCTATGGCACCTAAAATTGGATTTGATTTATATGTAAGTCCAATGGAAGTAGCAAAAAATGGGTATCCATGTGCATAATTAGTTGTTCCATCAAGCGGATCAATACACCAAGAAATATCACCCAAATTTTCTTTATAACCACTCTCTTCGGCTAATATAGAAAAATTTGGAGTTGCTTTTTCTAGGTATTTGATAATAGCGCTCTCAGCTTGTAAATCAGAATTTGTAACCAAATCGCCAATCCTTCCTTTATTTTCTATTTGTGTAATATTTCTGTAATTAGATAAAAGTATATCTCCACCAATCTTTGATGCTTTTTTGGCTATGGATAAGATTCTGGTTAAACTATCCCTATCTAAACCTGAATTAATAAAACCTTCTTCGCAAATCAATTTGGATTCCATTGTAATTACTTAATATGTTGTATAAATCTTTAAAAAATATTATATATTGATTCCTATGGATTTGTTTTTTCTATTAGCAAAAACAGATTTAGTTTAAATAATTTAGATTTTTTTTTATTTTATTTTTTAGTAAAATAAGGCTGAAATGGTATTGATTTAATTTTAAAATAATTGATAATCACAAGTAACACAATGTTATAAAAACATTTCAGGGGTAACGATATCCTAACTAAATCATATTTAGTCGATAAAAAGCTACATTTTTGGGCGTAATAGATTATATTTATAAAAAGATTATTGATTATTTCTAAATCTTGGAGAGGTGGCCGAGTGGTTGAAGGCGCAGCACTGGAAATGCTGTATAGGGGCAACCCTATCGAGGGTTCGAATCCCTCTCTCTCCGTATGGAGGTAAACTTTGTTTTTACTCTAGATAAAAATAAGATACTTTGATATCACCCAAATCGGCCCGAAATATAGTCCTGAGTTGCTTTTTGTGATGGTGAGTTGAATATCTTTTCGGTTTTGTCAAACTCGACGAGGTATCCAACCTTTCCACCAGCGGCTCCCTCTTTCGCCTCGGCATTGTAAAAGGCCGTCATATCGCTAACCCTTAGTGCTTGCTGCATGTTATGAGTGACTATGATTATTGTGTAACTTTTTTTAAGTTCATGAACTGTTTCTTCAATTTTTAAGGTTGAGATAGGATCTAATGCTGAACATGGTTCATCCATAAGTATTACGTCAGGTTCGATAGCGATTGTTCTTGCAATGCATAGCCTTTGTTGTTGTCCTCCAGACAATGAGTATCCACTTTCATTTAATTTATCTTTGCATTCATCCCATACAGCTGCTTTTCTTAATGAGTTTTCTACCAGTTCGTTTAAGTCTCCCTTAAATCCATTAATTCTTGCGCCGTAGGCAATGTTTTCGTAAATACTTTTAGGAAATGGATTTGGTTGTTGAAATACCATCCCAATTTTCCTTCTTACTTCTACAGGATCAATATTTTTTCCGTATAAATCTATCCCCTCAAAAAGAACTCTCCCATTTAATTCACAATCTTCTATCAAATCATTCATTCGATTAAAAGCTCTCAATACAGTTGATTTTCCACACCCTGAGGGTCCAATAAATGCAGTAACTTTTCCTTTCGGAATTTCACAAAAAACATTTCTGACTGCGTCATGTTTGCGATAACTGATGGTTACATTTTCACAGGAAATTGATATTGGATTAAAATTCAAACTCTCACTATCCTTATTCATATCGATATAGGGCTTTGACTTATTATAATCATAGAGTGCTATTTATCATTTGCTATATTGCTTATTAATCTGGAAAATAAATTGATGGTTAAAATAAATATTATCAAGACAAAAGATGCTGCCCACGCTAATTCATTTTGTGCGGAATAAGGTTCTAATGCAAAATTGTATATCAACACAGATAATGAACTCATCTCATAAAATATATCTTGTATGCTTGTAATATGATAGTAAGAGAACAATGCCGTAAATATTAAAGGTGCTGTCTCACCAGTTGCTCTTGCTAATCCAAGAACTACACCTGTTGAAATTGTTCTTATTGCACTTGGCAAAGTAATTCTAATAATAGTTGTAAACATAGATGCACCAACCCCCAATGAGGCTTTTCTTAAGTCATCAGAAACAAGTTTTAACCCTTCATCAGTAGTTTTAATAACTGTTGGTAACATTAAAATAGAAAGTGCTGCTCCACCAGCAAGGCCACTAAATGAACTTCCATAAAAAATCTTTGAAACAACGATTACTGAATAAATAAAAACACCAGAAATAATCGAAGGAACTCCTGCAAGAACATTTGTTCCGAATCTTACAAATTTTGCGAAGTTTCCATTTTTAGAATATTCAGCTAAATATATGCCCCCACCTATTCCAATTGGGATAGCAATAAAAGAAGCTATTGTTGTCATTAATATTGTTCCTACTATTGCATTGCCAAAACCACCTGCTGAGGCTATTTCATCACCTGGAGGATTAGGCTCTAAAAATAAAATATCAAAACTAATCTGAGAACCTCCTTTGATAATGACATAAGTAATTACAAAGATAAGTGGCAATGTTGCAATGATCGAAAATATAGCAGAAAAAGCTGTAAGTATTTTTTCAAAAATATGTCTTATAGAGAAAGATTTTATTAGTAAATTTGTTTTCATTTTTTTATGTGTTTGGTCGATCTAATATTTAAGACTTAATTTCTTTACTGCCCATTGAGCAAAAATATTTACTATTAATGTTAAAAACATTAATATAAAAGCTGCATACATTAACGATGAAACTTGAGTAGAATCAGCTTCTCCAAATTGATTTGCCAGCATCGAAGAAATTGTATAACCAGGGGCTAAAAAAGACCAGCTAAAGTTGTTTGAATTACCAATTATCATTGTCACTGCCATCGTTTCACCCATGGCTCTACCAAGTGCTAGAAGTACACCACCAGTGATACCTGATATGGCAGCAGGAAGAATAATATTAAAAATAGAATTCCATCTGGTTGCTCCAACTCCATAAGCTGCTTCTCTTAGTTTTTGTGGTACTTGATTAAGTGAATCTCTTGATATTGAGGTGATTATCGGAAGTATCATCACTACAAGAATAAGAATGGCCGGCGCTATACCGGGACCAATTGGTTCAGTACTAACAAAAGGTATCCATCCAAAATGTAAGTATACATATTTTAGAAATGGTCTTATAAATGGTTCCATAACAAAAACAGCCCATAAACCAAGTACCACGGATGGTATTGCAGCTAATAATTCGACAACAAGTCCAATTAATTCTCTAAATTTTTTAGGAATAATATTTTCAGTAATAAATATTGCTGTTCCTACACCTAAAGGCACAGCTATTAATAAGGATGCAATTGAAGTGACAATAGTCCCATAAATTGCTGTAAATACTCCATAGTCATCTGTAACTGGATTCCAATTAGAGGTAAATAAAAAGCTCAGACCATATTTACTCATCGAATCTGTTGACTGAAAGAAAACAACTGCGATAATTGAAAAAAGCACAATGGCGACCATTGATGCCATGAACTTTGTTAGCAATTTAAAAGTTGAGTCAACTAGTTTTTCTGAGGGAGTTCTTCCTCTCCTAGAAAACAAGTTAATTTTGAGTTTTTCTGTCACATGTGTTTGTCAACACATCCAATTTATTACCTTTGCAAAAATTTTCCACAAAACCTGTGAAGTAAAACCACTTAGCTTTTCCTAACAACCAAAAAATGTATTTAATAATTTTGATAAAAAATAACGACTCAATATAATTATTTCTATGGGAAGAATTGTTGGAATTGACCTTGGAACGACCAACTCCGTTATTGCGGTGTTGGAAGGTGGTAGACCAATAGTGATTACAAACATTGAGGGTACTCGTACAACTCCCTCTGTCGTGGGATATTCAAGAGACAGCGAGTTGCTTGTTGGCCAGCTTGCAAGAAGGCAACTAGTTCTGAATCCTAGAAATACTTTCTCTAATCTAAAACGTTTTGTAGGGAGGTCATGGGATGAGCTTGATGAAGCAAGTCTTTCAGTTCCTTATACGGTAAAAGCAAACCAAGAAGGAAATGTTCGAGTTTCCTGCCCTGTTACCGAAAGAGAATATGCTCCTGAAGAACTTATTGGCAGCATCATAAGAAAATTGATAGATGATGCTGAAACTTACTTAGGTGAATCTGTTGATTCAGCAGTTATTACAGTTCCTGCCTATTTCAATGATGCTCAAAGACAATCAACTAGAAATGCTGCTGTTCTTGCTGGCATAACGGTTGAAAGGATCCTAAACGAACCTACTTCTGCGGCTTTGGCTTATGGTTTCGATAAGAAATCATCTCAAAGGGCATTGGTTTTTGATTTGGGTGGCGGGACTTTTGATGTTTCATTGATGAGAATCGCTAATGGAGTTTTTGACGTTAAATCAACTTCGGGTGATACACAGCTTGGCGGTAATGATTTTGATCAGAGAATTGTTGATTGGTTAGCCACAAGATTTGATGATGCAAATTCAATAGATTTGAGAAGAGACAGACAAGCACTTCAGCGATTATCAGAAGCCGCAGAAAAAGCAAAGCAAGAATTGTCCGGCGTTCAATCAACTCATATATCTTTACCATTTATCTCTACAGGCAAAGATGGCCCCTTGCATATCGATGAAAATTTATCGAGGGCAAAATTTGAGGAACTTTGCTCTGATCTTTTAGATAAGCTTTTGAGTCCTGTTCAAGAAGCCATAAATGATTCCGGCTGGTCTGCTGAAGACATAAATGAAGTAGTCCTTGTTGGGGGTAGTACTAGGATGCCAATGGTTCAGCAATTAGTAAGAACACTAGTCCCTGTAGAACCCTGCCAATCAGTAAATCCCGATGAGGTAGTAGCTGTTGGCGCTGCTGTTCAAGCTGGGATACTCTCAGGAGAACTCAGAGATTTACTTTTAAACGACGTTACCCCTCTCTCTTTAGGTCTTGAAACCTTTGGAGGTTTAATGAAGGTACTGATTCCAAGAAATACCCCTATTCCTGTGAGGCAATCAGATGTTTTTAGTACATCAGAAGCTAATCAATCTTCAGTAGAAGTTCATGTCTGGCAAGGTGAAAGACAATTAGCTATTGATAATAAATCTCTCGGTAAATTCAAGTTGTCTGGTATTCCACCGGCGCCAAGAGGGGTTCCTCAAGTACAAGTTGCTTTTGATATAGATTCAAATGGCCTACTTGAGGTTAGTGCCACAGATAAAACTACAGGTCGAAAGCAAACCGTAACTGTTAATGGTGGGTCAAATCTTAATCAAGATCAAATTCAAAAAATAATTGATGAGGCAAAGTCAAAAGCTTCTGAGGATAGAAAAAAGAGATTATCAATTGATCGAAAAAATAATGCTTTAACTCTTGTTGCTCAAGCAGAAAGAAGACTTAGGGATGCAGCTCTTGAACTTGGTCCCTATGGTGCGGAACGACAACAGAGAGCTGTTGAAATTGCTTTGCGTGATGTTCAAGATCTTTTAGAGTTGAATGAAATTAATCAACTTGAAATTGCTTTGGCTTCTCTTCAAGAAGCTTTATTTGGTTTGAATCGAAGGCTTTCTGCTGAGAGAAATACAGATTCTAATCCTTTACAAGGAATAAAAAATACTTTTGGTTCATTGAAAGATGAATTATTTTCAGATGACTATTGGGATGATGATCCATGGGAATATCAAAATAGAAATTCCAGAGAGAATAATCAGTCGTTAAATAATGATAATTGGGATTATAGAAGTCGTCTTGATAAAAGAGATATTGATAGTTGGAGAAGTAGAGAAAATTACGCCAGAAATGATTTAGATCGTGATAGACGTTTTAATAATTATGAGCGAAGGGATTTAGATGATTTAAGTAATAGAGATAATTACGATCGACGTAATTCTGAGAATTGGAATAATGACGAATACCGATAAACCAAACTATTGGGCCTTACTTGGTTTAAAACCAACTTCTAATTCTAATGATTTAAAAGTAGCTTTTAGAAAGGAGGCTAGAAAATGGCATCCAGATTTAAATAAAAATGATATTAATGCTGAGGAAAGATTCAAGCTTATTAACGAAGCATATGTAGTTTTAAGTGATCCCATTAAAAGAAAAGCCTGGGAGGGTAATAATTCCTTTACTCATAATTTAGGAGATCAATTTAAATATGGGTTCCCATCTTTTGAAAATTATATACATATTATTTTAGGAATACCCCTATCTGATGAAGTTAAAGATGATAAAGTAGATGATTTTGAATATACTTATCCATTTTCAGAAGTTACTAATAATCAAAATTCCAATGATTCTTATGATAGTGATATTAAAAATGATTTTTGGCCAGAAAAATCAACAATTAATTCAAAACCAATTAAAATTGAAGAAGACATAGAGACTTTAGTTGAACTCTCAATTGAGGAGGCATTCAACGGAGCTGAGATTGAAATAGAAACTAATTCGGGTTCTATAGTTTTAATAAATACCCCTCCTTTAGCAGGTGATGGCTGGAGGCTGAGACTTGAGGGTGTTGCACCAGGAGGTAAGGATCATTTTATTCAACTTAGAGTACAAACTGTTGATGGTTTAAGAATTGACGGCTTAAGAGTTTTATATCGTTTAGAACTATACCCACCAGAAGCATTACTTGGTTGTGCGGTTGATGTACCAACATTAAATGGTTATGTTACCTTACAAGTCCCACCAAAATCATCAAGTGGAAGATTACTCCGACTTAAAGGTAGAGGTCTAACTTTCAACGAATATTGTGGAGATCAATATGTAGAAATTGTCATTGTCATGCCTGATGAAGTTAGTGATTCCGAAATTGCCTTGTACAAAAGACTTCAAGAAATAGCAAATAATTTTGAATGAATTATTTTCGACCTATAATTAAAGAAATTATTGATTGAAAAGATGCTTGTTCATGTTTTACTTTTTAATGTAGGTCAAGATGATGAAGGTATTCATTCTTTAGAAATAAAGGAGAAAACTGTTGTTTTAATGTTTGAAGAAGAAGATGATGCTCAAAGATACTGCGGATTGCTCGAAGCTCAAGATTTTCCTAAACCTGAAGTTGAACGAGTAGATCGATCAGAAATTGAGGCCTTTTGTAATCAATCAGGATATGAATCAAGATTTGTTAAAAGTGGATTTATTCCTTCTTCTCAGGAGGAAAGACTAATGATTACGCCCCCCCAGACAAACCTAGATATGACATCATGGGATGTTGATAATATTAACCGTATGGATAATTCCAAATCAAAACAAGAGAAAGATGACAATGATGAATTGGAAAGTATAAGAAAAAGCTTAGAAGACCTTTTATAAAAGTAAATTTTAAAAATATAAAGGATTTATTAATGTATGTGTGAATAATATTTTTATTTTGACAATAAGATAGTTATTATTTCTACTTAAAAATGATCAAAGCATTAATGGAGACTGATTCTGGAAAAATAGAATTGGAATTGTTTGACAAGGACGCTCCAAATACTGTTTCAAATTTTGTAAAACTTGTGAATGAAGGATTTTATGATGGGCTTTCATTTCACCGGGTAATTGATGGTTTCATGGCACAAGGTGGATGTCCAAATTCAAGGAAAGGGGCAAATGGAATTCCTGGAACTGGTGGCCCAGGATATTCTATTGATTGTGAAATAAATTCTCGTAAACATAATGCTGGCTCTTTATCTATGGCTCACGCGGGAAAGAATACAGGCGGTAGTCAATTTTTTATAGTCCATCAACCTCAACCTCACTTAGACGGAGTTCATACTGTTTTTGGAGAAACTAAAAATATGGATGTAGTTTTATCGCTGAAGAATGGATCATTAATTAATAAGATTACTATTGTAAATTAGCAAGGTTGGCTTAAACATTAAAGCCATATAAATAACTTAGGAGAATCATTTTTGATAAATAAATTTTTCAACGATTCAAATGAACCAGTCATGTCGACTAAAGAATAATTAAACGTGTCTATTTTTTGTGGTGGGTGAATTGTTTGTTCATGTTTTGGAATTAGCAATATTCCTATTCTATGAGTACCATCCCAGCAAGAAATCACTTTTAATAAATTCTCTATTGTGTTGGAATTAGAGTCCTGAACTGCTTTATCGGTTGGGGAAAGTTTTTGCTTTATTCTCCAAATGAATTTAGGTCCTTCACATAGAGCAATTAGACGTGCTGATTGTTCTATTGATAGTTCAATTAAATTATTAGTTGCAAATATATTGGCTTCATTTCTATAGCAATTAAGTTGGCTTTCATTAGCCTCTCCATCCCAAAATATAGTTATGTAATTGACTTCGTTAAACATATATTCTTCCCCAATCATGTGCCCTAACTTTTCCCTCTTTACTTGTAAATATGCAGCATTATGATCTCCTGGACATATTACTAATGGAACCCTACTGATTACTTGTAATCCATACCCTCCAAGTCCAGCTATTTTTCTAGGATTATTGGTTAATAAACGTAATCTATTAATACCCAAATCAGTAAGGATTTGTGCTCCAACTCCATAATTTCTTAAATCAGCTGGAAAACCCAATTTTTCATTAGCTTCAACAGTGTCAAAACCCGTATCTTGGAGACTATAGGCTTTCAATTTATTAATTAACCCAATACCTCTTCCTTCCTGACGAAGGTAAACAACTACACCTTCTTTTTCTTCAGAAATTCTTGATAACGCTGCTTCAAGTTGAGGACGACAATCACATCTTAGAGAGCCAAAAGCATCTCCTGTTAAACATTCTGAGTGCATTCTTACAAGAACAGGTTCTTTTAGTGTCTCTAGATCCCCTTTAAGAATTGCAATGTGCTCACTTCCATCAAGGATGTTTTTATAACCAATTGCTTGAAATTCACCAAAAACACTAGGTAAATTTGCAGTTGCTTGTCTGTATACAAATCTCTCGTTTTCAAGTCGATACCTTATTAAATCAGCAATCGAAACAAGTTTCAATCCCCATGTTTTTGCGTATTCCTTTAATTCTGGCAATCTTGCCATAGAACCGTCTGGGTTTTGAATCTCGCAAATAACTCCTGAAGGATTTAATCCTGATAGTAGAGAAAGATCTACAGCAGCCTCCGTATGACCGGCTCGTTTTAATACACCTCCTTTTTTAGCTCTTAAGGGGAAAATATGGCCTGGTCTTCTCAACTCATTTGGTTTTGTTTCAGGATTTATTGCTACTTGAATTGTTTTAGCCCTATCTTCGGCAGAGATTCCAGTCGATACACCTGCTTCAGGTCCAGCGTCGATACTCACCGTGAAAGCCGTTTGATTTGAGTCTGTGTTTCTGTCGACCATTAGTGGTAAATCTAATGAATCAAGCTTTTCACCTTGCATCGCTAGGCAAATAAGTCCTCGACCCTCAGTCGCCATAAAGTTAATTTGTTGCGGCGTTGCGAACTGTGCTGCACAAATTAAATCCCCTTCATTTTCTCGTCTTTCATCATCTACAACTATGACACATTCACCATTTCTTATGGCTGCCAATGCATCTGCAATGTCGTCGAATTTAAAGTTGGTTGATTTTTCTGATGATTTCAAATTTTTCACTCGGTTTTTAATGAATAATGATGAGAATCAAACTAATGTGATGAAAAGCTCCTATCACTCAATTCTATATAAATAATTTACTTCACTGAGATATGAAAATCATGAAAAACAAAAATAACCGAGTCGCAATAATTGGAGCCAGCGGCTATGGGGGCATACAAATAGTCCGTTTACTGCTTAATCATCCTCATTTTGAAATTAGCTATCTTGGTGGTAAACGAACTTCTGGAAAAAGGTGGAATTCACTTTTCCCTTTTCTTTTTATAAAATCTGACCCAAAAATATTTGATATTGATATTGAAAAGATTAAAGATACATCTGATTATGTAATTTTATGTTTACCTAATGGTTTGGCATCACAGTTAGCTCCATCACTTATTAAACATGGCCTAAGAGTTCTTGATTTGTCAGCTGATTATCGCTTTAACGAAATAAATGATTGGAAAAAAATTTATAAAGTAGAGTCGGATAAATTTAAAAGAACAGACAAATTATTATGTAAAAACGCTATATATGGATTGCCTGAATTAAATCGTAAGCAGATACGAGAAAGTTCAATTGTTGCCTGTCCAGGTTGTTTCCCAACAGCCTCTTTATTGCCTTTAATTCCATTTCTTCAACAAGGATTGATAGATTATGAAGGTATTATTATTGATGCAAAGAGCGGAACCTCTGGAGGTGGGCGTGACCCTAAAGAACATCTTTTATTATCAGAAAGTTCAGAATCAATATCAGCTTATGGAGTAGTAGGACATAGACATACATATGAAATTGAACGTGTTGCTAATGAGATATCTGGTCACCTAATCGAATTGCAATTTACTCCTCATTTAGTTCCCATGGTGAGAGGAATATTATCAACTGTATATGCTCGACTTCGGGATCCAGGCCTTACAGCTGAAGATTGCAAAATAATAATTGAGACCTTTTATAAAGATGAATGCTTTATTGATGTTTTACCTGTTGGTATTTATCCATCAACTAAATGGGTAAGAAATACCAATAAGTGTTTAATATCTGTTCAAGTTGATAAGCGAACTGGACGATTAGTTCTTATGAGTGTAATTGATAATCTTATAAAAGGGCAAGCTGGTCAAGCTATACAGAATTTAAATATTATGTATAATTTACCCGAGGAAGAAGGTTTACCTCTTACAACATATTATCCTTAATTTTTTTTCTCCATAAAGTAGCTGTAATTCCTAAAGCATATGGAAGAATTTTATGTTCTTGTTGTTGAATTTTTCTTTCAAGAGTAGAAATAGTTTCATTTCTATCTATTGTAACTGCAGCTTGAGCAATAATTTCTCCAGAATCGACTTCATTAATTACCTTATGCACGGTACAACCTGTAATTAAAATACCCGCATTGAGCGCCTGAGTAATGGCGTTTATTCCTTTAAAACTTGGAAGAATAGAAGGATGTATATTTATTATTCTATTTGAAAATGTACTTATAAATTTAGGACTTAGTAACCTCATCCAACCCGCTAAAACAACAAACTCTATATCTAAACTCTTTAATGTATTTGCAATAACTATGTCAAACTCTTCTCTACTTTTATATGACCTATGGTCTATATATTTTGCTGGTATACTATATTTTGAAGCTATATCTTTAGCAAGACAATCTTTATTATTGTATATTAATATAGATATCTCAACTCCTTTTAGGTATGAATGTGTAGATTCAATAAGAGCATTGAAATTAGAGCCTTTACCGGATGCTAAAACTGCGACTTTAAGTTTAGGATTAAAGTTGAAGGTATTATTATGATTTGGATTGATAATAAAACTCATTAATCCAGAACAATTTACATGTGCTTATTTCCAAATATTAACTTATTTTTTTCATATGCATAAAATTATGTCTATTCGAATATATTAAATTAAATATAAATTATAGACATATCAAGTTTTCATATAAAAAAACTTTGTTAATTAGTCAACATTTTCTTTACTATTTAAATCATATTAGTTTAAAGTGAAATTATTCCAATACATTTTGTGAGTTTCTATAGATCTCATAAAGTGCCTAGACTCCCAAGAAATTAAAAAAGAATGTCAACTCCTGATCACAGTCCTATTATCGATAATCAACAATGGGAACGATTCTCTGAATTGCTTTGGTTCAATGAAGACCTTTGCATGTGGGTTGATACTAGTAAGATGAATATTTCTGAGTCGGATATAAATAAATATCAAACAAAATTTGCCAATGCATTTGTGGCAATGGAAAAACTTGAGGCAGGAGCCTTAGCTAATCTAGATGAAAATCGACAAGTTGGACATTATTGGCTTAGAACTCCAACAATAGCTCCCACACAAAAAATAACTCAAGAAATTGAAAATCAAATTGAATTAATTAATAATTTTTCTAATAGTATTTTGAGTGGAGAAATAACTAATTCAGATGGCAATAAATTTTTAAACGTTTTGTGGATAGGCATAGGAGGAAGTGGACTAGGGCCTCTTCTTATTGTTGAATCATTGCAGCAAAAACATAAGGGTATCAATTTTCATTTTATTGATAATGTTGATTCAGATGGAATTCAAGTTAAACTTCAAAATATAAAAAATGAATTAAATCAGACTTTATTTGTTGTTGTTAGTAAATCAGGAGGCACACCAGAGCCTCAAATTGGTATGGAACAAGTAAGATATTTTTTGGAGAGAAATAATATAAATTGGTCCGATAATGCTATTGCCGTTACAATGAAGAATAGTAAATTATATAATCAAGCATTTGAGGAGAAGTGGCTTAATATTTTTGATTTACCTGATTGGGTGGGAGGTCGTACAAGTATTACGAGTTCTGTAGGTTTGCTACCTATTTCATTATTAGGATTGGATAGTAAAAAGTTTTTAAAAGGAGCATCAAGGATGGATGAATTAACAAGAATAAGTAGGATTAAGAGTAATCCTTCCGCATTATTGGCATTATCCTGGCTAGTGGCTGGACAAGCCAAGGGTTTGAAGGATATGGTAGTACTTCCTTATAATGACAGACTTCAAGTTTTTAGTAAGTATCTACAACAACTTGTTATGGAATCACTGGGTAAAGAGTTAGACAGAGACGGAAAAAAGGTAAATCAGGGTATTGCAGTTTATGGTAATAAAGGATCTACTGATCAACACGCTTATGTACAACAATTAAGAGACGGTATTGACAATTTTTTTATTACTTTTATAGAGGTATTAAGATGTGATAATGATACGCATACTGTAAATGCGCGAAACCCTAATGATTATTTATCAGGTTTTTTGCAAGGAACTAGAAGAGCTTTAACCAATAGTAAAAGGGAGAATCTCACAATAACTATACGTAATCTTGATGAATATACATTGGGAGCACTAATTGCTATGTTTGAAAGAGCAGTAAGTTTATACGCGGAGATAATTAATATTAATGCTTATCATCAACCAGGAGTAGAGGCAGGTAAAAAAGCGGCTAATGATATATTGAAATTACAATCTGAAATTGAGAGTTTATTAATTAATAATAAATCAATTTCTATAGACGATATTCAAAAAAGTATTCCTTCATCCGATAAGGAAACAATTTATATAATACTTCGATATTTATGTGAGAGTTCAAATAAATATATTAATTTAGCAAATTGGTCAAACCCAAGAGATACAAAAATTCAAAAAAGTCAATTTAAATCTTAATCGTTACCTTTAAATAACAACATTTACAAGTTTCCCCGGAATAACAATTAAGCGCTTCGGTTTAATACCATTCAACCATTTCTTGGTAATGTCATTATCAAGTACTATTCGCTCTAAGTCAGATTTAGTTAGTTTATGATCCACATTTGTTCTCCCTCTGACTTTACCATTTATTTGTATAACTAATTCGTATGTTTCTTCATTTAGAAGATCTAGTTGCGCCATTGGCCATTTTTGCAGATGAACACTTGTAGCGCTTATATGTTTTACCCATAGTTCTTCTGATAAGTGTGGTGCAAAAGGTGATAGTAATAAAATGAGTGATGATATTGCTTCGAATGCTATTGGCTCACAAACATATTCAATATTATTTGAAAGGCTGTTTGATAAAATCATAAGTTCTGAAATTGATGTATTCAACTTTATTAATTTAATATCTTCTGTTATATTCTTAATAGCTTTATGAACTGATTTTCTCAAATTTCTTTCGTAACTATTTAATGTTTTAGGAAAACTTTTTGACTTGATTGAATCGCTATATTTATCAACTTTAGAATTAAAATAAGAGTTAATTTGCTTATATATTCTTTGAAGAAATTTATACTGTCCTTCTACGTCAGAATCATCCCACTCAAGATCTTTTTCTGGTGGAGCTTTGAACAGAATAAACATTCTTGCTGTATCTGCTCCATATTTATTAATCACATTAGAAGGGTCAACACCATTATATTTTGATTTTGACATTTTCTCATAAATTACTTGTAGTTTATTTCCATCTTCCGGATCAATTGGATCTTTTGGATCCCTTATGTTTATTGTAGGAACATACTTATTTGTATTTACATTCTTATAGGTTAGCGATTGAACCATACCTTGAGTAAGAAGATTATCAAATGGTTCGCTTATATCTATTAAATTTGCAGATTGAAGAGCTTTTATTATGAATCGAGAATATAGCAAGTGTAATATCGCGTGCTCTATCCCTCCTACATATTGGTTAACAGGTAACCATTTATTTATGTCATCCTTAGAAAATATACAATTGTCATTATTTGCGTCTACATAGCGCAGATAATACCAAGATGAACACATAAAAGTATCCATAGTATCTGTTTCTCTAGTTGATTTTTTACCACACTTTGGACAATCAACAGTTGACCAGCTATCCAAATTATTTAAGGGAGAATTACCCTTACCAGTAAGTTCAACTTTCGTTGGAAGTTTGACAGGTAATTGATTAAGAGGAACTGGTACATTTCCACAATTATCACATTTTATGATAGGAATAGGACATCCCCAATATCTTTGTCGAGATATTAGCCAGTCTCTTAACTTATATTGAGTTTTTACTTTTGCCCATCCATTTTCAATTCCATATTGTATGATTTTAGATTTAGCATCTGTGGAATTATAATTATCAAAAAAGTCTGAATTAATTAGAATTCCGTCATTTGTGTATGCTTTATTTAAATCAACTTTATTTTTATTATCAGAAATAACATACTTTACCTCTAAATTATATTTTTTCGCAAAATTATAGTCTCTTGAATCATGTCCTGGAACTCCCATAACAGCTCCCGTTCCATAATTAGCTAATACATAATCTCCAGTCCATATAGGAATTAATTCATCATTACAAGGATGTCTGACATAGCTTCCCAGGAACATTCCATTTTTAGTCCTGTTATCTGAATTGACTTCATTTTCACTTAGCTTTTTAAATGAATCCTTAAATTTTTTAAATTCTTTCTTATTTTCTTCTGTTATTAATAAATCTATATCAGCATATTCAGGTGAAACGACTAAATAAGTTACACCATAAAGAGTGTCAGCTCTGGTTGTAAAGACGTCTATAAAATTCTCACGACTTCTTTCAAGGTAGAATCTGATTTCTGATCCTTCAGACTTACCTATCCAATTTGATTGCATCATTTTTACTCTATCTGGCCAACCTGATAATTTTTCTATATCATTCAGCAGTACTTCCCCATATTTAGTAATTGAAAGGAACCATTGTTTTAGATTTTTTTTCTCAACAATTGCCCCAGATCTCCAGGATTTACCATCTGAATCAACTTGCTCATTTGCTAAGACCGTTTGATCTATTGGATCCCAATTAACCGTTGCTTCTTTTTGATACGCCAAACCCGCTGAATATAATTTTAGAAAAATAAATTGAGTCCATTTATAATAATTTGATTCAGATGTATTTATTTCTTTATCCCAATCAACTGAAAGACCTAGTCTTTTTAATTGATCTTTCATATGCTTAATATTTTTTTTTGTCCAATCACTAGGTTCAATACCCCTTTCAATTGCAGCATTCTCTGCAGGCAATCCAAATGCATCCCATCCCATTGGATGAAGTACAGCTTTACCAAGCATTCTTTGTTGTCTTGCTAATACATCAGTTATTACATAATTTCTTACATGACCCATATGCAATGTTCCAGACGGATATGGAAACATGGATAAAGCATAATAAGTATCTTGGTTTTTTTCTGGTTCTTGGGTTTTATATAGATTTGCCTTTTCCCATTCATTATGCCAGTAAGGCTCGAGCTTCAAATGGTCATATCGATCTGCCATCTTTCTAAGCTTGGGAATATTTATTATAATATTTTGGATTCTAACATATGTAATTAGAAAATATTGAATAATGAGCTCTCTAATTTTATGATTTTACTAAATCAAGCCTTAGTTTTATAATATATTTCTAGTAAGTACTATAAAACTATGAGTTTGATCAAGTTTTCAAAATATCAAGGATTAGGTAATGATTTTATCATAGTTGATAGATTAACTAACAATTCTAATTCCGATTTGGGAATTAGTGATCTTCAATTAGCTAAATTTATTTGTAGAAGGAATTTTGGTATTGGAGCAGACGGAATTATATTTGCTGAAAAAAGTAGCAATGGATGTGACTTAAAAATGAAGATAATTAATTCCGATGGTACAGAACCAGAGATGTGTGGAAATGGAATTAGGTGTTTAATAAAGTATTTAATTGATTCTGAAAAAGGTTATTTCACAAATAATAAAATATTTAGTGTTGAAACTTTAGCAGGTACAATCAAAGTAGAACATGAGGCTGACGGTAATATTACTGTTGATATGGGTAAACCTATTTTAGATCCAAAGAATATACCTACTAGATTAGAAGTAATTGATAAAGGGGTACCCTCAAAAAATATAATACTTAATAATAAAGAATACACTATATATGCCGTTGGAATGGGTAATCCTCATTTGATTTTTTATACAGATAAACTTAGTAAAATACCTTTATTAAGTTGGGGGCCATTGCTTGAAAATAATGAATTCTTTCCTGCCAAAACGAACGTTCATTTTGTTGAGGTTATTAACCAAAAACTTCTTAATATGCTCGTTTGGGAAAGGGGATGCGGAAGAACATTAGCCTGTGGAACAGGTGCATGTGCTGTTGCAGTATGTTCAATATTAACAAATAAATGTGATAATAATGTTGATATTAATCTTGAAGGCGGGAATTTGAATATACAATGGTCTAATCTGAACTCAAGCGTTTATATGAAAGGCCCAGCTCAGTTTGTATATTCAGGTCTTTTTGAAACCAATAATATATGAGTAAAAAATTAATCAATGAAAATTCACTTTATCTAGATGCATGTGCTACCACACCACTTCATCCTGAAGTGATAAATGATATTAACCAAATTAACTCAAATATTTTTGGCAATGCCTCAAGTATCCATGAAATTGGCGTTAACGCAGCAACAGTTCTAGAATTTTCACGTATTAAAATAGCAGATAAGCTTAACTGCTGCCCAGAAAACATTATCTTTGTATCTGGAGCGACAGAATCGATACACCTTGCTATTAAAGGAGCTTCAAAAAAGTTATTACCTGGAAGAATTGTTATTAGTAGCATTGAGCATCCAGCTGTTAATTATGCTGCTAAATCATTAGAACAAGAAGGATGGGTACTTGAGTATTGGCCAGTGGATGATAAAGGTAACTTATTACTTGATAAGGCCGAAGATTTACTCTCATTTCCTACTAAGATAGTATCTATTATTTGGGGACAAAGTGAAATTGGAACTATCAATCCAATTAAAATTATTGGTGAAAAATGTAGAGCAAAAAATATTATATTTCATACAGATGCAACTCAATTAATTCCTAATAGTTTAATTAACTTCAACGAATTACCTATTGATCTTCTGAGTGCATCAGCACATAAGTTCCAAGGTCCTAAAGGAGTTGGTCTTTTGCTTCATAAAGAATTAGTATCTGATTTATGTCAATTACAAGGTGGAGGTAATCAAGAGTATGGTTTTAGATCCGGTACCGAACCAATTTCACTGATAAGTGGTATGAAAACAGCAATTTCTAAATTACAACAGAGAATCGTTATTTCTAATAGCGATACAATTTTTTTATCAAGTAAAGTTAAAGAAAACACACAGCGGTTATTAGAAATGCTAGTAAATATAGAAGGCGTAGAGCTTATTGGAAATTCTTTTAATAAAAATAGATTACCTAATTTAATTTCACTTTTATTGAAAGGAAAATGTTCCTATCCCATTTCAGGTCGTGAAATGGTTCGTAAACTATCCAATAGAGGTATTTATGCTAGCAGTGGAAGTGCTTGTAGTTCAAATTCATCTAATGGAAGTGAGATCCTTAAGGCAATCGGTATTGACAGTGAATATGCTGGTAGTGGAATTAGAATCAGTTTAGGGTCATGGATAAAGACTAAAGATCTTGATAATATTTACCAGATTTTTAAAGAAGAATATAAAACATTTAATAGGTAGATCCTCTATTCTTTATCAATTATGAAAAAAATATTACCAAAAGATTTAAATCAAGCTGAGGAATATATAAATACCTCTATACTCACCTCTTTAAAAAATTCAAATTTTAAGTATCTCTCAGTAAACCTTTTATTTTCAAACCTGAGATTAAATCCAATTATTAAAAGGTTAGCTAATTATCTGAATAGCAATGAATTAAGCTTTTATTTAATATGGGCCGATGAAGGAGGTGCAGCATTAGCCAAAAGAGATATGGATGATTATAAAGAAAAGATATTTTCATTTCGATCATTTAAAACTAAATTAAATTCATTAAGTAATGAACCATTACTAATATGTATTTCACCTCAACCATACGATTTTGATGAATTTAGAGATATTTGTGAGATTTATTCAGGTAGGGTACTAATGTTTAATGGTAAATTGGAGGATATCGCAATTGGTATTGGTAACGTAGGTAGAGAACGAAGAAAGGAATTCATAGCCCTTTGGAATACTATCTTTTGGTTACAACCAATCAATAAAGGAGCTGTTATGAAGACATATGGAAATGATTGGTTTTTATTTAAACGAGAACTTGACGGTTATAGATTCAGTAATAATTTTATTAACAAACCAAATGAAGATGAAATCATAGAATCATTACAAGTATAACCTTTAAATAATGAAAAAAAATTTTATAATATCTTTAATATTAATATCATTAATTTATGCAATATTTAATTTCAGATATTCATTACATAATAGTACCTTTTTTAGTAAGTTATATTTTTCACTTTTATATAAATCAAGTAAAGATAAAGTATGCTTACCACTTCAAAATTCTATAGATAATATACTAAATATTAAAAGGGATAATATTAGTGTTTCTGTACTAGATTATAAGGGTGATTTGATAGCCAAGAATAATCCATATAAACCTCTTATACCAGCATCAAATCAAAAAATAATTACTTCAGCATATTTTCTAGATATGTTGGGTCCAAATCACAGGTTAAGTACAATTCTTGCTTTTGATAAAGTAAATAAAACCTTTCACTTATTCGGAAGTGGGGATCCTGATATTAGTAAGTCAAATATAAGAGAAATTACCACTAAAATCATAGAGTTATATAAGTTAAATGATATGGATATTGCAAATATAATTCTTTATGAGGAGCCCAGAAAATATTGGTGGCCAGAATCATGGTCTTACTTAAATAGAAGAGAGTCCTATGGAGCACCTATAACAAGAATCGCTGTGCAAAGTAATTCGGCTTCGTCATCCCTAGTTGATCCAGTAACATATTTAAAATCAGAACTTAGTTTTTATCTTAATTTAAGTAATATACCATCTAACATTAAAACTTCATATGAAACCACATCAATTAGTCTGGTAGATTACCAGGAAGTAATTCGCTTTAATTCAGCCCCTCTCTATTCTCTCATAACCTTATCTAATTCAGAAAGTCATAACTTTACCGCTGAAATTCTTACTAAAAATGCTCTTAATGACTGGAGTTATGAGAGCTTGGATAAAAAGTTAAAAAACTGGTTAAGACTATCATTAATTAGTACCGACAAATTTGTATTTGTAGATGGTAGTGGATTGTCCAGGGAAAATAGATTAACAACTTATGGCATTTCCCGATTATTGTATTTAATGAGTAAGCACAGATTTGCTAAATATTATATTTCGTCTTTTTCCTTATATGGTGTTAGAGGAACATTGCATGATAGAGAGTTCGACCCTAATCTTTCAACTCAATTTCTTGGTAAGACAGGAACACTTGATAAAGTTAAATCACTAAGTGGTTACCTTTTTAAGAATCAGGAGAAATACTTTTTAAGTATTATTTCTAATAATTCCCTAGATAATGAGTACGTTGTTAATCAGCTAATTAGTGTTATATCTAAAAATATTTCCTGTAATAATTAATTATTAATTATAAGTTTTATATATTTTCTTAAGGTCTCTTGCTACCAATGAGGGCACCATATGGTCTATCTTTCCACCGAATCTTGCAACCTCCTTTACAACTGAGCTGCTTAAAAAGCTGTGATGCGTATCTGTCGCAAGAAAAATTGTTTCAAAATCAGAATCCAACGATCTATTTGTATGAGCAATTTGTAATTCGTACTCAAAATCACTCATTGCTCTTAATCCTCTAATTATCAAATCAACGTTATTTTTTTTTGCGCAGTTCACAGTGAGACCCTCGTAACTATCAATGTAAATTGATTTCAAATTATTAGTGGCATCTCTGATCTGCTCTATACGTCTATCTAACGTAAAGGTTGGAAGCTTTGATGGGTTATTTAAAACAGCAATAATAACTTCATCAAAAAGTTGATGAGACCTTCTTATGAGATCTAAGTGACCGTTGGTTAGTGGATCAAAACTTCCTGGATAAAGAGCTTTCATGATGATTAGAAGAATAATCGACTGCGAATCTATTTAGCTTGTTTAGAGTTAACTAAAATATACAAGCTCATGACTCTTGATTTGGACGCTAAAAAAATCCTTCTCAGAAAAATTCCCCACGGCCTTTTCATATGCGGGGTTAAGGACGGAGATGAAATCAATGGCTTCACTGCAAGTTGGGTTACTCAAGGTTCATTTGAACCCCCATTAGTAGTTTTGGCTGTCAGATCAGAAGGCTCAAGTCATAAGATCATAAAAAAAACAGGCCTCTTTTCATTAAATGTACTCAGGCATGATCAAAAGGACCTTGCCGCAGTGTTTTTTAAGCCCCAAAAAGGATTGGGCGGAAGGTTTGAATCTACTCCCTATAGCTTTGGAGAGCTTGGTTTGCCATTACTTGACGATGCTGTTGGTGGTGTTGAATGCGAATTAATTGGTGATATCACTAATGGAGATCACACCGTCTTTGTGGGAGAGGTTAAGTCGGCAAAACTAATCAATGATACAGAATCATTAATTCTCTCTAGCACTGGTTGGAATTACGGAGGTTAACTAAATGTGAAAACTAAAATCCAAATAGAAAAAAATCTAGTACAAGATAAAGACAGGTTGGACAACTTGTTGAGGAATATACCTCGACATCCCGGTTGTTATTTAATGTTTGATAAAGAAGATAGATTATTATATGTAGGTAAATCGAAGAATTTAAATAATAGAATAAGAAGTTATTTTAGAAATATTTCTGATCATTCTCCAAGAATAATGCTTATGGTTAGACAGATTTATGAAATAGAGATAATTGTAACGGATAATGAATCAGAGGCTCTTACCTTAGAGTCTAATCTAATTAAAGACAAGCAACCATACTTTAATATCCTTCTAAAAGATGATAAAAAATATCCATATGTATGTATTACATGGAGTGAAAAATATCCTCGCCTATTTATAACCAGACAAAGACATAATAGAAAGGTTAAAGATAAATTTTATGGACCCTATGTTGATGTAGCTGTTCTTAGAACTACATTGTTTTTAATTAAAAGTGTATTTCCTCTGAGGCAGAGGTCTATCCCTATGTATAAAAATAGAACTTGTTTAAATTACTCTATTAAAAGATGTCCAGGAGTTTGCCAAGAAAAAATTTCTTCAGAAGAATATAAACGAATTCTTAAAAAAGTAGAAATGATACTTCAAGGTAGGTCCAATGAACTCAAGAATCTTTTAGAGAAGAAAATGAAGAATTATTCTGATAAATTGGAATATGAAAATGCGTTAATTATTCGCGATCAAATAAAGGGAGTAAACCAAATAAGTGAAAAACAAAAAATGACATTACCAGACGATTCAATCAGCCGAGATATAATTAATATATGCTCAGATAAGGAAATCTGCAGTATTCAATTATTTCAAATGAGGGCTGGCAAGTTGGTAAATAGGCTTGGATATATCTCCCAAAATTTAAATGAACCAGAAAATCATATTCTGCAAAGAGTTATTGAAGAGCACTATAGCAAAATTGATAATGTTGAAATACCAAGAGAATTACTAGTACCATACGAACTTCCTAAACAAAAAATTATTTCAGATTGGTTAAGCGTTATTAAAGGAAAAAGAGTAAGTATTCAGAACCCTTTAAGAAGCTCCAAGGCTGAAATCCTAGAACTTGTTCATAAAAATGCTAGTTTAGAACTTGATCGAATAAAAAAAGGGAAGCAGCGACATATTAATTCGCTAGAACAATTAGCTGAACTTTTAGAATTAATTGAAATCCCAAGAAGAATTGAGGGATATGATATAAGCCATATTCAGGGAAGTGACGCTGTTGGTTCTCAGGTAGTTTTTATAGATGGACTACCAGCAAAACAGCATTATAGAAAATATAAAATCAAAAATTCAAAAATAGATATTGGTCATAGCGATGATTTTGCATCTTTGGCAGAAGTTCTCAAGAGAAGATTACTAAAATGGTCGATTTTTAAAAAAGAAGGTGGTAAAATTAAAGATATAAAGACTAGTAATAAATTATTGTTGGATACTGTATCTATAAATGATTGGCCTGATTTAATAATGATTGATGGTGGTAAAGGACAATTAAATTCTGTATTAGACGTTATAAAAGAATTAGATTTAGAGGAAGAAATTAATATATGTTCATTAGCCAAGAGAAATGAAGAAGTATTTATACCTTATAGAAAAGATTCATTAAAATCAGATATCAATGATGAATCCATAATCTTACTGAGAAGGCTAAGAGATGAAGCTCACAGGTTTGCAATTACCTTCCATAGGCAACAACGAAAGGTAAGAATGACAAGATCAGAATTATCTAATATTCCTGGTCTTGGATCTAAGAGAATTAAGATATTAATGTCCCACTTTAGATCAGTCGAAGCGATACAATTAGCAAAAATAGAAGATATCTCTAGAGTTGAAGGATTAGGAGAAAGAATTGCCAAGGATATATGGAATCATTTTAACTCATCTCAAATAAATAATATTTGAGATAATATATAAATTTTAAACCATCTATGTTTGTCTTATTTAATTATTTTATGTGTTTTGCTAATATAAAATTTATACTAAAAGACTATTATGGATAAACATATTACTTTAAATTCAGTATTAAGTTCTATAAATCAATTTAGCTGCCCCTATGATATAAATTTACATACTCATACGAACTACAGTGATGGGAGTATGAGTCCTTTTGAGTTGTATGAACAGGCCAATAAATTAGGATTAAGGCATCTAGCCATAACTGATCACCACTCTGTCGAGGCATATAAATATATTATAAATAATAAAAATAGTTTTTTATCAAAGCAAATATCAACTTACCTTTGGACAGGTATTGAAATAACAGGTTTACTTGAAGGCTGCCTTGTACATATAATAGGGTTGGGATTTGATATTTCCCACGATTCCTTAGCTCCTTATACTCAAGGAGACTCTGTAAAAGGTGAATTACTTCAAGCAAAAAATATTATAAAAAGTATAAAATCAGCCAATGGTTTTTCTATACTCGCTCATCCAGCGAGATATAAACTTTCTTACAAGATACTTATAGAAAAAGCTTGTGATATGGGTTTTGACGGTATTGAAGTTTGGTATGACTATAAAAGACAAACAAAATGGTCTCCTACTCCTTTCATATGCGATCAAATTTCATCTTACGTTAAAAAACTAAATTTATTATCGACTTGTGGCACAGACACTCATGGATTCTCATTACTAAAGAGATAAGATAATTTATTTCTCAAGATCTGCCTCAGTTTGTATTATTAAATCTTTTAGTTTATTTTCTGTATTTTTATTTGTATTCCATAAACTTCTGTTACTGGCTTCTAATAATCTCTCTGCTATATCTTTTAGTGCCCAGGGATTATTTTTTTTTAAAAAACTCAAATTATCATTGTTTAATATAAAAGTATTAAATATAGATCCGTAACACCAATTGGGTACTTTATTTGTTGTTGCATCATATGCAAATAAATAATCTAAGCTAGCTGATATTTCAAATGCACCTTTATACCCATGTTTTTTTATTCCTTCAATCCATTTAGGATTTAAGAATCTACTTCTGACTACCCTATCTATTTCTTTTTCAAGTTTATTTAAGCGTGGGCGATTACTTCTAGAGTGATCTGCTATGTAAATTAATGGTTTTTTTCCAGATGCTATTTCAACAGCCGCAGATAATCCGCCATGAAATTGATAATAATCATCTGAATCCAAAATATCGTGCTCCTTGTTGTCTTGATTATGAAGAACAACTTGTATATTTCTCAGTATTTCTATAAGTTTTGATTTCGAATCGGTAGGACAGTCACTTGACGAGTATGACCATTTTGACCAATTAAGGTAACTATCTACTAATTCATTTTTACTCTCCCAACAGGAATTTGATATTAATTCCTGAAGTCCAGCACCGTAGGCTCCTGGAGCAGAACCAAATATTCTTGATGAAAACTTTTCTTCTTTTTTTAGTACTACATAAGGATTAAGTTCCTCTGGTTCGTTTAAAAATGATAATTTTTTAGCTGCTGAAAATAATAGATCTACTAATTGCGGGAATGTGTCCCGAAAGAGACCAGATATCCTCACCATAACATCAACCCTTGGTCTATCTAAAATAGAGAGTGGAATAATATCAATGTCAATCAGACGCTTCGACGCATAATCCCAAACTGGTTCAACTCCCATTAATGATAATACTTGACTAATATCCTCACCTCCATTTCTCATTGTCGAGGTTGCCCAAATTGATATAGCAAGGTTCCTTAAATCCTCACCATTTTCTAATCTAAAATTATCAATAATCAACTGGCAGCTTTTTTTACCAAGTGCCCATGATGCTTCAGTGGGCAGGGATCTAATATCGACACTGAAAAAGTTTTTCCCAGTTGGAAGAACTTCTGCGTTACCTCGACTAGGAGCGCCAGAAGGGCCAGCATGTACTCTTTTACCATTTAGTGAGTCTAAAAAGGATTTCCTTTCGCTATCTGGTGAATATAATAATTTTTGAATTATATTTTCATCTATGTGCTTAAAATAATGATATTCCTTATCATTTAATAGTTCGATTAATTTATCATTTAGTTCTATCCTAATATTGTATTCTTTAAGGTTTTCTTTTAGATTATATTCTGTTCTTAAAAATTGATATATTAATTCTTTAGCTTGATTCTCAAGATAATCGATAATATCAATATTTCGTCTTGCTTTGACCCCAGATATTCTAAAAAGTATATCTTTATCAGTTTGTTTGCATAGAGAATATTCATCGTCAGACCAGGGATCAAGACTAAAACCAATTATTCTGGCTATAGATTGAGTTAGTCCAGGTTGACCAAAAATAGGAGATCTAGATATTGAAACAATCAATTCTATTAATTTATTAAATTTTGGCAATGAGCCAAATATATGTAATCCGGTACGAATTTGTGAATCCTTAATTTCGCATAAGTATGTATCTACATCATCAATAATTTTATTTATACCGGTATTATTACTATTAAAATCTATATTTTCAAGTGATAAATCTTTTATTAACTTTATTATCTTTTCTTCTAGTATGACCTTCCTTTTTGATTTTAATAAATTTGATTCATAATATTCGTCTAATAAAAATTCTAGTTTTTGTAAGTCCCCATATAACTCGGCTCTATCCAACGGCGGAGTTAGGTGGTCGATTATTACTGCTTGAGTTCGCCTTTTGGCCTGTGATCCCTCACCGGGATCATTAACAATAAAAGGATAAATATTTGGTAAAGGCGGTAGGGCAATATGAGGGAAACACATATTGCTTAGTCCTATACCTTTTCCTGGAAGCCATTCGACACTTCCATGTTTTCCTAAATGAATAATTGCATTAGATTTACTTATCGTATTCACCCACAAATATTGGGCTAAATATCTATGAGGGGGTGGCAAGTCTGGCGAATGTAGATCAGATAAATTTTCGGGATCATATCCTCTAGCAGGTTGAATTAAAATTGAAATATTTCCAAATCTGATTCCATTAATTGAAAAACCTTTTTTTTCTAATTCTTCTGAATTTTCTGGTTGGTCCCATCTTTTAATTACTTTGTTTCTTGATTCTGAAGGGAGTTGATCAAACCATGATTTATAGTTTGTTAATGGTATATAGTCAAGTGCATCATTACTATAACTTTCAGGACTATTTGTTCTAGACTTTAATATCTTATTTATAATTTCATTTCCATCTTTTACATTAAACTCATCTCCTAGATTATAGTTATTTTTATTTAACCATGAAAGTATATTAAATAAGCTTTCTGGAGTATCTAATCCTACACCATTCGCAATTCGAGAATTTTTAATTGGATAATTGGCTAAAATAATAGTTATTCTTTTTTTATTATTACTTATTTTTGTCAGTTTGATCCAATTATAGACATAATCAGCTATCCATTTTAAATTTTCAATATTTGGTTTTAAATATGTTATTGGACTATTGATATATGTATTTAATTTGTCTATCTCCTTAAATGCTGTAGGCCTAGTGATGATTCTTCCATCAACCTCAGGCATAACAACTTGCATAGTTAGATCTATCGGATTTAGCCCTATTTGAGATTTATTCCATGTTTTCTCGGACTCCGTACTTGAGAGAAGTTGGAATATTGGTAAATTAAAATAATCCCAAATAGTATCATTAAACTGAATTTCTGAAATATTAATTGAAGAAAAAGAAGTAGTAGAGATAAATGCAGATACCTTTGTTTTTTTAAATATATAACGAAATTTCTTATGAATATCTTTATCTCTTAGACTTGATACAAATAATGTCTTTGGAGAAAACCCCTTAGATCGTAATATCTTATTTATTGATTTAGCATAATTTAAATCATTTGCTTTTAAATGAGATGCATAATGAAGAATTGCTATATTAATTCCTTTTTCATTTTTCCAATCCCATAAATAAGGGTTATCGATTTCTATAGGTCTATAATTATCTATATCAATTACTTTATTACTTAATATATTTTCTATTATTTCCAGTACTTGTGAAATATTAGATAATCCTCCTTGATTAAATAACTCAGAAATTCCTAATGTTAAAATATAATCATTATCTAATTGATAATTATATTCCTTATTTTCATTGGTAGTCGAGAGTATAAATAATTTCCTTTGTTTATCATTTCTTCTCCATATTTTTAATTGTTCTATTCCATATGGCCAATAACTTTTCCCTCCAAGAATTCTAATTATTATTATTTTCGCTTTGCTCGCTGTTGTTGATATGTAATGATCAATTTGAGATGGATGTTCTAGGGCTTTTAAATTTAATGCCCTTATTTTTCCAAGCATATGTTCGTGTTTTTTTAGTCTTAAAGCGTCATACAGTGAAGTAATATCTGTGGTTGCGCTAGATAAAAACAGAACATCTGCACTAGGTTGCTCAATTAACAAAAATTGGCCTTCATCAAAATCATTCGCTTGAGAGGCTATTCGATGCATATTATTTTTTGTATTTACTAAGAATATATATAAATGGTCAAAATTGATATATGGTTAATACAAGGAACCGAACGAGGATGCATAAATTCCTAAAGTACGCATGGTTTAAAGGTAATTGTGTGCCTTTTAAAGAAGCTAATGTCTCAATAGCCACCCACGCACTTCACTATGGGACCGCGGCGTTTGGTGGAATGAGGGCTATTCCAGATACTAGGAATCCAAATTATTTGTTGTTATTCCGTGCTGATAAACACCTTAAAAGACTTACACAAAGTGCTCGACTTCTTCTTACCTCATTTACCGAAGATGAATTAATGCATGGATTAAAAGAGATGCTTAAAGCAAATAAACCCCGTAAGCCTATTTACTTGCGCCCTTTCATCTATACCAGTGATTTGGGTATAGCCCCAAGATTACATAATATAGAAACCGATTTCTTTATCTACGGAATTGAATTAGGGGACTATTTATCACCTGAAGGTGTTACTTGTAGAATGAGTAGTTGGACACGGCAAGAAGATAGATCTTTACCTTTACGTGGAAAAATAAGCGGAGCTTACATAACAAGTTCTCTAGCCAAAACTGAGGCTGTACTAACAGGATTTGATGAAGCACTTTTACTAAATTCTATTGGTAAAGTTAGTGAAGCAAGCGGGATGAATCTCTTTATTGTTAGAAATGGAGAATTAATTACACCTGGCGTAGACCAAGATATATTAGAAGGAATTACCAGATCAAGCGTGATTGAACTGGCAAAGCATAATGGAATAAAAGTAATCGAGAGATCGGTTGATAAAACGGAGTTGTTAATAGCTGATGAGGCCTTCCTTACTGGGACTGCGGCTAAAATTACTCCAATAAAACAAATAGAATCTACTGTTTTAAATCCTAATAGACCAATTATGGACAAATTAAAAAATCAATTGACAGCGATAACGGAAGGTAGAAGTAATATTTATAATGAATGGACAACAAAAATCGATGTAAGTTAATTCTCTTGGATAGTATCCTCAAATTCAAAATGAAATTAAGCGGGTGATTTAAGTGATTGATTTCAGAACATTAATCAATTCTCCTGATAAGCCAGTTTTAGTTTTTGATGGAGCAACAGGAACTTCCTTTCAAAGTCAGGATCTGAATGCGGATGACTTTGGTGGAGCTAAATACGAGGGTTGTAATGAAAATCTGGTATTATCATCACCCTTAGCTGTAGAGAATGTACATAAAAGTTTTCTTGAGGTTGGTTGCGATGTTATTGAAACGAATACTTTTGGTGCCACATCAGTTGTATTAGATGAATACGGATTAAGTGATAAAACAAAATTAATTAATATTAATGCCGCACGAATTGCTAGAAAGGTAGCTAGTGAATATTCAACACAAAATAAACCTAGATTTGTTGCTGGTTCAATAGGGCCAACAACAAAACTTGCCACTCTTGGGCATATTAATTTTGATAAGCTAAAAGAAGCCTATAAAGAGCAAGCAGAAGCATTAATTGAGGGTGGAATTGATTTATTTATTATTGAGACATGTCAAGATGTTTTACAGATTAAGGCAGCAATACAGGCGGTGCAAGAGTCAAAAAGAAATTTAAATGTTAATACACCAATTATGATTTCTGTAACTATGGAAACTAATGGTCGAATGCTTGTTGGTACAGATATTTCAGCAGTAGTAACTATTCTTCAGCCATTTGATATAGATATTTTGGGGTTAAATTGTGCAACTGGTCCTGTTGAAATGAAGGATCATATTAAATATTTATCAAAACATTCTCCCTTTATTATAAGTTGTATTCCCAATGCAGGCTTGCCAGAAAATATAGGTGGTGTAGCACACTATAAACTTTCACCAATAGAATTAAGAATGCATCTAATGCATTTTGTGTATGACCTTGGTGTTCAATTAATTGGTGGATGCTGTGGAACTACACCGGAGCATATTAATGAATTGGCTAAATTTGCAGCTGAGAATAATAAAAACAATTCAAGAAAAAGTTTAATTAAAAAAGTATTCACACCGAGTGCAGCATCAATTTATGATCCGACTCCCTATAAGCAAGATAATTCTTTTTTAATAGTTGGGGAAAGATTAAATGCTAGTGGGTCAAAAAAGGTACGGGAATTATTAATTAAGGAAGATTGGGACGGATTAGTTTCCATAGCAAAAGATCAACAAAAAGAAAATGCACATATTTTAGATGTCAATGTTGATTATGTAGGAAGAGATGGTGTGTCTGATATGCACGAACTAGTAAAAAGAGTTGTGACTAATATTAATCTTCCATTAATGCTTGATTCAACTGATTATGAAAAAATGGAAAGTGGATTAAAAAATTGTGGTGGTAAATGTATACTTAATTCCACTAATTATGAAGACGGACCAGAACGTTTTTACAAAGTTTTGGAATTAGCAGTTAACTATGGGGCCGCAGTTGTAATTGGAACAATAGATGAAAATGGAATGGCAAGAACTGCCGATCAAAAATTTAAAATTGCCAAAAGAGCTTATAAAGATGCTATTGAATATGGATTGCCTGCAAGCGAAATTTTTTATGATCCTCTAGCTCTTCCAATTTCAACTGGAATCGAAGAAGATAGAGGAAACTCCAAAGAGACGCTGATCGCTATAGATAAAATAATTAAAGAACTACCGGACATTCACATAATACTTGGCGTCTCAAATATAAGTTTTGGATTATCAAAATATGCCAGGATAAATCTTAATTCAGTATTTCTTAGTGAGGCAATAGAGGCCGGTATGGACTCTGCAATAGTATCTCCAAATAAAATACTTCCTCTATCAAAAATTAAGGAAGAACATAAAAAAATATGTTTAGATTTAATCTATGATAAAAGAGAATTTGAGAATGGTATATGTATATATGATCCATTAACTGAATTAACTAAACTGTTTGACAATGAGAATACTAATAATGATATTAATAGTCTTGAAAGTATAAATAATCTACCAATAGAAGAAAGACTAAAACAACATATTATTGATGGAGAAAGAATTGGCTTGGAGGATAACTTAGATATTGCTCTTAATACAAATAAGTATAAAGCACTTCATATTATAAATACTTTTCTTTTAGATGGGATGAAAGTTGTAGGTGACTTATTTGGTTCAGGTCAAATGCAATTACCCTTTGTACTTCAATCAGCAGAAACTATGAAACATGCTGTTTCATTTTTAGAACCATTTATGGAAAAATCAGAAGGTAAAAGTAGGGCAAAAGCAAAATTATTAATCGCCACTGTAAAGGGAGATGTTCACGATATAGGTAAAAATTTAGTTGACATAATTTTAAGTAATAATGGTTACGAAGTAATTAATTTAGGAATTAAACAAGAAATCAATGCAATAATTGCTGCACAAAAGGAACATAAAGCTGACTGTATTGCTATGAGTGGTCTATTAGTAAAGTCCACTGCTTTTATGAAATCAAACTTACAAGCATTTAATGAGGCTAATATAAATGTCCCTGTAATACTTGGAGGAGCTGCGCTTACTCCTAAATTTGTAAATAAGGATTGTAATGAGGTGTATGAAGGTAAGGTTATTTACGGTAAAGATGCTTTTACCGATTTAAAATTTATGGAATCCTATATTCAAGCAAAGTCAAATGGGGACTGGGATAATAAATTAGGTTTTTTAAATAAATCACCAGAAGGTGTTTTTGTATCTGAAGTTGAGGCTATAAAAGATACTGAGGATATAAAAACCTCAAATGAAACAAATATAATCCAAAACCCAAACGAAGACAATATTCGTTCTTCCTACCTAAAAGAAGAACCACCTATTAAATCACCATTTTTGGGAGTTGAGTTTCTTGATTCTAATGTTATTACTATTGACGAATTGCTTAATTTTTTAGACAAAAAGGCATTATTTGCAGGTCAATGGCAAATGAAGAGGTCAAAAAATCAAACAAAAGAACAATATGACAGTTTTATTAAAGATACTGCTGAGCCAATACTAAATAAATGGATAGACCTTATTAAACAAAACAACATAATTTTACCCTCTGCTGTTTACGGATATTTCCCATGCTATTCAAAAGGTAATCAATTATTTGTACATAAAGATAATAGTAATGAATGTGTAGCAACTTTTAGATTTCCCAGACAAAGATCAGGAAAAAAATATTGTATTTCAGATTATTATTGTACAGCTATAGATTCAAAGCCAATTGATATTCTCCCAATGCAAGCAGTTACCATGGGTGAGAAAGCTAGTAAATTTGCTAAAGAGCTTTTTGATGAAAATAAGTATACAGATTATTTATACTTTCATGGACTAAGTGTTCAATTGGCAGAGGCATGCGCTGAGTTAATTCATTCACGAATTAGATGTGAATGTGGTTATGAGGATAAGGTTGATTTAACTATTAATGATCTATTACTTCAAAAATATCGTGGATCAAGGTTTTCTTTTGGATATCCAGCATGTCCTAAAGTTGGAGACTCCAGAGTACAGCTTCAACTATTAGAAAGTCATAAAATTGGATTAAGTATGGACGAAAGTGAACAACTACATCCTGAACAAAGTACTACAGCTCTGGTTTCTTTACATAGTCAAGCAAGATATTTCAGCGTTTAAGGGGTATTGAATAAATAAATTTAATCATTGCAGAGTTCTTCAATAGATTCAATTATTTCCTGCTGAAAAATTTCCATTGTGTCAGAGTCGCTCAAATCAATCCCTTCTCCAGATGCATTTTGTGTAAGTTCTTGATAATGAAAGGCTCCTTCACCATTGGCTAAGAACTCCATAGCAGAGGTCTCTCCACTCTCACGAAATGCATCGCAAAGTGCGAGAAATGCAGCGTCTTCGGAAAACTCCCAATCCATCGAGGGTCTATTACTGATTGATCTTTAAACCCTTCCCCCCCTATTACGTCAACCATATATGTGCAGAATGTGGCACTAATTTATAATTTTTTTTTTTGAATTTAAAATTTGTTATTTCAAATCTAGTCATGGACTGACTTTATAAAGGAAATATCAAATATAGGAAAATTTTGTTTTCTACAACTTTTTTGAAATCTAACAGTGTTTTTTGGGATGAATATTCTGAGAAATTTGTTAAAAAAGAATGTATAAGGCTTTCTGACGGTAGTTTGCTTTAAAAAAAGCTAGCAGTTAGCAAATATTATAGAAATGTATGATTTCAAGAATCTAAACCTTAATAAGAGAGGCCTAATCGACATCTATATGCTTCCTGGATGCCCCAAAATAGGTCTCTGAGCGGTTTTGCATTGGGGGATAGGTGTCTAGGCGGTTTCTGGACGATTTGCAAAAGGCATATATGAATATTTAAAAAACGTAGAGATTAAGTTAAACTCTTATAGTAAAATGAAAATATTTGGTGCTATAAACATAATTAGTGGAAGAGCTTAACCTCTGGGATAAAACACTAGAAGTAAGTAAAAAAGCTTTATTATCAAGATCATTACAGCCTTTTAAAACTAAATTAGAAAAACTTATAGGTGATGATAATAGTTGTGAAATCAGAACCCTTATAGACAAACCAAGGACACAACTAGCAAAGCCCAAACCAATACCTAATCCTTTTAAACCTTGGCAAAAAGAGCTAGAGATATGCGAAGTAGGTGATAATCATGTTTTAATATTAAACAAATATCCAGTAGAATTAGGCCACACACTTTTAATTACAAAGGATTGGCAGCCACAAGACGGTTGGATCACATATAATGATTTTAAAGCATTGAATTTATTAGAATTAGAGTTATCAGGATTTTGGTTTTTTAATAATTCTCCGAGTGCAGGAGCAAGTCAACCTCATAGACATCTTCAGTTTTTAAAGCGAGATAACACCAAATTATTATTTCCAAGGCAAACTTGGTTTAACAAGAGAATAGAAACATTAAATCAAAATGATAACTTAAGTAAAAGTATCCATATATTAAGGCGTAAGCACTCAAACGATATTAATACAACAGACGAATTGTTTAACTTGTACTTAAAGTTATGTGAGATTATGAAAGTAGGTTTACCAAATGTAGATAAAAAGCCACAAGTACCTCACAATTTATTAATAACAAGAAAATGGATTAGCTTAATAAGAAGATCAAAAGAATCACATAGAGGCTTTGATATTAATGCATTAGGATTTGCGGGTTATTTTCTTGCTACTCCGAAATCAGATGTTAGATGGTTAATGAAATATAAATCTGAAAAACTTCTTAGTGCAGTAGTAAAACCAATAAAAAGTTAGGATTCTGCATCATTCAAAACAGTTTCATCTGGAGAATCTCTTTCAATTTGATTTTCTAAAGTCGTTATGGATGCTTTAATTGCAGCCAGACGTCTTTCAAGCGAATCTCTCATAAAATTAAGAAACTCGAGTTTCTTTTTGTGGAATTTTAATCTTTTTTCTGCCGAGTTCCAATTCTTCATGCAATTAGTCGAGTTCATAATAATTACATTATGTCTAATTTAAACCTTAATCGTGAATATGCCATATAAATGACGGAGATACACAGTCATTGAATTAAGAAATATTAGTAAATATGTGTTTCTCCAAAAAATTCATTGATTTAAAAAATATAAATTTAATTGTCTGAAGGATAAAAGGGCTTACTCTTGAACAAGCTGTTATTAAGTTGTGACCCTCCCAGAGAGGACTGATGTAAAAAGAATATCTGCAAATCTTCCCCAAGCACTAGTCAACGGCCTGGATGAACTGAAGAGCGAATGGGGCCTAAGAAGCCGCGGCTTGGTATTAGAACGACTTCTCGAGAATATTTTCGAAGATATTGATAGTTCTAATCAAGACGATGAAATAATTAGTTCACTTTCAATTGCTACATCAGTAGAGGATAAGGTTGATATTAACACGAGTAATTATGTTGAAGATAAGGCAATTATCTTAATTGGTAATAGTGATATTGATATTGGTTCAAAAAACATTACACAGCAAAAAGACTATGTAAAAAAAACAGAGAATAGTTCAAAAACCAAAAGGAACCAAGGTATTGATCTTCCAGGATTTGTAAATAGAAAAACAAATAAAATAAAAAGAAGCCTTCACAAATCTAAAATTAAAAATAAAAACATAGATAGTTTCATTTCCACGGTCAAAATCTCAGAAATTCACATGTCATTGGAAAAATGTAATTCTCACTGGTTTTCTCTTTATGGAAATGAACCATCAGAAAATGTTATTGAAGCGGCAATGTTATGGTTAGCAAGAGACATATGGCCTAAAATAGACGGATCAGATGATAATACATTTACTTGGACGGGAGTAAATGAGTTAATGTTTCAATATTGCAAGGATTGGGAATCAGGTACTCCATGTTTCAACAAAATAATAGTAATAGCTGGAGTACTAGAGGACCCATTTTCTTCAAATAATCTTGAAAATAGAATACCAACATTAATAAGAAGGTTTGTAAATACATTTAAACGCCGACAAAACGTAACCTCTTTTCAAACAATAGAAGCCACTATGACTGTTCATGGTGCTTTAAAGCTCCTAGATTTGCCAACACAAGCTGGTAAATCACTTAGCTTGTCGGATATTAGAGAGGCCTATAAAAATAAAGCTCTAATTAATCATCCTGACTCTGGTGGATCAACTGAAATAATGAGAAAATTAAATGAAGCATATCAACTCCTTAAGGATCTTTATAAGAAAAAGTAAGAGAATACTTATCAATTAAAAAAATATAATAAAGGAATAGGCGCAAGCCTCTTATATTTGTCTTATTGCTAGACTAGAATTAAGTCTAGTATGAGATCACAGGGATAGAACTTGTCCTAGCGATAAGAAGCAAAACAAGATTCAACTTAAATTAAGTCTCTACGAAATACTAAGAGACTCATTCTGAGACCAATTATGCGTCTGATATGATACAAGTAATAATTTAAATTTTCAATATTTTAATTTGCAAGGCAATTGCGGGGATTAGTCTATTGAAAATAATTAAATAAAAAATATAGGCAATAATTGTTTGTCCACATCTTGTCCATAACTTTTAATAATTTAGAAACTGTAGTAATGACAAAGGAAATCCCGATTGCGTAACTGTGTAATAGACAGTTACGCAATTTCTTGTATTAATAAAGTTTATGGATAATTTTTTCCAAGATGGTATAAATTAATCCAACTAATAAGTAATTTCATGCAGATGATAATACGTAAAACAATACATATGTCTAGATAATCTTATATGAGACGCATAATGGGTCTCACGTTAAGTAAATTCTGAGACTATATGGACATATTATTTCGTTGATTTAAAGACTAAATTCATTCTCCAATAATTCTTTCAATAGACCAGCTATAAGTTTCATATGCCTACCAGATGAGACTTAATAATCTTATATGAGACCCATAAAGGGTCTCACCTTAAGTAAATTCTAAGACTATTTGGACATATTATTTCGTTAATTAAAAGACTAAATTCATTCTCCAATAATTCTCTCAATAGACCAACTATAAGTTTTCTATGCTTACCAGATGAGACTTATTGGTATTAGCTTCTTAGTTCAGCGTTCAATTTCTTTTGAAGTTCTTGTCTGATTCGTTGATGGATTGGGTTTACATCTTCTTCCTTTAATGTTTTCTTTGGGTCCCTGTACCTTATTCTGAATGCCTGGCTCACCTCATTTAATTTAAGACTGTCTCCTTCAAAACGATCGATTAGATCGACTTTCTCAAGAAGAGGACGACCCGTTTTCCTTATAATTGTCATTATTTCAGCGGCACTACATTGTTTGTCTACTATAAGGGCTATATCCCTTTCAATAAATGGAACATTTGGATAGGATCTGTACTTTTTAAGATATTTATTATCTCTTGTGCTTGCATGAATAATTGAATGGAAATCTATTTCAAACAAAAATGTATCTTTGCTAAATTCGAAATTTTCCAACAAGCCCGGATGTAATTGGCCAAAGAATCCAACTTTCTTACCTTCTATATATAGTGCAGCAGACCTTCCAGGGTGCAAAAGTGCATTGTCGATTATTTTTTTGTCACTAACTTCTATGTTCATTAATAAAAAAGCTTGATTTAATAGACCTCTTGCTTCGTAATAATTTAAATTTTTATACTTACCATGTGTAGTCCATATTTCATTTCTATTTGATCCACTTATTACCCCTGTAAGTGATTTCTTTTCAGTTATTTTCCCTTCTATTTCATTGTAAAGTGTTCCAATTTCATAAATCCAGCATCCCTTCTTACCATATTGAATATTCCTATTGCATATATTTAGGTGTTCTTCCCAAATGTTTGTTCTTAGATGGCTAGTTTCTGACAACAACGGGTTAGAAATTGCAATTCTTGGTTCTTTTATAGATTCAGACGGGGGAACAAGAGAAAATGTCGTAACTTCTTGAATCCCTGCCGATGATAATGATTTTCGTAATTTTCTCTCAGCTTTCTGAAATTTAGTTAAGCCACCTGGTTTTATGGGATAAGGTAAATTTGACTCAAACATGTCATATCCTACGAGTCTTGCGATTTCCTCAATTAGGTCGATTTCACGAGTTAAGTCCAAAGACCTATGAGGAGGTATTCTTACATTCCAATTATTACCATTATTGCTAAATTCACAATCTAGTAAGTTAAGTAAATTTTCTATAATTCTATCTGTTATAAAATTAATTTTTTCAGAGTGTATTGTTTTTCGATTGTTATTATGATCATTTTTTTCTACATTATCGATATTCAATGGGCCTAGAATTTGATTTATTCTTTCCCTTCTTAGCAATACTTCATTTAATTCCGTTTTTATTAATTTTGTACTAAATGTATTTATATTATCAGCATCAAAAATAACTTTAAAATAATTTAACAATTTATTTAATGAATTAATAGTTAACTCTTTATAGATTCCCTTTTCAAAGCGTCCACTAGACTCTGTCCTTACTCCTATAGCTCTAGCAGAATTTCTTACAGAATTTGCGGTGAATGTAGAAGCTTCTATATAAATTGATTTAGTATTTTTAGTTACAGCAGAATCAAAACCACCAATTACACCAGCTATTGCAATAGGAATATCATGACAAGTAATCACAGTGATCTTCTCGTTTAATTTATAATCTTTATTATCGAGAGCCTTAAATAATTCATTTTTATTAGCTTTTCGTACTCCAAAGGATGTTTCATTAACCTCCTTATTAGTGATTAAAGTTAGGGCATCTTTATCGAATGCATGAAATGGCTGACCAGTTTCAATCATTACATAATTGGTAAGGTCAACTATCGGATTTATACTCTTTACTCCCGAATTGATGAGTCTTTCTGTCAAATACTTTGGTAATTTAATTATATTATTTTCTATTGTTAGATATGTTAATGAATAACATGAATCTACTGCAATTGAACTTGAATCAAAATGATCTAATGTAAATAATTCAATTTTATTATCGTATATCTCGGGTTTAAATTTTAATTTCTTATTTGTAATTGCTGATACCTCTCTTGCTATCCCATTAATTGACATACAGTCAGGTCTATTTGCAGTAATTGCCAAGTCTATTATTTGTTCCTCAAGATTAAGAATTTTATTAATTTTATCTCCAATATTAGGTATCTCTATGTCTAATTCTTCTAATATAGCAATACCAGTATTGTCACTAGTAATTCCTAATTCTGATAAAGAGCAAATCATACCATCGCTTCTGACACCTCTCAATTCACTAGGTTTTATTTTTGTATTTATTGCGGGAAGATATGCTCCAGGTAGCGCTGTACATACATGAATATTGGCTTTAACATTCGGTGCACCACAAACTATTTGACGTAATTCATTAGATGATGTTTTAACTGAACAAATTCTTAGTTTATCTGCGTTGGGATGTTGTTTCACACTTTCGACAAAACCTACAACTACTCCATTAGCCCTATCGGAGAGATTATCTATAGATTCAACCTCAAATCCTCCAACTGATAGGGCTTCTGCTACTTGATCAATAGGTTCTGAAATCTCAACGAGCTCTTTAAGCCAACTATATGGAACCTTCATTGGAAATATAATCAGATTTAAATATTAAATGAACACGTGGTCTTTGTACATTGGCTCTTCACGTAGTAGGGTTATTAACTAAACTGATAAGTATGCTAGTCAATTCCATATGGCTAAAAAAGGAACCCGAATAGTCGTCACGCTAGAGTGCACTGAATGCCGGTCGGTTCCCGATTCGGAAAAGCGTACACCTGGTGTATCAAGGTACACGACTGAAAAAAATCGACGAAATACAACAGAAAGGTTAGAACTGAAAAAGTTCTCACCACAACTCAACAAAATGACCATTCACAAGGAAATTAAGTAATTAACTATCAAATCATGAGCAATTCATTATTCAAACAAAAGCTTTCTCCCATAAAACCTGGTGATCCTATTGATTATAAAGATGTAGAGCTGCTTAAGAAATTTATTACTGACAGAGGTAAGATACTTCCACGAAGATTAACAGGATTAACAGCCCAGCAACAACGTGATTTAACTGTAGCTGTAAAGAGAGCGAGAATTATCGCTCTTCTTCCATTCGTAAACCCAGAGGGTTAATTTTTAGTATCTAACAATTAATCATACGAAAAAAGTAGTAAATTAAATTAAAGTATTTTTATATTTTTAGTTTGGAATTAAAAGATTTAACCCAATTAAAAACCTATACAATAGATGATGAGTCGACTTTAGAGATTGATGACGCAATTTCATTAGAAAATATAGGTTCTAATTTTAGACTATGGATACATATTGCCTCGCCTGCACTACACTTTAATATTGGAAGCAAAATAGATCTACAAGCAAGAGAAAGTTTGATAACAAAATATTTAACAGATTCAACAAGTTATATGTTCCCACAAGATCTTATTAAAAATAAACTAAGCATATCAAGTACAAGGGAAAATCTAACTCTTAGTGTCTGTGTACAATTAAATGATTATGGAGAAATAATATATAAACAGATTTGCTTGGCGGTAATCAAAAGTAATTACAGATTAACTTACGAGGATGCTGATTATTTAATTTATCATGCTCCAAAAGAGGAAAAAGAATTAGAAGTTATTTCTAGAATTCTTTCTACAAGAAAAAATTGGAGAAAAAGAAATGGATCCTTAAAGACAAGTGGAACTCAAGGAAGAATAATAAAAGAAAAGGAAAAACTTAATTTAATAATTATTGAAGAGAGCTTATCAAGAGATTTAGTAGAAGAATCAATGATATTATTTGGTTTTATAATTGCTGACTTTTCAAGGTGCAAAAATATAATAATTCCTTATAGATGTCAAGATAAATGTACAATTAGATTAAGGCAATATTATGAACACTATTGCTTAAGGAACAGCGATATAAAAAGAAAACTAAAAAAAGCCTATTATTCCTTAACACCCTTTATACACTCGAGTCTAGGATTAGAAGTATATACACATTGTACATCACCAATAAGGAGATATATTGATCTTATTACACATTATCAGATTACATCCTACCTATCAAGTAATAGACAAATTGATCAGGATGAAGTTAATTATCTAGTAGATTTATATATATTAAGGTCTAAGCAATACTCTATCCAATCGTCTGAAGATGAGCAATTATATAATCAGCTTTTTATTTATAAATCAGCCGAGAAATATCATAATTGTTATTTTTTAAGGTGGGCTAATTTATCAAAGAGAATAGCTCAGATCTATTTTATCGATTTATTCATTGAATGTAAAATCTATTTGGATACTTCCAAAGATATAAATATTGGTGAAAAAATTAATCTATCCGTAAAAAAAACAAAGATGATCTCTCAGAAAAATGTCTCAGCCATTCTCAAAATGGTAGTAAACTAGATTATAGTATTACTAACGATGCTAAAAAATTTCACTTCGCTATCCTCTTAATGATATATGGACACTAAAAGATCATTTACAATAACTACCCCGCTTTATTATGTAAATGATAAGCCTCATTTAGGAAGTACATATACCACGATAGCTTCAGATGCTATTGCTAGATATCAAAGGCTATTAAACTATGAAGTATTTTTTCTTACTGGTGTAGATGAGCATGGTCAAAAAATTCAGAGAACTGCAGAATTAAACAAAATAAAACCAAAGCAACACTGTGACCAAATTTCAGAGAAATATCGAACTGAATGGAAAAATTGGGACATTACATACGATAATTATGTAAGAACAACTTCTGAAAAACATCTCAAATTTGTAGAATATTTTTTTAGTAAAGTTATGAATTCAGGCGATATAAGAATCGGAAGACAGACTGGTTGGTATTGTGTTGGGTGTGAAGAATATAAAGATTTACCTGAAGATTCTATAAAACCAATATGCAATATTCATCAGAAAGAGCTTGAATGGCGAGATGAAGAAAATTTATTTTTCTGTCTATCTAAGTATCAAGAACAAATAGAAAAACTAGTTCAATCGGATAGTTTTATAAGACCAATAAGCAGAAGAAATGAAATTATTAGTTTTGTCTCAGGTGGTTTGAAAGATTTCTCAATTTCGCGTGTAAATGTGGAGTGGGGCATACCTGTTCCTGGTTATAAAGGTCATACATTTTATGTATGGTTTGATGCACTATTAGGATATCTTTCTGGACTTGATAATAATGAATCTATAATAAATTATGATATGCATATTGGTAATAAGTGGCCAGCTGATATTCAGATAATTGGGAAGGATATTTTAAGATTTCATGCCGTATATTGGCCCGCTATGTTAATTTCTGCGGGATACCCACTTCCTAAACAAGTTTTTGGCCACGGCTTTTTAACTAGAGAGGGACAAAAAATGGGTAAAAGTCTGGGTAATGTTCTAGATCCAGATTATTTACTAAAAAGGTATGGAAGGGATGCAACAAGATGGTATTTATTAAGGGATATTGAATTTGGACAAGATGGAGATTTTCAAACAAGGCGATTTGTTGATATAGTTAATAATGATCTATCAAACACCATTGGAAATTTATTAAATAGAACATCATCAATGTCAAGAAAATGGTTTAATAATAAAACTCCATCTATGAACAAGGGTAATGAGCTCTATATAAGTTCGCTAAAGATTTTTTCTGAAACAAATATTCTTAAATATCATTCAAATTTTAAAGAGTGTAACTTCAAGAAGGCTTCAGAAATTATCCTTCAAATTGCAATTAATGCAAATGTTTATCTAAATGAACAAGAACCATGGAAGAAAATCAAGGAGAAAAGTAATTTTGCTGAAGTAAGTCAAATAATTTACGATGTTCTTGAAACCGCAAGATTGATTGGATGTATGTTAAAACCTATAACACCTGACTTAAGTGAGAGAATTTTAGATCAACTTGGTTATAATTCTCAGATAACCAATTTTTATAATGAATTAATTTGGGGGAAACTACCATACGAAAAAGATTTACCTGAATCCTTACCGGTAATGGAGCGAATTGATTTTACCGAATAACTATGAAGCGCTTAACAATAAAATTATCGGTAATTATTGCATTTTCTATGATTTCTGTGTCATGTTCCAATAGCAAAAAGGATTTTGAAGTAAATAATTACTATCTGAATAATTTTACACTAGATCAATTAGATAAGGATGGTAGGGAAGTATTTAAGCTTGAGAGCTCAAAAGCAAGTATAGATCCAATTACTAACGATATAATAGCCCAAAATATCAAAGTCATCATTTCAGGGCCGTCAAATAATCTTTTTAATCTGATCAAATCTAATGACTGTAAACTCGATAAATTAAATAATATTCTATTCCTCAAGAATGAGGTAATGTTTATTAATAAAAATGATAAGGATTCATTTATAGAGGCTGATAATTTAATTTGGGACATAAATAAATCTGAGATCAAAATAGATGGTAATCTGAAATTAAGATACCAACAATCTGTTCTTAATTCTGATTCAGCCTTATACGATAAGAAAAAGGAAACCATCACTTTCACAGGTATTACCAATTACTCTATATACAGCAATAAGAATCCAAAAGCGAATCCAATTGTAAAATTGACTTCTGACGCAGCTGAAATTAACAATAAAACCAAGGAAATAAAATTTACATCCTCTAGATCACAAGTTATAAGTGTTATAGATATAGATTCATTTTAACTAGTGATAATTGATTCAATTTTTTCTGCCCAAGACTTAATAAGAATTTCATCTGATTTAGAAAAGCATCTTTTCGTCCACCCACCTATTATTAAATATCCAGATTTTTGAATTGGAGCAACAATTACTGACGGTAAATTAGGGACAATAGAATCAAATTCGTAGCTATCAGGATAATTGCTTGTATTAGCCAGTGATATTAGCTTATTCTGTTTAATTGCGTTTTTACATACCCTGCCTGGAGTAAATGAAGTATTAGCACATATACCTCTTTTTAAAAATATTTTATCTTCCCAAATTAGAATCATTGTAGAGGCTGGTGTTGCTGTTAGAATTAGTTTGCTACCCCATGCAAGTTCTTCCTTGACATCCATAGAAAGGCTCTTATCAATAATAAGAACTTGCTCCCCCTTTAATTCTACTTTTTTGGGTTTATCAGGCTGAATTTGCTTATAAATTAATCCAATTGCAATAATAATTAATGATGATATTGAAGAAATTACCTCAGCTCTTTGATAACTTTGATATGAGAAATCAGATGCAAGTATGTTAACGAACGAAAAAAATAGAAGTACAGTCCCTGAAATAATTATTATAGTTGTTGTTTTCATATTTGCATATCATAATATATTTACATTACCATGATTATAAGGATTACTTTAATTTACAATATTGTATTTTATAAGAAAAAGGTATGCCGTGAATAAAACCAATATAAATCATAATTTAACTTTAGTTAGTGGTCCTACGCGGTCAGGGAAAAGTGAGTGGAGTGAAAAATTATTAGAGAGTAATCATCCCGTAGTTTATATAGCTACCAACATCAAGTGTGAAGACCCAGAATGGAAAAAACGAATACAACAGCATATAGATAGACGGCCCAAGAGTTGGGGACTTATTGAAAATCCAGCAGATTTATCTAAAGCAATACTATCAGTAGGTTCAGAATCATCCTTGCTTATTGATTCCCTTGGAGGATTCGTTTCTACTCATATTGCTAGTAACAACGCTAAATGGAAAAAATTAAAAGACCAATTTATATTATCTCTAAGGCAATATCCTAATAAAATAGTAATTGTCATAGAAGAAACAGGGTGGGGAATTGTTGCTACCACCAAAATTGGAAATCTTTTTATTGACAGATTAGGTAGTCTTTCAAGAGAGTTGGAGGAGATATCAACTGAAAGTTGGTTGATTATCCACGGCAGGGCAATAGATATTCATAAATTTTCTGTACCTCTTTAAATAGAATGAACAAATTCAATATTGCATTATTTCAGCCACGAATCCCACAAAATACAGGCAACATTGCCAGGACTTGCGCAGCTTTCAAAATCAAATTAGAATTAATAAAACCACTTGGTTTCTCACTTGAAGATAAATATTTAAAACGTGCTGGGTTGGATTATTGGGAATATGTAGATGTACAAATACATGAATCCTATTCTCAGTTTAAGAATCATAAAAAAACCCGATTAATAGCTTTCAGTAAATTTAGTTCTATACCTTTATTTAAGTTTAGATTTGAATTTGGTGATACTTTACTCTTTGGAAGAGAAGATAACGGGTTGCCTGAGGAGGTAAAGAAAGATTGTTTTGAGATCCTAAATATACCAATGCCAGGAGGCTCATTAAATAATACTGATAAGTTAGGTGTACGAAGTCTAAATCTCTCAGTTTCCTGCGGAATAGCGGCCTATCAAGCATATAGAGATATTTATAATTGTTAGAAGACAATCATATTCAGCTCTTATAAAACTAATACTAATTGGGGATATCTAATTAAGTACCTCTTTCAAATGTTAAGAAATGAATGTATTCAGTAATTGCCCCCAAAGTTGTTTCTGAAGCTAGTGCATTATGAGATATTAGACGCCAACCTTCTTTTCCATGGCTTGAGCTCAAGTTAGTAAGTTCAGTAACCGACGAATCATTAGAGCGTACTGAAAGACATTTGTATTCTTTCATAATTAAAATTTAAATATAGGTGAAAAACAATCAAATTGTTATCATAGGTGTTAAAAAGACCTTTAAAAGTATAAAAGAAAACATATTAAATTACATAGACTTAAAAGTGTTAAAATTAATAGGGTATTTAGGTGGATAAGTATATTATATTTACCTTAATAATCTAGAAACCAAAACTTAAAGGTCACACTCTACAGAAAAGGCTGTTATATTAAGATTATTAAAGAATTCTTAAGAATGCCCTATTCGTTAAAAATCACAGCAAAAACTTCAACAGTTGAGCAAAGAAGAATTAGTCTTGCCTTAAGGTACGGCTTAGAGGGATCTAGAATTATCAACCATGATCATCAAGCATCGGATGACCTTCTGAGAAAAATTTCGAACTATCAAGCACTTTTGTTTAAGGAAATCCAATCCTAATATTTTATGATTGACAAAAATACACTTGAAGCGTGTAAAAATGATATAGATGTTTTAAACCTAAAAATTAAAAATACAACTCATGCAATTTCCCAAGCCGAAAATCTCTTAAGTCAATCTAACCTAGACGAAAATTCGTTGATTTTTATTAGAAAAAAAATTGCAGAATCAAACCAAGATTTGGAATTTCTCTACATTATTAAAAGTAAATTTTTCTAAACCGCCCCAATTAATTATTTAATACATATAACTAAGTTATTTTACTTAGCTCTTCCATTATTAGGTATTAGTCTCTATTAACGAGGATATAACTATTGACTATGATGATATACCGGGATAAAATTATGGTTTTAATTGATTTTACAATATCACTAATTACCATTTTATTATTCGTTTTAATTGCTGAAATTATATATAGAGACTCAAAAAACCAATACAATAAAGCTAAAGCCAAATATTTAAGAGAAATAATAGTAAAAAAGAATGATATTGATTCTCCAGATAAAGCATTTTATTCATGCGTATACAATAACTGGGGATCTAAAGAGATGAACTTAAGCAAAGCTATTCATGCATGTGAAATAGACAAAAGCTTAACTAACTAGAGAATATTTTAGTAATTGACTCATTTTTTAGAGGGGTGGAAGGCCGATAGATGTCATATAAAAAACTACTCCAGTCATAAGACAACCAAAAAGTATTAAATAGGTATCAAAAAGCCCAATTTGTCTTTTTTTAAGGATTTTCATAAGAGAAAAACTGATTTATTAAACATGATCGATTTAAGCTCAAAAGAAATGAGTTTTTTTACTCAATTATTAATTTAAAAAGATTGGGGTAAATTTAATCCCAAAAGTTGCTGGAGTATTTGCGGTTCCAAAAATTAAAATAACGTAAATCCATAGCTTTTATTTTTTGTCTTATTCTGACAGCTTTGTGCTTAAGCCTCTGAGCATCGGATGTGGTTTTGGCGCTGGATGCTTTTTCGAGCAATAAGTTATATTCCTCAAAAAGTTCATCTCTACTCATATTAAGTAAACAAATATCTATAGATAATTTATATGCATTTAACATTTCTTGCGTTAAAAGTTTATTAATTGATTATTAAAATACAAGTATAGAATTAATTTAAATTTCCTATAATATACATTATCAGCCTTTTAGAAGATCTGAACATGCGTCAAGGGACTTTGCGCTACAAATATCCGTCTCTATTAATGTACATAGATCATAATTTTCATAAACTTTATGAATACTCCTCGTTAAATTTTTTGCGATAGCTTGAGAATTTAAATAGTTTTCAGTTAGATAAATTCCCTTCCATGGTCTAAATCTAAATTGAGCAGAAAATTTCCTTGAGGGTATTAATAAGCTCCCATAAAGATCAACATCTTTACCATCTATACAAAATTTCTTTAAGGATTTATTTATAAACTCAATTTCTCTACACAGTCTGTCTTTGTCGATTCCAAACTGCAACCAAATAGAATCTATCGCTCCTTTTTTAATTTTATGTATTAAGCGTAACCTTTCATGTTCTTGTAAATCATTTGGTAAGTAGGGATTATAAGCCACTCCAATTTTAAATGAAGATCTCAATTTATTATTATTTAGTGGTTCCAGTATGTCTAAAATTTGAAACTTTTTCTTAGGACTAGAACCAGAAATAAGTAATATTTGATTAATTCCAATATTTTTAAATTCATTAAGAGAATTATTCAATAAATTATAGCTTTCATAAACATTCCTTTGATATTGGTAAGATAGGCTGTAATGGGTAATAATATTGAACTTTGGAAAATTAATACGAATCGTTTTTAGAGCAGTAATTAAATCACCCTTTTTCAAATAGGACTTGCAGGGTATATTAATTTTGTCTATTTTTCTTGATTCTAAGAATTCTAATTTTGATATTAAATTATCATGATTTTTGAATGAAATCTCATATCGATTATTAATCACTTTTAAAAATCTATTAATAATTATTTTAGTATATTGTGGTGCTATTAGGTGTCACTTAAAAACAGTCTTTAAAAAGAGAATTTCGTTCTATTCCTTTTGGTAAATTTCAGGTCACGACTCCACAGATAATTTGTTAGTATTAATCCATGGATATTTTACATCTAACTTCAATTCCCATATCATTTTTTTCTTCGATTATAGTATATAAAATTCTGTCAGAAAGGACTTATCAATAAAGAAAAAGGTACTTTATCAAAAAAACATTATATACGGACTTTGATTACCAATGCTCGTTACAGGGGTGATTTTAGACGATTTTTCTAATTTTTATACTGAAATTTTAGCTCTGTGCTCTCATTTAGTAAAAATTTCTTATAGTATATGATTTTTATCATTAAATGGACTTCAAGGGAAATATCGGTTTCTTCTTTAAAAGCGAAGATAAGACTTTAAGTAAGTTAAAAGGTGTAGACGGTCTAGAGCGATACAGGGAGTCAGTGTCATTTTTTGAATCTGAAGAAGATCGTGACAATTTTGTTGAGTGGTACAAGTTTGTTACGATTGGTCTGGATAAATTCAAGATTGATAAGCTTAGAGACCATGAAACGATCAAAGCACTTTATTTTAATATGAAAAAACAGAGGGACTTTTATGAATATTTAAATAAATATGAGGGTAATTACAAACCTAGAAAATAACGTTAAATAGGCCTGCTTAGTTCTTACTCTTGTTCTTTGTAATTATCTATTTTTTTTAAGTACAATAAATCATATTCACCACTTCTCTTTCTAAAGGCTTGTATCCATTCCTTGAATTCAGTGTAAACAGCAACTCTTTCCTCTTTCTGCAAAGAAGTCATCCTCAGAACCATTGTATTGATAGTATCAATGATACATTCCTCTAATGAGTGATTTTTATTCATTTGTTTACCATGTATTTGTTTATTTTAAACAAAACAACCATAATTTCTGACTAGATCTATGAATTATTTATAAAATTAAAATGCATATTAAGAAATTATTACTCCCACTATAAAAATATCGCCTTCAAAATACGACGTTTTTTGACTTTATTCAATTTGGAGATTGCTCTCTATTTTTTTCATAATTGACTATTATTAGTATATAAGCTTGATTTCTATGTTAGGCACATTTAAAACTATATTAGTAATTTCTCTTTTATTTATTACTACTTTTTTTAATTCAAGTTTTGTATACTCATTCGAAGCCGATTTACCCAGCGCTCAAAATGCAGTAGGAAAAAGATTTGCTTCTAAATTTTGTGAAGCAAAAAGAGGAGGTCTCTCTGGGGACAATGCCAGTGAATTTGCTTTGAACAATACTTATCTAAAATTTGTGGCATTTCCTGATGAATCCAACTATGTGAGCGATCTTTGGGCTTTTACACTTGAAAATATTAAGAAGGAATGTGAAGGCGAAATAACCAACCAGGAGGTTAAGACCCTTCATGATTTTTTCGAAGAAGAAGCTGAAATAGCTGTAAACAGAGAGTTCTATCTACCAACATTCCAACAAGAAAACAACTAAATACTCATAATTCATTACTAATTTCAATTCAGGTAACGATTTAAAAATAATCTATTGGACTTTTCTCCCGAACAACTATTATTCGTTTGCTCATAAAAGAATCTTATTCAATTCATATGATTTTTTTATCTACTCCCCATGTCTGGCATCTGGCAGGAACTTGGTCAGATAAATTACCAGTTGATCAAACCCTCTCTGGTCTTACTCCTGATCAGTTGATGATGGTTCTTCATTCAATTTTTGTTCCTCTAATCTTTGTGTTGTTAACTTATTGGTTTTTAACTATAAAAGACTATAGGCAAAGAGATGGAATAAATACATAGAACTGACTCCTACAACACAGATAAAAGTATGACTACATGTCCTCATTAGACATATTTAAAAAAAGAAGAACTATACATTTATTTAATAATCAAATTGTGTCTGAAAACATAATAAATAAGGCATTAATATCAGCTAATTATGCACCTAATCATAGGTTGACTTTTCCATGGAGATTTACTTTAATTTACGGCGATTTAAGAAAAAAGATTGCTAATTTTGCTGTATCTCTTAAATTTCCTAATTCGTCAGTTGACGACAGAAGTAAGCTCAAGTACATGAAAAAATTTACGAATCCATCGCATTTGCTGATTGCGAGTCAAATCTTGGCTAGTGATTTTGATCAGAAAATGGAAGATTACGCCTCTTGTGCATGTGCAATCCAAAATTTGTGCCTGTCTCTGACAAGTGATGGTGTGGGAAGCAAATGGTCCTCAGGTAAAATTACTAAAAATAAAAAAATATATGAAATGTTAAAGATAGATAAAAACATCGAGGAAATAATTGGTTTTATTTGGATTGGTTACGGGCTGATACCACCACCAATCAATCGGCCAAAAATCTCTGAAATCACTAGAGTTTTAAATGAGTGACAAAGGTTACTAGACAAAGAGTAGAAATACCTATATAGTTGCTTGTAATAAATACCTACTCATGAATTACCAATCAGCGCTGAGTTTCATCCTATTTGTAAGTGCCCTAGTTGGAACAGCAACGTTTGGACTACCTGTCTTTACTGGCTAATGAGCTAATTAAGGTAGAAAGTTTTACAAGTTAAAAGATTTTCTAGATTCTTTTTTACAGTCCTTATCGTCAGATTTACATTCAACTTTTTCTGAATTTTTATGTCTTCTGCAACCACCAGCCTCTACTTTAGGTGAAGAAATGACGAAAGAAAGGGGCAATAGAGCCACAAGGATTGAGGAAATATATTTTTTCATCAAAAAATACCAGGAATGATTTGACCAGTAGTAGCGTAAGCACCAATCAAGGCTAAAAAACCTATCATTGCAGCCTTACCGTTGAACTTTTCTGCTTCAGGTGTCATTTTTAAAATGATGATAGCTAACTCAAAAATAAAAGTTTTATTTGAGTTGATTTACCCCACCAAGCTAATGAAAGGAGTTTTCATTTGTGAGGCTTTAGTTGTTCGGTTTTTTCGAACATAACGCAATTGATTATTAAAAGTACATAATCACAAATTAATTTCAACAAAAGATTTCAATGCTACATAGTTGAATATTTAGATTTATTGGTAATAATGATTATATGTTTTGTATTAATAGAGAATGGGATTTACCGAGGCACAGATGGAGTCTGCTATAAACCAAGAGGGTATTGTGCAAGATTCAGTAAAAAAAATAGCATGCTCCTGTTATAGACTTCAACAGGAGACTGGCTGTCCTGATGAAGATATCGATGATTTATTGAATTATTTAGTTGGTCGCTGGAAAAAATATAATTAATCGATTAAAACAATATCAAATATACATAAGTTAAAGAATATATTTTTATTGCAAATTAGAACCTTAGTTATAAATAACATATGAGAATATTATAAATAATAAAATTATTTAGTATGAAGAATAGCCAAATAAATTAAAAATTTTTATGAAATTAACTTAAACATAGTTCTGAAAATAGTGTTCTTAGCTTATATTATCATTTTATAAATTAATTCCTAAATTAGATTATTAATTGTTTTTTTAATTAAAAGCAAAAATTTGAGTATTTACCATTAGAGCCTTTTTCAAGGATTTTGACTATGAAGTATATAGGTTTCATTTGAAAAATTATTTAATTTGCTTAATCCATCTGGAACAACAACTGAGTCCACATCCAAAAGAGTGCTTTGGATTGTTGGGAAACTTTCTAAATGTAGAAAGGGAGGATGGTTTGGAATAGCAGAGTGCACAGTCGGAGAAAAATCTTATTGGATTTGGAGTGAACGATGGTTCCCATGCAATTCACAAGTCTTGATAGCCTATTCAACAGACCTTTTCATGGTAGTGGACATTCCTGAAACAATTGAAAAGAATAACTTTGACAGTATATGGCTTAGTGAGAATCAAGATAGTCTTGAATCAGTAAGCCTCAGTGTTATCGCCACCTAATTCTATTTTTCAGTACATTTGTATTGCAGGACGCGATTCAATATCAAATTTACTATACTTAACTTTTATTAATTCTTATGGATAAAGAAAATATCACCGTTCTTCCTTATTTTGTTTTAATATTTGGATTGGTTGTAAGTGGCCTAACTGTCGCTTTCACTTAAAAACAGATCGCTTAATAAAATATACTTGACAAATTAATCATTGTTTTTAAAGGCTAATAAACTTGCAAATAAATAAGAATAAAGTAATACTTGTAAAATATTACTGGCAACAACTCTGTAACGGTTGTATCTTGTAAGTGTAGTTTTTTATTTATTCTTCGTATCATGTGTTGAATATTTTTAATTAATCTACATTCAAACCTAAATGTTAAATCATTTATCTTTAATAATCATTATTATTAATTTCATCTCAATAGCAAAATAGCTGTCCCCAAAGTATGTCTGATCCTGTAATTCTCTATTCAAATCTTGCCAGTTTTGCAAAGAATGATAATCAAAAAATAAAATTTTTTGATCAATATCAAAAAGCCTTTTTTCTGGATCAGGAAAGAACAGAATTTGAAGATGCTTTAACTGAATATATTAAAAGAGAAAATTTAACAACTGATAAAAGTGAAGAGATTAAAGATATGAAATGGGTTGATATGCCGGAAGGATTTAAGGTTTTCGCATTTCAACAATGTATTATTGAAGGCTCAGCATATGCTGAGTAGGTAGTTATTAATAAAATATTGCTTTAATTAACAAGTAAAATTTAATCTTTTCTATTTTTCTTATCGTTTTCTAGAGTGGTTTTTATAAGGTCGTTGTAATCTCCCTTGGCAGAGGAAATACCAAACATCACAACAAAACTAATTGCTGAAAAGACTATAACTCCCAACGATAAAGGACTGAGGTTTAAATCAGTTGCAAAGTAATTGATTGAATACATAGTATCCCTTTTTTTGATGTTACTAAATTATATATGAAATAATTAATAAAATATAAAACCTATTCCAACATTTCTATATATAACTATATTAAATAAAAAGACTATAGTATGACCTTTCTAACACTAATTGGTGTCTTTTCATTATTTTATTGTGCTAATCTCTTTCTGCTTGGAACTTTTCGAAATAACGAAGAGAGCATAAGAAAAAAGAAGCAGCATGAGGCTATTTCTCGACTTTACCCCAATAAAAAAATACTTCCTTATTAGACAAAGCAACAATAATTAGAAATTAATCAACAAAATAGTTTCTTTTAATACTAGTGTTTCTAGAAATTTTATTTTGATGTTGCCCAATAACCCGTAGGAAAATACAAAAATTATATAAAAATAAGGTAAATTTGCTTATGCAACAATTATGTATTTGAACTAAAAATAATATGGGTCCACGAAAAAGGGTTTAAACAAAGAACGTTGGACCAGTAGAAGGGGAGTTTAGGTATTGGCTCCCTTTCTACTTAAGATTTTTTTCAATTGTCATTGAGCATAAACAGAATAAAGAAAGAATGGATTAAGTAGCTATAGTTATTTTAGTTTCAATAAGGAGGTGATCCATTGTCTTATCAACCGATCAATTTGGAGTCAATGGTAAAAAAAACACAAAATAATTTATTGACTCCTGCCTTGAAAGGTTTCATAATCAACAGATTTATATAGCAATATATAAATTTAAAAAAAGAGCAGGTATTAACCTGCTCTTTTTTATTAATATTTATATTCCATAATTTAAAAATTTATTCAATAAGTTTTTTTAGTTAGTACTGATTTGTTATTAACATATATCAAGCTAAGAGCAATCTCCTCCTTGATTTTTACACTTTTTTATTAACTATTTTTTTTTCATAGCCGTCAAATGCAATAATCAATATGTTAGATTTGATCTAATCATCAATTATTCTAGTTTGAAGCTTTTGATGGTTCCTAAGCCTGGGTAGCTCAGCTGGTTAGAGCACGGGATTCATAAACCCGAGGTCGAGAGTTCAAGTCTCTCTCCAGGTATATATTGAATGTTTACTATTTCATCAAAAATGTGAATGTCTAGCCTATACAATTAATCTACAAAATAGATTCTTGAATAATCTAAAAATAATGGTTTAGAGGAAGGGACCACTTGAGAAAGAAAAACCATTTAATGCCTCTACCAACCCTATAAATAATGTAGTTCCGATAGATAGAGTAGCTATCATTACAATCTGATATCGTGATTTTTCACTTCTACCCTGAAGAAAAATGGTCTCAGAAGCAAACTCACCTTGAACAGGTTGAACCTTTTGGGTTTTAGCTCGATTTTTACCAGAAAACATTTGAATTATTAAGTAACTATAAAGTTCTAGCTAATATATTTGCTTAGCGTGGCCCAAAAAAAATTTATAACCTAGGGGACTTTGCATAAATTCCAGGAAATTAATCCTTTGATCATCACCACTCAATCACCTTGCCATCCCAAGCAATAAACCTGCCTGTTATTTTTTCGTTGAGGATATTTTCAACTAAATATTTGGCTGCCTCTTTGGTACTAAATAATTTATTTTCTGGAACAGCACTTTGAAATGGCCTAGATAGATTTGTATCAACAGTCCCTGGATGTAGAACAGAAACAATTGCTTTAGGAAATTTTCTACTCCATTCAATACTTAGTGTCTTTAAAAATTGATTTTGAGCAGCCTTTGATGCCCTATATGAATACCAACCGCCCAATCTATTATCTGAAATACTGCCAACTCTTGCGCTTAAGCTTGCAAAATTAAAGTCCTTATCTTTTGGAATTAAATTTTCTATAGATTTTGCTATTAAAATTGGAGCCATCGCGTTTATTTTAAATGAATCAATCATTTGATTATCATTGATATGCTGTAGCCTCTTCTCTGGAGAATAATAATTATTATGTAATCTTCCAGTTGCATTGATAACGATTCTTAATGGTTTTTTTCTCGCGCAAATTTCATCATTCATTATTTGAAGTGTGTTGTAATCTTCTACATCTACATATAAATCAGACTCACTAGATCTTCCACATAGTATCACGTCAAGAGTATTAAATTTTTCAAATAAATATTTACCTAATTCCTTTCCAATCCCTCCTGAACCTATTATCAGCGCGATACCTTCCATATTTTATGATTAAATTTAGAGAAACTATAATACATTTTTTAATGATCCGTGAAAAAAGATTATATTATAGATTTTATAGATAATTTATTATAAAACCAATATTTAATTTAAGATAGAAAAGTATTTAATTAATTATTAATCTAATTCTTTAAAGTGTCAGAAGTATAGTTACTTCGATAGGAATTACTTTTTGATGTAGCCTTCAATTCTGATTTAAGTTGTTTTATTAATCTTGAATGGCTGGTTGATACATATTTTTTTAATAATGCGTGATCCCAATTCATGAATGTAAATTAGTTTACTCACATAATAATCCCTTTGATGTTGATTTTGTAGTGTTAAAGGACACGTTATGTTAAATTTGCCAAAGAAGTGTGGTTGAATCAACAGAGACCAGAGCTTCCTACAAGAAATTCATTCAAACTTTTTCCATGACAACAAATGGCTGCCTAAGAGTGGGACAACCTGCGCCTGAATTTTTTGCTACTGCGGTTTATGACCAGGAGTTTAAAGATATCAGCCTCTCTGATTACAGAGGAAAGTGGGTGGTCTTATTCTTCTATCCACTAGACTTTACCTTTGTTTGTCCCACTGAGATCACAGCTTTTAGTGATAGGTATTCTGATTTTTCATCCAAAAATACCGAGGTTCTAGGAGTTTCTGTTGATAGTAAGCACTGTCATTTGGCTTGGATACAAACACCTAGAAACGAAGGTGGTATAGGCGATATAAATTACCCACTAATATCCGATCTGAAAAGGGAAATTTCAACAGCGTATAACGTATTAAATGATGATGGGGAGGCCGATAGAGGATTGTTTCTTATTAATCCAGAGGGTGTAATTATGCACAGCACAATCAATAAAGCCCCTGTTGGCAGAAATGTCGACGAGACCCTAAGAATTCTTCAGGGCTATCAGCACGTTGCGGCAAATCCAGATGAAGTTTGTCCAGCAAATTGGAACCCAGGAGACAAGACTATGCTTGAAGATCCAAAAGGAAGCAAAGAGTATTTTTCAGCTCTTTAACTAACACTAAATTGCATAACCTAAAAAGAAGAAATAAATTACTGGTATTATTAGATAAAACGATATTAAATTAACCACTAAATTACCAACTATTCTTGTAGATCTCCAATCTGATAACTTGCTTCCAAATGTGTGAAATTCTAATAACTTTGAAATAAATTTATAGTTCAAAAATATAGAAATATACAAAACAAACCAATTAATATTTTCATATATTTTAGTAGTATAAATACTATCATTAAAATTATCATATAGATGGTAGTTCCAAATCTCAAAAAAAGTATATATTAGTAAAAAATTCATTAAATAATTAATAAAAATCTTCAATATTTTATTTAAATTAAAAATTATTGGAAGAAGAAATAATAGAGTCTTTCTATTAAGGGTATCCAGAAAAAGATTATTAACTACTTCAAAGTATCCGGAAAAAGACCCACTATATAAAGAAATATTTAAACTAAAAACTAGTAAATATATACATAGAATCGACAAAATAGATGAATATAATAATATTAATTTAGTATAATATCTTCCTTCAATAATTATTTTATTTATAGATTTTTTAATAGAAAGATGTCTATCTAAACTAGCGTGCCATTTATTAATATAAATTAGTAATATTAGGGATAATAGTATACTTGAATTTTCATATAGAAACTTATATAAAAAGGTGTATTGAGAATTTAAGAATACTAGTTTTGACCAATCAGAAATAACCTTAGCTATTAAATAAGATGAAAAGCAAATAAAAAAATAGTAGGATTTAAATTTGTCAATCATTTGATAAAAACTAATATTTTTAATTATTTTTTTGTTTATATAAGGGTCTAACATTAAATTCTTCTAGTAATTTAAAAAATTCCTTGGCTGACAAAACATCATCTTGAAGTAATCTTTCGGTTATTTCTAAAAGGGCATATTTTTCTTTTTTTAAGATATCAATTACTATATTTAAATTACTAACAGCTAGCGTATTAATTTCTTTATCAATAGACCTAGAAAGGGCTTGTGAATATTTTGATCTTTTATTGCGTCTATATATATTTATAGGTGAAATAGCTTTAGCTCTATCAACATAAATCAGTCCGTTAGAGGAAAAACCATATTTTTCTATCATAACTCTCAACAAATTATTAGCAGCAGCAAGTTCATCAGCTGATGCTGTCGTTGTCTCCTGTCGACCATTAATTATTATTTCAGCCGCTCTAGGGGCTAAAAGGATTTTTAATTTTGATAAAAGAAATGACTTTGTTAATATTCCTAACTCTGAAAAATCCTCATAAGGTGTAAATAAATTGAACAAATTATTTTTTTTGGAATTTAAAATATTAATATTTCCTATTTTTTCAGGATATGAAATCAAGAAAGCAACTATTGCTTTGGAAATCTGTTTAAGAGCTAGCATTCTTTTTAATCGGGGTGTAATATTTGTGCAGTTTATTCCGTTCTTAATTTTTTCAAAAGCTAATTGTATATGTTCAGTTGATACTAATTTTGATTGTTTTCTTCCACAGATTATTGCACTCTCATTTAAAAGATTTTTCAATTCTGCACCTGAAAAACCTGAAGTCTTAAAGGACCATTCTTTAATTCTAACATCATCAGAGATTGGGTAAGATAATGAGTGTAAATTTAATATTTTTAACCTTGCTTTTCTATCTGGTAAGGACATATATAAATTCATATCAAATCGGCCAGGTCTTGTGAGAGCCTCGTCTAATATCTCAGGCCGATTCGTAGCAGCGATTACGAGAATACCATTGTTTTTGTCAAAACCATCCATTTCTGTAAGCAACTGATTTAATGTTTGCTCTCTTTCTTCATTATTTATTCCTGAGCCATTACCTCTCTTTCTTCCTATCGAATCTATCTCGTCAATAAAAATAATACAATTACCTTTATCTTTTGCTCTTATAAAAATATCTTTTACTCGAGATGCTCCAATTCCAGCAAAGAGTTCAACAAATTCTGAGCCAGCAATATAAAAAAATGGGACTTTAGCTTCTCCAGCTATTGCTTTTGCAAGAAGTGTCTTGCCTGTACCAGGGGGTCCTGTTATGAGTATCCCCCTTGGAGCAGAACCACCAAGATTTTCTAATTTTTTTGGATCGACAAGAAAGCTCACAATATCACCTAATTCATCTTTAATTTCTGATATTCCAGCAATGTCGTCAAAGGTAGTTTTTATATTTTCTTGGGGAACTATAAGATTAGATTTATTTAAAAAGTTAAGAGTGCTTGATAAAGAACGAGATAGGTAAGTAATTACAATAGTAATTCCTAGAATTACTATTAGTAGTAATCCTATGTTAGAAAATATATTTGCTGATAATTGTTCAGATTTTAAATAGTCTACACTAAGTGGAATATTATTTTCTCTTGCCTTTTTAAGCACCAATTGATCTGAGGGCAAAATTGGTACTACCTCTATTGAGCCATCAATATAAAAAACTTGTACTTCTCTTCGAGACGGAATTAAAATTAATTTCTCAATTATATTTGAATCTAAATCCTTTAAGAAATTACTATAAAGATTTTTCTGCATTTCTAGTCTAAAAATTTAAGAATCTTTTATGCGTGTTTCTTACAATTCCTACCATAAAAAAATAGAAACTCAGAGTCGCAAGAAATCACCAATTCCACAATACCAACTCTATTTGACGGATGGCCTAACTAAGATAGAAAATAGTAAAACTGGATATAACAAAATGGCAGTACCAAAGAAGAAAACATCCAAAGGCAAGAGAAATCAAAGGCACGCGACCTGGAAGTCCAAAGCAGCTGTTGCAGCACAGAAAGCTTTATCAATGGGTAAATCCGTATTAACGGGTCGGGCTCAAGGTTATGTGTATCCCATGGATGAGACAGAGGACGCTGATTAATAGGATGATTTCTTCCTTAAGAGCCCAATTTAAATGCCTCTAAGACAAGGGCATATGTATATCCAATTCTTAGATTGTCTAAAATATTAAATAGAATTTTTAGTCGATTATATTTACTAAAATTAGCTTTAACCCTAATTAACGTTTCAGTAATTATCAACAAACAAATCAATATAAAGAAATTTTGATTGTTATTTTTAATTAGATATGAGAAAAAATTACTTGCAAAATAATATCCAAATAAAATTGAAAGCAAATATAAAGACTTAATTTTCCATGGGCCAGTAAAAGCGGGCAATATTAAAAGAGAAAGAGCTTTTAAAAGTCTATTAATTCTTGTTTTTTGTGAAATCATTAAATGATTAATTGATAAGAGATGATAAATAATTTATATCAACAAAAGACGAAGCGCTTTTTGGACCTATATAAAAATTAGATGGTTCACCGGGCTCGCCTAAATCATCGACAACTGCGCATGCAGAGTAATAGTTATTTGAGTCAAACTTATTCCAAGGGGCTTTATTAATCAAGCATTTAAGATTTGCCTTACTTGCGGAACTAAGTCCTATTAAGGAGTCTTCAATCACAATTATTGATTCAATTGGCATGCCACAGCCTTCTATGGCAGAAAGATAGGCACTGGGGTCTGGTTTGTGTTTTACGACATCCTCGTAACAAACAAATCCAGAAAAATAATTGCTATTCTCAGGCAACACAGACTCTAAGAGAGAATTTAATGCCGATCTGCCACTAGTTGTTACAATCCATTGCTTAATTTCATTTAATTGTAATTGCTTTAACAACCTTAAAACGCCTTTTCTTAGGGGTATCTCGCCATTTGCTAAAATCTGAGAATAGTATTTTTGCTTTGTTGTATGAATAAATTTAAGGTCAATATTAGTCAAAGATTTCTTTACTTGTTCAGAATAATATTTAATTCTATTGAATCCACCAGAAATATCAAGTAATTGAATGTATGTTTCTTGATCCCAAGTCCAATCAATTCCAAAATCTCTAAATGCTAAATTAAAAGCCTTTCTATGACCATAAAGCTCAGTTTCGGCTAATGTGCCATCGACATCCCAGAAGACTGCTTTTAAATTATTCATGAAAAGCCCCTTAAATTATATGGGATGTTCTTCAATCCTTATTGATTAAAGATATTGGAATATATTAATCAAAAAAATGAAAATTGGATATTACCCAAACCAATTGATGCAGACGACTTTAAAAATGATTTTCTAGAGCCTCCCTTAAATATATTGATGCACAGAAGAGGATATAAATCAAACGAAGATATATATAATTTTATAAAGCCGACACCATTACCAAACTCATATGATCATTTTCCACAATTAAGGAAGGCTGTTGATCGGCTAATAAAGGCAAATAGCAACAACGAAAACATAGCAATATGTGGCGATTATGATGCCGATGGAATTACAAGTTCAGTTTTATTATCGGAAGTTCTAAATAAAATCGGTGCTAAACCTAAAGTATTTATTCCAAACCGAATTAATGAGGGTTATGGTTTAAATAAATGCATGATTAGAGATCTGAATAAACAAAACATAAAATTAATAATAACTGTAGATAATGGTGTTTCTGCATTAGAAGCATTAGATTTATGTAAAGAATATAGTATTGATGTGATAATAACTGATCATCACAAAATTAATAATGAATTAGATAACATTTTTGCTTTAATTCATCCAGATACGCTACCCAAAAATTCGCCATATAAGTTCCTTGCAGGTGTAGGATTAGCATATATATTAAGTGAAAAATTATTAGAATTCTATAATTTAGACATTAATGATACCGATATCAAAGCGTATTTTTCTATAGGTACGATAGCAGATATGACACCATTATTAGGAGCAAATAGACAACTCATAAAAGACACTATTACATCCTTAATTAATCCAAAATCATTTGGTTTAAAAAAGTTATGTAAATATTCAAAACTAAGTAAAGAAATATCCACAGATGATATAGCATATAAATTAGCACCTCGAATTAATTCAGTAGGTAGGATTAGTGATCCTATGTTAATTCTTGAATTATTTCAAAATAAAGATCAAGCTAATGTAATAGAGTTATCAAAAAGAATTGAAAGTATAAATTCAAAAAGAAAAACAATGTGTGCTGAATTAGAGAAAATAGTTTTACAATTCTTACAATATCAGGATTTAACAAACAAAAATTTCATTATTATAAAGAATAAGACCTGGCACTCTGGAATTATTGGTATTATTGCAGCCCGTATTATAGAAAAATATAACAAGCCAGTAGCGGTTTTAACTCAATCCTCTGAGGGTTACTATAGAGCATCGGTAAGAGCTCCCAAGGATTTTAATTTGATAGATATTTTGAATAGATGTCATGATTTATTTGAAAGTTACGGTGGGCATAAAGCAGCAGCCGGTTTTACTATTAAAGAATCTAATTTAAACAAATTATCTATAATATTAAATAAGTTAGCTTCAGAATATCCCTCTGAAATTTTTATAAAGACAATCCAACCAGAAGTGAATCTTAAATTCAATGATATCAATCAACGTTTATTTAACGATTTAGAAAGAATTTCACCTTTTGGTGTTGGTAATCCCAAGCCTTTATTCTGGTCTAGAGCTTGTACGATTGAGAAGGTCTTTTTGCTAACTGGTGGTCACGCTCAATTAACTATTTCCCAGGGATCTATTCTTTTGAAAGCAGTTCACTGGTCCAGTGACTTTAATTACCGAACTGGGATGACGGTAGATTTAATTTATTCACTTGATAAATTTACTACTAAATCTGTAACAACCGCTAAATTAAGGATACATTCTGCTCGTATTCATAGCAAAACAGCACAATTAAAAGTCAATAATAGAATATATAAATGTAAATCAAATGATGAAGGAGGAATTATTGTAGAAAATGAGAAAGGCGAAACTTTAAATACTAAAAATGACTACCTTTCAGTCTGTAAAGGATCTCTTACAAAAAAGGGTTACTTACAAAAATTAGTAGGTTCAGCGAACATTGCCCTTGGTTTGGCCGCTTAACCAAGAGATTTTTATATTTTAAAAACTTTTTATCTTCTGTAAAAAATCAATGCGATAATAGCTGGCCCAGCTAAAACTACTGCTACTAAAGGGATTAGATTGCCCATTTTGGAAATCAAGCGAATTTTTCAATATTAAAGCATGCGGAAGGTATATTAAAAAACGTTTTTCAATTTGTAAAAATAAGAAGCTTTATTAATTTGCGATTTCACACAGCTTCTAACAAGATAAGCAGATTTATTTAGGCAATATTTAACCGAAGAAATCAGGCTGGTAATAACTTGATATTGATATTTTATTAAAAGAATAAAAAAATCCCGAAAAGTCAATAAAAATGTGTATTTTAATTTTTTTACTGAATTACTCCTGTGGATTATAGATCAAATAAATCATTCCATAATGCTCCACACTATAGAATGAACAAGACAAGAGCCCTGTCTTGGGATGATTTCTAAAACACGAATTTATATGGTTGACTTTTAACCATGACAGAAGTTGAGGACAGAAAAGAAAACAGGGGTGAGATTAGCTCTCAAGAAAATACGTCAACAGGATTTATATCTATATTGGCGTCGACTTTTATTAGTGTATTCATAGCTGAGTTGGGAGACAAAACTCAGATTGCAACATTACTTTTATCAGCTCAGTCAGGGAAGCCACTCTTGGTTTTTACCGGGGCAGCATCAGCACTAATATGCTCAACATTAATGGTTGTGGTTCTTGGAAGTTGGTTATCTAAAAACGTTTCACAAAGAAGAATCCGTCTAGCTTCATCGATTATTATGTTGTCACTTGGATTTTGGTTCGGATTTCAAGCAATCAAAGCCTTTATCTAGACGAAAAAGAATTAAATGGATTTAACACTTTTAGTCTCAATATTTACGACTGTATTTTTGGCTGAATTAGGTGATAAGACACAATTGGCGACATTCGCATTAAGTGGTGCAACTAACAGACCATATGCTGTATTTCTTGGCTCATCATCGGCTCTAATTTTAAGTAGTCTTATAGGCGCTTTAGCTGGGGGCTCGATATCCAACATAGTTCCTGAAAAATTTTTAGAGGCAATTACATCGATAATTTTCCTATACATTGGTTCAAGCCTTCTTATAAGTTCCATAAATGATAAAAATGAGAAATGACAAATATCTCGAAATAGAATATATTTACAATAAATTAATAAGGCAAATTTTAATTAGTTCACCTTCATTAAAAAAATTTAATTAAATTATGCTCACTACTTCAAAAATTTTAAGCTTTTTGTCAAAGGATTCATCATTAGAGATAAAGAAACTAGAAAAAGCTCTTAAACTTACAAAAAAAATAGAAAGAGATAAATTACATATAGCATTAACTGGTTTACAGAAATTAGAAATTATTAATAACGACGATGATGGTAAGATAACTCTTAATCCAGAAAGTTCGGCTATAAAAGCGAGGATAAGGTGTAGTAGTAAAGGATATTGTTTTGCGGTCAGAGAGGATAATCAAGAGGATATTTATATTAGAGAAAATTTTTTAAATCATGCATGGCATGGAGATTATGTAATGGTCAATCTTATAAAAGAAGCTCAAAGGCGTAGATCGCCAGAGGGATCTGTATTATGTATACTTGAAAGAAATACTACAAGTTTAATTTCTATAATTAAAGAACAAAATAGTGTAATTTATGCTGACCCTCTTGATGATAGGCTACTTGAGGAGATTATACTTCCAAAAAATGATAAAAAATATATAAAGGAGGAGGAGATTGATAATATAGTTGAAGTAAAAATAAATAAATATCCAATAGCACAATATAGTGCAGAAGGGGAAGTCATAAGAAAACTTCCACTGAATAGAGGTATAGAAGGAGATTTGGATATTATATTAGCTAAATCTAATTTACAAATTAATCATTCAGCTCCTCGAGTTTCAGCAAAAAAAATATCAGGAAACAATCGAGTTGATCTTACGTCGCAACCCAGTCTTCTTTTAAAGAGTTGGACACATAAAGACAGCCCAACTCCACCAGCCATACATGTTGAACCAATAGAAACCGGTACAAGAATTTGGGTTCATACCCCAGCAATTTCTGAAAGGTTTACTTTTGGAGGAAAAATAGATGATTGGTTAAAAACCCGTGGAGAATCAATTTGTCTTGGATATAAATGGAGGAAATTACTAAATGACGAGATCCTACTATCTTCAATGTTTGAAATTAATAAAGAAAACGATGCTATAAGTCTATATTTTGATATTGACCATGTTGGAAAAGTAATTGATTGGAGTTTTCAACTTTCCAAAGTTAAACCCGTTGCTTTAATTAAACCTGAGCAATTAGAAAATATTGCTAATAGAAAACCAAAAACAAGGGCTATTCCTCAAATAATTAAACCAATTAAAGAGTATATAAGTCAACTTCAGACATTACTATATGTATCTTCATTACTATATAAAAAAGAAAATGATGATATTAAATTGGAACTGCCTATTCCAAATATTTCTAATCTTTCAGAATTATCTATTGAAACTCCTGGACGTGATTATCATGGATGGTCACTACCCTTAAACCCTAATGATCCTAACTCTATCCTGAAACCAATATTAAAAATATCAAACTCAATATGGTTTATACATTCAAATAATCATCAAATACCCACTATATCATTTAAATCCCATGACTTAAGTGCCTCTGATATAAGTGAAGTTATTAAATCTGCAATTTCTATGAATTTAGAAGTTGAAATCAAGGAAGATGGATCTATTAATATTAATGATTTTCTAAAGAAAATAAATATGCATAAAAACAAACATATTTTGCACAAAATATTTAAACAATGTCTTAATAATAAGGAATTATCAATTAATGATTTTTCATTGAATAAAGAATTATTATTAAATGAGTTATTTAATAAAGTTCAATCACCTTGGTGTAATCCAAACTACAGCTATATTGATATTGTAAATCAAAGTTTGATAGTAACGTTATTAAAAGAGGGTAAATCTAAACCTAAAAGTAAGAGTGACCTAGTTGTAAACTTAGGAAAAATGAATTCCTGGAATGATATTACATGGAAACTTTTTACAAACACAGTTGCTTCAAATATAGAATCACTTATTACTGAAGAGGGATTAATGAGATGCAAAAGAAATATCTCTAGATCAGATTTGTTTAGAGAGAATCTTATCTCAATGTCGAAATCCAGAGAGGCGATTAAATTAATTAATGAAGAACTTGAGGGGAGTATTACAGGGGTTCAAAGCTATGGTTTCTTTACTGAAATTTCACCATTGGCAATAGAGGGTTTAGTTCATGTTAGTACCCTTAACGACGATTGGTACGAATATCGCTCTAGACAAAGTATGCTGATAGGAAGAAAGAACAAGAGGACATACAAAGTCGGTGACAAAGTTGTTGTTAAAATAATTAAAGTCGATCTATTGAGAAATCAAATAGATTTAGAAATTGTAACTACTAAACCCGAAGCCCAAAACGATCAAGTACCTAACTCTCTTGAAGTTACCATTGATTAATGATGAGTAAAATTGTTCTTGCAATTACTGGTGCTTCCGCAATTGAATTGGGGGAGAGAGCATTAGAACTTCTTTTAAATAATAATAAAGATGTTTGCTTGATTCTTAGCCGAGGTGCCTATGAAGTTTCACTATCTGAGCGTGGATTAAAAATACCAACAGACCAGATTAAGCAAGAAAAATATTGGAGAGAGAGATTTAATGTAACTACAGGAATATTAAAATGTTATAAATGGGATGATCATGCTGCAAATATTGCAAGTGGTAGTTTTAAAACTAAAGCAATGATAATCCTCCCATGCTCAATGGGTACACTAGGAAGAATTTCCTCTGGATATTCCCTAGACTTAATAGAAAGATGTGCTGACGTACACCTCAAGGAAGGAAGAGAGTTATTAATTGCACCTAGAGAAAGTCCTCTGAGTTTAATTCACTTACGTAACATGATAAATGTTTCTGAAGCAGGCGCTAGAATTGTCCCACCAATTCCAGCTTGGTACACTAAACCTAAAAGTATTGATGAGATGATTGATTTCATTGTTGTAAGATTGTTCGATAATATAGATGAGAATTTGGCTCCCATAAACAGATGGAAGACCAGTAAATGAAAGGTGTAACTAAATTACTTTCAATATTAAGTTTGGTACCTATTATTTTAATTCTATACATTTCTATTTTGAATTTAGAGAAAGATACCAAATTAAAGTTACTTACCTGGACAACACCTAATACAAAAATTGGTAGTTATATAGCCATATCTGGATTACTAGGATTTGCTTATTCTTTTGCAGGTATTAAATTGTTATCCCTTCAAAGAACAATCTTTACATACAAAGATAAATCAGCAAGTAATATCAGATCTGGTGTTAACAACATTCACCAAAATGAATATCAAATAGATCAGCAAGAATACACTAAATATAATGAAAGAGATTCTTATTTAGAGAGAGATCCAAGAGATCCTGCACCTACAGTCTCAGTGCCATTTAAAGTAATAAGTAAAAGATCAAAGCAAAATAATAGTATTTATTCAGATTATGAACAGGATAATCGTTCTGATTTTTCGGAGGAATATAATAACAAGCCAAATGATTTAAAATCTACTGTTGATGATTGGTCTAGCCCCATAAGAGATGAATGGTTATATTAAAATTCTTCCACATCTGCGTAAAAATGTAGTTAACTTAGTTAAGGGCTAAATATTGGGTGAAATTTTGACAGAAGTTCCTGAAATGATAGATGGTAACGATCCATCCAGCTCCCTTAAGAGTTCTAAAAATCTAGTAGAATCAACCAACACCGCCGGGGTTAATAATCAATCTAATGAAAATAAGAATATAAAACAAGTTCAAACAAATCCAGATGCACAAATAAAAAGTTCAGATATCAAAACCATTTCAAATAAATCGTCCCCTCCTCTAGAACCGTCATCTTCATCAATTAACAAAACTTCTAGCTCCTCAATCTCTTCTGCAGAAAAACCAAAAGCTAAAAAGGTTGTAAAACCTCCAAAACTAGAAGACAAACCTTTTGAAGAATTTATCAATGACCATCTCATCCCTACTCTCACCGAATCACTAAAAATTAGGGGAGTATTACTTGAGGAACTTGAATTAAATGAAAGTGAAAGACCTGTAGTAGGAGGTAATTGCTGGATTCTTAGAGGAAACCTTAGTGGCGGAAGAATGTTTTGGTTATGTTTCTCAGAGAAACAAATTGGATCCACTAAAACCTTTTCACTAGCTGAAACTGGAAGCAAACCAACACTTCTTGAATCTTTTTTGATTGATGAAAAGAAAACAACACTTGCTCTTCTTGTTTCTAGACTTCTTCAAAGATTAAATGGTCAAAAGTGGTTGGCAGCAAACTAATCAGAAAGATAAACAAAACACCTATTATTCTTATAACTAAATTATTACAAGTCTTTTAATTTAGAAATAACTGCAAAATTACATTATAAAAACATATTAATTTTTAATTGTAAAACCTCAAAAACACCACGGGAACTAGCAATTATTGTCATAATATTGCAAAAAAGTATTTAAATTGATTCAAACATTAGTTAAAAACCAAAACGTCATAACATCTTGTTCTTTTAAAGACCAATTAGTGAAGGTGGAACTTGAGGAGTTAATTTCATATGGAATCAGTGCTGGCGCAGACATTGTCGAGATTTTCCTGGAAAACTCAGATTATTCAAGTGTTCTTGCAGAACAAGACGAAATAACATCAATTAATCCAGCATTTGGAAAAGGAGCTGGTATACGTGTTTTCAAAGGAGAGAAAGACGGTTTTTTTAGCACAAATGATCTTTCCAAAACTGGTTTAACCTTTGCAATTGATCAAGCCTTAGCAATGTTAGGGCTTTGCTCAAACAGACTTTCAAATAAGCAATTTATTGGATTAGAAAATCTGAGAGACTATGCACACATAAAAAATAAATGGCTTGATAATTCTCCCCTATCTCCAGATGTTTGCCAAATACTTCTCAAAGCAAATTCCTTACTTGAAAAGGAGGGTGAAAAAATCCAATCTAGAAGAGCTAATTATTCAAGATCATTTCAGGAAATTTTAATCGCTGCATCTGATGGTACCTTTGCTCGAGACATTAGACTTCATCAGTCATATGGAATGAATTTAATTGCTGCTGACAAATCCAATAGATCAAGTATTGGTAGAAGATACGGTAGTTCTGGTAAAGCACATGATTTGAATAATTGGGATTTAGAGGCTTCTGTAAATGAAATTTGTGAAAGTACGTCGAAAATGCTGTACGCAGATTATGTCGAGGCAGCTCAAATGCCCGCTGTTCTAGCTAATAAATTTGGCGGTGTTATTTTTCATGAGGCATGTGGCCATCTTTTAGAAACAACTCAAATTGAAAGAGGAACCACTCCATTTATAAATAAAATTGGCCATCAAATTGCTCACAAAGCAGTAACCGCTATCGATGAGGGAATATCTGATGGTGAATTTGGCTCGATATCCGTTGATGACGAGGGCATGGAGCCAGAAAAAACAGTTCTTATCGAAAACGGTATTTTAAAAAGCTTTCTTTGTGACAGAGCTGGCAGCCTCCGAACAAATAACCCAAGAACAGGAAGTGGTAGACGACAAAATTATTCATTCGCAGCAGCAAGCAGGATGAGAAATACCTACATAGCTAAAGGTCATCACTCTCCAAATGATTTGATTGAAAGTGTGGATAATGGTCTGTATTGCAAATCAATGGGAGGTGGTAGTGTTGGGCCGACGGGCCAATTCAATTTTTCAGTTGAAGAAGCTTACATAATCAAGAATGGAAGACTAACCAAACCAGTTAAAGGAGCAACATTAATTGGCGAGGCAAAGGAAATAATGCCTCGCATTTCTATGTGTGCTAATGATCTTGATCTAGCTGCTGGTTTCTGTGGATCTGTAAGCGGAAGCGTCAATGTAACAGTGGGACAACCACATATAAAAGTTGATTCAATAACTATCGGAGGCAGATAAATGAAAAAGGATCTAATTGATAATTCTCAAAAATTTGATATAGGTTTATTGAAAGATGAAATTCATAAACTGGCCAAAAGTGAGAATATTAATAAATGGGATATTGGTGCATCCGCCAGTAGAGATTTGTCGGTTCAAGTAGATCATGGAGAATCAAAACAATTAAAAGGATCTCAACGAAGTTCAATAACAATACGAGTGTGGAATAAAAATAAAGCACTTGGAATTACTAGCACATCCGATCTCTCTAATAGAGGAATTTCAAAGGCACTTCTTGGAGCGGCAGAAGCCAGTAATTATGGAAACAAAGAAGAAAGTCCAGATTTTTCTCCCCTTGCTAATGAGCCACTACCTAAAAAAGTAGTTGAAATTAATCAGCAAACTGGCATAGAAAAGCTTTTAAAAATCTTAAAAGACGCAGAGTCCCAATTAATTAATTCACACCAATATATAAATTCTGTCCCTTATAACGGATTATCTGAATCAACAATAGAGAGAGCCTACATTAATAGTGAAGGTGCTATGAGACAGATGAAACTATCTCATGCAAGCATATATCTTTACGCAAAGGGAGAAGAAATAGGAAGAAAGCCTAGAAGTGCGGGTTCAGCCAAATTTTCCAGCGGGATAAATTCACTAGACATATCATCTTGCATTAAAGAATGCTCAAAAAAAATAATAAGTCATATTTCCTATCAACCAATTAAAACTGATAAATATTTAGTATGTTTTAGTCCTGAGGCTTTTCTAGATCTTCTAAATGCTTTTAGTAGCCTTTTTAATGCAAGATCTATTCTTGATGGAACAAGCTTAAATAATTTGAATTCTATTGGAGAAGATATCTCAGTACCTTTTTTAAATTTATCCGATGAGGCATTAAATTCTAGTAACATTGGTTCCTTCACCTTTGATGGAGAGGGAACACCTAAGAAAAACATAAAGTTAATAAATAATGGAAAACTTGTTAATCTTCTACATTCTGAAGCAACTGCAAGAAAATTTAAAGTTCAACCAACAGGACATGCAAGTATGGGAGCAAAAGCTGCCGTATCGCCTGAGTGGTTTGTCGTATCCAAATCCTCAACTAATGAATTTATAAATAAATCTAACTTAAATCATAAAACCACCCAGGAGAATTTTGTTTATATAGATAGCCTTAATGCTCTTCATGCAGGAGTTAAAGCAAGTCAAGGATCATTTTCACTTCCATTTGATGGTTGGAAAGTTGAAAAAGGGGCAATGATCTCAATAGAAGCAGCTACAGTTGCTGGAGACATTAAGAGGCTTTTAAACAGTATTGTTCAGATAGAAAATGATAAAACTATTACTACTAGTGGTATTTGTCCACATATATGGGTATCAGATCTATCAATTACAGGTGAAGCGTGAGAATAGTTTTCTGGGGAACTCCCTCCTACGCTTTAAAAAGTTTAGAGTCAATAAATAATTCAAGCCATGAAATTGTACTAGTAGTAACTCAACCGGATAAGAAACGAAGTAGAGGTAAAAAAGTTGATCATTCTCCTATTAAAAAGAAATGTCTTGAATTAAATTTACCTGTTATTACTCCTAAAAGAATAAAAGAGGATTCGCCAGAAAAGAACAAACTTATGCAACTGGATATTGATTTATTTGTAGTTGTAGCATTTGGACAGATACTTCCCACCGAAATATTAAACATACCTAAATATGGTTGTTGGAATAGTCATGCATCATTATTACCAAGATGGAGAGGTGCAGCTCCAATTCAATGGAGTTTATTAACAGGAGACAAGAAAACGGGGGTTGGAATAATGTTAATGCAAGAGGGATTAGATACTGGGCCAATATACATGCAAAAAGAAATAGATATTAATGAAACAGACAACGCCGAAACTCTTAGTGAAAGATTAAGCCAAATATCTGCAAATCTCCTTGTTAAAACAATAGAACAAATAGATAATGAATCAAAAACTAATTCTAATTTAAAAGTATCGGATCTAAATCTTAAAAGCCAAGAAGATCTTTATTATGAGCCAAAATATGCAAGAATGATTGAAAAGAAAGACTTACTAATAAATTGGAATGTAGATTCAATTAAAATACAAAGAAAAATTATGGCCTTATATCCAAATGCCTATACGTTTTTGAAAACAAAAAGACTTAAAATACTGATTAGTGAGTCATTAAATACAAGTCTTAAAGATTATTATCGATTAAAAAATATTAATGATGATGGATGTAAGTTTTCTCCAGGGCAAATTTGTTTAATAGATATAGACTACTCAATAATTGTTAAGACAGCAAATGGACTCATAAAAATATCCAAGGCACATTTAGAAGGAAAGAAGCCAAATTCAGGTAAATCTTTAGTTCAGCAATTAGATATAAAAACAGGTGATTATTTAAATGGTAAGTTATTCTAACCATTAATACCTAAGGAATTCTTAAGAGAGAAACCCCACAAGAAAAGAGAAAACATGACTAGAAAAACAATATATTCTGGAATAATTAAATTCATAAATAATAATTGTACTATTAATTTTAGGCCAATGAAGCCAATTGCTAAATATCCTGCTGTCTCTAATCGTGTATATTGATCAAGCCATTTTATAAAAAGTGATGAAGTAAATCTTAGCGCTATAACTCCAATAATTGCCCCTGTAATCACCAAAAGAAATTGATCACTAATAGAAACTGCTGCTGTAATACTATCTATTGAGAACGCTAAATCCGTTAAAGAAATAAGACAAATAACCTTAAACAAAGAATTAGGTGTATTTTTCTTTGGATTCAATTCTAAATTATTTTGATCATTATTGAAAAACAAGTTTTTTATACATAGAAATACAAGATAAAGACCACATAGAGAATATAAAGCTTTATATTTCAAAATAATTTGAGCAAATATAATTAACAACATACGAAGAAATAGTGAAATAAATATCCCAATATTTAATGCCTTATTTTGAAGCTTATTGCTACTTAATCCTCTTGTAATTGTAGCTAAGGCAACAGCATTATCTGCGGAAAGAATCAATTCTAAGGAAACTAAAACAGGGAGCAGAGGGGCAAGTTCAACCCATCTATCTATTTCATCTAATAAAGGGGTTAAAGAAGTTAGGGCAGCAGAATCCATTTTAATGACAAGATTTTTTCATTTGTATAAATGAAATTTTGTAATAGTATGATAATTGCAATCCACAGAAAATGATTGAAATTTAGGATTATGAGAATAGAAGTTGAGTTAAGCCATATAGATAATAATAGAATAGTAGTAAAAGCTACTGTATACGACAAACAATATTCCTTAGGCAGCTCATTCGGCCAGGGAGATTCCGTAAATGAAGCCGAGAATAATGCTATTTCAAGGATATTGGGACGATTAAAATCTGAAGATGAAATTTATATAGAAAAAAAATCAACTCAGCAAATTAATCTCAATCCTTCAAAAGAAAGACCTGAAAAAGCGACAATTAATAAAAAGAAGAATATTGACAATAACAATAAAATAAACAAAATTGATGCATCATCAAGTAATTACTCAAAAGAACCAGAAGACTGGAGTAAAGAATTAGCTTTTATAGATAATGAATTAAAAAGAATTGGCTGGAATAAAGAAGACGAAAATAATTTCATAAACAAATTACTAGGATATACAAATAGGAATAGAATTACAACTTTTAAGCACTTGAAAATTCTTTTATTATATTTAAAAGATTTAGAAAATGGATCAAACCAGAATGATATTATAATAAGCAAAGATAATCTCATTGAGAAAACCAACTTTCTAATAAAGCAGTTGAGTTGGGATGAGATTCAGGGAAGAAATTATTTAATGAAAAATTTTAATAAAAATAGTCGTAATGAACTTAGCAAAATACAACTTTTGGAGTTTATAATAGATTTAAGTGAAATAAATGATGATTTCAGTTAATCAATCTAATACCATCATAATTAGTTGATAGAATGTTTTGACAATACAAGTCAAGCATGCAACTGAGTTCAATTGTCAGATTAATATCTGAACATAATCTAATATCAGAATTATCGGAAAGATCAAAAAGAGAGGAACGACTATTACTAACAGGAACCTCAAGGATTTCTAATTCATTAATATCTAGTGCATTAGCACAATATAATAATAGTCTTTTACTCATTATAGTTCCAAGTTTTGAGGAAGCTGGAAGATGGTATTCAACCCTTGAATTAATGGGATGGGATACTAATAATATATACCCTACGACTGAGAGTTCTCCATTTTATAATAATAATACTTCAAATGAAATTATTTGGGGACAATTACAGGTTTTGAGTGAACTAATAAACAGAACTTCTTCCTCCTCTCAATGTATAATTGCTACTGAGAGATCCTTACAACCACACTTACCACCATCTGATTTATTAGCAGAATTTAGCATAAACATAAGAAAGGGGATTGAGATTAAATTAGAGGACTTATCACATAAACTATCTTACATAGGTTATCAAAGAAAGAATTGCGTAGATTTAGAGGGAAGTTGGGCAAGGCGAGGAGATATTATTGATATTTATCCCGTAAATAGTGAACTACCTGTAAGATTAGAATTCTTTGGAGAAAAATTAGAAAAATTAAAGGAGTTTGATCCGTATTCGCAAAGATCGCAAGACACCATTAATAATATACTTATAACACCAAATGGTTTCAAATCTCTAATTTGTGAGCGGTTAAAGCAATTTGGAGAAGATAAATTAAAAAAGTTTATTAATAATGAAATTGTAGATCAAATTCTTCAAGGTGAAACTCCTGATAATGTGTCTAACCTAATTAATTTAGCATGGGAAAAACCATCATCCTTAATAGATTATTTACCTGAAAATACATTTTTAGTAATTGATGAAAAATCACAATGTATAGCTCATGGTAATAATTGGCTTGATCATGTCAAAAAGGAAAAACCTTCCGAAATACTTACACAATGTAAAACAAAAATAAATGAATTAAATTTTTATACAAAAATTGAAAATGTCTTTGAAAATTTAAATAAATTTAATGGATTTGAATTAACTGGATTGACAACTCTAAAAGATAAAAATAATATCCACAATATTTCTAATAAAAATGTTTTATCACTACCTAATCAATTTGGAAAGTTAAGCGAAATAATAAAATCTCATCAAAAGAACAAAGAGACAATTTTTCTACTCTCAGCACAACCAAGTCGCACAGTTGCACTTTTAGAAGAACATGAATGTATTGCATCAGTAGTTTCTAAATTAGATGATTATGAACTCATAAACTCACTTAAAAGTGACCATATACCAGTTGCACTTAAATGTAATACTGATGCACAAATTGAGGGAGTTTATTTACCAACTTTTAAACTTTTAATACTTACGGACAAAGAATTTTTTGGTCAGCAGAGTTTTATTAATAACGCATATGTAAGGAGGCGAAAAAAATCATCCAGTTCTAAACTTGATCCAAATAAATTACATCCAGGAGATTATGTTGTCCATAAGAATCATGGAATTGGCTTATTCAAAAAAATCGAAAAGATCTCTATAGTAGGCGAGATAAGAGATTATATTGTAGTTAAATATCTTGATGGGACTCTAAGAGTAGCAGCTGATCAATTAAGTTCATTAGGGAGATATAGATCATCTAGTGATAAAAAACCATCAATTAATAAACTTGGCGGTTCAAGCTGGCAAAATACTAAACAAAAAGTCAAGAAAAATATTAATAAAGTTGCCATTGATCTAATTAAACTCTATGCAGAACGAGATAGTAAAAGGGGTTACGCATATCCATCAGATGGTCCATGGCAAAATGAGCTTGAAGATTCATTTCCTTATGAGCCAACAAAAGATCAATTAAGTGCTGTAGTTGATGTTAAAAATGATATGGAAAAAGAAAAGCCTATGGATAGGCTAATTTGCGGTGATGTTGGATTTGGTAAAACCGAAGTCGCAATTAGAGCAATATTTAAAGCTATTACATCAGGTAAACAAATTGCATTGCTTGCACCAACAACAATATTGGCTCAGCAACATTGGCGAACAATCTCAGAAAGATTTGCTCCTTATCCCATAAAAGTTTCACTTTTGAATCGTTTTAAGACTTTAAGTGAAAGAAAAATAATCATTAACCATCTCAAGGACGGCACAATAGATGCAGTAGTTGGTACACATCAGTTATTAAATAAAAAAACTATCTTCAAAAATTTAGGCCTTCTTGTTATTGATGAAGAGCAACGATTTGGAGTAAATCAAAAAGAAAAAATTAAGGAGCTAAAAAAGTCAGTTGATGTATTAACTCTATCAGCAACACCAATACCAAGAACTTTATATATGAGCTTATCTGGGGTAAGAGAAATGAGTCTGATTACAACACCTCCTCCACTTAGAAGATCAATAAAAACTAATTTGTCAAAAATGGATAATGAAGTTATAAGAAGTGCTATATGCCAGGAAATTGATCGGGGTGGACAAATTTTTTATGTCGTTCCGAGGGTGGAGGGAATTGAAGAAATAGCAATCAAAATTAGAAAGATGTTACCTAACCTAAAAATGATAGTGGCTCATGGACAAATGTCTGAAGGAGAACTCGAAAATTCTATGGTCGCATTTAATGCTGGAGAAGCTGATCTTATGTTATGCACTACTATTATCGAGAGCGGACTAGATATACCTCGAGTGAATACAATAATTATCGAGGACTCTCATAAGTTTGGCCTATCTCAACTTTATCAACTCAGAGGAAGAGTAGGTAGGAGTGGCATACAAGCATATGCTTGGTTATTTTATCCTGAACAAATTAAACTTACAGACAATGCTAAGCAAAGATTAAAAGCAATTCAGGAATTTAGTGTTCTTGGAAGTGGATATCAATTGTCAATGAGAGATATGGAAATAAGGGGTGTAGGGAATTTGCTAGGGGTAGAGCAAAGTGGACAGATGGAGGTAATAGGGTTTGATTTATATATGGAAATGCTTCAAGAGGCATTAGCTGAAATAAAGGGGCAAAAGATACCTAAAGTAGATGATGCACAAATAGATCTAAAGATAACTGCTTTTATACCAGGAGATTACATACTTGACTCAGAAGAAAAGATTGCAGCATATAGATCAGCCTCGAACTGCCAATCTATAAAAGAACTTCTAGAGTTAGTTACTTATTGGGTAGATAGATATGGAATATTACCTCAAGCAGTAGAAACTTTGATAGAAATAATGAAACTAAAGATAAAGGCTAAGAATTGCGGTATATCAAGAATAAGTATGAAGAAACCAAATATTATTTTAGAAACTATAATGGATGAACCTGCTTTCAGGCTTCTTAGGAAGGGTTTACCCACTCATTTACACGGTAGATTAATATTTAAAAAAGAAAAAGAAAAATCAGTAATAATAGCTAGGGGATTAGGATTACTAGATAATCAAAAGCAGATACTGGAATTATCCAATTGGCTTGAAATGATGGAAAAACAGGTTAATAATATTCAGTAAATCGCTCTTGTTTTTTCAATATAAAAAAATCATTTATTGTGAATAAATAATGTTAGATAACTTTTCTCTGAAATCTCCTTTAGACATACCACCTTTTAATTCTCCAATAATATGAAATTGATCATTTATGTTGCTAACAAGCAAATAGGTAGGCCAACCCATTCCTTCCTTATTAGGGTACTGTTTTAAAAGTATATGCCGATACTTTCTATATACTTGAGTATCTTGCAACATTACGCTTATAAAGTCGCAGTCAAGTTCTTTAGATATTTTTTCATCATAATGACTCATTCGATGGCATGTGCCACAATCTTGTGAGCTAAATTTCAAAAGACTTAGTGCCATTTAAGGTACAATTTTTTTTAATTATATGATTTAAATAAATATAGAATTAAAATTGTAATTTAGTGTGACTTGATGGCGATAACACTATAGAAGGGATCACCAACCCCTTTAAAGAAATTAAAACCATTATTAGAATTTAACTTTTCAGCAATAATATTATCAATTGACCAACCCTGAGCTATTAATACAGAACTAACATACTTTAATCTGGCTGATTCAGATGATTGGACCCATATGTTTGGAGATTTATTCCAAAAAGCTCTATTAGAAAATGAAATTATAAATTTACCTCCAGGCTTTATGACTCTATAAATTTCCTCAGAAACTAGTTCTGGATATTGTAAATATTGCCATCCAGCAACTATGGTACAGAAATCGATAGATTCACTTTCTAAGGGTAAAGACTGATTTTCGTTTAAATTTTGAACCCAATAAGAATCTAATTGGTTATTCTTCTTAAGTTCTTCCTGATTCATGCCATGTCCAATAACCTTAGAATATTCACTAGGTGGATAATGACTAACCCAACTACTCATTAAATCAAGAAGAATAGAATCTTTTGTGAATAATGATTTATATAAACGAGTAAGCCGCCTTCTAAACCCATCATCAAGGTGATGAACAAACCTTGGTTGAGAGTAAAATAGAGAGTCGTTTTGATTATCTTCCTTTTGCCTTTGAGAACTAGTTAATAAAAGATTAGGCATTATTCATAAAATCTAATCTTAGACTCTTTTGCCCAAATCCGAGGGCATGTGCAATTGAATTGAACAACCCAGGAACAAAATTATAGAAATGATAAATGGTATAAAATATTGGGTCTTATTAAAAAGTGAGAAAAAATCATAGATCTTATAAAATGAATAAGAAGATGAAAAAAAATTAAAAAGCAAACTAATAAAAAGAATTAATAATGAAAATCCTCTTGAACGAAATATTTTGGAAAAATATAGATGAACAGAATCTGATCCTGAAACAATACATTTAACATTGACAAACCAAAACAGTCCCACCAAAAACCATATTTTTGATGATTCTACAAATAGAAAAAATATAGATAAAAAACTTAGCAAACATAATAAGAACGCTATAGTCAATGAATATGAAGTCTTATGATTTTTTACAGACAAAAAATTTATTAATGACATATATATCTTCATCGTTTCAAAAAGATATTTTTGTTTCGATTAGACGGTTTTGATAAAAATGAAAAAAGCCTTATCAATCGGACAACAGCAGATAAAAGAAGAAAAATTGTTAAAATTATAAGTAATAAAACTAATATTAATATTGAAAGTTTGAAAATACCTTGTGAAAGTAAAATAAAACCCTCATTAATGTATTTTATAGTATCTTCCCAGTAGGAAGGCCATGAATAGCCTTCTTGAATTGAACTTAATATATTAATGAGAAATATAGATGATAGGAAAAAAAGAAAGGCTTCTGAAGATAAACGGATTAATGGTAACTTTTTTTTATTTTTACCTGTATTACGAATCGAATTAGAGTTAATTGAATTAAAAGTTTTTCTTCTAATTAGCCTCATAATATCCTCATAGCATTCATCAAATTTAAATAAAGAATACACTTTATAATACTACTCTAGCAACAAAACAAAAAAAGAAAAGTATTAGTACTCGAAATATAGTGCTTAATAAAATTTAATTATCTATATTGTCTTTAATATTAAGTTGTGATTGATCATTAGGTTCTTTCTGATCAATTTTGTTTTGATAGTCGTATGTTAATGTTAAAATAAAAGAGGTTATAATCAGAGAAGAAAAACCTAATAAAGATGGAATTATCCCAGAAAGTTTAAAATATCTTGAGTAATTTATACCGGTTGATATTCTTTTTACTTTTATTATATTTATCCAATCAATAGCTATACGATTGTCTGATTTTAATTGATCAAAACAATTTACTATATCAATTAGTTCTGCATCATCAATTATTATCTCTAAAGGATTTGTATTTTCTCTACTACTTACTAATATCAACTTGTGTTTATTTTCAAACGAACTAATGTGAACGGGGCCATCTAGGTCACCTGAAACTGCTGTTTCTTCAAAATTATAAATAGAAATATATGAATAGATTACACTCATAAGATTTATCAAATGATCCTTTTTACCCTCGAGATCAGGAAAACCAGTCAGTTGAAGTTTCCATTGGGATATAATACCTATTTTCTCTGATTCTTGGCCAATAGAAAAATCAGGAAGACCATCAATCGTTATGCGACATGAGTTTTGATCGTATACTATTTGATTTTTAAAGTTGAGGTTACTATTCATTTAAGGTTGAGAATATTTTTTGTAAGCCTATCTGCTCCATTAACTCCAGAAGAAATTGCCAATATAAAAACAAGTTCTCTTAGAAATGAATTATTAGATTCTTTTCTTAATATTTTTTGTATGCTACTGCGTTTCAAATTCATTCTCTCAATTATTAAATCATTAAATCTAGAACTTAACTCATTCCATCTATCATTTCTTATAAATTCGGGTTCTTTTTCAGAAAGCAACTTACGTAATGTTGGATAAATTCTATTTGCCGTAACAGCTATTAATTTAATCAAAGCACTAACCTCTAGGCCCGTTAGGACTCCTCGTCTTGATGTTTTTCGCAAAGGATTATGCACTCTAGTTTTCCAGAGCTGAACATGGTCTGAGAATTGCTTATCAAGCCCAAGATCTTTTGAGGTATTGATCAATTCAAATACACCATTAATTTCAATTGCCTCTATTAATATCAAAAGGAAGTCAATCCTTTCAATACCTTTCCTCCCTATCTTTTCTGAGGATGGAATAGGTACGGCTTGAAAAGATTTATTTGATCGTTGCTTTTGCTCGCTAAATATCATAATTTCATTTTAATGTGAAATCTTAAGAATGCAATGAATGTAAGCTATTCAATATCATTATTTTAAATAAATATTCGACTTTGTAACATCAGATTATATATCAAAAAACTATTTATATAGCCATCTAAGAGACTTTTCGAACTGGTTCTTGGTTATGAGTCCTAAACTTCTTAAAACTATTAATAAAGGTGCATTCTCCTTGAATGATTTAGAACAGCCAAGATCTATAGCTTCTTTTGAAAGACCAATTTCCTCTTCTAAGAAACTATATAGTTGATGGGGCTTCTTTTCAGATTTCAAATGATAGTATTGTTATTTATTTATTGATTATATATTACTTATACCATTAGTCATTATACTTAATGAAAATTTTCGTAGGAATGAAAAATTTTTCAGTGATTTTATTATCAACCACCTCAAAGGCTTAAAAATATATAACTTGTTTGAAAATATCCTTACCAAAGAATCGGTCATAATTGCTACAGCAAAAAGATCAGGTAATCTAGTTAGTGTGTATATTAATGGAATAAATCGTTTTAGAATTTTATTTTCTGAATACTTGACAATTACATCAGTCAAAACTTTTACGTCCCTCCAGCAAAGATTCAAGCCTTGTCCTCCAACAGGATGAAAACTGTGAGCAGTTTCTCCAACTAAAATAAATCTACCTTTATGAAGACAATTTGTAAGAGAAAAATGATTTGGAAAATATTTTCTTTCTCCTAAAACACAATCTGGCTCGTACCCAATGGGAAGAATCGAATTTAATTTATTTAAATATTTTTGATTATTTAATTTGACTATTCTTTCACAATCTTGAAGAGAGGTACTCATAACTATTTGGTATCTTTCTCCTCCCATTGGTAGAACAGCAAAAGGCCCTTCTTTTCTCAGTATTTCATGTGCAACGTTATCGTTTCCGCCTCTTATAAGAATTTTTGAAGTAACACATCCCTGTTTGTACTTAAAATGATATTTTTTTATCCCCCAATACAATATAGACTTTGAAAAGCTACCATCAGCAGCTATAACATAATCAAAATGTTCTATGTAGGGATTCCCTTCTTGTCCAAGATTAAGATTTACAAGTTTATTTTTTTCAAGACTTCTTATAAGCATTTTCATTAAAGGTTGGTGGCCAACAATCCAACCTAGTGATCTCTTATTTCTGTCAGATTTCTTTAAATCTGTTAATTTATATTTTAGACTTTTCTTTATCTCAATATCAGAGAGGTTAAGTCTATTAAAAGGATTCAAGTTTATTTTAATTAAATCTATTAAATTTAATTCTTTTAGTAAATTATAAGATGAATGTGTTAACGCATACGCTCTATCAAGATTAATTAAATCTTCTTTAAGCTTGGGATCATAAATGGTAATTTTTGTCCCGGCTTTACTAAGTGCTATTGCCAACAGAGAACCAGTGGGTCCAGCACCTAGGATTTTTATATTTAATACTCTTTTCATACTACTGAATACAGATTTAGATCATAACTTGGCAAATCTCAAATTGCTTGTTCTTAAGAAAATGAACAATCTATTACTTTATTCTAAATCGACATAAATCCTCAAAGGCTGGCCTTAGTAAATATGGATATTCTCCAACCCACTGACGGATTTCGGGTAGCCATGCATCACTAATATCAATAATGTCAGAAAAATTGTTAGTTCTACTAAAAACTAGGCATCTAATAATCATTCCTTTACTAATAATTTGATGTTTTTTTTCCATTGGGAATTTAATTTTGGCCAAATAACCATCTTCATCTTCTAGTTCTAAGACAATCCAAACACGCTTGTTCTCAATAAGTTCTAATTCTCCTCTTTTATTAGCTTGCTCATGACTGTTCTCAACATACTCTCTTGTGTAAATATCTGATATTTGACCTTCAAATATTGCAGAAATTGTATATCTCCTAACAATTGCATTTTTCATACTAGCTTCATAAATGGGACTCCACAAAATATAAAGAATAAAAATCACTCCCAATAAGAGCCAAATTGAATAAAACTGGCTAGTCACTTGACTTTGACTAATTAATAAAGTAATAACTCCCCCGATAGAGGAAATCATTATTTTTTGTAAAATTTTTCTTGGGTTACCAAGTGCAGCTGCAAATTGATTACCCGTTGCCACCGCAGGTATGAGTTTTTGTAATTCCCCAGCTCTTAATGGTATTAACATTTTTATAAAAGCCTCTCGAGTCCATAAACGAGTCCATTAATTGACCTCACTTTGCGTATGGTATTCAGGACACCTGGCATATAAGCAGCTCTATCAATAGTGTCATGTCTGAGCAAATAAGTTTCACCCGGTGCCCCAAATAAAACTTCTTGATGGGCTACCAGACCGGGTAATCGTACTGAATGCATTCTTAACCCACTCTCTCGTAGCCCTCCTCTGCATCCTGGGATTGACTCTTTTTCAGTGACAACCGTTGAGTTGAAATTTTTGCCTAAATCTTCAATTAATTCTGCTGTTTTTATACATGTTCCACTTGGCGCATCAGCTTTTTTGTTGTGATGAAGTTCAGTCAATTCAGCATGTTCATAAAATGCTGCTGCTGCTGCTGCTGCTTGTTGCAATAAAACCATCCCAACAGAAAAATTTGGAATAATTGCAGTGCCAATTGAGGCCTTATTTGCAAATAAACTTAGTTCCTCAAGTTGATCTTTTGTCAAACCAGTTGTTCCGATGACAGGGTGAACACCATAGGCAATTGCAGCTCTAGTGTGCTCGTAAACAACATCAGGATGAGTGAAATCAACAAGAACAGCGCCTTTACCTTCCCCAAGATTTCTAACTTCCTGACTCGCCACGCATAAGGAGGCTTCAAGATCTGCTGTAATCGAAATACCTAATTCCTCCAAACCAAGCGCAGTTCCAATGTCAACTCCCTGCATATCAGTAACAGTCTCAATTGCTCCAACCAAATGGCAATCATTGGCAGCTATGACAGTTTTAATAACCTCCGAGCCCATCTTGCCTAGTGCACCAGTCACTAATACTGGAATTGAGTCTTGAGAATTGATTTCCATTTGTGATTTTTGATTAAATTTTAGAAATTTCTTGTAACAGGGATATGTCCTTATCCACAGTAATGGGCAAGATAAAAGTAGGCTTGGTGAAAATACTCAGATAAAAAAATGTTTACACAGGTCCGCTCCGCCAACCGCAGAGTCTCACCTGTAGAGAATCACAAACACTCAGCTGTTATGAAGGCTGTATATGTGGTTCTTGAACCTCAATACCAAAATGCCCTCACCCAAGCTGCAAAATCGCTTAATTCTCAAGAAGGGCCCATTGGAGTTGAACTCAATGGTTACCTTATTGAGGAACTAAGAGACGATGCAAATTACGAAAACTTCAAAAAAGACATTGCCGCTGCTGATGTTTTTATAGCCTCGTTGATATTCATTGAAGATCTTGCACAGAAGGTCGTTGAGGCAGTTGAGCCTCACAAAGCAAACCTAAAAGCATCCGTTGTCTTCCCCTCTATGCCAGAGGTTATGAGACTGAACAAACTCGGAACTTTCAGTATGTCTCAGCTTGGTCAAAGCAAGAGCATAATTGGAGATTTCATGAAAAAAAGGAAGGAAGCGGGAGGAGCAAGCTTCCAGGACTCAATGTTAAAACTGCTAAATACCTTGCCATCAATACTTAAATATTTGCCTGTAGACAAAGCTCAAGATGCGCGAAGCTTTATGTTGAGTTTTCAATATTGGCTCGGTGGTACTCCAGATAATTTGAGAAATTTTCTCTTAATGCTGGGTGATAAATATGTGTTTCCAGAATTAAATAAAAAAAATGACAATAGTTCAGAAATTGCTGATCCTGAAGTTTTTCCTGATTTAGGTATTTGGCATCCCCTAGCTCCCTCTATGTTTGAGGACATAAAAGAATATCTCAATTGGACATTAAGTAGGGAAGATATTTCTGAGAAGGCCAAAAAAGGTCCAATCATTGGTTTAGTGCTTCAAAGAAGCCATATCGTTACAGGAGATGATGCACATTATGTTGCAGTAATTCAAGAACTTGAATATAGAGGGGCGAGAGTAATACCTATTTTCTGTGGTGGTTTAGATTTTTCTAAACCTGTTAATGCTTTCTTTTTTGATCCAGTTAACCCTAACGAGCCACTTGTAGATGGAATAGTCTCTCTTACTGGTTTTGCATTAGTTGGTGGACCTGCTCGTCAAGACCACCCAAAAGCAATTGAGTCTCTTAAGAAATTAAATAGGCCTTACATGGTCGCACTGCCTTTGGTTTTTCAAACAACACAAGAATGGGAAGGCAGTGATCTAGGACTACACCCTGTTCAAGTAGCACTTCAAATAGCAATTCCCGAATTAGACGGTGCCATAGAACCAATAGTCCTCTCTGGTAGAGATGATGCAACTGGTAAAGCCCATACTCTTCAAGATCGCGTAGATGCAATTGCTGAAAGAGCTATCCGATGGTCATCACTAAGAATTAAACCCCGTTCACAAAAGAAATTAGCAATTACAGTTTTCAGCTTCCCTCCAGATAAGGGTAATGTTGGTACAGCTGCATACTTGAATGTTTTTGGATCAATCTTTAGGGTCCTGGAGGAGATGAAAGACCAGGGATACAAAATTGACAACATGCCCAGTACACCTAAAGCTTTGATGGAAGCACTAATAAATGATCCTGAAGCTCAAAAAGGTTCTCCAGAGTTATCAATAGCACACAAGATGAGTGTCAAAGAATATGAAAAACTAACAACTTACTCTCATAGACTTGAAGAGAACTGGGGAAAACCACCAGGAAATTTAAATAGTGACGGTCAAAACTTATTAATCTACGGAAAGCAATTTGGAAACGTTTTTGTAGGTGTTCAGCCTACTTTTGGATATGAAGGCGATCCAATGAGATTACTGTACTCAAGAAGTGCAAGTCCTCACCACGGATTTGCTGCTTATTACACATATCTTGAAAAAGTATGGAAAGCAGATGCTGTTCTTCATTTTGGAACACACGGCTCCTTGGAATTCATGCCAGGTAAACAAATGGGTATGAGCGAGAGTTGCTATCCAGACTCACTTATAGGAGGTTTACCAAATTTATATTATTACGCTGCAAATAATCCTTCAGAAGCAACTATCGCTAAAAGGAGAGGTTATGCATCGACCATAAGTTACTTAACTCCACCGGCTGAAAACGCAGGACTTTATAAAGGATTAAAAGAACTTGGAGAATTAGTTGGTTCCTACCAGCAACTCAGAGAGAGCGGAAGAGGAATACAGATTGTTAATGCAATTATTGAAACATCTAAAAAATGTAATTTAGATCAGGATGTTAAATTTCCCGAAAGTGATGTTGCTGAACTAGAAATTAACGATAGAGATGAAATTGTTGGTGCCGTTTATAAACAACTTATGGAAATAGAAAGTAGATTACTCCCTTGTGGATTGCATACCATTGGAGAGCCTCCCACAGCAGAGGAAGCTATTGCTACTTTGGTAAATATTGCTTCTTTAGATAGAGAAGATCAAGGAATAATTTCTTTACCTAATCTTTTAGCAAAATCAAAAGATAGAACCATTGAGGAGATATATAAAGGAAATAATAAAGGCGTATTAAGTGATGTGGAATTAAATAAAAATATTACCGAAACCTCCAGAAGAGCTGTATCAGCAATGGTTTTTTCTCTTACAGGAAGGAATGGTAGAGTTACAATGAAAAATAACTTTGTTGAATCAATAATTATTTTCTTAAAAACACTGGGCATAAAAATACCTTCTCCATGGTTACGCGCTATTAATCAACAAGGTTTTAAGAATTTAGATATAAATTTATTAGATAAATTATTTGACTATTTGAAGTTTTGTCTAACACAAATTTGTGCAGATCAAGAGATGGAAAGTCTATTAAAAGCTCTTGATGGAGATTATGTGCTGCCTGGTCCAGGAGGAGATCCAATACGTAATCCAGGTGTTCTTCCAAGTGGAAAAAATATCCATGCTTTAGATCCTCAATCTATCCCTACAACTGCTGCAGTTGCAGCAGCAAAAATTGTTGTAGACAAACTTATAGAACGTCAAAAAGAAGAACTTGGAGACTGGCCTGAAACAATAGCTTGCGTTCTTTGGGGAACAGACAACATAAAAACTTATGGTGAATCACTTGCCCAAATTCTTTGGTTTGTAGGAGTAAGACCAAAACCAGATTCAGTGGGAAGAATTAATAAGCTCGAATTGATTCCACTAGATGAACTTAAAAGACCAAGAATAGATGTTGTTGTTAACTGTTCAGGTGTTTTCAGGGATTTATTTATTAACCAAATGGCCTTAATTGACCAAGCAGTAAAACTTGCAGCTGAAGCAGATGAATCAATTGACATGAACTTTGTTAGAAAACATTCGGCTGAACAAGCAAAAGAACAAGGCACTTCTATAAGGGAAGCAGCAAGCCGAGTTTTCTCTAATGCAAGTGGAAGTTACAGCTCTAATGTAAATTTGGCAGTGGAAAATTCAACATGGGAAGAAGAAAACGAACTCCAAGAAATGTACCTTTCCAGAAAAACCTATGCTTTCAATGCTGATAATCCAGGAGAAATGAACCAAAAAAGAGAAGTTTTTGAATCAGTAATGAAAACAGCTGATGCTACTTTTCAAAATTTAGACTCATCAGAAATATCTCTTACTGATGTAAGTCACTATTTTGATTCAGATCCTACTAATTTGATTAAAAATTTACGAGATGACGGAAAAGCACCAAGTAGTTACATAGCAGATACAACCACTGCAAATGCTCAAGTCAGATCACTAAGTGAAACTATCAGGCTAGATTCAAGAACTAAACTACTTAACCCAAAATGGTACGAAGGAATGCTTAAATCTGGCTATGAAGGTGTCAGAGAAGTATCAAATAGATTGAACTATACTCTTGGGTGGAGTGCGACAAGTGGACAGGTTGATAATTTCGTATATGAAGAATCTAATGAAACCTTTATCAATGATCCCGAAATGAGGGAGAGATTGATGAAATTAAATCCTCATAGCTTTAGAAGAATTGTGGGAACACTTCTTGAAGTTAATGGAAGGGGATATTGGGAAACATCTGAAGAAAATATTGAACAACTCAAAGAGTTATATCAAGAAGCTGAGGATAGAATCGAGGGCGTAAAAAATGATGATTAATAGTTCTACCTAAGAATAATTTCACCACAAATAAGAAGCCATAAGTATTGTTTTCTTGATTGGTTCAACATCATGAACACGAACAATTTCTACTGCTTCCTCAACGCACTTGCAAACGACTGCAGCTGTACCCCAAATTCGAGATTGTGGATTTTTTTCCAAAGTTAATTCACCTATAAATCTTTTCCTTGAAGGTCCTACTAATATTGGATAACCAGATTGTTTGAAAAAATATAAGTTTCTAAGTATCTCAATATTTTGATGAGTAGTTTTAGCAAAACCCAAGCCAGGATCCCAAATTATTAATGATTTTTCTATTCCTGATTTTATAGCTTCCTCTGATAATAATGTTAATTCACTAATTATGTCGTTAATAAGATTATCATATTTAGTTAAATCATCCATGGTAAAACTGTTTCCTCGACTGTGTGTAATTACATATGGACATTTAAATAATGAAATTATCTGATACATATTTTTATCATGTCTTCCACCACTAATGTCATTAACCCAATTTGCTCCGTTAATTAAAGCATACTCAGCAACTTTAGAATTGAAAGTATCTACAGAGATAATTAAGTTAGGATATTTTTTCTTTATATATTTTAAGACGGGTTTAAATCTTTCTATTTCAATATTAGAACCCACCTCAATAGCATTTGGTCTAGTACTTTGAGCACCAACATCTAAAACATCAACTCCTTGACTGACAAGTTTATCAACATGATTAAATGCTTTTGTCTTTTCTAAATATAATCCACCATCACTAAATGAATCTGGAGTAATATTCAAAACTCCCATTACTAGGGTTTTCTTTCCCCAATTAATTGGCCAATTTTTATTAGTATTTTTCGTAATTGGCAATTCTGGCAAACCCTTTTGCATCTAATGAAGCCCCACCAACTAGAACACCATCAATATCACTCATAGACATAATTTCATCAATATTTGTTGGTTTTACAGAACCTCCATATTGAATTATTAGTTGATCTGACCCAACCCACTTTCGAATAAGACCACAAATTCTATTAGCTTCACCTGCTTCGCAAGTTTTTCCTGTACCAATAGCCCATATTGGTTCATAGGCAACTATCACCTTGTCATGGTTGGTACCTTCTAAACCTTGCTCAACTTGTCTCCTAATAACTCTCTCAGCCTCACCTTTTTCTCGTTGTTCGTCACTCTCTCCCACACAAACAATAGGTACCAACCCATGAGATTGAGCAGATATAGCTCTACGGTTAATTTGTTCATCACTCTCACTGAAGTATTTTCTAGGTTCACTATGACCGACAATTGCATAGGTAACATTGTGCTCTAACAACATAATTGGGGAAATCTCTGCGGTAAACGCACCATTATCCTCCCAATGAACATTTTGACTTGAAATCTGAATATCTTCGTTTTGAAGACTCTCAGAAACAGTTGAAATAGCAGTGAAGGGAGGAGCAATAATGATTGTCCTATCATCAGGTGATTCTTTAATTAATGGAAGGAACTCGGACATGTATTGCTTGGCCTGAGCACAAGTCATATTCATTTTCCAATTTCCAGCGATTACCGGTTTGCGAACCATCAAATTAATTGTTTTGCATTTACTAAGCTAAGACTTTATGGGTCAGTATGATTCACAAGGTAATCTTGTTTGTTAAAACCAACGAGATCACCTTGAGACAATTTCCGACCACGCCTCGTCTCTACAGAACCATTAACAGTTATTAACCCAGAAACGATCAATTGCTTGGCTTCTCCGCCTGTGGAAACTAAGCCTCGAAATTTCAAAAATTGATCCAATTTCATGCTTTTAGCAATTTCTCTAATTTAAAGTGATGGATTTCAATATGCTACCTCCAAGAATCTTCAGGAAAAATTCAATAATTTCTCTCTTTAAGCCACACATAAAAGAACTTGTGTTGGGACTTAGCGCAATGCTCATCTATGTGTCATGCTGGCCGATACTTGCATGGTTGGCAGGTAAATTAATTCCTGGCATTGGTCAAGGTGATATGAAATTAGTAATTAAAATTATTTCACTATCTCTTTTTGTTTTCTTTATCCAAAAGATAGCTCAATTTATACAAGACATCATATTAGCAAAGCCTGCTCTCAAAATAAGTAAATCATTAAGAAGTAAATTATTTAATAAGCTACAAATAATAGAACTTAATTCGTTGGAAAAACTTTCAGCAGGAGATATTACTTATAGACTTACGGAAGATGCAGACAGAGTAGGAGAAGTAATTTATAAAACAATTCAAGATACAACACCATCATTATTACAACTAGTTGCTGTATTAACTTATATGATTTATCTCGATTTGCAATTATCAATTGCAACATTATTATTGGCACCTTTGATAACAATTTTAGTTAGTAAGTTTGGAGAAAAGGTAATGATAGCAGCTGAAAAAAGCCAGGAGAAAGTAAGTGAATTAGCAAGTTTAATCGGAGAGGCAATTCAAGGTGTATCCATAATCAAAGCCTACGCTGTAGAAGAATGGATGCAACAAAGGTTTGATGATCAAGTAGAAAATCATCGAAAGGCTAGATATAAAACATTAAAACTACTTGCGCTGCAGCATCCTGTAATTGGTTTTATGGAGGCCTTTGGCATATTGTGTATTCTCACAATTGGAGCATCGCGAATACAAAATGGAGCACTAAACAGCGAACAATTTAGCAGTTATTTCGCTGCACTTTTGATGTTAATTGATCCAATTAGTCATCTAACTACCAATTTTAACGAACTACAACAGGGACAAGCTTCTTTAAAAAGATTAAATGAGATTGACCTCGAAAAAACAGAAAAAAACACTGATCTTGAAAGTAAAATTTTAACCGATGTGCAAGGTAGTATTGTTATTAAGAATATTAATTTTGGCTATCAAAGAAATAATTTAGTTTTAAATAATATTTCCCTTGAAATAACTAAAGGTGAAAAGATAGCAATCGTTGGGCCTTCAGGAGCCGGCAAAAGTACTCTTTTTTCTCTTTTACTTGGTTTTATTAAACCTAATAAAGGTTCTATATATATTGACAATTTAAAAATTGATGAATTAGATAAGAATTCTCTACGAAAATCTATAGGATATGTTCCTCAAGCTATGACTGTATTTTCCGGTACTGTCTATGAAGCAATTAATTTTGGAAGAAATTTTTCTAAAGATGAAGTAATAAAGGCAGCAAAATTAGCTAATGCGCATCAATTCATAAATGATATGCAACTTGGGTATAACACTTATATGCAAGAAAGAGGTACAAACTTCTCCGGTGGCCAACTACAGAGAATTTCTATTGCCAGAGCTCTTGTAGGGAACCCTTCAATATTATTACTTGATGAGGCTACTAGTGCCTTAGATGCAGATGCCGAAAAAGAAGTACAACTAGCTATGAAGCAGGCAATGAATTCAAGGACAGTAATAATAATTGCCCATAGATTATCAACAGTTCAAGAAGCTGATAAAATTGTTGTTATGGAGAAGGGTGAAATAATAGAAATGGGTGAACATAAAACATTAATTAATCAATCTGGGAAATATAGTGATTTATGTAATAAACAATTAATAAAAGGAAAAAAAGATCAAAATTAAAATCAATTAACTAGATGTTTAAAGAAGTTTAAATATCATATATATTGATATGGAATTCATTTACGACTATGTCTGAAACAAAAGAACCTATTTTGACATTTGAGGATAAGAAATATGAATTAAAAACACTACCAGACGATATTAAAGAACTTGTAAGAGGCATGCAAGTTGCAGATGCTCAATTAAGAATGCATGAAGATACATTAAAAGTTCTTTCAATAGGGAGACAATCATTATCTCAATCTTTAAAAGAAAAACTTATAAACATAACGCCTATTTGATTGATTATCAAACTTTAGTTCGTAGCGAATAAATCTTGCAATGCTCTTACAGAGAATTCTTCATTTTGAAGAGATGTAATCCCCTCTACGGCTGCGCGAGCACCTGCAAGCGTCGTGAGAGTAGGGACAGAGTAATCAAGTGCTGCTCTTCTTAGGTATTTATCATCATGAACGGCCTGCCTGCCAATTGGAGTATTGATAACCATTTGAACTTGATGAGAACGAATTAAATCCTCAATATTTGGCCGGCCCTCATGTACTTTTAAAACTGTTTGGACCTTTATATCATTTTTTTTAAGGGCTTTTGCAGTTCCAGAAGTGGCAATAAGTCCAAATCCTAAATCAACAAGTTTTTTTGCTATTGGTACAAGAGATAATTTGTCTCGATCGTGAGTTGATAAAAAGACAACTCCAGAAGTTGGTAAGGCATCTCCAGCTGCTATTTCAGATTTTGCATAGGCCATTCCAAAATTAATAGAGGTACCCATAACTTCACCAGTAGAGCGCATCTCAGGGCCTAAAACTGTATCTGTGCCAGGAAATCTCCTAAATGGGAGGACTGCCTCTTTAATGGCCTGAAGAGGGGGAATTGGCTCATTGACAAAATCAAGTTCATGTAATGTTTTTCCAGACATAAGACTCGTAGCAATTTTTGCTATGGGAATTCCTGTTGCTTTTGAAACAAATGGAACAGTCCTAGATGCTCTTGGATTAGCTTCAATAATAAAAACTTTTTCTTCTCCATTATTATTTTTTTGGACAGCAAATTGAATATTAATTAAACCAATCACATCTAGTGCATTCGATATTGACTCGGTCCATTTTCTAATAAGGGATTTTGATTGAGAACTTAATGAAACTGAAGGCAAGCAACAGGCCGAGTCTCCGGAGTGAATTCCTGCCGGCTCAATATGCTCCATTAATCCAGCAATAACAACATTGCCATCTTTATCACATAAAGCATCAACATCTACCTCAACTGCATTCTCAAGATATTGATCAATTAAAACAGGGTGATCGGGCTCTACATTAACTGCTTTATAAATATAGTTTCTTAATTCTTTTTCACTATATACAATTTCCATAGCTCTACCCCCAAGAACATAAGAAGGGCGAACAACAAGAGGATATGAAATTTTATTTGCAACATTAATTGCTTCTTCTGGAGTCCGGGCTATTCCATTTTCTGGCTGTCTTATATTTAATTTGTTGAGAATAATATTAAATTGTTCTCTATCCTCTGCTTTATCTATTGATAATGGTGATGTGCCAAAGATGACACTATTAGTTTTTAGCCCTTCAGATGTTTTTAACCATTGATAAATTTTTACTGATAATTTGAGAGGGGTTTGTCCACCAAACTGAACAATCAAGCCTGTTGGATTCTCAAGTTCAATAATATTAAGAATATCCTCTAAAAATAATGGTTCGAAATATAAAACATCGCTTGTATCATAATCAGTGGATACGGTCTCAGGATTACTATTTACCATTATTGTTGAAAAACCATCTTTTTGAGACTGAAATGATGCATGGCAACAACAATAATCAAATTCAATACCTTGACCAATTCTATTAGGTCCACCCCCTAAAATCATTATTTTTTTTGATTCATTTATTTGCCTTTCTGTTGATTCTAGCTTTATTAGATTGCCCCTAGAATCTATTTGTTTTGGATTATTTTCATAAGTAGAATAATGATATGGAGTTGAAGAGAGAAATTCAGCAGCACATGTATCAACTGTTTTATAAACCGGTTTAATGTTTAATTTATGCCTAAGTTTTCTGACATCAAATTCAGAACTTTTCGTAGACCATGCAATCTGTTTATCTGAAAATCCATGTTGTTTTAATTCAAATAACTCAGATGATGTTATCTCTGAAAGAGAATTCTTTGAATTAAGTTTGTTCTCTAAGTCTGTAATGTTTCGTAGTTTTGCTAAAAACCACTTATCTATGTTGGAAATAGAATTTATCTCTTGATCTGATTTACCTATCTTCATTGCACTTCGAATTGCAAGAATCCGGTCTGGAGATGGAACTCTCAAAAGACTGTCAATCTCATGCGGTTTGATATCTAAATCATTTCCATCGCATCCCCATCCAGACAAGCCAGTTTCCAATGATCTAAGGGCTTTTTGAAAGGATTCTTCAAAACTTCTTCCTATCGCCATCGTCTCACCAACGGACTTCATAGAGGTATTTAAAACAGAGGAACTGCCAGAAAATTTTTCAAAAGCAAATCTTGGGATTTTTGTTACCACATAATCAATTGTTGGTTCAAAACAAGCGGGGGTTTTACCAGTTATGTCATTAACAATTTCATCAAGATTGTAACCAACGGCTAGTAATGCAGCAATTTTTGCTATGGGAAAACCTGTAGCTTTACTTGCCAGGGCAGAAGATCTACTGACTCTTGGATTCATCTCTATTACAACTATCTCTCCATTTTTTGGGTTAACAGCAAATTGAATATTACTTCCACCAGTCGCTACACCGATCTCTCTAATTATATCAATGGATTGATCTCTCAATAATTGATATTCTTTATCAGTTAATGTTTGTGCAGGAGCCACAGTAATTGAGTCACCTGTGTGAACTCCCATTGGATCAAAATTTTCGATACTGCAAATAATCACTACATTATCTGCGCTATCTCGCATTACTTCTAATTCAAATTCCTTCCATCCAATTAACGATTTCTCAATCAATATTTGAGAAACGGGACTTGCCTCAATTCCGTCCTTGCATATCGATAAATATTCTTCTTCGTTATACGCAATGCCTCCTCCACTACCACCAAGAGTAAAAGCTGGTCGAATAATTCGAGGAAATGATTTAATTTGTTCACCAACAATTTTTGAATCTTCCAGATTTGAAGCAATACCAGAAGGGCAAACTTTTACCCTTATTTTCTCCATCGCATCTTTGAAAAGTTGTCTATCTTCAGCCTTTTTTATTGAGTTTAAATCAGCTCCAATTAACTCGATATTGTGTTTTTCCAATGTTCCATCTTCAGCAAGAGAAACAGCTATGTTTAATGCTGTTTGCCCCCCCATAGTTGGCAACAGAGCGTCAGGTTCTTCTTTTTCAATTATTGATCTAACAAAATCAGCATTTAGTGGCTCTATGTAAGTTCGGTTAGCTAGTTCAGGGTCAGTCATAATTGAGGCTGGATTTGAATTAATCAAAACAACCTCATACCCCTCTGCTCTGAGTGCTTTACATGCCTGTGTGCCCGAATAATCAAATTCACAGGCTTGTCCAATCACTATTGGACCGGATCCAAGAATCAGTATTCGACGAATATCATTACGCCGCATAATTTTTAGTTCGAGACACCATTAAAATGTTTAGCTATGAGTATCTGATTTTCATCAGCTCACAGTAGGGAGCACCTACAATGACACACTAGCTAGATTTGTACTATAGAAAGCAATGTTATGAGCGAACTCCAGCGCCTAAAAGGGTTGCTTCCACCAGAAAACCAAAGCTGGGTGTTCGTGGAGGCTGCTGCGGCAATCGACCCTCCATTAATCACACTCGAAGAGATAGGCCGTGACGAAGTAGAAATTCAGGTTGACCTTGAACAATGGGAATTTCTTGCTCAGGACCACAGAAATTTACTTTTTTGGCATGAAGTTGGACGTATACAAAACGACACAATACCCAGAGATGGTTGGGAAATGGCAGCTTTAGCGATTGGATTAGGCGGGGCAATAGGTGAACTATGGGTACAAGATGGTTTGTTGCTTCTGATGGCAATGGGATTATCTGGATTTGCTGGGTACAGACTTTATTTAAAAAATAATTCAGAAAAAAGACTTGTAGATGCAATCTCAGCTGATGAAAGAGCAATTGATATTGCCTGTAGGTTTGGATATAGCGTTCCAAATGCATATAAAAGTCTTGGTGGTGCCTTGAAAGATTTAATAGAAAAATCAAGAAAGAAAAAAAGAAGGACTTTCTACGAGGATCGCTTAGAAGCTCTTAGAAAGAGTGCTGAAAAAGCAAGGGCAGAGATGGCTGAACAAGAAGGATCAAGAACATCTGTATCGAGCGAAAATGTTTATGGATAGCAAGAAAATCGCTGAAATTGCTGTAGAGGCATGTGAGGATAAAAAAGCCATCAATATTAACTTGATAAGAATCGAAAAGGTTTCTTCTATTTCTGATTGGATTTTAATAACTAATGGGCTCTCTGACGTACAAGTAAGAGCAATTATAAAATCAGTAGAATTTAACTTAAGAGAAAAAGCAAACATTTTACCTCTTAGAAAGGAAGGCATCAACGAAGCAAAATGGGCATTATTAGATTATGGAGACATAATAGTTAATGTTTTCCAACCGCAAGAGAGAATTTTTTACAATCTTGAAGGATTCTGGAGTAACGGTGAAAATTTAAAATTAAGTAATACAAATTAATAATGGAAAACAATATATGTCCAGTCCCTATAGATCAAATACCAATTCAAGAATATGAGAAATTATCCAAATCTATATTTTTTAATTGGCCAGTTTTAGGAAAAATTTATTTATTTAAGAAGCTTGTACTTAGCTGGTTTATCTCATTGCCAATTATTCTAACAATTAGCACTGGAAGCAATGAATTAGTAAAAAATCCTCTGAGATTAGTTTTGGTTAGTGTAGCCTGGTCTTTGTTCATACCGATTATTTTAATTACCAGGCACTTGCTAAGTTGGGATTACGTTTATAAGAGGCTTAGGTCTGAAAATATAGAATATGAGGAGTCAGGTTGGTACGATGGTCAAACATGGGAAAAGACAATAGAAATGAGAGAAAAAGATCTTTTAACTGCTCAACATGATATCAAACCTATCATACAATTATTGAAAAAATCAATAATAATTGCCAGTAGTTTATTTATCCTTGTATTTGGCATGTCTGAAATCCTTTCAATAACATTTAGATAAATAATAAAGTGAATATAATTAATAAAATAAAACCAATTAAGGTTCTTTTAAAAAGAGGTTCATCTACTGAATCTGTTCATAATGCTCATGCTGTTGTTTGTGACATAAAAGGTAGAAAACTTATGGGTTGTGGAAACTCAGGTTTTGAAACATTTATACGTTCATCATTAAAACCCTTTCAAGCACTTCCTTTTATTACAAGCGGAGCATTAGAAAAATTAAAAATCGGGGATAAAGCTTTAGCAATTGCATGCAGCTCCCATCAGGGAAGCTCACAACAGGCAAGAGAGGCTTTCAAAATCATTTGGACATCGGTGAATGAAGTAAAAGATCTACAATGCCCAATTCCAAAGGGTCGAGTAAGCAAACTTCAACATAATTGCTCAGGTAAACACGCTGCATTTCTTGCTACTTGTAGAAAAATGGATTGGCCTATTTCTACTTATTTATCCAAAAATCATCCCATTCAAAAGGAAATTTGCAGAAGAATTGGAGAAATACTTGAAATACCCCCAGAGGAACTTATTGCAGCCAGAGATGATTGTGGTGCTCCTACCTTCCTTCTGGAAATAAATCAAATGGCACATCTCTACGCGAGCCTGTGTGGATCTAACAATCCAGATTTCGAACAGATAGTAAGAGCAATGATCAAACATCCTTCGCTTATCTCAGGAGAGGGAGGATTTGACACTGAATTAATGAAAAGATCTCATGGTCAAATCATCAGTAAGGGAGGCTCTGAAGGAGTGCAATGCATTGGAAGAGTAGGGGAAGGACTGGGGCTTGCCATAAAAGTTGAAGACGGATCAAAAAGAGCTAAACATGCCGTAGCAATTCACTTACTCAAACAGCTTGAATGGGTCACTCCAACTGGTCTTAAAGAAGTTGAGGAAAGTGTGTTTCGATTAAGCCCTGGTGTTGAATTGGAAGTAATCGGGGGCTTAAATTTTCAAGAAAACGAAATACAAGCCTAGATAATATGCAGTAAACATGTATCCTTAATAAGTCGTCGCGGGGTAGAGCAGTCTGGTAGCTCGTCGGGCTCATAACCCGAAGGTCGGGAGTTCAAATCTCCCCCCCGCCACCAATTAAAACAATTTAAGTAAATTTATAAAGTAACTTTTTTCATATTGTCTTCAATTCTTTTGTAAAGTAGTTAGGTTATTAAGCTATGAGCACTGTAAATATTATTAAAATATTAAGACATAAATAAAGTCATTCCCAATTTAGGATTGATACATAAATCCAAGGATATTGAGAATATACAGAATACATAAAGGAGATTTTTTTTCTAAATGTAAATTATTATATTTATTTTTAAATTCAAAATTAATAATTTTAATTATAAATAATCATAATGGTAATTGTTTATTCTCTAGGGTGTATTTTAAAAGATGTCCATTTCAAAGCTTATTGTACAATCTCATAATTCTGAAAAACAATAACTTCGGTCAAAGCTTTCAATTAGTTTAGTTTGATATCGGTTACTCTAATAAGTAAAAGATCCTTAAAAGATCAATATTTACTTGCGAATGCAGGTATAGATAATTAAAAATAAAAGTTCTTACAATTTATATTTTAATAAAAATAAACTAACAAATTTCTCTCTATATCATTACCATGTTTTTACAGAAAATAAAATCACAAAATAATCTAAATAACTAATCAGTCAATTTTTTAACTTCTAATTTGCTATTTTTTTCAGAAAATTCCATGTTTCGTATTAGATTAAATTTTTCCTGATGTTATTTATAAATTGTGATCAAGAAACTAATTACTGTATCCAATCAATAATTGAAAGATTCTCATAAAAATTAGTAAAATATAAAGTTTATTATGAAGATTCAGAAAAAACCTGCCAATCGATAAGGCTTGCTGAGATATTTAGCATTTATACCTATTGCAAATGCAATCTCATGGATGCATTTTTAATGTAAATCATTAAAAGAATGAGTCCACTCCCAGAACTAGTAAAAGCAACCCCATCAGGAGGAACTATCCACAAATATAGTCTTACGGGTGGGAAAAGTAATTTCATGAGATTCCTCGGATGCTATATGGGCTCTTGCAAATTCTGTAATGATATTGAAGAAGCAGACGCATACGTAAAAAGCCAGGAAAGCCAGGTTTTCGTAAAATAACCAAGCTTCTATACACTAAAAGCTTAAATAAAATTTAACTCTATATCTCTCCATACATTTTGTAATACCTTTAGTAACGTTGTGATAAAAGTGCTTGTATAAAAAAACCAGTCAATGCTAGATATGAATATGCCACAAAAAGTAATCCACTAACACACACCTGGTTTTTTTATCTTATTTTAATGGACCAGCTTGCTGTTAAAGCAGGATTAATTTTATGAGTACAGAAGGATTTAAAAAATTAGACAAAGTAAAGTTTGCTAATAAAGCTACTTTGAATACTGAATTGAATGAAAATAAATCATTAAAAATAAAAAAAGAGACTTCTAAAAGACCATCCAACCAACTAAAAGGCTCATTACTTGGTTGGTACTCAGTTTTAAGCAGTGATTCTCTTTCAAATAGTCAATTATATTCCTTTACAATGTTTAATGAACCTCTTGTGATCTACAAAGACAAGGAGGGAAAAGTTAAGTGTATTAAAGATCTATGTCCACACAGAGGTGCGTCATTCATTCAAGGTCAAATAATAGAGGGGGAACTAGTCTGCCCTTATCACGGAGCAAGATTTTCACCAAATGGCGAATGTACGAATATTGACAGAATTACATGCAACCACATAGTTGACACAAACTACGATAACTATGCAAAAAAAATTCACCTATACCAATATCCATGTATTGAAAGAGCTGGTTATATTTATATCTATTACACAGGGACCGCAAAAACAAACCTAGATGAATTCACAATAAATTCAAAATTAGAAGAAGCTCTACCAGAAACCTACGGTTTTGATATTCCTGACTATAAATATGAAGAAGTTACAGTAGATTTTAAATGTGATTGGTCTCGAATTATAGAGAATCATCTTGATATCCTACATATTTTTTGGGTACATGGTGATACAATTCCAGATAAAGACGTAAGCAAAAATGTTATTACAAGTTTTGATCAAGAAATCATAAGAGATGAATATCAAATAGAAAGCAAATACAACCATAAAGATAAGGCTAAGGGAGAGTTCATTACAATAAAATTTATTCCACCAGGAAGAGTAATAATTTATAAAGGCACACCTAATACAGCACGTTATGTTCAAGTACTTGATCACATACCTCTTGCAAAAAATAAAGCAAGGGTAATAGTTAGGCATTATAGGAAATTTCTTAAGAATAAGATTTTTAATAAAATAATTCTCTTTAAGCAGTTACAACAAAGAATATTTTATAAAGTCTTTAAAGAGGATTATATGATACTTAGGACACAAACCTTTAATCAGCAAATGGGGTATATAGAAAAAGATAATGTTAAACTACTTGGAGAGGATAAAATGGTTCAATATTATTGGGACTGGTTGCAAAATGCCCTAAATAAAGATAAGCCATGGGAATTACATCCAACAACAAAAGATACCAATACGATTCATGATGATATAGGTATGCTATATCCACCTGAAAATCCAATTTTAGCTGACAAAAATATAAAATCAATTCGTTTCAACCTAATATTGAGAGCTTTAATACCTGTGGGTATAGTTTTATTGATAATATAAATTTTTTAAAGATTTAGAATAGAATTTTGGATCAAAAAAAATGGTTAGAAATAAAAAATCTTTCTGTTACAAGGAATAATAATTTTCTCATTAAAAATATTAATCTGGAATTGTTCACAAATGAGATAGTTACTATCTTAGGACCAAATGGTTCTGGCAAGTCAACTCTGCTGAAATTAATTACGAGAAGTATTCATCCAATAGTTAAGAAAGATGCAACTATAAAAATATTTGGACGTGAGAAAATAAATATATGGGACCTTCGAAGAAAAATATCTATTGTAAGTGATGAAATTAATTTAAGAATAAAAAAACATTTAACAGTAAATGAAATAATAATGTCGGCTTTATATGGAACAGTTGGATATTCAAATAAATTAACTCCATCTAGACAAGATCTAGAGAAACTAGATAATCATTTAAAGCTATTTAATATTAGTTCAATTGCCAAAAAAAAATATTCTGAACTTTCAGATGGTAAAAAACGCATAGTATTAATTTCGAGAGCTTTAATAATAAAACCAGAGATCTTAATTCTTGATGAACCAACTATAAACCTAGATTTAAAATCATATTTTGAGTTGTACGAATTTTTGAATAAATTGTATTATAATGGAACAACTATAGTAATGGCAACAAATAAATTAGAGAGTATTTTAAAGAATACTACAAGATTGATCTTTATAAAAAATGGAGAGATAATAGATAATGGAAAACCAGAAGAATTATTAAAAACAACAAAGATAAACCAATTATTCAACACGAATCTTGAATTAATTAATATTAAAGGTAACTTGAGATTAATTCCCAAATAAATCTAAGTGAATAAAATTATAATTATGAAAACAATTAAAAATATTAAAAGATATTTTACCCTTTTATTTTCAAAGACATTAATATGGGAATTATTATAAAAGGAATTATCGCTTGGTCTTCCACATTTTCTGCAAATAAGTTTTCCAGCTAGAGCCCGATCTGATATCAAACCATAACCTCCACAAAAGCGACATCTATTATTCATCAAATTAATTAAATAACATTATGCAATTTTAAAAATTTTAAAGGCTCTTCCATTGTTTCAGAATAATTGAGTAAACTTTGTGGAAAAAATTTATAAATCAGTTCATTTTCTGCATTGAATAAAAATGTACCTCCTCGCTGGGGAAGAAAATTAGTGTTTCCAACATATATTCTCCAACTTCCAATTATTTCCACCATGTTTATTAGCCTGAAAGTTGCCAGCTCAAAAGGAGCTAAATTATTTTTATGATTAAAGTTTCTAAATAATTGTCCTTTAAATTTGGGCAAAATACCAATTTTTATTGTCTTATCATTTGAAAAAATTGGTTTGGCCTTTCTATCACCAAGATAACCTCTGAAAACTTCCTTCAAAGTTCCAGGTGAATTAATACCTGCACACATAAGTAAAAGATTTAGAAGTCCTCCGCAATAAAATTTATTTCCGTCATTTAAACCCAATGAATTGTGAATTTTGTTGTCCTCTACGGAGTTAATAAAAATTTCAGGAAAACCAGTGAAATCAGAAAATCTTTTCTTAGAGTCCTTGCCTCCAATACCAATAATTCGAATACTTACGCCATTAATTTCTAGCAAATCAAAATGTTCAGCAAGAACCTGTGCATATTCAAAGCTATCGAAATCAGCAAATGAACCCACAAGAACTACTAGCTTGAAACCTTTTTTATGAAAATCTTTTTTGCAATTAATATTATTCTCAAGACATTTAAGGTAATTCATTCTTGATTGTTATTTTCTTAAATTTCATTGTCTCAGATTGGAGTTTAGCAATAATTATTATCGATTTTTTTTAACTTGTGAGTTCCTTACCAGAACAAGGAACAAAACAAAGTGATTTGTAACAACATTTCAAGTAACAGATGTAGCTTGAAATATGTACAAAACCTACAAATTTAATAAGCATTGTGAAGGTATCTCGTACTTCCGTAACTATGAAATATCCTCATAAGGCCCTTTTACGTTCTTTCTCGTGCAGACCTACGGGAATCCTAGCGTTACCTATGACTGGTACGCGGGTAATTCAGGAACGGCCAACCGCTCAGGAAAATTTATCGCTGCGCATGCTGCCCATGCTGGCTTGATGATGTTCTGGGCAGGTGCGTTCACACTTTTTGAGCTAGCTCGTTACGACGCTTCTGTCCCCATGGGGAATCAGAATCTAATTTGCTTGCCTCACCTTGCAACTCTTGGAATTGGTGGAATCGAAAACGGTGTCATCACTGAGCCATACGGTTGCACAGTAATTGCTGTTCTTCATCTAATTTTTTCTGGCGTTCTAGGTGCCGGAGGAATCCTTCACTCAACAAGATATGACGGGGACCTCGGTAACTATCCAGCTGGAAGCCGTCCCAAAAAGTTTGACTTTGAATGGGATGACCCTGACAGATTGACATTCATTCTTGGACATCACCTAATTTTCTTGGGTCTTGCCAACGTTCAATTTGTTGAGTGGGCTCGAATTCATGGAATTTGGGATAGCGCTCAGGGTGTTACTAGAACTGTTCAGTACAACCTTGACTTAGGAATGGTTTGGAACCATCAAGCTGATTTTCTCCAAATAACAAGCTTGGAGGATGTCATGGGTGGCCATGCTTTCCTTGCCTTCTTCTTGATGATTGGTGGAGTTTTCCACATAATCACTAAGCAATTTGGTGAATACACCGAATTCAAAGGAAAAGGACTTCTATCCGCAGAAGCAGTTCTCTCATACTCCCTAGCAGGCGTGGGCTACATGGCCATCGTTGCTGCTTTCTGGAGTTCCACAAACACAACTGTTTATCCAACTGAGTTCTTTGGGGACGTCCTAAAGCTCCAGTTTGATTTTGCTCCCTATTTCATTGACACTGATTCATCGCTAGCAGCAGACGCTCATACAGCGCGTGCATGGTTGGCTAATGTTCATTTCTATCTTGGCTTCTTCTTCATCCAGGGACACCTCTGGCATGCTCTCAGAGCCATGGGATTTGACTTCAAACGTGTTGGTAAGGCGTTCGACAACATGGAGAACGCTAAAATCACTGGAAATTAAGCAATTAATTTTTCCAAATCACAAGAAAAAGCCCCGTTTTTCGGGGCTTTTTTTTTTCCTTATCACAAACAGAACGCAAAACAATAACAACCGATCAATAAAATGTTGAATTACTTACATAAAAGACCCATAATCGTATATTTTGCTACTAAAAGTTGAATCATCTAGACAAATAGTCTCAACAAACTTATTGTTATTGAGAATCGCTTGCAAAAAGACCCTCTCAATGTGTAAGTTATCAACAGTTAACAAGCTCTAACAGGCTGAGTAAATGAGCTTCCGCTTCCTAACTGACACATCATCTGCTGTAAGGATGGCGACGGGACAGTCCGTTCTTATAGATCCCTCAGCACGTTCAGGGAATGCTTGCCTAGAAGTTATTGAAGGCATTGCGAGGGTTTACTGCCCATGTGAGGAAACTGAGGGAATGACGCTTGCATTCCTTCAAGCTGGAGATCAACTAAGAACAGACAGATTGTGCAGTGAAGGTGTCTGTGTAGAGGCTTTAACATCACTTTGCTTCAGAAGTGATGCAGAAATAAATGAAACTGGTGGATTTGATGCTGTAAATGAATGGACACTTCAACTACTACGAATAAGACATTTAGGCAATGCTGAACAAAGATTGCAAGCACTATTTGCTTTACTCGTAAATCGACTGGGTAGACGCTGTGGAAATTGGTGTCAGCTACCTTTCCGATTGACTCACGAGAGAATAGGTGAGCTTATTGGCTCCACTAGAGTTACATCAACCAGGTTGATTTCTCGCCTGAGATCTGCAAATTTATTAGTAGCGCCATCTGGAGAGCAGACCTTAAGCCTTGCTCCAACCTTTATAGAATCATCTCCTTTAACAGCATAATGATTGAGTCACTTCCATACTCAGATTCTATTATCGCTAATCTTTGTGCTGAGCTCGATTTTATAAATAATCGGATTAACTATATTCATAATGCATTAAAAACCTCCAAAAACGCATCACTAATTAACCGTTTAAAAAATGAGCTTTATAGTCATAATTTGAGAAGAAATAGAATAAATAAAATTTCAAAGACAATAATTGATAGCAGTAATTCATTAACTTTGTCTATGCAATTTCTTCAAGAAATCCTAGTTAGGTCCTACAAAAACGCAAATAATGTTAAAAATTTCAACTGAGCCGAGCCAATCATCATCGGTCAAGCAACTCTTTGTCGATAATGAATAATGCGGAAGGGTTATCAGCAGCTAATTTAATTTTACCAATTAAGTAAGCAAACTCATCCTCTGATTTTATTTGATCTTCTATTACTGGATCTAAAAAAACATTTGTTCGCGTGTCATTAGCTCTTTCTGCAAGTGAATAAAGTTGTTGCACTGAGGTTGTTACATCAGCTTCCATTTGAAATGACTCAGTAACAACATCAAGGGCGGATGCAAAGTTCAATTTAGGAGCTGGAAGCTTGTCTAAACTGACAGATTGACCTCTCGCAATCAAATATTTTGAGAAATTACTGGCGTGTTCTTGTTCATCCTTAGATTCATGCTCGAAGAATTTTGAAAACCCGCGTAGTTCTCTTTCTGCAAACCATAATGCTTGAGCGAAGTATTGGGCGCTTGCTAACCTTTCAATAGTGATGTGCTCAGAGAATGCCTCGAGTATTGCTTCATCCATAGGATGGGCAATTGCTCGTCCCGAGGGGCCTTTCAAAAGGTCGATAGAGCGCTGAGTTAATTGGTCCATCTGATTTAATCCACTAAAGAGAGGCTTACGCCTGTATTAAATGATACATCAAATCATATAAAATGGTGCAATTTAGCTAAATATTTCAATCGAGAGTGAGTCTCATTAACCTTAAGTAAAAAATTTAATTAACCCAACATCTATCAACACCAGGAAAAAGTAAGATTTCCTGTTTATCTAAAAAAGAAACCTTGCATGGTTGTCCAATTTTCAAGCCTAGGCCATTATTATGCTTTACTCGCAGAAAGGTTTCATTAACTTTTACAGTGACAATCCATTGATTATTTAGATATTCCAATGATCTAATAACACAATTTGGTGACTCTGAAGTTTCAATCTTTATATTAAAGATATCGAACATAATATACTCGTAATTCTTTTTCATTAAATCCTCTTTTTTAATCGGTATCAAAGTACCAATTTGAGTAAAAATTTCTTGATCTATTATTTCCAAAGGTAGTAAATTTTTCTGAAAAAGAAATTCTCCAATAAATGAATTTGTAGGAGAATTGATGAGTTCATTTGTCGTACCACATTGACAAAGTTCACCTTTGTTAATTACTGCAACTCTGTCACAAATAGCTAGAGCCTCATGGGAATCATGGGTAACAAAAATACCAGTAGCAGAACAAGTTTTTAAAACGCTGGAAAGCTCGTTCCTAAGTCTAATGCGAACTGTTAAATCAAGACTATTGAATGGTTCGTCAAGAAGAATGATAGAGGTGCCAGGTGCAAGAGCTCTTGCAAGAGCCAATCGTTGTTTTTGCCCACCAGAAAGTTCATGAGGATAACGATCCTTAAAATCCTGAAGCCCAAGTAATTCAAGAAGCCATATTGCTCTATTTTTATCATTTGCTCTTGAAAGGCCAAAGCACACATTTTTCCAGGCGTTCAAATGAGGAAAAAGAGCATAATCCTGGAAAACCATTCCAACATCTCTTTTTTCAGGAGGCACGACCTTAATTGGAGCTGAGATTTCTCTCCCATTAAGTGAAATACTTCCCTGCGAAGGTTTTTCTAATCCTGCAATAAGCCTGAGCAAAGTGGTTTTACCACACCCTGAGGGGCCTACAAGGCCTAAAAGTTCACCTCCTCTTACGGATATATTTATTGATTTCAAAGTAAACTTATCTGCATTTCTTGATCCATATTTATGCCAAAGATCTTTTATGACTAGATGATTATCTCCCACAAGAGTTATACTGAATGTAATTTATTATTATAGGATTCTAAAGAACACATATTAAAATAAAATTATAATTTAAACATCATAAATCAATGAGTGTAACTTATTATACTTATGAGAACACCTTAATACAGTTTTGAAATTAAAAATGAAGAAAAGTGAGAGAGCTATTCTAATAATAAAACGATTAGAAGAACTTTATCCAAAAACCCCAATTCCTTTAAACCACATAAATGATTTTACATTCCTAATAGCTGTATTACTTAGTGCTCAAACAACGGATAAAAAAGTAAATGAAGTATCTAAGGATTTATTCCAAAAGGCTCCAAATCCAAGAAAAATGATTGAGCTTGGTCAATCAACAATATATAATCATATTAAACAACTTGGTCTAGCCAAAACAAAAGCTAATAATGTTTATAAACTATCTAAAATTATTTATACAAAATTTGATTCAATAGTTCCATCAAGTTTTGAAGATTTAGAATCATTGCCTGGAGTTGGTCACAAAACAGCAAGTGTTGTGATGGCTCAAGCCTTTGATGTACCTACATTCCCCGTTGATACCCATATTCATAGATTAGCTCAAAGATGGGAGTTAACTAGAGGAGAAAATGTAAAGCAAACAGAAAAAGATTTAAAAAATATTTTTCCAAAATCAAAATGGAACAAGCTTCATTTACAAATAATTTTTTATGGTAGAGAATACTGTACTGCGAGAGGCTGCAATGGGAAAATTTGTTTTTTATGTCGGGAACTTTTTCCTAATAGAAAAAAACCCAAAATATGTAAAAAAGCATAGTGCACAAATAAATTATTTTAAAAATAATGCAATTATTAACAAGATGAGCTATAAATAACAAAAAGTATTTATTACTAATGAGGATAGGAGTTTCAGGGGCTTCAGGAAAAACAGGCTACAGAATAGTTGAAGAAGCTTTGGTAAAAGGTTACGAAGTCGTGCCAATATTTCGTAAAAACTCCTTGATACCTAAATCATTAAGAACGCTTGATAAACGATCAACCTCCCTATTTGATAAACATGAACTTGATGAAACGTTAAAGGGGCTAGATATTTTAATCATCGCAACGGGTGCAAGACCATCTGTAGATTTAATATCTCCAGCAAGAATAGATGCATTTGGAGTCATAAATCAAGTCGAAAGTTGTAGGAGAGTTGGTATAAAAAGAGTGATATTAGTGAGTTCTTTATGCGCTGGGAAAATTTTTCATCCACTCAACCTATTTGGTTTAATACTTTTTTGGAAAAGAATTGGTGAACAAAAACTTGAAAGCAGTGGATTGGACTGGACAATTATCAGACCTGGAGGTCTAAGTGATAAAGAAGAAAATTTAGATAAAGAAGGAATTATTTACTCAGGTATGGATACTCAAAATGAAGGATCAATCCCAAGAAGACTTGTTGCACGATGCTGCATTGAATCAATCGATACAGACAAAGCTGTAGGTAAAATCATTGAAATCACAAGTAATACAGAACACCTAAATAAATCCTTAAAAAGTTCGCTTTGAATCTATAGTTAAACTATTGACTCCATTTTAAAATATGAAAACCAACGCAAAAATTGATGCGTTGCAATTAATGCTTACAGATTTAAGAACTCGCAATGAATCAGTTAGGCATAAAGCAGCTTTTAGGGGGTGTCAGCCAGAATTCCAATTATTGGTAACAAAGTTAATACATCAATTGGAACTGGAATTAAAGCAACAAAAGAACGAATTAAAGTAAAAAAAATGTAGAAAGGAGTTTGACAATATATTCTCAGCCAAGTTCTAAGCATGCTAATCCATATACTTGATTCATAGAAACCTTGGGCTTATTCCCCCTATACATGCGATATGTATGAGAAATTTCTTTAAACCCAAAACCCTTTAACAAATATGTTACGTATGGATTTGAACCTGGAGCATCAAGGAGAATTTGCCCAGAATGTGAAGTCAACAAATCACTTAGGATAATTTCTGCCAGTGGTGGAGTATCAGCAAGAAGAGGTCCAATTCTCCAGCCATTTTTCTCAGAAAGTAAACAAGGTCTTATTCGACCAAATCCATGGCAATTTTGATTATCGTCAACCAGAACTGATACATTGCCCTCAATGTGATCAAGCCAGTCAGATAAAAAATGAGGTCTCGGAGAAGGCTCCCTGTTTGCATCATAAAGCTGAACATTATTTGACTTAACTGATTTACCATCAAGAATTCTCAGATTCTCAAAATGCTCATCTTCATAAATCTTTTTAGTACCACATTCTCCAGAAAAATTACATTGCCAACGAGTCGTAATTGAGGAAATCCTAAATCCCCAATTTTGATAATCTTCTATTCGGGAGGTGGCCGCTTCCAAACCAATCAAAGGAGTATTTTTTAAATATTCAAGAGCATGTTTCCAAAGTTCTAACCCATAACCTTTACCTCGATATTCCCTCCTAACAATAAAAAGTCCAATAAAACCATAGTTAGGGTTATAACGCACACCCGCGATACAACCTATGGGAATGTCATCTAAGCACCCAATCCAAATACCTTGTTTATCAGTATTTCTGTAAATATTGACATCTCCCACTCCTGGAGCAAAACCCTCTGTTCTTGCCCACTCGGTAATTATAGGTATATCTATTGATGATATTGGTCTTATCTGAAATAAGGGATTCACAAGCGAAAAATCAAATTTTTTAACATATACACAATAATTACAAAATAGAAAATATGTTGATTTGCAAGGGAAAAAATTTAAATTTAAAATGAGATATTATTTAGTTACTTAACAACTAAATAAGTTTTCCATCCTCAGAAAGTTTAATCAAATTATCATAACCACCTATAAATTTATTATCAAAAAATATTTGAGGGAACTTGTAGTATTTACTTCTTTTATAAAGAGTTTTAAAATCATCATCATTGTTTATTTCATGAACATCAAATTTAAGACCTAGATTATTAAGAAACCTTATAGCTCTCTTTGACCAAGGACAATTTTTCAAAATGTAAACTTCGATAAATACTTTTTGATTGGTTATTGAAGAATGCTCAGCTTGAAAAAAAGAAACATTTGAAACTGAATAATCACAACCCAGTAATATATCAACATTTTTAGCTACAATAGTTCCTTTTAAGATATGACCTCCAAAAGCCTGACAATTAGAATTAGAAACACATAAATGTAAATGAGCCTTGTCATTAGTAATAAAACCATTAAGACTTAAAATTTCCAATTCCTCCTCAACTATTACAGGATCTTTTTGACCAGGACATTCAAAAGTTGCTCTTGATAAATTACCAACAATGCTAAGAACAAAAAAGTCTTTGTTCTCGTTTTTTGATATAGTTAGTAAAGAAGACAAAAGATCTCGACCTGAGGATATTTTGAAGGAAAGTGATTGCATTTCTCTTAAATTAATATTTCCATAAGAAAAAGTATTTATTAATAACTATGACTTATCCAAACGTTTAACAATATAACTCATCGAAACTAAGGAAGCTAAAAAAACAAGCAGTAAGAAATAAGTCACAGGAATAATATAAATATTGACTATTATTACACTATTCTGTAATTTTATCAAATAGGTTTATTTGTTGTATTATTTTAGAATATTTATATACTAATATAGTTTTAAATCCTCAATTTTTTAAATCATTACATAATGTTTAACTATGCGATATTTTCTAACTAGAAATAAAATTTCATTATCAAGGCAATTAGCAAATATTATTACTATGCTTCGCCTATTTTTAGCATTACCATTAATTTACTCTTTTTATAGAGATAATCTAAGTCTTGCGTTTATATTAATTATTGTAGGAGCTTTTTCAGATATACTTGATGGATATTTTGCAAGGAAAGCCGGTGGAGGCTCTCAGTGGGGGGCAAAACTAGATCCCCTAGCTGATAAGATCTTAATTTTTATTCCAATAATTTGGCTTACAGAGAGTGGAATTATACCTTTTTGGGCCACTTGGCTTTTGTTTAGCCGAGAGCTCATAATTTCAACCTGGAGAGCTCAGCAAATTAGCGGTGGGCCAGCTTCATTGTTTGGAAAATCAAAAACAGTATTACAATTTACTAGTATATTATTAATGATCTGGCCCTCTACTTTAGGTGGCTATTATTACTCTAACATACTTAATAATCTTGGTTATATATTATTTTGGCCCTCATTATTATTGGCAATTGTATCTGCAATTAAATACCTAGATTTGAAAATATCTCTTCATCGCGACTGAAATCTGGATCAACAGTTGGATTTTTTTTATAATCATTTAAGTAACTATCTTTAAATCCATCTAATAAATTAAATTCAGGTTGCCAACCCAGATCTTTCTCTAGGGAGGCTATGCTTGTGTAGAAATTCTCTATCCTCAGAGGAAAAACTTTTCGTTCTTTAGAATTTAGTTTAGATGGATCGAAATAAATAAATTTCATGTTGTCAATATTTTTATTGCATACCTTACATGCAATCTCAACAATTCCATTAAAAGTTATTCCTTTCTTCCCAGAACAATTATAAATTTTATTTTTGGTATTTTCTTGTCTTAATGACAAGGCCATTGCAGAAGCAAGATCATTTACATGGCCAAGTTGTGTTATGGTTTCTCCATTGCCTGGAATTGGTATAGGTCTATTATTAATAATTCGATCAAAGAACCAACGTTCAATTGGATTATAATTACCAGGACCATAAATATATGTTGGGCGGAAACTTGTAAAGGGAATATCATTTTTGTATAGCCAATTTTCTGTCTCTGATTTTCCTATGTGTCTACTTTCAGGATCAATCTCAGAATCTTCTTCTAAGGGAATTTCAGAGCTTTTTTTATAAACACCTGCAGAACTAACATAAATGAGTCTATTAGTTGGAACTTTTGCAGATTCAATTAACAATTTTGTATCCTCAAGACTTCTTCCAGATGTATCAATAATTACGTCAAAATTATTTCCAGATAATAATTTAAGATCATTGTAGTTCTTTCTATCTCCTCTAATATGTTTAACACTTTTGGGTACTGGAAGTTTTCCTCTAGTAAAAAGAATTAGTTCATGACCATCTGCACGCAATTTTTTAACGAGAGACTTCCCAATGAATCGGGTCCCTCCCATGACGAGAATTTTCAAAGTTTTAAAGCGACACCTATATTGAAGCAATTAATGGGAACACCCATTAAAAACATTTACATGAGATTATTAATATGAGAACTAAATTATCTGGAATGGATGTTATCCCTGCAATAGATCTTCTTGATGGTAATTGTGTTCGACTTGAACAAGGCAAATACGACAAGGTATCACAATTCAATAGTGATCCAGTATCACAAGCACTTACATGGCAGAGGAAAGGGGCCAAGAGATTGCATCTAGTTGATCTTGATGGAGCAAAGACTGGTCAACCCATAAATGATGCTTCAATTAAAGCTATATCCAAAAATATCGACATTCCGATTCAAATTGGAGGTGGCGTTCGTTCTATTGAACGAGCACAGCAATTATTGGATTATGGAATTGATAAAGTAATTTTAGGAACGATAGCAGTTGAGAAACCTATTGAAGTAGCTCAAATTGTTGAAAAAAACCCAGGAAAAATAATTATTGGGTTGGATGCAAATAATGGGAAGGTTGCAACGAGAGGATGGACTTCAGAAAGTTCAATTAAAGCTGTTGACATGGCTGCTAAATATTCAAAACTACAAATTTCATCGATAATATCAACTGACATATCAACAGATGGTACCTTATCTGGTCCAAATATTGAATCACTTAGATCGATCGCAAATTCAAGTAAGAAGCCGGTCATAGCTTCTGGCGGCATAGGGTCAATTGCTGATCTTTTATCACTTTCTATTCTCTCTGAATATGGTGTAACAGGAGTAATAGTAGGTAGAGCCCTTTATGAAAGGAAATTTGAATTGGAGGATGCTATTGAGGCCTTATCAAATATTGATATCCAAGATTCCAATCAAAACAATGATTATATAAGTTGAGATTTAGATTCAATAACAAATCTCCACACATATCTGTTTTACTACTGGATTACTCAGAGAGAAGTCGTTACATTTATATTTAAGGATTACTTGGTGACTTGTTTGAAAAATGAAGAGGCAAAACAAATACTTTTACTTGCACCAGCACTATTGGGTGAATCATTAGAGTCTCAATTAGAAAAATCAGGAGAAAATATACAGGTGTCATTATCGGCTGAGCAATTAATAAGGCACCCAAACTTGGTTATTTGGTACTTCGATAACAACGAAATCCCTGCTTTTATCAATGATGAATTAATTCGTCTTAAAGAGAAATGGTTTCCTTCTCCAATACTTTTAATTCTTCCAAAAAATCTGAATCTTAGAACTGAACAACTTTTAGATTTAGATTGCAAAGGTATTATTCAAGAGCCAAGTCTAAAAGTTCTAAAAGAAACTATAGAGTTATTAATCAATGGTGGAAGAGTGGTAAAGCTCAATGAAAACAAAAATGAAAATGACAAATCCAATAAACTTAATGTAGGACTAGGGCAATGGCTTCTATTATCGGGCGTTTATCAAATCAATGAAGAAATATCAATTATAAATAATCAATTAACAATAAAATCTAACAATTTTTTTAAGGAATTTATATTAGAGGGGAGAAAAAGGGAACTTAATCAAGCAAAGAATCTTCTACATATATTTTGGGGTAATACGAAATATAATATGAGCAACAATAGGCAAGATAAAAAATTAAATACATCATTCGGTTACAAAACTGAAATAACAATAGATATAGAAAATCCCTATGCAGTACTTGATCAAATATCTAGCAGAGTAAACTCATCAATAAAAAAAGATCTTATTAATAACTCTGGCAACTTATTAGCCCTAGAAGCATTAAGACCAAAACATAAGTCAAAACTGCTGATTTCTATTTTTGAGCAATTTGAATTATTAATTAAAAAAATTAAATCTAAAAACAATACTGATATTGATAGTGTTCTTATCTGGGAAGAACTTCAGACAGAACTTAGAAAAGAATCAATAAGAAATTTAATAGGTCAATATGTGAGAATTAATTTTGAAGGTGAGGATGTTAGTTTCGATGAAAAGATTATATCAATGATTGACTTAACTGCCTCAGACGAAGAGTTACCGAAGCCCGTTCAGATGATTTCTGGTTTAGTAAACAATAAACCAATTGTCGTTAATGGTATTAACTTACCTCCTGAGGACCCAAGAGCACTTATTCTTCTTGAAAAATTGGTTATTAACTGGTTAGTAAGAACAGCTGAAATCATAAGCGCTGAATTTATTAATGCAAGTGCAGAATGGCCTGAAATAAGACAATTAATACTTTCAGATGAATTTATCTCAACGCGTGAATTAGACAGATATCGAAATCAGCTTAATAGTCAAGCCCAATTACAGAATCTTATACAAAGACCGATAAACTTATATGAAAGTAAAAGAGGACTCTTCACTTTCTCAAATAATGAGATTAAAGTAATTTATATCAATGAAGCAAGAGATAAAGAACTTGAGGAATTGTCCTGGATACCTAAGCAAGTTGCACTTTTAATTGAATTAAGAGATGCCCTTTCACCTCAAATACAAGCATTAGTTAAATATATAGGAGATATTATGGTAATAATCCTTACCAAAGTAATTGGTAGAGCTATTGGCTTAATAGGAAAAGGAATAGCTCAAGGTATGGGTAGAACCCTTTCAAAAGGATGAAATTGAATAAAAACTTCCCATACAATCCAAATTAAATTAAAACAAATTCATGAAACTAATTTTTAAAGGATTAATCACAGTAATTTTGATAATTTTTTCATTTTTTTCGAGAGTAGATGCTGCTCTTGATAATGACGATTATGAAGGCAATATATTTACAATAGTTACAGGTAATGGTGCTTTAGTTCCTCCTCAAACAACTTTAAAAGAAGCGTTACAAAACAAAAGAACATCAGTTTTAGTATTTTATTTAGATGATAGTAGAACAAGTAAAGCATTCGCACCAGTTGTATCAGGAATAAAATTACTTTGGCCTACCCAAATTGACTTAATACCTTTAACAACAGATGAACTACAAAATCAAAGAACCAAAGATAATTCTAATCCAGCGTATTATTGGAAAGGGAAAATCCCCCAAGTAGTAGTACTTAATGGAGAAGGTGAAATTGTTCTTGATGAGGAAGGTCAAGTACCAATTGATAAAATTAATGATGCAATATCTCAATCTACTGGACTTGAAGCACCTAACTTTACTGTAAGTATAAAAAGTTTTAATGAATACAATAGTGAAGCAGCAAAAGATGGTTATGCTGATCCAAGGAAATAAACTATATAAATATATAAATGAAGGTATGATTAATAATAAATGATAGAAAACTCCTCCTTTTCTTGAGAATATGATTATCTTTATATTATTATTAATTCTTATAGTTTTTTTTAGTTTTCTTGAGGTCTTTCATAAACTCAAACCAAACTCTCCTCTTCTATTATCTCCAAAGAACTGGTCGATGGATGAAATGAATAAAGGGATAAAGATATTTGGTTATTTAGAAATTATTAATCCACATAAGAGAATGGAGGTTATGATTCCATATATTGAACTTAAAGCTACTATTTTAGGAAAAAAATCATATATAATAAAAAATATAAATGTTAGATTCATACCAGATATTGACAAAGAACTCATAAGAAATGATAATTATTTGACCTCATTTATTATAAAAAGCAACTCAAAAGTTAATATAAAAGTTGAAGCAGATATTGAACTTGATTTTTTTATTGATGAGCAAAAGTACGTAGATTGTGTTTGGATTGATATCAACTGGCAAAACTACGGCCCCTTTGGTTTACTTAATCGTGAATTTAGTTTTGCTATCCCAAGTGAAATTGATATTAACAATACGGATATGGATCAACACAAATGGATTGAATTAAATGGTTTGAAAGTTCTACCTATTAAAACTCACTTACTAGGAATACTTGATGATCCAGTTGATGTAGTAAAAAACTACTGTAAAAAAATTATTCAACCTGGAGACATCATTACCATAGCTGAAACTCCATTGGCAATAATGCAAGGTAGATATTTATCACCCACAAATATCAATATTTCATTGTTAGCAAGAATACTATGTCAATATTTTCATCCTACTAGCAGTCTTGCCACGGCATGCGGAATGCAATCATTAATAAATATAATAGGTCCTTCAAGAGCATTGGTTTCATTTATTATTGGAGGCCTTTTTAAAATAATTAAGTTGAAAGGTGTTTTTTATATTTTAGCTGGAGAACAAGCAAGATTAATAGATGACATAACAGGAACAACCCCTCCCTATGATAAAAGAATTGTTCTCGGACCAATCAAACAAAATCAGATATGCTATGAATTAACTAAAACATTAGGTATTGCATCAGCAATAGTAGATGTTAATGATCTGGGAAGAATCAAAGTACTTAATAGCAGTAAAAATTGCGATGTATCTATCATAAAAAAAGCATTGAAAACAAATCCTGCGGGAAATGCCAACCAAAAAACTCCACTAGTTTTAATTAGAAAATCAGATAATCATTCACAAAAACTTAAATAAAGGAATAGATTTACATGAAGAGAAGAAATGATTTTGTTTAATTCTGAAAACAATTTTCTAAATATTGAACCACTGAGGGCCAAGCATTTGCCAATGCTGGCCTCAATTAAGCAATCAAAAAGAATGGGATGGATGCAAATCATGTTACTAAGGACCTGGTTAGCAGAAGCAGAGGACAAATTACAAGGGTTAGTTCCAAAGCGCCAGCCAAAATGCATTGTGGCCACTGAAAAAGATAATTTAATCGCTCTAGTTGTAATCCAGCCAAATAATCCAAGAGGAACTTGTTGGTGTGTAAGTTTGCCTGAATTTATAAAAGAACCAACTGAATCATCAAAAGGTGAAGTGCGTAAATTACTTTTAAAAGAAGCAATGAAAACAGAGAATAATATCGCGAAAAGTTGGATAGTAAGATGTCCATCTTTAGAGTCAGATCAATTAAGTCTTTTAAGAGAGTTGGGTTTTCAGCCGTTAAAAATAGTTAAAAATTGGAACTTTATAAATGATAGATTTTTAAATATCTCACTCTCAGATGACAAAAACTCTAGATGTTGGGACTCACTAAATAAAACAAATGCACCGGCATTGTGGAAGCTTAAGAAAAGATCAGAATCCGTACTAATTCGCGAAATACTTGATGGCCACTGGACAGACTTACTTTACAAGAATGAACCAGAGAATATTGTTTTACTTAATAACGACAAATCAAGAAGAGATGCTTTTCTGGGGTTTATTCAACCGTTATGTTCTGAAAATATTGTTTCATTAGAAATCATCCGAGATATTGCATGGGATGAAAGATTAAATAAAATTATACCTATTATTTTAAATTCACTTTTTAAAATTCAATCTGAAATTACATTAGAATCATCAACTGATGATGATCAATTAAACAAAATACTTAAGAATTATTGTAAAGAAGATTTAAATGAGTTTGTAATATTGGGAAAAACATTACTAAAAAGAAAATCAACAAGCAAATTAGCCTCACGGAGCAATTCATTGGAGTCAATTCTTGAGGGCTTAAAACCAAATCAACCGCCTCTACCAACACCTACAAAATAATGAAAAATATTTCAAAACCAAAACCTAAATCAGTACTGAGTTTGGATATTGGCAAAAAACGCATTGGAATCGCAGCCTGCGATCCACTAGGAATAACAGTCTCTAGGCTGCCGGCTCTTTTCCGAAATAATTTTGACCAAGACCTCAAAAAATTGAAATGTCTTTGTAACAGAAGAGATGTGCAAGGACTTGTTATTGGTCTTCCTTTGGATGAAAAGGGAAAATCAACAAATCAATCAGAATTTTGCAAAGAGTATGGAACCCGTTTAGCTTTGTCTTTAAAATTACCAATAGCTTGGGTAAATGAACATTCCTCAACATGGCAAGCAAAACAAAATCTATCTGTAAAAAACGATCGTTCAGGCAAACTAGACAGTGAGGCTGCTGCTCTGTTACTAGAACAATGGCTCCTCGAAGGGCCTGAATTTAGAATTGATAGATAGAGGGCATCCATACCTTCATTTCAATTTTTACCAGCTCAAACCCAAATAAAGGACAACACTAAATGTCTAATTCAGACTCAACAAACAATAACGATCAAGTCCCCACTCTTCTTCTTAAGGACAGCACAGGTAGTGATTTATTATGTTTTCTTGAGCAAATTGTTCCTATTGAAAATACTGAGTACGCACTTCTAACTCCAGTCGACACTCCCGTATCTCTTTTTAAGTTAAAAGAAGATAGTGACCCAGAACTTATTGAAACTATTGAAAAAAGTGAACCTATTCTTGAGGTTGCTGACGTTGTTTTACAAGAATACGATCTACAATTAATTCGATCAGCTCTAACACTTACTGTCTCAGGAGAGTTGGAAGAACCAGAAGCTGAAGAATTTGATGAAAATGAAATGAATGATGAATCTGAAACTTATGAACTTCTTGTAAGTTTCAAGGTAGAAAATGAAGAATATGGCCTTTACATACCTCTCGATCCTTTTTTTATTGTAGGGAAGATTGAAAATAATCAAGCAAAACTTGTTGAAGGAGATGAGTTTGACAGAGTTCAAGGAAAAATTGAAACTGAACTTGAAGAAAGAGGTCTTTAATCTTTATGTATAATTATCTTTTTAAGCCTGACTGGGATACTCATTTACTTTTAAATGAAATTTCTATTTCTCATTTAACTAAATTAAATTTAAAATATTTAATATTGGATGTTGACAATACAATATTATCTAGAAGAACTTTAATCATTCCCCAAAAAGTTAAACATTGGATTTTTGACTCCAAAAAATATTTCAAATTGCACTTAGTAAGTAATAATCCATCTGAGAAACGAATAAGAAATATTGCTAATCAATTAGAATTAGATTTTACTCATAGAGCATCAAAGCCCCGCAGAGATTCAACTTTAAAAGCATTAAAACGAATGAATTATCAAGAAAAAGAAACCTGTATAATTGGGGATAGAATTTTTACAGATATAATTTTAGGTAACCGATTAGGTATATACACAATTTTAGTTAAACCAATAAAAAAAGATGGATTGCCTAATAACAAAAGTATTACACAATATTTAGAAAGATCAATCTCATCATTATTATCAATCATTTAAAATGAGCGTTTGGGTTATAAAAATAGGTACAAGTCTTCTTAGAGGTGCTAATGGTTTTAGCACAGCAGAAGTCATTGAGAATATTTGCAGAAACATCGCAGAAACTAAAAACAATGGGCACAAAATAGTTGTTGTATCCAGTGGTGCAGTTGGTCTGGGATGTAGTCTTTTATCAATAAATGACCGCCCAGAGGAAATAGTTTCTTTGCAAGCGGCGGCTGCAGTAGGACAAGGTTATTTGATGAGCTTGTACGATAAATCAATGAAAAAGTTTGGATTCAATGTAGCTCAAATTCTTTTGACAAGATCTGAATTAAGCACTCAGAGATCTTATAAAAGTGCAACGTTAACATTGAAAAAGTTACTTGATTGGGGCGTATTGCCAGTTGTCAATGAAAATGATTCTGTTTCAAATGAAGAATTGAAATATGGCGACAATGATACTCTTTCAGCCCTAGTGGCAGGAGCAATATCAGCAGATCAATTAATACTTTTAACTGATATAGACAAACTTTATTCATCTGATCCAAGAATTAATAAGTCGGCAAAACCAATAACCGATATTCATCATCCCAATGATTTAAAAGATTTTCAAGAAAACTCAATCCATAAAAGTGATTGGGGTACAGGGGGAATCAAAACTAAACTTGAAGCAGCAAAAATTGCAACACAAAGAGGAATAAAAGTGCATCTTGCTGATGGAAGAAATCCAAATATTCTGAAAGAACTTTTCAATGGATCTAGAGGAGGTACGGTTTTTCATCCAAGCCCAAAACCTATTGGCAACAAAAAAAGTTGGCTAGCCAACGCTTTAAAGCCAGTAGGTTCGATTTTTCTTGACGATGGAGCAACAAATGCAATACAAAATCAAGGCGCTTCATTACTTCTTGTGGGGGTAAAAAAAATAAATGGTGAATTCTCTGCTAATCAACCAGTAAAACTCATTAACACTTCTGGTAAAGAGTTTGCTAGGGGAATATGCTCGTTAAGCAGTGAGCGAATTAAAGAGCAGCAATCGAGTCAACAACTCTCTGTAAAATCTCCGATAGTTATTCATAGAGATGTGTTGGTTCTAACTGACGACAATTTATTTAGATCAACTTAATTATTTTTCCGAAATCTATGCAAATGTATTTCAGCCAACTTATAAAAAAACTAAAACTTGGGGATTCAGGGTACAAATACTCCCAGCATAATTTAGATCCACAATTAAATGAGGGCGCATCAATCAATAATGCATGTATTGGGCAAATTACTTTTTTAGAGTCCGCATCAAATTTAACTGTGGAATTCAATAAAACAGGTGCTTCAGCGATACTAATTCCTGATGATAATAGTATTAAAGATAAGGCTTCGGAGATGAGAATAGCTTGGGCTAGCTTTGAAAATCCGAAACTTGCTTTTGCGGAAGCTTTAGAAATCTTAAAACCCAAGATTCCACCCGATTCAGGTATTCATCCCTCTGCAGTTATTGGTAAAAATGTAACTATTGGAAATTCCATTTATATTGGTGCCAATGTATTTATTGGAGATAATTGTAAAATTGGAGATAATACTGTTATTCATCCTGGTGTTGTTATTTATGAAAAAGTTAATTTGGGTAAATCTAACGAATTGCACTCAAATTGCGTAATTCAAACAGGATCTAATTTAGGGGATAACTGCATAATTCACTCTAATGCTGTGATTGGTTCTGAAGGTTTTGGTTTTGTTCCAACAGAAAAAGGATGGAGGAAAATGCCACAAACTGGGTCAGTTATTATTGAGGATAATGTTGAAATTGGATGCAATTCAAATATAGACAGGCCATCAGTAGGAGAGACCAAAATTGGGTCAGGGACTAAAATCGATAATCTTGTTCAGATTGGGCATGGAGTGGTTATCGGGAGAGGCTGTGCAATGGCATCTCAAGTTGGTATTGCTGGAGGGGCAAAAATAGGAGATGGAGTTATTTTGGCTGGTCAAGTTGGTGTCTCAAATAGAGTTGTGGTAGGCAACAGAGTTGTTGCCAGCTCAAAATGTGGAATACACACAGACATTGGGGAAAATATGGTTATCAGCGGATTCCCTGCAATTCCGAATAAACTGTGGTTAAGATGCTCGGCTAATTTCAAAAAGCTACCTGAAATTGCTAAGACATTACGTAAACTAAACGAAAGTTTTAATGCTAATCAACAAAACTAAATTCACTCAATGAAGAAATATTCAATAACCGTTCTTTCTGGAGATGGAATTGGACCAGAGATTACAGAAGTGACCACAAATCTTTTACTTAGCTTATGCAAAAAACATTCTTTTGATATTAATTTCAACTACAAACTTCTTGGGGGTGTTGCAATTTCAGAAACAGGTTCTCCACTTCCAGACGAAACTCTTAAAGCTTGCAAAGAAAGTGATGCAGTCTTAATGGCATCAATAGGGGATCCAAAATTTGATAATAATCCTAGAGATAAACGACCTGAGACTGGTCTTCTTAAATTAAGATCAGGTCTAAACCTATTTGCAAATATTCGGCCAGTAAAAATTCATAATGCTTTAATTGATTCAAGCTCACTTAAATCAGAAATAATAAAAAATGTTGATTTAATGGTAGTTAGAGAACTTACTGGAGGAATTTATTTTGGAGAACCTAAGGGAAGAGTTAAACACAAAGATACAGAAAGAGCTTTTAATACAATGTCTTATTCAACACCAGAAATAGATAGAATTGCAAAAATTGCTTTTGATTTAGCCACTAATAGAAAGAAAAAAGTTTGCTCCGTAGACAAAGCAAATGTTCTTGACGTAAGTCAACTTTGGAGAGAGAGAGTTAAATCAATCGCAAATGGTTTTCCAAGCATAGAACTCTCAAACCTATACGTAGATAATGCTGCTATGCAGCTAATAAGAGACCCCTCTCAATTCGATGTTATTTTGACTGGAAATTTATTTGGAGACATAATCAGTGATGAAGCAGCAATGCTTACAGGATCAATTGGTATGCTTCCCTCTGCCTCACTAAGCGAAAAAGGTCCAGGTTTATTTGAACCAGTGCATGGATCTGCCCCAGACATAGCCGGAGAGGATAAAGCTAACCCCATCGCCATGATTCTCTCGGCAGCCATGTTATTGAGAGTTGGTCTAAGTGAAAACGAGGCGGCTTTGGATATTGAGAATGCAGTAGAGGAGGTACTTGCTGGTGATTTCAGGACACCAGATATTGCCTCAGAAAACTCGAAAAAAGTTGGTTGTAATGAAATGGGTAAACTAATAACCCAAGCCCTTTCAACTTTGTAACAGTACAAAAAAATTAAAGTGTCTACTTTATTTGAAGATTTGGACATGTGACCTGCGAAGATCTTTAGGTCTGATTTCAAAGAATAAATGTCCAGGTCACATCCAGTTGTTGCTGTCACCGGTTCCTCAGGAGCAGGAACAAGCACTGTAAAAAGAGCCTTCGAACACATTTTCGCACGTGAGGACATTGTCCCCGCTGTTGTCGAGGGTGATAGTTACCATCGCTTCGAGAGAATGCCGATGAAAAAAGCTATGGCAGATGCCCTAGCTAAAGGTGAGAATTTTTCTCACTTTGGCCCTGAGGCTAATCTTTTCAATAAACTAGAGGAACTTTTCAGAACTTATGGAGAATCTGGCACGGGACAAAAGCGTTATTACTTGCACAGTCAAGAAGAGGCTGATGAACACAACTCTCGACTAGGAACATCTTTAACAGCTGGTCAATTCACCCCGTGGGAAGATATTCCAACAGGTACCGATATTCTTTTTTATGAAGGACTTCATGGTGGAGTTGCAGGCGATGATTATGACGTAGCGTCTTTAGCGGATTTATTAGTTGGAGTGGTACCTATAACAAACCTTGAATGGATCCAGAAAATACATAGAGATAATGCAGAGAGGGGTTATTCAGCTGAAGCAATTGTCGACACGATTTTGAGGAGAATGCCTGATTACATAAATCACATTTGTCCTCAATTCAGTAAGACTGATATCAATTTTCAAAGAGTTCCAACCATAGACACTTCAAACCCTTTCATTTGTAGAAATATACCCACACCAGATGAAAGTTTCGTAATTATTCATTTCAGAAAAGGTGCAAGAGAAAAATGGGGAATTGAATTCCAACACTTACTAGGAATGATTCATGATTCCTTCATGTCAAGTCCTACAAGTATTGTTGTAAACGGTGGAAAAATGGGATTTGCGATGGAATTAATACTTACCCCAATTATTCATAAAATGATTGAGGATAAAAAAAAGGGTTGCTGAAATAAATTAACCAGATTAATGTAAATAATAAAAGCCAATACTAATAGGAGTTTCTTGCTGAAAATATACTTGGAGATTATATTTATAATATTAATTACAAAGATATCAATAGACGATATTAAAAGATTATCAATAGCTGAAAAAGATTGTAATATGGGCATTTTTATTGGGTTTTTATTTCTTTATTCGAATATAAATGAATATAATTGGTCATCTTTTTCATCAGAAATTATAAATCATCTGATTTATTCAATTTCAATTATCCTTCTAATGATTTCAATAAAGGAAATATCCAAGTTTTTTACTAATAAAGAATGCTTAGGTATTGGTGATGCAAAGTTAGCTTCAATGTGTTCAATATGGCTGGGTCTTCAAGCTGTTTCTTTGGTATTGATACTGTCCTTTATCTCAGCTGGCTTATTTAGTTTTATCAGAATGAGCTTTTTTAAAACAAAACCATTTAGTGCAATTCCATTCACACCATTTATTTCATTTTTTTCATTTTTAATGTTGCTTTTAGGTGAAAATTGGTGGATTCGAAGCTGGGAAGCCCTTTGGGGGCTTTAAATAGAAAAAGATATATTTTTATCGTGTCTCTTTTTGACTGGTTTGCAGATCGACGCAAGGGCCAATTCGTTGGGAAGGTGATTCAGGAAACTGATGAAGGCGACGGGCTTTGGGGTAAATGCCCAGAATGCAGCCAAGTCGTTTATAGGAAAGATTTAGCGGCTAATGCCAATGTATGCAGTAACTGCGGCCATCACAACCGAATAGACAGTGCAGAAAGAATTAAATTAATTGCAGACCCAAATACATTTATCGCAATAGATCAAGATCTGTCACCAACTGATCCACTTGGCTTTAAAGACCGCAGAGCTTACGCTGATCGTCTTAGAGAAAGTCAATCAAGCACAGGAATGAAAGATGGGGTTGTTACGGGAACTTGCAAAGTTGAAAACATCAAAATCGCTTTAGCGGTAATGGATTTTCGTTTTATGGGCGGATCTATGGGATCTGTTGTGGGAGAAAAAATAACTCGATTAATTGAGAAGGCTACTCAAATGAGAATTCCATTGTTAATAGTCTGTGCCTCTGGAGGAGCAAGAATGCAAGAAGGGATGCTGAGTCTCATGCAAATGGCAAAAATATCTGGAGCACTTGAGCGTCACAGAGAAGCCGAATTACTTTATATGCCACTTCTTACCCATCCCACAACAGGGGGAGTTACTGCTAGTTTTGCAATGCTTGGAGACTTGATCCTTGCTGAACCAAAAGCCTTGATAGGTTTTGCAGGTCGAAGAGTTATTGAACAAACCTTGAGAGAAAAATTACCTGAAAATTTCCAAACGGCTGAGTACCTTCAAGAGCATGGTTTTGTTGACACAATTGTTCCGAGAACTCAATTCAGGAAAATATTTACCAAAATATTAAAAATACATGGAAATCATCCACTAGAGGATAAAAATTAATGACCTTAATAAAAAAACATTTGGATACTGTAAGAAATTATTTCCTTATATTTCTTTGCATATGTTTCACTATATTTTTTCAACAAAGTTCAGTAGAGGCAATCACCAACAATTGGGTTTATGTTCCTAAGAGTGAATTTGGTAGACAAGCCTGGGATAAGAACAGCTATAAGAAAAATCAAGATGGAATAATTAGAGTTTTGAGTAAATATGAACCTAAAGGTAGTGAAATTACAAAAGAAATTTTATACACAATGGCTATTGATTGCCCAGGAAATGCCTTTAAAGATATTTCTGTCAATGAAATAAATAACAACTCCTCTGAATGGAATAGTCCAAATGGAGATCAATTAATACAAGATGTAATAGACCAAGTTTGTACCTTTAAAAATTAAAATGGAACCAAATCAAGAAGTAGGAGTAGGGATTGCAGGATTGGGATTTGGAGAATCGGTTCACTTACCAGCATTGAGAAGCAACCTGTTGTTGAATCCAATTGGAATTTGGCACCACAGGCACTCAAGACTTATTGAATCTTCAAAAATCAACAAACTCATTGCCTACAAAAACTGGGAAACTCTTCTCCAAGCAGATGAAATAAAAGCAATCATTATCGCAACACCACCAGCAGCAAGATTTGAATTAGCCAAAAGTGCTCTTGAGGCTGGCAAACATCTATTGCTTGAGAAGCCAATTTCCTTAAATTCTGCGCAAGCTGAGGAGCTAGCACGTTTAGCAATTAAAAATAGACTTTCTGTTGCTGTCGATTTTGAATATCGAGCAGTACCCCTTTTTATGCAACTAAAAAAAATAATCGAAAATAATAAACTTGGAAAAATATGGTTAGTAAAATTCGATTGGATAATGAGCAGCAGAGCAAATCCGAAAAGAGAATGGAATTGGTATTCAAATAATGAGGAAGGAGGGGGTGTAACAGGAGCTCTAGGTACTCACGCTATTGATATTTTGCATTGGCTGATTGGTCCTACAGAAAATCTTTCATCTCAATTCTCGACTTCAATTTCTGAGAGAATAGAGAGTTTTACAGGAAAACCTAGAAAGGTTTCCAGCGAAGACACATGTCTTGCTCAACTCGAATTATGCCAAGCTTCGTCAAATTCCTTGGTTCCCGTTCAATTAACATTGTCTTCAATTTGCAGACATGGACGTGGATGTTGGATTGAAATTTACGGAAGCGAGGGGACTGCGATTCTTGGTAGTGATAATCAAAAAGATTATGTACATGGTTTTGGTCTGTGGACCTCAGATAAAGAGGGGCCTTTAAGACAAATTTCGCCGGACAAAGATTTTCTTTTTAAAAGAAGCTGGTCAGATGGAAGAATTGCTCCTGTAGAGAGAATTCAAAACTGGTGGGCAGAAAGTATCATTAAAGGCACTCCCGTCATCCCAGGACTAGCAGAAGGAATTGAGAGTCAAAGAGTTTGCGATGCCATTTATGAATCCGCCAAAAACGAAGTAAAAATAAACCTAAATAAATTCATAACCTAAATAAAGACTATTTCTTCGACATAAAATTCCTCAAGAGAGCAAAGGTTTTACGACGAAGGATACAAAGCAATGTAATATTTTATACTTAAATAAAAGTCATTCTATGGAAAGATCTTAAGGAAAATTTTCTGGCAGAAATGGCACTTAGTTACTACGCGGAAGAGCTCAAAAAAACAGCGTCAACAATAGCCCGTCCAGGCAAAGGAATCCTGGCAGTTGACGAATCAACCAAAACAGTTGGTAAAAGATTAGCCTCAATAAATGTTGAGAACTCCGAAGACAACAGAAAAGCTTACAGAGGAATGCTTTTCACAACTGAAGGTCTTGGAAACTTTATAAGCGGAGCAATTCTCTTTGAGGAGACACTTTTTCAAAGTCATCCTGACGGAGAGCCTATGGTGAAAAAATTAGAAAAACTTGGAATAATTCCAGGTATTAAAGTTGACAAAGGCCTACGCCCACTTGCAGGCGGTCATGATGTAGAAACATTTTGTAGCGGACTAGATGGTCTTGTTGAGAGAGCTGCTGACTATTACGAACAGGGAGCACGTTTTGCTAAGTGGAGAGCTGTTCTTCAAATTACAGATGATGGGTGTCCAACAAATCTATCCATTCAAGAAAACGCCTGGGGGTTAGCGAGATATGCTAGATCAGTTCAAGAATCTGGTTTAGTGCCAATTATCGAACCAGAAATACTGATGGATGGAGCTCACAATATTGAAAAGACCGCTGCCGTTCAAGAGCAAGTTATTAAAACCGTTTATAAAGCTTGTCAAGAGAATGGGGTACTTCTTGAGGGTACTCTCCTTAAGCCATCGATGACCGTGCCAGGGGCTGATTTCACTCCCAAAGCTGATCCTCAAAAGGTTGCAGAAATGACAATCAGAACAATGGAACGTTCTGTTCCTGCAAGTGTTCCTGGTATTGTTTTTCTTTCTGGTGGCTTGAGTGAAGAGGCTGCTTCAGTTTACTTAAATCTTATGAACAAGATTGAGCGAAAGGCTAAATGGAATGTTTCTTTTTCATACGGAAGAGCTCTTCAGCATTCTTGCCTAAAAGCATGGGCAGGTTCCAATAACGATGCTGGACAAAAAGCTCTCATTGCCAGAGCACAAGCCAATTCAGAGGCCTCAACCGGTTCCTATGTGCCCGGATCACAGCCTTCATCAGACGAGGCGCTTTTCGTAGCAGGCTACAAATATTAAATAGTAAATAAGAGGTGATTCAAAACAAAATCACCTCTTTTTACTCAATCAAAAACTTAAGTATTCCAACACCATCGGTTGATCCAATTAACGGATCACATGCACGTTCTGGATGAGGCATTAAACCCAAGACATTTCTCTTTAGATTAGAGATCCCAGCTATGGCGTTGATTGACCCATTAATGTTCTGATCATATCTGAGAGCTACCAAATCATTATCTAAGAGAAATTTGAGAGTGTCTTCGCTGCATTGATATCTACCTTCACCATGAGCAATGGGCAAATTTATTCCAGTTTTATCTGTGTAGTTATTAAACCAGGGCAAATAATTACTTGAAATTGATAGAGACACATCCTGACAAATAAAATTAAGATTTTTATTTCTAGTAAGTGCGCCAGGGAGTAAACCAAGCTCTGTGAGAATTTGAAATCCGTTGCAAATCCCAATAACTTTTCCACCCTTAGCAACAAAATCTGGCAGGCATTGCAAAACAGGAGCAAACCTGGCAATAGCTCCACATCTTAAATAATCTCCATAACTAAACCCTCCTGGCAGCACCAATGAATTTATTCCATCCAAATCCCTACTTTCGTGCCAGAGATATTTAGTTTGAACTCCTAAGCATCCCTCTAGAGCCCATTGAACATCTCTATCGCAATTTGAACCAGGGAAAACAACAATACCAACCGTCATAAACTAATAATTAATTTGGGTTTTTCGGAGAAAGTTCCAAGGACCAGTCCTCAATAACGGTGTTAGCAAGCAACTTATCGCTGAGCAACTCTAAATTTTTTTTGGCTTCAGTTTCATCCTTTGCTTCTATCTCTAGATCAATAATCTTTCCAATACGCAATTTTTCTATCCCTCTAATCCCCAACTTGCTAGCAGCAGCTCTGCTAGCCTCACCAGCTGGGTCCAGTACTGATGATCTTAATCTGATAAAAACTTTTGCTTGAAAAATTTGCAATTTACATAAAAGGATAGAAAAACTGAGTCAAAACATATCCTGAAGTATTTTCGGTAAAAGATCCAAGAAAATCAAAGTGTAATTTTTTCACTGTTTAAAGTGAATCCTCTACCAAAACAATCAAGACAAGTCCGATAACAGTTAGGATTTGATTTAGTGTATCCACTACCACCACACTTGGTGCAATTGGAATGCTGTTTTTCTGAATCCTCCATTTTTAAATAGGTAGATTGTTCAGAGAGGGAGGTGCTCACAACAGTTGTAATCAAGAGAGACTTGGCGATGGATCTTGTGTTGAATTCCTCATCGCCCCTATACGTTCGCTGGTAATACAAAAATAAACAACCCGAAGTTAATATAAATTTTTAACTTTCATAAATTTTATACATATCAAATTTTTTGCTTAACTCCTTTTGAATCCCAGACCTGAAACTCAAAACAATAAGTTCCAAGCCAGCATCCTGAGGTTTCCAAACATAATCAGGAGCTTTTTCATACCAACAATTAAATCTAGACCCAACCATTTGCACCTGTTGTGGATATATTTTTCCTTTAACCCAATTTCTCCCTTTTATTCTGATTATTTGGTACTCTTCGACAAGTGATATTAGTAATTCTTTTAGTTCAGTTGAATCAAACGAAAAATCCTTTTTAAAATGATAACTAAAAACGTCTAAATGATTATGATGATGGGATTCTTCTGGCTTTACTCGGGTGTTATTAGAATGCTGTAAACCGATTAATAAGCTTGGTTCTATTTGTCCATTTTGCATGGGTAATATTTGAACTTCAGGCTTAACTATTTTTGAAATTTTTACCTTTATATCATCGAATAACTTTTTAGAAATAATATCTGACCTACTAATCAAAACCAAATCAGATTCCAATAATTGATCATTAAATAATTCATTAAGCGGGGTTTTGTGGTCAATATTTTCATCTTCATCTCTTTGTTTTTCAAGGGCAACTAAATCCCCAACTGGACTACCCAAAGATAAGGCCTCTCCATCAGCAACGGTAATAAGTCCATCAACATATATTTGTGAACGGATTTCAGGCCAATCTAAAGCCTTAAGCAATGGTTGAGGCAAGGCAAGTCCACTGGTCTCAATAACAATACCTTCGATATCGTTATTTAATGACAAAAGTTTTTGCAAAGTGGGGAGAAAGTCTTCTTGAACAGTGCAACAAATACAACCGTTATTTAGCTCTACAAGTCTTCCCTCTAATTCACTTTCAGGGCAAAAACCACAACTCTCAAATAGAGCACCATCTAATCCAATACTTCCAAATTCATTAACAATTACAGCAAATTTACTCTGGCCTTTTTGCAAAAGATGCCTGATAAGTGTGGTTTTACCTGATCCCAAAAATCCAGTAATTATCGTTACTGGCAACCTTTTCTTTTGTTGATTCATATATTCGGCTAACAACCAAGACTATAGGTAGTTTCTACTCCTGTTGACGAATTAGTTCCCTCGGCAATTGAACAAAGTTGTTTTTGTTGAATCCTACTGATAACAGCATCCGTAAAGTCAGCACCTGATATTTGAGAATTTGTAAAACTGCTCTCCATTAAAAGTGCTCCATTAAAATTAACATCACTTAAATTTGCATCCTCAAAATCACTTGCATAGGCAAGTGCGTCACTCATATTTGCTCCATGCATATCAGCTCCTTTTAACTTGCTGTTATTGAATACAGCTCCAGTTAAGTTTGATTCACTAAAATTGATCCCTTTCAAATCAAATTTTACGAATTCATTACCGCTGAGATCCTGACCATGCATATCTTGGGTAATCTGGAGTTCTTCCTGATTTCTTATTTCTGGAGGCCTTTTTGCTGAGACATCAGGGGTGTTGTAAAAAAACAAACCCACAAATATGAGGGAAAGGGAAAACCTCAAAAGAGATTTAAAAAATGAAGCTGTTTTTGCCATTTGCATAAAAGAGGCCATGAGCCAGTAATTTATTTATTTACGTTATGGCAAATATTTGCCAATACGCGATAAATGACTATGACATTAAAAATAATTGTCCCACCTCATCCGCTGGTTGGTCACTGGTTAACAATTTTACGATCTGCATCAACGCCTTCTCCTATTTACGAAACAGGTCTAGTCCAACTAGGCAAATGGTTGACCTATGAGGCCATAAGAGATTGGTTACCACTAAGAAATGAAAAAATTGAATGTGCGCATGGACTAACCGAGGGGAAGGTAATTGAAACGCGTGTTCCTTTGCTAGCAATCGCCAATATTCCAGCAGGTGTTCAATTATGGCAGGGTGCAAAAGAACTCCTCCCTAATGCAACTCTATCTATTGGAGAAGGAGTCCCCATAGCAATTGAAGAAAATGCGGGAATAATTATTTACTTTGATCAAATAACAACAGGCGAGGTGCTCATTAAACAACTAAATATTCTCCAAAAACAGAACATTCACCCAAAAAGAGTAAGAATCATAACTTGTCTGGCCTGCAGTCTAGGATTGAAAAAAATAGGAGAATTATTTAAGGAGATAACTATTTACGCTGGGTGTATTGATCCTGAATTGGACAAAGAGGGAAATATTATTCCAGGAATTGGAGATCCTGTTAAACGAATTAACACCAGAATTACTCCACCGAACTAGGATTTGAATATAGATATTTAAAATTATGAGTCCGTACAAAGAATCTGCTCCAAATAGTTTCGGCTCTCTGATAAGTGGAGCTATTCTTGGTGCTGCAGGCCTAGCTTGGTGGCTACTGTCTGAGGCAGAGCGAAGACAGGAGAATAGGAAACAAAAAGCAATGCTTTATGCACCTAGGATTCAGGATGGATCAGAGGCCCTAGAGACAATTCAATCAACAATTAATGATAAAAACAACGAGAATCTTGAACAAAGAGTTGAGCAATTAAATTCCGCTATTGCGGATGTAAGAAGGCAACTTGAAGAACTTGGAGAAAAAACATGAACTTATTTTTTTTTACAAATAACTTTGAGAAAACATGCTGAGATCAAGCGCAATAACAAAAGGAATTCAACGATCACCAAACAGGGCAATGCTTCGAGCAGTTGGCTTTGGTGATAACGATTTTAGCAAGCCAATTATTGGAATAGCCAATGGATACAGCACAATCACGCCCTGCAATATGGGACTCATGGGGTTAGCTCGCAAATCAGAAGAGGCATTGCGTAACGCAGGTGCAATGCCACAACTTTTTGGAACCATAACGGTAAGTGATGGAATATCTATGGGAACTGAAGGCATGAAATATTCTCTTGTCTCACGCGAAGTTATCGCAGATTCCATAGAAACCGCTTGCAATGCTCAAAGTATGGATGGGGTACTTGCTATTGGTGGATGCGATAAAAATATGCCTGGTGCAATGCTCTCAATAGCAAGAATGAACATTCCATCAATTTTCGTTTATGGAGGAACAATAAAGCCAGGCAAACTCGATGGAGCTGATTTAACTGTTGTCAGTGCTTTTGAGGCAGTTGGTCAACTCACTAGTGGAAAAATTGATGAAGAAAGGCTGCTTGCAGTTGAAAAAAATGCGATCCCTGGTGCTGGTAGCTGTGGGGGAATGTTTACGGCCAATACTATGTCAGCAGCAATTGAAACTATGGGACTAAGCCTCCCTTACAGCTCAACAATGGCCGCTGAGGACGAAGAAAAAGCCACAAGTGCAGCAAAAAGTGCGGAGGTTTTAGTTGACGCTGTCAAAAATAACATCAGACCTCTGGATATACTGACCAAAAAAGCTTTTGAAAACGCCATCAGTGTAATTATGGCCGTTGGTGGATCTACCAACTCAGTTCTACATCTTTTGGCAATTGCCAGGACGGCAGGGATAGATCTTTGTATTGATGATTTCGAGAGGATACGACAAAAAGTACCTGTAATTTGTGACTTAAAACCAAGCGGTAATTACGTAACAGTTGACCTGCATAAAGCTGGCGGAATACCCCAAGTAATGAAGCTTTTATTGGATGCAGGTCTCATACATGGAGATTGCTTAACTATTGAAGGAAAAACCATTGAAGAAAATTTAAGAAATATTCCTTCAGCTCCAATGGATAATCAGAAAGTTATTAGACCTGTGAATGACCCTATTTATAAAAAAGGTCATCTCGCAATTTTAAAGGGTAATCTCGCCTCTGAAGGAAGCGTCGCAAAAATAAGTGGTGTCAAAACTCCTGTACTTACAGGTCCTGCAAGAGTTTTTGAAAGTGAGGAAGAATGCTTGTCTGCAATTTTAAATAATAAAGTTAATGCGGGAGATGTAGTCGTAGTTAGATATGAAGGTCCCGTGGGTGGTCCTGGAATGAGAGAGATGCTTTCTCCTACGTCCGCTATCGTTGGACAAGGCCTAGGAGAAAAAGTTGCTTTGATAACTGATGGAAGATTTAGTGGAGGTTCCTATGGACTTGTTGTAGGACATGTAGCTCCAGAAGCGGCTGTCGGTGGAACAATTGGTCTTGTAAAAGAGGGCGACAGCATAACGGTAGATGCTCATCAAAAACTTATTCAATTAAATGTAGAAGAATCTATTCTTGAGAAAAGAAGACTTGAGTGGAAAAAACCCACTCCTAGATATAAAACTGGAATCCTTGGAAAATATGCACGCTTAGTAAGTAGCTCAAGTAAGGGTGCTGTCACAGATCAAATAAACGATTAATCATTAAGTATCCAGGAAAATCTTGATCTCAATCTTCTAGCAAATGCCTCAATCTGAGGTGCTCTCTCTGGAGCAGTATTACATCGCTTACCTGAATTTGGTTCCATCCAAACAGAGTGTTTCCCCTGCCAAAGGATTGGCATAGAGTGGCTGGAATACCAACCAATTGTGATATTTAATTCATCGCCGCTCCGATACATCTCTAATTCCAAATCATTCTCAAAAAAACGTTCTCCATTAGCATCTCTACATTCAATTCGAAGTGTTAAGTCAGAAAAAATATCAAGGCCATCAATTTCTGGGAAAGCATCGCTAGACAACAAAACAGAATGTCTCCAAGGTTTTAAGCATAAGTCTGCAGATTTTGCGACCTCAGAGGTTATTTCATCGAAAATATTATCCATAAACATCAACATACCGCAGAAGAATAGTTATTGATCCAGGCTTAAATCCATAATTAAGTTCTCCTGGTAGAGCAAATTTAGAATGAAAAATTTGAAAGCGAGTTATGGACTCAGACAAAAAAATACAGAATAAAACCTTTTTTGCCCCATAGCCCTACAAGATACTAATAGAGCCTTGAAAGGATTTTTTACAGTTGTTGCCCCTTTTTTTCTTTGTGGGAAAGCAAGCGACCCATTTAAGACCATGAGGAACATGTTCAAAAGATTGCGATCTATTCCAACAAGTAACCGGCGCTTTAATGTCAGTCCATACCAATCAATAAAAAACTTGAATCCCTAAAAGTTTTTTTAAATTTAAAGGGGGACAGAATATTGGCGAAAGACAACTTACAAATCCACCCTCACCTCACAAATTTCACCATTAAGAACCAACCCAGCAGATATAACTTCACATCCTGCATTACTGGATCCTCCAATTTTGTTGTCATTGGGGTTTTCCAATCAAAAAAATCTTTATGACAGATTTTTTTAAACCCATCTAAAAGCCTCACTGACAGATAAAAAAAATTTTAATAAGGTAGTTAAACAGCATCTAAATCGGTCAATATCAAAATTTCATCTTTTGGCCTAACTAATTTCGCAGGTGTTCTAGCATCAGACTCGGATGGATCTAAAAGTCTTTTAAGGGCAATTTTTTTTGATTTACCACTTACTACAAAAATAACTTTCTTTGAGGCACTTAGTACCGGGTGAGTCATTGTTATTCGTTCTTGGTTATTTCCAACGCCAACAGCTGTCCATTTGTTTTTAATTTTTATTGCTTCACTTCCAGGAAACAGGGAAGCAGTATGACCATCATCGCCAAGTCCAAGAACCAATAAATCCAGTGAAGGTGGAGATCCAGAACATTTCTTGAGTAGGAGTTCTTCAAAGAAATTGGCACTTTCCTCTGGATTTGCCAAATCAGTAGTTGGAACAGTATTAAAAATTGCTTGTGAACCAGGAGATTTTGCCAGAAGTGTGTTTCTGATCATTTTTGTATTACTCATATCACTGTCATGAGGAACCCATCTTTCGTCTCCTAGAAAAACATCTACTCTTGACCAATCAATGCAGCTTTCTGAAAGAAGCGAATAGATTGTTGAAGGAGTCCTTCCTCCTGACAAAGAAATCTGAACCCTCTCTTTTGTATTTAAAATATTTTTTAAATAATCAGTAATTAATGTTGCTGCAAAAAAAGACAATTCACTTTTATCTTTAAGAGTTTTCAACTTGTAATTTGTCATAAAAATAAAATTTCAATCAATCCATTCAGTATGAAAAGAGCCTTCCATATCTACTCTTTCATAGGTATGTGAGCCAAAGCAATCTCTCATTGCTTGGACTAAGTTTTGGGGCAACCTCGAGGTTCGATAGCTATTTAGATAATCAAGTGTGCTACTTAGACAGGGGACAGGTATTCCTGCATTGACTGCACCAGAGACAACAGCGGTCAATCCAGGCAATCGATCATTTACTTGTTTGGCAAACCAAGGGTCAACTACTAAATTTGATAATTCTGGATCGATACTGTAAGCATTTTGAATATGCTTTAGTAATCGAGACCGTATTATGCAACCTCCCTTCCAAAGCTGAGCAATGGATTTCATATCCAATTTATAGTCATACTCTTTTGAAGCAAGATTTAGAATATCCATTCCTTGAGCGTAAGAGGCAATAGTTGCTAAAACTACGGCATCCATCAAAAGTGGCATACCATTCTCTGGAATACCCATATCGAAACTTATTGATTGCTCTGATTTGATTATTAGGGCAGCTTTTTGTCTTTGATTTTTCATCGAACTCATCACACGCCCATTCAAGGAGGCATATATGGTTGGAACAGATGCTCCCAGTTCAAGTGCACTGATAACCGTCCATAAGCCAGTTCCTTTTTGGCCTGCTTTATCCATAATTTTTTCGACTAGATCTTTTCCATCTGTTGGGTCCTTTGTTCTTAGACATGCTTCAGTAATTTCAACTAAGTAAGAATTAAGCTCTTCAGTCTTATTCCAAAAATTAAATACATCAGCCATCTGATCGCCATTCATCCTCGAAACTCTTTTCATCAAGTCATAAGCCTCTGCGAGTATTTGCTCTATCCCATATTCGATTCCGTTATGGACCGTCTTTACAAAATGTCCCGACCCTCCCGGTCCCACATATGAAACGCAAGGACCATCTTCTACTTTTGCAGCCATTTTGTTAAGGAGACTTTCTATGGCGTCATAGGAGGCCTTTGTACCGCCTGGCATCATACTTGGTCCTTCAAGAGCTCCCTTTGCTCCGCCAGAGACGCCCATACCTATATATCCAAAACTTTTACTCTCTAGTTCAGAAACTCTTCTCTCAGTGTCAGAAAACAGAGAATTACCTCCATCTATGAGTAAGTCTCCCTCTTGAAGGTAAGGAGAAATACTCTTGATGACTGCATCAGTAGCACTACCAGCTTTGACCATCATTAATATTCGTCTGGGACGCTCAAGCTTGTCTACAAACTCCTGAAGATCTCTTGCACCCTCAATTGACTTTCCATAACCTCTGCTAGACAAAAAATCTTGTGTTTTTGAGTAAGTACGATTGTAAACAACACTTGAGAAACCATTCCTTTCAGCATTGAGTACTAAATTCTCTCCCATCACTCCAAGACCTATCAAACCAAAGTGTGCCTTGGACATCGTTTCATAAATCTTTTACTTGAGTAATTGTGCCGATTGATGAAACGATGCGCTTAATTTAATGGCTCAATGTCAGGAATGAAAAATTAATAAAAAAAAATAAGATTTTTCTAACCGCTCAAAAACCTTGACTCCACTGCTAAAAGTTAAAAAAGACTTAAATCACAGTTCCGTCGGGAATGCTCGCATTTTTTACTATCACAACGATTCCGTTCCTAATGTAAAAGCCCTTTTCTGCTCTATCTGCCTCTTCAATGTGATCTTTGTTGACGATATTGACGTTGTTACCAATTCTTGTGTTTTTATCAAGAATCGCTCTTTTGACAGTTGTACCAGTTCCAACACCCAAGGGAATACCACCTCCACTTCTAAGAGCAATTCTTTCTTCTGAAGACTCAAAAAAATCTGATCCCATAACTAAGCAATCCTCTAGGACAACATCACTCTCAACCCTGCTACGGACGCCAAGTACGCAATGATGAATACTGCATGATTTGAGAATTGACCCCTCACAAACAATTGAATTTGTAATTTGAGCATCAACTAATTTCGATGGTGGTAAATATCTCTGACGGGTGTAAATCGGAAATTTTTCGTCATAGAAACTAAATGGAGGTGTTGGTTGTTGAGTTAGGGCTAAATTAGATTCAAAGAAAGCTCCAATAGTTCCAATATCCTCCCAATAATCATCAAAAACATAGCTTTTTAATTTGTCGCCCCTTTTCAAAGCCTCTGGTATAACTTCTTTCCCAAAGTCGGTATATGTAGGATTTTTATTTAATAAATCAAAAAGAGTTGATCTACTAAAAACATATATCCCCATAGAGGCTAAATATGGTCTCTCTATTGCTGACTCTGGCTCTAAACCAAATCTAGATGTATCTACTGCCATTGCTTTAAGCAGGTCTCCTGAGGGCTTCTCTTTAAATTCTTTTATGTTCCCGTCTTCATCTGTCCTCATAAGACCAAAGCCTTCAGCTTGCTGAGCATCAACTGGCAAAGCTGCGACTGTTAAATCCGCGCCACTAGCTCTGTGATGCTCAACAAAAAGGCTGTAATCCATTCTGTAGAGTTGGTCTCCCGAAAGAATCAAATATTCATCAACATCCCACTCTTGAAAAAGCCATTGATATTTTCTAACAGCGTCAGCAGTTCCCTCGAACCATGTAGGGCTCTCAGGTGTTTGTTGAGCCGCTAAGACCTCTACAAACCCTTGTCCAAAAGGAGCGCTCAGATTATAAGTTTGACTAATATGCCTATTCAAAGAGGCACTGTTGAATTGCGTTAAGACATACATCTTTGTGATGTCTGAATTAATGCAATTGCTAATTGGAATATCAATTAAGCGATATTTTCCTGCAAGAGGAACAGCAGGCTTTGCCCTCATTTTAGTGAGAGGATATAACCTTGAACCCTTTCCACCTCCGAGAATGATTGCTAATACTCGCTTCATTCCTTCCTTTTTAATCAGCGTTTCCGTGCAAACTTACTGGACTACGTGCCACAAAGGCGAGAAAAATAGAGATACTTTATAAGACTCGTGAGTTTTGAAATAAGACAGAATATTTTTTAGCTCAAAAAAAAACACCACAACGCTAAAGATCAAAGAGGTTTTCGACTATTTTTAACGACTCCAAACGATCCGACCTAGATTGCGGAGCCCTTAATTTAGTTACAGGCTCATGCAATATTTTATTGATAATACCTTTACTAAGAGCCTCAACAACTTTACGTTCTCTGGCTGAGAAATCAGGTCCCATTCTGCTTAGAGCTTTTTGTAATTCCTCCTTACGAATAGATTCAAGCGACGATCTGAGGGAATTAATTATCGGAACAGCCTCTAAGCTTTCCCACCATTCAAGAAAAAGTCTTCCTTCCTCTTTAATCAAACCCTCAGCTTGGAGTGCAACTTTCTGCCTCGCTTCTTGATTACGAGCTACAACTTCTTGAAGATCATCAACATCATGAGATTCAATACCAGAAATACTTTTGACGTCAGAGGAGATATTTCTAGGTACTCCAATATCAATCAAGCGAAGATTTCCACCTAAGGAGATTGTCTTCAACCTCGAAGCGTCAATAATGGGTTTGTCTGATGCGGTGCTTGTAAAAACCAAAGAAGATTCTGACAAACAACGATCTAGATCATCCATCAAACGGCATTCAATGTCTAATGCTGAAAAATCAGCAGCAAGTTTTAAGGCTCTATCTTTTGATCTATTGACTAAAGTTAACTTCGAACAACCTTTTGACTGTAAATGCTGAATCAATAATCTACTCATTCTACCTGCTCCAACTATTGAAACCTTCTCACTTTCAAGATTGGCCAAGTGATCTCTTCCTTGAGATTGACCTAATTTAAGTTGAGCAAGTTCTACAGCGGCTGAACTGATAGATACCGCTCCGGTTCCTAAATTCGTTTCGCTTCTTACGCGTTTTCCAGTGCTCACAGCTTGAGTTAGTAGCCTATTTAAGATTGGACCCATGGATTTGTTTTCTTGACCCAATCTCATCATTTTTTTTACTTGAGACAAAATTTGTCCTTCACCTAGCACCAAACTATCCAGCCCAGACGATACTCTCATCAAATGTGCAACTGCCTCTTCTTGATTGAAATTAAATAAATGAGGAAAAAGAACATCTTCATCCAAACCAGAATAATCTCTAAGAAATTCCTTGATAGCTAAAACGCCTTTATCCTGCTTTTTAACCAAAGTATATATTTCTAACCTATTGCAGGTACTTAAAATTGACACTTCAATTACCTGCTCTCTTTCTTTAAGAGAGTTGAAGGATTCTTCAATTTTTTGCTCGGAAATACTAAGTTTTTCTCGGACCTCAACTGGTGCCGTTCGATGACTTAGACCGACGACAGCAATGTGCATAAATCTCTCTTGAATTTTTTTACATCAAGTTCAATTTAAGCCGATGCTTTGAGCACCTTCTTTAATATGAACTGTGTTTGTAAAACGGGCAGAATTGTCAAGTGTACTAATAATTAGGCTACTTGTTCTCGTGCAATCAGGTTCGAACTTAACTCCGTTAAACAAAAGTCCATCTGTTATTCCACTACCAGCAAAAACCACATTATCTCCGGATGCAAGTTCATTTGATTCATAAATCTTGTCCACGTCAGTTATTCCCATTTCGTTCAGACGCGAGATATTACCTTCTTTTGTGTAATCTGCCCACTCTGTGGTCTGAGCAATAGCAGGATCGTAAACCAATTGTCCTTGAAAATGTCCTCCAAGGGCTCTCATAGCAGCTGCTGAAATCACTCCCTCGGGAGCTGCTCCAATGCCCATAAGGCAATGAGTTCCAGTGCCTGCAAATCCACAAGCTATGGCTGCTTGAACATCGCCATCAGATATAGGCTGAACCCTTGCACCAGTTGAACGAATCTCACTGATTAGTTCTTTGTGTCTTGCTCTGTCCATTACAACAATGGTCAATTCATCAATTGATAAACCCAGACAATCGCTGAGGATATTTATGTTTTCCGTTGCAGACTTTCTAATGTCAACCTTACCTTTAGCAGCTGGGGGGGCCGCTAATTTTTTCATGTAAAAATCTGGGGCATTGAATAAGCCTCCTCTATCTGAAGCAGCTAAAACGGCCATAGACCCGCGCTGGTTATTTGCACATAGGTTTGTTCCCTCACAGGGATCAACAGCAAAATCAACTCCTGGGCCATTACCTGAGCCAACCTCTTCTCCAATGAAAAGCATTGGAGCCTCATCTCTCTCTCCTTCACCAATGACAATTCTGCCTTTCATCTCTATCTGCCCCATTCGTTTACGCATTGCTTCAACGGCGGCAGCATCTGCCTCATCTTTTTTGCCAAGACCAGTTAATTGAGCCGAAGCTATTGCAGCTTGTTCTACGACTTCGAGGATTTCTTGAATGAGTGTGCGATCCACTGAAAAAGGGGGTTTAAGAAAATTACAACCTCAATAAGATTTAAAAATACGAAAAACCGTAAAATTTAAATCAGTCGAGGCGGGGACAACTTTATCAGTGCAGCCTCACATAATACGAAGGTCCTTCAGATTTATAGAATCTGTATACAAGATTTTTATTTTCGATGAGCACGTCAAATCAACCTTCAAATTCCACAAATCACCGACCAATACAAATAATTCCATCAGTCTTGCCAGCAGACTGGGCAAATATGGGTAAATGTGTAAAAGATCTTGAAGATGCTGGCGTTGACAGGATTCAATTTGATGTGATGGACGGAAATTTTGTCCCTAACCTCACCTTTGGTCCTGAAATGATCTCAGCTTGCAGAAATTACTGCAAAGTTCCTTTTGAGACTCAACTTATGGTTAGTCAATACAACTGTGAAACAATGCTTGAGGACTACGTAAAGGCGAGTAAGGGCCCTAATGGAGAACCTGGTGTTGTAATTGCGCATGTTGAAGCAAATGTTCACTTGCACAGGATTTTGGGACGAATCAGACAGCTTGGAGGATCTCCATCAGTTGCTCTCAATCCACACACTCCAACAGAATTAGTAAAAAATATTCTTGATATGGTTGATCATGTTCTTGTAATGACGGTCAATCCGGGGTTTGGGGGGCAGGCTTACATACCAACGATGATCAATAAAATAAAAGAGATTAGAGCAGAGATCATCAAAAATAACTACGACGTAGACATTGAGGTTGATGGTGGTATTAAGGCTGACTGGACAATCTCTGAATGTTGTGCTGCTGGTGCAAATTGCTTTATTGCTGGCAGTGGAATGTTTGCATATCCATCACTAAAAGAGGGTTGTGACGCATTAAGAAAAGTTGCTCAAGAAGCTCAAGCAGGAAATATTTTAAAGAGAAGTTAGAAAAATTTATTGAGATTTAGCTCAAAAACCACCCATAACTGTGTAGCCCAACACCAAGAAGATTGACGCCTATGTAGCAAATAACAATTACAAAAAGACCAGAAACAGCAAAGACAGCTGGTTTTTTACCTTGCCAACCTCTAATAAGTCGGACATGAAGATATGAGGCATAGACCAGCCAACAGATTAAAGCCCATGTTTCCTTTGGATCCCAACTCCACCAACTCCCCCATGCTTCATTTGCCCAGACAGCTCCACTGATTAAACCAACTGTAAGAAGTAAAAACCCTAAGGAAATTGTTCTATAACTCAATGAATCAAGCTCTTCAGCTGTAGTTAATACTTGAGGCTTTTCAAAAAGTAGTGAAGTTGAGTTTTGTTTATTAACTAAAGGTATTGAAGATTTCAAAGTGCCAACACCCATAGAATTGCTTCTTATTTGTAAATCTTCACCAGTATTAGTAAGCAAAACAGCAAGGGAAAGTAAAGAACCAATAATTAAAGCAGCATAACTACACATAATTACACTCACATGCATGACTAACCAACTTGACCTCAGTGCAGGAACTAAAGGGGAAGCAACCTTCAATTGATCTGGTAAAACAAAGTTTGCGAACCCAATCAAAAGGAGAGAAAGCGGAACTGAAAGTGCTGAAGGGTAAGGCGTGGGCCAAGATCTTTCCATTAAAAGCTGGATTAACAAACAAGCCCATGCCAGAAAACAAAGAGATTCATATAAATTACTTATTGGAAAATGACCAGAATTCCACCATCTTAATGTCAATAATGTTGCCAGAAAAAGATTAGAAATAGCAACAAGTGTTGTAACTAGACTTGACTTATCTTTAACTATTAATGACCAAAATGAAAAAGGTAAAGCAAAAACAAGGGAAAGGAAAGACAAAAGTCCAAAAAAGAGTTCGGGTTGTTCTAAAAGTTTTATTTGTGTAACTAATTCCATAAAATTAATACATTACTTATCAGCTTTTTTGAGTAGCAAACCACCACCAAAAAGAGAAATAAAAACAGGAGACCAGGCTGCAATAAATGGGTTTAAAGAACCAGTAACCCCCAAAGAACTAAAACTAAAACTGAGAATATAATAAAAAAGAATCAAAAGAATACTCAAACCAAAACCCTGACCTTGAGATGATCTTGAGTTTGGTTTTGACCCTAAACTACTTCCAATTAAACCAAAAACTATGCAAGCTATGGGCAATGTATATTTTTCTTGAATTCTTACTTTCATTCTTCTTTCCTCTTTAATATTACCAGTTTGTTTGTATAAAGATTGTGCTTTTCTAGCCTGGCTAATAGTCATATTATTTGCATCTTGAGGTAGCTCTGCTATATCTTTGGGACCCGAATCAAGAGGATATATATAACTATCAAAACCTACAGAAGTAGAACTGTTATTAGGAGCAAGAGTGAGTATTTTCCCTTTCTCAAACTCCCATTTTGCTTCTTTTTCTCTCCAAAATGCCTTTTTAGCTACAAGCATTTGAGTATATCCAACTTTTGAAAAATCTAAAAGAGTAACTTCTCTCATTTGACTATTCTGAAATTCTTTCGCATAAAACAAATGCGTCAATCCATCCCTTGAAGAATTATTTTTAGGATTAACTATCTTTCCAAATCTCGAATACATTATGTCGGTACCATAATCGGAATGCATCGCAACCTGAAGTCCTTTTCTTAATGTTGCTTCTGCCGCTCTATTGGATTTAGGTACAACTACATCATTAAAAATGAAAGTTAATATTGTCATAAATAATCCCAGAATCAATGCAGAGACAACCATCCTTTTTGATGAAATACCAATACTTCTTAGTGCTTTAATTTCGCTATTTGAAGATAATCTGCTGTAAGCAAGTAGCGAAGACATAAGCATTGCCATTGGGAAAGAGATAACCAAAAAACTGGGCAATTTAAGGATTAAAACTTTTATAGCCATCTGAAAAGGCAATCCTGATTCAACTATCTTTCTGACTAAATCAAACATTACACCTAGAGAAAGAGAAACTGTTGATAAAGCAGCAACTGCAAAAAGTAATGGTGGAATAAGTTCAGAAAGTAGCCATTTATCTAAAAGAGGAATATTGTTAAATAAAGAAATTAAACTATATATTATTTTATTTGAACTAAGGATTTCAGAGAAATTTTTTTTAGGGTAATTTTTATTCAAAGCTTAAAACCCTCGCCAAGATAATTTTTTCTTACAAGCGGGTCATTAGCAACCTGACTTGATAAGCCTGAAGAGAGAATACTCCCTTCACTAAGAATGTACGAGTAATCAGTGATGGCAAGAGTTTCTCTAACATTGTGATCTGTTATCAATATTCCCATACTTTTCTCTCGCAACTTATATATCAAATCTTGAATATCTGATACGGCCATTGGATCTACCCCAGCAAAAGGTTCATCAAGAAGTAAATACTTGGGACCAATAGGGCCCACTGCTAAGGCTCTTGCGATTTCGCATCTTCTACGTTCTCCACCAGACAATTGATAGCCAGGTCGATCAATAAATTTATTCAAATGGAATTCATCAATTAATTCCTCCATTCTTACTCTAGAAAGAGGGCGGGACATAAAACTTTGGGATAAGGCTATCTCAAGATTTTCCCTTACTGTTAATCTCCTGAAAACACTTGGCTCTTGTGGCAAATAGCCAATGCCTAAACGAGCTCTATGAGGCATTGAAAAATTACTAATTTTTTGTGAATTTAAAAGAACGTTTCCCAGATCAGGCTTTAATAATCCAATCAATAAATTAAAAGTCGATGTTTTTCCTGCCCCATTAGGACCAAGTAAACCAACCACCTCGCCAGGACCAACAGATAAGGAAATGCCATCAATTATTGAAATCCCACCTAATTTAAGAGAGACGTTATTAAGACTTAGCCTCATGGTAAAAGGAGGACCTGATGATCAGAAATTAATCCAAATAATTGATCTTTGAAAGCGAAAAACAAAGATTAATTTTCCTTGAACAATAACATTTGGATTGTAATAAAAAATCCGAAACTATGAGGCAAATAATAAAACTTATTAACTACAATCTCTCATAAAGCTTTTATGAATTCTTAATGATTCTATTCAGTAATAGAAATCTTCATTAAGAATAAAGATAGATTCAGTGCTTTTTATTCAAAACGGGTTGATTACATAGATTTGGATCTTCATTTTTTTGAAGAAGTGATAATCTTTGTTTTACTATTAAGCAAAGGTTAGTTATGTCATATCCCAAATGCGGAGAGGAAAAATCACTTAATCGTCCAAGTCCTTCTCCATAAAGTATTGTTGCACCTTTAAAATTTCCATTTTCAAGATGAAGTTGAGCAACAGCTATTTGCAAAATACCTTGAAGAGTTTTTCTCTCAGGTCCGATAGTTTCGTGCCATAATTCTTCGAATAAATCATGAGCTGGATACCATTTATTAGAATTAAACAGATCAACAGCCTCAATAAATCTTTTGTCTTGAGTAATTAAGTTAGTATCTGAAATTGAAAATTCACTCATTTCTTGGAAGATTTGCGATTTTTAAGTTTTCTGAGTCTTATTGATTCTGGAGTGACTTCAAGCATCTCATCAGATCCAATGTATTCCAAAGCCCTCTCCAATGTCATCTCAATTGGGGATTGAAGAGTATCAAGTTCTTCAGCGCCTGCTGACCTCATATTGGTCAATTGTTTTGTCTTGCAAATATTTATCTCTAGATCTTGAGGTCGATTATTTTCACCAATAATCATGCCTCGATAAACTCTTACTCCAGGTTTTATGAAAAATTGTCCACGATCTTCAGCATTTTTCAAAGAGTAAAAAGTAGAAACACCCTCCTCAAATGCAATCAAAACTCCATTTCTTCGAGAATCAAAATCACCCATCATCTTTCGATATTCGAAAAATGAATGACTCATTATGCCCTCACCTCTTGTTGCTCTAACAAACTCACCCCGAAAACCTATTAGTCCTCTTGATGGAATAATAAATTCTAATTGAGTCCGCCCATCTGCACCAGTCTCCATATTTTGCATTTCGCCTCTTCTAGAACCAAGTTTTTCAATACATGCTCCAATGGATTCAGCCGGAGCATCAATTACAAGTGTCTCTACAGGTTCACAAAGTATCTCATCAATTGTTCTAAAAATTACCTGTGGTTGAGTTACTTGAAATTCATAACCTTCTCTTCTCATTGTTTCAATCAAAATACCTAAATGAAGTTCACCTCTTCCGCTAACAGAGAACCGATCAGGAGAGTCAGTTTCCTCAACTCTGAGGGCGACATTTGTAAGAAGCTCTTTGAATAATCGATCTCTCAATTGTCTGCTAGTTACGAACTTTCCCTCTTGCCCAGCAAATGGGGAATCATTCACTACGAATGTCATTTGCAAAGTTGGCTCGTCAACTTTGATCAGAGGCAAAGCCTTTGGTTCATCAGGACACGCAATTGTCTCACCTATATTGATTTCATTAAAACCAGCTACCGCAACCAGATCCCCTGCAACTGCCTGACTTATCTCAATTCTTTGAAGTCCTTGAAATCCTAATAATTTACTAATTCTTCCCTTTTTTACAACTCCATCTTCTTTAATTAGGCAGGCATTTTGGCCATTTTTAATAATTCCATTATGAACTCTACCTATGACTATTCTTCCCAGAAAATCAGAGTAATCAAGGGTGGTAACTTGAAGTTGAAGAGGTTTATTTTGATCGCCAACAGGGGGGGGGACATGTCTGAGAATAGCCTCAAAGAGAGGTTTCATATTTTGACTTTCCTCAACCATTTCATTTTTTGCAAAACCTCCTAAACCACTTCCAAACAAATAAGGAAAATCACATTGATCATCATCTGCACCAAGCTCAAGGAAAAGATCAAGGACCTTGTCTAAGGCTGTCTCAGGTGAGACCCTTGCTCTATCTATTTTATTTACAAAAACAATTGGCCTCAACCCTTGTTCAAGGGCTTTCTTGAGCACAAACCTTGTTTGAGGCATTGGCCCCTCATTTGCATCAACAATAAGTAAACATCCATCAACCATCCCCAAAACACGTTCAACCTCACCACCAAAGTCAGCATGACCAGGGGTGTCGACTATATTGACTCGGGTATCTTTGTAATTAACAGCAGTATTTTTGGAAAGTATAGTAATACCTCTCTCTCTCTCTAGATCATTTGAATCCATTACACAGGTTGGGACAGATTCATTTTCACGAAATATCCCAGACTGAGAAAGTAGTGCGTCCACAAGGGTTGTTTTGCCATGATCTACATGAGCAACAATTGCGATATTTCTGATTGATTGAGTTTGTAAACTCATTTTTATGGATGACTTAAAGAAAAAAGTTACGAGACAAGGTTTTAAAGGCTATCTCAGCGAGTGCACTTTTAGATAATGTTGACCTTTAGAATTCAGTGCTTGATTAGTAAAATTATTTTAAAACAAGTTTAAAATTCAATCTTAATAAGATTATTTGATAAACATACGCACTCTGTTGGTGGGTTCAAACTGCTTGAGTGCTTCAACTGTTCCCTCGTATCTCCAGTGCCAAGGTTCATAACTAACATTTTGATGATTATTTCTTGGAAAAGACATCACAAAATGATACCTAGCAGCATTCTTTTTTAGCCATTTAAATGCTGGCGTTTGCTCAAAAGAAGGCTCAAAATCAGTTTCACGATAGTTTCTATCCCCGATATCAACAGCAAAGCCTGTACTGTGCTCTGAATAGCCTGGCGGGGCTGAAACCCTTGCTCTTTCAAGAGCAATCTGATTCCTAGCAGATTTATTTTCATAAAAAATTTGCTCTTGCAATTTTATTGAACGAAAACCACTTAAAAACACCAATTCAACCCCCTCTATTAAGGCAGCATCTCTCATCTCCATGAGAGCTTTAAAGGTATCTTTCTGAAGCTTGAAACCTGGATAAAGCTCAACCAATTGAGATTGATCTATCTCTGGATATTTGAAATGTCCTAGTAGTTGCTCTTTTTCATTGTTGCTTGATGAACCATCTATCGAATTTTTTTGAGTAATAGATGTTGGTGAAATAAAACCTAAAAGTAAGACTGTTACTGAAATACTAATAAATACTGAAGATATGACAATTAGCCTAAAACGATCGAAGCGATACCTTCCTGGAGTAACAGTCCTGTATGCAAGCGGGATTTCGGGGTCCTTATCGAATCGAGCTTTCACGCCTTAAGACAAAAATAATATTAATCAGATGTTTCGATCGTAACGACCTTGGCAACTCATTACGTACTTACACTTATTTCGATGTAGGTTTTTAAATATAAATACAAAGTTCAATCACTAAAAATGTTGCGAGTAGCAGTTATTGGTGGCGGTCCCAGCGGATCATGCGCGGCAGAAATTCTTGCTAAAGCAGGCATTCAAACATGGTTATTTGAGAGAAAACTGGATAATGCCAAGCCCTGTGGTGGCGCTATCCCCCTATGCATGGTCTCGGAATTTGACCTTCCTGAATCGATTATTGATAGAAAAGTAAGGAATATGAGAATGATCTCACCATCAAATCGAGAAGTTGATATCAGACTTGACAAAATTTACGGAGAAAGTGACAAGGAATATATTGGAATGTGCAGAAGAGAGGTTATGGATGCCTTCATGAGAAACAGAGCATCCGAACTGGGCGCAAACCTAGTTAACGGTCTTGTCAATCACATTGATACAGGCAAGAACAAGCAAGGTCCATACACACTTACTTATTCTGATTATTCCGATAAAGATGCAAGTGGATCAACAAAAACTCTTGAGGTTGATCTTCTTATTGGAGCTGATGGTGCGACAAGTCGCGTAGCAAAAGCAATGGATGCAGGTGATTACAACTACGCCGTAGCCATTCAGGAGCGAATAAAGTTACCCCCTGAGGAAATGAAATATTATGAGGACAGAGCTGAGATGTATGTCGGAACCGATGTCTCACCAGATTTTTATGGTTGGGTATTCCCTAAATTTGACCATGTAGCCGCAGGTACCGGCACTATGAAAGTAAATGGAAGTTTAATCAAAAGCCTTCAAGCAGGAGTCAGAGAAAGAGCTAAAAAGAGATTGGTTAATGGAGAAGTTATAAAAATTGAAGCACATCCAATCCCGGAACATCCACGCCCTCGAAGAGTCGTTGGAAAAATGGCTCTTGTGGGAGATGCCGCCGGTTATGTAACCAAAAGTTCAGGAGAAGGTATTTACTTTGCAGCCAAAAGTGGCAGGATGTGTGCTGAGCAAATAGTCGAATCAAGTAATGGCGGCAAAATCATTCCTAGTGAGAAAGATCTAAAAAAATATTTAAAAAAATGGGATAAAAAATATGGAGCTACATATAAAGTTCTAGACATTCTTCAGCGTATATTTTACACAAGCGATTCAGCTAGAGAAGCATTTGTAGAAATGTGCGATGATATGGATGTACAAAGAATGACCTTTGATAGTTATCTTTATAAAACCGTTGTTGCAATGAAACCTCTTCAACAACTTAAACTGACATTTTTAACTATTGGATCAGTTCTAAGGGGGGGTGCTTTGGCCCCCAAGACATACAAACCTGTACCAAGTGCCGTAAGAGAAGAAAAAGAAGTAAATGCAATGCTAGCTGCCAGTTCATCTAATAAAGAAAAAGCGCTAAAATAGAAATTTAGTCAAGACTAATATTTAATATAATTATTGTTTGCTTTTATTGTTTAATTCTGAGAAATCTGCCAATAATAAGGCATAGTTACTTATAAGTCTAAGTAAGTTTAATCGGTTATTCCTTAGATCTAAATTATTGCTCATTACCATAACGCTATTTTCACCATCAAAAAATTCGGCCAGGTATTCTGTACTTGATACTAATAATTTTGCGAGTTTTTCATAACGACTTGCTGATTCATCTATACAAATTGGCTCTAATAATTTTATTAAATTAAACAAATTTATTTCACATTTATTTTGGAGAAGACTTTCATCAATAGATCTTTCAGAATACATCTCATCTTCTGATAAAGTACTTTTCTCAGCAAGTTTTGACGCTCTATTAACTACAAAATTTAATTTAGATAGTTCACCTTTTTTTCGCATATCTGAAAGTAAATCTATCCTTAAAATAATATCTGCTGGATCAGCTAAAAGTTTTTGGACTGGTATATTTTTTCCTGCAACACTTTGAATTAAATCCATTTCAATTCCTTTGTCCTCAAGATAACTAATAATTCTCAATCTAAAAAAAACAGAAAATTCTTGCAGAAGAAAATCTGGTTTAATATTTAATTTAGGTAGAATGTGATGCCAATATTCGATGGCCTCTTTAAGAAATTGGTTAAGGTCAACTTTCCATTTCAGAGTGAGCAAAATTTGAAAGATTCCATTACCAGCTCTCCTTAATGCATATGGGTCAGAGGAACCTGAAGGTCTTTCACCTTTTGCAAATATTGAAAGGAGTAATTCAAATCTCTCGGCTAGTGCAATCAATGCCCCCGTGTCAGTTTGAGGAATAGAGTCTGATGAACCTCTTGGCATATACTGTTCAGCTACCCCTTCAGCTACGGCTCTATCTTCACCTTGTAAAAGTAAATACTTAGCACCCATAACTCCCTGAAGTTCGGGAAATTCTCCAACAATTTGACTAACTAGATCATGCTTACAGAAAAAGGCAGCTCTCAATGAATGTTTTTCATCTAATTTAGGTCCAGATATCTTTTTCAATAACAGTGAAGTAATCCATTCTATTCTCTTTACACGATCATATAGTGATCCCAAACCATCAGTAAAGGCTACTTGCTTCAATTTTTCATTTCTACTTTCAGAACTAACCTCAGTATCCGCTTTAATAAAAAAACATGCGTCAGATAGTCTTGCCTTCAATACTCGTTCATTGCCAATTTGTATAATCTCCTTTGAATTCTCTAATCCATTACTTATACAAAGAAACGAAGGCAATAATGAATTCCTTGAATCAAGTATCAAGGGGTCTTTCTGAGATTTCTCTTCAAATGAAAGGGGAACATATCTTTGATGTTTCTTCATTACATTTGTTAGCACTTCAGGAGGAAGCTCCAAAAAAGATTTATCAAAATTGCCTTTTATTAAAAATGGCGCTTCAACAAGGTCAGTTAATTCATCTAAGAGAACCTCATCAAGTTCTGGAATTGCTTTTAAATTTGAAGATGTTTGTAAAATTAAGTTTTTAATAAATATTTTTCTGTTCTCTCTATTAACTTGAACGCCAGCTTTTTCTAAAGTTTCGAAATAAGTTGATGCTGAATCTACCTTAATATTAGGCTGGTAAAGACGATGTCCTTTGCTTTCATTACCAGAACGAATTTGAGGTTGGCAATCAGTTATTTGAATAGGAATCAATACATCATTTAAAAGGCATACTATCCACCTAATTGGACGTGAAAATTTTCTACGGCCATTTCCCCATCTCATAAATCTCCTTCCTTGAATACTGGAAATCCAATCAGGAACCAAAGATGCCAGTAATTCTTCAGCAGATTTTCCCCTAGTGGTAAGAGGATAGAAAAGGAAATCCCCCTTAGAGGTTGTCTTTATCTCCAGATCTCCAACCTCTACTCCACAACTCTTTGCAAAACCCAAAGCAGCCTTAGTGGGTTCTCCATTTTGAAAAGCCTGGGCGGATCTAGGTCCTTTTCGTTCTTGGACAAAATCTCTCGCATTGCCAGAAAGGCTCTCTATGGAAATGACTATCCTTCTGGGAGTACTGAAACAGGCAATTTCACCATGATCAATGCGCTGATCATCAAGATCAGTTTTTACCCTTAAAGAAAGACTTTTTAGTACAGAGTTAGAGAAATCCGCAGGAAGTTCTTCGGTGCCGATTTCAAGTAAGAAATTATTCATACATTAATAGATTTACCAAAATCTCTATTTGTTGATAACTAACCTAATTAATGACTGTAATTTTAGCTACGCTAGGTTAGGAAAAATAAGACACCGTGACCAAAGGAGAGAGTGAGTTAAAAAAAAATAGAGCCTCAAGAATTGTCCCTTGCATTGCCAACAGCTCTGAGAGGGTAAAATTTGAGCAGTTTAAAGCTGACAGCCAATATTTATTAGAGCCCCTTTTAACGGAATTAAAAAATGATTCAGATCATTTTACTAATGATGCTGTCCAGCTTTTAAAATTTCACGGGAGCTATCAACAAGACAATAGAGAAACAAAAGGTAAAGACTGGCAAATGATGTTAAGGCTTAGATGCCCTGGTGGAAAGATAAGTCCCTCATTATTTCTTGCCCTAGATGATTTATCCAATCGTCTTGGGAATGGCACTCTTCGAGTTACTACAAGACAAGCATTTCAAATGCACGGAATTCGTAAAGAAAAACTTGAGGAGGTCATAAGCACGATTATCAAGTCAATGGGGTCAACACTTGCTGCTTGCGGGGACATAAACAGAAATGTTATGGCGCCTGCCGCGCCGTATACAACTGGATCATATCCAGCTGTCAGAGAACTTGCTAACGATATTGCAGACGTCTTAAGTCCAACCAAAGCAGAGACAACTTATTTAGAACTATGGGCAGACGGAGATTTGACTTACAAAATCAAACCTTCAAAATCAGTACAAAAAGCTCGTAAGAAGCAATTCGCAAATGGTGTATTTAGCGGTGATAGTAATGAACCACTTTATGGCACAACATACATGCCTAGAAAATTCAAATGTGCAGTAACTGCTCCAGGAGATAATTCAGTCGATCTTCTCACACACGATATTGGACTAGTCGCATTTACTGAAACCAATGGAAAACTTAAAGGGTGTAATGTTTATGTAGGTGGAGGTATGGGCAGGACACATAATCTAGAAGAGACATTTGCAAGGACTGCTGATCCTCTAGGTTACATAGATGGAAGTAACATCCTTGAATTAGTTCAAGCAATACTTGCCCTACAAAGAGATTACGGTAATCGAAAAACTAGGCGTCTTGCTCGCATGAAATATGTGTTGAACGATATGGGCATTGATTGGTTCATCAATGAATTGCGAAGCAAATATTTCTTTAAACCTATTAAACCACTCAAATCAGAACCAGAATGGACATTAGAAGACTATTTAGGATGGCACAAGCAGTCCAAAAACATGTGGTTTGTTGGCCTACCTCTATTATCAGGAAGACTGAAGGATGACCTGAAGATTGGTTTAAAAAATCTTATCAAAAAGTTCCAATTAGAAATTCGGTTGACACCTAATCAAGATATTTTACTTTGCAATATTGGCACATATCAGAAGACGAGCGTCATAGAAGCTCTTAAAAAAATGGGAATTATTAACCCAAGCAAACCCCCATCACTGACAAGACACGCTCTAGCATGTCCTGCACTACCTCTTTGCGGTTTAGCGCTAACTGAGGCAGAAAGGACATTACCAACAATTCTTGAGAGAATTGACATTCAATTAAAAAAACTATCCATTAAAAAGCCTATTTTGATCAGAATGACAGGATGTCCCAACGGTTGTGCTAGGCCTTACATGGCAGAATTGGCTCTTGTAGGTAGTGGTAAAAATCTATATCAATTATGGTTAGGTGGTAGCAATAATTTAAAAAGACTTGCAAAACCTTTCCTTCAGCGAATGAACATAGATGATCTAGAAACAACACTAGAGCCCCTTCTTCTCAATTGGAAACAATCAGATGATGATTATTTCGGGGACCACATTATAAGTCTTGGTGATCAAAAAACACTTGAATTACTAACTCCGTCGTAGTTACCATAAATAGCTTTTTGAATTCCTTTTTTCCACGCCCATAATTGGTCGCCGTAGCTGAAATGCCACCATTCGTTTGGATGTTGAACGAATCCTGAAAGATCCATAATTTCGAACAAAAGCTTTCTACGATTGGCATAGACTAATCCCATTTTTCCTTTGATATTTTCATTATTGGAGTAATACCCCGGGCTTGAAATCTCGCCAAGTTGATCGATTTCGCCTCCCATATCTAATGGAATACCATCTTGATCAGCAAGCGTAATATCAAGAGCAGCCCCAGTACTGTGTGGAGGTGGCATTTGAGGGTTTTTACTTGGCGGGGCCCAAAATTTTTGCACCTCTAAAACTACACCTCTTAATTGACTTTCATAGTCAGTGTTTTTTTCAGATATCCCTTTTAATCGAAGTTGATGTTCAATAGTATGTTTAATCATAAATTCTTGCACTGAGATTGGCCTCCAAGCATCAAACATCGCAATTCTCAGCCTTGGTGCTCTTGTTGCGAGATGATTTTGAGATCGAGTAAGTCTATTAATAACGTCTATTCTTAATTGCCATGGGTTACAACCCTTGCCATATGGTGCACCTAGAGAAAGATATGGATGAGGCATAAGTCGATTAATCTCGATTGGGACGGAGATCATCGATTCACGACATTCACATACTTCTACTTTGTACCAATCTCTCATAGGAAATTATTAATTTAAATGAACTTGATTGAAGAACTTATCATAATTTTCATGAAGCCATTCTTTGAGCCTAAGATGAGAATCAAGAGTTGGATCATGATCAATAATTTTTTCAGCTTGTTGACGAGCTATTTCAAGTACATCTGCATCATTAATTAAATTAGCCAATGCGAAATCAGGCAATCCAGATTGCTTAGTACCTAATACTTGTCCTGGACCTCTTAATTTCAAATCAATTTCCGCAATTTCAAAACCGTCATTTGATTTTGATAAAACCTCTAATCTTGCTTTACCGCTATTTCTATTGTCGTCACAAACCAAGAAGCAATTTGATCTGGCAGATCCACGCCCAACACGACCTCTTAACTGATGAAGTTGGGACAAACCAAACCTATCGGCATTATCAATCACCATAACAGTTGCATTTGAGACATCAACACCTACTTCAATGACAGTTGTAGAAACAAGAATATCAAATTTTTTTTCTATAAATTCTTGTATAACCCTTTGCTTTGAGGCTCCAGCCATCTTTCCAAATAATAAACCTACTTTTAAGTTAGGAAAAATATCCTCAGATAATTCCTTGTGAACCTTAATCGCAGAGCGAAGTTCAAGCTTTTCAGATTCATCTACTAGTGGTAAAACAAAATAAGCTTGTCTTCCTTTTGCGATCTCGTCTCTAATAACTGAATATACTTTATTAATTTGAGCCCTCTCAAAAACACGAGTTTTTACAGGTGTTCGACCTGGAGGAAGTTCATTTATTTGACTGACATCTAAGTCACCATGTATTGACAAAGCAAGCGTTCTAGGTATAGGTGTAGCTGTCATTGTAAGAAGATGGGGTTGCAATCCCTTGTTTAAAAGTAAGTTTCTCTGCCTTACTCCAAATCGATGTTGTTCATCGACAACAACAAGACCTAATCTGTTGAAAGATACAGGGTCCTCTATTAGTGCGTGCGTGCCAACCAATATATTTAAATTTCCAGTTGCAAGATTATCTAAGATATCTCGTCGTCTAGATTTACGCGTAGAGCCAGTAAGTAGCTCTACATTCACATGAAGAGGTATTAGCCATTGACATAAGTTCCTATAATGTTGCTCTGCTAGAACCTCAGTTGGCGCCATGAGAGCACCTTGCCACCCAGCCTCGACTGCATACAATAATGATGCTATTGCAACAACAGTTTTACCACTTCCAACATCTCCTTGAAGTAATCTTGCCATTGGCTCGTTCTTCTTGAGATCATCGTGAATCTCAGTCAATACTGTTCTTTGCGAAATTGTTAAAGAAAAAGGTAAAGACTTAAAAAAAACCCCTACCAGACCATTCTGAGTAGTTGATATTTCAAGTTTAGGCGCGGAGTCTTTCTTAAACTTTAACCTTCTCAGTAACAATGATAATTGGAAAGAAAAGAATTCATCAAATACCAATCTCCTTTTTGCACGTTGAAGCGTCTTCTTATCATCAGGAAAATGTATGTCACAGAGAGCTTTACTCTTTGAGGGTAGATCAATTTCTTTTAAAATATTTTCTGGAACAGGATCCTGCCAGTGATTGACAAGCGGTAAAACTGACTTAACAAAACCTCTAAATTTCTCAGCTGAAAGCCCTTCACATAATGAATATATAGAAATTAAGCGCCCAATTGAAGTTGATTTTACTTGAGAATTAGAATGATCTAAAATTTCTAAAAGAGGATCATTAAAACTCCTTCCATATTTTCCATCTTTTACAAGTCCACTTACAGCAACTTTAGAGCCCACAGGGTAAAGTCGCTCTTGCCCCTTTAAAAAAGACCTTGAACTAAACCGACGTCCCGCATAAAATTTGGTAACTTTGATACGGCCACTTTTATCTTGCAATTGTAATTCTAATATTGACAAATTTGGATTTCTTGGGCTAGTAAAAGACGAACATCTTCTAATTGTCGCAACTATAGTAGACGTCTCACCAGGTATAAGTTCATTTATACGCTTTAAAGATGAGTAATCTACATAGTCTCTTGGATAATACGTAACAAGATCTTTTACTAAAAGAAGTCCAAGGCCAAGCAGTTTCTCTCCAAGTTTAGCGCCTATCCCAGGAACCTCAACAAGTGGACTCATAAGTGAAATCGATCCAGGTAGGTTAGATGAGTAGTTATTAATAGTTGAGCTTCTTTTTAAAAAAGGTTTACTCTCTTGTTCAGGATTAACAAACTCAGTAGAAAGCTGATGAAGATATCGTCGTAGATCAATAACCAATCTACGTTTTAAGGATTCTGATTTTTCAGAATAACTCCTAAATTTCATTGAAAAATCATCTAGGCGATTTTTATCAGTTCCTGTCAAAAATTCTGGATAAAGTTGAAGTTGTCTTTCTACAAATTGATTAAAAAATTCATTTCTTCCTTGAATATTTTTAAAATCTGTCTCTGCTTCCAATGATAATGACGTTTTTAATGGTCTAGCCCAATGTTGAAAAGCCCTTACCCTATCTATAGTCAGGGCTTCTTTGTTGTATTGATTTGGTTGCTTTTTAGAGGTTTTTCGAGCCATTGTTGACTGATTTCATTTGCCAGTGATTTATTAGTCCAATGGCGATATTGTCTCACCATTTTGAGCAAAGTGCTTCTTCTATTTTTTAAGGATAAACGACATTCCCTTAGGGAGTAATGATCAAATTCAAGCTCAGAAGGTCTAATAAATACACAAACCACTTCAATACCCTCTTCAATATAAGCTCCATTTAAAGGTACGCTAATCCTTAAAAGATTTGATGGAGCATCTTGTGTATTTATTTGACCACTAATTACAGCGTCGAGAAGCGATAAGGGCATTATGTTATTAATCAAACCAACTGATAATAATTCAACATTAATTGAGTTAGAGAGATTTCTTAATTCTCTGATTAACCCCATATCAATAGAGGTCAGCCAATTAAATAAATCGAGCGGATTGTCTGGAACACAATCACTTCCCTGAACCTGATTTGTTTCATTAGATATATTTTCGGAGGTTATATCTTTAGATAAAATTCTTTCATTAGTGATATCGGAGTTATTATTCAAGGAAAAATTACTATTAAGTCTATTTGATGAGATTTTAAAAAAATTCTTAATAGCTTTTAAAGCTTTGTCTTGTGAACTTCGCAAAACTTTTCTTGAACTTTGATCCGTCTGGGTTTTTGATGTATTGATTGTCTTTTTTTTATCAAAATAATCAGACTTAAGGTTTAGGCTTTTTGAAAATGGTTCTTGCGGGCTAAAGAACCTTCTCGACAATATTTTGGAATCCTCAAGAGGAGAATCACTGCAAATTCTTATTGATTGATTATCAACTCCTGGAGGGATATTATTGTCTTCTTTTAATATTTCCAAGTCATTAATTAATTTCTTCTGACTTTGTTTAATTTTAAGATTTTTTTCTTTTTCAATATCATCGGAAATATCAATCAAATTTTTAATATTAATCCTTGATATTGATTTATTTACAAGTATATCTATTTTTTCTAAGCATACTTTTTTATCTCCTAAAGAAGAAATTTCAATATTTTGTCTATCCATATCTGTTATTAGATTGAATACAGCTTGTCTCACATCGGCTTGCAAATAGGATCTTATTAATTCCAAATATTTTTCTTGAGTTTCATATAGTTTTGGAGTAATGCGTTGACATTGCAACTTTAATAAATCAAGTTGCTTAATAGGATCAAATCTTGATTTATTTTCCTTGTTGACTATCAATTTGAATTTTCAGTAATAGAAGCAACCTCAGTTGCAAAATCAACTTCTTCAAGATCTATTCCTTCCCCGAGAGTGTATCGAGTGAAGCGACGAACCTGAATATTCTCACCTATTTGGCCAGCCACTTCTTTAACAAGCTGGCCAACTGTAGTGGAACTATCCTTGATATAAGGCTGATCAAGAAGCGCTAATTCTTTAAGTCTTTTAGATATTCTTCCTTCAACAATCTTTTCTTTTATTTGATCAGGTTTACCAGCCAAATCATCTCTTCCCAATTCAATATTTTTCTCTTTATTTGATATATCCTTTGGAATTTCCTCTACAGAAACATACTCAACATTTGGACAAGCAGCTATTTGCATAGCGAGATCTCTTAGTAAGGATTGGAATTTATCTCCTCTGGCCACAAAGTCTGTTTCACAATTCAATTCTAAAAGCACTCCAACACGAGCCCCTGTGTGAATGTAGCTACCAATTGCACCTTCAGCAGCCACACGGCCAGATTTTTTTTCAGCACTTGCTATGCCCTTTTGTCTTAACCACTCAATAGCTTTTTGAACATCGCCAGAGGTTTCAGAGAGAGCTTTCTTACAGTCCATCATTCCTGCACCAGTCTTTTCTCTAAGGTCTTTGACAAGCTTCGCGGTTATAGCCATTGTTTTAAAATCGAAGAAAAGTGAAAACCAAGTGAATTATTATAGGTAATCACTTGGTAAAAAAGTTAATAAGATTGAAAATTATCTTCTGTTACCCTCAGAGCCCCTATTATCATTTGAACCATGGCGGCCTTCATTAATTGCGTCAGCTAATCTTCCAAGTATTAATTGAACTGACCTAACAGCATCATCATTGCAGGGTATAGGCACTTCGCATAAATCAGGATCACAATTTGTATCGAGCATTGATATGAGAGGAATATCAAGTTTTCTTGCTTCTAAAACAGCATTCGTCTCCCTTCTTTGATCAACCAAAACAACAACATCTGGCAATCTTTTCATGTTTTTAAGGCCACCAAGATATTTCTGAAGTCGCTCTAATTCTCTCCTAAGAACAGCTCCTTCTTTTTTCGGCCTCATGGCAATTGCGCCACTAGATTCCATTCTCTCAAGATCTTTTAATCGATCTATACGAGCTTTCATTGTCGTCCAGTTTGTCAACATTCCTCCAAGCCATCTTTGATTTACGTAGGAGGCCCCGCACCTGTTTGCCTCTTGAGCTATTACCTCAGAGGCTTGTTTTTTGGTCCCAACAAAAAGAAATCTCTTTCCTCCTTTTGCCGCAGATCTGGTCCATTTATAAGCAGAGTTCATGCAAACTGCCGTTTTTACAAGATCAATAATGTGAACTCCATTTCGAGCACAGTAAATATACCGAGACATTTTGGGGTTCCATCTTCTGGTTTGGTGTCCGAAATGAGCACCAGCCTCCATCATCTCTGAGAGAGTTACAACAGCCATAATAAAAAAGATCTCAAGTTAGCCTCCACCTGACAAAAGTCATTGAATACAATTCAATAACCTACCTGAGAAGGTCAAGTGTGTGTTTTTTGTTTACCAGAGTAATTTATCAAAAAATTTGCTCAATTTAGCCTCATTAATGTCGCTTCTCTATATATTTGCCGAACACCAATAAGATTCAAAGGTAATCTCAAAATCTGCATAGCAAGGCCCGATTGCCCCTTTCTTATGAGAAAAGCCAGAATAGGTCTAAGATTTTTCTCATTAAGAAATCCGCCTAAAGTGAGAAACTCCCAAATCAATCTGTGAAAAATCGTATATTGAATAATAAATCTAACTCTCAAAGTTGGGTGCTTTTTATAAAAAACCAAAGCCATTTTTGCTCTTTCCCTCTCAACTCTTACAAGGTTGGGGATTTTTTCTAATGTCAAAGCAGGATGCCAATGGTAACCAACTGCTTTGGGACATTTAATAAGCTTGACACCCATCTTTCGCAGCCTTTCCCCCAATTCCAGATCCTCCCAACCATAAAGATTAAAAGAATTATCAAAAAGGCCCGATTTCTCGAGTACTTTTTTGTCAATAGCGACATTTCCCGTAGCAAAATAAGCCCAAGACAAATCACTTAATTTGTGGGGTTCAGAGGATGGATTCTCAAAATTTGAAGTATTGATAACGGAACCATAAGTAAAGCAGAGCTTACCTTTATTTAGTCTCCACTCTGAGATCAAACACCTTACGTGTGAAATAAGAAATTTCCTTGTAACAACTAGATCGCTGTCTATGAAAATAATAAGATCTCCCTGGCTGGAGCGAACTCCTTTATTACGAGCCTCCGCAGGGCCACAATGTTCTTGCTCGATGAGTCTTACGTGAGGGAAAATTTTCGCCTCGTTCTTTAACCATGCTTGAGTTCCATCAGTCGAACCATCATCGATAACCATTATCTCAAAATTCTCAATCTCAGGAATAATCTCTTGAGATTCGAGTGCCATTAGGCATTTTTCAAGAATTGGTCTTCGATTGTAGGTAGGTATAACAATACTTATAAACATGGAATGCCTTGAAAAAGTAATTGCATTTTATTTTTGAATGCATTGAGGACTTTTAATCAGCAGCTCCACCATTATTTGCTGTGCCCGTAACACCATTGCCTGCACCTTCACCTCTTCCATCATTACGAAGCTTACGCTTTTTGAATTTCCTTGCATAGGCACGATTTCTCTCTTGTTTTTCTTTTTTTAAGTTTCTTCTTTTAGCCATTTTGAAGTACCTCTGAATTTGTCTTTGACTAATTTACTCAATTGAGGAGATTAATTTACCATCTTCCATTTTTAAAAGGCGATCTGCAATATCAAGAATCCTTGGATCATGCGTCACCATTAAAACTGAGCAGGACTGCTCGAGTGCCAACTTTTTGAGTAAATCCACAATTTCGCGTCCAGTAACGCTATCAAGTGCCGATGTTGGTTCATCTGCAAGCAATAGTTTCGGCTTTGCTGCTAGGGCTCGAGCAATTGCCACGCGTTGTTTTTGTCCACCTGAAAGATCGTGAGGTAATTTACTCATTTCATTCTCAAGCCCGACTGCTCTTAGCCACTCACGAGCTTGATCTCTTCGGGCTTTATATGAAAATCCATTCAATAAATCTGCTCCCATTTGTACATTCTGCTCGGCGGTAAGACATCGAAGAAGATTATGCCCTTGAAAAATCATTCCTATTTTTCTTCGGATTTTTTGCCTTGTATTTCTTGAAGAATTAAATAATTGATTACCAAAAACCTTTATGCCTCCCTTTTCAATTTTTCTTAAAGCGCCTATTAAAGTCAACAAGGTGGTTTTTCCACATCCTGATGGGCCTGTTAAAAGAACAACTTCTCCGGGTGCTATTTCCATTGAAATAGATTCAAGTACCTGTCTTCTCATGTTCCCACTGCCATACCAATGTGAGAGTTCATTAATTTTTACTGTTGAGGAATTGGAATTTTCGAAATAATTTTTGTTCATGGTTGATAAGAATTAACTAAAAGATCTCTGCAGGATCAGCATCAGACAAACGTCGCATCGCAATAAGAGCTGAACCCATACACATAACTAATATCAAATTGAAAACAAGTGTTGCTCTCTCAAACGTCATTACAACAGGTAATTTAGTGGAATTTCTAACCAGTAAGTAAAGTATTTGACCAGAAAAATAAGCTGGAAGATACCCCATCAAAGTCAATAGAATTCCTTCTCTTGCAACTACCCCTAAAAGTGTTTTCAGTGGGTATCCCATAGCCATGAGGGTTGCATACTCTGCGAGGTGATCACTCACGTCACTGTAGAGAATCTGATAAACAATCACACAACCGACGACAAACCCCATTGCCGCTCCGAGAGAAAAAATAAAACCAATCGAGGTGCTATTTCTCCAATAACCTTTTTCGAATTCAATAAATTCTTGCAACGTTAAAACCTTGACGTCACTGGGAAGACTCATTTGGATTGATTTTGCAACCTGATCAGAGTTTGATCCAGGTTTTAATCTAACTAGACCAATTTCAATACTGCCTGCAGGAATACTGGGCAATAATTTTAAAAATGTCTCACGACTAGTGATTAAGTTGCCATCTGCCCCAAAAGAGGGGCCCAAACTAACAAGTCCTGTGACACGAACCCTTTTTCCTGCAACCTCGGTTTCAACAACTTTTCCTTCACGAAACCATTCAGGAATCGGCCCAAATTCATCTCTAGAAAGTTCATCAAATAAAACTCTGCCTGGATTAGTAAGCGTCTTTGCCTTGGATGTAAATCCAGAGTCAGTTAAAAGGGGATCAGTCGGCTCGAATCCAAGAGCTAATATTGATCTAGTCTGAAGCGTCTGGGGATTTCTCCAAAGCACAAATGTCCAATTCACTGGAGTGGTCCCTACTACGTCCTTATGAGCCATTGCTTGAATAAGCCTTCTCCGTGGAAATCCACTCATACTTATTGAACTTTTGGATCTTGGACTAATCAAAACAACATCGGCATCGAATAATTTATGAACAGTAACGCTCGTATCAAAAAGACCATCTCTAAAACCAAGCTGCATAAACATCAATATCCCTGCGAAACAAATACCAGCTATGGCAACAAACAATCTTAGTGGTTGTCTAGTTAACAACAACCAAGCTAGAGGTATACGTCTTTTGGTCCAAAAAGTATATTTCAAAGTGGATCAAATCTTGCTATGACTTTAATCCCAGTAAGCCGACTTACAGAATCAGCGGATGTATCTGAGAGTTTTACCAAAACTTCAATGACTCTTGCATCAGCGTCCCCAGTGGGATCAGTAGATAAAATATTCCTTTGTCTAACTTGGGGGCTGATTCTTAAAACGGTTCCACTAAGGATAGATTCAAAACCACCATTTTCGCTTATCATAGAAACCTTTTGTCCCAACCTAATTCTGGATATGTCCGATTCATAGACCTCAATTAGAGCTTGCATTCGTTGACTTGCCCCCACCTCAAGGACTCCATCTACACCAGATCTTTCACCAACTCTTGTATGAATACGTAGAACGGTACCATCAATCGGACTTTTAAGCTCGCTATCGTATAAATCGGATTTAAGTCCTAGTATTTGAGCTTCAGTCTCAGCAAATTTTCCTCTGAGAATAATTAGATCTTCTTTTTTTTGGTCAAGCAAAATTTTGGAGGTTGCCCCTTCTAAAGACGTTTTTTCATAACGGGAAATTTCCTTTATTTTCATAGATATTTCCATTTTCAAAGTTTCTAAACGTGCTCGACTAGCGGCTAAATCTGAATTAATTTTTGGTTGATTGTCAAAAACTGCAAGAAGTTGTCCTTTTTGTATTTTGTCTCCTTCTTCAACAAAAAGTTTTGATATCCTTGGAGTCCCTCCAAATCCACTTACAGGAGCTGCAAGTTTTCTAATTTCTCCTTGAGGGGATAATTTCCCAAGTGCAGCTACCGCTTCAACACGTTGTATTTCTTCAATAGGTTTTTGAATATTTTGGTTTACCTGACGACCACATCCTGTAATGCCGCTGCAAAGAAAAATACCCGCGCAGGTTATAAAAAAAGATTTACGGAAGATTAATTGTTTTTTAGTGGCGGACATTCGAACAGGATTACATCGATGTACCTATCTGCCCATTGAGGACTAAACATTTTGGCAAGAACATTTTTAGTTTTGTCATTTCGCTTCTGTTGATAACAATAACATTCTTGAAATTCATATCTTCTTATAGTTTTCTTTGAATTATAAGAATCTGGCTCTATTTTCGTGGAATAAGTCATAAGTGATTTTATAAAGATTTCTGTGATTTTCTGAAATTTTTTTTCCTCTGTCTTTGACTCAGGCCTGATAAAACAAACCCTATCGGAAAATATTGTTCCCCATTCAGGAAGTTTCTTGGGAGACTTAAATTCATTGAAACCTAAATTACAGATTTCTCTCTCAATTTCAGGAGGTAGAGATTTATCTACTGGAGATAAATCAACGATAGCTGCCGATATACCTGTTGGTAGAGCAATCAAATCCACCCCAAAAATGGGAAGATCATATCTTGGGTCAGGAAAAAATACACAATGCAATATCTGGAGAGTGGACTCAATGAGCGCAAGCTCAAGATGTAGTTTTCTAAACCCCTTGGCTTTATGAAGTTCGTTAACTATTAAAAGATCATTTCCATCAACTTTTTTATAGATATTCTTAAATTCAGGATTCAGATCTAACAAAATTAAATCTTGAAAACTTTTTCTAGAGACTCTAATGAGATTAGCTGTCTCCTCTATGAGTGGATGAAGACCTTTCCCATTGATTAAAGAAGAGAGCAGCACAATTAAGATAATGAATAGACTGAGCTTTTTGAGGTCAACTGATTAATTTAATCCAAGCGCCAAAACTTGAAATTGTGACTTTCCGAGAAAGTTATTCTGGTGTTATGGCAGAAATGCCAAATGCAACGTTGACTTGCATTGATTTTTGGATTAAGGCTGGGAGTGTGAATGAATCCCCTGAGGAAGAGGGAATTGCCCATTTCCTTGAACATATGGTTTTCAAGGGTAGTAAAAATCTAGAGGAAGGTGATTTTGACAGGGAAATTGAGGAGCTTGGTGGCAGTAGTAATGCGGCCACAGGTTTTGATGATGTTCATTTTCATGTTTTAGTTCCTCCTGAAAATTCGGAAAAGGCTCTTGATCTCCTTTTCAATCTAGTTCTAACTCCAGCATTTGAATCAAATGCTTTTGAAACCGAGCGAGAGGTAGTACTTGAGGAAATAGCTCAATACAATGATCAACCTGATGAAAAAATCTTTCAACAGCTTCTTGAAATGAGTTGGCTAGGCCACCAATATGGAAAACCAATTCTTGGTTCTAAAAAAAGTCTTAACAAACTCTCCCCAAAAAAAATGAGGATTTTTCATGATCATCTGTACAACAAAAACAATATTGCGTTATCAATTGCAGGAAAAATCCCCAAAAGACTTAATAACTCACTTCTGAGATCGGTCCTTGTTGATGAGAGTAAAAATAGCGTTGGATCGTCAAACGATAACAAATCATTAGTATTCCAAAAGCAAAGAAAAGAAATACGTGTTGAGAGGATAGAGGCCTGTAGATTATTAATGGCATGGCCAATACCACCAGCAACAGAGCAAAAAAATGTCATTGGATACGATATAGCTACAACTTTGCTCGCAGAAGGGCGAAGAAGTCTACTGATACATCACTTAAGAGAAGATCTGCAGATAGTTGACTCTATTGATATGGATATTACTTGTCTTGAACAAGGTGGAATTGCAATTCTTGAAGCAAACTGTTCAGAAGATAAACTGAATTTAGTAGAAAAAGAAATCTATAAAATCTTGAAGCAAATAATTAATAAACCATTAAATGAAAAAGACTTTAAAAGAGCTCAAAAAATTGTTAAGAACAGCCTTTGTTTTGGATTAGAGATCCCTACAAATGTAGCCTCAATAACTGGTTCACAATTACTGTGGGGCAGGCACCAATCTTTATTAAAACCCCTGAAGGATATAGATTATTGGGAGCCTGAGACATTGATAAATTTAATTTTGTCAGAATTACAACCAGATAAATGTTCTGTTCTAATTGCAAAACCAAAGTAAATGCAAATTTACCCATTCAAGCCACTCCTACAGCAATTGGATTCGACAAGCGTCGTGGCAACTAAAATTTGGATTCATGGAGGGAGTAAGTTAGACCCAACTAATCAAAGGGGGATACATCAACTGCTAGGTTCCTGTATGAGTAGGGGATGTGGGCCATATGACTATCTTAAACTTGGTGATCTTGTGGAAGGATGTGGAGCAGGAATACACTGCGATACCTACGAAGATGGGATGCTAGTAAGCCTGAAATGTTTAGAAACAGATTTTGAAAAACTACTCCCAGTGCTTGCTTGGATGATTTCAGATCCACACCTTGATTCTGAGCAAATAAAAATTGAGAGAGAGCTTACACTCCAAGCATTAAAAAGACAAAAAGAGAATCCATTTTATGTAGCCTATGATGGCTGGAGAGAGTTGGCTTTTGGCCAAGGAGGCTATGGTCATGACCCCCTTGGTGAAATTCAAGATCTAAGTAATTTAAGAAAGCAGGATATAGATTCATTGGCAAATTCATTACCAAGTCGAATCAAAGCATTAGTAATATCCGGATCTTTTTCAAAAGATTCAATAGACAATATTTTAATAAATGAGCCATTTATCTCCTTGTTCAACAGTAAAAAAAATTTATCTTTTGGGATAACTCAAAATAAGGACATCTCCCAAAAAGCATCTTTTGAAAGAGGTTTACATCTAAATTTTGAAAAAACTTCTCAAGTTATAATTATGTTAGGTAATACAACTATTGGTCACAATGATAAGGACGCATTATCACTCCAACTTTTAAGTTGTTATCTAGGCTCAGGTATGTCCAGTAAATTATTTGTTGAGTTAAGAGAGAAACATGGTGTTGCATATGAGGTAGGTGTATATCACCCAACAAGAGAATCTAATGCACCTTTTGTCATTCACGTTTCTACCACTGAACAAAAAGCAAGTTTTGTACTTAAGCTATTAAATGAAATTATAGAGACAATTAAAAATACATCATTAACTGACAGAGAGTTAATCCGAGCTAAGACGAAATACAAGAGTCAGATCGCTCACTCTACACAAACAGTTTCACAAAAAGCTGAAAGAAAAGCACAATTATTAGGACTAGATTTGCCGCATGATTACGATTTTACAAATATTGAAAAAGTGGAAGCTATAAATCAAAAAGATCTAATCAAGGCAGCAAACAAATACCTTGCGAATCCTCTACTCAGCTTATGTGGTCCCAGAGTTACCTTAGAAAAACTCTCACAAGAATGGGATTACTAATCTAATCTTTATTTTCAACGGCGACTGAAAGTTTTTCTATTGGAATCAAAAAAGTTCCTCGTCTGAACTTAACCTCGACAGTATCAACTCCTTTTAGTGCTACGACCATTCCAGCCTCCTCTACAGAAACGAGATCTGGTGGCCTTAACATTGGCATTGGATCACTTGTCTTCAAAAAAGGTAGTGGAGAGTTTAAAAAAACCTTAGTACCAACATTGATATTCATAAACTTAAATAAAATGAAAGTCTTTAAAGGGGAAGATTTTTATTATCTAACATTTTAGAAAAGTCTGCATTATGAGCCTTTCAAAAACTTTTAAAGTCATATAACCATCCACTAGCATAACGCCCATAACTATCGCAATATAGTTTGTGACGTGGAATTTTCCGTGCAAAAACTTAGCATCCTCAGTTGCGCAGTTGCCGGATTATTGATCATTTTATTAGGAACCTTTATTTCAGGCGCAATCTATTTACCCAGTCTCAGTTCATTCCTAAGTTTAATCGATTTAAAAAGTACCTTTCAAGTGCCTTCAGTATTAATGTGCTCAATTGTTTTTGGTCCCGAGGCTGCACTAATATCGGTAATAGCATATATAACAATCGGTCTATTTTACCTTCCAATCTTTCATGGAGGGGGAAGTATAGGTTACTTACTATCTCCATCATTTGGATATGTTATTGGTTTTATTCCTGCTGTATTTATTTGTGGTTCTTTCACGAAGTCTCCAAAAACCAACAAATTTATAACTAATTTCCTTGGAGCAACACTTGGTCTAGCTGCCGTTCATATGGTCGGTATATTTTTCTTAATTTTAGCTTTATTGACCTCAGTAATAGATTTAAACAATTTCTATGGACTTATACTTAATAATAGCCTATTACCAATCACCCACCAATTGCTCATTGTTCCTGCTATTGCAATAATGAGTATAGCTCTCAAAAAAATACTTTTCATAAAATGAAGTTTTTTTTCAGAAGACCAATTAATATTTTTTTGATCTCAATATTGATAGCCTTTATTGATCAATGTTCAAAATACTGGGCCATAGTAAATAGTACTAGCTTAAGCAATAAAATATTGTTTACAAAATTATTGAAGTTTCAATTGACTCGGAATAGCGGAGCAGCCTTCAGTATTTTTGAGGGGAACGCATTAATACTTGGTATAATAAGTTTGCTTGTCTCAATAACAGTAGTATATTTATTATTTTCTTTAAAAGAATTCACTTTTTGGAATAGCTGGGCTTTTATATTTTTTCTTGGTGGTACTATCGGAAATTGTATTGACAGATTCAGACTAGGTTATGTTATTGATTTTATGCAACTTATACCCATAAATTTTCCAATATTTAATTTTGCAGATCTTTCTATAAATATTGGCCTAATTTTCTTTGTTTATGGAAGTTTTTCCAATAATTCAAAAAAAAGCATTATGTAAATAAATTATATTTAACATGAAAATCCTACCAAAACCTAAATTTCATTAGCTCATGAAAAGGAAAACAATTTTAATAGCTTGTTTAATTCTCACACCTTTAATCCTTATAATTAGTGGTATAATAGGTGCTTTATTGAGATTAATTAATTTACAAGCAATAGTAATTACAATTTTAATTTTGATTTTTTTTATAAGGAAAACAAAATCAAAACTTCTTAAAAAAATTCTGAGATTTTTTTATTACAATAATAACAATAGATATTTATATACTAAGCAATTAGGTTCAAAGAAAGAGGCCGCCCAAAAAAGTCTCGGTAGCATCCAAAAATTAATTGATCAAATTCAATATGATGTTGCTTCTAGAGGTCTGAGACAAGAAAAAGAAAGAGTTGAGAAGGAATTTTCTCGTGGAGATTTAGAGGTGGTTGTTTTCGGAACGGGCTCAAGTGGTAAAACATCATTAATAAGGGCGCTATTAAAAAAAATTGTCGGTAATGTAGGCCCATCAATGGGTTCTACAACTGGACATAATTCATATCGTTTACTACTAAAAGGTTTACCTAGAGCTATTCAAATATTTGATACACCGGGAATATTGGAAAGTGGAGAAAAGGGAAATCAAAGACAAAAAGAATCAATTTTGAAAGCAAGTCGTTCAGATCTAATTATTGTTGTCGTTGATGCCGACTTGAGAGAGACTGAATTCAACATAATTCAAGACCTCATTAAAACTGGAAAAAGAATTATTCTAGTCCTCAATAAAAAAGACCTACTAGGAATTGAAGAAGAGAAAAAGTTACTAACAAAACTCAGAAGCAGGATGATTAATTTAATTGATCCTGAGAATATTATTGCCACAACAGCATCACCACAAACAATTCCTCAACCAGGGGCATATCCAATTCAACCTCCTCCTCAAATTGAGTTATTAATAACAAGACTTGCAAATATTCTCTATAAGGAGGGAGAAGAACTAATGGCTGAAAATATTCTCATGCAATGCAGAAATCTAAGTGAGTATGGAAGAGATATACTTAATGCACAACGTAAAAAACATTCGATAAAGACTATCGATAAATACACATGGCTAAGTAGTGGAGTTGTTGCTATTACACCTCTACCAGGATCTGAATATTTAGGAACAGCCGCAGTCAATGCTCAAATGGTTATGGAGATAGGGAATGCCTATGGAATCAAACTAACAAAACAAAGGGCGAAAGATCTAGCTTTATCAGTAGCAAAAACTCTTGCGGGATTAGGAGTTGTACAAGGAGGGATGAATATTATCGGGGCAACCATGTCAACAAGTATCCCCGGAATAATAATCAGCAAAACAATTCAAGGCATCACCGCAGGGTGGTTAACAAGAGTTGCTGGTTACAGCTTTATTACCTTTTTTCAACAAAACCAGGATTGGGGAGATGGAGGTATACAAGAAGTCGTATTACTTCAATATGATTTAAATAAAAAAGAAGAAAGTTTAAGAAGGTTTGTAAAAGAAACTTTCAAAAGAATTACAGAGCTTCAAACTCAGAAAAAACAACGAGAGTTGCCACCTCGTCAAATGCTTCAGGAGGAGGAGGAATCATCTGACCTCTAAAATCCAGAGCGGCTATTAAAAGTAGGTAAACTAATCCTATCAGTATTGATAGAACAGCTGTTGTTAAGGCTATGATTTTTTTTCTTGTTGAATTGTCAGACATATATTTTATTTAATGGAATTATTCAAGAGCCTTGACAAAGAATCTAGGTGTTTATCTGTTGTATATGGATTACCTAGAACAATCTTAAGATAACAACGATTCTGATATGTCGGTTTAGATAGCATGAAATTATTCTTCAAGAGATTTTCTCTTGTTTTCATTGCCCAAATCTCACTAGCCTCAATGTCATAATGCTTTGGAGTCAACGCAATTAAATGGAGTGGGCCGCTGATTATATCGAAATTATCTAAATTAAGTAGACTATATAAATACTTACGCCTCCTTAATGAATTATCAAGAAGTTTTTGAATCCCTGATTGTCCCAATTGTCTTAGCCCTAACCATAGCTTGAGGACATCTGCAGGTCGAGTTCCTTGTAAGCATATTTCTCCTCCATTGAAATTATCACCATCCATAGATTCAAGATATGGCATTTGTGTTGCAAATGTCTTAAGAAGATCTTCTCTGCTCTTTACAAGTAGTAAGGAGGAAGTCTTTGCTACACCCAAGAGTTTTTGGGGGTTGATCGAGATGGAGTCAGCTTTAGATATTCCTGACAAAAGAGAACGAGTACTTTCTGACAAAGCAAAAACTCCTCCGATTGCGCCATCAACATGAAACCAAAGTTCTCTCTCTTTACAAAAATTAGATAAATCATCCAAATTATCTATTGCACCTCGAATAGTAGTACCGGCTGTAGCTACCAGAGCAAAACATTTACGTCCATTTTTTTTAATCATTTTCATTTCACTCTGAAGGCAATCGATGGATATTTCTCCTCTATCGTTGGTTGGAACTTTATGCAAAGCTTCCTTAGGCAACCCCATTATTGTTAAAGCCTTTGCAAGTGAAACATGTGCATCAGCGCTGGCAAGAATACTAACTTTTGAATCATTACTCATATCAGCCTTCCCTCTGGCAATGACAAGCGCCATTAAATTACTGATTGTTCCACCACTTGCCATTACACCCCCACTGTTCTGGGAAAGACCAATCTTCCTTGCCATCCAGCAACAAAGATCTTTTTCTAATTTTGAGAGACTTGGAGAGAGTTCATACGCCAACAAGTTGTTGTTAAGTCCCGCACTGATCAAGTCTGCAATTATTGAAGAGGAGATTGCTGGTGGATCAAGATGTGCGAGGGCTCCAGGATGATAAGGCCTATAGGCTCCATCCATAACAAATTCAAGGTCCCTGAGTAGTTCATTTCTATTAAGTCCTTTATCTCTTGGAGCAATCTCTGTAAAATTCCGAGCATCTGGTAGAGGTGAAGAATTGCTCGTAGAAGCAAGCCAGTCGCACAATTTATCTGTCGCCTCCTCTAAAAAAGATTTCAACTCTCTATCGAGTTGATCTGTAGAAGGGAAAAGATCCAATGTAAAGGTGAACTATGGTTTGGTTTGAGTTATTCTTAAAAATTTAAATCCTCACAACCCCAAGAAGGGCTTATTTGATCATTTGATCAGATTCAAACTCTAAAAGGAACTTTGAAAAATCTATTTAATCTCACCAACGAGCAAACTGAAAGATGGATGAGAATTCTACTTAATAGGTCCAACGAAGTTGGAAGACTTGGAGAAGTTCCCGTTTCTGCAATAGTTCTTGATGGTAAAGGACGATGCATAGGCCATGGAAGCAATAGAAAAGAATGGGATAAGAATCCATTCGGCCACGCTGAAATTATCGCCATAAAACAAGCCTCGTTAATTAAAAAAGATTGGCGGCTAAATGACTGCACATTAATTGTCACACTTGAACCATGTCCAATGTGTGCTTCAGCAATAATTCAAGCAAGAATTGGGAAGGTAATCTACGGGGCTTCAGATACAAAGAGAGGTGGTCTTGGGGGAACTATTGATCTTTCGATTCATAAGAGCGCTCATCACAAAATGATCGTGCAAAAAGGCGTTTTAGAGGATCATGTTTCTGTGCAGTTAAAACGATGGTTTAAATCCAAAAGAGTTAACTCCTGAATTTTGGTAATTCTGTTTCGAATAAGTTTGATATTTTTTCTACATTTTCAGCTTTTGAATTAAATCCCATTAGACCAATTCTCCAGACTTTTCCAGCCAAATCTCCCAAACCACCACCAACCTCTACTCCAAAATTATTGAGTAAATGCAGTGAAAAGGCTTTACCATCAACATCATCTGGGATGCAAACTGTAGTCAAAGTAGGGAGTCTTAAATCAACAGGAACATGCATGCTCAACCCAATGCTCTCTAAATTAGACCATAGTTTTTCAGCATTAAGCCTGTGTCGGGCCCAAGCATTTTCGAGGCCTTCCTCACTGATAAGTCTTAAAGATTCTCTTATACCAAAATTCATATTTACGGGAGCAGTGTGATGATAAACACGATCACTACCCCAATATTGATTTAGTAAAGATACATCCAGATACCAATTAGGTACTTTCCCTTCCCTACGAGACAATTTTTCCTCTGCTCTATGATTCATTGTGAATGGCCCCAATCCAGGGGGGCAGCTCAAACCCTTTTGACTACAACTGTACGCAAGATCCACTTTCCATTGGTCAAGATAGAGAGGGACTCCGCCAAGAGATGTAACCGTATCAAGCAGCAAGAGAGTTCCATGTTCACGACAGAGATCACCAATACCTTCCATTGGCTGGCATACACCTGTGGAAGTTTCAGCATGAACAATTGCTAAAACATCAGGCTTATATTTTTTGAGGCCAGCTTCAATTTCCTCAAGTGAAAAAGCTTCCCCCCAATTCTTATTGATAGTTTTTACATCAGCTTGGTATCTTCCTGCCATATCAGCAAGGCGATGTCCGAAGTATCCTTTTATCCCGATCAGTACAGTATCCCCAGGTACAACAACATTCGCAAGAGTTGCCTCCATAGCGGCGCTACCTGTACCACTCATTGGAAGTGTAAGCCTATTGCTGGTTTGCCATGTATATCTGAGTAGCTCTTGAACTTCTCCCATCAAAGAGATGTAAAACGGATCAAGATGTCCTACAGGATTTAAGGAGAGTGCATCCAGCACAGCGGGATGTGCATTTGAGGGACCAGGCCCCAATAAAAGCCTTTCTGGAACTGATAAAGCTCCAAAATCTTTTTTATGGCAATTATCTACGGTTGGAAGAATTTGTGTACTCGTCAAGTTGCGAATATTCTATCTCCTTAAGAGCCTAAACATAAAGGTCGACTTGAGGGGAATTTTTCCTCGGATTGCAATAGCCTCTAAAAATTTTTAATGATTTATGCTTCGAGATCAAGAAAAGAGTGCCAAAAAGTACCCGTTGATACAAAACTAGAAAGGGACCGTAATTACGTTCTATAAAACAAAACAAACAAAAGTTAAAGATCCATGGCAAAAACACCCCAAGATGTACTTCGTCAAATAAAGGATGAGGGTATCGAGCTTGTTGATCTTAAATTTACTGACCTTCACGGAAAATGGCAGCATCTAACAGTCACGACAGATCTTATAGAGGAGGATTCATTTGGGGAAGGATTGGCTTTTGATGGCTCATCAATTCGTGGATGGAAGGCAATAAATGAGTCTGACATGGCAATGGTTCCCGATCCAAATACTGCCTGGATTGATCCTTTTTACAAACATAAAACACTCAGCTTGATCTGTTCCATACAAGAGCCAAGAAGTGGAGAGCCCTATGCAAGATGTCCAAGAGCTCTTGCGCAGAAAGCTCTGGGTTATTTATCTCAAACTGAGGTCGCCGATAAGGCCTATTTTGGTCCTGAGCCAGAATTCTTTCTCTTTGATGATGTCAGATACAACTCAAGTGAAGGAGGATGCTCTTACAGCGTTGACACAATAGAAGCCCCTTGGAATACAAACCGAGAAGAAGAAGGGGGGAATTTAGGCTATAAAATTCAATACAAAGAGGGATATTTCCCAGTTGCTCCAAACGATACTGCTCAAGATATTCGTTCGGAGATGCTTCTTCTGATGGGGCAATTAGGAATTCCTATTGAAAAGCACCATCATGAGGTGGCTGGAGCAAGTCAACATGAACTAGGAATGAAATTCGCACCGTTGATCAATGCTGCTGACAACGTGATGATTTACAAATATGTCGTTCGAAACATAGCTAAAAAATATGGAAAAACAGCGACTTTTATGCCTAAACCAGTTTTTAACGATAATGGTACTGGTATGCATGTCCACCAAAGCCTTTGGAAAGGGGAACAACCTTTATTTTTTGGTGAGGGAACATATGCAAACCTATCCCAAACGGCAAAGTGGTACATAGGAGGAATCCTTAAACATGCGCCATCATTCTTAGCATTCACCAACCCCACTACAAACAGCTACAAGCGTCTTGTACCCGGCTTTGAAGCACCCGTAAACCTTGTTTATTCTCAAGGAAATAGATCTGCGGCAGTTCGTATCCCGCTTACTGGTCCAAGCCCCAAGGCTAAAAGACTTGAATTTAGATCCGGTGATGCACTGGCTAATCCTTATATTGCTTTTTCAGCAATGATGATGGCAGGACTAGATGGAATTAAAAATCAAATAGACCCAGGCGATGGGGTCGATGTTGATTTATTTGAATTACCATCAAATGAGCTCGAAAGTATTAAAACTGTACCCTCCTCATTGAATGATGCACTAGATGCTTTGAGAGCAGACAACCAATACCTAAAGGAAGGAAATGTATTCACGGATGATTTCATTGATAATTGGATTTCTTTGAAATATGAGGAGGTACAACAGTTAAGGCAAAGACCTCATCCCCACGAATTCTTTATGTATTATGACGCATAAAGAATTTAATTTTATATCAATCCATTTAATTTATGTTTAAACTTTTGGATTAAATTGTTTTTTATTTAATACAATATTATTTCTAAATTTCTATAAAATATATTCTAATTTATCAAATTTATAGTGATTTTTATTAAAAGAAATCTGATAATTTTTGTTTTCAAATTTACGTTTATTAGATAAACAAAAAAATTCCAATTAAATTAAGTCTTAAGACATTGCTAAAACGATACCCCCTTCAGAAAAAATTTTTTAGATTTGTCAGTAATTTTTGCTTTTAGTCTCAGAAAATGATTATTTCTGTTGAAATAGTGTCATTGAGCTGAAGATCATGCCATCAACTAATCTTACAAAAATCGCTTACAGAACTTTACAGCAGGGCAAAAGCATAGCTGGTCTTGCTCACAAAGGTATAAGCACAAAACTAATGGAGCTTGTTTTTCCTGAAAGTGGATCAACCGACTTTCCCCTTCAAAAAGAACTTTTTAATGAGTTAAGAAAATCTATGAGTCGACTGGAAGAAATTGACTGGGCAGATGCAGAAGATGGTTATTACCCAAAATCTCAACTGTTTGAAGCTCCCTGGTTGGAATGGGCAAAAAATTATCCTTTAGTCTGGTTTGACATGCCTCTCACCTGGAATAGACGAAAGAAGAGAAACACAAGAGATATTCCTAAAGAAATTGATAAGGAACTATATCCAGATTATTATTTGCAGAATTTTCATCACCAGACAGATGGTTACTTAAGTGATCATTCTGCAGAACTATATGACATACAAGTAGAAATTCTTTTTAACGGTACAGCTGATTCCATGAGGAGAAGAATCATCCCGCCTTTAAAAAAGGGTCTTCTGAATTTCGAGAATCGATCACTTAACAAACTTAAAGTACTTGATGTAGCAACTGGAACGGGCAGAACTCTTCAGCAAATAAGAAGTGCTCTTCCATCAATTGAATTATTTGGGCAAGATTTATCAGGAGCATACTTAAAACAAGCCAGCAAGTACTTAAGCTGCCGGAAAGGGGATATGGTCCAATTAACCCGTGGTAATGCTGAGAAAACTGCTTTTGATGATAATTACTTTCAGGGAGTCTCTTGTGTTTTCCTACTTCATGAGCTACCAAGGAAAGCTCGCCAAAATGTAATTGAAGAATGTATGCGAATACTTGAACCTGGTGGAGTTTTTGTGTTAGCCGACTCTATACAAATGTCTGATTCCCCAAAATTTAGGGCAGTAATGGATAATTTCCACAAAGTTTTTCATGAACCCTACTACTATGACTACATAAATGACGATATTAACAAAAGATTATCAGAGGTAGGTTTCGAAAATATTTCTGCAGAATCTTTCTTTATGACTAGAGTTTGGTCGGCAAAGAAACCATTAAGTTAATTCAATGGAAAATGAAATCTGCTAAATCAAAATGGAGTGATGAATCAAAATCAAGCTTAAAATCACTTCACAATGAACTTTTAATAAACAATAGAGATTGGCATAAAAATAAATCAGACCCAGATAAAAGAGCTGCTGAATTATTAATTAGTGCGCTATCACAATTACTCAATGAGGGGGATAAAAAATATGTCATTGAGCTAATTCAACAAGCATCCAAATGGCTCAAAAACGAAGTTAAGGATCCTGGTTGTCCAGGTCATTAAGGTTCATCTTTTATGCGCGACCTGCAATCTATTCCCCTGCTTACTCCATCTCACGTCATCAAAGCACTGATGGATCAAATATAATCCTCTTCCAGTCTCAGCATCTAATCGGCTTGGGAGCTTATTTGTTCTAGCAAACAAGGGTATTCCATTCCCTTGATCTTGAATTTGAAAGACCAACCAATTGGGAGTTAAAATCCTCCGAACCCTTATTAATTTTTTCCGATCAAGAGAGTTACCATGCTTAACTGAATTAATCAGAGCTTCATGAAGTCCAAGTTGAAGTTGATCAATTGTGTGGTTATCTTTGACCGGTTCTAAAAGTAATTTTACTAAAGGTTTTAAATGTAGTGTGGATGGAGAAATAAACTCCATCCACTTGGTATCACGTTTCAAAATATTTTTTATTTTGAAAATTTTTTTTATGTAATTGAATGAGCCTCTGCTCATTTCAGAAAAATATCATCATTTCAGAAATCATAAGAAAATAATTCAAGATCATGATTTCATTTGCGAGATTGTAGTCCTGGATGATTAAGGATTGAATCCATCAATCGAACGCCTCTTAATTGGTTAATTAGAGGCATATGTCCATCTGGGGCGTTTATTGACCAATCAAATGAGCCTGGATACCTTGTCCAAACACCTTCATTTTTCCACCCAATCTTTGGCCAAAGCAATTCATATCGTCCATTCAGAGTTTCTAAAATTTTTGATTGAATTGAGAAACCAAACTTACCCTGGGAATAAGTCATCCAAAGTCGATCAATAGAAATTAAATCAATTTGGGGAATATTATCAACTTCTGAGAAATACACATAACCTCTTTTTTCAGCAGCAGGCCCTGCTAATTTCCTTAACGTCGCACTTGTAAATCGATCAGCCTCCTCAAAATTTTCATGAAGGAGGTTTTGTTGCAATATGGAATAATCTATTTCACGTTGTGAATTTACGTTTAACCATCCTTTGGGAAAATTTTGTAGTAACTCATCTAAATAATTTGGTTGATGTCGGTAAAGAATTTGCATTATCCACCCCGGGATCCAATCATCTCCATCGGGATCAAACCTGCTCAACCCAGCAAGTTGAAGTTCGGTAAAAGCCTCAGCTCTTTGCTCAATTTCAGAAATTAACGATTTTTTTTTCCTGGTTGATGCACCAGACAAAAGATCAATCAACTCATCAATGCTTAAATTAGAAGTGTCGGATTTTTGAGTTGGCATAACTTACATGTTTCCTCTGTTTTAAAAGCTTTATTCACTATGTCAGATATAGGGATCAATCGAAGAATTAGCTTCGAGGATTTTCGCAATACACAAGGGCCCCTTATTGATATTCGTAGTCCAGGGGAATACCTTCAAGGACATTGGCCAAGTGCAAAAAACCTTCCCTTATTTAATAATAGAGAACGAGAGGCTATTGGATATATTTATAAAAAAAAAGGTTCTCTTGAAGCAATTACACAAGGTCTTAAGGTAATAACGCCAAAATTAAGCTTTCTGAAAAATAGTGCCCGAGAAATTCAAAGAGATTCAATGGATTCAGATAGTTTGAAAAAATCAAATTTTTTAAGGGTGTATTGCTGGCGTGGTGGGTTGCGGTCTAAAAGTTATGTCTGGTTATTGAGCCAACTTGGCTTTAATACTGTTCAACTTATTGGTGGTTATAAAACATATCGAAAATGGGTTATTAATCAATTTGAATTAAATTGGAACCTAAATCTGATTGGAGGAAAAACTGGCTCTGGGAAGACTGAAATACTTAAATCATTAAGGGAAAAAAACATTCAGATAATTGATTTCGAGGGTTTAGCAAATCACCGTGGCAGCAGTTTCGGAGGGTTGGGACTCCCAAAACAGCCTAGTTGTGAACATTATGAAAACTTAATTTGTGAAAGCCTTCAAAAATCTAAAGCCAAAAATAAAGATCAAAAAATATGGGTTGAGGATGAAAGTCCAAATCTCGGTAAATGCAGAATACCTAATGCACTTATTAAACAAATGAAAGAAGCTCCAATGCTTGAAATACAAAAAAATAAAAATGAACGTATATCTGAATTGGTTAAAATTTATAGCTCAAATTCTCAAGAAGAATTGAAAGCAGCTACCCTACGAATACAAAAAAGACTTGGCCCGCAAAGGACAAAGATTGCGTTGGAAGAAATTCAAAAAAAGAATTGGGGTGGAGCATGTTCGATCATTCTGGATTACTATGACCGAGCCTATCAACATCAATTAGAAAGAATACCCCAAAGAAAATCTGTTGATCTTACTGGACTTGATTATGAAGCAGCTGCATTTAAACTATTAGAGGATGGATATGTTAATTAAATAGAAATCACCAAAAATACAAAAAATTATCAGAATTTCAATGATCAATAAACCTAACAAAGCCACATTAAAATTCAATGGAGAATATACCTTGAAAATTAAACCTAAAATAAGACTAAAGCGAGATCAAGATGGGAAAAAAGGAAAAGCAATTTTTACATTTAACTCAATAGATCAAGAAAATAAAAATTTATACGAGTCATTTAAGTACATGATAATGGAGGACCAAAATGGTCAAATAATCGCAAAGGAACTGACCTTAAAATCAATAAAAGAAGAATATTCGATTGAGGTTGTTCATCGATGGTCAAATCAAGATGAGTTTGAAAGGTTTATGAATTTTGCCACAAATCTCTCGAACACAAAGAAAATGAATACAATTAAATAAAGGGAGGTATTAAATTGAAATTTTTCAATTGGATCTCATTAATATTTTTATTTTTTGCTTTTATTATTCTTTGGACCCTTAAAGAAATATTAATTCAAATTTTTGCAAGTATTGTATTAGCATTATTATTCTGCTCAATAATTGGAGCAATTAAAAATAAACTAAAAATACCTAGAACAGCAGCTTTCTTATTAACGATATCTGGAATTATACTTTTCTTTACTCTTACTACAATACTAATCGTACCTCAATTTAGTAATGAATTTCAACAATTATTAAATCAATTACCCTCTGCTGCTATCGCTTTATGGAACTTAATAGATAAATATTTAAATGAATTATCCTTTCTGGTTTATGGTAAAAATACGGGGAGTTTTATAGAAAAGAGCGTATTAGAGGAACTTTTCCTCTCAATACCTGATGGTGCAACCATAGCAAATGGAATAACTGAAAGTATAAGAAATCTGCTTAGTTTCGCTGGTGACTTAGGAGTTGGTTTCCTTCAACTATTATTTATATTATCAGTAAGTCTTATGATTTCGGCACAACCAAATTCATATATAGAAGTATTTATTTTACTAGTACCTTCTTTCTATAGAAGAAGAGCTAGATTGATTTTAAAAACTTGTGGTGATGACTTAACCCATTGGATGCTTGGAGTACTTATTAGTTCAACTTTTGTAGCCATTTTAGCGGCAATTGGATTATATTTATTAGGAGTAAAACTTGTAATTGCAAATGCTTTAATAGCTGGTTTTCTAAACATCATTCCAAATGTAGGACCGACAATCAGCACAATATTTCCAATGTCCATGGCTTTACTTGATGCCCCATGGAAATCAATTGCAGTACTAGGTACATATATATTTATTCAAAATCTAGAAAGTTATATAATCACACCATCAATAATGCAAAAGCAAGTACGCCTTCTTCCTGGCCTAGCGTTAACAGCTCAGTTTGTTTTTACAATAATATTTGGTCCAATTGGCTTAATAATGGCACTACCACTTGCAGTGGTTGTACAAATTATAGGAAGAGAAATACTAGTTAAGGATATATTGGAAAGAAGGATAAAAAAAAATTAGATACTAAGCGAAAATAAAATTTCCTGAGAAATGTTTATACAAAAAAATGAGTATTAAAACTCATTTAAAAATAACTATCTAAGGCTGATATTTATAAAAGATCTCAAAAACACTATGTTAAAAATACTTTTTCGAGGTTTGATGGAGGCATCCAATGCATACTATGGAGATTCACTTGGATATAACACCTTTGGAAAAATAAAAACTGAGAAAAAGCAACCCTATAAAGTTAATGAATTTTGGGAGGAAGACTGCAAAATTCATCCATCTAGAGTCGCATGCTTAAATTACGATAGTTAAGAAGTTCAATCATCAAACTCAGGTTTGGGCTTTTTCTTAACCTTACCTGCCAAAATTTGATACAGAGCATCCAGAGAATTATAAATTTCCTTAAGTTCAGTTAATTCTGGCAATAGCCCGTCCTGATTGAGCATTTGATCTAAATCTCTTAGTTCCTGCCGGATATAACGAAGGTGAGAACTAACTTCTTCTCTCTTGCTGGTTGACATTAAAGGAAGTATGAATGTGTTAAGCCTTTCAAATATTAGAAAATAAGTCGAAAAAAAGAAACCTTTTAAATCGAAGAGTTTTCATAAATTGATTTTAAAGGACAACTAAAATAAAAAATTGTTCCTAAGAATTCAAAATCAACAATATTAAAAAGCTAATTCTAGTTTACTGCAAAAAGCATTTTGAAATGGATTAATTGAATTGTAGTTATACCAGAAAATACTTTCTTGTAAAATAAAGGTGTACTATTGTAGGCATTTATTAATTTCAGTTCCTCAAGGTAGATTTTTATGTCGAAATACAAAATTAAAAAATTGAAGCCCTGCTCAATAGATACTAATTGTAAGTTGATAAAAATATCAGCACCTGATTTAAATAATTCATTTTCAAAATTAGTTAAAATAGCAGAGTCTTTACCAAGAACATCAGTCATAACGTCAACAGATGAGTATTGGCATGGTATATGTAGAAGCTTAATTTTTAGATTTCCAGATGACTTAGAAATATTAAAAATAACCTCAGAGGGGATAATTCAAATCAAGTCAAGTTCTCGATTTGGTGTGTCTGATTTAGGCGTCAACAATTATAGAATTAAGAAAATTCACAAAGAATTAAGGCTGGCCACCGAAGAATAACATTGTTAATTATTGCTATAAGAATGTAAGAGACATTAAAAACACAGATGAGTTTATCTAAAAGAGATGATTTAAATTTAAAACTTGGGAATTTAATGCTTGCTATATGGCTTGCAACTGTTCCAACTGCAATAACCTATGGTGCACTCAGCTTGCATGGCCTCAACATTTGCAACTCATTGAGCACCAAAGTTGAGGAGAAATTAAGGCCTGACCTAAAGATTTCATGTGATCAATCTGCCTGGGAAACCACTCGAAGCTACATATTTTTAATTGGTTTTTTCATAACCCTACCTACATGGCTTTGGTTTTACCTTTCTGTTAGAAGGAAAAGAACAATCGAATCAGAGAAAAGCAGAGGCCTTTGATAAGAATTGTTAAAAAAGCGATAACCGCTGACATATTTCATGCAAATCAGCGAAATTAGTCTTAATATTTCCTTTATATTTGATTATTTTTTTTATTCGTGAGCAGTCCTACTTTACTTGCTGCGACAGCAGCGGTTGGTTTGATTATTATCGCTACTCCAGCCTTGGTAATGACATTAATTAATTGAGAAGGTAAAAAATTAATTACCGTAGATATTCTCAAGCTTAACTGCATAGTCTGATTCATTTACATCAGATGTGGTAGCGACCTTATTATTTAAGTATTTTTTCTTCGTGATTATCGATGAAGAAAAATATTCGTATAAAAGATCTTTTAATAATAATTTGAATAAAATTGTAAAGGCACTTATTAGACGATTAAGAGTTTCAATAATTTCTGAAATGATAGATAATATCTGCTCAGACTTATGGCTATGTAGAGATAGCGCACAAAAGCTCCAAAAAAGAATCGAAACAACAAGAAAAAATAAAATATCAAGCATGGAGATCAAAGTTAATTTTTTTGCAAATAAACTGCATCATTTCTATATTTAGAGAATTAAAAACACTTTGTGTTTAATGGCTTTAAGGGAATTTAATAGTGATTGAAAAATTAACCATAAAAAATTTCTGCTATCTATAGCTTTATATAAATTTAAGAAAAAGCAATAAAAATAAGTAATTTGACTCTAATAAATATTAAAAGTCGTAAAGAAATATATAAAAAGAATATTTACTTATATCAGATATCTTGATTTCCTTAATTAAGAGTAAGAGGAAATATAGTTATTACTTTTCATATCCTGAATTAGAAATAAAGGATAATTTAAAAAAATTATTAATGTTCCAGTTTGTATTATCGGAAATTGTATCAGCATCGTTAGAATTCTTTGCGGTTAAGATATTCCAATCAGCTTCCTCAATAGCAGAAAAAAGCAGTAAAGCAGCGTATATAAAATAGAATACAGTCTGATTACCTATCTGGTTAAAGCTATTGGTAGAACTAGATGAGTTATTAGACGAAAAATTAACTATCTTATTATATGCTGCTTTACCAGTGGTTCCATTTAAATAATCTAATTCTTTAGGAAAGGCCATTAAAACTCATGTTAAGAATCGATCTAATAATGCTTTATTACTTAATTTATGCAAGTAAGATAATTAATTTACCTTGAAATGCAAACCTTAGTTGTATCTAGATGTGCAGTAAAGGTTAAAAGGTTATTTACTCTTTAAAAAACAGAGTTGACTTTAGCAATGCGTGGGTTAATTTGAAAAAAATAGGTATACATCGGTCGTCATGTTAAAAGGAATAGAGGACTCCATTGTTGAAAGTCTAGCCAATGTTTTATCAAGGTCTTCTAAAATCAACAAAAAAGATCAGCTCGCTCTTCAAAAAGAATATAAAGAATGGCTAGATGGATCATCAATACAAGAGGAAATACTAGTTATAGATGAGCACACCTTTCAAAATCATGATATGTAGCTATTTATCCCTTTTTTAAAATATCTATAACTTGATCAGCATTAACGTAGAAAATAAGTCCCGTATCTATATCTTGAACTTGAAAAATAGTATTAACTTTTGAATTACTTGATCCTCCTACTGAAAAAAGAACTAAACCAAAACATAGATTTTGCTTTGATGTAGATTCAATTTCTGATATAAGAACTATATCCCCTATAGAAACATCAAGAAAAACTTTATTTTTTGAATTATCTAAATGCATAGATTTGTTTTTTGATATTTTAGTAAAATTACAGATTGGATAGTGAAAACTATTCTAAAAGATTATTTTATTAGAGAATTATTATAATTTATTAATAAACTCAACTTGTAAAACGTATAATAATTATTTAAGAAACATGGTTGGATGTAAATATAGAATAACAATGATAAACTAAGTTAATATGATTTTTCTTCAAATCACAAATGCCTCAGAAGTGGTGAGAGCAAAGGCAGGTAAAATATTTGAAAAAATGACTCCTGATCAAATTGATCAAAAATTAGTTGAAACTCAAGTTATCCAAACGATGATAGAACAATTAAAAGCTGAGGGGCTTAAAGGTGAAATTTCAATAGTGAAAGGTTTAGAAATTAAAGACGATACTCTTTTAACTAAATCAAACTTCAACATAAAAGAAACTAAAATTTTCTAAAGTTACCATAGCATCACCAAAATGAATGAGGCTACAAGGAGAATATTGCCACCTTGGATGCAAAGAGTTAAATCAGGATTAAAAAGAAATGGGAAAAATACAAGTTCAAAATGGATACAATTGGCCACCATCTCAAAAACAAATAAACCAAAAGTAAGAACTGTAGTATTTAGAGGGTGGAATGAGATAAATCAACTTAAAATCTTTTCAGATTCAAGGAGTGAAAAAATTTCGGACATAGAAAACTGCAAAGATGTTGAGATATGCTGGATCTTTAAGTCTGCCAAAACACAATTCAGATTTATTGGAGAAGCAGATTTTGCTTCTGAAATTATTTCAAAGAGAGAATGGGCAAACCTCAATACAAATTCAAAGTCTCTGTGGTTTTGGCCCAATCCTTCAGCAAAATTCTCTTTAAATTCAGAATTCCCTTTGAGCGTGAAAAGCAATGTTGAGATGCCAGACAATTTTTTAGTTATATTGGTAAAAATTAATTGTGTTGAGGAACTCAATCTTAGTCCATTACCACATCACAGATACAGGTGGAGAATTGAGAATAATTGGGAAGTGGAAAGGATTAATCCTTGATAATGAATGAAATATTTAATTATCAAAATAACTATTATAACAATATAAAATCTTAAATATATACGATGATTGAAATTTTAATTATATTTAAAAAAATAAGTTGTATGGAAAATACAATAGTAATAAGTCTATAAAATCAAAGATGATGAATTTATACTAGAGTGTATATGCCTTTTTAAATCTGGTTGAAATTAATAGTATGATTAAAGATAAAAAGGTGAAGCTGGCCGATTACTCTCCCTACCCATTCGCAATACCTGAGATATCACTTGATTTTTGTATAAAGAAAAAATTGATAGATATTACTTCCTCTATGACCATTAAACCAAAGAATAATTGCGCTAAATCATTATTACTTAAAGGCGAGAATATTATTATTAAATCATTGAAAATTGATAGTATACTTATTGACAAAGATAAATACACGGTTAATGGAAGCGAGCTAGAGATAAAAAATATACCAGAAAATATTTTTAAATTAGAAATAAAAAGTGAATTAGACCCATATAATAATGCATCGCTTGAAGGATTATATTCCAGTTGTGATATTATCACTACTCAGTGCGAGGCTGAGGGGTTTAGACGTATATGTTTCCACCCTGATAGACCGGATGTTCTTAGTAAATATACAGTAAGGATTGAGGCAGATAAGAAAAAATATCCAATTCTATTATCAAATGGGAATAAGATCTTTGAATCAAAGTTAAAAGATGATCCAACTAGGCATGAAGTAGTGTGGGAAGATCCATTTCCCAAGCCATCATATTTATTTGCATTAGTAGCTGGGAAACTAAATAAAGTATCATCAAGTTACAAAACAAAATCAGGGAAAATAGTTGAGATTTTCATATATGTAGAGCCTGGAGATGAGAAATTTACAGATCATGCAATTAAGTCGCTGAAAAGGGCTATGAAATGGGATGAGGAGATATACAAATTAGAGTATGATTTAAAAATTTTTAACATAGTTGCCATCAGACACTTCAACATGGGAGCCATGGAAAATAAGAGTTTGAATATATTTAATTCAAAGTTAGTTTTAGCCGATTCATCTATAGCAACTGATCCCGAATTAGAAAGGATAGAAAGTGTAATAGCACATGAATACTTTCATAATTGGACAGGAAATAGGATAACTTGTAGAGATTGGTTTCAATTATCTCTTAAAGAAGGACTAACTGTCTTTAGAGATCAAACATTTACATCAGATATACACTCAGAATCAATTAAAAGAATAGAGGATGTATCTCTATTACGTAATATTCAATTCAAAGAAGATAGTGGGCCCACATCTCATCCAGTAAAGCCAAAAGAATATTTAGCAATAGATAATTTTTATACTACAACGATTTATGAAAAAGGAGCAGAGGTAATAAGAATACTTCAAACACTATTAGGTAAAGAAAACTACTTCAAAGGGATAGCAAACTATATAAATAAATTTGATGGAACTGCTTGTACGACAGAAGATTTTGTATATTCTGTTTTTGAAGGCGCTTTAAAAAATGGATATAAAGCTAAGTTTGATATTGAACAATTTATAGAATGGTACAATCAACCAGGGACACCAAGTATCTCAATAAGGAGATTTTGGAACAGCGATTTGGGGCAATTGAAATTATCAATAAATCAAAGTAATGATAATAAATATTCGCATAAAAAAATCCCTTTAGTTATTCCAATTGAAATGGCTATAATATGCAATAATAAAATTAAAAAGGTTGATACGTTAATTTTAGATAAGAAATCAGAAGAATTTACTTTTAAAAATCTTCCCAAAAATAGCGATAAACCTATAATTTCACTATTTCGTAACTTCTCGGCTCCAGTAAACTGGATATCTGATTTAACAATAGATGAGCAACTTTCCTTAATTAGAAACGATAATGATTTATTTACCATTTGGAATACTTTTCAGTTACTTACTAAAAAAGCAATTATTGCTAGAGCAGATGAGGCTCCTGACTCATCTCTAGAAAGTTCAATAATTAAAGCACTTAGTAGTCTTATTGATAGATTCGGAACAAAAAATCCAGGATTTTTATCATTGATTCTTGATATACCAAAAGTTTCAGAGCTAGAACTCTATCAGAACCAAATTAATCCAATTGCACTAAAAGATTCATATGAATACTTCTTATCAAAAATTTCAAGGTCACTTAAAAATGATCTACAGAAATTATTTATAAAATATAAGAGTTTTGAATTATATGAGTGGCCAAAAGGTCAATATGAAAGAAAACTAATTGAAAAAATAATGTCAATTAGAATTCATGAAAATGACGATTCTATTAACAATGAAATACTTGAATTTGTTAAAGGAGAATCTATGACATTAGCCAAAGCATCATTAAATGCTCTGATAAATATTAATTGCAAAGAAAGAAACATAGCCTTAGATATATTTTATAAAAAATGGAATAACAATCCTGTAATTTTAGATACTTGGTTCAATTTAAAAGCAAGAATACCTGAAAATTCGATTTCAGATTTGCAAGATTTAATATCCCATCCTTTGTTTGATCCAATTGCCCCTAACTCAATAAGAGCTGTAATGGGTGGAGTTATACAAAACATATCAGTATTTCACTCTAAAGATGGTTCTGGATACATATTTATTGCAGATCAAATTAAAGAGATTGACAGTAGGAATCCAATTACAGCGTCAAGACTCTTAAAAATATTTAGCAAATGGCAAAATTATAGCCAACCTTATAGAAAACATATGTTTGATGCTTTGATGCAACTAAAAAAGCACGAATTATCTAATAATACAACAGAAGTAATTGAACTTATACTTAAATAAATAATCAACAATATATGAAAAAATAAATATAAACTCAAAAATAATATAATTATTTTGAGAAAAGAAAACTGTTGGGAATTAATACCGTTTATTAGAAAGTAATCTGAGTTTAAGATTAAAAGCTAAAACAATAATGTTTTTAATAGATAAATGCCTCAATTTAGGCAAAATAGGAGAAGAGCAATTTTTAGTTTATGCAATACAAAAATGTAAAAGGCGGTGAATTAGAAACCTGTAATTGCAACCCAATTACAGGTTGGTACCGAGATGGATCATGCAAGACTGATCCATCGGATTTTGGAATGCATACAGTTTGTGCAGTTATGACCGAACGTTTTTTGACTTACAGCAAAGCACAAGGTAATGACTTAACAACACCTATGCCACAATTTGAGTTCCCTGGGTTACAGCCAGGGGATAAATGGTGTTTATGTGCATCACGTTGGAAAGAGGCATACGAAGATGGAATGGCCCCTTTAGTAAATTTAGATGCCACAGAGATAAGTACATTAGAGCTTATTGATCTATCCATTCTTTCAAAATTTTCTTACAAAAATAATAATGAATAATCTTAATAGTCTTAAAAAATATAAGGACTACTGGGAAGGGAAGGAAAACATACCAGGCAATTCAACCTGGGATAGAAAAAAAATTTTAAAAATTACACTTTTTAGATATTCTCTTGAGAAAATTATCAACCTTGGTTTTACAAATCATTCAATCACACTTCAATCCGAACAATTTATTGTAAGGGTAAGAATCCCAAGGAACTACAAGGAGATTAAAAATATAGAAGAAAAAATTATACAAGCTTTGGGTATTAATAAAGATTGGATAATTAAGGCAATGATAGTTAATTCAAATTGTAAATCATCGAACTGGTAAGAGTTAAATTGCATTTTTTATGTAGCTAAGAGACTCCGTTAGGAATATTAGTTCTTGAAAGCATTTAAAAAAAGTATTTACTAAAATTCATTGGATTGCATTAATTCTCATGATCTCAGATAAAAGTGAGCTTCCAGAAATAGAAGAACTACTTGAACTTGAAAAAAAAGCCCGAGTAGAGAGTTCTGGAATTTCTTACGATGATCTAATCGGTTGTTGGAAATTTCACTCTGTTTGGAGCCAAGGGGATAATAAGCAACAATCAATTCCAAGTACTCTTTTACAAGTTTTTTCTGCAAGGCTTGAATTAAATAATCAAGATAATGATGAAAAAAAGGATAAATTTATAATGGTTAATTCTATACAATTTGGTCTTTTAAAAATAATTTTTAATGGTTTTGGTATTTTAGAAAGGAAGCAGCCACTATTGATTTTCTACTTTAGTAATATTAAATTAGAATTCTCCTCTTTTACACTATTTTCAAAAAAATTAGAAATACCCGAGGAAAAAAGAAGGCCATTTTTTGCTCTTATTGCAACTGGTGGAGCTAATAAGAGATGGTTATCCGCAAGAGGGAAAGGAGGGGGATTAGCCCTTTGGTTAAAAGATTAATATCATAAAATAAGTAATAAAAATATTTAGCAAAACTTTCTAAGAAAGTAAATTATTTTCGTTATTTTTTATTTTCCTGAGATTTCTCTTGGCAAATAACCAAACTAACAAAGATAGGGTCCATATCCCTCCGAGTAAGAAAAAGAAGTAGTTATTATCAAGATATGATATGCTCAAAAAATTCTTTGATAACGGGTATAAACCAAAAATAACTGCCAAGATACCAATCAAGTACCAAAAGATAGGCCTAGAATTACTCATCTTATTTTTCCACTTTTATTGATTGAATACCAAAATCATCCTTTGAAAGGGCAAAAAAAGTAAGCCCAATTAAAAAGAACATAAATATAGAAAATACTGGAAGCATAGAAAATTTAAAAATCAAATTTAAATTAATATTATTATTAATTTATTTAAATGAGGAGATTTTCAATAAAAAGAAATATGAATGTAGATTTTCTTAGGAATTGACAAATCTTTTTTTACAAATGAAGGTAAAAAAAACCCAACTAAAATTATATTTTGTTTTTTCTCATAGGTCAGTAACTAAGGTTTAGTAATTAAAGCTAGTTATATTTATAGAACCAATAATTACAATGCCATTTCACTAATAAGAAAAATATTACCTATTTGTGAATATAAACTTTATTTAATAAGGCTTTTAAATAGGACCTTTTCATAAAATAATTTATCCAAATAATGCGTTGGAAATGAAATGGTATAAATTTTTTAGATTAGTTAGATATAAAGAAAATAGGAGCCACCTTGCCGTGAGAACCTCTGCGTTCGACCTGGTAATACCAGAGGGGGATTCAAAGTGGGGCTTCGTTTCCAGAAAAACTGGTATACGTTACCTTCACGACAGTCTCCCCAAGTCGAAAGAGAGTCAGATCAGAGCACAAAAAGGCCTACACCAACAAGGTAGCTTTTAACAATTTAGACCAAAATAGTCAGTTTATGGGCCAAATTTTTCTTATTTTTTCTTTAAGTGCCATCGCTTCATCTCTTCGAGAGGAATGATCTTCGCCATTAAGAAGAAATGTTACGTGGCCCATTTTTCTTCCAACTTTTTCCTCTTGCTTCTCATACCAGTGAACATTTGCACCTTCAATACTTGATATGTCACCCAATCTTTTATTAATAGTTGAATACTTATTGGAAGGTAGCCCTAATAAATTAACCATTAAAGCGCCCTTAGAAATAAGTTCTGGAGAAGGAACATCTAAACCCGCTGCGATGCAAACTTGTTGATCAAATTGACTGCTATTACAGGCCTCTATTGAGAAATGACCTGAATTATGAGTTCTCGGAGCAATCTCATTTACCATTAGTCCCTGATCTCCAAAGAAAAATTCAATAGCCAAAACTCCATAATAATTAAGCTCAGTCATTATCGAAGAAATAACATTTTGAGCCATTAATTCAATGCTATGAGTTACATTGGCTGGTGATAAAGCCCAATCACAAACTTGATTTTTCTGACTTGTTTCGATCAAAGGGAAAGACCTTATTTTTCCCGAAAAATCTCTGCTAGCAATTAAAGAATATTCTTTTTTATAATTAACCCAGTTCTCTAAAAACCAATTTTCATTATCAACACTGTTAATTAAATTTTTAAGTGCACTGAAATCTTTAATGATCTTGGTTCCTTTGCCGTCATAACCTCCCTTTGAAGCTTTTGCCATAAGTGGAAAACTCCAGCCATCTGGCAATTTTTGATCGTTAGAATCCAATATTGAAAGTCTCATCCAATCTGGGCCGAGAATATTTAATTTTCTAAGTAATTTTCTCTGTGAAATTTTATCAATTAATGGCATAAGAGATATAAGATTTGGAACAAAAGAGGTTCCCTGCTCTTCAAGTAAACGCAAAGAGTCAATTTCAATCCACTCATTCTCAAATGTTATAGTTTTACAAATTTTGGACAATTCTCTAGTTGCCTCAAAATCCTTTTGATCTTTTTCTATAACTTTTTTTGCTTTGATTGCAGCTGGATCGGACTTTGAAAAAGTTTGAATTGCAACCTCTATTCCTCTCTTTTGACCGGCCTCAACTAACATCTGAGCTAATTGACCTCCACCAACCACTCCTACCATTGTATTTTTAGTATCACTTGAAGGAGAATATTCAATGGTCATCTTGAGATATTTATTTGAGAGAATGACTTCTAAGCAATCTATATTAAATTATTGCATATAAGGTAAGTGCAACATGTGACTCAGGAAAGCCTATCTTTATATCAAAATATCTCCAGTAAATCATCTAATTAAGTCAACCGAAATAAAAAATTCTGCTTTAAAGTTAATATATAAGTTAAAATCACCTGAGACTAAACAAACCATTGCAAATGAATAAACCCCGAATTATTTCAGTAAACTTATCCAATAATCCTTATGAAATAGTCATAGGTGGAGATGGTATTAATGGGATTGGGAAAGAATTGATGAAAATGAAAGTAAAAAGTTCCACAAAGATATTACTAATAACTAATAAAATAGTAAATGATTTATATGCTAATTCACTTATAAAATCCTTAAAAGAATTTGACTATAAAGTACAAACATTAGTTATAGAAGAAGGCGAAGAAAATAAAAATCTAAGAACCATAGAAAAAATTCATGATGCTGCTTATAGTTACAAACTTGAAAGAGGTTCTCTAATAATTGCTCTTGGTGGGGGGGTAGTTGGAGATATATCAGGGTTTGCTGCAGCAACTTGGCTAAGGGGGATATCTTTTATTCAAATTCCAACAACATTGTTAGCAATGGTTGATGCCTCAATTGGTGGAAAAACTGGAGTTAATCATCCTGGTGGTAAAAACCTGATTGGAGCCTTTCACCAACCAAAATTAGTTCTTATAGATCCCAAAACCCTCCTATCGCTTCCAAAAAAAGAATTCAAAGCTGGCATGGCTGAGGTAATAAAATACGCAGTTATTGGAGACGAAATTCTATTTGAATTACTAGAGAAATCAGATGGCATTGATAGTTTAGAAAATCTCGGCATAGAATTGGTTGAAGAATTAATTGAACGCTCAGCTTTAACTAAAGCGAAAGTTGTTATTGCTGATGAGAAAGAAGGGGGATTGAGAGCAACATTGAATTATGGGCACACTTTCGGTCATGTTGTTGAAAACCTCTGCGGTTATGGGAAATTCCTCCATGGAGAAGCCGTATCCATTGGGATGGCAGCTGTCGGGGAGTTAGCGTTAATAAAAGGTAAATGGACAGTCAAAGACGCAAAAAGGCAAAAGGATTTATTAAAAAAAGCAGGTTTACCAGTTGATTGGCCTGAATTGAATTTTTCGGATGTAACATCAACACTTGAAAGTGATAAAAAAGTAAAAGACAGTAAGGTGAGATTTATACTTCCGACACGCATTGGAGCCGTTGAGATATCAAATGAAATTACAAAGACTGATATCTTAAAATGCCTTACTAGTATTAGTAAAAATTAAGCTGAAGGTTCATTTAGAAAAATAGTATTGATCTGTTTATCTGAAGTACAGATATTTGAATTATTAATTCCAAAAGCAATCCATTTAAAACCACCAAGATTAGAGGGGTCAACTAATCTCAATAATGTTTCCCTTTTATTAAGTGCAATACTTAAATCCTTAGCTTCAAATTTTTGTAGTGAATGTAATTTTTCAGCCAATCCCAAGGCTAATAGCGCCTCCCCTTGTGAAGTTTTACCTTGAAATTCCCAGCCGTATTTATGAGCAAAATATTTCATATGATCAAAGCATAAATGTGCTGTTATATCGCAATCGCCAGGGTTATTTAAGACATTTTTATACGAAATATTGTTTTTATAGGCTAGGATTGTTCCTTCAGATCTAACAGAATTATAAAACTTATCGGCGTCTAAAGAATAATCAACTATTAACATCATTCCCTTTTTAATAATCCTAGATGTTTTTTCAAACCAATTACCATAATCACATTGTATTTCAGAATTCCAACCGTCTTTAATACCTGACGGTGGTATATTTATTTGAATAAAATTTTTCATCTCAAAAATTGATTTTTTAAGTTTATCTGACAAATCTAATTCAGAAAATTTAATCATATAATTATTATTTTTTTTAATTAATTCTATTCCTTGTCTATAAAGCTTATTTTTTTTATAAATAACTCTCTCAACTGGTAAAGCATCTAAAATTTCATGTGCAATAACTACCCCAATTCCCGGCATGAAAGAAGCTTCTTTATATGTTTTCCAGCTAATTCTTTTTAAATCTATATTTTTAAGGTTAACACTCTGAATTCTTCTCATACCTTCATTTGGTTCTATCAAAACTAATTGAAGTTTATTAATTAGATGAGGGGCTTCTTTAGAAATACAGCGAACTAAATCTCTAGCCAAATGCCCCTCTCCTGGACCTATGTCAATTAGATTTATTAATTGATTATCAACTGAATTTTCAATTAATTGATTAAACCAATCGATTATTTGAATGGACAATAGCTCAGCGAAATCGCTGCCAAGCGAAGGAGAAGTAACAAAATCTCCATCGATTCCTATTTTCAACTTCCCAGCAGAGTATGCACCAAAAACAGGATCATTAAGACACCAGTCCATAAATTGATGGAAGCTAATTGAGCCGCCCTTGTCCCTGATACGATTTGAGAGCCACTCAGGGCTTATCGCGCTATAGCGATCCATTCGAGAGAATAATCTTGGTTTTTTACAAGAAAATGAGATCTCAACGCACAATAAAAGTTTTTTCAGGGATTTTGGCTTTTTTGATTTCTTTGGTAATCACAACTCCAGCAATTGCAGCAAATAATCCGGAGTTACTACCAAGCTATCAAACTCCTGTAATTGACCTGGCAAGAACATTAAGTCCAACGCAAAAGGAAACTTTAGAGAAATCACTTAATGAATACCAAGAAGAGTCAGGGTGGAAAATCAGATTTTTATCTCAATATGAAAAAACTCCGGGTTTGGCCGTCAAGGAATATTGGGACCTTGATGAAACAAGCCTTCTTATAATTGCTGATCCACGTGGTGGAAACCTTCTTAATTTCAATGTAGGTGATGCATATTTTGCACTAATGCCCAGAATTTTTTGGGTGGAATTGCAAACAAGATTTGGAAATCAATTTTACGTAAGAGATCATGGGGAGGACGGTGCTGTGCTCGATGCAATAGCTTCTGTCAAAACATGCCTAGACAGAGGGGGGTGCGAAGTTGTTCCAGGGCTTCCTCAAGAGCAATGGATATGGACTCTTGCAACATCTCTTCTTGGTGGACTAATTGCTGGTTTTGCCTCTGCACCTAGAAAAGAGGGGCAGATAATAGCTTGGGGGTGGCTTCTACTTCTTTCTCCTTTATGGATCATCCTTTTTGGAGTCTTTGGAATAGCTCCAATAGTAACCAGAACAAGCGAAATACTCCCCCTAATGAGGAATGGAGTCGGGTTCCTCGCATCAGCAGTAATTGGTTATGTCATAGCCCAAAAAACATTAATGAAAAAAACTAATACTGATGAATAAAAATATAAGTAATTCCAACTAAAGAATTTATTCATACCTTTTGAACAAAACATCCTCATAAGCAATTCGAGCATCGTCTGCGTACCATCTATGCGATGCAAAAACCAATTGGTTTTTTTCAAACTCTACCCAAGAGAAATGTCCCAAATAATTTCCTTTAGAATCTATGCCTCTTCTCGGAACACAAGCCGAATTCATATAAGCAGTACCCCATGAATCAAATAAAAAAGTTTGCCTTTGCCCATTTTCTCTCCTTAGCTGATGATGAGTATGACCAAAAACGACTAATTCTGGTTTTTTTATTTTTCTCAGAGTATCGATCGCGCATGAGAGATCTTTGTCACCCCAATCAATAGAGGGTTTTTTCCAGTCCCGTCCGCAAATACTCTTAGCTTCTGATCCCAATCCAGAGGGACCTGAATGGGCCAAAATAATTAAGGGATAGTCTCTCGAAGCTTTTTTCCCCGCTAAAACTATTTTGTCAATTGATTGCTGCAAAGAAACTGGTCCAAAGACCGATTGAACCTCTCTTGAAATATAAAATCCACCTCCTGCACTACAAGGCCGGGCACCAACAACAGAAAATGATGGATTTGTCCAACGGTGTAATTTCCAAGAGCAGTCAGTTTTTCCAAGTATTTCCAATTGTTTTTTTAACACAGACCCAGTACGGTCTCGGCCATGATCATGATTACCAAGTATTACTGATTTGTTAATAGGAATTTTTTTTATTGTTCTAGTGATAGAGAGATCTCCGTCACTGAGATCTCCAACAAAGAGAACACCGTTAGGATTTGATTTAACTAGCACATATTCATCAACCTCACTCCATGCCCCATGAAGATCACCAGCAATAGCGAGACTAAAATTTGACAGCCCCAAATTTGATGCAACCCCTATAATGCCTAAATTAGCTTAAAGAAAACTGATTACCGCCTACGAGACGGTTTTGCCCTCAACTCAAGAGAGGCAAAAATTAATTGACGAAATTGCGAAACTCTGTAGAGATCGCAATGCGGTAATTCTTGCTCACTATTATCAAGAACCTCACATACAAGACATAGCTGACTTTATAGGAGACTCTCTGGAACTCTCTAGGAAAGCAGCTTCAACTCAAGCAGATGTAATTGTTTTCTGTGGAGTTCATTTTATGGGAGAAACTGCAAAAATACTTTGTCCCAACAAAACTGTTCTAATTCCAGATATTGATGCTGGCTGCAGTCTCTCTGATGATTGTCCCCCAGATGAATTCAAGCTGTTTAAACAGAGGCATCCTGATCACTTTGTTGTCAGTTATATAAACTGCTCGGCAGCTGTTAAAGCTCAAAGTGATTTAATTTGTACTAGCAGTAATGCTGTTGATTTAGTCAGAAAACTTCCAAAAGAAAAACCTATATTATTCGCACCTGATCAAAATTTAGGCCGATGGGTGCAACGTAATAGTGGGAGGGATTTGACTCTATGGCCAGGGAGATGCTCCGTACATGAAGCCTTTAGTGAAGAAGCCTTATTAAAACTAAAATTAAAACATCAAGAAGCAGACATTATTGCTCACCCTGAATGTCAGCCAAATATTTTAGAATTTGCTGACTATATAGGTTCAACTAGTAAGCTTCTAAAGTATACAAAAGAAAGCAAAAAATCTGAATTTATAGTAATTACTGAACCTGGTATTATCCATCAAATGAGATTATCAGATCCGAATAAATTATATCTAGATGTTCCAGGAATTGATGGTTGTGGATGCAACGAATGCCCCTACATGAGACTTAACACCCTTGAAAAAGTTCTGGATTGTTTAAAATATATGAAACCCGAAATAGAATTAGATTCAGAGGTGATAAAGAAAGCCTATACCCCTATCAATCTTATGTTAGAAATGAGTTAATTACTGATAGTTAAAATAAGAAATCATCCAAAATGAAAAGTAATTTATTTTTAGTTGTTCTTGGTGGGAGAACAAAACAAAGTCACGTAGAATTACATGATGTGAGATGGGTAATTGGGCATAAAATAGAAGATACCTTTCAGAAATTAAGAGATGAGTGGTTTGGTGAACAATCTGGATTGCATATTGATAGTTATGTGAAAATTAATTACATAGATGGCTACATAATCGAAGTAATAAATAAATCTGATAAAAAATTAAAAGCTAATAAAGGAAATTCTCTTTGGTTTGTAAATTTAGGAGGATATGACCCAAATAATCTTGCAGAACTCCATCAATTTGGATTATTTATAGCTAAATGCTCCAAAGAAGCCAAGAAAAAAGCAAAAGAAAAATGGCTGAAGAACATTATCAAAAAACACCATGATGATTACTCAAGAATTGAAAGTTCGCCGAATATTGATGATTGCCATAATATTAAATTTGATGATCATTGGGAAATTAAATTAATTCCTGATAAAGAAACTTATGCTACTGAACTCAAACCTGACTGGTTCGGATACATGAGAATTGATAATGCATAGAAGAAATTTAATTAATAATTTTTAAAGCCAATTCATAGTTACTAATTCTTGGATTATAAGTTGTTTTTTTACTTTTTATCAGGAATTTTTTTAATAAGATTTTCTCAGCTGCAACATATTGAATATCTTTATTAGTACCCAGATCTCTGCTTGTAAAACCCTTTATTTGTTTAGGGAATTTAACTAATAGATCTGGCATAAGACCATATTTATTAATGTCGATTCCAGCGGGTGTCAAATACTTTGCAATAGTTACTGTTAAGCCTGAACCATCTGAAAGAGCCCTTACAGATTGAACTAGACCTTTACCAAATGTCTTTTCCCCAACGAGGAGACCGCGCTGATTATCTCTTATCGCACCAGAAAGGATCTCACTTGCACTTGCGGAACCTTGATTAACAATTAAAACAACTGGCTTATTAGTAAGAGCTCTTCCCCTCGCCATTCGAACATCATTTATACCATCTTTAGTTTGTGTACTCACTATTTTACCTTTATCAATCCATTGTCTCGCTATTTCAATGCTCGCTTCTAGCAAACCGCCTGGATTGCCTCTTAGATCTAAAACATATCCCCTAACATTTTTGTCTTCTAAATTCTTAATTGAATTTTCCATCTCTTTAGCAGCATTTGCGTTGAATTGTTTTAATCTTATGTAACCAATATTAATACCTAAATCAGTTTTATTTACCATACTAATTACTGTATTTATTTCAATTTTTTCTCTTATAAGAATTAACTCTAAAAGTTTACTTTCTCTTAATAAGCCTATTTTTACTTTAGTATTTTTGGGGCCTCTTATCATTTTAACTGCATCATTAATATTCATACCATTTGTTGTTTTTCCATCAATAGATACAATTATATCCTTAGGTAGAACACCTGCTTTTGATGCTGGCGAACCATCAATTGGTGATACAACAATGATTTTATTAGTTATTGGGTCAGAGGTAATTTGAATTCCAACCCCCATCAATTCACCTGAAGTATCAATTCTCATTTCCTTGAATTCACTTGGTGTCAGGAAACGTGTGTAGGGATCATTCAATTTTGAAAGCATTTCCCTTATTGCTAGATAAGAATCCTCAGTGTCTGCATATTTATTGGAAAGGATCATTTTTCGCAGCTTAATCCATTCATCAGAATTGAAATCTCCCGAAGAATCTAAATACTCTCTATATATAATTTGCCATACCTCATCAATGACCTCTTTAGGATTGTTTCTGATAATTGAACTATTACTACTTTCAATTGCTATTGATGGTAATGAAAAGATAATAAGATAAGAAGATAAATGAAGTAATTTAAAAAAATTTTTTTTTAAATTAGCCCTTTTATCTAAAATATTTCTTATTGAAAAAATATTAAAATTATTCATCTACGGATCAACCCATTTGCCATCCTCTTTAATTAAATCTACTAACGCTTGCACACCCTCATCTTCTGGGACTCTCTTGATTTCGTCCCTATTTCTATACAAAGCAATAGTTCCTTTACCTTTGCCAACATAACCATAATCAGCATCAGCCATCTCGCCGGGACCATTAACGATACAACCCATCACTGCGATATCTAGGCCAGTGAGATGACTTGTTGCCTCTCTTACTTTCGCAACAACTTCCTCAAGATTAAATAGAGTCCTCCCACAGCTAGGACAACTTATATATTCAACCATTGTTTTTCTTAAACCAACTGCTTGCAATATTGAATAACAAACAGGTATTTCTTTCTCTGGAGCTTCTGTTAACGAAACCCGAATAGTATCTCCTATGCCCTCAGATAATAAAGTCCCAATACCAGCGGTACTTTTTATTCTGCCGTAATCTCCATCACCTGCTTCAGTAACCCCTAAATGAAGAGGATAGTTAAACCCTTCTTTATCCATTGTGTCTGCCATCATTCTATACGCAGCCAGCATCACAGGAGGCCTTGAGGCTTTCATTGAAATAACAATATTGTGGAAATCTAAGGAATCGCAAATCCTTACAAATTCCATAGCAGATTCAACCATTCCAAGGGGCGTATCACCATAAGCAAATAACATCCTCTCTGCTAAAGAACCATGGTTTACTCCTATTCTCAAAGCCTTATTTTGCGCTTTTAAAGTATCAACAATGGGCTCAAATTTTTGAACTATTTTATCTTTTATGGCATTAATTTCTTCTTTACTGAACTCAGTCCTATTAGGGTCTGGTCTTTCAAACACAAATAGGCCTGGATTTATTCTAACTTTATCAACATGCTTTGCGACTTCAAGCGCAATCTTCATTCCGTTGTGATGAACATCTGCAACTAAAGGGACGGGCATGTAGGTTTGATGCAATCTATTTTTTATTTCTCCTACGGCCTTTGCACTTGCAAGAGTAGGGACAGTAACACGAACAATTTCGCAACCTATCTCATGTAATCGACGTATTGCATCAGTAGATCCATCTATATCCATGGTATCTTCATTAATCATTGACTGAACCCGCACCGGATGCTCGCTACCCATTGCAATATCTCCAACCATTACGGTGCGTGTCTCTCTTCGCAAAATTTGAGTGCTATAGCGTCTCGTGAGAGATTCTTGAACCAAATTTTGACTAGCTGTAGCTGTCATAAATTGTCAGTCCTTTGTTGTGAGTTTGACAGAAGCATCGACTAAGAAAGCAACTGAAGAAGCTTTTTTTTCACTTTTAAGAAATCAGAGGTAGTTAAAGAAAGAGGTTTACCCTTTTCTGATGAGGGATTTCTCAAAAGATAAGAAGGATGAAATACTGGCATTACTAATTTCCCTTCCCAATTCTGCCATGTCCCACGCAGACTATTCATGGGGCTCTTAATTCCTAATAATGCTTCAACAGCAGTTGCCCCTGTTAAAACGATAATGAAAGGCTCGATTAGTTCAATTTGTTGATAGAGCCAGGGCATATTATTTGCTATTTCTGACTTGAGTGGTTTTCTATTTTTCGGGGGCCTGCACTTAACAATATTGCACATGTAAGTATCTAAGTGAGGGTCCAAGTTCGATTTAATCAATAATTTATCCAGGAGTTTGCCTGCCCTGCCAACAAAAGGTAAGCCAAATTTATTTTCTTCTGCGCCGGGAGCCTCTCCCACAATTAAAATATTTGCTTTTGGATTTCCTCTACCTACAACAACCTTTACTTGTTGAGAAAGTCCTGAACATGATGAACAAACTGCTTTTATTGTCATAAAATAAAACTACATCATTTTCAATTAACTTAAGTTAATTGTTCTTTTGCAGTATCAATATTAAAAATTGATTTCCCTCTGGGTCTCTCAACCACGCTTCCGCTCCAAAATGTTCCATTCTGGGTTGCTCATCGACAAATCCCCCACTAAGTTTGAGCTCTTTAATCCACTCTTGGAGAGCCAAATAGGGATCACAATCTACATAACGCTCAAAACAAATTGAAATCACCCTTCCTCTAGAAGGCCATTTTCTTTTTGATGATGGTTCGTAAAATTGAATCCTGCAACCACCCTCAGTAGTCAAATAAAAATGATTTTCACTCAATCCCCTATTAATTTGTGAGTTAGTTAAACCAGAATAAAAATGAGCTAAAGATTTGGAATCTTTAGCTGCAATGAGCAAACTGCTTTCAATACGAGACATTCAAAATCTAAATTAAATAAATAAAGGTTGTTTAATGGCCATCATCAGCCAGGATGTGTTTTTTAAGACTAACTTAAAGATAAGGGCCTTGAAAAATCACAACTCTTCATTTTTATCAAAAAGAGCATTGGCGCTGGAGCCATCTCTTACTCTTGAAATCACAGCCATGGCTAAGGCTTTAAAAGCGCAAGGTAAAGACATTTGCAGTCTAAGTGCGGGTGAACCTGATTTTGATACGCCTCAATTCATTGTGGAGGCAGCTCGTAAAGCTCTTGCAGATGGCTTAACAAGATATGGTCCTGCTGCAGGTGATCCTGAGCTAAGAAATGCTATTGCTCGAAAACTCTCCGAGATAAACAAAATACCTACCAACCAAGAAAATGTATTAATCACTAATGGAGGTAAACAGGCGATTTACAACCTTTTTCAAATTATCCTTGATCCCGGCGATGAAGTTCTCATTCCCTCTCCCTACTGGTTAAGTTATCCACAAATCGCATCATTAGCAGGAGCAGTGCCCAAAATTATTGAATCTGAATTTTCTCAGAGATTTAAAATAGACATCGATAAGTTAGAGAAAAGTATTACTGAAAGGACAAAATTATTGATATTAAACACTCCAAACAATCCTTCTGGCCTCGTATTAGAGAGAGAAGAATTAGAAAGCATAGCTGAAATTCTTCGGAAACATCCAAAAATATTTGTCCTTTGCGATGAAATCTATGAGTATCTTCTCGCTGAAGGGAAAAATCATTTCAGTTTCGCTTCTATTGCTTTAGATATGAAAGAGAGAATTTTTACAGTCAATGGATTTGCTAAAGGTTGGGCAATGACTGGATGGAGAGTAGGTTACCTGGCAGGGGATGAGTCAATTATAGAAAAAGCAACAGCGCTGCAGAGTCAAAGTACAAGTAATGTTTGTAGCTTTGCCCAAAGAGGAGCCTTGGCTGCTGTGAATGGATCTCATGATTGTGTAAAAGATATGGTCTTGAAATACAACCAAAGAAGATCTCTTCTCTCGGAGGGGCTAAACAAAATAAGTGGAGTTGATTTAGTAAACCCTCAAGGAGCTTTTTATGCTTTCCCAAAGATTGAAAAAGATACTCTAACCTCAGTTGAATTTTGCAAGAGGTCTCTTGAAGAAGTTGGCTTATCTATGGTTCCCGGAATTGCGTTTGGGAATGATAATTGCATAAGAATTTCATGTGCTGTTTCTAGCAAAACAATTCAAGATGGTCTTGATAGGCTCAATCAAATGATGTCAACTTTTTAATATAAAAAATGAAATTTATTAAACCCAGCTTTAGGCAATTAACTTTCTTTTTATTTTTTATTATTTTTACTCAGTTCTTTCTCTTAACCAAAACTATTTTTGGGAAAGAAACACTTATAATTAGTGGTATCCCAGATCAGAATCCAGAAAAACTCAACCGTTTATATAGTCTCTTATCAAAAGAGTTAAGTATTTCGTTGAAAATTCCAGTGATTTATAAACCTGTGATTAATTACTCGGCTGCTGTAACTGCATTTAGAACAGGTGATCTAGATGTTGTATGGTTTGGAGGATTAACAGGTGTTCAGGCTCGACTACAAAAAAAAGGGGCCGTTTTAATTGCACAAAGAGACATAGATTCTAATTTTAAAAGCGTATTTATTGCTAATCATAAAACTAATTTAGAAAAAATTATTGACATATCCGATTTAAAAACGTTAAAGGGAAAAAGATTTACATTCGGCTCTGAAAGCTCAACCTCAGGGAGACTAATGCCTCAATATTTCTTACAGAAAGCAGGGGTAAAACTAAAAGACTTTAAAGGTGGAAGATCTGGCTTTAGTGGAAGTCATGATGCAACTCTTGCATTAGTTCAAAGCGGAGCATATGAGGTGGGAGCTCTAAATGAACAAGTGTGGTTATCAAATTTAAAACAGGGCCGAGAAAATAATAAAAAAGTAAAAGTCATTTGGAGAACCCCTTCATACAATGATTACCACTGGTTGGCACAACCTGATCTTGATGAAAGATTCGGGAAAGGTACAACATTAAAGCTTAAAAAAACATTATTGGGATTTAGCAAGTCTTCTCCGAATCAAGGCAAAATTTTAAAGCTATTTGGAGCTGAAAATTTCATAAGTACTAAAAAAGAAAACTATGAAAATATTGAATTAATAGGGCGGCAATTGGGAAAAATAAAATAAAGGTATGATTGAATTAAAAAACATAACTATTAATAATGGGTCCTCATATCGTTTACGAAATATTGATTTGAGCATCCAGAAAGGTGAAAGAGTAGCTCTATTAGGCAAAAGTGGCTCAGGTAAAAGTACTCTACTATCTGTTGTTAATGGATCACTTCCTCCAACAATAGGACAGGCAAAACTAAATGGTCTCAAGATAAGCACCTTAAATAGATTACAAAAAAGGTCAATTGGAACTCTCTGGCAAGACTTAAGGCTTATTGAAGAGCTGAATGTTAGACAAAATATAAACGTAGGCGCTTTAGGTAGACATAGTTTACTCTGGTCATTAAGAAACCTATTTAGTGACATTGATAGCGATAGATGTCTATCCTGCATGAGTCAAGCAGGTCTCCAGAAAGGTCTTATATCTTCACCAGTAAGTCAGATTTCTGAAGGACAGAGAAAAAGAGTCGCGATTGCTAGGTTAATCAGACAAAACGCAAGCATAGTTTTAGCTGACGAACCTCTTTCTAATCTTGATCCACCATTAGCTACTGAAATACTAAATTTAATTTTAGGAAATAAAACGCATAATAAAAAATATTCCGAATCTAATACCTTCTTAATAAGCCTCCATCAACCTGAGTTTATTGGTTACTTCTCAAGAATTATTGGGCTGAAAAATGGTGAAAAAATCATTGATACCATTTCTAATGATTTTTCCCAAAAAGACTTACAAAGACTCTATTCAGATTAGTGAGATTAAGAGTAACATCTACAGTTATTAGTCTTTTACCTGCCTTAGCAATTATCCCAGTAGGTATAGAAATCATACAAAACCTACATTGGGGTGGTATGGATATATTTTTTAGTTTTTTTACTGCAGCGTTTAGACCTTCAATCGACCAAGTAATTTTAAATAGTGCCTTAAAGGGTTTAAGGTTAACGATAAGCACAGCATTAATAAGCTGGTCAATAAGTATTATTTTAGGGCTTATTCTTGGAATATTAAGTTCAAAGATATTTTCAAAAGTATGTTTTGGGAATAATTGGCTCTCTCTGATCTTTAAAAATATACTGGCTCTCCCCAGATCTATTCATGAACTAATATGGGGCCTTATTTTATTACAAATACTTGGATTAAATCCAATTGTAGCAATTTTGGCAATGATAATTCCATACTCATCAATGGTTGCCAAAGTAATTTCAAATCAATTAGATACATTAAAATATGATTCATTATTCGCAATCAAACAATCAGGTGTTAATGGATTTACCGCATTTTTCACAGCATTATTTCCACCTATAACACCTATCCTAATTACATACTTTGGATACAGACTTGAATGTGCGTTAAGAAGCGCAACTCTTTTAGGAGTCTTCGGCCTGGGAGGAATAGGAACTGAACTTCAATTAACACTTCAATCACTTAAATTTAATGAAATGTGGACTTCACTATGGTTATTATTTATTGTTATGTTTACTCTAGAGAGATCATTAAACCTATTAAGAGAAAAAAATATTTCATGGTCAAAACTACAAAGATTTAGACACAGAAACTTTGCTTTATTTTTTATATTAATATTACTAGCCTTTTCTTTTCTCGATGTGGTTAATTTAAAAGATATAAAAGAATTAAAGTTTTATCCCATAAGCTTTGCATCTTTTGATCAGATTGTTGATGAAATAAGTCTTTTACCACTTTTCGATTTGATTAAGTCAACATTACTTTTAACTATTCTTTCAGCTGGTATTGCAATTGGAATACCACCGCTTGGATTATTGCTGTCTCCAGAAAAACTTATTATGAATCTCCAAGCAGTGCTATGGATTTTTCTTAGACTAATTCCTCCTCCCCTGATGGCATTACTATTACTTTTTTTTAGTACCCCTTCCATTTCACTGGCAGCACTTACATTAGGCCTTAGTAACATTGGAGTTATGGGAAGAATTCTCAAGGAAAATATTAAATATCGAGACAATTCAACACACATAAGTATTAAATCCGTGGGAGCATCGAGTCAAGTCTCTTTCCTTTACGGGAAACTAACCCCGTATAGTAAAAGTTATTTATCTTTTGCAGCCTATAGAGCTGAAATTATTTTACGTGAAACGGCAATTGTAGGCATTGTTGGAGGCGTGGGTCTAGGATGGCAACTACAGGAGTCGTTGAGTTCTTTCGCTTGGAGCCAGGTAATTCTTATCACTGTAGTTTATGCAGGCCTAACATTAACCGTAGAGTATATTAGTGATCAAATAAGGGAATATCTGAATAAATCAACAAGTGATTTTTCGCTTTGTTATTCTTCACTTCATTAGGATAGAAATGATTGAAAAACCAAAACAATTAATAATCCTTGGCGATAGTAGTGTATACGGATGGGGAGACTTGGATGGCGGGGGGTGGTCGGAACGGCTTAGAAAGACCTGGATGGCTACGCCTCAGGCTCCTGTTGTTTATCCATTAGGTATTAGGGGGGATGGCTTGGAAAAAGTTGCGCAGCGATGGAAAGATGAATGGACTTGCCGAGGAGAATTACGACGAAAACTACCCGATGGCTTACTTTTAGCGATAGGTCTTAATGATACGGCGCGGATTGGTAGGGAAGATGGTCGTCCTCAACTAACACCTGATGCTTTCAGGTTTGGACTCAAAAGGCTACTTGCTGAAATGAAAGGGAAAACATACGTTTTAGTTTTAGGCTTAACTCCCGTAAATGAGAGCGCAATGCCTTTTTCAGACTGCCTTTGGTACTCAAACAAGGCCTGCTCTGACTATGAAAATCAAATTGAACAGGCCTGCCTAGACTTGAATATTCCATTTTTACCTACTTATAAACCTTTAGTTAGTCAGGATAATTGGATGTCTTGTATCTCTTCTGATGGAATTCATTTGAATAGTAATGGCCATAAATGGATTTACGAGAGAGTTACACGATGGAAAACTTTAATAAGCTGGGCGAGTATCTAAAATGGATAATTTTCTTAAGAGATCAAAAACGCTATGAGAATAGATAAAAGGCAAGCAAAAGAAGTTTGAACGGCATTTATCAATTCGTTATTAAGCCAGGTAATTCTATTTTGAATTGTTGCCCCTAAAAAACTTTCTCCAATCGTTGCGATAAATCCAGACAAAATCGCAATAAGAAAAAACGAGAAATTTTGCAATAAAGATAATGAAGCCATAATTGATGCCATTAAGAGGCATCCGAAAAGACTTGCCAGGGTCCCCTCTATGCTGATCGCTCCCTCTGTTCCATTTGGAACTAATTGAAAACTTGTTATTAGATATGTCTTTTTCCCCCACCTCTTACCAATTTCACTCCCGAATGTGTCGCCTAATTTGGCAACAAAACTTGCTGAGAAGCCCAAGAGTAATAATTCAATCGGCTCAAAACCAAGACTTATCATCAACACCATAAAAGTTCCTGTTGCAGCAGAACCCCACACATTTTCAGGACCACGTTTACCTCCTCTAGACTCAGCAATTCCAAGCGAATTTTTAAATTTATATCCAATTTTTGTAACTGCATAACCTAATACCAAATAACTAACTACAGCTAACCAAGCATTCCATCCCACTCCACCCAAAAGGATTGTTCCAAGTGCTCCTGCATGAAGCCATCCTTTATTTGTCAATACAGGGGCTTTTTGGGCAAAAAGTATCAAAAAGAAATTAAATAATAGAGCTATAAACCAATCAACTCCACTTATATTGATCGAGTTCATTTTGGATATTTGTATTAATAAGAAATATACATCTAGCTCTAAATTAAAGCCCTCTACTCATGAAGATTTACCAAGAGTATTCCTCCATGAAACAAGGTTATAAGAGGCTATTATTGCCGCGGTTGATGTCCTGAGAATATTCTCCCCTAAATTCACAAATGTTACTCCAGCATTAATCGCTAAGTGAATTTCTTTTTGATCCCATCCTCCCTCAGGTCCAATCAAAACACAAACATTTTTAGATTTATCATTGACATTATTCAACCAGGTTTTCATATTTTTCAAACCTTTCTCTCTAGTCACAGCCATAGAAAAGTTTGAGGCATTTGATAGTTGGGTTAAATATTCTTCTATCATTAATGTATTTCTTAATTCAGGAAGCCACAACCTTTCTGATTGCTCATGAGATTCTCTTAAAATCGCCTCCCATCTCTGAAATTTAGAGTCGATATTGCCCTTATAGGCAATATATTTTGAGTTCAAAGGTTGAATTACATCTATTCCAATTTCACAACTCATTCGCAAGATCTCCTCAAATCCATTTTTTGGTGGGACAACCGCAAGCCATGTTTGCAAGTGATTTTTTGATTCAGAAGTTTTGGGAGTTAAGTATGACTCCAGCTCTAATGAATAATTATCAAGTATTTGCGCATCCCAAAGATGCCCCTCTCCGTCAACAATGCTTATAAAATCTCCCTGTTTTAGACGAAGCACTTTTTTTAAATAATGGACCTCTTTTTTATCTAGTAATAGTTCATAAGAGGAACTGTTCAAGGTATTGAGGCGAGTGCCCGAGATAAACAAGCGTCTTAATTCCTTCACCTTTATGATTTTTCTGGGGAGGGGAATACTGAATCAGGATGCTCATCAACTGGCCATTCCTCATTTTCTCCTCCAATTAAAATTTGATTCAATTCAACTATGTCATTGTCAATTTGTTTAAATGAATTGATCAAGATGTCAAGCGATATGGGATCGCAAGTTCCAAGATCAACCCAACACCTTGCCCAGTCATCCTTGTATTCAAGCTCTCCCATGTTGTGCATTAATGCAGCCATTGATGAGTTGGAATGTTCATTGTCATATGTCATCCAACTCAGATCTGTCCCCACGTCATGAGCCTGCAAATTCTCAGAATTAAAACCTCCTAATCGACCAATGACATACCAGCTATCAAAAATGCCATCAACATAACTCATTTCCGCTTTGCCGGGAGTCTCCACAAAATGAAGCCAAATCCAGCAATTAAATGGATCAATTTCTCTAAAACGAACTTCCATAGTTGAACGCGAGAGGCGTTAAAGTGAAACAATCTTATATTGATATATTTCTAAACTAATGTCAGATTTTATAAGGTCAAAATCTGTCAATCCATTCTGTATTTAGAGAAATTTCAAATGCTCGAATTGAACAATATTTCATATCATCCATCAACAGCGGAGAAAATAATTCTTGATAGTGTCAACTTAACTGCTCGGATTGGGAAACCAACAATTATCAAGGGAAGTAGCGGGAGTGGGAAAACCAGCCTTATTGAAGTGATCAGCGGTCTTTCAGGTCCCAGGAAAGGTTCAATAAAATGGGAGGGCAATGATCTTAATAATCGTCAACGCAAATGGTTGAGCGGAGTTGTCTTTCAATTCCCGGAACGACATTTCTTAGGATTGAACATAATTCAAGAATTACGAATTGGACATATAAAATTTTCCCAAGAAAAACAATCAAAAATTCTGAAAAAAGTTGGTCTAGAAAAGCTTAATCCACGACAATCTCCTGAGAACTTAAGCGGAGGCCAACAAAGACGCCTTGCTATTGCTATTCAATTAATCAAACGGCCTAAGATATTACTTTTAGATGAACCAACTGCTGGACTTGATTGGTCTGTAAAGGAAGAAATAATAAATTTACTTAAAGATTTAGCAAATGAGCAGGTAATGATTGTTGTAACCCACGAACCACACCTATTTGACGACTTTGAAGCCTCGTGTTATGAACTTGAAAAAGGTAAATTGGTCAAATTAAATTAAAAGTTAAAAAATATGCATGACCAACTTATTAGAGCTACTGCTGCAAATGCAAGTATTCGGCTAGTTGCCGTATCAACTACTAATGCGACTAAAATCGCCCAAAAACTGCACGGTCTCTCTTTTTTAACCACTGCACTTATGGGAAGAGGAATGAGTGCTGCTCTTTTATTAGCAAGTTCTATGAAAGTTTCTCAAGGTAGAGTAACCCTAAAAATAAAATCTGATGGTCCCCTGAATGGTTTACTAATTGACGCTGGTAGGGATGGAACTGTACGAGGTTACGTTGGAAGCCCAGAACTGGAATTGGAATTAATAAGAAATAAGGAAGGGAAATACTCTTTTAATTTTGCTGGTGCAACTGGGAAAGGTTATCTCCATATCGTAAGAGACCAAGGTTTTGGAGATCCTTTTAGCAGTACTGTTGAATTAGTCAATGGGGGAATAGGTGAGGATATTGCATCTTATTTACTTCACTCTGAGCAAACACCATCAGCAGTTTTTGTTGGAGAGAAAATAAAAAATGATGAAATTATTTGTTCAGGTGGTTTACTTGCCCAGATATTGCCAAAAGCCGAAAGAGATTACTCTCTTATCAAATTACTTGAGGATAGATGCAAATCAATTTCTTCATTCAGCGAGAGACTTGAAGCTTCAAAAGGAAACTTATTCTCCCTTTTAAAGGAAATATTTCCTGATCTAGATAATAAAAATAGTGAAACATCAGATAACATTGATATAATTCAATTCAAATGTAGATGTTCAAGAACTAGAAGTATTAATGCTTTAAAATTACTTGGCAAAGATGAGCTTCAGGAGATTTTATTAAAGGATAAAAGGGCTGAAATGACCTGCGAGTTCTGTAAAAAGGTTTACATTATAAATGAGGAAGAATTGAAGCAAATAATTGAATATTAATCTAAAAATATTGCTCCAAGCCATAGAAGTATTACAGCAGGAATTGACTCAAGCTTTTGACTTGAAATCAAAGATAAATTTTCAGGTGATAACCCTGTTTCTTGAGCTAAAAGTCCACCAATAATTAATCCTATTGATAGTAAAACAACACTCCAACCAAGAGATGATAGTGGCCTTCGCCCTCTTTTTATTTGACTTACAAATAAGGCTATTGTTGAAAAAGAGAGAATAAGTTCTAAGCTTTGATCTGGAGAAATCAACACTAGTACAAAAAACAAAGCACCTATTGCAAGACGCAAAGTAAGACCCTGCCCCGAAGGCATACTCAAAGTAGGTAAAAGATTTCCATTGCTTGAGTCAGAATTGCCAAAATTTACTCCTTTCAATCTTGTTAATAGTGTGCTGCCGATTCCACCAATTTCCTTAGAGGATACTTTTTCACGTTCTGAGGCATTCGCTGCAGCGTTGCTTACTTTCCCAAGCTGTCTTTCCTTCAGGCTGACCATTAACAATGAGTCATAGGCTGCTTCAATTTTGGCTTTTTTGATAGCGTCATTTCCTGCTTCAGAAACTTTCTGCTCCTTAGCAGCTTGTATTTCATCAAAACTAGCGCCCGCTTGGAGACCTAACAATTCATAAGGGTCATCTTGCGAACCACCATTAAATTTAGAGCCTTGTTCATCCAGCATGGATATTTGGAGTTCGTCTGATTGTATTGTTAATCATTATAGAACGAACTGATTTACAGGTTAAGCGGATCGACCCCACTAACTACCGGCGCAACAGAACTCAATCTGAGCTCAGGCTGATCTTCTATTAGTTGATTTAAATTCCACTGATTTTTAAAAAGCAAAACAGGTCTTCTCCAAGCGTCTTGAACTATTTTGCAATTAAAAATTCTGCCAAGGCTTTCTAATTCATTCCATCCCCCCGTAACCCATCTTGCGACTTTATGCTCAAGGGGATCCAATCTGGTCTCAACTCCATATTCGTTTTCTAGTCTATGCTGAACAACCTCAAGTTGGAGTTGGCCAACTGCAGCTAATATTGGATCCCTCTTACTTTCATCTTTGTCATAGAGAATTTGCACTGCCCCTTCCTCTCTAAGTTGATTTACTCCTTTTTTAAAATTTTTAAAGGCAGATGGATTGGGGTTCCGCAACCAGCTAAAGATCTCCGGACTAAAACAGGGAATACCCTCATATTCCAGTTTTTTTCCGACGTATAGAGTATCCCCAATAGAAAACATCCCTGGATTGTTCAACCCGATTACATCTCCGGGATAAGCATCATTCACAACTGATCGATCTTGTCCAAATATCTTTTGAGGCCGTGATAATCGTATTGCTTTGCCAGTTCTCGCATGTTGCACAGTCATATCCTTCTCAAATCGTCCACTACAAACTCTCACAAAAGCCACTCGATCTCTGTGACGAGGATCCATATTCGCCTGTAATTTGAATACAAAGCCACTGAAATTCTCATTTTTAGGGTCAACAGGGCCAGTACTACTTTTTCTGGCAACTGGAATTTGAGCCATATCTAAAAAATTATCCAAGAAAGGTCGAACACCAAAATTTGTCATCGCAGACCCAAAAAATACGGGGGTAATTTCACCTGCTCTTATCAGCTCCAAATCTAATTTGGATCCAGCCTCATCTAAAAGCTCAATCTCCTCAAGAGCCTTATCCAATAAATCATCCTCGACAATCTCTCTTAATTTCGGATCATTTATATCAATTTCATTTTCTATTGATTGCTTTCCCCTCTCTGCTCTGCTGAACAAAATAACTTTTTGATTTTGTCTATCTATTACACCTCGAAAATTATCCCCACTTCCAATTGGCCAATTAACCGCCCAAGTGGATAAATCCAGTTCAGCCTCTATTTCATCAAGAAGAGCTAATGGCTCTTGCCCAGGCCTATCCATTTTGTTGATAAAGGTGAAAATTGGTATAGATCTCATTCTGCAAACTTCAAAAAGTTTCCTTGTTTGGGGTTCTAGGCCTTTAGCTGCATCTTCGAGCATAACTGCGTTATCAGCAGCAGCGAGAGTTCTATAAGTATCCTCTGAAAAATCTTGATGCCCTGGAGTATCGAGTAAATTAATTGTTTTTTTTGAATACTCAAATTGCAATACAGTTGAAGTTATGGAAATGCCTCGTTGCTTTTCAAGTTCCATCCAATCTGAAGTAACCTTTCTTTGTTCTCCTCGAGCTTTGACTGCTCCTGCTTGCTGAATCGCTCCACCATATAAAAGTAATTTTTCAGTAAGAGTAGTTTTTCCAGCATCTGGATGGGAAATTATTGCAAAATTCCTTCGATTACTAACAGCATCTGAGAGAATTTGTCCAAGAACAGGTTCCTTTTTTCCTTCAAAATCATTCCTAGTTTTCTTTTCATTGACCATTTTAATTTGATTGCCTTAATTATGTTTTAAATCTATTGAAGGATACCAACTACCTCAAGATAACGATCATCGTATTCATAAACATCGAAGTCTTCTAGATGAACATCATTAAGCTGTTTCTTTATTTCCGCTACCGTAAAAGCAGCATGAAGAGATGCAAGAAAGTCCCTTGCAAGTGGTTCGGGAGAACTTGATTGGTATTTTTCTCTTATCATTTCCGCTTTTTCTCTAGAAGCAGGTCTTCTGAGATCTCGGTTGAATGTTAAAGAACCATTTTTCCCAAGCTTTTTTAACAAAATCCAAAAATCATTAGGATTCTCAAGATGATGCAAAACACTATTGCTTACGAGGAAATCTGCAGATGAGACAAGGTTGCTTTTTTCTTTAATTAATTCATGAAAATTTTTCTGAACATACGAAAGATTGCAACATTTACCTTTATTTTTTTTCTTTTCCAATCGATCATTTGCTACCAAGAGCATTTCCTCAGCCCCATCAATCCCTAAAACAACACTTGAGGGCCAGGATTCAGCTAAAAGCTCTGAAATATTTCCAGGGCCACAGCCAATATCCAAAATTAAAGATTCTTTTTTTAAATTGATTCCTAAGTCATCCAAACATATTCGGATATTCGATATGAGACTCTGATCACTCTGTGAGAAGTCAGCCTCTGAATAAGCTTTGACTTGCTCGTACTCATTCATAAGCTCTGGTTCAGTTACGCGTTTCACAAGATCTTTTTTTTTATTTATGCATCATATTCCCATCTCAACACTCTAGATGGTGTAAAAATTACTTGCACCCCCTACTTATGGCGTTAGTGTGCAATAACCTAATTTGGCTGAAACATTTTGACCATCTCAGCAAATCGATCTGAAGCAAAAGCAAATTCCTCAACAAGGGCAACTTCTAACGTTGATTTTCCATTAACAGCCCCTGCGGCAAATCCTGTTTTTTATAGAACTTACAGCAGAAAAACAACATCAGGCAGGGAAAGTTGGAGTGAGGTCAGCAAAAGAAACTTAGAAGGATTGTCATTGCTAGGTGGTCTTAGTGATGAAGAGCTCAAATTAATGGCAAAAATGCAAGAAGAGAAGAAGGCTCTTCCCTCAGGAAGATGGCTTTGGATTGGGGGAACTGAATGGATAAGCAAGCAAGAAAATTTCTCTGGCGCTTATAACTGCACTTCTACAAATTTGATTGACTGGGAAGCATTTGCTTTAATGATGGATCTTGCCATGATGGGCTGTGGAACTGGAGCGATAATTGAAGAACATCTTATTAATCAACTACCTTCAATCAAGAATAAAATCCACATTAAAGAGGTCTCTGAAATTGGATTAACTCCCTCAAATCTTAGAAGTGAACTTACAACTATTTCAAAAAATCTTGATAAAAATGAGGTTACTATTAAGGTGGGAGATAGTCGACAAGGCTGGGTAGAGAGCTATAAGAAATTACTGGAGCTTTGCAGTGACAACAGTTTTACCAATTCAAGCATAGACGTTTTTATTGATCTTAAAGATGTTAGACCTGCCGGAGAATCTCTTAAAGGGTTCGGTGGCATGGCTAATCCAGTAAAACTCAAAGATCTCTATGGGCGTGTATCAAAGCTACTTAACAAGGCTAATGGAAGAAAATTGACGTCTATAGAATGTTGCTTATTAATTGATGAAGCCGCTGTAACCATAGTCGCAGGGAATATTAGAAGGAGTGCAGGGATGCGTCAATTTTCCTCTGAAGACAATAATGCAGTAGGAGCTAAAGAAAATTTATGGCAACAAGACTCCAGTGGTAATTGGCGAATTGATCCTGAAAAAGACGCCTTAAGAATGGCTAATCATACTCTTGTTTACCATAAGAAACCAACTTTAGAGATAATACAAACAGCTGTTAAGAAACAATTTCAATCTGGAGAAGGTGCTATTCAATTCGCTCCAGAAGCAATAGCAAGATCAAATGCAGACCTCCTAACAACATTCGATCTGAAAAAAGAATTTCTAGATATTTACTGCAATCAAGGAAAGAAAGAAGCAGGAGTTTGGTTAAGTAATCGTTTTGGACCAATAAATCCCGATGAACTCAATCATCGACTTGGCAGATATGGATTAAACCCATGTGGTGAAATTCTTGGGGCCGATTTCCATTGCAATCTTGCTGAGGTTCACCTTAATCAAATTGACCCCTCGAACAAGGTCGAACAGGAACTAGCATTTAAAGCTGCTGCATTATCTGTAGCATGTCTACTTAATCATAGATTTGAAGTTGATCGCTATCGACAAAGTCGGGAATGGGACCCAATTGTTGGAGTTAGTTTTACAGGGCTATTTGACTTTTTTGTACATGCGTTTGGTACGAGCTGGTTAAAATGGTGGGAAAATGGAAGACCAAACACTGATGAAGGTAAAGAATTTAAGAAAAAAGAAGCAGAATACCTCAACAGCTGGAGGGTAATTGTTAATCAAACAGTTTGGGAATATTGCGATAAACATGATTTACGAAGACCTAGTCGTTGCACTACCGTTCAGCCTGCAGGTACAAAGAGCCTCTTAACAGGTGCTTCTCCTGGTTGGCATCCCCCAAAAGCGCAGCGTTTCATAAGACGGATTACTTTTAGAAAGGATGATCCAGTCGCTATGGCGTGCATGGATTATGGTTACACGGTTGTACCATCACAATCTGATAAAGATGAAAATGGTTGTCTTCTCGAGAATCCCTTTGATCCAAGATGCACTGAATGGCTAGTGGAAATTCCTACTGAAGTTAGTTGGGCTAATATCCCAGGGGCTGATCAAATTGACATAAATAATTTCTCTGCACTAGCTCAATTCGATTTTTATATGCAAGTACAGTCTCATTACACTGACCATAACACCTCAGCAACAATTGAGTTTCGTGAGCATGAGATTGCCCCCCTCTCAGAGGCTATCCACAAATCAATAGTCAATTATCAAGGTTATATTTCTGCTGCTTTATTAGCGAGATTTGATGCAAACGCTACCTTTCCTCGATTACCTTTTGAACCTATTAATGCAGTTGAATACGAAAGGCTCCAATCTGAAGTTTTAAACAGAAGGGTTAGTGATAATTTCTTTCATGCATTAACTAGATATGACCAGGGGGAGCTCACAGAGGCTGGACCTGCTGGGTGCGACTCAGACAAATGTTTACTTCCTCTCTCTGAACCAATTGAAAAAAAATAGCTTGAGGGATAGTTTAATTCCAAAAGATAAATTATAAAATTCATTAAATTGTCAATAGACATAAATAGCTTTAACAAAATATTGCCGAAGGGAAGTTCTTTTGGCTAATTGTAGAGGTAGGTTGAGGTTTATGTTTCTATGACCAGCATAAATGAGTCTCCAAAAATGTTCAATGAAATTGATAGGGATCACCTAATTGATCAACTCAGGGCTTGTAAATCGGTAAAGGAAATTCTTGATTTTGAAATCCTATTCAATTCTGAAGCTTCTGAAGGGCCTCTTTACAAGCTTATTTGCCAACTTCTAAGAAACAAATCCATATCAAGAAGCCTTGCAGCAAAATGGCTGTTTACCCTGTTAAAAGATAAAGAAACAAAAATACAAAATCTTAACTAATAAATTCAACAGATATGAGTTACTGAATATCTAAAAACTTCTAATTTAGTTTAGCCAAGGGGAAATGGCCCCCCTGAGCCTGAAGCTGCATTAAAACCTGAAAGCGCCCATACTCCAAAAGAAAGCAACCCACATCCCCCAAAAAACATTAGATGGGAAATGTAACGGATCCTTTCCTTTTCGGAGATATCTCCTTGCATAGGCAAGTCACCAAGAAACCTTGATTGTTCACTCTTAGAGGCGCTCATAGAAATAGCTCTCAATTGGTTCGTACTATGTCAAAAATTTACCATAAAATTTTTCATTGGTGCTTTTTCAATCTCTAATCTGGAAATTTCGTAAAACACTGAAAGGCATTGCTAGTATTGGTAACGGCAATTGATCTCATAAGAAGGTCATCTTAATGATTAGAGGTAACGGTTTAGATGGGTATAAACGCTTGTCCTAAGTGCAAAAAGAACTTCTTTGTAGAAGATGAAATTTGTAATGAATGTAAAGCTGAAATCCCCAGTTTAAAAAAAGGGTGCCTGAATCTTATAGAAGTAAGTTCATTTGTATTTGTCTTTCTTCTAGTACTGGTTTTTGTAACGTTCTGCCAAAGACAAGAGGAAACAACTCAAACTACTTTGAACACCTCACATAATTTTGTGATGGTTAAAACACTATTACAAAAATGATCCATTACTGATGCACAAATAAAATTTGACTTTTTACTTTGACCTTGCCTTACTCCACTGCGCCAAAGTTTGCCACTTATGGTTTTATGTGACTCAAAAAATTAGTCACGATTATAATAAAAATCACTGAGAATAAGAAAAAACTTTTGAAGTGAAACTCATTGAGGATTTTTCAAAACTTCTTCATAAGACAAAACTCCCCTCAGTTGAGAAGTGTTTTGTACTCGAAAAAGGAGATGAAGAATTCATCTCTGAATGGATTGAAGATGGCGAACTCAAGTGTGATATTGAATTTTTAATGAGTTGGTTAGAAAAGAAATTCGATCTTAAAAGTAAAAATCTCTCTATGGATGAAAAAAGAAGGAGCTTAGAAATAAGAAAAAGATTCCCTTTAGATCACTGGAGAATCATAAAATTATTCTGTGAGCATCAAAGAAAGTATCGTTATTACAAAAAAGCTGTTGAAGATGTCCAGATGAGAACTACACCAAATATGAGCAGCTCAACGATAAAGACGATATTTAGCCCAGGATGGGGTGTTAAAAATTAGCATCATTGTAGATATAGATATTTCCACTCATATGAAATACGCCCGCTGAGTGCTAGACCTGAATTACTCACTTCCAGGTGTTCGAATGGATAGTTCTGAATACTTTTGCGAAACAATCAATGAATCTAAACTCGAAGATGAAATCTCAAGCAAATGTGATGAATATGCGCAAGAAGGATGGAAATTAGTGTCTCATACAATCGCGGATGAAGATAATCATTTTTTAACCTTTGCCCGGCAACCTAATATCTGACAAAGCAAAGGACAATAATATGTATTCAATAAATTTCTCAGAGATTTAAATAAGTCCTAGTGAACCGGCTGTAAAGCCAACAATGCAAAAAAAAGCAAATTCTAATAAATCTCTGCTTGAAGGAGGAATTTGATTCAATACAACGGATAAACGTTGAGCCATTTGGACCTTGTACTCACAGGTTTGAAGACCCTAAAAAGAAAAAAACTTAAGTGTGAGTTCCCAACAGCTATTTACTTTTTTTCTTTATTTTTTAAACCACAAAGATTTTTTTCTGCTTCTGTATTAACGGATGTGCAAATAGACTACCTAAAATTTAAAATTTACTATGCAGATTACCCCTAGCTATCTCTGAGTGTTGTTCCTAGTCTAAGAGCTAAAACTCCAGCAAAAACAGCTAAAAGAAGAGATATGCCAGCAAGGTCAGGTCCTGATACCAGAAATCCTGAGGAAAAATCCACCTTAGAAAGATCAAAAGGCATTCTTTCAGCAAAAATTATTAGCATTTCCATGTGGAATAAAAGTCTTCAGAAATTCTACAGTCATATGACTGAACAATGAGAAAAAACTACGATTTGAAATGGTTTAGAGAAAAGTGACGATCCCAAAAAAGAAAATATACATGTCGCCATATAAATTTGACATAAGAGATTGAAAATAATTATCATATTAAAAACAATAAACAATTTAATCCAAGACAGTTATTTGTTGATTATAAAGCTCATATTTATCTCTAATTTTTTTAAGATATTTAGTAATATAATAACAAACAAATTTATATATTAAATAGAGTATTAAAAGTGAAAAAAGGTTTAAATATTCCCCTACAAACAAAATAAAATTATATATTGCAAGGGATATCGCGCTAATAAGCATATATACATATTAAAAATAATGCCAAATTCTTCCTATATTGGTTGAACCTGAAAACCTATCTTCCAATGTTGAGCAGAATATTCAAAAGAACATTGGCTCTTATCTGCCTAATTCCCTCCTTATTAATTGGTTGGACTAGCTTGTACGCTGAAAATGTTGGGGAAAATAGCGAGAATCCACTAAATATTATTATTGAACCTTCCATCGATAACCAAAATCCGGAAATAGAAAAAAAACTATCTACTTCTAAAAACCCCGAAAAAAACAACTACCCAGATCTAGGCGACGATCAGGTTTTTCCCTTCATAGCGGGGTTGGGTTCTAATTCTCATTTATGAACCAATAGATAATCAACGAAGGATACTAGAGAATTTCTGGATAAGATAATTTATTCAGAATTAAATTTAGCTTAAAATCTTATGATTAGAGCGGAACGATTAAAGACAAGCAGATTATTTTTTTTCATCAGAGAAGGGTGAAATCAGTAAAATCAAGACAATCGCAAAATATCATGTAGCAAAAATGGTATTGTTGGTAAAGTCGAGAATCAGATTTCTCGCATCAATAGCAGCAATACTATTGGTAAATATGGAGAGGTGGTCGAGTGGTTTAAGGCGTTGGTCTTGAAAACCAAAGAGGTGTCAAAGCCTCCGTGGGTTCGAATCCCACCCTCTCCGTTTAACTGCTCTCCTGCAAGGGATCTAAGCTATAGCTAAAGTTTTTGACGTGCTTGGTACAAAACCAGGTACATTTTTTTGACTATCATCAGTGCAAATTATCGATTGCGTCGATTGGCTTTGTATCAACGGGCAGGGACTTATGGCGTAAGGATTGTTGTTCCTAAATCTTTGAGGCCGGTTATTGGAAAGACAGAGCTAAAAAAATCTCTTGGAACGAAAGATTTGAATAGAGCGAAACTTCTGGGCCCCCAATAGAAGACAAATTCAGAGCAATAATTAATGCCGCAAAAGAGGGTGTAAAACTATCAACCCAAATTTCATCAGCTGAGGTAACACCTAACCAACTCAATTTAATAACAGGGAAGTTTTATAGAAGGCTTTTGCAGGAGTTTGAAGACTCTTATGACGGGAGGTATTTCAATGCTGGAGATGTTCTAGAAGCATATGGACTGCCTTGTAGTGACAATGGGAATGGAGTGCGACCTTACATAGAAGAAAGGTTTGATGCTATCGCCGAAGAAGAGACAAAATTGCATAAAGAAAAGATAGATATCTCTGAGCTTTCTTATCGGTTTGAGAAAGCTTTTGGAAGAGCAATCAAAACCCTTGAATCCAGGGCTCAAGGTCTTAAAGATCCAGAAGATCCTTACCCAATAGAAGAAGTATCTGACTTTGATTTGGTCAAAGCCTGGGAGTATTGGTCAAATGACCAGAAGAACTTAAAAACTCAGGACACTTTTAAGAGCACCGCTAAAGAGTGGTTAGCAGATACAGGCCTCTCAAGCTTGAGAAGCATTAGTAGAAAAGATGTCAAAGAATGGATTAGACAAAAATCTAATCAAGGACTGAAACCACGAACAATTAATAACAAGATTATCCATCTTCAGTCGATAGCTAATAGTGCTAGAAATGATGGTTTAATTGAGAACTGGGATAACCCTTTTAATAACCAAAATCTCACTATTAAAAGAAGCAAAGCAACTGATAGACGTCCATTTACCTCAAAAGAAGTAAAACAAATAGTGCTCAATTGCCTAGAAGAAGGGAAAAACCCTGCAGATAAATGGATCCCTTTGCTCATGATTTCTACTGGAGTAAGGAATGAGGAGGCGGCTTCTTTATTGGGAGGTGACTTCAAGAAAGATCAAAACGGTAAGTTGTATTTGCAAATTAATGACATCAATAAAGCTGCACCTAAAACAGAAAGTAGTCTTAGAGATGTACCTATCCCTAATTGTTTAATTGAACTTGGGTTAGAGGATTTTGTAAGAGAGGCTCAACTAGAAGAGAGGATTTTCAAAGATCTTAGAGAGGATAAATATGGAAAAGTAAGCTCCAAGTGGTCTGAACGATGGAGCAAAACAGTTCTTAGGGGAGAATTGCATATTGAAGATTTAACTGCAGTTCTATACTCATCAAGGCACTATCACGCAGATATTTTACGTGATCACTTTGGAAAGATTCCTGGATTAGATCAGACAGTTATGGATGCGATTCGAGGTCATAGAAGCCAAGAGGTTAGTAATACATATGGGAAAGGTTTTCGAATAGAGAAGTTAAATGAGATTGTTGCTTCAATAGATTTTCTATTAATTAATAAATAGGTTGTGGCCTTGGGCTTGTGTATAAATAAAATGACTACATAGAAGTACAGAGAAACGATTCAAAAGCAAATCTATATCTGATTTATAAAAGAGTTTTATCTAAAAAGTTGTAGTTCTTGTAGTCACCTTCTGGTGCATCGAAAGTCGAGTAGTCGAGATGTAGTTATTTGAATTAAATACTGTTTTTGTAGTCTCCTGTAGAAGGCTGCGCCTAATTTTAACCTCTATTTAATTAATCTTTCTATGTGGATTAAGTCATCTTATCCAATCTATTTTTTGCATATCTTCGTGCATCATCAATACCTTTTTTGGCTAGAAATGGAGCCGCAATAAACCCTGCTATATTTGCCAAGCCACCTAAAGCATCCTCATCCATCTCTGGATCTGCAATAGCAGCGATAATTCCAATTGAAAAACCGAGTATAAGTGAACCTAATAAGACGTTAAGAAAAGGAGTAATTGTCCGACGCGAGATTGAGTAATAGAGACCTACAAAAGGGATTGGATGTGCAAAAGCATATCCCCAACTTGTATCTCTCTGCCTTCGCTCAAAGGCTTTAATTAAGCCACTATCTCTAGAGTGAGATCTAGAGTTTGATTTATTACTATTGTTTCTTCTACTACGTTCTAAACCTGGATCATATACTCTTTTATTTGAATCTTTTTCCCATGATTTAATGATGGCTTCATCCCATTGATTGCTAATATTGTTGTACTCTTTAATTATTTGTAAAACCCTACTTATAGGTACCCTTGAAATAACTTTACCTTCTATATTGCAAAGAAGAATATTATTATTATTTTCGCCAGAGTTTCGCCTATCTATAATTTCAGGAGTTGTAATATCACCTCTTATTAATGCAGCTTTAACAGCTCCACAGAAAATCTCTTTCTTAGTTGGCGATGAAGGAGGTGGAGATTGAACGTTTTTTGCATAGGGGGTGGAAGGAGGCTTTTCATCTCTCTCTCTTCCTTCCTCAATTGAGCTGTCTGTAACACTCCTCTCTAGAGACGGGGGATCTGGCTCAGATTGACTCTCTTGCTCTGAAATGTTTTCTTCAGTCTCTACAGGCTCTGCAAGAGAGGTACCACATTTTCCACAAAATTTTGCAGACGCTTTGACTTCTACTCCGCATTCAGTACAAAACATCGGCTAAATCTTGATAATTTTCTTTCTGATTGAATTATATTCATCCTTTGAGATTAAATTTCTTTCAAACATATGTTTTAATTTTCCCAGCTTAGCTTCGATTACATCCATTTGATTCTCAAGGATCATAGAGGCTTTTGTCTTATTCTCTAATGATTCTTTAATTGCTTTAACTCTCATCTGCTTATATTCATCTTCTGGAAGCAAATCTTTTTGAAATATTGATTCTAATTTTTCTAGCTTTACCTCCATTATATCAATTTCATTTTCTAGAATTTTAGCTATTGACTCCTTTGTCTTTGTAGAAGCTTTTTTAAATAGAGCTTGAGCATCTTTCTTCCTTTCTTTAAGTGCTTCTATTAAATCTTTCTTCTGATAGCTAAATTTGTCTTTTAATTCATCTTGATTCCTAATTATACTTGGAAGGAAATGATTTTCTTCTTGAACTATATTATCTTCGTCTAAATAATTCTCATCAGACTCAAAAGTGATAATAGGTTCTTGGTCTTCATTTGATATTGGTTCTACTTCTTCAATAACTTCATTCGTTTCATCTTCTGTTGTTATTACATCATTACCAATTTGCTCTTCAATTTTTGCACCACATTGTGTGCAGAAGGTATTTCCTGATTCTAATTTAACTCCGCAATTAGTACAAAACATCTGCATAATGAAGAATTAATTGGTTAAGCTGAAATGCATCATTAGGAAAAAATATCCAAATAAAACTAGTCTTCAAAGAGTTTTCCTGGATCATGATAACAAGACATAGTAATTATCCAAAAACCAATTATATCTCTAATCCTTAAAGCCCAGCCGATAAATGGAGGGAGACCTATTCCGCTAGAAACTGATGATCTGTAGCGCACACTAATTACAGTTTGAGCTGGATCAGTATTGGCAAGCATAAGGATAATTATTATAGTGCCTAAAGAGGCATTCAAAAATACATTTCCCTGAGGCTTTATACGGAAAATCTTACGAAATAAATTGAATATGCAAACGTTAATAAAAGCAGTCGCCATGGCTCCGACTGGAAAAATAAAGAACATACCCCAGCTAAAAATTACGAAGTTAAATGATGAAGATAAACTCTGAATAATTATTCCAGTAAGTATTGTCGATCCAATCCAGAGAAAAGAAACTGGAAGTTGTGAGGACTTCTCACTGGCCTGATTGACCTTAATATCACTCTCAGAAAGACGTTTTTGAGGTGGTTGTGATTGTTGATCACGTCGTTTACGCTCTAATCTAGGGTCATAGCCTTTAGTAACTGCTTCTTTGGTATTTATTCCTCTGCTTCGAGCTAATCCAGGATAATATTGTTCATTATTCCTAACCGTAATAGAAGCACCGCATTTTCCGCAAAACCTTGCCCCTGAATTGAGTTTTGCCCCACATTCAGTGCAATGCATTCAAATATTATCTAGTAGATATAGATTAGCTATCTCAACTTAATTCTTGCTTAGTAGGAATATTCTTTTAACTCTTTAGTCAAAATTAGATTCAACTCTTTGTTTTGCTTGATAAAAGTTCCCGATTTCAAAGTAGTCAATATTCTTGCTATCAGCCCTTATCCAAGGCCTTACAGATTTTTGCCCTCCATGCCATCGGATCGTCCTAGGAGAAGGAATAGCTTTGAAACCCACTGCTCTCATGGCTTTCTTGATTTCCTTCTCCATTCGTTTATCGATATAGCCAAGAGTGAGATCAATGCATTCACGTATCTCGTCCATACAAACAGCGGTACGACCTTCTAGCAGTTCTGCTAAAGGCTCTTCGTACTGAGAGACCTCTAAATAATTAGCGTTTAGATCTTCCGATTGATTGCGTTCATCTTGAGTGAGCTCCAGTGAATAAGAACTTTCTTTGTGTCTCCTGTAAAGCCTTATTGCTCCTGCAATGATTGCTTCCCTTTCTTTCTTGAGTTGTTCTAGGTCTATTGCCTGACCTCTCTTTGAGTCGACTTCAACTGGTATGACGTGGAACCTTGTATTGCCAGTTAGATCAGTAAGGAATTCCTGCTTATTACAAGACCCCCAATAGCTACAACGGCGGGGATAGTCCTCTGCGTGACTCTTGTACTTCATCACGTAACTATCACTGGTCTCTGAGAGGAAAGATTTCAGAGCCCCTTCGACCACCCTTCCAGTGGTTTGCTCTAGCTCTTCAAAAAGGAGAACACTCTTGCTGTTGAAGGTCGTCAACAGATCTTTGTCTTTGAAGTTGGCAGTGCAACCAACTGAAGTGCTGTTGTTGTCTCCCGCCAGGATCTTGACGAACTGATCCTTGCCGATGTTTTGAGGACCTTGAACCACAAGCATTGTGCGGTTGTAGCAACCAGGCTCTAATTGACGTTTGACCCAATTAACAAGCCAAAGTTCAAGGTACTTGTCATAGATAGGCTTTTTAGTTTTGAAGTAACGAGTACTGAGGTTATTGATAGGGATCGGTTCAACTAAGCGTTCTGTTTCCAGAAGCTTCTCTTGAAAGGAATCAAAGCTGTTCTTCAGGGCCATTGCCTCAATGGCTAATCGTGTTTGCTTAGGAGGAAAGTTAATTCCGTGTTCTTTAGAAAGTCGCAAATGAAGTACTTCCATATCAGCCTCTGTTAGAAAATGATCTCCCCAAAGAACTCTCCTTTTAGCTTTGTCCCATCGAAAGGTTTCAGATGCTTGAAGTGCTTCAAGAACGTATATGAGATCTGTACTTCTAATGTTTGAGATCTTGGCATAGCCTAGATCTAAGACACGTTGATCATCAATATTTAGGACAAGAGAACCTGTGCTAGATACACGAAAATGACTCTCTTGCAATAAGAGATTAGTAGTCATAGAATTATAAAAATAGTAACAACAAACCTTGGCTAAATAGTCAGGGTTTTTGTTTTATTAATGGACAGCTTTTTCTTTCAATGCATAGCGTTCTAGAAGTTCATCAGGCAGTTGACTAAATAGATTCTCAGCAAGTTCTTGTAGTTGAATCTTGTGCTTGAAGGTGAAGTCTTCAATGCGATTAAACGTTTTATAAGAAACAGCAGAGTTCCAACGTCTTTTTGCAAGAGGTATAGTCTTCATAGATATCTAAGCTGATAAGAATTAACATTCCAATGATATTAATTATCGCATATATGTACGTATAAATCAATAAATAATCTAAGTAATTTTATTGTAAAATAAAAATTGTATCTATTATTTCTCGCAAATATCTAGATAGTAAAATTAATCAGGTTTTTATCTATTAAAGCAGAGTCCATAAGGCCAAGGGGGTATTTCTTTTTGTTACCTATACGAAGCAGGGCTTGAAAATCTGAGGTAAAAATTATCAAAAATACATTCATGGAATAATGAAGAGTATAAAAGGTCCTGCAATTGCAGAGATGATGAATATACTTTTCAAAAAATTACTTGTGGGGATGCCAAATGTTTTTTGAATTAATAGAGATATTTTATTTCGATTGGTTCCTATCAAAACAGCATTTAACATACTAATAACTGCCAAAAAATAACATAATAAATATATTTTGTCCATATAAGTTATATATGAAATCTGAGGGATCTCTGCTTGGAAGCCACTCTGCATGAAAATAAAAGTTAGGAGTATTGTGGGAGGAGTAGCAATACGTAGCTCATTATATTTAGGACTTAAATAATTATTCACAGTCAATATCAGAACTCCAAATAAAAGTGGAGAAATATATCTAAAAAAACTTGAGGAAATAGAGCGAGAAATTTTTCCTCTTATTACAATTGACGGACCAAAATCAAGCTTTTCATAAGCTTTCATGAACTCGTCGCTTAATTCCATACCCTCTTTGAATGAATCTCCCCATGTAAATAAAGGCTCTATTTCGTCATAAGCACAACTGAAAAGTTTTGGATTATCTTTAAGCTTTCCATTTTCATCTTTCTCATCCTCATAACATTCTTCTTCAATATAGTTGTAAGAATTTATCCGATATTGTGGATCTCTCATAATGCTATCCTTATCAATGTAAAGATAAATATCTGGTGCTGTTAAATTATGACTAAGACGTATTCTCAAGTAAGCTGAATCGAATGGAAATTTTCTCATATCTCTATCAATTCTGAATCGACCTTTAAATTTATATTTGGAATAATTACCATAAGATCCTTCAGGTGGATTTGGATCATTCGTAAGATTTACACGCTGAAAATATTGATCTTCAGCATTATAAAAATCAAGCTCTGCTTCTGATAGGACATCTAGCTTGGAGTTCTCATGAACTTTATTGCCACCATCATCTATATCGAACCTTTGGATTGCAGAGTTATTCCAAAAAGCTTCAATAGTTCCTGAAGCCAAGAATGAAGAAGTTAATTCATCAATATCATAAATTCTATTAACCCTGATTTTAATGCCAACTGGATCGGGAGTTTTGTATTCATCAAAATCTTCAAGTTTGATATAATCATATTCCTTTACGTATAATTTTCTATAATCTTCAACTTTTGCTTCTAGTTCTTCCTCATAAAAATTATAAGCATTTTCATAATGCTCTGCATAAATGGGGAGTTTTTTTATAGTATGTATATCGTGAATACCGAAAGCTATAATTAAAAGTACGAAAAAAGATATTAGAAATGAAAATCCAAATGATACCTTAAATATTTTCTTTTTTCTTAGGAGAGCATCGAAGAAAGAGAATCTTCTATTTGATTTATACTTTGTCATTAAAAATATTGTATATTTGAATTGTTTTCAATGATTAACTGGCAAGCTTTATCTATCAACATCTCTTTGGAAGTAGAAGAATGATCTTTAACTCTACTTAATTTGGAAAAAGCCAAGGCATATTTGGAGAATTCTTGATATTGCATACGACTGTAAAGAGCTCTCCTTCCAAGAGATGAAACTCTCCAGCTCCAGGGATAACGAGCAAGGAGTTGGTATATCGGATTGCTTAACTGCTTTATACTTGATAGATGGTTTTTTAATGAGGAAACTCTATTATCTTCTAATAAACGGAAGCTAAATCTAAATAAATAAGAAATGTCCTTGATCACAGCTAGACCAATTAATGAAATAAACAAAGCAATCGTTATAGATCTAGTTATTTCATATAAGAAGCCACCAAAATAATTTGGTATTACAGCTGCAAGATTATTTGCAAGATGTAGAAATATAGCCAGTGAAATAAATCCTAATAATTGAATAAACCTTGGTAAAAACTTCTTCTCTCCATGAACAAATAACCACAGTCCAACTCCAGACCATGAAGTCCAGAATAAGTGCATAAATCCGCTATATATGACCCTATATCTCAACTGATCATTCCAAGCCTCAATTGCATTATCAGTTGAATCAAGGGCAAAGGACATATAGCCTAGATTTTCTAAAAACTGAAAACCTATAGCAACAAAACAAGCGTATATAACAAAATCAGTTAAAGAGTCAAATTCTTTTCGGAAGCATCTATAGACAATTAATAAGCCTATTGCCTTTAATAGCTCTTCGTTTAATGGTGCATCAATAACAGTAGATAATGCTTCTTGCATTTCTTCTCCACCATTCAAAATCAACGCAAGTTGGTAGCCAATATCAAGGAAATATCCATAGCCACAGATAAATGCCACTCCTGTTCCAATAATTAGAGATATGAGAATGGGTTTGATTGGTTCTTTCTCAATAGCATCGATAAACCTTATTGAATATATGATTGAGTATGAGGCTAAACCTGCAATAAAAGGGCTTAAGACTATTAAGAAGCTTTCCATAAAGAACCTTGAATCAATAAATTTTAATCAATACCAATATCAAGTATTAGATTTGCAATAAAAGCGTTGCAATAGCTGTAGCTTGTAATTCTTTTATTTATTAAAAGAAAAAACTATTTCTCTTTACAACCACAATTAAAAAGAAACATATACAAATCTCTGAAACACTTTTAATTTGTGGTACAAAAGGTGGTACAAACAAGGCATCAAGAACCTAGTTATTACTAGCTTTTTTCGGCTTTAGGGAGTTTCCCACCCTCTCCGTTTATTTTTTGCGAAGCATACAGCAATAAAAATATAGTTTAAAATTATTCATTTAATTTTAAATTTTTAGTTTGGAATAATTTAAAGAAATACCGATTATCTAAAGTTATTACTTTGTTAAGATACACAATTATTAATTCAATCAATTTGTAGATGAATTGTCTTTAAAAGTACTAAGCTTAAGGTTAATCAGTTCAATATTATATTCAGCCATAGAAATAAATTCTTCGGCACCATGTTTTCCATCAACTGTAGTTGAGCCCTTTTCTAAAAAAGACTTATAAGCATTTATTTTCTCTATCCATTGTTGCTTTTTGGCGATCAATTGACTTTGATAATTTTTTCTCATGCCACGAATAGAAAATTTATTAGGAATGTAAGTCGGGAAAATTTAAATTTAATACATATGAAAGTATAAATAGAAATAGTTTAGCAAATGTTGTTTCTGAGTAAATATAAGCAGGTAACAAGTAAAAGTCAAATATTATAATTTCCTTAAAACTAGTTTATAATAAATGAACTTGAAAAAAATTACTCTACATATTAGTTAAATTTAGTTATAAATTAATAATCTTTAATATAATATTAAGTATAATCTGTCTAATAATATCAATTATTTTATAGAATCTTAAATTAAATTAAAGTAACGATCTCAAGAAAATTGATTATTTGACTGTATGAAATTTAGTTATATAAATTAAAGCGGTTGGATCAAAAAAAACTTTGTAGATTATCTACGGAAAACATTGTTCGCTTATTAATAGAGATTTACTATACTAAAATAACTAAAACCTATTAAAACCTAATTCCCAAGAAATGGCCAAAGACGATATTAGCTACAAAGATTTATCTAAAAATCAACTGGATGATCTTAAGGACCTATACATAGATGAGCGTGTAAAAACAATGACTCCTGAAGATCTCACAAAATTTGTAAGGACTATAATAACTGATCAAATTAAAGGAACTGTAGGGAATCAGGAAGAAAGAGAAGCCTGGCGAGAAATAAAAGATTTTTACAAGGATGACTTTGAAAGCAAAATAAAAGAAGTATTAAAAAACAGATCCTCGCGAGATGATACATTGCCACCTGAAAAAGAAGAACTTGAAAAAAGACTAGAATTACTCGAAAAAAGGAAGAAAGAAAAAAGCAATTCTAACGAGGATATGTGGTGAAAAATAACTATTTTTGAATCTTTGTAATTTTGATTAGTTATCACAAAATATTTTATTTAATAATTTTTCCTACTAAAAACCCCAATTGAGGTTATCTTTCACTTAATTGAAGAATTAATAAAAATGACCTTTTTCTTGATTGCATTTTCAGACATGGGTTTGACACCATCGATGATTACCTTAATTATTATTTTCGGTGGCTTCTTCCTTGTAAGTTTTGCAATTACAAGTCCAAACATGGATACGAAAGGACTATTAAGAGTTTTATATTCAAAACCAATAAGAAAAGAAGATGGCACAGTTGAGTACCCTGACAAAAATCAGTAGGTTTAATAAGATTTCATTATAAAAAAACAGATAATCAACGAATTAAATCAATTAAGTCAAGAGAAAGGACATTAGCAATTGTTCTTAAGGTTGATATTATTTCTAAAGTATCATTATCAGTAGTATTTAATTCTGCCTTTTTTAAGTATTCCTTAGCAATTTTTGGTTTAAATCTGTATAAATCAACAAATGCTTTTGCCAAATAAGCATATTGATTATTTTTATCTAATATGCATATTTCATAAAAGGTATCTGAGGCTTTATTAACTTTTCTTTGTAAAGTATAGGATAAAGCTAGAGTATATAAATTGATAATATCTTCTTGATTTTTATCAATTCTATATTCCATTATCTCTTGAGTATTTTTTAGATAAACTTGGTTTGGATCACTTTGATTTATTTGACCAACTGTAGAGAATAATTCTTCTAATTTACCTTCTTTAAGCATTTTCCCCATTTGTGACATCTTTTGTACTCGATTAGCCATAATATCTAAATTTTCTCCATATTCAACAACTGGGATATTGTGAGTTTTTTGTGTAATCTCTCTTTTTAAATTATCTAAAAGTTTAATTTTAAAGATAACATCCTCTTGTGTTTTTGATTTAGGGTAAAAGGAGTTTAATCGTTGAGTTATTTGATAACAATCATTTTCATTTATTGAGGGTAGTCTTAGCATTCCTTGACCAACAGATTGATCAATCTGAAATTCACCTAACTTACTTTTTGCATCAATAACTAAAAGTGAATTATTTAGTTGATTTACTTTACCCTCCAATATTAACTCAAAACCATTTGATATGTTTTTTATATTAATTATTGGTATATCTGATGAACATGAAATCTTCTTTGAATCAATACTTTTCGGATTCCTCTTGAATAAAAAAGCCTCACTTTTATCTGGAAGCTTCCAAGACTTCTCCTTTAGAAAAGATTTTGACTTGATAATCTCACGAGATAAAGTTTGTTCTCTATCTCCACTCATTACGCCTTGATTACCGGTTTTTAAAAGGAACCAATCATAATAATCTAGATCATTTGATAGTTCTGAAGATTGATAATAAGTTTGACGTGATGCAACCAAATTAGCCTGTCTAATACCCTCCGCATCTAAATTAAATGCATTTAAATACTTTGAATCTGTTAGTACTCCTAAAGTTGATTTTTGAGAGGGACTATTCACTCTTATGGTATTAATTATTTCTTCAATTGGCCAATTATCAATCCTATTAGGAACTCTTGGAATAGTACCATTAACGTTTATTCCTATGCCAAATTGACTCCATATAATACCTAATATCGACGTGATTATAATAAAAATTTTCCAAATATATGACCATTTTGAGGTAACAGAAGATATTATAAAAGCAAGTAAAATAAAAAGCTGTGGGGCAATAGGCAGAATAAATCTTATATCTTTAGTGCTCATTAAAATACAAATAAGCAAACCGCCGAGAGGAAAACTATTAAACCAAAGTGCTCTTTGAATATGTTTTTTCTGTTCAGATAAACTAAATTTATTCTTATTTTGAATAATAAAAAGTAAAGCGCCACTAAGAATTAGTCCCAAAACTAATGGGCCCGTAATTGAAGGAGTTTTTAATGGATAATAAAACCAGCTATCTAAGGAGCTTAGTTCATATCCATCTTGATATAAAATTCCCCAATTTCTAGCTTTATTGATCGAGGTTAATATTGTAAGCCAATTTAAGCTGATCCAATTCCAGGATATTAATATAGGCGTTATTAGAATTATTCCAATTTGAAAAGTGGTTTCAAATTTCCTATAAATAAAAGACTTTATAAATAAATAAAATAGAAAGAGAAAAGGTGCCCAAAAAAATACAATCCCAGTTGGCTTTGTCAGAAAAATTAATCCGAGAGTAATTCCGGATAAAATTGCCATAAACCATTGATTAAGACCTAAATTAAATTTCCATAAACTCAAAATCAGCCAGAATAATGTAATTGAAGAAGTTAGGCTAAGATCAATAAGATAATCTGTTCTTTGTAAAATAAAAATAGGGGATATTGCAAATAAAAATGATGCCCATAAACCAACGCTTCGAGACTTAATCAATCTTCCTAAAAAGAATATGCTTAAGATTAGTGATAAGTTAAAAATTTGATTAGATAAAATTGCTGATTTAAAGGAAGTACCAAAAATTTTAAAAAAAGGAATTGCTACTAAGTAAGTTGCTGGTCCCCTATAATCTGGTGCTTGCAACCAAAAATTATCCCACCAATTTAAACTTAAAAAATTCGTCTTTTCAAACAAATAATTAAACCCGTATGCTCTTGCTAGATGACTTGCCTGATCCCATGAAGGGGGTAATCCATTCGTTGAAACCCAATATAAATCTACTAAAAAAACCAGGCCGCTTAGAGCAAATAGGAGTAATAAATCTTGGTACCTAGTTAAAAAAGTCTGAAATCGTTGAAGCATTCAGAAATAATAAATCTAAACAAATTTATTATTAGCTGAAAAATTGCTTCTTATCAAAGGTAAATTTATTTGCTTGGCGCCAAATGAATGCCAGCAATAAGGATAGAGCTATCAATGGTAAGAGATTCTCTATAAGTGCCACGGAAATAAAAATCCCAATAATTGTGAGAACTAAGAACAAAGATCTATATGGATTATTCGCAACCTGGATTTTGATTTTAAAAGGCTGAAAATTTCTTTTTGGAAGAATTGCCATTGATATTCGATCTCACGATTTAAAGCTAGTTAATTTTTGCAAATTTGGATACAAGCTGGTAACGGAATGAACAATCATCAGTAACACTACCGGCATAAATTTGAAATTTTCTCCATTTACATCTCTTCAAAGACAAACTAACAGTCACTAATAAGACTCCCGTCTTCCCCTCAAAATCATGTGCCTATCACCAAGGAAAACAAAAGGAATCCAGGGGGCCACAAATATCTTTATACAATCTTCACTCAATCTATAGACAATCTTTACAGAACTCATATAATGAAAATACAAAGGGCATCTTATGGCCAAAAGTTGGGACAATATAAAAGAGTCCTGGTTAAGCCAGGCAGCCCTGAGCAAAGCTGTATCAAAATGGGTAGCAGAATCCTTTGATGAAGTTGCTGGTGTCATTAAAGAAATAGATATTCACAATGATTCAGATAAATCCAATCCAAAAAATATCCTTAAATTAGAGACTTCATTAAGGGAAACAAAAAACAATCTCAAAAGAGTTTTCTTAAAAAGAGAGAAAAATCTTGATGACATATCTCTAAACACTCCAAATTCATCAAAGTTACAGCTGTCCGTTCCATCAAATTTGAATTATCTCTTAAAAGCTTGGGCAGCTGCGGAGGGGAGGGATTTATCAAGTGTAGCTCTGCAGTGTTTAGAAAATGGATTAAGGTCTTTTAAAGGGATGGGAGCAATTCCCAGCGCAGCAATAAAAAGATATGACGTTGCTTGTGAAAAGCGAATAGCTCTGGCCGAAATAAATAATGCTTGGGAAGAATACGAAAATTCAATACTTGAAAAGGAATAAGGATCGATGAATAAAAAAAAGTCTGAAATTAGTAAAGATTACAAAGTTTCAAAAGTTATAAATATTGAAAAATATTTTTTTAACTCTACTAAAAAAGGATATTTATATACAGTCTATAGAGAAATAGATGAAAAAATTATAATTGGTTTTTCAGAGAACTACTCAATATCAAAAATATATAATAACCCAAATGGTTATAAAATACTTGCTCAAAAGCCAGGAACATTTAATGATTTAAAAAAATTAAAACAGGTACTTTTTGAATTAGGTTTTACGGCAAATATATCTAATGAAATGTTTAAATATTCACTCAACTTGATTAAGTTATTAGACTTGTTAGGTTGGCCTACAAATTCTAAAGCAACAATGAGAAATAAGGTTTATAAAAATCTTTGTTAATCACTACAACCCAATGATTCACGAGTACTTACCGAGGTTATTGGATTTATTCCCTCAGCTGTCTTACATAATTCATCAATTTCATTCTTACGAAATGGAACATTTGTAAAATCTGCCCCATTTATTTTTACATTATTAAATCTTGCATTAAAGGCAAATGCATCTACTAAAACAGCGTTGGTAAGGTCTGTACCTTCAAGAACAGCTGAATCCAGGGTTACGTCTCTAAGGTTTGCATTACTTAAATTAGCATTCTCTAATTTTGCCCCAAATAAACTTGCGCCTTCTAAATCACTCTCAGATAAATCAGCATTTTGAAGATCTGTAAGGTAAAAGGTTGCACCTCTAAGATCATTTTTTGAAAAATCAGCTCCTATTAATGATTGTTTACCATAATCTAGTGCAGCAAAAAGTGGACCTGGATGTAAAAAGAACAAAAACGTACTTATTAAAACTAAGATTTTTTTGATCATAATAAAACTAAAAATTCTGGAATAGGTGTTTTTAAAAGAAAAGTAGTTTTTTAATTTTGACCCAAAGCATGAGATACAAAAAAATTTTAACGAACTGCAAATCTTTTGTAGCACAAGATTTACCAACTAAAAAACTTTAGCTAAAAATAAAAATATAGGAAGATGAAACTATGGCATCAATTTCTTCAAGGCAAGAGATAGAGAAAATATTAAGAAAAATATCCAATGATCATCACGTTTCATTGGATGAAAGAATTTTAATAAATAGATGCGCCGAGGAAGATACACAGGTTTCGTGCCAATTAAAAAAAGCCAAATTTGCACAAAATAAACTAAAAACTAATCATCCTGTAGATAACTTGATAAATGACCTTGAGCTAGGCTCCCCTGATCCAGATACGGTATTTAATCCTGCCCAGCAAGATTTGGGTGATTGGTTCTTAGGGGCGCCTTCTTGGTTAAGTAGAAGTTAGTGAAATAAAATACCCTTTTCCTACACCAGGAACGTTCTAATGAAAATTTTATAGTGGACTTAAAACCTTTTGATGCAATCATTGTCGGCTCGGGAGCTAATGGTGGCGTCGCCGCACTGACACTTGCAAAAGCGGGAGTAAGGGTACTAATAATTGAGGCCGGACCAACTAGGAGTATTGATGAAACCTATGGTTCAGAGCCAGTAAACACTTTTAACAGATTTTTTGGAATAGTTGATGGAAAGCACAAAAAGCAATCACAACACCCTGGTTTTTGGAAAGCAAATCCTCTTTTGTATGCAGATGAAAGAGAGAACAATTATGAATATCCATCAAAAAAACCTTTTTTGTGGACACAGGGGAGGCAATTAGGAGGAAAAAGTCTTACTTGGGGCGGCATAACTCTGAGATTATCCGACCTTGATATGAAAGCACCCTTATATGACGGAATTGGTCCCTCTTGGCCAATTGAATATTCAGATCTATCAGATCATTACTCATCACTTGAAAATTTTTTGAGAGTTTATGGTCATAAAGACAATCTTGAGCATCTTCCAGATGGTGAATTTGTTGGATATCTGCCTTTTACTAAAAGTGAACAAATCTTCGCTGAAAAAGTTAAATTGAATTTTGGATACTCTGTAATACACTCAAGAGGATTTGAATCAAATTTCGAGCAAAAAGATAAATCCTACCCAAGATCTAGCAGCCTTGGCAGCACTTTAAAGATTGCTTTATCTACTGGAAATGTACAAATTTTAGATAATCATATTGCAGAAAGAATAATAATGAAACCAACAGAGGAAATTGCGAAAGGTCTTTTAGTTTTAAATAAAAAAGAAAACAAACGATTCATTCTTGAAAGTAATCTTATAGTTTTGAGCGCTTCGACAATTCAAACACTAAAATTACTACTAAACTCAGAGAAAAGTAATCAGGAGAATGGCTTTATAGATGAATCAAATACTCTTGGAAAGTATTTAATGGACCATATCTCTATTTGTCGTTTTTTTAATTATCCAAAATATAAAGAAATTAATAATCCTGTTAAGGATAAAAATCACAAATTACTCTCAGGAGCAGGAAGCTTCTTTATACCTTTCGGGAATAATTCAAGAAATTATAATCAAAAAAAATTTAAAAGAGGATATGGAATTTGGGGTGCAATCGATAGATTTGATCCGCCAAGCATTTTAAAAACCAATCCTCAAAAAACAATCGGTTTCTTAATTGCTCATGGAGAAGTATTGCCTAATGTAAACAATAAAGTCTCTTTATCAAATAAAAAAGATAAATGGGGGATAAATATTCCAAAAATAGAATTTGAATGGGGGAAAAATGAAAAAGAAATGGTTAAACATATGACTAAAACCATGGAGAATATAATAACCAGTACTGGCGGTGAAATTAAATCCCTCGATGAAATAATTAGATTGCCTTTTATCAAACAAATATTAAAAAATTCATTTGCAACTCAAGATTCTCCTCCACCGCCTGGTTATTACATTCATGAAGTGGGAGGAGCAGCTATGGGACTAAAAAAAGAAACTAGTGTGCTTGATAAGTGGAACAGATTATGGCGCTGCAAAAACGTTTTAGTAGTTGATGGATCTGCCTGGCCCACATCTTCTTGGCAAAGTCCTACCCTTACCATGATGGCATTATGCAGAAGAGCCTGCTTAAAAGCTATTGAACGGAGGTAACTGAAAACAAATCGCTTAAATATTTTTCGGTTACTGCTCTGTCAGAACAGCCATTTTGATATAGGAAATTGGCTAAGGCGGAGCTCATTACGCCATACTGATCAATGTGAGGATTGGAACCGATAAACTCCTTCATTCCCGTATATAAGGCTTCAGGTATTTCTGTCTCAAGGCTAACGGCACAAGATTCTTTAAAATTTATAGTTTTTGCAGATGGACCCATCTTTAAATTATTTTGACCTTGACCACTGTCATTGTTCATTGGGATATTCTTAACTAGTGAATAGCATCCTAAAAATCTTTAAAAGAGTCAAAGATAAAAAAAATATATATAGATTTTCCGAGACTGCTCAAGACTCACCTTTTAATAACTGTTTTGGGCTTTTTCTAATTAGGTTTAATTAAATTGTGAAACCTAAAGGAACTTTCACTTCAGGAATATATTCCAGTTCATAAACCACAACGAGCAGGACCAATTCGAGAAATTAAAAAAAAACAAGTGGAAAATTAAGAATAATCTGTGGAAACAGACTGTGGAAAATCATAAAAGTTTGATTGATAAGGCTTGCTTATGTGTAATGAGTCTTTTAAGTCGCAAGTAGAAAGAGACAGTTGATTCTAGTATTTATTACTATTTTCTTTATATTCTGAGGATAAATTACTGGCGAAGCGTGACAGGACCTAAAGGGTGGTCGCAATGCGGATATTTGTTGCGATGATTATGCTCATGTTTTTCCTCGATGAAGAATTTATCCTCGTTGGAAATTTTTTGGCAGGTACATTGATTATTGCTTCCACAAATTGTGCACTCTGAGAGTATGCCCTCTACATGATGATGATGACTCTGTTGCACAGTTCCTACCTCACTCTCAAATCCCAACAAATCAGATCTGTATTTACATAAAGAACAATTCATAGAATTATCTCCATTGAGAACCTCATCAATTCTCTCTTTAAAAGTTTCAACTACCAATTCATGACTAGCCATATAAGAAGCATTTATAAACTCAATTTCGGGAAATTCATCAGCAACTATTTTAGTAGAAGTTAAAATCCGACTAACTAGAATACCTGAGAATAGGAAGTAAGGAAAAATAATTATTCTCTTATAGCCAAGCCTTACAAAATGTCTTAATCCAGGCTCTACTAAGGGAAAAGTTACTCCAGTAAAAACTGTTTCCCCCCATCCCATTCCGAGTCCCTCAACAAGCATCCTTGTTATTTTGCAAACATTAGAGTTTGCATCAGGATCTGAGGAGCCTCGTCCAACAACAACAAGTAACGTTTCAGATGCTGGGTATTGCTTATTCGAGGTTATGGCTTCTTTAATCCTCGCTCCAGCTGCCCCGATCATAAAGCTGTTTATTCCAAGTTCTCTTCCGTATTCAATTGGGAGACCTGTTTCCTCAGTATAAGCCTTGAGTAGAGCGGGAATATCATTTTTCGCATGCCCCGCTGCGAATAACATCGCAGGAATTGCAATTACTTTTTTTACCGAGCGTTTTCTTAAACGCTCCAAACCATCTTTAATTATCGGTTGAGCAAACTCTAAAAAGCCATATTCAACGGGTATACCCTTTAGAGATTTTCTGATTTTTTCTATAAGTTCTCTAAATTCAATTATTGCAGAAGAATTACGACTACCATGGCCGCAAATAATTATTCCTAATTGCGACGACTCAACACACTTAAAATCCAAGGCCAAAACGATAATTCTCTCTATGCCTTATAAATATAAGGCTAATTTAAGAAAGTCCGCGCTAAAATTCCTTAAGAAAGCACCATGAAAAAAATCAATAATTATTTAAACGTTCAAAACAAGCTTGCTGCCGATAGCAAACCGATTGGCGTTATTAAGGAAATAGATCGAAGTTTTTTAAAACTAATGTCAGACAATAAAATTGTTCCTAAACCTTTACTGATATGTAGTGGTGGAACTTCTAGCAGATGCGTCGCTGAAAATCATTGGACTTTAGATTTGAGAGAAAAATATAAAAACATAAGATTCAATTCCTCTAATAATGAAATTGAGATTGGGGGAGGAGTTAATATGGGTATGTTGATAAATGAACTATCAAAATTCAAAAGAACATTTCCTGTAGGATTATCTACAAGTACAGGTTTAGGTTATATTCTTTCTGGTGGAGTAAGTCCAATAAGCAGAAGTAAAGGATTAGCAATTGATCAAATAAAAAAAATTAGTGGTGTATTTGGTAATGGAGAGCAATTCTGTTTAGATAAGCCAAGAATTCATTCAACTGCTAATGAAAAAAAATTATGGAGAGCTTTGTGCGGTTCTTCAGCTTTTTTAGCAATAATAACTGGTTTAACACTGAAGACATATGAAAGAACAATTCTCATGGTTTATGAAGGTGAAATAACTATTAAGGAGCTTGATGAAAGCATAATGTCTGCAGAATTATGGCCCAAAGAAATCTGTTTAAATTGGATTTGGAGAGATAAAATTAATGCATATATAGTAGTTTCTATTGATGAACTTAAGCAGCAAGATTTTTTTATAGATATAATTAAACGTTTATCATTTTTTAGTAAGCTAAAGTTAACAATATCAAATAATTTTAACGATGTGCCAATTTTTGGACTAACAAAAACAGTTAAAGAATCTCAGACAAGAACTCATAGTGAAGTTGTCGGATTGCTTGGACCAGCATGGGGAGAATACGCTAAAGAAAACCTTGAAAAAATTGAACGCCTCTTAAAAAAAAGACCTCATGAAGGTTGCTATGTCGCTGCACAGCAACTTGGAGAAGTGAGCAGCCAAGTCAACAAAAGTGAAAGTTCATTTATCCACCGCAATTCTGTTTGGAAACCGTGGATAAACGGTGAATGGAATGCAGGTGAATTGAAAATGAGAGAAAAAAGTCTTAGCTGGGTCGAAGAAGTATGGCAAAATCTTGAATCAACATGTCCAGGAGTTCATCTTGCTCAATTACACCCCCATCTCTCATGGCATCAAAAAGAATTAAAAAAAGCTTTTAATGGTTTTCTACCAGAATTGCAAAATTTGAAATTAAAATATGACCCATTGAGAATACTGCCTCCTCTTTGAGATACGGTCAACTAAAAGAAACGCACAAAAAATGCCCATACGATCGAATCAAAGCCTTGTAAAGCAATGGGTAGGTAACCCTAGCAAGGATGTTTTATCTGGATTAGTAGTAGCTTTTGCAATGATTCCTGAGGCAATCGCTTTCTCTGGCATAGCAGGAGTTGACCCTCAAGTTGGTTTATTTGGAGCGTTCTGTTTATCAATAACAATTGCCCTTGTGGGAGGCCGAATGGGAATGATTACCTCGGCTACTGGTTCAACTGCTCTACTAATGACAGGAATAGTTGCTACTGGAGTAGCAGCAGGCCAAGGACAAGGACTTGATCAAATAACATCACAAGCATTGGGGCTTTCATATCTACTTGCTGCGGGTCTGTTAACTGGTTTTTTTCAAATTCTCTGGGGATATCTAAGATTGGCCTATCAAATGCGTTTTGTGCCGCAAGGCGTTTTAAGTGGATTTGTCAATGCATTAGCTCTTTTGATTTTCCAAGCTCAATTTGAGCAATTAGGTTTTGATGATTTTTATGGCAAGTTTTTAGGTCCAACCAAAGAGCAAGCAACGATTGTTTGGATATTAGTTTTAATTGGCGTTGGTATTATTTATGGACTTCCAAGAATTACCAAATCAATTCCTTCACAGTTAATAGCGATTGTCATTCTTACAACCATAACAATAAGTTTTAATCTTGATATTCCAACAGTAAGCGATCTAGGAAAACTTCCTGATGGTTTACCAACAATTTCTATTCCATTTGGATCTTTTGAGAGTGGAAAAGTACCTTTTAATCTTGAAACTTTTAGTCTTGTTTTACCAACAGCATTGGCCATATCGCTAGTTGGTTTGATGGAAACATTTTTAACACAAGATATTCTTGACGATAAAACAGATACTAATTCAAACAAGAATAAAGAGGCTAGGGGTCAGGGAATAGCAAACATAGTCTCATCATTATTTGGTGGTATGGCTGGCTGTGCTCTTGTTGGCCAATCTGTAATGAATACAGATAATGGAGGAAGGACAAGATTATCCACATTTTCATCAGGAATTTGCTTATTGGGGATGATCTTGCTTTGCAAGCCTTGGTTAGAGCAAATACCAATGGCTGCTCTTGTTGCCGTGATGATAACAATTGCCATTAGCACCGCCGATACTAATGGCTTAAGGAATATAAGAAAAATCCCCCGAAGTGATACTGCTGTAATGCTTATGACTTTTTCGGTAACTATGCTTACAAAACCACATAATCTTGCTCTTGGGGTTATAGCTGGTGTTGCACTTGCAGGTATACTTTTTAGCAGGAAGGTAGCAAAGGTCATACAGGTAAATATTATTGAATCTTCTAATGAGAAAATTGTATATGAAGTTATTGGTCAGTTATTTTTTGTCAGTAAAATATACTTTAGTCAAGGATTTGATATGCACGAGCATCCCAAAAAGGTAATAATTAATATGTCAAAAGCCCATATTTGGGATCAAAGTGGCGTGGGTGCTCTTGATCAGGTAATAAGAAAAATAAGCTCACATGGTACTGAAGTTGAGATCATTGGTTTAAATGAAGAAAGTCTCAATCTATTTGAGCGATTAGGTGGTCAAGAGCAATCACATTAGGCAATAATTTTTTTAAAATTAAGTTTCTAATATAAAAAACTTCTGAATGTTAAATTAATTCGATAATTTGATTTCTTAATTCTTTTTGGTAACGAGTGCTTCCATTCTTTCTGACATAGAGGATGCATTATTAACAAATCACCATTAGCCAAATCATATCTATGAATTTCTTTTGTTGAAGAATTCTTTAGTAGAAATTCTCTAGTTTCACCAAGAGATAATGAAGCTATTGATGTTTTGCTATTAATAATATTTTCATTATCTGAGTGCCAAGAAATATAATCACTACCATTACGATAAAGATTTAGTAAGCAACCATTAAAATCCTGCTCGCAAGTATTAGAAACACTTGATAGGATTGGCAAAAACCAATCGGGCCAGCCGACAGCTACATTATTTATTCCAGAATATGAATAAATAATTCCCTCTGATCCAAGAAAACATGTTTTTCTTGGGATCCGATTTTTTTTACCAAAAATATTTATTTCAGGCTGATTCCATTCTATTTTCTGATAAATAATTTTTTTCCAATTAGTTGCTTGCTTTGAGGAAATCCACTGATTTTTATATTCCCAATAAATATTATCCACAAATTAATTTTTTTAATTCATATTGTTATTATCAAGTAAAAATTACGAATTAAAACTCACACGCTGATAACAAAACCAAAGCCATTGCTGAAAAAGAAGATTTCTATGTGATCTCCAGGAAGTCAATGCTTTAATTGGATCAAAATTCTCAGGGGGTGGGACATCACCTCTGGCTTTATCTCTTTCCATCTCTGATAAAAGGCGAGCAACGCTATACTCCGGATGTCCTAGATGCATTAATTGTCTCTGATCTGTAGTTTCAAAGATCGTATAACCAACTTTTTCTCCATAAGAAAGTAATCTAATTTTACCTTTACTCTCCGCTTCTTTCATTGCTGAATCTGGCAAACCTGCATAGCGACTTTGGGGACACAAAAACTCATCATCTTGATTACCCATTAATGGATGTCCAGGAACCAAACTCCTCATAGGGAATACACCAAAAAGCTTTTTTGAGAAATTTTCTTTTTCAACACCAGCTAGGTAGGCCAAAGCGAATCCAGCCCAACATAATCCAAGAGTACTTGCGCACTTTTGTCTTGCCTCATCAATCAAATTGATTAATTCTGGCCAATAACTCACACTCTCAAATGGCAAATGTTCGACTGGTGCGCCTGTAATTATCAAGCCATCAAGCGGATTTGGACTCATAGCCTCTTCCCAATTTATATATAAATTGTCTAGATGTGCCATATCCCATGTTTTGTAGGCATGAGATTTAAGTTTTATCCAAATTGGCTCAATTTGAAGCGGGGATAAACCTAGAGGATGCAAAAGATTAAATTCATATTGTTTCCCTAATGGCATTATGTTGAGAATACCAATCCTTAATGGTCGAATATCTTGTCTTTCAGCTAATTCAGGCTCGATCCATGAAATATGATTCTTCTCCACTGCAGAAATCTTGTGATAACTTCGTGGGAGAATTAATGCCATCTATAAATTTCTAATTAATTTAAAACATTTAATGCCTGTTCAAAATCAGACAAAATATCGTCAATATGTTCAATTCCAACAGATACTCTTACCATCGTAGGAGTTACTCCTGCAGACTTTTGTTCATCAGAAGTTAACTGTTGATGTGTTGTAGAGGCTGGATGAATAACCAATGTTTTGGCATCCCCAACATTTGCAAGATGACTAGATAATTTCAAAGCATCTATAAATGAAACAGCATCTTCATAACCGCCTTTGAGCGAGAACATAACCATACAACCAGATCCTCTATGAGTTGTGTATTTTTCTGCTTGCTGAAAATATGGGTCATTTTTTAAACCTGGGTAACTAACATTTTCAACTTTTGAATGAGAATTTAGCCAATTAGCCAAAGCCAGTGCATTTGAACAATGTCTTTCTATTCGGAGACTTAAGGTTTCCAAGCCTTGAAGAAGAAGGAAAGAGTTAGTAGGACTTATGGCAGGTCCCCAATCTCTTAAACACTCAACTCTTGCCCTGAGTGCAAAAGCTATGTTTTTGTCAATTGGCAAGCCAAGCATTCCACAAATATCACTACCAAATCCAAAGGCATCCCAATGTACTAAACCATGATAAGCATCACTTGGTTCTGTCATCAAAGGGAATTTTCCATTTCCCCAATTAAATGTTCCTGCATCAACAATTACACCGCCAAGACTTGTGCCGTGGCCACCAATCCACTTTGTTGCGCTCTGTACGACAACATCTGCACCATGCTCAATAGGCCTTATTAGTGCACCTGCAGCGCCAAGTGTATTGTCAACTATTAAAGGTATTCCATTATCTCTTGCGAGGGAAGATAAGCCATCAAAATCCGGAATATTAAACCTGGGATTCCCCATTGACTCTATATAAATAGCTTTAGTATTCGAATCAATTTGAGAGGAAAAACTAGTTATGTCATCACCATCGGCAAACTTAACGTTAATACCTAATCTTGGGAATTGAACTTTAAATTGGTTATAAGTTCCTCCGTACAAGAATGATGTTGATACAAAATTATCCCCCGCTTGCATGCAATTGGTAATTGCCAAAAATTGAGCGGCCTGTCCTGATGCAGTAGCAAGTGCTGCAACACCTCCCTCCAATGCTGCAACACGTTTTTCAAAAACATCAGTTGTGGGATTTTGAAGTCGCGTATAAATATTTCCAAATTCCTTCAATCCAAAGAGATTGGCTCCATGTTCAGCATTGTTAAATACGTAAGAGCTGGTTTGATAGACAGGAACAGCTCTAGAATTTGTTGATGGGTCAATAGTTTGCCCAGCATGCAATTGAAGAGTCTCGAAACGCTGTGAACTCAAAGGTCTTATATTAACTATCTTCCTTTTTAGCCACGGAATTGATTTTTGTACTCCATTCATCAGGAGGAGAAGGTTTATCTGTACTTTTCAGTGAGGGAAAATTCTCTCTGATAGCTGGCAAAATCTTAGATCTTGCATCTTTGCGAAATTTTTCGATGTATTCTGAAGAAATTAAAGGATATTGACTATCCTCATCAAGACTACCTTCACGAAGAGTTTTCCAACTTTTAGGACAATCATCCTGAGAGTTATTTATTATTGAATTGATTTTAAAATTTTCCATAGTCAAACTCGATTGATATTTTTCAAGAGAATCTTTTATCAATTTCTCTCTAACTGAATAAAGTAGCCTTGCTTTGAGAGTATCAGGCAAGCCGAGAACAGGTTCGTAGTAATCAAGAGTTCGTAACTCTTCTTCTATGAGAATGGGCCATAAGCCCCTCACTGTTTGGCTATTTTGAGCTAGTTCCTTTTCAAAATTATTCATTTGATTTAAGTTGAAAACCAACCATCTGTAGTAAGACTTTTCAACAATTGATTTCTTAACGGAATTCTTAGTTTTGGTTATTTCTGGCAGTGCTGCTTCGGCCTTTCTTAAAAATTGTCGGTCTTCTCTTTCAAGATTTATAGCTCCCCATCTTTGCCTGTAATCCCAAAGTTCCTCATATCTGTTTACATCGTCAGCAGACCACCCAAGACTTTTCAGTTCATCGGCCCTATGAGTCAATTCTTTAGTCACTCTTAAAAATATCGATTTAACAAAATCGTAGTCGCGACTGACAGCTATGGGAAGTTAATTAAGGGTGCAAACACGAAAATCAACGTAAATAAGTTTTTTCTCCTTTAGACAACACTAATTGAGTTCTAAAAAAAGAGTTGAATAATTAAGCTTGAAAATGAATATAGAATAATATATTTTTACAATAAGGATTCAATAATAGATATAGCCTGTTTATATTTAGAGTTATTTAAATTATTATTAAAATTGGTATATATTTCTTTTTTTGCATCTGATATATTATTAGTTATTGTTCTTACAATAAATGATATAGCCTCATCATCAGATAGATTATTGATGGCATTAAAATAGTTTCTACTTGTAGTTGGTCTTGGCGATTCTTGGCAAAAGCATGATAGTTCTCTTGAATCTGTAAGAACATTAAAAACAATTGACTTAATAGTTTCTTCTCCAAATACAGAGAAATAAAGTAAATTTATCATAGAACTTTCATGAAATTCAATAGAATAATTGTTCTTTATTTCTGGCCAAAAGGATAGAGATTTAAGGCCCTCAAGATCCCCTTTCCTTAATCCAAAGAGTTCACACCAATCAATAAATTCATCAATATTGTAAGGGCACCGACTATATTTTTTCATATTCTCAGCAAGTACCTGCCCAGCCTGAAAGTTTCTAGTAGGTTTTCCAGAAATAGGAGCCATCATACTACCTCGAACATCTGCAACCATGGCAGTCAATTGAGAAAATGTATGATCTCTTAGAATTGTTTTTTCATCATTAATTTTCACTGATGCTTCAATTTTTTCAACCCCATAACCCAATTCTGTTAAAGATAAAGATTGGGTTGATAAAGATTCTATTTTTTCTTTTCTAGAGATAGAAACTTTTGCGGCTTGAGATAAACATTGATCAAGCAATAAAGTTAGAATTGATGGCAGCAGTCCAGGATTTTCAATGTGATAGGTATGAGCAAATCCAGCGAAAATGGATGAAATATTCTTAGCAGCTTTAATATATTGTCCCTCTAAATTATGAATACCCGAAGAAACTTGAATATTTGGAGATAAAGAGTTCAAGATTTTTGCACCTATCATGGATATCAAGCTATCTGGATGGCAAAAATTCGCAGTAAAGCTATCAGTTGGATTTAATAAAGCTCCATGTCGATGAAAACCGGAAAAAAATGCAAGATTAGATTCTTTTTCACAAAGAACATAAGAACTATCTGTAATAGGATCATGGCAAAAAGAACCCACAAGACAAGCTATTAAAACCTGTTCTCTATTTAACTTAGTTCTAAGTGCAATAGTCTCATTTAAATCATTTTCTATATGATTACTATTCGAACTTAGGATTACAATATCACAATTAGATATTAAATACTCCAATGAATTTACATGTTCTTCTCCATTCTCATAATGAAAAGAAATGGCTTTTATTTTTGACAAGTATTTTTCTTCCATCTTATTCAAAGAAGATTTGCTAAACGCTCCAAAAAGTTCTCTCCCAGGTCTAGGAGCAAGAAGAAGATTTGTTAATTCTGTATGCAGAGCACAATTGTATGCAAGTGATACTGGGTACAGGCCAACGCTGTAGAAACCCACCTTGGAATGATCAAGTTCTTTAAGCCTTAAATTAAGATATTTTTCATCTGTAATTGAAGAGAAAAAACTATTATTCATGAGAACATATAAAAAATTGAAACCAAGTCAACCGTTTCTATCTAAATATTAATCGTACTTTAGTAAAAAAATCAAATCGGTAAAATATTAATATCAGCATAAAATCTTTACATGCTTGAATCAATATAAAAATAGGCACATATTAAAAAATGATAGTAATGTAATTTTATTAATTTTAAATACCTTTAAATCAGATGGGATTGATATGAAGAAAGAAAGTAACAGCTTTAATTATGGAGAAGATTTTAAAGATATTGTTAACTCTGAGCAATTGCTTATAATCCAAGATTTAGATGGAGTTTGCATTCCGCTTGTAAAAGATCCCCTCCAAAGAAAGATAGATTCAAATTACGTACAAGCTGTATCAAAGCTCAAGGAAGAATTTTATGTTCTTACATGTGGAGAGCATGAGGGAAGAAGAGGCGTTAATAGATTAATTGAAAAATCTCTTGGTTCAATTGGAGAAAAATTAGTTAAAGGAAAGTACTTACCAGGCTTAGCTGCTTGCGGAATAGAATATCAAGATAGATTTGGAAATATTTCTATCCTTGGTTTAAAAAATAGCGAAAAGAAATTTCTTCGAGATATTCCTGAGAAGATGAAAGACTTATTACTTGAGGAAATGAAAATTAAGTTTCCAAGAGAAAATATAAATTATCTTATGGACTTAGTAGAAGTAGCAGTTTGTGACACTAGATTTACTCCAACTCTAAACCTTAATGAGATCCTAAATCTAGCCAATGGCAAACTTGATCTCCAAAGAGATCTTCAATCAATGATGATGAAGATAATGAAAAACCTATTAGATCTTACGAAAAATACCGAGCTAGAAGATTCATTCTATTTACATATGATGCCAAATATTGGAATAAAAAATAACCAGGAAATAATGAAAATATCCCAAATTGATGATTATGGCACAACAGACATTCAATTCATTATCAAAGGGGCAATTAAAGAAGCTGGACTTCTTGTACTTATAAATAAGTATATTAAAAATAAGCATGGAATAGCTCCTTTTGGTAGCGACTTTAACGTCAGGAATGCTCCTAAAACGCAAGCAGATTTAATTGATCTTTGTAAAGAAAGAATACCAAAAAATATTATGCCCTTAATTGTTGGGGTTGGAGACACAGTAACTTCAGACTGGTCAAAAACAGAGCAAAAATGGCTTAGAGGAGGAAGTGATAGGGGCTTCCTATCTTTGATACAAATTTTGGGAGAAACTTTTGAGAAAAGAAATAAAATAGTTTTTGTTAATAGCAGCAATGATGAGGTGAAAAGACCTGTTATTTCTGATGAAAGTATGATAGGAATAAGCGACAAGGAAGATACTCTTAAATTTGATTTTCTAATGAAAAAGGGTCCAACAGAGTACATTGACTGGTTCATTAAACTAGCTAATATGCGTTCATTAAAAATGCATGATTCATAATTAGTTTAAAAATTATTAATTGGATAGTTAATATAACCTTAAATAATTGGCCTAGTATGAAAAACAAATTAAATTAAAAATAGTATTATCAAGGAACAATTAAAAACTCCTTTCCGGATATAAGTAGGGAGAATCTTAGGATTCTTCAAGTAAATATTGGTTATAAATGTAATCAAACATGTCAGCATTGCCATGTTAACGCTGGGCCTAATCGAACTGAAATGATGGATGAAAAAACAATTTCATTAATCCCAAAGGTAATAAAATCATTCAGAATTAAAACACTTGATATCACAGGGGGAGCACCAGAACTTCACCCTCAATTTAAAGAACTTGTTTCTCAAGTCAGTAAATTGAATATAGAAATAATTGATCGTTGTAATTTAACTATCCTCACAGAGCCTGGTTATGAATATCTTGCTGAATTCCTTGCTAAACATAAAGTACAAATAACGGCCTCTTTGCCATGTTATCTTGAAGAGAATGTTGATAAGCAACGAGGTGCTGGTGTTTTTAATAGGAGCATAAAAGGACTTAAATTATTAAATTCGATGGGGTATGGAATGAAAAATAGTGATTTAACCTTAAATCTTGTATTCAATCCAATAGGACCAAAGCTACCTCCTGACCAAAAAACTCTAGAAAAAGAATATAAAAGAGAATTATCAAAAAGATACCAAATTCAATTTTCAAACTTACTAGCCTTGGCAAATATGCCGATTAATAGATTCGCAAATTATCTAAAAGCAACTGGAGATTATGAAGATTATGAGAAACTTCTCATAGCTAATCACAACCCTGAGAATCTTAACTCTGTTATGTGCAAATCATCGATTAGTGTCGACTGGACAGGGGAATTATACGATTGCGATTTCAATCAACAACTTAAATTAAAAAGCAATGTTGGCCCAAAAAATTTACAGGAACTTTTAGAAACCAATTCGTCAATTAGTGGTAATAAAATATCTATCGGTTCTCATTGCTTTGGATGCACAGCTGGAAGTGGTTCCAGTTGCGGAGGTGCATTAACTTAAGAATCACTAAAAACAGCTAGGGCAAATCGCTCTTACATTTAATGTCGATTCGATTAACTTAAATCCAAATTTTTCTGATGCTATTCGACCAGCCTGGATAACCTGATTACTCTCAAACTCCTCAGTCCTTCCACACCTCACACAAATAAGGTGATGATGATCAGGGTGATCATGACTTTGTAATTCAAACCTATGACCACCTTCACTTAATTCCAATTCATTCAAAAAACCCATTTCTACAAGTAATCTCAAGGTTCTATATATCGTCGCAAGCGATACTTTTTTATTAGATTGCATTAATTCACCATGAACATCCTCAGCACTCAAGTGAATACCTGAACCAATTTTTTCGAACAAATCTAAAACAATTCTTCTTTGTGGGGTTAATCTTCTCCCGTCTTGATGCAAACCATTTGCTAATGGAGTAGATATGGATTGGTAAGTATTGTTTACGGTCAAATTAATCAACCATCTTAATTAAGGATACCCTTAAATTAGTAATAAGAAAACAGCTTTAGAAAAAGATTAAATTCCAATTTCTACTTTTGAAATAAATTTTTAACATTAGCCAGCATTTAATAAAAAAAGTTGAATTATCTATTTATCAATTCAACCTATCGCGGTTATGCTGAATAAAAGTTGAGGGAGCAAAGGCGTGGATTGGAATCTTATGAACGAATCCGATACAGTCTTGATAATATCAGACGTTCAGGAAAAATTAATCGCCGGAATTAAAAATAAAAATCAAATTTTATCTAATATAAAGAAATTGGTAGCTGCTAGTTCAATCCTAAATATACAGGTATTAGTGACTCAACAGAATCCTCAAAAATTAGGTTCAACCTTAAAAGAGATACTACCTGAGCAAGAACATTCATTTGATATTTTCGATAAATTAAGCTTTAGTAGTAGAAGATGTGAAAAAATTTCAAGTTTTTTAAAAAATTATCGACCTAAAAATGTTCTAATCTGTGGGGTTGAGACACATATCTGCGTTCAGCAAACTTGTTTGGATTTAACTGACGAAGGATACAAAACATTTATAGCGGTTGATGCAATAGGTAGTAGAAATTTAATTGATCATGATACCGCAATCAATAGACTTAGAGATCAAAAAACCATAATAACAACCACTGAGGCTGCAATATTTGAATGGTGTAAAACATCTGATAGAAAAGAATTTAAATCGATTAGCACTATAATAAAATCTTAAATAACTCCAAATTCAGCTGATTTATTATTTTAATATACTTTCAGATATTAATAATTGTTTGCTAAAAAAAATATCCTAGGCAAAGTGGGATTATGTTTTTAATAAAGCAATGAATTTTTACTACCCAGATCTTATTACTGCTGTTTGTATATTTTTCTTGGGTAGCCTTCTTACGCTTATATCATCTACTCTTGCAAAAAAAATATTGACCAAAATTGTACGCAAAACAAATAATAAAATTGATGATTTTATAGTTAATAATATAGTCGATAGTATTAAGCCCCTGGGTTTTTTAACAAGTGCATCAATTGGTTGGAGTATTCTAGAAATAAATAAAGATATTGATTATCTAGTACTTGGTCTTTTTAAACTCATATCTTTGATAATAATAGTAAGAGTAATAAATAAAATATTTCTAAAAATAATTCATCAATGGTCATTACAAGTAAATGATAAATCAATAAGTAGTATGCTCTTCTCATTAAGCCCAATGATTAGGGCAATTGCTTGGTGTATTGGAATAATTTTTTATCTTCAAAATATTGGTGTTCAAATGACTGCAATATGGGCCTTGTTGAGCGCAGGTGGAATTGGAGCTGGTCTTGCGCTTAAGGAGCCAGTACAAGAATTTTTTGAATACATAACTATTCTTCTAGATAAACCTTTTCAAAATGGACAATTCATTCAGATTGATAATATTTGGGCAAAAGTGGAGAGAGTAGGTGTTAGGTCAACAAGGTTAAGAAGCCTTAATGGAGAAATAATAGTAATGAGTAACAGTAGATTAACTAATGGTGTAATTTCCAATTATGCAGAAATGAATAAGAGAAGATTAGTTCATAAGTTAGGAGTTGTCTATTCCACTAGCTATGAAAGAATGAAAGTTATTCCAGAGTTTTTGAAAAAGATTGTTGATAGTACTGAAAATGCAATATTTGACAGATGTCATTTTACAGACTTTGGAGATTTTAGTCTCAATATTGAACTGGTTTATTTCATACCAACAAGTAATTATCTTGCAGCTATGAATGCGCAAGAAGAAATAAATCTTAAAATAATTAAAAAGTTCGAAGAAGAAGGCATTGATTTTGCTTTCCCTACACAAACTATTAATTTAAATAAATAAGATGTATTACTTAATTAATTATTGAATTAATCTTATTAATATCTGAACATAGTTTCCATAAGTTATTTGCCAAATCTATATCCGAAGCCTCCTTACTTATATCAGTTAAACCAAAAAGTTTTTTCTTATATCCAATAATTCTATTACTAAGGTAACTAAAATTATTATTAGCGAATTTATCTTTTGTGGAGATATCAAATAAAATCTTACCGGCATTGTTAACACTTTCAGTTATACCTAATATATCTCTTGCAAAAATAGCAAAAATTCTTTGACCTATCTCATTATTCTTACGACTATATCGAAAAAAACCGTCTTTTACTTTGGGTATTACTAATCCTGGGGCCCATGCTATTACTGAAATATCTTCACGAATTAGTTTCAGTTTCTTTAAAAGAATCTGGGCAAAAAGTAAATTACATAATTTAGAATCTTTATAAGCTTTATCAGCACTGAAAACATCAGATCCATCTATCATTTTGAAACCTTTACCTCTCTTTAATCCATCTAAATTCCCTAAATAAGCGGGTTTACCAACTCGACCACCTGGGCATTCTGGATTATGAACTTCTGATGACGTTATAACAACTCGAGGTGATTGTGACTTTAGGATTAATGAAATAATTTTTTGAGTCAAAAATTGATGCCCTAAATGATTAACTGCAAATGTAAGTTCAAAACCATCATCTGACCATTTTGGATCAATAGAACCAGTATATTGGAGCCCAGCATTTAAGACTAAGGTGTCAATATATGAGGTGCTTTCTAGAATTTTACTTGCTGAAATATCTATCTCTTTTAAATTGGATAGGTCAAAGATAGGAAGCGTTAATTGTTTACTTAAATTAATTTCTTGATTATTAGAAAGATCTTTTTTTAAATTATTATAAAATTGATTTGCTCTTATTTCACTTCTGCATGGGGCTATTATTTCATGGCCGGCTTTTAACATTTCTAATATAGCTGAATAACCAATTCCTGATGAAGAGCCTGTAATCAATATTTTTTTCTTGTAAGCCATATTTTATTTGTTTACTTTAATTTTTATTCTTGACTTTATATTACATACCTTTAGTTTTTGAATTAAAAAAATTCTTCTTTACTAATGAAATGAAGATAGTCTCATGACTCTTTCAAATTTTTTTGTCGAACCTTTTACTAAAAATACATCAAGTTACTAAAACCGAGTAATGCAACATTCAATGGTCACACCAGGTTAATCTTTAATTATCGAGAGGTCTCATCTATGATTGACTTAAGGAGGCAAAGTCATTCAAAGAATACTACTTTGAATTCTGCGTTTCCACCTACAAAAAAGTTGAGAATAATTTTGGGTAACCTAAGGAGATGCAATGACTGCTAATGCATGCATTGATGCATTAGTGCTTGGTTCAGGCCCTGGTGCATTATCAATAGCTGCAGCACTAATTAAAGAAGATTTAAAAGTCGAGGTGCTCTCAGAAACTGATCCTTGTAAACCTTGGCCTTACACCTATGGCATTTGGGGAGAGGAAGTTGATCAACTTGGTCTTGAGGATCTCCTTGAGTATCGCTGGAGCAAAACAGTTAGTTTTTTTGGGAAAGGTTCCAAAGATAAAGATCACATAGATAATCTACCAACAAATCACCATAGAGATTATGGACTTTTTGACAAAGTTAAATTGCAAAATTATTGGTTAGATCAGTGCGAAAGAGGGTCAATAAAATGGCACATTGGAAGGGCTATCGATCTGGAAATCGATCAGTCAATAAGTGTTGTAAAAACTTCAAGTGGTCAAACAATAACCTCAAGGATTGTTGTTGATGCAACTGGCTATAACCCTGTTTTCTCAAGATCACCTGATGAAGGACCAATTGCAGTTCAAACTTGTTATGGAATAGTTGGTGAATTTAGTGAACCCCCTGTCGAGGAAGGACAATTTGTATTAATGGATTACCGATCGGATCATTTAAGTCCAGAAGAACTAATGGATCCACCAACATTTCTTTATGCGATGCATTTTGGAGGTAATAAATTTTTCTTAGAGGAAACCTCTCTTGGACTTGCCCCACCCGTCTCACTTGAGGTGCTAAAGGCTCGTCTGAATAAACGTCTAGAACATAAGGGTATAAAACTTCAAAAGCTTGATTATGAGGAACTGGGTGTTTTCCTTCCAATGAATATGCCAATTCCCTATCTAGATCAACCTGTCTTAAGCTTTGGAGGTGCTGCAGGAATGGTACATCCAGCATCCGGTTATCTTGTTGGGAGTCTCCTAAGAAGAGCACCAATAGTGGCAAAAGCATTATCGAAAGCAATTAAAAATAAATCAAATTCTCCAAAAGAAATTGCCAATTTGGGATGGCAAGCACTCTGGCCTAGAGAATTAATTAGAAAAAAAGCTTTATATACTTTTGGACTAGAAAAATTAATGAGATTTCACGAAAATCAATTGCGGGATTTCTTTATTCAGTTTTTCCAATTACCCAATGAACAATGGTACGGATTCCTTACAAATACTTTAAGTTTAAAGCAATTGATTTACTCAATGTGGAATATGTATAAGAAAGCCCCGTGGACAGTGAAATGGGGCTTAATGGGCATGCAAGGTAGAGAATTAAAATTGCTATGGAAATTTTTTAAACCCCAAACATAAACTTGAGAACAGTATTAATAACCGGTTCTACAAAAGGAATTGGAAACAAAATTGCAAAACGTATTCTTAAAGATGGCCACAGGGTTAGCTTAGGAGCAAGAAACCCAAAAGATTTTGTGGGTACAGAACTCGATCCGGAGTTTTATGGAGATAAAAATATTCTTATAAATCAATATGATGCAAATGATAAAAATTCAATTACAGATTGGGTAAAAAATACCCGCGAAGAATTCGGTAGAATTGACACAGTTATTCATTCTGCTGGGATTTTTAAAGATACAGACCTTATTTTCGATGATAATCAATTTCAAGAAATTGAAGAACTTTGGAAAGTGAACGTACTAGGACCATGGTTGCTTACTAGAGCAATTTGGGAAGACTTGCAGATTAGTGGAAATGGAAGGATTCAAATAATGGTATCAATGAGTGGAAAAAGATCAAAAGGCAGACTTGCAGGATATTCAATGAGTAAATTTGCATTAATGGGCCTCTGTCAAACAATGCGAAACGAAGGATGGGAAAGTGGTATAAGAGTAACCGCCTTTTGCCCGGGATGGGTAAATACAGATATGGCTAAAAATATAAATTTAATAGATAAAAAAGATATGACTCAGCCTGAAAGTATCGCTGAAATTAGCTCTACTTTACTCAAATTACCAAATTCTGCAATTCCTTTTGAAATAGCAATAAATTGTATATTGGAAAAATAATAAATTATTGCATTATGTACGCAAACTATTTTTCAAATTATAGTTTATTTTAAATGTTTGAAATAATGATGCAACTGGATTCAAAAATATAACCTTTACAATTTTGTGGATGTATTTTTTATATAAAACTCCTAGAGTTCTACCAAAAATATACGTCCTATATATTGAACTAATTAAAATGTTAACTACCCAAAGAACTAGTATAAAAGAGATAAATATAGAGCCGAAAGAGTAAAAATCTATTATTTTATCTTTAAATGGGACCGCAAAATCGAACAAGCTTGTTAAATCCATAAATTTTTCGAATCCCATATATTGTATGTTGAACTTATTAAACCAATTCTTAAGCCAAAAGCAATAGGGAAAGTCATACTAAATAAAACTAAATTAAAGAAATGATAATTAGTTTTCAACCTTTAACCTAGGAGGTACCCAATTGAGACAAAGAAGAAAGCAAGTAAAAATGCTTTGCATCTATTTAAAAATGATGTAAACATAGGTAAGTCATCGTTGTCATAACCTCCAAAATTGCCTGTTATTAGTAAAAACCACATCGGTATTGAAGCCAAATAAAAGCTTAGCGCGAGACTATTAAAAAGAGCGAATCCAATTTTACTCGAAACAAATAAGAAAATAACAAAAAGCAATAATGACCCACTTAACCCTGTAGTGAACTCTGCTGCTATGGTTTGTTTTTCCAAAGACGTCGAATTGAGATAAGTTATACAATCTTTAACTTGCCTTTTTGTCAGTCTGAAATACTCAGTTTCCGGTATCCTGTTCCTTTTAAATTTTCTAAAAATCCTGGCTTGAGTAAAAGTGGGATTTTCCACTCTTATTGTTTTAAGGGTTTCATCAGGCTTAAGTAATCTCATTTTACCTTGAAGGTCATTCGTCTTCCCAATCATATAAAGATCACGATTTCTGATTAAATAAATAAATCCACTCATTGTTCTAACCTTAAATAATGGTCAAATAATGGAATGATCTGTTTTTTTATTTATCAAAACTATACATACTATATAAATTAACCTTAAAAGGAAAATTAGCAATAAAAATATTATTAATGTTATTTGCTTTAAGATATTTCTATTGGAAAGCTTTCAAGAACCCAAATGCAAGAAAATATTCTCTATAGCTTCAGACGTTGTCCTTATGCAATAAGAGCGCGATGGGCTTTGGTAAAAGCAAATATACCGATCACTATAAGGGAAATAGATCTAAAAAATAAACCAAATGAGCTTATTGATATCTCGCAAAAATCAACTGTTCCTGTTTTATTGCTTAAAAGTGGAAAAGTACTTGATGAGAGTATTGATATTATTAGATGGGCACTTGAAAATAGTAATATAAAAAATCCATTAAAGGAGTCTATTAATCAAAATTTTTCTGATGAAAATTTTAAAATAATTAACGAAAATGATGGTACCTTCAAATATAATTTAGACAGGTTTAAGTATGCCTCAAGATATAATATAAAAGATCCATCCAGCTACCAAAAAAAAGCCAAAGATATTTTGTTCAAATGGAATTTTAGGATTTTAGAAAACTCAAATAAAGATATTAATGGTTGGCTGAATAAAAAGTGCGAATCAATTCTAGATTGGTCTATTTGGCCATTTGTTAGACAATATTTAATAGCAGATCCCAATCTTTTTATTAATCATAATGAATTAGAGCCAATGCAAGAGTGGCTAAATTATTTCATTAATCAATCAACCTACAACGAAGTTATGAAAAAGCATAAAAAATGGGATCCCATTTAATAACGAAGATATAAATTGACTATAAATCAGTGTTATTCCATTGATCTACGTTTGTCAATTATTCTACCCAATTCTAAAAAATATCCAGCAGTGCAGTACTTACCAAGGTTTCTCTCTCTATTCCCAGTGTCGCTTCTCAATTCAGCTGTTTCTGCCATAATTAAATCAAGTTCATTTTGAGGGAGTTCATAAAGTTCTTTTAATTCCACTTCGCGATCAAGTAAATGGCTTTTAAACCATTTTTCTCTTGTTTCTTGTCCAGGTATATCATCTCCAGGATTCCAAATCATAAAATTTACTTAATTAGCTTTGAATTAACTCTAGACAAATCACATGAGGGAAACTGTTAAATCAATAATTAAATATTCTTTTGTACAGGGGTAATAAGACTATCCGAAAAAATAACTGTAACTGCTATGACGAATAAAATAACAACACCACATATTTCAGTCCAACCCAAAAGACCTATTCTCCTTATAACAAGTGGGGCCACAACTGTTATCAATCCACCAGAAAGTATCGGTTGTAAAAATAATTGTTTAATCGAGAATATTGGAAGAGTCTTTGTATTATCTCTTGGATCTGCCAATCTCAACAGAAGTAATCCGCTTGCGGCGACGCCAGTTGCATTGCCAAATTCTGTTAATGATCTCTCAAACCATTCTTCCTTAAAGTAAATCTTTGCAAGGAAAAACATGCCTGCAAGATTCCAACTAAGACCAATCACAGCAAGAATCGTCAAAGGCAACCAGTTCTCCAATAATAATGGGAGGTTTAAACCAGCCATAGCTGTAGTTATCAAAAGATCAGTTGAGAGAATACCTATTTCTCTTTGAATTAAAGAGGAGACAATATCAGCTTTTCCTATTTCTTCAAGAAAATACCTGAGAAAAAAAGAACCCAATAAAGCCAGAGGAAATACTGGAAAAACATTGATGACCTCAAAAAATGTACCTCCTACAAAACCACCAAATATTTTTAAAGCACTCAATAAAAACACTCCAAAAAGTACAGCAATTCCTGCCAGAGCAAGATTTAAAAGAAGTTCCTTAGATTGCAGGAAAAACCCTATTGAATTTCCTAGGTCGACTTTTTTTAATTCAGCTTCATTATTTTCATGAGCAATCCAGCCTTTTAATCTTGCAATAATTACAAGTAAGCTTCCAATAATTGTGGAAGACAACAATCCAACTGTTGCCATTGCTAAGCCTAAATCAAGTCCTCCAGGGAAGCCTAATTTTTCAAAACTTTCCCCCATGATTGCAGCAGCTCCGTGCCCACCCTCGAATCCAACCTCTATCAGACATCCCATCAATGGGTCGACATCCAAAAGAGGGCCGAGAAGAAACAGAACAGCTAGACCACCTACGAGGTATTGACCAAAGCCAAGTAAAAATCCCAATAGTGCTTGAGAGGCAACTGGCTGCCAAATACCACTTCCTCGAGGCAAAGACCTTCCAAGCATTAAAGTTGCAAAAACTAATGTTAAAAGAGGAGTAGGTAAACGAATCCAAACATCTGTAACTGACTCAGGTAAAACAGAAATAGGACCATAAGGTCCTATGAATAAGGCAAAAAGTCCAACTAAAAGTGCGGTAGGGATTCCAAATCTTTCCAATTTCATAACTGATTCGAGCCTTCTACCAAAACTCAATAAGACTCCAAAAAAGCCTAATAAACCAAAAGCAATAGCCAACGAGTAAGCTGCGGGTGTATCTAGCCCAACTTTTAGACCTTCAAAAACATCAACCATCAACTTTCTCGATAAATAGTAAATTCTCTGTAAAAAACTTTTATTTTCAATTGTCACTCTACATTATTCGCTGATTACTATTTATTTAATGTTTTAAGGATTAAAATAAATTTATTAAAGTCAAAAATAAAAACCCCCTAAAATTATCTAGGGGGTTTTTTGTTAATTGGTCAAGAATTAGACCAATCAATTATTTTAGTGTAACTGCTGCATTATCAATGTTACTTATTGCATTCGCTACACGCTTAAAGTCAAATCCCATCGCACGCAAAGCATGCCATAAGTGACCCTGAATGAAGAAGAATCCAAAATAATAGTGAACATTTGATAACCATGCTCGAGAAGTATGTGCTCCATCGGCAAGATCAACAGTATCTATCCAGTAAGGGGAAATGCCAAATTTAAGAGACAAAGTTTCTCCAAAGAAAGCTTCTGGATAAACTGTAGTGTTTGTTGCACACCAGAAAGCAGCAACAATTGCCATCCAACCAATTCCCGCCAATGAGAATGAAAGGACAGCTTCGGCTCCCAAGAGCCCAGCCCCTTTAAATTTGGTGTATTCGCCAACTTGTTTAGTGGCTATGTGAAAAGCACCACCAGATATCAAAAGGAAAGCCAAGAATGCATGGCCCCCCATAACATCCTCAAGACTGCTTATTGATAAAAAGTCGAATTGATGATTCCAAATAGCTGACAAGTTTAGGTTGTACTCAACTTGTCTAACAGCACCAAGAACAGGGTCATAGATACCATGAATCCTTGCCCATTCAACAAATTGGATGTTTGCCAGTCCAAAAAGAATCAAATGGTGGCCAAGAATGAAAGTCAAATTATCAGGGTTATCCCACTCAAGCTTGAATTTTCTGGCCTGACTAACATCAGACTGTTGCATATCACCCGCAAAAAGAAGTGAGTGAAGAAGTCCGCCAGCTCCATAAACCATAGAACCAACTAAGTGGACAACAGCAACCGCAATTACAGGGGTAGGGTTCCCCATCATGACACCAGCCTCGTCAAAACCTATACCAAGAGTGGCAAGGTGAGGTAAGGCAATTAAAGGTTGATGCCCCATCGGGATAGAGGGGTCATAGCGAGCTAATTCAAATAAGGTGAAGGCACCTGCCCAGAATGCAATCAGGCCGGTATGAGCGGCATGAGCAGCAATAAATTTGCCTGAGCGGTTGGTGACCCCAGAATTACCAGCCCACCACCCATAGGTGACGTCTGGATTTCCATAGGTCTGCATTAGAAGTTCAAGGCTGCGAAGCGCACCAAACTTACTTCAATTTCGGCTAAGACTCATGTGAAATAAAGAATTTGTATATTCTGTAAATACTTTGAGATTGCCGCGTCACCCCTTGGGGAACTGAAAACAGCAATTGAGACAAGGAATTTGACTGCCAATCAACACAACTTTTAAATTTTGATTTTCAGATTTATTGCTTAATGGAGAAAAAAAATGCACCCGATAACATGAAATTTTCCTAAATAAAGCGAAAAGCTTCCAAACTCGAAAACTTTGGGTCAGATCCTTTAAGAAAAAAAGAAAGCTTTATATTAATTCAATGGAAAACATATAATAAAAATCTATTTTTGGAGATCTAATGGACAGCATTGAAAAATTATTTGGATTATTGAAAGATCTACGAGTGCGTTTTGCTCTGGCAATGTTGGGAAATTTATTCATTCTTTGGTTTTTAGCAACTTACTTTAAGCAATTCATACCAAATTTACCCCCAGAGTTAAGCTAGTTTTTCTGATTTTTATGATTCACTTAAGTCAGTTAAACCTAACAATCTTCGAATGAAATGTTATTTAAATGTAAAAGAACATATTAGGTTTAAATAAAAGAATTAAACATTAAAGTATAAATTCAAAAAGAAGGTTTATGAAATGGAAGCTACAACCATAGGCGGTTCCAATCTTGGTCTTGAAATGGAAACAGTTGAAAGATATAGGAGAATGGCAGAGGGTTATAGATGCTCTGATGAATACAGCAAAATGATTAACCTTTATCCTGTTTTGCAAACATCAATAAATGATTGTAAGGATGAAAAACTAATTAATTAACTCAGACAAGGTTAAATTCAATTAATTATTTTAAGCGGCCTTATCAGAAATCACTGCGTCTTCTTTTTTCCAATATTCAATAATCTCCCTACACCATCGAACATGATAAATAACTTGTGGTGTCCAGGGATTATGAGATTCATAGGGAGAGCTTCGCCAGTGTGTGCCTGGCTTTAAATAACCAATCTCCCTCCACCCCCGCAGAGTTTCTGTCGACACGCCCAATTCAACGCAAGTCTCTTTCTCTGTCAACCAAGTTGAACTTTCCATTAGTTACACCTCTGCTAACCAGTGATACCGCAGATGTGTTTTAAAAGTAAGTGAGGCTTAATTAAATGAGTAAAAATACACCGAAACTCTTCAATTCAGAAACATTTATAAAATTCCTTCTGGTGTTTATCCTTTAAAATTTCTTTGACAAAAATTTATTTTTTTACCACTCCCGATTATGGCTTCGTTTAGTGGGAATTAATAAGGTCGAGTCATCAGATGGATGCAAACACCAATCTTGATCTTTGGAAATCTCCAATCTTTTCATGTCGATTAATTTATTTTGCGAAGAGCCCCTAGTTTGCTTTTTATTTAATTTAATCCAACCTGGAACCCACAATTTTCCTATTTTTATTTCCTCCCATTGAACTTTTAAACCAGTACCTCCATCAAGAACAGAGATAAAATTTATCCATTTTTCTTTACCACAACCCCCATAATTAATTGCCACAAAATAAAAAAATCCATCGAGAGGTTCAACCCTAGTCCAGGATTTTCGTGGTGGCCAACTATTCTCAATTTTGGAAGACATGTTTTTGAATTATAAAATTATGTATCTGAAAAAATGCAACCTAATTTAACTTTTACTGATTCTTTTATATTCTTTTCTAATATCTCTGAGAAGATTTTTTTTTCTATTCATTGAATCAAACCTTTGTTTTCTTGAATTAAAATTCCGTTGGTCATTACTCATCTTAAACCAGTCCATTATTGTAATACGTGCATATTTTTTATTTTGTAAATTTTTAAACTTTTTCCTAAATATAAATCCAAAAAAAATTACAAAAATTGATATGGAGATTTTTATAATCATAAATGTTTAATTTGTTGAGCCTAGCATATAAAAAAATCAGCTTGTCTGTTTGCGCAAGAAATTAATTGTTTGATTTAAATTGTCAAATGAACATTTTTGCTCAGTATCGTTTTTGCCTTTATCTCTCAGTTTCTTCAATAAGAAGCACTTTTCGCGTAATTCATCATCTCCTAAAGTAATAACCCAATTAGCTTTAGATTTATTGGCTCTTTTGAACTGTTTTGAAAAAGAACTACCTGAATAATCAATTTCTACTGAAAAGTTTTGTGACCTTAATTCTCTAGCAATCACTAGAGACTGAAGAGTAGATTTTTGTCCCTTGTTAACAATATATATATCTAATTTTTTTGAATAATCTTTATCATCGCTAATTAACATCATCAGTCTCTCAAGTCCGATAGCCCAACCTATAGCTGGTGTATCGGGCCCACCAAGTTGCTTTATCAAACCGTCATATCTACCACCACCACAAACTGTTGATTGTGCCCCTAATTTACTACTAGTAATCTCGAAAGCTGTATGACAATAATAATCCAAACCTCTAACAAGCTCATTATTTATTATAAATGGAATTTGCAATGAATTTAATGAGTCTTTTAAAGCTTCAAATCGAGTAATGCTCTCTTGACACAGCGAATCTTTTAATAAAGGTGCATTTAACAGTATCTTTTTGGTATTTGGATTTTTAGTGTCTAATATTCTTAAAGGATTTATTTTTAAACGATCTTGTGATTCCCTATCAAGAGAATCAAATCGATCCTCAAGCCAAGAGACCAAAATTTTCCGGTAATTCATTCTATCTTCAATAGTTCCAAGGGTATTAATTTGAAGAGATAAGTCATCAATCCCTAAGTCATATAGAAGATCCAAAGCCAGAGAAATTATCTCTGAATCACTCTCAACTGACGGTAATCCAAAGAATTCAACCCCTAGTTGATGAAATTGTCTTTGTCTTCCTGCTTGTGGACGTTCGTAACGAAACATTGGCCCGGAATACCACAAACGTTGAGAGCCCTGACTAATCAAACCTGAATGGCTAATTGCCCTGGCCACTGATGCTGTTCCCTCTGGTCTCAAAGTGCAAGATCTATCACCTTTATCTAAAAATGTGTACATCTCTTTACCTACGACATCAGTACCTTCACCAATGCCCCTTTCAAAAAGGTAAGTTGATTCGAGTATTGGAGTTCTTATCTCTTCAATAGCTGAATTTCTAAAATGATTCCTGGCAACTGACTCAACATATTGCCATTTACCAAGATTAGATGGCAGTAAATCAATCATGCCTCTAAGAGTTTGAAGATTCTTCAAAATATTTTTTATTAGGGGTTTTGCCTATATTTATAGGCAATTTTTTATGTATTTATTCTAGATACTCAAAAAAAAAAAACTATCACCTATCTCTTAACTATGTCAAATTACAGTTGTTTTTCATTAAAAGCCGATGGAGCTTTAGTAAATGTAGTTATCTATTGAATCAAATTTTCTCATTTGAATTATAAAGTTCTCATAACTTTTTCTGATGGGAACTTATTTGGTTATTGCAAAATGAATAAAACTTAATCGATATATGTTACCGGAAAATCAAGCCTGGATATCTGTTTTTCACTCAATCGCTTTGTCCAGGCCCCAGGAATCGGGTTGTTCCAGCTAAAACCAGCTTTTTTAGCAAGCCATCTATCCTCATAAGATACCTCAGCTCTTGTAAGCCTTCTTGGCTTAACTGCATCACACAATAATGCCTCAAGATCATCGCATCTTTTAAAGACTTCTGAAATATAAGTGCAATCGGTAAGAGCCCTGTGAGCCCCCCAAACAGGTACTTCATAAGCAAGAGCTAAATCTCTTACAGAAGGGCGATTTTTAAGCAACTTTTGGCTGGGCCATGTGATATCGTCCATGGAACAAATCCATTTTTTGTTAATAACTGGAAGCGGATATTTCCCAAACCATTGTTTATCAAAGGCTGCATTATGTGCCACTACGGCATCACAATGTTCAAGAATTAAACTGAAATATTCCAAACCCTTCTTCCAGGGTTGATTAATATTTGTTATCACTGCTGGAATTCTATTAACAAACTCTGCGTCATTATTTTCAACAGGTAGCAAAAACGATTGTTGAATAAGTACGGATCTTGACTTTACATCAAATAAAATTGCACCAACTTCTAAGCAAAAGTCATTTATGGGATCTAAGCCTGTTGTTTCTGTGTCAACAATCAAGAGAATTTCAGGGAAATTTTCAATTTCTTTCTCAGAAGAAACTCTGGAAAAATCTTTTTGTTGAATATTTTGTTCAGAGTCAGTCTCGGATATTTCTACTTCTTTTAAAAAGTCCATCTGCTCATCAAGTTCACTATATTTGGTGGTGTCTTTCAAACTTCTAATGGCAATATACATTTCATTCTCTCTCAAGAGGCAAGGGCAAGAAAGCATTCATTAATGGTTTTCAAATTTCAAAAATTAATTTGAACATGACTCACTGGAGATCAAGACAAAAAATTTGGTGTAGCTGGCCAGCAAAGCCAACGAGAATCATCGAATTTTTAGGCGGCAGTTATTTATCAACCAGCCCACATATTAGTTATCGCTATCTACTCGAATACTTAAGCGGGATGGATTATGCCATACACGCATGGACATATCTTCCCTCATTTGACCATCAATTTCAGGCTAATGAGGCTTGGAAGGCTTTTAGAGAATGTAAAAAAGATTTAGAGTCAAGAATTTCCTATCCAATAGAAGTAATTCGAGTCGGGCATAGCTTGGGTTCAAAATTACACCTACTCTCTCCAGATAATGGAAGAGGTTGTGTTGCTTCAGTTTCGATTAGCTTCAATAACTTTAATGCAAAAGAATCAATCCCATTACTTGGGAAGATATCTACAAAATTAAAATTTCAAACTGAATTCAGTCCCTCACCTAAAGAAACTTTAATGCATATCTGTGGGAATTATTGCCAGTTAAATAACCTAGTTATTAATTTTTCTAATGACAAAATCGATCAAAGTAAAGATTTAATCAACTCATTAGTCTATAGAAATGGTGATAACTCCAAAACCATGGAACTTAGTGGAGATCATCTATCACCAGTAAGTTCAGGTATTAGAAAAAAATTAAATTATCAAACTCCAAAAAAGTACAAAACTATTGAAAGTATCGCAAAAAGTATAGATAACTACAACAAGTCGCTAATTCCCTCTTAATTTATCAAGCACTGTTCTGTCTTCAAGTGTACTTGTATCCCCGCTGATCTCCTCTCCAGAGGCAAGCGCACGGAGAATTCGTCTCATAATTTTTCCACTTCGAGTCTTAGGTAAGGAATCAGTAAATATAATTTTTTCTGGTCTAGCTATCGAGCCTATCTCAGCAATAACTTGATTACACAAATCAAATTTCAATTCTTCTGAAGCTTCTCTACCAGTTTCTAAAGTCACAAAAGCAACAATGGATTCGCCTTTCAAATCATCTGGCTTACCAACTACAGCTGACTCAGAAACAGCACAATGGCTAACCAGTGCTGACTCGATTTCCATTGTTCCAAGCCTATGGCCTGAGACATTTATTACATCATCGACTCGTCCCATCACCCAAAAATAACCATCAGAATCTCGTCTTGCCCCATCCCCAGCAAAATAAATATGAGAATTATTTTTAGGTTGAATATATTCCCAATAACTTTGTTTATACCTTTCAGGATTCCCATGAATAGTTCTCATCATTCCTGGCCAAGGACGTCTAATAACTAAGTATCCACCTTCATTAAAATCTACAGACTCTCCTTGGGCGTCAACTACATCTGCTTCTATCCCAGGAAGTGGGAATGTGGCTGAACCTGGTTTTGTAGGAGTTGCTGATGGAAGTGGGCTAATCATTACACCACCAGTTTCTGTTTGCCACCAAGTATCAACAATTGGGCATGTTCCTTTTCCAATAACCTCTTTGTACCAAATCCAAGCTTCGGGATTTATGGGTTCACCCACAGTACCCAATAGCCTTAAGCTTTTGAGGCAATATTTATCTGGAACTGCGCGTCCTGCTTTCATAAAAGCTCTTATGGCTGTTGGAGCTGTGTAAAAAATTGAAATTCCATGCTTCTCAATTACTTCCCAAAATGCCCCGGGGTTGGAAGGTCTTGGTACCCCCTCATACATGACAGTTGTTGCGCCATTAGAAAGTGGACCATAAACGATATAGCTATGACCAGTTATCCAACCAACGTCGGCTGTGCACCAATAAACATCGTCTTCTTGAGCATCAAATATCCACTTAAAAGTTAAGTGTGACCAAAGGTTATAACCAGCTGTTGTATGCACAACTCCTTTAGGTTTACCCGTTGAGCCAGAGGTATACAGAACGAAAAGTCTATCCTCACTATCCATTTCAGCAGCAGGGCATTCTGTGCTTTGCTTTTGAACTAAATCATGCCACCAAATATCTCGTTCTGATTTAATACTCACAGGTTCATTTGTACGTTGAACCACAAGAACAGAATCAACACTTGGACAAGAGTTATTTACAAGTGCAGCATCAACAGCTGACTTTAGTTCAACAATTTTGTCTTTTCTATATCCCCCATCAGCAGTTATTACTAACTTAGCCTTTCCATCAACAAGTCTATCTCTTAAGGCCTCTGATGAAAATCCTCCAAATACTACTGAATGAGGGGCACCAATTCGAGCACACGCAAGCATTGCAATTGCTGCTTCAGGAATCATTGGCATATACAAAGCAACTAGATCGCCTTTAGTAATTCCTATCTCCAAGAGTGCATTTGCAGCTTTACTGACTTCAGAGAGGAGTTCTCTGTATGTAAACTTTCTTATGTCCCCAATCTCTCCCTCCCAAATTAAGGCAATCTTATCTGCATTTCCATTCAAGACATGTCTATCAAGACAGTTATATGACACGTTTGTTTTCCCACCCTCAAACCATTTAGCAAAAGGTGGGTCACTCCAATTGAGTACATTTGTAAATGGTGAGAACCAATGCAATTCTTTTTTGGCGGCGTCTCCCCAAAATTCATCTGGATCAGTTTCATATTGCCTGACCATTTTTTCGTAGTGGGCAAAGTCAGGTATTGAACTTTTATGCGATTTTGAATTTATTGGAGCAAAAATACGCTGTTCATGAAGTGTGGACTCTATTTTGGAATTCTTTTCTGATGACATATTTTTGAAAAGCAACAAGATTTTTTTCTTATTCAAGCCACATTGCTCAATATTCGCAAAGGCTTAAATATTTTTTAACCAACTTTTACCAATCAGTTATGGATCTTCCAAAAGCACTACTTTTCGACCTTGACGGAGTTCTTATCGACTCTGAACCTCTTCATGGGATTGCCTGGAAGCAAACAGCTTCTAACTTTGAGACAGAATTAAGTAGGGATCAACTAGATCAATTAAAAGGAAGAAGAAGAAAAGATTGCGCAAAAAAAGTCTGCGATTGGATTAAAAAACCCACTTCAATTGAGTCTATTTTAAAAATTCATGCCCCTATCTCATCTGAATTAATAAAAACAGCTAAAGCAATGCCAGGTGCAGAAAGAATTGTGGAATGGTGTTTTACAAACAAAATGCCAATTGCACTTGTGACGAGCAGCGCCTCAGCGTCGGTTTCGGCTAAAACATCTCCCCACCCATGGATAAATTATTTTTCAACAAAAGTATATGGCGATGATCCTTTTTTAAAACGGGGTAAACCATCACCAGACCCATATTTGTTGGCAGCAAAGAAACTAAAAGTTGATCCAAACTTTTGCTGGGCTATTGAGGACTCATTATCAGGAACAAAGTCTGCATTATCAGCAGGTTGTAAAGTTTGGGTTCTCGATAAAGCAACAAAGATGGGGCTTTCAAAAGAAAATATTAGTAATAATCCTTCTAAAATTAACCAATTAGATTTAGTACTACAGATACTTCAAGAAAATTGCTCCTGAATTTTAAAAAAGCCTACTCAAAACAAAATCGGGCAATTCTACTAAAGCGATTTTTGAAGGGGAATCAGGAAGCCAAGTAATGGCCTCTTTGGCCTCATTTGCAAATTTTTCAGCTAAATCCCTTGATCGCCTTATTGCGTCAGATTCCCTTACTAAATCTAGAGCTTTTTCTAAATCTCCCTCTTTAGAAAATTCTCCATTGATTAATTCAGAAAGTGTTGGTTTTTCCTCAAGGGCATATAGAGCAGGGGCTGTAAGGTAACCGCTAGCAAGGTCACTAGCAGCTGGTTTACCTAATTGTTTATCGTTACCCGTAAAATCAAGAATGTCATCAACAACTTGGAAAGCAAGTCCAAGCTTTTCACCATAAAGCTGCAGAAGTTTAAGATACCTATCATCAAGACCACTGAGCGAACCAGCTGCTCTTGAACTGTTGGCCATTAAGGACGCAGTTTTGCAATAACTTTTTTCAAGATATGACGAGAAAGTCTGTTCTGATTCATACCTGTTTAAGCCTTGCTTAATTTCGCCATCAGCAAGATCCATTATCACTCTACTTAGAAGTTTAACTACATCTAAATTTTCTAAATTCGCTAAATGCCAACTCGCTTGAGCAAATAAAAAGTCTCCAGCAAGAACAGCAACCCTGTGATTAAAACGACTGTGAACTGTATCCACCCCTCTTCGTATTGCTGCTTCATCAACAACATCGTCATGAACTAATGAGGCCGTATGAATCATTTCTGTTATTTCTGCCAGTCTTCTGTGTTTGGCGGAAAGTGAACCGTCCTTAGATATTGCTCTGGAAATTAAAAGAACTATTCCAGGCCTCAATCGTTTACCCCCCGCACTAAATAAATGTTCAGCAGCAGCTTGAAGGATGGGATGCCCTGCTCCAATAAGGCTGCGAAGATCTTTGAGGAGGATTTCAATATCCTCCTCGACTGGTTGAAGTATCTCCGTTACTGTTGTCATGAAGTGCCTCGGTTTAATGATATTAAGAGACGCAGGCCTTAGACCGCAGCGAAACCACCTCAACTTCAGGATATATTTTTAACCAATGCATGGCTCGTGAGGCAAATCCACTGGCATCAGCGGTTACACAAAATCTAGTGTTATCAAAAGTGCAATTATCTGTTGTTTGAGATTTGTTGATTTTCATACCCACCAATCTATCTAAATATTTAGCCATCCCGAGAGCTGGATCAATCAAGCGCACATTCTGTGGCAAGATTTTCATAAGAAGGGGTTTCAAAAAAGGATAGTGACTACAGCCCAAAATAATTTCTTCAACATTGGCCTCTAAAAGGGGATGTAAATACTCTTCTGCAAACATTTGAGACTCGCGACTATTAACTTGACAAGTTTCAATTAAAGGAACAAAAGCTGGACAAGCCTTTTCTAAAACAAAGATATCTGAATTTATTCTATTTATTCTTGTCGAATAGGTCATTGAGTTAGCAGTTGCTGGTGTGCACAAAACCCCTACTCTATTCTTCTCTATCATTTTGATACCAGCATCAATTAAATCAAAAACTGGTACTCGTGATTGTTCTTTAACAATATCTAGGGCCAATGAATTTGTCGTATTACAAGCGATAACAATTGAGGATATGTTTTGAAATTTCAACCAATTAACAACTTCATAGGCAATCTCTCGAATCTCATTTTTACTTTTGGATCCATAGGGGACTCTAGCGAGATCTCCCAAATAAACGCATGAAACATCTCCATGTCTCTCAACTATTTGCCTTAGGACTGTTAGTCCACCGACACCGCTGTCAAAGAGTCCAATACAAGAATTCAACCAGCCCCCTTTAAGTAATTCAGAATGCCCTTTGCAATCGCAAAAGCAATTTTCTGACGATGCTCTGCTTGTTTTAACTTTCGTGCGTCAATTCGTCCAGTAACGAATCCGATTTCTACAAGTGCAGCAGGCATATTTGTTTTTCTAATCACGAAAAACCTTGATCTTTTGACCCCCCTATCAGGGGTTCCGTAAGAAACTCTTTTTACCTCTTTGTGTATTTTTTTTGCCAATGTTAACCCTCTATAGCCAGCGTAATAAAAGGTCTCAATACCGTTTACATCTCTTCGATTACCTCGTGAAGCATTAGCGTGAATACTTACAAATACTGAAGATCTCGACTTATTTGCCAAAGCAACTCTTGGGGGTAGATCGAGATCAATCTCGGTTTTTCTTGTCATTTCAACAATGACACCTTTCGAGATTAAAAATTCAGAAACTTGTCTGGATACATCAAGTACAACATCCGTTTCTCTCAATCCACCAATACCAACTGCACCTGGATCGGGGCCGCCATGACCTGGATCCAACATAACTTTGTGAACTCCTCTGTTTACAACTGGCAAATTAGAAGAGTTAAATTTTGTATTTGTTTTTCTGCCATATTTGAGAAAAGACGGTTTTCTGTAGGCTCTTTTTACATCACCCTCTCCAATTCGAACTAATTTATCGGGTCTCAGTCCAACTAATTTAAGTTCCCATCTATTTGCAGATATTCCAACTAATTCAAGGTTCTGAGGTTTCAATTCAACTTGAGGATTGAACTCCACAACTAATCTTGTTGAACCTACAAACGGTTTTCCTAAACGGACTTCTTTTATGGGACCATTCCCCTTTATGCGTCTGGGTTTATTAAGCTCTCCTGGGAAATCAATCCAAACTCTATCTCCTTTACCACCACCCGCTGATTGAAAAAAAGCTTTCAACTTGGTCCCAGCTGAAGTACGTAACTCCAATGTTCCATCTTTCCTGATTGCCCAAGCAGCAAGTGCACTAGCAGCATTTGCAATGGTTCCATTGAAAGAGAAAAAAGCTAGCCACAGGCAAACCAAAAAGAAACCAAATTGGTTTTTTTTAGGCGATGCCATCTATGAGAAAAGTTCTTTTTTTCTATGTTTTAGACTTGGCATTTGCTCTCGGATTCTATCAACTCTTGCTTTATCAACAGGGGCGATTGCTGCTCCAGGAATAATTCCCGCATCTGATAAAACAGTTCCCCATGGGTCAATAATCATAGCGTGACCATGACTTTGCCTCCTCCCATAGTGAAGACCTGTCTGGGCAGGAGCGAGAACATATCCTGTGTTTTCTATTGCTCTAGCCTGAAGCAATACCTGCCAATGATCTTTACCTGTAAAGGCTGTAAAAGCAGCTGGAATCATGATTAATTCAGCTCCTCTGTCAATTAAAGATCGATATAGTTCTGGAAATCGAACGTCATAGCAAATCGAAAGACCTATTTTACAAAGTCCTGGGATGTCAACAACTGGAGGAGTCTGGTTACCAGAAAAAATAGTTGATGATTCTCTGTAAGTATTTCCCTCTGGCAGATCTACATCGAATAAATGAATCTTGTCATATCTTGCTAATAATTGTCCGTCTTTTCCAATAAGTTCAGCTCTGTTAAGTGTGTGACTATCATCTCCGGCGGGGACAGGGAATCCTCCACCCAATAAAAAAACTTGATATCTCCTTGCCATTGTTACTAAAAACTTACTGCAAGCTTCCGAAAGTTGTGCTGAAATATCCAATCTCTTTTGATCATCGCCAAGAAAAGCAAAGTTTTCAGGTAGGCCTACAAGCTCGACACCCCGCCTAGAGGCCAGTTCAATTTGTTCTTCAGCTGCTGAAAAGTTTGCTTCAACATTTGATGTACTTGTTAGCTGAATGGCAGCTGCCAGGAAATCCGACACTTAATTAAACCCAAAGAAGATTTTCATATGAATCAGCAAGCGCGAAGCACTCCTGGTTCATTTTGTAAGGGAACAATATTGAGCTTATCCAGTTCAGCACAACATGCAAAATCATTATCATGATTACCAATCCCAGCGAGTCTTTTACCATGGCTCGCCAGACGCAAAGCGCCCTCGAGATCATCTCTCCAAACTTCCCATAAACATAGGGCAGCATTGAGCTCGTCATTCTCTACTGTCACTGATAGATCTTTTTGACAGATAAGATAACTCGCTAAAGCCCCAGCGGCCAATGAATCCTCCAAAGAGTAAGTTCCCTCCCAACCGCTTCCAAGTATACAAATTTCCTTGAGGTTTTCCTTAAGAATTCTCTCTGCGACTGCTTTTCTATTGGGAAGAGCTAAGGTAAACAATTTTTTTACATTTATAAATCGATTCAATGCTCTTGTGCCATTCGTAGTACTCATAAAGAGTCTTTTGCCGGCTACCAACTCAGATTTAACTCCCAATGGGGAATTACCAAGATCAAAGCCTTCAAGAGTTTTTCCACCTCTTTCCCCTATAAGCAAGCGTTTATCGGATGGCCATTTATCAGCTTCACTTTTGAGTTGATCAATTTCGGTAAAGGCCTGAATCGACTCAGCTCCATTATTTAGTGCCCATGCAATTGTGGTTGTAGCACGTAATACATCGATAACAACTGCTGCTTCAGGGGTAAATAAATCTGGAACTTGATTTGCTACGTGGAAATAAAAAAGTTTCATTGCCCAAATGCTCTTGATTGAGTCACAGTAAGTAAATAGATCAACTTTTGGATAGTTTGCTGCTTCATGAAACTTTTTCGCAAAAAAGACTCCTTGAGAGACATGAGAGATTTTCTCGATCTACTTGAGGAGAAAAAACAGTTACAGAGAATAAAAGGCGAGGTAAATCCTGACTTAGAACTAGCAGGGATAACTGACCGAATAATGGGCTCTGGTGGACCAGCATTGTTATTTGAGAATGTTACAGGATCAAAAATGCCTGTCGCCATAAATCTCATGGGAACTTTAGAGAGAGTTGTTTGGAGTATGGGCCTCGAAAATGCAAATGAACTTGAAGCACTGGGAGAAAAATTAGCTCTTTTACAACAACCAAAACCACCAAAAAATTTATCTGATCTGAAAAAGTACGGGAATGTACTTTGGGATCTAATCATGGCACGTCCTGATTATGATCTAACCCCCCCTTGCCATCAAAAAATCGTCAAAGAAGAAAATTTAAATCTTTTTGATTTGCCAATGATTCGTCCATGGCCAGGCGATGCGGGAGGAATAGTAACTCTTGGGTTAGTAATCACTAAAGACCCCGAGACAAAAATACCAAATATTGGTGTTTATCGGCTTCAGAGACAATCAGCAAAAACTATGACTGTTCACTGGTTAAGTGTCAGAGGTGGAGCTGGTCATCTCAGAAAAGCTGCAGAAATGGGCAAAAAACTAGAGGTGGCTATAGCGATTGGGGTTCATCCTCTACTAGTCATGGCAGCCGCTACCCCCATCCCTGTCCAATTAAGCGAATGGCTTTTTGCGGGACTATACGCAGGGGAAGGTGTTCGTCTTACAAGATGCAAAACAGTTGATTTAAAAGTCCCTTCTCATAGTGAAATTGTTCTTGAAGGAACTATTACTCCTGGTGAAGTACTTGAAGATGGTCCATTTGGAGATCACATGGGATTTTATGGAGGAATTGAGGAATCGCCTTTAATAAGATTCCATTGCATGACTCACAAAAAAAAACCAATCTTCTTAACAACTTTCAGTGGTAGACCACCTAAAGAAGAGGCAATGCTCGCTATCGCGTTGAACAGAATTTATACGCCCGTCCTTCGACAACAAATACCAGAAATAAAAGATTTTTTTCTCCCAATGGAGGCTCTTAGTTACAAACTTGCAATTATCTCAATAAATAAAGCCTACCCTGGACAAGCCAGGAGAGCAGCTATGGCTTTTTGGAGCGCACTTCCTCAATTCACCTATACAAAATTCGTCATAGTAGTTGATTCAACTATCAATATCAGAGACCCAAGACAAGTTGTTTGGGTGATTTCAAGTCAAGTAGATCCACAAAGAGATTTATTCATTTTAAAAGACACCCCTTTTGACTCTCTTGATTTTGCAAGCGAGCAAATTGGTCTAGGCGGCCGCCTAGCTATTGATGCAACAAGAAAAATTGGTCCTGAAAAAAATCACGAGTGGGGTGAACCTCTGAGTAGAGAAAAAGATCTTGAAGAAAGAATAGACAATAAAATGAATGAACTTGGATTAGAAAACTTTCAAAAAGAGATACCAAGTCCAGAACTATTTGGTTATTTAATAGAGGAACTTTTAAGAAAAAAAAATAATGAATAATTCATAAATGACCAAGACAGCATATGTGCGAATAAAGTGGTTTAGAGCGACAATAACTCATTGACAGAATCTAACTGTCCAGATGAATCTCGACTCCTCAACCACGGGGGACATCTTTCTGGAATAGTAAAAGTACCTGGAGATAAATCAATCTCGCATAGAGCTCTTCTATTCGGAGCAATAGCTGAGGGAGAGACTACAATAGAGGGTCTCTTGCCAGCTGAAGATCCTCTAAATACAGCAAAATGTCTCACCCTCATGGGAGTTAACGTTACCAATATTAAAAAAGATACTCTCGTAAGGATTCAAGGTGTGGGGCTTGATGGACTTAAAGAGCCAAAACAAATACTTGATTGTGGAAATTCAGGAACAACAATGAGATTACTCCTTGGGATGCTTGTTGGTAGGGAAGATAGACATTTTGTTCTCACTGGAGATAACTCGCTTTCTCAAAGGCCGATGAGAAGAGTTAGTCAACCTTTGAAATTAATGGGTGGGATGATAAACGGTAGGGAGAATGGCGATTTAGCACCATTGTCCGTATCTGGTAAAAAGTTACATGGAGCTGTTATTGGCACTCCAGTTGCCAGCGCGCAAGTCAAGTCGGCCATCCTTCTTGCAGCACTAACAGCCGATGGCGGCACCTCAGTTATCGAACCTGCACGTTCTCGTGATCACAGCGAAAGAATGCTAAAAGCATTTGGAGCAAATATTGAGGTAGGAGGGGAAATGGGTAGACATATTAAAATATGGCCTAATCAAAAGTTACATGGACAAGACATAATAGTGCCTGGAGATATAAGTTCTGCTGCTTTTTGGCTTATCGCTGGATCTATTGTTAACGGTTCAGACATAATAATTAATAACGTTGGAATAAATCCAACCAGAACTGGAATTTTAGAAATAATGAGCCAAATGAATGCAAATTTCGAATTGCTCAATAAGAGAGATATTGCCGGAGAACCAGTTGCAGATATACAGGTGGTTTATAAAAATAAATTAAATGCTTTTTCTATTGGGCCAGAGATAATGCCACGATTAATTGACGAAATTCCCATACTCACCGTTGCGGCATGTTTCTGCGAGGGGACTAGTAAAATACGAGGAGCAAGTGAATTAAGAGTTAAGGAGACAGATAGACTTAATGTTATTGCGACACAACTCAATAAAATGGGAGCGAAAGTTATAGAGGAACCGGACGGATTGACCATTGAGGGAAATTGTACCTTAAGCGGTGCAGATCTTGATAGTGAAACTGATCATAGGATTGCGATGAGTCTTGCAATCGCTTCTCTTATGGCCCAAAAGGACTCGACCCTAAAACGAAGTGATGCAGCAGCCGTCTCGTATCCGAACTTCTGGGATGATCTTGAAAGACTTCATAAATAACTCTGATAGTGAATCCTCAATATTCGGAGATCTAATTCCCTTATCTACTCGTGATGGGAGTATTAGTTTTAAAAATAACTACTTTAATGAGAGCTACCATTCTAATAGTGGTGCATTAAAGGAAGCAACGGAAAAGTTTATTCGTCCTGCCAATCTCGAAAGTTTTCAAAGAAACCAACAAATCTCTATCCTAGATGTATGTTTTGGCTTGGGTTATAACACTGCATGCTTTTTTGAGAATAGCATCCCGTTGAACAATCAAATAAAATGGTGGGGTCTTGAGATAGATAAAAGGCCTCTCGAAATTGCGCTAAAAAACAATTCATTTAAAAAATTATGGTCTGCTCCTGTTTTAGAGATACTAGAAAACATTAACATGAGAAAAAAATGGACAAATAAAAATAATGAAGGAGAACTACTTTTAGGTAATGCGATATCAAAAATTGATGATATTCCTAAGACTATATTGTTTGATTTAATTTTTCACGATGCTTTTTCTCCTACAAAATGTCCTGGATTATGGACAGAGGAATTTTTAGGAAAATTAGCAAATAAATTAGCTCCCAATGGTCGACTCATAACATACTCATCCTCAGCTGCAATAAGAGGAACTTTAAGAAGAGCCGGATTAAAAATCTATTCAACAATACCCACTACAAAGAAAAGTAAAATGTGGAGTATCGGTACTACTGCGATATTTCAAGAAGAATCAGATTTATTGGATCAATCAATTGTTAAACCACTTTCAAAAATGGAAGAGGATCATCTTCTAACTAATGCAAGTATCCCTTTTAGAGATCCAGAAAGCAATGGAAACACAAAATCAATCCTAAAACGCCGTGAGGAAGAGCAAAAAAACAGTGTTTTAATTAGCACTGCATCATGGAGGAAATATTGGCATAAGCAATAGCAAAGACTAATGTAATGAGTAATCTGAATAATTAAATAAAAATGCTCGCTATTGCCGTTTTAGCCGCAGGTAAAGGGACAAGGATGAAAAGTAATGTCCCTAAAGTTTTACAAGAACTTGGTGGAATAAGTCTTATTGAGCGGATTTTACAGAACTGCAACAAGGTCAAACCCGATCGACAATTAGTCATAATTGGGCATCAAGCTGAAATAGTAAAAGATTCACTTCAACACTACAAAAATATTGAGTTTGTAAAACAAATGCCTCAAAAGGGTACGGGACATGCTGTTCAACAGCTTCTACCAATTTTAAATAATTTTGAGGGGGAATTACTCATTCTCAATGGAGACGTACCTCTACTTAAGAGCTCAACAATTAAAAAATTAATAAAATATCATAGACATAAAAAAGCTAACGTTACATTCTTAAGTACAAGAAAAAGCTCTCCGAAAGGCTATGGGAGAGTGTTCATAGATCAAGACGGCTATGTTTCTGAGATTATTGAAGAGAGTGATTGTACAACAGCACAAAAATTAAATACATTAATAAATGCTGGAATATACTGCTTTAATTGGAAAGAATTAGCAAAGATTTTAAAAAGTCTAGTTAATAATAATGCTCAAAATGAAATTTATTTGACTGATACAATATCTCATCTTACTCACGCATTACATCTTGAAGTAGATGATCCTAATGAAGTAAATGGAATCAATGATCGTATTCAGTTGGCAGAATGTGAAAGGATAATACAAACTAAACTCAAAGATTATTGGATGAATAATGGGGTATCGTTTATTGATCCAAGTAGTTGTAGTATTTCAGAAAGAAGTGTTTTCGGTATAGATGTTACTATCGAACCTCAAACTCATATTCGAGGTAAATGTATTATTGGAAATAATTGTTTATTAGGGCCTGGAACTTTAATTGAGAATTCAGAAATAGGAATGGATTCTTCAATTGTCTATTCAGTTGTTAGAAATTCGATGGTAGGAGAAAATGTAAAGATTGGTCCCTTTTCCCATATTAGACCAAAAGTTCAAATATCAGATGGATGCAAAGTAGGAAATTTCGTTGAGTTAAAAAACAGTTTAATTAGTAAAGGTACTAATATAAGTCACCTTAGTTATGTGGGTGATTCTACAATTGGTAAGTCAGTTAATATAGGTGCAGGAACAATAACGGCAAATTTTGATGGCACAAAAAAATCAAAATCTATAATAGGAGATAATGTAAAAACAGGGGCTAATTCTGTTCTTGTAGCACCTATTAAGATAGGCTCTAATGTTGTAATTGGCGCAGGTTCAACAATTACCAAAAATATTCCTGCAGGTTCACTTGCAGTAGAAAGAAGTAAAACTATTATTAAAGAAGATTGGGTTAAGAATTAAATGCTTTCTTGATTAGAGGTAGTAATCTTTCAAGATTGCAAGCCCTACTAGCCTTTAACAAAACAACATCACCCTTGATTAGCCACTTTTCCAGATAATGTATAGCATCATCTGGAGTTGAGACGATTTGGAAATAGGGAAGTTTATTTGCTAGTTTTATAAAATGTTTTGACTCAATTTTACGAGAAACAAAAATCAATCCATCGAGAGAAAGCTTTACTGCTAATCCAGCAACTTCATTATGTAGATTTGCACTAAAGGTTCCTAGCTCAAGCATTGAACCCAGTACGGCAAAATGCCGGCCCTTTTTCTTTACAAGCAAATCTAATGAGGCCATAACTGAATCTGGAGAGGAATTATATGTCTCATCTAAAATGGTTATTCCACCATATATATATTGATTATTTCGTCCATTCATTTGTTTTACCTCTATCTGTCGGATTTTCAGCAAATCTACATTTAATTCCTTTGCAACAGCAAGAGCAAGCATAAAGTTCAGCGCATTATGTTTGCCCTCAAGAGGTAAATGAAAAATAGAATTATTAAATTCTATTTGTTCTGATTCTTCATCATATCTACCTATTAAATCAATTTTGTCATCATTTGGACGTTGTCCTCCCTCTCGATTACCTAAAGTCTCGAGGCCAACTCTTACAACTCTTCCCTTCCAACAAGATTTTAGTGCTTCCTCAAGTAAATAATCGTTAGCCGGAATTATAACCACCGCATCTTTCTCGAGACCAGACACGATCTCACATTTTGCTTTAGCAATATTCCTACGGTTTCCAAGGCGACCAATGTGAGCAAAGCCAATTTTTGTAATTACAGCGATATTTGGTTTGGCACAGATAGACAATCTACGAATTTCACCAAAACCTCTCATCCCCATTTCTATAATCATTGCTGCATTTTCTGAATTTGCTTTGAGGATTGTCAAAGGTACTCCTACATCATTATTCTCATTATGATTTGTTGCATGAGCGACCCCCAGGGGAGAAAGTGCACCCTTTATCAACTCCCTAGTTGTCGTTTTACCAACAGATCCAGTAATAGCTATAACTGGAATATTCAAATAATTTCGATATAACAACGCTATTTGTTGGTAAGCTCTAAGAGTGTCCTCTACCAACCAATAAGCCAACTCAGAGGGGATTTTAGAGATATTATTATTTGACAAAATTGAAGCTTTGGCTCCCCTATTGAAAGCCTCAAGAAGGAAATGATGCCCATCAAATTTCTCTCCAATTAATGGAATAAATATTTCACCTTTCTTTATTGTTCTTGAATCAATAGAAACTCCCTCAAAATAAGATGTGGTAGAACAATTACCTTGGCTTACAGGGGGTCCAAAAAGTTCAATTAATTCATTGATAGTAAAAATTGATTTCACTCGTAATTGTCACCGATTGAAGTTGTTTCTTAAATCCGCTATCTCATTTTATATTCCTTGATGGATCGGCATCTTGCCCTACAGAAAACTTTTCAATTTCAGCCACATCTGGAGAGGGTTCTTTTATGCCACAAACATCTTTATACATCCTTTCGTACTCAATAGCCGATCTATCCCAACTAAACTCTTGTGTCATAGCCCTTATCTGAAGTTCTCTCCAAGTTTTTTGATGTCTAAATGCTTCCCAGGATCGAACTAAAGCAGTGTAAAAATCAATTGGCTCAAATCTATCAAAACAAAAACCTGTTCCCGATCCTTCGATGGGGTCATGGGGTGTAACCGTATCAACCAATCCACCAACTTTCCTTACTATTGGAATTGACCCATATCTCATAGCCAACAATTGACTAATACCACATGGTTCAAAGCGGCTGGGCATTAAAAAAGCATCTGTGCCCGCATATATCAATCTAGACAAAGCCTCATCATAAGTAAGAAAAACAGCAAATCTACCAGGAAATTCAGTAGCCAGCTGCCATAATCCAGATTCAAGGTTACGATCCCCCGTACCAAGTACAACTATTTGTGAGTCGGTATAAGCTAAAAATCGCTTAGCTACTTGAAGTAGCAAATCAACACCCTTTTGATCTACCAGTCTTCCTACCATTCCTACTAAATATCTACTGTTAGAGACATCAAGCCCCATTTGTTCCTGCAAAACTCTCTTATTTATTGATCTATTTTTAATTTCATTACAACTGAAATTCGCAGGCAAAGAATTATCCTTCAAAGGATTCCAATCATTCAGATCAATCCCATTAAGAATGCCTCTTAACTTTCCAGAAATATAGTTTAAAAGACCTTCAAGTCGCTCTCCATATTCTGAGGTTCTTATTTCTTTTGCATAAGTTGGTGAAACAGCATTGACCCGATCCGCGTAAAGCATTGCCGCAGCCATTGTGTGATCACCATGCATGTACCAGGGGCACCATGTAATCCGATCAAGTTTCCATCTCCAAGGTCCTTGATATTTAAGGTTATGTATTGTAAAAACTGTGCTTATCTCTGGGTCCTGGTGCATCCACACTGGGATCATCCCAGTGTGCCAATCATGACAGTGCAAAACTTGAGGTTTCCAGCAATTCCAAGCAAACTCAGCTGTTGCGCTAGCAAAAAAAGTAAATCTCCAATCCTCATCTTCCCCACCATATATTGATTCAGGATCAAATACGGGATGACCAACTAAATATATTTTTAATTTGTTAGTAGGGTGAGAGGTCTCATATATTGAGAAATCAGCCCCCATTGTGTGTGCTTGAAATATCGGTTCTTTTGGTATGTCAAGAAAACTCCAAAGCTTGCTATAGCCGGGGATGATGACTCTCACATCATGTCCAAGATTTGAGAGGGCAGGTGGCAACGACCCAACGACATCGCCCATTCCACCGACCTTAATCATCGGCGCACATTCAGCAGCAGCAAAAAGTATTTTCATTTTGTTTCCTCGTTAATTTAGATATTGCATTTAACGATTAAGAGTTTCTCACGGTAACCATCCATAATTGGAAAAATCTGGTTTTCTTTTTTTCAAAAAGGCATCTCTACCTTCTTTAGCTTCTTGTGATAAGTAAAAAAGATGAGTTGCTTGGCCTGCGAGCTCCTGAACTCCTGATAAACCATCCATCTCAGCATTGAAGGAAGCTTTAATACACCTTATTGCACTGGGACTATGTTGCAAAATTTCCTTTGCCCAAATAACTCCTTCTTTTTCGAGATTTTCAATCTTTGTAACCTTATTAACCAAGCCCATTTCTAAAGCTTCAGAAGCCCCATACTTTCGGCATAAAAACCAGATTTCTCTTGCTTTCCTCTGTCCAACTAACCTGGCGAGATAACCTGTTCCAAAGCCTCCATCAAAACTACCAACCTTTGGTCCTGTTTGTCCGAAAACAGCATTTTCAGCCGCCAAGCTTAAATCACACATCAAATGTAAAACTTGCCCACCACCAATCGCATATCCAGAAACTAAAGCAATAACAACCTTAGGGAGACTCCTTATGATCCGTTGTAAATCAAGAACATTTAATCTTGACAACCCCGATTCATCAACATACCCACCCTCTCCACGGACATTTTGATCGCCTCCGGAAGAAAATGAGTAAACCCCATCCTTAGACGGCCCCGCACCTGTAAACAAAACAACGCCTATTCGAACATCATCCCTTACTCGAGTGAAAGCATCACAAAGTTCATAAACAGTTTTGGGGGTAAAAGCATTCCTTTTCTCAGGTCGATTAATCGAAATCTTAGCAATCCCCTCTTTGCTTCTATCTAATAAAATCTCATCGTATTTGTACCATTGCTCCCATTTAATCTCAGTCTCTTTAATCCTGCTTTTATTTTCTTCCTCCGATTTAGAGGACTGAAATTTATTTAGCATTTTTAGATTTTGTGCTATTCACTTATTTTGACTGATCGCATGTAGGTATTTTTTTAATTCTTTGCAAATTTTTTTTCGGAGAAGGCTATCCGCTTTTGAATTTGTAGACACCCTTAATAAAACTGGTTTTTTTAATGATATGGCCCATTGAAAAGAAGTCTCCAAATCATCCAAACAAGATATTTGCCTATTAGGAATATTCATAGATGTTGCCATCATTAGTGTGTCAACTTGCTGAGGCATTGAAAAAAGTTTTTCTATGCCTTCTTTAAAATTAGTTGCCAAGTCAAATTGATGAAAAATTCCACCTCCATAGTTATCAATCAAAAAAACAATCAGGGGAGGAGTATTGACGTTTGCAAATAACCAACCGTTGGAATCATGCATTAATGATAAATCCCCTGTAATCAAGCAAAGTGGGCCTTGTATTTGTGCTAATCCCATTGCTAAAGAGAGCGTCCCATCTATTCCCGATGCACCTCTAAATCCAAAACACCTTTTCTTCAACCCTGCTAAACCAGAAAAACTAATCCAATCCCTTATCGGACTACTTGCAGAAAGCATTATGGAGAAATTATTTGGCAAAAGCTTTGGAAGAACTCTCGACAATCCAGGCTCTGTAATTGCTTTTTCTTTTTCAAGTTCACGGTCAAGCCAGTGAGAAATCTTAGAATCGAGATCTTCAAGAAAAGATAAAAATTTTAATGAATCAATTGGCGTGATAGTTTCTAAATTTTTAATTTGAGGGGCAATTGAACTAACCCAATTAGTTAATCCTCCTGAAAATTGTTTTGAAACCTTTAATGGATCAAGACTTCTAAGTTCCCCCTCAGTTATTAAAAGCTGATTCTTACCAATTAGGCTCAACCAGTTTTCAAGCACTTTGCTTGATGGCATTGGCCCAAGTCGTAATACATTGATTTCAATTTCTAATTTTTCAAAAGCTGTTTTTAATATCAGCTCCCAATTTTTTATCAAACCTGATTGATTATCTTCAATTCCAGAGAGGGGATCAGCAAAAACTGGCCAACCACTTAAAGCTTGCCATTTAGCAAGGGCCTCATTAAAAGATTGAAGATTTGAAGCTAATCCACGCCATGGGCCAACGATTATTACACCAGGCCTGGATTTAATCCAAAAATTATATTGTGAGTATGTGACTATTTTTTTATTTTTTAAATCTTTTGCAGGATTTCTGTCACTAACAAAATTAGAACTCTTAAAACCCGCCCAAACAATCTCTTGTTCTTGCAAAGAGGGATGTAAAGGTTCCTCAAATGGCAAGTTCCAATGGACTGGGCCAGGGAATTCATGAGCTTTTCTCCAAACTAAATTGGTTTTCTCATGGATTAGTTCATCTGAGGCCTGATGAAATCCATCCTCAAGAGAGTACTCAACATGTCTGCAAACAGACTTTAAAAATTCCTCTTGATTAACAGTTTGATTAGCCCCACAATTTTTCAGTCTTTTTGGTCTATCAGCACTTATAAAAATCAAAGGTTGACAAGAACGATCCGCCTCAACAGCTGCAGGAAGAAGTTCTGCCACTGCTGTACCAGATGTAGTAACAACAGCTGAGGCAAGCCCCCTAGCTGTCCCCATGCCAAGAGCCATAAATGCTGCTGACCTCTCATCAATTGATGTAAAAAGTTTAAGATGACCTTGATCTGCTAACCCTCCTGCCGCAATGGCCAGGGGCCCTGAACGACTCCCTGGGCAAAGGACTAAAGAACTCAGGCCGTTAACAATCAGGCCTCTTAAGAGCCTGATTGAAACGCTTAAATTTATATATGCCAGAGACTTAGTCAGTTGAAAAGAATCCAATCAGACCTTCATAATAAGGTTTTAAGTAATTAATAACTAAAAGAATTCCTTCTATCAATGACCTCAACTAACAAAAACAATCAAAAAAAACAATCCTGGAGGGGATTAATCTTATGGGCATTACTGGCACTTTTTCTAAGGTGGCAAATTGTTGAGCCTAGATGGATACCCTCAGGCTCAATGATCCCAACATTACAAATATACGACAAAATATTGGTTGAAAAAGTTCGCCCAAGAGCAAATCTCGCTTTAAAAAAACATCTTACAAAAAGCTCCCTAGTGATATTTAAACCACCAAAAGCACTAACTGAAGCCGGTTATGAGAAAAGCTCAGCGCTCATTAAAAGGGTTGTGGGTCTTCCAGGTGATGAAATTGAGATCTCTGATGGAAAACTCTTAATAAATCACAATTTAATTAACGAACCTTGGATATTAGAACCAATGAAATACACAATGAAACCAGTTGTTATTCCAGAGGGCACTATCTGGGTTTTGGGAGACAATCGTAATAACAGTCTTGATTCTCACCTGTGGGGACCACTCCCCGAGAGCAATGTTATAGGCACTGCAATTTTCAGATATTGGCCCTTAAGTAAATTTGGGCCCATTTAAGCACCTTTCACTTGTAAGATTAAACAAACGGCCGTATTACGATACGGTCAAACAAGTGATGGAGAGCACACTGGGATGTTCAACCCGGAGTTTCTAGCAACAGACAACAACGATGGTCAAGATACCAATGAATTAATTCAGTATCTTCAAGAGCAATCTCCAGATGTTCTCCAAAGAGTCGCGAAGTCGGCAAGCAATGACATTCAGGACATAATCAGACATAACGTTCAAGGTTTACTAGGCATGCTCCCAGGAGAACACTTTGAGGTGAAAGTGACTTCATCGAGAGATCATTTTGCCAGTCTTCTTGCATCTGCAATGATGACAGGGTACTTCCTCAGACAGATGGAACAAAGAAAAGAATTAGAAGAATCACTTATGACCGATGAGGGGATGTCAGTAGATTCAGAGGATATTAACTTTTAAATTTAGCTACTGGATCCTTAGGTACTACCCCAAACTCCAAGAGTTTGTTGTCAAGTGAGTTAAGAAACTCCCAATCATCTTTTTCTAAAAGCCAATTTGATTTTGAAATATCCTTAATAAGTTTATTAACATCCCATCTATTAAATTTAATTGGCGCAGAATAGTGTGAGGATATCAGCCATTTAATATCAGATTTTTCTGATATTTTATTTAGCCAGACAATAAATTCCTCTTTAGCTCTTGGGAATACTAGTCTTTTGATTACTGGCGCAACCTGAACTAAGGATGATTTATTTCCTATTAGTTTTGATGAAGAAACCTCCCAATTTTCATCCCATTTAAAAGGATAAAAACCAAAATGTGCCCTAGAGTTTCTTAATCCTGGTTTAAGGGAGTTTTGGAATATTTCTTTTATGGGGGGGATTTTCAACGCAGATGGTTTTAAGAATGAAGCGAATAAAACTAATCTCTTCCAACCTTTTACCCTCAAGGAATAATCATCATGAAGAGGGTCTGATCCTCGTTCTCTTGAGTGAAAAAGTAATGGTGTAGGGTCAATTTCGAACAATTCTGGCGGATTCTCATCAATTCCAACCAATGCATCAGTTACCAATAGAGATTTAGATTTTTTGTGATAACAAGTTATCTCCTGGAATCTTCCAAGCCCAATATTAATTGGACCAAGAGATTCCCATTCACATTCATCTTTATTTGGCAAGCCATCTTCAAAAAGTACCCTGGTGCGTTTTGATGAAATGCCGAGCCAACTTGATGGCAAGTTTAGAGGAAAGCTCCAAAGACCTGGACATACCCATAAATCAGCATTAGGGAAAGATCTCGATAAGGCTGGTAAAGAAATTTTGTGCTCCAAGCCTGATGCAGTTGGCAAAACAATATCTATGACTTTCCCAAATTTCTCCTCAAGTTGAGTTAACTTTTCACACAACTGTTTAGTGGGGGGTAGCGAATTAAAAATCATCAGGCCATTTTTTACTTTTAAAACTGTCATTCTTACAGGAACAGCAACATAATAAATACCCTGCAATTGTTCAAAACTCCAGACCTGATTGGGAATTATTTCCCGAAAAACTGTATGTTTTTTTCCGTAAGGATAAAGAGGGAAAAGTGGCCACCAAGGCCAGGTCAAATCAGAAATATTGGCTTTATCGCTTTCTATTGTGTATTTATTTTTCAAACTTATGGTGCAATTGAGGACTGAGATTTGAATATGCCATATCTTGGCGCAAATAAGAACGCAACTAAAAATATTACGGTTTGAACAAGCACAATTGAACCACCTGTTTCAATATCAGACCAGAAGCTTATATAAACTCCAACAATACTTGAAATCACACTACTAATTACCGCTAAAATTGTCATTCTGTCAAATCTATCTGTCAGGAGATAAGCTGTAGCGCCTGGTGTAATTAACATTGCAATAACAAGTATTATTCCGACAGTTTGTAAACCAACCACAGCAGCCAAGCTTAAAACTGATAGCAATAAATAGTGTAATAGACCCGTATTTATGCCAATAGAGCGAGCATGGGTGGGATCGAAGCAATACAGCATTAAGTCCTTTCGAAAAATTAAAAGCACTGCAACAACTATAAAAGAAATTATTAATGTTTGTTTAACATCAGAACTCGAAATACCTAATGGACTTCCAAAAAGAATATGCATTAAATCAATGTTACTTTTTATTTTTGAAACAAGAACCAAACCAAGTGCAAAAAAACCAGTAAAGACAAGACCTATTACGGTATCTTCTTTAATTCTAGATTTTTGATTTACAAAACCAATTAAGGCTACTGAACCAACTCCAAATACAAATGCACCTAGAGAGAAAGGTAAGCCCAAAGCATATGCAACTACAACTCCAGGCATGACTGCATGGGAGACAGCATCACCCATGAGAGCCCACCCTTTAAGAGTCATATAACAAGACAAAAGGCCACATACTGCTCCAACTAAGGCGCTCACCATGAGAGCTCTTCTCATAAATTCATAATCTAAAGGCTCAAGAAATAACTTGTACGGCTCAATAGCAAAGAAAATATCGTTCATATTAAATTTGATCTGATGAGGTTGAGCCAGATAGTGGATCAGGGGGTAAACCTCCAAAAGTCATACTTAAATTTTCTCTAGTAAAGACTTCTGATGTATCACCGTAGGCAAGAACAGTTTTATTTATCAAAACAACCAAATCACAAAAATCTCTTACATGGCTCAAATCATGAGTGGAGATAAGAATTGTTCTACCTTCTTGGCGAAATTGTAGGAACAATTCAGACATCAACTTTTCAGTTGGGACGTCAACACCTGTGAAGGGCTCATCAAGCAGCAGGACAGAGGCTCTTTGAGCAATCGCTCTTGCAAGAAAAGCTCTTTTACGCTGGCCACCAGAAAGGTTACTTATTGGCTTGTTTCTTAAGTCTATTAAATCAACCCTTTCCAGTGCATTCCAAACTGCCCTTCGATCAGATTCCCTAGGAATTCGAAGGAAATTCATTGATCCATATAATCCCATCATAACAACATCCCAAACGCTTACTGGAAATGAGCAGTCAATCCCTTCACTCTGAGGCACATATGCCACAGCTTGATCTCTTTGAGCTTGGCTTACTCCAATTCCATTTATTTTTATTCTGCCTCTAGATGGTCGAACAAATCCCATTAAAGCCTTAAAGAAAGTTGACTTTCCCGCCCCGTTCATACCTACTAATCCACAAATTGACCCACACTTAACTTTTAAGCTGGCATCGTAAAGAGCAACCGTACCGTTGTAATCAACACAAACCTGATCTGCCTCAATACGAAAGGCAGGGCTTTCAGAATGATTTTTTATTGAGGTCATATGTCCTTGTTAGTCTCATTTGTTAATCCTCTAATGATGAGGCGCACGTTGTGACGTTGCAACTCAAGCAAAGTGGGTGCAGGTCCATCACTTTCGGAGAGGGAGTCAACAAAAAAGTTACCACCAAATGATGCTCCACTAGATCTGGCCACCTCCTCCTGTGCCTTTGAATTGACAGTACTTTCACAAAAAATTGTCGGTATATTTTTATCTTTTACAGTTTTGATTAATCTAGCCATACGCCTTGGAGTAACCTGACTTTCTGAATTTACAGGCCAAAGGTAAGCCTCTTCCATACCATAATCCTTGGCAAGATAAGAAAAGGCCCCCTCACACGTAACCAGAAATCTTTTTTCTTTTGGGATTGATGAAATGTAATAAAGCAATTCTTTGTCCAATTCTCTGAGTTTTGTTTTGTAGTCTTGAGCATTTCTCGTAAAAATAGCCTTTCCATCTGGATCAATAGAGGTAAAAGCTTCAACTAATCTATCAACGTAATAAATAGTCCTTTTAGGCGACATCCAAGCATGGGGATTGGGTTTGCCAGCATATGCATCGCCCTCAATAAATATTGGGGTCATCCCCTCAGTGAGAATGAATCTGGGGACATTTCCTGCATTAGAGGTGAATTTACTTATCCATGCCTCAAGGCCAAATCCATTTTCAATAATGAGATCAGCATCTTTGGCCTTAATTAAGTCACTTGGTGTAAATTGGTATGTATGAATTTCAGCACCAGGTTTTGTAATAGACCTAACTACAAATCTTTCTCCGGCAACATTTTGAGCAATATCAGCAATAACCGTAAAGGTTGTTAGAACATTAAGAGTTTCATTTTCTTTATTTTTTCCAGATTGATTAACTGTTGAAGAACAAGAAATCAGAAAAAAAATTAATCCAAGCATTAAGAACTTGTATTTATTTACGGTTTGATTAGCCATAAACTTTTTCTATTAATGAACTTAATATCTATATATTTGGATAATTTAAACTGGAGAGATACTTTTTTTAATGTTTGATTCTTTCATTTGATCCTCAATCCAAGTCTTACCTTGATTAATAAAACCAATCCAATCAACTCGTTCCTGCTCTGCGGCTCTGGAAACTAATAGTGACGCCTGCTCATCAAGCAACTTTAGATCAGGCTCCATGACACCATTATTTAAAGCCATCCAATCTGCCATTGATCTGCCAACAACTCTTGTTAAATATGCAGCACTTAAGGCCTGCATTGAACCAGCTGCTAGCCAGGTCCCTCCGTGAAGTTTAGCTATGCCTAAGAGGGCTTGTGTACTCCATTCAACTATCCCTTGAGCAGCGGCTGCGCAAGCAAGTTTCTTAGCGACAGATTGCAATAATTCTGAATCAAATTTACATGACCAAATATCAGACATTTCTTGAATCATTAATCCATTAACAACCGCAACTGATAAGAGGTCGGTACTTGGTACAGGTGAAGTGAAAACTGCACCTGCAACAATCCATTGAGAACGATTTTGTATTGATTTGAACTTTTCCCTCCTAAGAACCTCCAACTCTGATTGCCATCTGGCATGAATCCTTGAAAGTAATCTTTGTTTTGTCCTCTCTAAATTTCTTTGAGGCTGGGCTAACAAGCGCCTTATGGGCAAGAGTGATACTTGATTTTCCTCAATAGATTTACTCCATCTAAGGATTTTTGAATGCCATCTATCAGGTAGCTGAGCTTGAAGATCTTTTAGAGTGTCAAACCAAGAATCTCTATCATCATCAAGAACCATTATCCAGGCGGGCTGATCAGCGGGCAACTGATTGATCCAAAGAAGATCAACTGCCTTCATAGGTACATTTAATGTGTAGACAATCAAATCTTTTTCAAACAAAGATTCTGGTAATGTCCAGTTCTCTGACCTAAGCGGCAATGGGGATTCCTGGTGAATATGAACTGATTCAATTTCGAAGAAGCTCTCTTTAAAATCGCATGAGGGTGAGTTTTCAATATTCTCAAGGCCAATAAAAGAAAGTTGCTGAGAGCTAGATCTTTCTAGGATTTTATCTAATGCAATTATTCTAGATTTTCTTTTATCAGCAAAATCATGAGAATTATCATTAAATTTTTCGAATTGTTCGTTTACTTCTTTACATCTGTTCAACCAACCCAATGTAGTTTTTGGAGAATTAAAACTTGGCTTGTCTAATTTGAGCAACCACCAAGACCCTCCTATTAAAGCGACAAGGCCAATTCCTCCTCCTGGGATGTGGACAATATCACTAAAGAACCACTGACTCAAGGATAAAGAGCCCAGGCACAAAGCCAGTTTTCCCGTAAGAGAAATGTTTGAAGCAAATGGTGATGAAATAAATGAAAAGTTTTTCACGAGATTCATAGACCTAACTTCTTCTTAGCTCAAATTAAGATTAAAGCAAATGATGCTTAAGCAAAATCCCCTCAATACAAGTTTTTACCAAACAAATTTTTCTCTATAACTTTGCCAACAATTTGTACAAAAGCTTCAGAAATGTTTATCTGCTAAAGGAAGGTATGAAAATAGCCCATAAAAGCTAAAAATAAGAGACACTTGCTTCAATTAAAAACGTAAGAAATGGGTGATTCTTATAACGACTCTCACAGAAGCGGTAGAAATTCCGAAACAAGAGGGTATAACCGCGGAAACTATCGGGGTGGAAGAACCCCTGGCAATCGAGATAATGGTGGATTTAGAATTCGACTTAGCGAGAATGAAATGCGTTGCGCAAGATTTCTTCAAGAAACCTTTAATCTTCGCTCAACTGTTGCAGTACTCGGTTTTGCTTTGAGAACTTTGGCAGAAATGATTGAGCAAGGGAAAATGGACGAATTTGTTAAGGAGTATCAGTCACAGAACTCAAAACCTACCAATTCTTCAAGGCCACTAAATGGGGATAGAGGCAATGAGGATAAAGTTGGTTCAAAATTTATCCAAAACGATCGGCCTAATCCTTTTGCTAGACCCTCCAAGCCCACTCAACCAAGTATTGAAAGGGCAGAAGAACTCAACTCGGAGGGAATCAACTCAACAAAAACAAATCCAACAAATTCAGAAAATTCTCAATCTGAGGTTATCTCAGATTCACAAGTTTCCAATCAAGATTTTCTAAATGAAGAAAAAAATTCTTAAAGAAAAATTATCTTCATTGAAATACTTTCAACTAACTTTTTGAAAAAATCCTATGCGAGTCCTTTCAGGAGTTCAACCGACTGGTGCAATTCACCTGGGTAATTGGTTGGGAGCTATAAAAAATTGGGTAAAGCTTCAGGAAGGTAATGAAACGTTCGTATGTGTTGTTGACCTTCATGCTATTACGGTACCTCATAATCCAAACAAACTTGAGGAAGATACCCTTTCCACAGCAGCTTTATACCTTGCTTGTGGAATGGATCCGGCAAAATCAACGATTTTCATCCAAAGCCAAATTCCTCAACATACTGAACTTTGTTGGATATTAAATTGCATAACTCCTTTGAATTGGATGGAGCGCATGATTCAATTCAAAGAAAAGGCACTTAAACAAGGAGAGAATGTCTCAATAGGCCTTCTTAATTATCCAGTACTCATGGCAGCAGACATACTTCTTTATGACGCAGATTTGGTGCCAGTGGGCGAAGATCAAAAACAACATTTAGAACTCGCACGCGACATTGCTCAGCAAAGAGTAAACGCCCGATTTGGTAGCGAAAGTCATCCTATATTGAAAGTTCCCAAAGCGCTTATCAACGAAAATGGAGCCAAAATAATGAGTCTTACAGACGGTAAAAATAAAATGAGTAAAAGTGACCCCAATGATGGCAGCCGAATTTCGTTATTAGACACACCTGAATTAATCGAAAAAAAAATAAAAAGGGCAAAAACTGATCAATATTTCGGAATAGAAATATCTAATCCGGAAAGGCCTGAAGCTGATAATCTTCTTAGGATATATTCTTTACTTAAAGATATTTCTTTAGAAGAAGCAAGTGAAGAATGCAGTAATTTAGGATGGGGTAAATTTAAGCCACTTCTTAGTGATTTAATAATTTCAAAACTAGCACCAATTAGGCTTAGACATACAGAACTAATGGAAAACAAATCAGAGCTCAATAAAATACTCTTAGATGGTAGAGAAAGAGCTTCATGTGTCGCTCAGAAAACTCTCGAAAGAGTAAAAACAAGCATGGGCTTCATAAGTAATTCAAACTAAATCATGCCTAAAATTAAATTGCCGGATGGAAGTATTAAGAAGTTCGACAAGCCAGTTACAACAATGGAAGTAGCTGAGTCAATTGGCGTTGGATTAGCTAAAGCAGCAATCGCTGGCAAAGCTAATGGTAATTTAATTGATACGTGTATTCCAATTACCTCTGACACTGATTTAGTGATCATCACCTCAAGGGACAAAGAGGGTGTAGAAATAATTAGACACTCATTCGCACATCTAATTGGCCACGCTATTAAACAATTATATCCAGATGCCAAAATGGCTATTGGTCCAGTTATCGAAAATGGTTTTTACTATGATATATCCTGTAAAAAAATATTCAATCTTGAAGATATAGAGAAAATTGAAGCGCGAATTAAAGAGCTAATAAAACAAAACTATGACATAAAAGTCGAAGCTGTTTCTCACCAAAAAGCACTTGAAACGTTCAAGTCTAGAAATGAGCCATTTAAAGAAGAAATAATAAAAAACATTCCAAGTAATGAGGAGATCAAACTATATAGACATCAAGAGTACATAGACATGTGTAGAGGACCACATGTCCCCAATACTAGTCATTTGAGATCATTTAAGTTATTAAAAGTTTCAGGAGCCTACTGGAGAGGGAATTCTGAGAATGAAATGCTTCAAAGAATATACGGAACTGCCTGGGCATCATCTAAGGAGCTTAAAGTATATCTTAATAAAATTGAAGAAGCTGAAAAAAGAGATCATAGGAAATTAGGAAAGAAATTTTCCTTTTTCCATACGCAAGAGGAATCACCCGGGATGATTTTTTGGCACCCAAGGGGGTGGTCTATTTATCAAGTATTAGAGCAATATATTAGATCTGTCGTTAGTAAAAATGGCTATCAAGAAATTAAAACCCCTCAAGCAGTTGATAGATCTTTGTGGGAAAAATCTGGACATTGGGAGAAATTTAAGGAAGATATGTTCACTACAAATTCAGAAAATAGAGAATATGCAATAAAGCCAATGAATTGTCCCTGCCATGTTCAAATATTTAATCAAGGTTTGAAGAGTTATAGAGATTTGCCCCTAAGACTTGCTGAGTTTGGATCATGTCATAGGAATGAACCTTCAGGTGCTTTACATGGTCTAATGCGAGTAAGAAATTTCGTTCAAGATGATGCTCATATTTTTTGTTCTGAGAAACAGATTCAAAAGGAGGTTACACAATTCATAGATCTAGTTTTTGAGGTTTATAAATCTTTTGGTTTTGACTCTATTCAAATAAAGTTATCAACAAGACCAGAAAAACGTGTAGGTAGTGATGATATTTGGGATAAGTCAGAAAAAGCACTTTCTGATGCTTTAAATTCAAAAAGAATTGATTGGACAGTTTTACCAGGTGAAGGTGCATTTTATGGGCCAAAAATAGAATTCTCTCTTAAGGATTGTCTCGATAGAGTTTGGCAATGTGGCACCATTCAAGTTGACTTTTCAATGCCCGAAAGATTAGGAGCCTTCTACATCAATGAGTCTGGTGAAAAAGATGTTCCCGTTATGTTACATAGAGCTATTCTTGGCTCTTTTGAGAGATTTATAGGAATATTAATAGAACATTATGCGGCTAAATTCCCAACCTGGCTTGCTCCTGTTCAAGTAATAGTTTTAAGCATTACTGATAGGGATAATTCCTATTGCTCAATTTTAAAAACTAAAATTCAAAATTTGGGAATTAGAGTTGAAACAGATCTGAGGAACGAAAAAATTGGTTTTAAAATAAGAGAGCAAACCCTTGAGAAGATTCCTTACCTAATCATAATCGGAGATAAGGAGCAAAGTGAAAATAAGATTTCAGTGAGAAAAAGAAATGGTGATGATCTTGGAGTTATGAGCTTAGATGATTTCGTCTCTATAATTAAAAAAGACATAGAATCCAAAGGTTTAAAAAAGAGTTGATTAATTAAAAATGAATTTCTTGGCTGGCGATATTGGGGGGACAAAAACATTGCTATCCCTGTGTACTTGGAACAATGGCTTAATAACTTTGAATAAGAGGAAGTATTTATCAAAGGATTGGAGCACATTTTATGACATATTAAATGACTTTTTAGAAAAAGTTCCTAAGAATCTAAGTAAACCTAGTTTTGGATGCATTGGCGTAGCAGGGCCGGTGAAAGATGGTATTTGTAAATTAACTAATTTAAATTGGATAATAAGTTCTAAAATTATCAGTCAGCAGGCAAGGATACCTTATTTTGAACTAATCAATGATTTTTCTGTCTTAATTTATGGATTAAAGTATTTCAAATCTGATCAATTCATAACTATCAAGCAAGGTAATCTTAAAAAAAATAATTTAGATAACGAATTAATAACTATCATTGGAGCTGGAACTGGATTGGGAATAGCTAGAGGTATTTCCAGCAATTCATTAAATATTGTATTACCCAGTGAAGGTGGTCACTCCGAATTCTCTCCGAGAACAGAAAAGGAGTGGGATCTAAAAGCTTGGTTGAAAAGCGATCTAAATCTTAAATATCTTCCGCGAGAATTAATAATTAGCGGCAGAGGATTAGGGAATATTGCACGTTGGAAATTGTTAAAAGAAAATGCAAAAAATCATCCGCTAAGATTATTAGCCGAAAATTTTCACAAAAATACTTCTACCCAACCAGATTTTTCTTCAATCGCCTATGGGAGTGCTAGAAGTGGAGATGAGCTTATGAAAGAAGTTTTGTCTATTTGGCTGAGTGCTTACGGATCTGCTGCTAGTGACATAGCTCTGCACGAGCTTTGTTATGGTGGTCTTTGGATAGGAGGAGGTACTTCAAAATTTTATGTGGACGATATCAACTCTCCAAACTTTTTGGACTCTTTTTACAACAAAGGTCCGTTTAACGAACTTTTAAAAAACATACCCTTGAAAGTCATAATTGACCCAGATGCCGGACTTTATAGTGCTGGATGTAGGGCACATATCATATCGAGGAATATGTCAAACAAATCCAGTTAGATAAAAAAATGCGTCCACCTCGCCTAGGCGAAAAAGTAGTTGTAGAGGTACCTTCTACAACAGCCAATTTGGGTCCTGGTTTCGATTGCCTTGGTGCAGCTCTTTCGCTGAAGAATGAATTCACAATCCAGAGAATCGAGGGGACATCAGAGAGATTTGAATTAATTATGGAAAGCACGGAGGGCAATCATCTGAGAGGCGGACCTGAAAATCTCTTTTATAGAGCTGCTCAGAGAGTTTGGAAAGCTGCTGAGATAGAACCTTTCGCACTTGAAGCGAGAGTAAAATTAGCAGTTCCCCCAGCAAGGGGACTTGGAAGCAGTGCTACTGCAATTGTCGCCGGATTAGTTGGAGCAAATGCTCTTATGGGGTTTCCTCTCCCAAAAGAAAAACTTTTAGAACTTGCGATAGATATTGAAGGTCATCCAGACAATGTTGTCCCTTCTTTGCTAGGGGGACTATGCTTAACAGCTAAAGCAGCCTCAGAAAGATGGCGAGTTATAAGATGTGATTGGGATAACTCAATTAGTGCTGTTGTTGCAATCCCTTCATTAAGATTGAGTACCAGTGAAGCAAGAAGGGTCATGCCTGCAAATATTCCAATTGGAGATGCTGTTATGAACCTTGGAGCACTCTCATTACTTCTACATGGGTTAAGAACAGGTAATGAGGAGCTCATAAAAGACGGAATGCATGACCGACTACATGAACCCTACAGATGGGGGCTGATTAAGGGGGGGCAAGAAGTTAAAGAAGCAGCTATTTCCTCGGGGGCATTGGGATGTGCCATTAGTGGAGCCGGTCCAAGTATTCTGGCTTTGTGCAAAGACTCAAGAGCTCGTATCGTGAGTCAATCAATGGTAAGAGCATGGGAATTAGCAGGGGTGGCAAGCAGGGCGCCAGTTTTGAACCTTCAAAAAACTGGCAGCGAATGCGTCAACAGGTCATGATGCGTAGTTATACTCACTAAAATGAAAATTGTTGCCCCTCGTCCCCATCAGTTCTGAAATAAAATATGAATCAACTTTTTGCATTTCAAACTAATTTCCCTTGGCTATCTTTAATAATACTTTTACCAGCCGCAGGGGCCCTATTAATGCCTCTTCTACCAAAAGAGGAGGGAGAAAAAACTCACATAGCAAGAAATATTTCAATAACTTTTCTCTCTGTAGATTTCATTCTCATTGTTGGCGTCTTTGCAAATCTATTTGATAAGAAATCATACGAATTACAATTAATTGAAAGATTAAGTTGGTTACCTTCAATTGGTCTGGAATGGTCCTTGGGTGTTGATGGAATATCTGCTCCTCTTGTTGTTCTAAGTGGTCTAATCACCCTTTTATCAGCCATAGCAAGTTGGAAAATTAAAAATAAGACAAGACTGTATTTTGCACTTTTACTTGTTCAAGCCTCTGCTCAAGCATTAGTTTTTCTCTCTCAAGATTTTCTTTTATTCTTCCTCGCTTGGGAATTAGAACTTGTACCTGTCTACCTGCTAATTGCAATTTGGGGAGGTAAAAGAAGATTATATGCTGCTACTAAATTCATCCTTTACACAGCATTAGCATCCTTATTAATATTAATAAGTGGATTGGCTCTGGCATTTTCAGGCGATTTCTTTACTTTTAATCTAAGCGAAATAGCCTCAAAATCATATTCAGGGGCATTTGCACTTCTTTGTTATTTGGGCTTCCTAATTGGCTTTGGAGTAAAACTTCCTATATTCCCATTACACACTTGGTTACCTGATGCACATGGTGAAGCTAATGCTCCTGTATCCATGCTTTTAGCTGGTGTTCTGTTAAAAATGGGCGGTTATGCACTCATAAGGTTCAATGTTCAAATATTACCTGAAGCTCATTTAAAATTAGCCCCTGCACTGATAATTATTGGCATAGTAAATATTATTTACGGTGCGTTAAATGCTTTTGCTCAAGATAATGTTAAACGTCGAATAGCATGTAGCTCGGTTAGTCATATGGGGTTTGTTCTTTTGGGCATTGGTACTATTAATGCTCTCGGAATAAGTGGAGCTATGTTACAAATGATAAGCCATGGATTGATTGCAGCAGCAATGTTTTTCGTTACTGGAAGCTTCTACGAAAGAACTAATACTCTATCAATTCCTAATATGGGTGGTCTAGCAAAGGTTTTGCCAATAACTTTTGCTTTATTCTTGATAAGTTCTTTAGCATCACTTGCTCTACCTGGAATGAGCGGATTTGTTAGTGAAATAACAGTATTCCTTGGTATCACAAGTCAAACCGGTTTTACATCTTTATTTAGAGCAATAACTATATTATTGGCCGCAATCGGACTTGTTCTAACTCCTATTTATTTACTATCAATGTGCCGTAGAGTGTTTTTCGGACCGAGAATTCCAGCCTTAGCATTTACTAAAGAAATGAATTCTCGTGAGTTAACAGTGGGGCTCAGTCTTCTTGTCCCAACTCTAGTAATTGGTTTTTGGCCACGAATAGCCATTGGATTGTATGAAAGTTCCACGAATGCTCTCGCAAATGAATTAATTAGCCATAATGTCATTTCCCTATCACAATCCCTTAATTAAAAATATGCATAACGAAAATCAAACAACTGCTCTTTTAAAAGGAAAAGGTCTTCCAAATTTCGAAGAGATAACACCATCAAGAGTAAGCATTGATATTCCAATTTTGTTAAAGCAGTTGAACCATAATCTCACAATACTTGAAACTAATCTTGAAAAAAAAATCGAGGGAAAAGATCCAATAAGCTGGGAGGATATAATGAATCCCTTAAAAGAAATAGGTGAGAGTTTAAGATGGAGTTGGGGCGCTATTAGCCATCTTAATGGTGTAAGAAATACTAAAGAACTAAGAACCGCATATTCAGATCAGCAGCCTGAGATTGTCCGTTTTGGTAACCGGATAGGACAAAGTAAAATCATATTTGAATCTCTTGAAAATTTAAAAAACAATAAATACTCAAACAACTTAAATACAACCCAACTAAGAATATTAGATGCAGAGTTATTGTCCATGAGAAATAGAGGCGTTGGACTCCCATCAGACAAGCAAAAGATTTTCAATGAAAAGAGTGAAAAACTTGCCCAATTATCAAATGCCTTCAGTAATAATGTTCTCGATAGCACAAACCAATGGAATATCACAATCACCAACAAAAAAGATCTAGAAGGTATACCTCCAAGGGTTTTGAATAACTTTGCATCAGCTGCAATTGACGCAGATACAAAACAAAGTGATCTCACAAATTCCACAGATGATGGGCCATGGAAGATTGGTTTAGATATGCCCAGTTTTATAGCTGTTTTAACCTACGCAAAAAATAGAAATTTAAGAGAAAAAATATATAAGGCTCATGTCAGTAGAGCTAGTGTTGGAGAAATTAGTAACAAGAAGATCATCGAAGAGATTCTTGAATTGAGAAAAGACTTATCCAATCTTCTAGGATATTCAAATTGGGCTGAATTAAGTCTCTCAAGCAAAATGGCAAAGACAACAGAGGAGGTAGAAAATCTTCTGGAGGAGTTAAGGTTCGCGGCAATACAATCAGCTCAACAAGAAATAGACAATCTTAAAATTTTCGCCGCAAAACAAGGGTCTGAAGAACCCCAAGACTTACAACCATGGGATATAGCTTTCTGGTCAGAATTATTAAAAAAGGAAATGTTCAGCCTTGATCAAGAATCTTTGAGGCCATGGTTTCCATTACCACAAGTCCTAAGTGGACTTTTTAATCTATGTGAAAAACTTTATGGGATAAATATTTGTCCAACTAAGAGAGAATTCTTCCCAAAATGGCATGAAGACGTTGATCTATTTGATGTTTTTGATAACGACGGTACGCAGATAGCATCCTTTTATCTGGATCCTTATTCAAGGCCATCAACAAAGAGGGGCGGGGCCTGGATGGACGAATGCCTAAACAAGGATACCCTTAAAGATGGCACGAGGGTTTTACCAGTAGCATACCTAGTTTGTAATCAAACACCACCCTCAGATAAAACGCCAAGCCTGATGAGCTTCGAAGAAGTAGAAACACTTTTTCATGAATTCGGCCATGGACTACAGCACATGCTCACGACTGTTGAATACCCTCAAGCTGCTGGAATAAATAACGTCGAATGGGATGCTGTTGAATTACCTAGCCAATTCATGGAAAACTGGTGCCTTGATCCCTCTGTAATAACAGGGATAGCAAAACATTGGCAGACCGGCGCTTCTCTACCCATTGAAGAATTTCAAAAGCTTAAAAATAGTCGTAACTTCAACTCAGGCCTTGCAACTTTAAGACAAGTTCATTTTGCATTAACCGATATGAAATTACATAGTCAATGGAATAAAGACGTTGGTCTAAGTCCAGATCAACTACGTAGGGACATAGCAAAAACAACAACAGTTATTGCTCCCATTCCAGAGGACCAGTTTCTTTGCGCTTTCAGTCACATTTTTGCTGGTGGATATGCCGCAGGCTACTACTCATACAAATGGGCTGAGGTTCTCAGTGCAGATGCTTTCTCTGCTTTCGAAGAGGTGGGCCTTAGCAATGATGAGATCATCAAAAAGACAGGTAGACGTTTCCGCGATACTGTCTTAAGCCAAGGTGGCAGTCGTCCTCCAGCGGAAGTCTTCCACGATTTTAGAGGTAGAGAGCCATCAACTGATGCACTAATAAGACATTCAGGGCTCAAAGTAAATTCTTAGTTAATTTGAATTCATTAATTATTTTTTTTATGGCGTTTTGATTGCTAATTAATTGTTTATGTGTGATCACATTAATCGGCTTGATGCGTCCAATTGGCAACACTGACCCCCAAGACGGTATGACCATTAAGTCGTACGGGCAATAAAAACTAGTACAATCTATGCCTTTTAGATAACTATAATCTTTATTGAGCTTATTAATGAATTTGCTATTCCTTTTCATTTGAGATATCCCTTTTAATAGCCATGATGGTATAAATTGAGCAACGAAGGTTCCTCTATGAGGAGTACCAATACTGATGAAACGGCGTGTTTTATTAGTCGTATCAAAATTTTTAATCCAATACTGTGCAATTAATCCCCCCATTGAAAAACCTACTAAATCAAATTCAGAATTATCATTAATTTTGCACTGTATGTAATTATTTAATAAATCAGATAATGATTCAATTGATACAGCCCCATAACTATGAGGTAAATGTGGAGCATGGACTTCGTAACCAAGATCCAATAGAGCTTGCTTAAGTTTTCTAAAAATTTTTGGATCATCCCAAAGGCCATGAATTAACAGGATAGTTTTTGAATTTCTATTCATAAATCAGATAAATCACCATTATTTCTCCATTTAATTATTTGCACATCTCCACAAAATCCATCAACAGGGGGCCTGCACTTTGTTAAGACGATTTTTACAGGCAATGGACCATAAATCTCATCAAGAAAGTCAAGTATTTTTTCACTAAATTTTTCAATAGTTTGGCATTGTGTTGAGAAAGCCAAATTCTGCAAACCTATAATTGCATGACTATAATCTGTAGTTAAATCAATATTATCGTGAAATGATGAATCAATTGTATTGACCCATAAAAAAATATCAAGCAAGAATTCCTGCCCAAGAATCCTTTCTTTTTTTAGAACACCTACATGAGCCCATAGATTAATATCCCTAACAAGAAGTAAGGATGTCATTTGTGATCTATTCATAGCAAGAGGTCGTTGTGCAAAAAGGTTTTTCTTCCGGAAGAAAAATCATCCGCCAAATGAGCATCACCTTTTAAGAAATACTTATAGGTGACCAATCCTTCCAATCCAACTGGCCCTCTAGGCGGCATTGTTTGTGTACTGATACCAACTTCGGCTCCAAAACCATATCTAAAACCATCGGCAAATCTTGTAGAACAATTCTGATAAACTCCAGAACTATCTACTTTTCTTAAAAATAAATCAGCAATTTCATTATTCTCTGTAACTATAGCGTCAGTATGTCTAGATCCATATCGTTGTATATGATCTAATGCCTCATCTAAATCTGAAACTATTTTTACGGATAAAATCAAATCTAAATATTCAGTTGACCAGTCAATTTCACTGGCAACATCGGGTATTCCAAGCATCCTACTCTTTTCGTCTCCACGAAGAGTCACACCAAGCTGTTGAAATTTAGGTATTAACAATTTAAGGTATTTCTCTGCAATTGAATTGTGAATTAATAGGGTTTCAATCGCGTTACATGCTGCTGGATAATGGGTCTTACTATCAATTGCAATTGAAATAGCAGAATCTATATTTGCGAAAGCATCAACATACAAATGACAAACGCCATCAGCATGGCCTAGGACTGGGATAGTAGTATTTTCTTTTATAAAACGAACTAGCTCATTACTTCCTCTGGGGATAATTAAATCAATCAAACCATCCAGCTTAAGCATCGACATACTCTCTTGACGAGATGTTAAAAGACATATTGAGTCTGGATCAATATCGGTTTTACCCAATCCCCTTTTTAAAGAGGAGACTATTTCCATATTTGTATTAATAGCTTCACTACCACCCTTTAAAATTGCCCCATTCCCGGATTTAATAGCTAAAGAAGAAATTTGTACAACCGCATCTGGCCTCGCCTCAAAAATCACACCTAAAACCCCCAATGGAACCGTTAGTCTTTTTAAGACTAAATCCTTCTCCAAGTCCCTATGAAGGTCACATTTACCAATGGGATCTGGCAATAAGGCAACTTTCCTAACCCCCTCAATGACACCACGCAATTTCTTTTGATCGAGTTTTAATCTTGACAACAACGCATCATTCAAACCATTTTTTCTAGCTTCCTCAATATCAGATAAATTAGCTTTAAGAATTTCATCAGAACTATGTTCCAAACTTTCAGCAATTGAAGTTAGAGCTGAATGTCTTTGTTGATCGGAAGAAATACAAAGATTTTTGGATGCTTGTCTAACTCCCTGCACTCTTTGAGTCAACTCACTTGTTGGACTAGAAATCAGATTGAAATTTTGCATCTTCAACAATTTGCTCTTATTATATTGCCTCATTAAGTTACGGTTGTTTGTTTTTTTCAGATTTAATTTGTTAATACCTTATGAATATTTCCAATTGACTTTGCCAATTACCATTCTGATCAAAAGATCCCTGCAGTCCAAAATTTTTATTCAACTGTAAATTGAGGTTACCTTGAGGTGGAATATCTTCCCGACTGGGTGTTGCCTGTACAGAAAAAGTAATTCTGTCTGTTAAATCGATCCCCATCTCAGTAACCCAAGCCTGCTGGGAGGTCAATTGTCCAGGATTATTCTCAGAATTAGTAGCAGATTCTTCATCAACTAACTCGCCCTCAACTGCAGTCGAATTTACATAAGCTGGGTATAAAGAAATTTGGAGTTTCTCGCTAAAAGATCCACTTATATTGCCAAGCACAGGACTGACAAAAGAGCGATTAATAACATCCGCAAAAACACGACCATCACCACCTTTAAACAAATTCGCAAGAGAATTTCCACCAATTAACCCCAATAATTCATTTTCAGGTATTGGTGGAGTACTTTTCAATTGATAGTTATCTTTAATACGATCTGCTGGTCCAGTTGCAATTACGTCAACCTTTACAAATCTGGATCCACCAATTCCAAAAGAGCCTGAGCCGTTAGTAACAAAATCACTTGATGAACTCAAATCACTTGGATCCCTAACCGTATCAGGAACTCGGCTAGTAAGTTTTACATCAATATATGGAATCAAACCCATTGACGGAACGAATACTGCGACATTAGGTTCTCTTCTATCAAGGAGGAATGTCGTTGTAAATAAATTAACTCTACCTTTTAATAGTCGTATTAGTCCACTAGCATTAATTGGTTGATCTTGCCCACCATTTAATATAAGAAATCCTGCTATATTGAAACTTGCTATTGGCTGAGAGGATACCTTTAGTTCAGGGCCAAGATTTAGACGTAGATTATTAAATTTAATTGGTGAAAATCCCTTAGGTATAGCTGAATTGACTAATTTTGTTGCAGTTGCATCATTATCTCTTATGAATAAAACGAGTGGCTCTTCTCTATTCCATTTTTGCTCTGGTAAAATTGATGTTTGTCTTGAACTTCCCTCCAGTTGATTATTAGCTTGAAAAGAAGCTGATTTTTTTTGTGATTGTCTCTTAGTGAAAATAGACCCTTCTTTAATATCTACACTTCCACCAATAATTGGTTTTAGTAAAGAGCCATCTAAAAATAACGATGAAGAAATTTTTGTTTCTGAGAATGAAGATTTTAACTGAAGATCGGTTATTTCAATGGATAGGGGATCTTTTTCAGCATTGTTTTTACTAAATAAAGCAATAGATCCATCACCTTTTATAGTTCCCTGATCTCCAAGTTTTGCACTCAATGAAAGGAATTCGACTCTATTAAAATCAAAGACAATAAGACTTTCAAGATTTTTTATGAGCTGCCCTTTGGTGAGAATTTCTCCATTTTTCACTACTAAAAAACCGTTTGCTTGTGGAGATTCAATTGTTCCCGTAATTAAAAGTCTTAGATCAGCGCTGCCCTTTTTCCACGTAAAAATATCCTCATATAAATTTTCAATAAAACTAATACCATCTCCATGACTTTCTATTCTTAGATCAATTGGTAAATTTGATTTGAATGGAATTTGTCCTACTAATGTCAACTCATTAGTAGATAATGAACTTTGGATAGCTAAATTAACATTCAAAAAATAATTTGAGTAAAAAAACTCTCCTTTCTTAAGATAAATACGTTCATTATTCAAGGCTACTTCATTAAAAATCAAATCCCCAGTTACCTCAGGATCATTCTTCCCAAGTCGATATTTACCGTTGACACCAAACATACCCGACAAACCAGAAGGTGATGGTACAAAAAGAGACAAAAGAGAGAGAGGTATATTTGATAAAGAAAATTCCCCGGGGCCAAATTGTAGAGGTCCTCTTAAACTAGCTGTAAATGGCTTGATTTGGTTGAGCTTAACATTCTCATTAGCTGGCCACAATTTGCCTTTAGCGAGGAGATCAATATTTAATTCGCTTAATTTTGAGCCATTGATATCGATAACAGCATCAATATTTCCTTTAACATCCTCAGGATTTATGAATTCCTTTTGTTGCGTAAATTCTTGATTTTTGGATAAATAAACAACAGAGCGAACCCACTGGTTTAGTTGAGATTCAATTGATGATTTTATTGTTTTTATTGAAAGTGATCCCAATTCATCAGCTTTGCCAGTTGGCAAAGGCAATTCGACATTCATTTTTGGTAGCTGAAGCGCACTTTGAATCAACCACGAGGGACTAATATCTTTTAATTTTGTCTGCGAAGATAATTCTCCATAAAGAGTTCCAGCTGCATCAACTGAAATCTGACCACTATCAAGAGGAAATAAGTCTCCTTTAAGAGAATACTTTTGATTTACATAATTCCCGCTAAATTGCGCTTTTTTAAGCTTTAATCCTAATAATCTTGGATAACCTAAATTAAGTTCTCCATCAAGCAAAACGGGATTCAATCTTACATTTCCTTTGCCAGAAAGCTTACCAAAAAGTCTTTTGAAGCTTTTTTCTGGTGGAATAGCTATTTCAAGTCTGTCAAGTCTGAAATCGTTGGCAACAAAATTAAATTTATCTGCATTCTTTTTAACTTTGATTTCACCACCTAATCTATTAATAGTGAGCTCCTTAAGAGACCAATTTTTAGCCAATTCTCCTTTCATTGAAGCAGGTAATGCTGCCCCATCTGCTCTCAAATCAAACTCACCCCCACCACCAGAGACTCCCATGAATTGACCTAGCCACTTTTCTTGAAGTCGAATATTAGAAAATTGGGGGTTCTCAAGAGTAAATAAAAAACTAGGCTTGAGAGAATTTAATTCTCCGGAAATATTTCCCCTTGCAGAAAATTTACCTGCAAGTTTTTGATCAATCAATAAGCCTATCGAATTAAGTGAATAAGATTCAACATCGAAATTTGAATTCAATTCACCTGGTAAAAAACTACCATTGTTAATAATGAATGGTAAAACTGCGTCAATATTAATTTCAGTATTTTTATTGTTGCTATGTCTTATATTTGTAGACATAGCAACATTTAATGAGTCGTTTTCCCCTAGAGGTATCCCACCTTTGGTTTTTCCGATCCAATTCCCATAGATAATTTTATTTGAAGAAAATTCCAAGAGATTATCTTTACAACTAATATTTGTTTTTTTTGAAATAAAGTTAGAATCCAGTCTTTTTGAGGAAACGTTCAAATCTGCTAATGCTATATTTCCAGAGCAATTTATATTCTCATCATTCACACCTACTTTAATATCGCCATTAAGTATTCCTTTTGTCTCTAATTTTGAATCAATCGGATAGAGTTTTTCCAATGCATCAAGCCTAAACCGCCCTAATTTAGCTTTTGCCTCAAAATGAACTCGATCCCAATTCGCTTTTCCTTTTAAATTAACTGTGCCTTGTTTAGGAAAGGCAAACTTCAAAGTTCCATTTAATGAGTTATCAAAAAATTTGATGTCTAGATATCCAGAAATCCTGGCTAAATTACTTTCTGAAGAGAAAGATATCGTAGAAGATTTGTCGATTTTTAATTTTAGTCCAAAATTTTGCGATCCATTCTCACCATTTGTTTTATTTCCTCCCCAGATTTTGCCATTTTTATCTCTTTGCAACTTAATATCTGATCCACTTAAAGTAACTACTCCTGTAAAGCGTCTATCAAGAAAGGTAGAGATTGGGGCGAACTGAACTTTTACACTAGAAAAATCTGCAGATGAGTCGTCTTCATATCCACTTAAAAGTTTTGAATTTCCAAGTACAATTCCCCAAGAAGTAATACCTCGATAAGGGCCCAGTAAAACTGGCCTTTTCAGTATCTCTGATAGTTTTTTCTCGATCTCAGGGCTGTATCGTGTAATCACCCTCTTCAAGCCCCAATTAATCGAGAACAAAGTGCTCCCAAAAGTTCCCACAAGAAAAATACCTATGAGACCAACTCTCAAGAATGTGAAGTATTTTCTCTTATCGCCCATAAAAGACTTTCTACCATTGGGGCAGCAAACAAAATATAAGGACAGTTAGTCATATTCACCAGCCGATGTCTATTTCTCAAATTCTTCAACAAGCAACTATTTGGTTTGGGTGGTTGGGTTTAGCTCTGTTAATTTTGACGATAATTTTCTTCATATTTAACTTGGGAGGAAAGTTTCGATTAGTTGGAGCGAGCATATTTACCTTTTTACTTTCTGCGAGTTCCTGGGCATTCACAGAGAGCTATAGGCCCCCTGTGGAGATTGAAGGTGCTCAGTACGCACCAATTGTTTACGACAATGGGTACGATTTAGTAGTTGCTCAGGCCCCAACCGATTTCAATGAGGAAAATACCAAGCCAACTCTCGAGCAAATAGCAGGTAATTTAAAAGGTGGTGGAAGAAATAGATCAAAAATCAACATCAGGATAAGAAAAATTGAACCAATCTCAGAGGGTGTAAGTATGCCTATCATTATTGGCGAAGCGATTAAAGATATATCTGAGGACAAAACCACTTTCACTATTTATTCTCAACAAGATTTAATTTTGCAGACTTCAGATGATAATGATGGAATAGATTCAGAAAATATTATTGAAAAATAAAATACAAGTTGAATAACTCCAATAGAATTGTAAAACTGACTCCAAATCTGAAAATTGAAGCAGAGATATTGCGTGAATTGAAATTTAATACATGGGAAAAATTAAGTGAAATTAACGACACTGAAATCAGCAATATTACAACAAGTTCTCTTGCCTCAAAAAGAAATCTTGAGAAAATCCGTTGTATGGCTATCCTAATCTGTGAACTTGATATTCCCGAGAGTGAGGCTGCACTTTTAATGCATTCAGGTATCTCATCCTTGCAAGCAATAAAGAAACTTACACCTGAAGAACTATACAAACGAACTTCTCGTCTTGAGAGAATTCTTAAGACAGGGAGAATTCCTATTTTTAATCTTGAAAAGGCAAATAAATTAATCAAGAAAGCTAAAAATAATGAACGAAATCACTAGTCATATTGAATTTCCCTACCAATTCAATCAAAAATCAAATAAAATGTTAAAAGGCAGAGTATTCAAATGATTTATTTCATTGGACTGATAGTTTCACTTTTGAGTCCTGGATTGCTAACTAAAGCTCAGTCTTCTCTTCTGGAGAGTGTTAAAAATAATCCATCTGAGGCTCAGGCTTTATGTTCAAAATTTAGGAAACTGAACTCTCAGGGGATTTCAGCAAGCTCTACCCAATCCATAAGCTCAATATCTTCACAACGTAATTTGAGCGAAATTGATGCCGAAATACTTTCCATGTATGTAAGAGGGATCCATTGCCCAGATGTTACGTAAGAAAAATTTGAAAAATTATAGTGAACTCCAAAAAAAAGATATTGAACTTCTTTTGAGTGACGGTGTAAAGCTCAAAGCAAGAGCATGGCACCCTTCATCGGGTGGACCATGGCCAGCAATATTAATGAGACAGCCCTATGGAAGAGAGATAGCTTCAACAATCACCTATCCACATCCAACTTGGTTTGCGAAAAATGGATTCTTGGTTGTTATGCAAGATGTGAGAGGCCAAGGGGACTCAGAAGGAGAATTTATGGGTTTTGATCAGGAAGCTGCCGATACATCAGAAACACATAATTGGGTTAGATCACTACCTGAATGCAATGGTCTTTTAGGTACTTATGGGTTTTCATATCAAGGTCTGACTCAGCTTGTCGCCAAAGAAGGGACTAGGCCACCGGAATGCCTGGCGCCAGCAATGACAGGAGTTAACGAAAATCACCATTGGGCTTGCGATGGTAATGCTTTCTGGTGGCATATAGGAATTTCCTGGGGATTACAATTAGCTGCACAAAAGGCAAAAAGAAGAAGTAGAGAACAAGCCTGGTTAGAGATTCGAAAAAGTCTTGAAAGTGGTAATTACCTTAGAGAAGGCATAACACTCTTAAATAAATATGATCCAAATGGGATGGCAATGAGATGGTTTAAGCAATCAAATTCATTATCAAAAGATTGGTCAGTTCATAAACCTCTTAAGAGTTGGCTCAAACAACCAATGCTTTTAATTGGTGGATGGTGGGATCCTCACCTGACAGGTGTATTGGATATCTATCGGCAATCAATTAATGCTGGTGGAAACCCAGCAATACATATAGGCCCAGCAACCCATCTGCAGTGGTGGGACGGCACTCATTCTTTGCTTTTAAAATTTTTTCAAAAACATCTAAAAGATATTTCGTCAGAAAAAACAACCCAAGCAGGTCATATGTTTTGGGATCTAACTAAAAAAAAATGGCACTCCCTTGAAATAAATAAACCAACCAGAGCGAAGATTAATTGGTATTTGTCCAGCAGTGATGGAGTGTCAAATTTTGACTCAAGTGATGGAAAGCTGGAATCCAATAATCCCTTAGACGCTGGTTACCTTAATTTAGTGCATGATCCATGGCGGCCTTTCCCCTCCATTGGAGGCCACTTAGATCCAATTCCAGGACAGGCCGATAGATCTACCTTGGATAAGAGGACTGACGTGGCTACTTTCACAACTTCCAGTTTTAAAAATTCTCTCCAAATATTTGGGAGACCAAAACTTAATATTGAAGCCTTCTCAGACAAGGATGGATTTGACTTATGTGTTGCACTATCAATAATTGATGAAGACAAAGGAACAGTTATCCAGCTCTCAACAGGATTTCTTCGAGTAGTGGGCCCAGAAAGTCGATTATCAGTTTTTAGAAAAGTAAATCTCCAACCAATTTTTGCTACTTTCCCAAAGGGAACCAAACTACGAATCTCAATTGCAGGAGCAGCTTGGCCTGCCATAGGAGTAAATCCAGGTAACAATAGGGAAATTTGTGGTCCCCCTCAAATGATCAGTACTATTACTACGATCTCAATGAATTTTCTTGGGGCAAAACTATACTTCTCATCACTTCTTGAATAACAAAGCTTCCCTGAGTGGCTCTGATAGCACTAAGGTAAGAGACTAATTATCCAGTCAATCATGGAAACAAGTGTTATCTGCGACTGGATGAACAGTGCAGGCCAGGAACTTGCAGATTGCAAGCATGACAGTCCCTTTTCAATCCTTGGTCCTCAATCTTTTGAGGAGGGGTGGGTAATACGTGCATGGATGCCTGAAGCGGAAAAAGTTGAATTGCTTCTAAATAATGAGCAATTAGAGATGAGCAATCCGAACCATCCCTGGATTTTTGAAAGAAGATTGGGAAATAACCCCAAAGAGAATTATCAACTAAAGGTAACCAGGTCAGGTAATGAGCATATCCAACATGACCCATGGTCTTTTAGAGAATCTTGGATGGGAGACGTTGATAGACACCTTTTTGCAGAGGGAAATCATCACCACATTTGGCGAAAGATGGGAGCTCATCTCACTTCTATGGCTGGAGTGGATGGGGTTATGTTTTGTCTTTGGGCTCCTCATGCCAGAAGTATCTCAATCATTGGAGATTTAAATTCATGGGATGGCAGACATCACCCTATGCAAAAACGGCTTGGTGGCATTTGGGAGATTTTTATTCCAAATTTTAAAGAAGGAGATCTTTATAAATATGAAATCAGATCAAGCGAAGGACATTGTTATCAAAAAGCTGATCCATATGGCTTTCATCATGAAATTCGTCCTGCAACAAGTTCTATTGTTTCAAAATTAAATTCATATGAATGGACTGATTTTGATTGGATATCAAAACGAGATACGAAAAATCCACTTAACCAACCAATATCTGTCTATGAGATGCATCTTGGAAGCTGGCTACATGCTTCCTCATCAGAACCTTTCATTGACATCAATGGAAAAGAAAGAGATCCTGTTCCTGCCGCTGAAATGAAGCCTGGAACAAGATTGCTAACTTATTCAGAACTAGCGGAAAAAGTTATTCCCTACATAAAAGAAAAGGGGTTTACTCATATTGAGTTGATGCCGATTTCTGAACATCCTTTTGATGGTTCTTGGGGCTATCAAGTTACAGGTTGGTACGCACCCACAAGTAGATATGGCTCACCAAATGAATTTAGAGAATTTGTAAATAAATGCCATGAAGCCGGAATTGGAGTCATACTGGACTGGGTCCCAGGGCATTTTCCAAAAGACGGACATGGACTTGCTTTTTTTGATGGCAGTCACCTCTACGAGCATGCAGATTCAAGAATTGGCGAGCACAAGGAATGGGGAACATTAATTTTTAATTACAGTAGGAATGAAGTAAGAAACTTTTTAGTCGCTAATCTTGTTTATTGGTTTGATCAATTTCATATTGATGGAATAAGAGTAGACGCTGTTGCCTCGATGCTTTATAGAGATTATTTAAGACCAGAGGGACAATGGATCCCAAATGAACATGGCGGAAACGAAAACCTCGAAGCAGTTAAATTTCTTCAACAAGCAAATCATGTTTTATTCCAACACTTTCCTGGAGCCTTATCCATAGCGGAGGAATCAACAACCTGGCCAGGGGTGACAAAACCTACAGACATAGGTGGTCTTGGATTCAATTTGAAATGGAATATGGGTTGGATGCACGATATGCTCGATTATTTTGAAATGGATCCTTGGTTTAGACAATTTCATCAAAACAATGTCACTTTTTCAATTTGCTATAACTTCACAGAAAATTTCATGCTAGCCCTCAGTCACGATGAAGTTGTTCATGGGAAAAGTAATCTTTTAAACAAAATGCCAGGAGATGATTGGAAAAAACACGCCAACACCAGAGCTCTCCTTGCTTATATGTGGACACACCCTGGAAAGAAAACAATTTTTATGGGAATGGAATTTGGACAACGGAAAGAGTGGAATGTTTGGGATGATTTGGAATGGGAATTAACTCAATATGAACCTCATCAAGGTTTGCAGAAATTAATTAAAGACCTAAATTTCTTGTACAAATCTCAGCCAGCATTATGGAGAGATGATTTTGATGAATATGGATTTCAGTGGATAGATTGCAATGATCATAAGAATTCTGTGATTAGTTTTATGAGAAGAGAGCGAAAGAATGGAGAATGGGTTGTTGTAATAGCCAATTTCACCCCAGAATCTCACTCCAATTACAGGGTTGGTGTTCCCATATGTGGTTTCTTTGATGAATTGTTGAACACAGATTCATCAAATTACGGAGGATCAAATACTGGGAATATGGGAGGCAAATTCACCGATGAATGGCATATCCACGGATATGACTATTCACTCGATTTATCTCTACCTCCACTAGGAGTGGTTGTTTTGAAACACAATCAACAAAAATCAATTGGAAAAGGTTCAAAGATTTGACAAAAAGATTCAACAAACTCAGGTCCCTAATATTTGAGTGTGTGAAGAAGCCTTTTATTAAAGTCTTCAATTTCTCCTTAAAGGTCCGCTCTTTAGTAAATTTTTGAATTGACGTATCAAATTAATGAGCGAATCATTACCATTATTACTTCGCGCCGCGAGAGGTGAGTCTGTAGAAAGGCCCCCCGTATGGATGATGCGCCAAGCAGGGCGATACATGAAGGTTTATAGAGACTTGCGAGATAAGCACCCTAATTTCAGAGATCGCTCAGAAAATCCTGATCTTTCTTATGAAATATCAATGCAGCCATTTAGAGCTTTTAAACCAGATGGAGTAATTCTTTTTTCCGACATTCTCACACCATTGCCGGGGATGGGAATTGACTTTGACATCATTGAAAGTAAAGGACCAATAATTAACAATCCCATTAGAGAAATTTCTCAAGTTAAAAATCTTAGACCTCTTGTTCCTGAAGAAAGCATGAATTTTGTTGGAGATGTCCTTGGTAGATTAAGAGAAAGTGTCAAGAACGAGGCTGCTGTTCTTGGATTTGTGGGGGCGCCATGGACATTGGCGGCTTATGTAGTAGAGGGTAAAAGCAGTAAAAATTATTCAATAATTAAGGCAATGGCTTTTCAGGAGCCCGAATTATTGCACAAACTTCTTAACCATTTTGCTAACTCGATAGCTAATTATTTACGTTATCAAATTAATTCTGGAGCTCAAGTAGTCCAGATGTTTGATTCATGGGCCGGACAATTAAGTCCTATTGATTACGATGAATTTGCGGCACCTTATCAGAAAAAAGTAATAGAGTTGGTTAAAGATACTCACCCAAAAACCCCTATAATTTTATATATTTCTGGAAGTGCCGGTGTATTAGAAAGAATGGCAACAACTGGTGTTGATATCATTTCCCTTGACTGGACTGTTGATATGGCTGATGGGTGTAAAAGAATCCCCTCAAGCATAGGAATTCAAGGTAACGTTGATCCAGGCCTTTTATTTGGGAGTCCAAAAGCAATAAAAGAGAGAGTGCTTGATACCGTTTCGAAAGCAAAAGGTCGGAAGCATATTTTAAATCTTGGTCACGGAATTCTTCCTGGTACGCCAGAAGATAATGCAAAAGTCTTCTTCGAGGCAGGTAAATCAGTAAATGAATTAATAACTTTTGATTCTTGAAAAAGTCTCGAATACTAATAACTGGTGCCAGCGGTTGTGTAGGGCAATACACAGCCGCATGGCTTTTTAAGAATACTCAAGCTGAACTTTATTTATGGCTCAGAGATCCAAGCAAACTCAAAGCAGTTGACTCGGAACATCCACGAATAAACTTAATAATTGGAGATTTACGCCAGCCAAGCATTTTTGCCGACGAATTATCAAAAATAACTAGAGTTATTCATACTGCTACTGCATGGGGAGATCCAAATCGTGCTTACGAAGTCAACGTAATAGCAATTGAAAAATTGTTAAACTTGCTAGACCCTGAATTACTTGAACAATTCATTTATTTCTCTACAGCAAGCATACTCAAGAAAAACTTATCACCTCTTCCTGAAGCGTTCAGATATGGAACAGAATACATTCAAACAAAAGCAAGATGTTTCAGGGAACTTCAAGATCATCCATTATCAGAAAAAATAATTGCTGTTTTTCCAACTTTAGTTTTTGGGGGAAAAGTTGATGGATCAGGAAATTTTCCTGTGAGCTATTTGACTCGCGGTTTAAATGACGCAGTTAAATGGCTTTGGCTGGCTAGATGGATAAGACTTGACTCAAATTTTCATTTCATTCATGCAGCAGATATTGCTTTTATTTGTGGCCACTTAGCAAGCACACCTCACAAAACTGGTCCTGAAAATGCAAAAAGTGGTATTAGGAAGCTTGTTCTCGGCCAACCAGCAATATCAATAAATGAGGCCATAAAAGTTTTGCTCGAGTGGAGGGGGATGAAAAAGACTCCCGGGATTCCATTAAGTGGATGGTTAATAGAACTTCTTATCAAAATCCTTCCCATTGAAATTAATAACTGGGACCGATTTAGTATCAAGCAAAAGAACTTTATTCATAACCCAGTCACCTCTCCTGAAAGCTTTGGTAGCAGAAGTTACGCAAAGACGCTTCATGAGGTATTACATTTTTCAGAATTATCAAAGAAAAAAAACCCCAAAGGAAGCTAAAATATGCGCAGAAATTAAGAATTGAATGTTTTCACTTTTTCGCAAACTTGCAACTGCTTGTTTTGCACTACTTCTTGTTGTAACTCTGGCAGTTCCTTCAGCTCAAGCCAAAACTGTTGAAGTCAAGCTAGGAACTGATGCTGGGATGCTTGCTTTCGAGCCCAGTACTGTAAATATCAGTGCTGGAGACACAGTTAAATTTGTAAACAATAAACTGGCACCTCATAATGCAGTTTTTGACGGTAACGAGGATCTCAGTCATCCAGATTTAGCTTTCGCTCCAGGCGAATCATGGGAAAGGACCTTCAGTGATTCTGGGACATACGATTTCTACTGCGAGCCTCATAGAGGTGCGGGAATGGTAGGAAAAGTTGTTGTTGAGTAAATTCGACGCACACATACACACAGAAAAACGAGTTTGATTAAATCAAACTCGTTTTTTTTTTTTTGAATTTTCACTAAAACTATAATGAAATAATAGGTATTGGGAATAGCTAAGGTCCATAAAACTGTTTAATTAAAATTTATTGCTGGTAATCCCCATATCAATAGAAAGTCGTAGATCGGTTTTCCTACTAAACAAATTAACCTTTTTCAAATAAATTTAAGAAAGAAATTATGATCTTATGCAGCCAAGAGCAGATCTTTTTACAGAGAAAGCGTGGTCTACAATTATAGCAGCTCAAGATATTGCCAAAGAAAATAATAGTCAAAAAATAGAATCCGAACACCTTTGTTTATCGCTTATTAAGGAAAATAATTTAATTAAAAATATTATAAAAAATGCTGATGGAAATTTGATTAAAATAAAAAATAGTCTCAATGAATTTATAGAGAATCAACCAAAATTAAAAAATAAACCTGATACATTATTCCTCTCCAAAGAGATAACTGATTCATTAGATCAAGCTGATAAAATCAAAGATTCCTACGGTGATTTATTTATCTCGGTTGAACATATATTTGTAGCACTTCAAAAAGATGATAGATGTTGTAAAAAAATTTTCACACTTGCTGGCCTTGAAACCAATAAATTGAATCAAGCTATTAAATCTATTAGAGGGAGTCAAAAAGTGACTGATCAAAATCCAGAAGCAAAATATGAATCACTTACTAAATATGGTATTGATCTCACGTCTTCAGCAAGAGAAGGCAAGCTTGACCCTGTTATTGGAAGAGATGAGGAAGTTAGACGAACTGTTCAGATTTTAAGTAGAAGAACAAAAAATAACCCTGTACTGATAGGGGAGCCTGGAGTTGGAAAAACAGCAATTGTTGAAGGGCTTGCTCAACGCATTATCAATGGAGACGTACCAACAGCTCTGCAGGATAGAAAATTAATTGCCTTAGACATGGGTGCTCTAATTGCAGGTGCAAAATATAGAGGTGAATTTGAAGAACGACTAAAGGCCGTCCTTAAAGAAGTAACTGAATCAGAAGGGCAAATAATACTTTTTATTGATGAAATTCATACGGTAGTGGGGGCAGGTGCAAGCGGAGGCGCAATGGATGCAAGTAATCTTCTCAAGCCGATGCTTGCAAGAGGTGAACTGAGGTGCATTGGTGCAACCACTCTTAATGAACACAAAAAACACATAGAAAAAGATCCCGCATTGGAAAGAAGATTCCAACAAGTAATAATTAACGAACCAAGTGTTGAAGATACAATATCAATTTTAAGAGGTTTAAAAGAGCGTTACGAAGTACATCATGGAGTTCGAATAGCTGACAATGCCCTAGTGGCAGCAGCAATTTTAAGCAACAGATACATCTCCGACAGATTTTTGCCTGACAAAGCAATTGATTTAATTGACGAATCTGCCTCAAAAATAAAAATGGACATAACCTCCAAGCCTCAAGAAATTGATGAAATAGACAGGAAGATAATTCAACTTCAAATGGAAAAACTTTCTCTTGAAAGGGAGTCTGATTTTGCAAGTAAAGAAAGACTAAATCTTATAGAGACTGAACTTAATAGTCTAACTGAAAAACAATTTTCTCTAAATAATCAGTGGAAAAGAGAGAAAGAATCAATTGACGAAGTATCAAATATTAAAGAAGAAATAGAGCGAGTTCAATTAAAAATTGATCAAGCTAAAAGAGACTATGATTTAAATCAAGCCGCTAAACTTGAATACGGGACACTTAATAACTTGCAGGAGAACTTAAAAGAAAAGGAATCAATTTTAGAAAAGGAAAACAATTCAAAAGAGAGCTCTCTTTTAAGAGAAGAAGTCAAAGAGAATGACATATCTGAAGTCATATCAAAGTGGACATCTATTCCATTGTCTAAACTTGTAGAATCTGAAATAACAAGGCTTCTCGGTTTAGAAGATTTCCTTAATCAAAAAGTTATTGGCCAGAGAGATGCAGTCAAATCCGTTTCAGAGGCCATTCAAAGATCACGAACAGGTTTAAGCGATCCAAATAGACCGATAGCGAGTTTTCTATTTTTGGGGCCAACTGGAGTAGGGAAAACTGAGCTTTCTAAGTCACTTTCTTCTCAACTTTTTGATAGCGAAAATGCGATGGTAAGGATTGACATGTCGGAATACATGGAAAAACATTCAGTGAGTCGTCTCATAGGAGCCCCTCCTGGATATGTAGGACATGAATCAGGTGGACAGCTAACTGAGACTGTTCGCAGAAAACCTTATTCTTTACTCTTATTTGATGAAATTGAAAAAGCTCATCCAGATATTTTCAATATCATGCTACAAATACTTGATGAAGGCCGTCTTACCGACGGGCAAGGGCGAACGGTTGACTTTAAAAATACAATAATTATATTGACTAGTAATTTAGGGAGCCAATCAATAATTGAGCTATCAGAATTAGAGGATGGAAAGGATCAAATAAATCAAAGAATAACCCTTCTTTTAAATAAAACATTTAAACCCGAATTTTTGAATAGACTAGATGAGTGGATTATTTTTAATAGTCTCAAAAAAGAAGATTTGTCTGGTATAGTTCTAATTCAAATTGAAAGATTAAAGAATAGACTCAAAGAAAAAAATTTAAAATTGATTATCGATCAAAAATCTATAAAATTAATAGCAGAAAATTCATATAACCCTAGCTTTGGAGCAAGGCCACTGAAAAGAGAAATTCAAACTAAGCTAGAGACACCTATTGCAAAAATGATACTTAAAGGAGTTTTCCAAAGCGGCGATACAATCCAGGTCAACTCTGAAGCAGATAGACTAATTTTCGAAAATATATCAGAAAATCATTCCAAAAGTAATTGTTAAACCAGCCCCTAAAATGAATCCAATCAATGTTTTTCTCTGTTTATAAAAGCGATTAAAACTGTAAATACCCGCTTTAATTAATAGTAATTGTGAGAAAAATAAACCTATGAAATATCCAAATAAAATTGTAGGTTCATTCCCAATTATTACGTTACCCAATGCAAAACCATGAAAGAATATAAGAGGTAATAAAACTAATATATTCATTTCGCCTATTGCTATAAAAGCTGATATAACAACACTTAAACTCAAGATTATTTCCAGACCAGGAAAAGAAGGAGAAGCTTGAGAAAGTACGGCTCCTAAAAAACCAGTAGCAAGGAAATATGGTAAAAATTTCTGAGCAACAAATTTACTCGCAAAACCAATAGAAATTAGAAAAAGAAGATGATCAACGCCAAGGACTGGGTGTGCGAGCCCACTTAACAGACTTGTTAGCAAATTGAGTTCACCCATTCCATCAAAGGGATGGTGAGCAAAAACTGGGTTTACTAAAATCACACACAATAAGAGGATGCCAATCAAGATAATCAGAGGGCGAAAACTTGATGATTCTGAAATTTTTGGAGAAGTATTCATAGACGACATTCAGTTATTGAGATTTAATATTTTACTATTTTGAATCTAAACGAGAAGAGCAAAAAAGTAATATTAAAATAATTAGACTAGTATCTACATTAATGAAACCAGTCGGGATTCGATTCATAAAAAGCTGAATTCTGATCATTCTCCCTAGCCTCTGCTCGCCAACAACAAGTTCGTCCCTTATCCTTTCTCTTTACAAGATCATTTGCCCATTCCCAGACTAGCTTTGCTGAAAATTCCATTCCAACATTTTCCATAACCCGAAGATCAAGAGCACCATCTTGATGAAGCTTTTCCCAAGTGGAGATAAGTGGGTCATCTTTATTTATCAAAAAAGTATGATCAAACTGATCTTTTAATTTTTGATGTAATTCTTTCAAATCAGAAAAATCTACTACAAATCCATTTACATCAAGTCGATTTGCACCAAACCAGAATCTGAAACTTCTACTATAACCATGAACAAATCGACAATGTCCTGGATGCTGCCATTGCCTATGGCAACAAGGAAAATCTGTGAATTTTTTGCTAGAAGTAAATTTAAAAGAATTCATAGACATCAGTCCAAAGATTTAACAAATTGGATTAGGCTTAGGAAAATTTTAAACTTTAGAAAGCAATATGAATTCAATAGGAGCATCAGTAATCGAAAAAATACATTTTGACGAAAAAGGTCTAGTGCCAGCAATAGCTCAAGATTGGCTCGATGGTGCTGTTTTAATGATGGCATGGATGAACAGAGAGGCGCTTGAAAAAACAATTAAAAATGGGAACGCTTATTACTGGAGTCGGTCAAGAAATGAAATCTGGCGCAAAGGAGAAACCAGCGGGAACACTCAAGAAATCAAAGCCATCCGTTATGATTGCGATTCGGACGTAATACTTTTAACTATCAAACAAAAAAATTCTATTTCTTGTCATAAAGGAGTAAGAAGTTGTTTTTTCAATGAAATAAACAATGAGGGGAATAAATCAGAGAGAAATGAACGCCCACCATCAAATGCATGTAATGAATTATTCAATACTATTGAAGATAGATTTTCTAAAGATGTAGAAGGTAGTTATACAAAGTCACTCATTGATGGAGGAGACAATCAAATTTTAAAGAAAATTGGCGAAGAATCCGCTGAATTCATAATGGCATGCAAAGATGAGAGCCAAAATTCAATAGCAAATGAAGCCGCTGATATTATTTTTCACTTACAAGTTGCTTTAAAATTTCACAATGTTTCTTGGGATCAAGTCCTTGAGATACTTGCCAGCAGGCGAGGAAAAAGAAGATTTACAAAGTCATAAAGCAATATTTTATTTTTTTATGACTTTGTATAAGTCTTAATAAGTCAATCCAACGCCTCTTGCCATCATTGTTGCAAAAAATGGAATAAGTGCGAAACCGCACAATTCAACATTGATTATTATTTTTAGGCGGTCAACTAAATTTGAGTCAACGTAAGGTAATTCCCCTTTTGACAAGGGAATAGCCCAAAGGATATACGTAATGGTGGGATAAAGTGAAAGTGCTCCTACAAAAAGAAAAACACCGACTTTTAACCAAAAGATAGGATTACTAAAGTAAAACTGGCTCCCCTGACCAAAATAATAAACTCTCGATATTCCAGTAATAAGCAATGCTAAAGCCGCTATCCCATAGACAACATCAGTGATGATCATCGAGATAGCATCAGATCTGTTTGGCGAAACTTTTACAATTTTACGCTCTAGGACTAAAGCTGCAAAGCAAAGCATAAAACTTAAATAATGAATATAGGCAATCGCTGCTTTATGTATGACAGCATTACCAAAAATTGATCCCAGGGGCATGGGTAAAAAAAATCAGCCCTCTGAGGCTAACTATATATTTAATAAATTTGTGAGATAAGTAACTTCACCTAATAAAAGATGAATAAATATAAAGTTGGAAAATAAGATTTCAATACTCATATGACAGAAAATCGTTATCAATTCCGAACTATTCATTACGCTAAATGAAAGTAAACATTTTCTCCCTAGATTAAATATAAATGAGGCAAACCTCTTGAGTTCTTTAAGCGACTTTCTTGGAGAAATCGGAAGACATCCCTTGCTTACACCCGAGCAAGAACTCACCATGGGCCGAAAAGTTCAAGCCATGGTTGCTCTTACACAAAGGTGTCAATTAGCAGGGGGTAAAGGGCCAGAATGTAAATATACAGAAGTTGAAAAAAGGGCTATTCGTATTGGAGAGAAGGCAAAGAATAAAATGATAGAGGCTAATCTCAGGCTTGTTGTAAATCTTGCAAAACGATACCAAGGGAAAGGACTTGAATTACTTGATCTAATTCAAGAAGGCACCTTAGGATTAACTCGTGCTGTTGAAAAATATGATCCCAAAAGAGGTCATCGCTTCTCAACCTATGCCTACTGGTGGATCCGCCAGGGGTTAAATAGGGCCTTATCGACTCAAAGTAGAACCATAAGAATACCTGTCAACATTAATGAAAAGTTGACAAAATTGAGGGCCGCAAAATCAAGACTAATGCAGGAGTACGGAGCTCCTCCTTCTAGCGAACAAATTTCAAAGAAGATGAATATCTCGCTAACAGAGGTAGAAGAGCTTCTTTCTTGTGAATTGAGAAGCATAACAGTTAGTCTCCAAGGAGTAATCAAATCAAAATCTGACCCTTCGGAACTTGTCGATGTATTACCCTCCGAGGAAATGCCTCCGATGGAGCTTGCTGAATTAGCCGAAAGAAGCGATTCGGCATGGTCTCTTTTGGATAAAGCCAACCTTACCCCTAAAGAAAGAACGATAGTCAGCCTGCGCTTTGGACTTGATGGTACAAATCAATGGCGAACTTTAGCTGAAGTTGCCAGGCATATGAATTGCAGCAGAGAATATTGTAGACAAGTTGTTCAAAGAGCTCTTAGGAAACTTAGAAAAGCTGGAGTAAATAGTGGGATTGCAGAGGGAATTACAATAGAAAATGAATAATCTGAAGTAAAAGCAACGTTAGTAATTCTCCTCAAACCTTTTAAATATGCCTCAAGATTCAAATCAAAAAAGTGATTTTTATGAAGCAGAGGTCATTGACAGCTCTGTTATTAATGAGGATGTTTTAAGAAATATTTTGCGCAAAGCTGGTCGTGCAATAGCCAAGCCTGCTTTAGAAGTATTTGAATTGATGATTGATCCAGGCACACCCACCCAGGCAAGAGTATCGATGATTGCTGCTCTTACTTATTTAATTATGCCTTTTGATTTGGTTCCAGACATAGTCCCAGTTGCGGGGTTTAGCGATGATCTTGTTGCTCTAACGGCAGTTATAAGTCTTTGGCAAAATCATATGACTCCGCAAATAAAGTTGAAAGCCAGAATAAGGCTTGATAGATGGTTCCCATCATAAAATGAATAAATGGTCCAAAGATACTGAGCAAAGTTTTACTGTGCTCATAAAAGATTGGTTAAAGAATAGGGAGAGGAGTCAATCTGATCTTCAAAAATCACTTAAAGCGAATTCTTCAAGAATGAATTCAATTATTGAAGTTATCGAAGAAGAATACGCTAGAGGGGGAGTAATAAGGGTCGCAGAAATTCTTTGCTCAATTGAGGATGAATGGTCAAAATCAGATCATTTAGGAATTAATTTGGATGTCAGCAATCAATCTGACCCGTTCAGTCAACTTGATCTCCTACTTGAAGAACTAAAAGAAGAAAGGAAAGATTAATTACAAATTTTTGAGAATCATCCTATATTCGCAATTTAATTTATGAACTTACTTAAAAAAGAATTTCTTAAATTAAGAGTTTTTTTTTACTATGCAACATTTTTTATTTTGATCCTTTTTATATCATGTTCACTTACAGCGAGACAAACATGGGCACAATCCAACTCAAATGGTGAAAAACTTTTTATTGAAAATTGCGCAGGATGTCATATAAAAGGTGGAAATATTATTAGAAGAAACAAAACCCTAAAACTTCAAGCTCTTAAACGTAACAAATTAGATAACCCAGAAGCTATTGCAAAAGTTGCTAGAGAAGGCATCGGTAATATGTCAGGTTATAAGAAAGTTTTAGGAGAAGAAGGCGATAAAATTGTCGCAAATTGGATATGGGAGCAAGCTCAGAAAGCTTGGGTCCAGGGATAAATATCAAACGAAGTCCATATACCTTCTCGCCAATAAACGTCTTCTTCAATCAATTCTCTTAATTTATGAAGACTAGATATTTGAAATATCCCAAAAACATAACTAGTACATTTTGTAGGTCCTAAGGTAATAAGAATCCCTTCTTCCTTAAGTTTAGAAAGCCTATCAAGATGCTCTTCACGAAATGGTGTTCGCTTTTGAATAGCATTTTCACAGTATTTACCCCAAAGTAAAAATTGATCCATCTGTTGGAAGATTAATTAATCTCTTAAAAATAACACTCTAATGTTGACACAATTGGCATACATTTTGCTATGTTAATTACGTAGATTCTTTTATTTCAGAATTATGCTCACAGGTAGCGACCTACTCACCAAAGTCAAAGAACTTGGTGATGTAAGCAAGTCAGATCTTGTAAAGGCTTGTGGATATATATCCACAAAGAAGGATGGTGGTGAAAGACTAAATTTCACAGCCTTTTACGAAGCACTTCTTGAAGCTAAAGGTGTAAGCCTTGGAGCTACTGGAGTTGCTGGAATTGGCAAAGGTGGAAGGAAACTTAGTTATGTAGCGACTGTTCAAGGCAATGGAAATCTTTTAATTGGCAAGGCATATACTGCTTTGTTAGATTTAAAAGCTGGTGATGAATTTGAAATCAAGCTTGGACGCAAGCAAATCAGACTTGTTCCTGCTGGCGCTGGTGACGATGACGAAGATTAAGAAAATTAATTTAATTATTAATTTGATTAATAGTAAAATATAAATTCATCAGAATAAAGGCTCTCACTAACTTGAGGGCTTTTTTTTATGCTGATCTATAATTAAAGAATCACAGTTTATGAGTAAACTAATTAGATTCTTCTCTTAATTTTTTTAAGAAATTTCCTGCCTCTTCTACTTCATTACCAGTCGCAGCATTTGCAATTTTTTTAACTAGGGCGCTGCCAACTATTGCTCCATCTGCACCCCAACTACGAACTTGTCGTATATGTTTAGGAGATGAAATGCCAAAACCAACAGCTATAGGACTTGAGACAGATTCTTTAAGATTTTTCACGAGAGTCTTAACTCGATCATCCATAACTGATCTCTCTCCAGTAACACCTGTAACACTTACTAGATAAGTAAATCCCTTGCTATTTTTAGCAATCCTTATCATTCGATCTTTAGGGGTTGTGGGTGCAACTAAGAGGATCAAATCTAAACCTCTAGCTGAGGCAATTGGTGAAAATTTTTCTGCTTCCTCTAACGGAAGATCAGGTATAACTAAACCTGATGCACCTACATCCGATGCATCGATACAGAACTTTTCAAACCCGATATTCAATACAGGATTGCAATAAGTGAAAAGGACAACAGGGACCTGCAATCTATCTCGTAAAGAGCTCAACATTTCAAATACACTTAATATTGAAGTTCCTGAAGAAAGAGCTCTTGATGCAGACAACTGAATAACAGGTCCATCCGCTAGTGGATCACTATATGGAATTCCAAGTTCAATAATATCTGCGCCATTTTCCTGTAACTTAAGCAAAATCTCTGATGTAGTTCTCAAGTTTGGATCGCCTGCCATTAAAAATGGCATAATGGCAATTTTTTTTTCTTGCTTAATCTTTTGGAAGATATTTTTGATACTTGATTTATTCAAGGTTAGAAAAGCTCGATCACTATTTTGTATAAGTTAAAAATCTCACATCTGTTAATTCAAAGCAACTTAAAAATGAAAGTATTAACGAAATTCATTTATTACTTGTCAAGTTCCTTCAATAATCTGATTTGCTCTTCTTCGGGTAATGAATCAAATTTAGCTTGTAATTTTTTTCTTGATAATTCTTCGTAGGCTTCTCTGTACCTTTTTCGCTGTTCGATAAAAGTCATATTTCCTGTAAAAACTCTATAAAAGTAAGAGCAAGTCCATATCAAAACAATAATCACTAAGAAAGCTTCTGAAATGATCCCAGAAGTGAGTCCATCAAATCCAGCCATTGAAAGGCCTAAATAACCAATTCCACCTAAAAGAAGAACAGCCAGGCCAAACTGAAATACTTTTGCTCTAGTCAAAACTTACTCCTCGTTTTGCCCTTCAAGACGAAGGTTTAAAAAAGGAGCAAATAAAATTAAACCAGGAAAGAATAAAAAAACCAACCCATAAATCACCAGTCTTTCTATTTTGCCCATAAAGTGCCATCTATTATTCATCCAGTAAAACAAAAACAGAGGAACTACTATTAAATATATGATCCCTAATCCTGCATAAGTACCCAAAACGAGAACTAAATTGTTGGAAATTTGATTTTCTAAAGCAAAAAAAGTCACTATGGAGGATACTGTTAAATGAAACCTAGATCCAGGTTAGGGGTAATCTAAGCCTTTTCTAGGGAGTATGGCGGAATTGGTAGACGCACCAGACTTAAAATCTGTTGGCCGCTTTAGGCCGTGGGGGTTCAAGTCCCCCTACTCCCATCAATAAACTAAGAATTACTACCAAAAGCACACCCCCCTTCCTCATTGGTCAAAAGGGTCCAACTAAGTTTTTCGCCTGCATGAAAAGGTATGATTTTTTCTTTTTGGTTAAACTCTCCAACATTAATAAATTTGGGAACCATTTGGATTTTTCTCACTAAAGTTATTTTCTTTGAATTCAATTTAAGCCCATAGAATTTTGCTCCAAATTCACTGCAGAAGGGCTCGAGATTCTCCATTTTATTCTCACTATCGAAAACTTCCGCATAACTCTCTAAAGCAAAAGGAGAATTAAAAATCCCTGCGCATGCACATGAATTCTCTTTCGCAGGTCGCAGATGAGGTGCAGAATCAGTTCCTAGGAAAAAGCATGGTTTTCCGCTAGTTGCAGCCTTTCTCAAGGCTAAGCGGTGGATTTCTCTCTTCACAACTGGAAGACAATAAAAATCTGAATTTAATCCTCCCGCAAAAAGTGCATTCCTATTTATGTGTAAATGATGAGGTGTGATAGTAGCAGCTATTTCATATCCGCTTGTTTGAACAAAATCTACTGCGTCTTTTGTTGTTATGTGCTCTAATACAACTCTTAATTTCGGATATTTCTTAAGAAGGGGTGACAGTCTTCTCTCAATAAATACAGCTTCTCTATCAAAAATATCAACCTCCTGATCAACCTCCTCGCCATGAATCAATAATGGCATTCCTAAACGTTCCATCGTCTCAAATAACAAGTCAATATTATTTAAATCACTAACACCCTCAGATGAATTTGTCGTTGAATTAGCGGGATAAAGCTTTGCGCCAATAAATAGTTTTTGTTCATAGCCTTTTATTAAAGTTTCCGGAGACATATCATCAGTCAGGTATGCGGTCATTAATGGTGTGAAACTTATGCCTCTAGGTATTGATTTTAAAATCCTATCTCTATAGCTATTCCCTAAATCAATCGTGGTTATGGGAGGAGATAGATTTGGCATTATTATTGCGCGCCTAAAGACCCTTGAGCTATGAGCCAAAAATGATCTCAGGAGATTTCCATCTCTTAAATGTAAGTGCCAATCATCAGGTTGTCTTAGGGTGATTTTGTCTAACAATTTAACTATCCAAATTTAATTTGAGACAAAAATGAAATATCTGCTCAAAAGGAAATATTTCAATTTAATCAGAAAATAACGAATTAAATCAACCCAGCCAAATAACATTAAAAGAAAAATCGAATTGTTATCAAAGAAATAACATAACCAAAGATGCTCAACACTCTCACAATATCGTTAATTGAACTAATTTTTGGGATAGGTCTCCTTTTTTGGGGTGGAGAGATATTTGTCCAAGGTGCAGTAAGTTTCGCCAAAATACTCAAAATACACCAGCTGATAATTGGTCTTACTGTAGTTTCACTTGGGACTAGTGCTCCTGAACTTTTTGTTAGCTTGAATTCAATATTCCAAGGTTCAGAGGAGCTTGCACTGAGCAATGTCGTAGGAAGTAATATTTTTAATATCCTGGTTGTTTTAGGTGGCAGTTCGATAATCCTTCCCTTAAAAGTCGAGAGTCGCTTGCTTAGAAGAGATGTTCCTCTCTTAATAGCTGTTTCAACATGTGTCTGGGGGATGGCCTCAGGTGGAAAATTTACATGGCAGGCAGGGATCGCGCTCCTCGTTGCACTTATCATTAATACAATTTGGGAAATTCGTACAGCCAGAGAGGATTCCAATACTTTTTCAATTAGTGAAAATAATTATGCAAAATCCGATTCAAAAAATTGGACAATTGCAACTGGGAAAATTTGCTTAGGAATCGCTCTACTAACATTTGGCTCAAAATTACTGGTTAGTGGAGCTAGTACCTTCGCTCTATTCTTTGGAATTAGCGAAACAATAGTTGGATTAACAATTGTTTCGGCTGGTACATCAATGCCAGAACTAGTAACATCATTAGTGGCAACTTTTAGAGGAAGAGTTGATTTAGCAATTGGAAATGTTATTGGAAGCAGCCTCTTAAATCAGTTACTTGTATTAGGATCATGTGCATTATTTTCTGGAAATAATGGATTATCTGTCGATCAATTACTTATAAAAAAAGATTTACCCATAATGGTAATTTCTACACTTGCCTGCATGCCAATTTTCTGGACTAAAGGTAAAATAAGTAGACTTGAAGGAAGCGGTTTATTAGGTCTATATATCTTATATCTTTTGGATCAAATAATTCCAATAACTTCTCCTGAATACCACAATATTTTTCGATCTGTGGTTATATTTATAATTTTACCGATGAGTCTACTAATAATTTTTTTCAAGTCAGCGGAATACTTTTATCTATCCAGAAAATCAAATTTTAATTAATAACTTTAGGTTAACCACTCATAGTTACGAATTCTTCTGAAACAGTTGGATGTAAAGCCATCGTTTTATCGAAATCACTTTTAGTCGCACCAATCGATAATGCAATAGATGCCATTTGAATAATTTCCGCAGAATGCTCGCCTAACATGTGGCAGCCTAATATTTTATCAGATTTTTTTGAAACGATTAATTTCATAAAACAGCTCTGGCGACTATAACTTAAAGTCTGAGACATGGGAATAAAGCTAGCACGAAAAACATTAATTCCCCCCTCTCCATATTTGATTACTGCCTCTTCTTCCGAAAGTCCTACGGATGCGAGCTCAGGTTGGCTAAATACCGCTTTGGGAATAAAATTATAATTTATAATTCGATTTTTATTCCCAAAAATATTATCAGAAAAAGATCTTCCTTCTTCAATCGCAACCGGTGTTAGATTAGCTCTATTGGTAACATCACCAATCGCATAAATATTAGAAATATTAGTTGCATTTTGACTTCCTACATAAATTTTATTTTGATCATATTTGATTCCTACTTTATCAAGGCCTAATCCATCAAGGGATGGTTTCCTTCCAACAGCAAATAACAATTCGTCACATTTAATTTCTCGCTTATCAGTAGTAACTTTTAGGTGATCATTCGTTTTTTCTAGTTCATTAACAGTTTCACCAAAATATACTTCAATATTATTGGCAATCATACTTTTTTTTAAATTTTCTGAAAGTTCGCAATCAAATCCTTTTAATAAATTATTACCCCTAACTAATTGAGTGACTTTTGTACCCAATCCAGTAAGTATGCAGGCAAACTCACAGGCGATAAAACCACCTCCCACAATAACCATGTGTTCAGGGTATTTTTTCATCAAAAACATATCATCGCTAATAAGTCCAACGGAGGATCCTTTTATTTTCGGCCTTGTAGCTCCTCCTCCAACAGCAATCAATATCATTTCTCCGCGAATTGTGTCGGTAATAGGAGCATCTTTAGATTCTTTTATTGCAATTGAATTTTTATTCAAAAATTCTGCCCATCCTTTAAATAATCTGACTCCTGCTCTCTTCAAAAAATCAATATGGAGGCAATTCAATCGATTTACCTCATTTCTGATATTGCTCAATAATATTTCTGTATTGAAACTAACTTCATTAAAATCAATTCCATATTTACTTCCGTTTTTTATGGATTCACCATAAGAGGAACCATAGACAAGCAATTTTTTGGGGACACAACCCCTTATTACACATGTACCGCCAACTCGATCACCCTCAATTATGGCAACTCTTGCACCGTGAGCTGCCGCTCTTTTGGCGGCCGCCAGACCACCAGAGCCTGCGCCAATTACGATCAAATCAAAATTGTTTTCCAAGCGAGTAACAATCAACTACTTTTCAATTCTCCATCAAAAATATGGATCAAGCCATAAATCCCTACTCATGGGACAAATTAAAAAGTTTTGCTGCTAGCGAAGACGACCGAATTAATGGTCCCAATAATTCGCACACAAGTCTTCGACTATTTGGTAATTCTGAATCAAGTATCAGAGTTACCCTTTTCAGAGATAGGCACGCATGGTGCCCATATTGTCAAAAAGTTTGGCTTTGGCTTGAGTTAAAGAGAATTCCCTACCGAATCGAAAAAATCAATATGCGCTGTTATGGCAAAAAAGAAGAATGGTTTTTGAAGAAAGTTCCATCTGGAATGTTGCCAGTTATAGAGTTAGACAAGAAAATCATTACTGAGAGCGATGAGATACTTTTATCTCTCGAGAAGTCCTTTGGGACATTGGGAAATTCTTTAATTCATCCTAGAAATATTAACTTAAGAAATCTCGAAAGAAAAATCTTTTTTAGCTGGTGCAATTGGCTTTGTAAACCAACATTATTTAAACGAGAAGAAAAAAAAAGAAAACAAAATTTTCTATTAGTTATGGAAGAGCTTGATCAACTTATCTCAAATCAAGAATCACTATGGCTTGATCCCATGATTTCTCAAGAAGGAATAACTCAACCTGGTAGCGGTGATGTTGTTTTTATACCCTACCTAGAGAGAATGAATGCATCTCTCGCCTATTACAAAGGATTCCTAGTCAGAAAAAAATTCCATTCCATCAATAATTGGTTTTGCAAGCTAGAAAATTTTGATTCATATCGTGGAACTCAAGGGGACTTTCACACCCATGCACATGATCTCCCTCCCCAAATGGGAGGATGTTTTAAAGATAAGAATGAGATCCAGCAAAGATTTGCTCAAGATATTGATAACGGTAATGGTTTAGGGGATCAAGAGATTTGTTCTTCGATTCTTTCAAAAAATAAACCTGCAGCAATTGCTCTTGCAAGAGTAATAAAACATAAAGAGGGCATAATGCATGCAAACCCACTCGACAGAGATGATTTTGAACAACCTTTGCAGGCCGCACTAACAAATATGCTTAAGGAAGAGAGTTGTCCACCTAATCCAGGTACTGCTATAGGACTTAGATATCTAAGAGATCGAATTTCAGTTCCTCGAGATATGCCTTTACTTGCAGCAAGAGAGTTTCGCCAAGCACTCGAAAAAACAGCTCAAATGGATGGGAGAGCATATGGCTACCCAATACCTTTAGTAAATCGTTTCGACCAAAATCCAAATAATTTTATTAACAGCTAAATACGTTAATTAGATTAATAAGATCTCACAAATTAATAAAATCTTTTTTTAGCGATGTTTTCTAGAATCTATCTGAAGAAGATCTTTAACTCGTTGGACTATACTTGCTGTCTCAGGGTTAGTTGATAATTTTTTTTCAATTTGCTCAATTGCATAAATAACAGTAGTGTGATCTTTTCCACCAAATGCTTCACCAATCCTAGGCAGACTTAAATCTGTTCCATAACGCATTAAATACATCCCTACTTGTCTCGCCTGACTTACAGGCCTACGTCTACTTGAGCTTTTCATCTCATCTGTTGTTACATCAAAAACCTCCGCAACTTTATCAATCACTTGTTTTGGGGTAACCTCAACACCTTTACTACTTGGATCAAGCATTGGTGCAACTGACTCAACATTCATAGGCAAACCAGTGATAGATGAAAAAGCAACAGCCCGAGTAAAAGCCCCCTCCAACTCCCTAATATTTGAAGTGAATCTACCGGCAATAAATTGAACCAAATCCCTTGGTAACCTCATGCGCTCTTGTTCGGCTTTCTTTTGCAAAATGGCCATTCTAGTTTCCAAATCTGGTGCTTGTATATCAGCAATTAATCCCATAGAGAATCTTGAAATCAAACGCTCCTGAAGGCGTGAAATTTGACTGGGTGGTCTATCACTAGTTAAAACTATTTGACGTCCCACCTCATGTAAAGCATTAAATGTATGAAAGAACTCTTCCTGAGTAAATTCCTTACCCTCAATAAATTGAATATCGTCTACAAGTATGAGATCTGCGGCCCGATATCTATTCCTAAATGATTCCATCTCTCCTTTTCGAATAGCGAGAATCAAATCATTTGTAAAAGTTTCGGTAGAAACATAAGTAACTTTTGCATGAGGATCAATTTCCAATCGATAATGACCAATTGCCTGCATCAAATGTGTTTTACCTAAACCGACGCCACCGCATATATACAAAGGGTTGAATTCGCGCCCAGGGGATTCTGCAACTGCCATCGCGGCAGCATGAGCCATCCGACTATTTGGACCAACAACAAATCTATTAAAAACATACTTGTGATTCAAAGAGGGTTTTTTATTATTTGTTCTCTTAACAGGGGTACTTTGATAATCAGATTGCTGAGTCTTAGTTCCCTTTTTGCTAGCTAAAGTTTTAGATTTTTCCTTATTTTCCGATTTGCTCTCAATTGATTGAAATTCAACTTTTAGGGGCTCGCCATATATCTTTAGAACTAGCTCTTCAATTGTATTGGCATAATTTTTCTTCAAATAATTGCTTGAGAATGGATTTGGAGCAATCAAAATCATTTTTCCCTGTTTCAGGGAATGAAATTTTGCTGGTCTAATCCAGGTCTCATAAGAGGGTTTGCTCAAATTCTTTTGAAGGGACCCTTGAACCTTGTCCCAAACTTCATCACCCGTTAGCAC